>NZ_CP087715.1:957500-2157500 GCF_020991125.1 Microbulbifer celer
GGTAAAACAATTTGTAGTAATACACTGCAAGGCGAGGTTGAGTACTAACAATACTCAACATCAATAGAAATGTGTGTCTCTCAAGCACACAATCCGGCGTCCGATCCGGTGATTTTATCGAGATTGGATGTAATAAGTCGTTAGTAGTCGTTTGTGTTGTATGGTCAAGCGACTAAGCGTATACGGTGGATGCCTTGGCAGCTGGAGGCGATGAAGGACGTAGGAGCCTGCGATAAGCCCTGGGGAGTCGGCACACAGACTTTGATCCAGGGATTTCCGAATGGGGAAACCCACCTTTTTTAAGGTATCACATAGTGAATACATAGCTATGTGAGGCGAACCCGGGGAACTGAAACATCTAAGTACCCGGAGGAAAAGAAATCAACCGAGATTCCCTGAGTAGCGGCGAGCGAAAGGGGATTAGCCCTTAAGCTCTTTTTGTCTTAGTGGAAGGATCTGGAAAGTTCCGCGATACAGGGTGATAGCCCCGTACACGAAAAGGCATTTAGAGTGAAATCGAGTAGGTCGGGACACGTGTTATCTTGACTGAACATGGGGGGACCATCCTCCAAGGCTAAATACTCCCAGCTGACCGATAGTGAACCAGTACCGTGAGGGAAAGGCGAAAAGAACCCCGGAGAGGGGAGTGAAATAGAACCTGAAACCGTATACGTACAAGCAGTAGGAGCCCTTCGGGGTGACTGCGTACCTTTTGTATAATGGGTCAGCGACTTATTGTCTGTAGCAAGGTTAACCGCATAGGGGAGCCGTAGAGAAATCGAGTCTTAATAGGGCGTTCAGTTGCAGGCAATAGACCCGAAACCCGGCGATCTATCCATGGGCAGGTTGAAGATTGAGTAACATCAATTGGAGGACCGAACTCACTAATGTTGAAAAATTAGGAGATGACCTGTGGATCGGAGTGAAAGGCTAATCAAGCCGGGAGATAGCTGGTTCTCCTCGAAAGCTATTTAGGTAGCGCCTCGCGTCTCACCCACGGGGGTAGAGCACTGTTTGGGCTAGGGGGTCATCCCGACTTACCAACCCCATGCAAACTCCGAATACCGTGGAGTGCAATCGCGGGAGACACACGGCGGGTGCTAACGTCCGTCGTGGAAAGGGAAACAACCCAGACCGCCAGCTAAGGTCCCAAATATCAGTTAAGTGGGAAACGATGTGGGAAGGCCCAGACAGCTAGGAAGTTGGCTTAGAAGCAGCCATCTTTTAAAGAAAGCGTAATAGCTCACTAGTCGAGTCGGCCCGCGCGGAAGATATACCGGGGCTCAAACTGATAACCGAAGCTGCGGATGCAACTTTGTTGCATGGTAGAGGAGCGTTGTGTAAGCCGCTGAAGGTGAACTGTGAAGTTTGCTGGAGGTATCACAAGTGCGAATGCTGACATGAGTAACGATAAGGGGGGTGAAAAACCTCCCCGCCGGAAGACCAAGGGTTCCTGTCCAACGCTAATCGGGACAGGGTTAGTCGGCCCCTAAGGCGAGGGCGAAGGCCGTAGTCGATGGGAAACAGGTTAACATTCCTGTACTTGCAATTGCTGCGATGGAGTGACGGAGAAGGCTAGGCCAGCACGGCGATTGGTTGTCCGTGTTTAAGGTAGTAGGCTGGGGACTTAGGCAAATCCGGGTCCCTAAGGCCGAGAGCTGATGACGAAGCCTACTTTGTAGGTGAAGTGGTTGATGCCATGCTTCCAGGAAAAACTTCTAAGCTTCAGGCAATTGCGAACCGTACTCTAAACCGACACAGGTGGTCAGGTAGAGAATACCAAGGCGCTTGAGAGAACTCTGGTGAAGGAACTAGGCAAAATGGTACCGTAACTTCGGGAGAAGGTACGCCGGTTTTGGTGATGGGACTTGCTCCCTAAGCTGAGACCGGTCGAAGTGACCAGGTGGCTGCGACTGTTTATTAAAAACATAGTACTGTGCAAACACGTAAGTGGACGTATACGGTATGACGCCTGCCCGGTGCCGGAAGGTTAATTGATGGGGTTAGCTTAGGCGAAGCTCTTGATCGAAGCCCCGGTAAACGGCGGCCGTAACTATAACGGTCCTAAGGTAGCGAAATTCCTTGTCGGGTAAGTTCCGACCTGCACGAATGGCGTAACGATGGCCACGCTGTCTCCACCAGAGACTCAGTGAAATTGAAATCGCTGTTAAGATGCAGTGTACCCGCGGCTAGACGGAAAGACCCCGTGAACCTTTACTACAGCTTTGCACTGAACTTTGAGCCTACTTGTGTAGGATAGGTGGGAGGCTTTGAAGCTGTGACGCCAGTTGCAGTGGAGCCATCCTTGAAATACCACCCTGGTATGTTTGAGGTTCTAACCCAGTTCCCTTATCGGGATCGGGGACAGTGTATGGTGGGTAGTTTGACTGGGGCGGTCTCCTCCCAAAGAGTAACGGAGGAGTACGAAGGTGCACTCAGCATGGTCGGAAATCATGCAATGAGCATAATGGTATAAGTGCGCTTGACTGCGAGTCAGACATGACGAGCAGGTACGAAAGTAGGTCATAGTGATCCGGCGATTCTGAATGGAAGGGTCGTCGCTCAACGGATAAAAGGTACTCCGGGGATAACAGGCTGATACCGCCCAAGAGTTCACATCGACGGCGGTGTTTGGCACCTCGATGTCGGCTCATCACATCCTGGGGCTGAAGCCGGTCCCAAGGGTATGGCTGTTCGCCATTTAAAGTGGTACGCGAGCTGGGTTTAGAACGTCGTGAGACAGTTCGGTCCCTATCTGCCGTGGGCGTTGGAGATTTGAGAAGAGTTGCTCCTAGTACGAGAGGACCGGAGTGAACGAACCTCTGGTGTTCGGGTTGTCACGCCAGTGGCATTGCCCGGTAGCTATGTTCGGACGGGATAACCGCTGAAAGCATCTAAGCGGGAAGCCTCCTTCAAGATGAGATCTCCCTGGAACCTCGAGTTCCCTAAAGGGCCCTGGAAGACTACCAGGTTGATAGGCTGGGTGTGGAAGCGTTGTGAGGCGTTGAGCTAACCAGTACTAATTGCCCGTGCGGCTTGACCATACAACAGAGATGGTTACTGACGATTATCTAGCAAGGCTGGATTGGATTGTGAGCGTTAAGGCGCAAGCAACGAGAGACATACAGAGTTCTTGCGGTGTATTACTACAGATTGTTTTACCGAATTATTTGGGGTTACCGTTGATCGAAAGATCGTGCAAACGGCGGTAACACGGCAGCGCAGGGCCCTTGATATCAAGAGCAGCCCATAAGACCAAGCCAACCCAAGCCAGTTTGCCTGACGACCATAGAACTGTGGAACCACCTGATCCCTTGCCGAACTCAGAAGTGAAACGCAGTATCGCCGATGGTAGTGTGGTGATTCGCCATGTGAGAGTAGGTCATCGTCAGGCTTCTATCCCGAAAGGCCGTACAGGAAACTGTACGGCCTTTTTTCTTTTACGCCTGCCGATGACCTATTTTTCGCTGCGTGAAAAGGTCATGGTGACTCGGGCCTGCGGCCCTCACCCTTCGGGCTGCCCGCGGCAGTCCAAACGACGTTGCCGTTTGTCAGGCTTTAATTCAAAGGCCCAGTCGCTAACGCGGCTGGGCCTTTTTCTTGTTTGAAAAAAGCCACCTTAGATTCGTGCACTGGGATGTCGGGTAATCTTGCGCTTACAAACCACTGCTGCAAATAATACCCACAAAAAAGCCCTGGTCGCTCGCGCGACCAGGGCTTTACTGTTTGGTACCAGAGGCCGGACTCGAACCGGCACACCCGTTAAGGCGGGGGATTTTGAATCCCCTGTGTCTACCAATTTCACCACTCTGGCAGAGAGGAGCTGGCACGTTTGCCAACCTCAATTGAGGGGACGATTATAGTCATGGGCGGGTCCGGGTCAACCAGATTTGGCGCTGTGGCCGGTTTCCGTTACTCTTCGCGCCGACCAATAGCTGTATAGAATCTACTCATGCGCCGCCAGGATTTTTATTTCGACTTACCCGATGAACTGATCGCCCGCTCGCCAGCCAAAGAGCGTCGCGGAAGCCGCTTGTTGTGCCTGAATGGTAGTGACGGTGGGTTGTCCCATCGCCAGTTTGTGGATCTGCCCTCATTGCTCTCTCCCGGCGACCTATTGGTGTTCAATGACACCCGGGTGATTCCAGCGCGCCTGTTCGGGCGCAAGGAGAGTGGGGGTAAACTGGAAATACTGGTGGAGCGGGTACTGGATGACCGGAGCGTGCTGGCGCACGTACGTTCCAGCAAGTCGCCCAAGCCGGGCACCGGGATTCTGCTGGAAGATGACACGCAGCTCGAGATGCTGGCGCGTCACGATGCACTGTTTGAACTGGGTTTTCCTGAGGAAGGGGTATTTTCCGTTCTTGAGCGCCTGGGGCATATGCCCTTGCCGCCGTATATTGATCGCCCCGATGACGAAACGGATAAAGAGCGCTACCAGACGGTATACAACCGCAATGCCGGTGCAGTGGCCGCCCCCACTGCCGGGCTTCACTTTGATGATGAGATGCTCGAGACCCTGCGTGCCAAGGGCATCGAAACGGCGTTTGTCACGCTACATGTGGGAGCGGGCACCTTCCAGCCGGTGCGCGTGGATGACGTGCATACCCACAAAATGCACAGTGAAGTGCTGCATGTCCCCGAAAGCGTGTGTCAGGCCGTTGCCGCCTGCCGCGCACGCGGCGGCAAAGTGATCGCGGTGGGCACTACCAGTGTGCGCGCTTTGGAAAGTGCAGCGGCTGACGGTGCTCTGAAGCCCACCACCGGTGAAACGGATATCTTTATTTTTCCCGGCTACCAGTTCCGGGTCGTCGACCGTCTGATCACCAATTTTCACCTGCCGGAATCTACCCTGTTGATGCTGGTCAGTGCCTTTGCGGGCTATCGCAATACCATGAAGGCCTATGAGGCTGCGGTAGCAGAGCGCTATCGCTTCTTCAGCTATGGTGACGCGATGCTGATTGAGCGCAAAGACAATGTGGATCCATCCGAAGTCGGCTCGCTCTGAGCCCAGTTTGTAACCAAAGAGGAGAGCCGTCTTGAGCCGACAGTGTTTCATGACATTTGAAGTGGATACCACCGATGGTAAGGCGCGCCGCGGGCGTCTGCGTTTCCCGCGGGGTGCCGTGGAGACCCCCGCATTCATGCCGGTGGGAACCTATGGCACCGTCAAGGGGATGTTGCCGCGGGATGTGGAAGATATCGATGCCCACATCATCCTCGGCAATACGTTTCACCTGATGTTGCGCCCGGGAACCGAAGTGATCAAAGCCCACGGCGATCTGCACGACTTTATGCAGTGGCAGGGCCCGATTCTGACGGACTCCGGCGGTTTTCAGGTGTTCAGCCTGGGTAAAATGCGCAAGATCACCGAGGACGGTGTGTCTTTCAAATCGCCGGTGGATGGCAGCCCGGTATTTATGGGGCCCGAGGAGTCCATGGCGGTCCAGAAGGACCTGGGCTCGGATGTGGTGATGATATTTGACGAATGCACGCCTTATCCCGCAACCCCGGATGAGGCCCGCAAGTCCATGGAGCTTTCCCTGCGCTGGGCCAAACGCTCCAAGGATGCCCACGGTGACAATCCCGCCGCACTGTTTGGCATCGTCCAGGGTGGGATGTACCCGGAGCTGCGGGATGTTTCCCTCGCCGGGCTGACGGATATCGGCTTTGACGGTTACGCCATCGGGGGATTGTCAGTGGGGGAGCCCAAGGACGAGATGATCAAGGTGCTCGACCACCTGGCCTACCAGATGCCCGCAGACAAGCCCCGTTACCTGATGGGTGTGGGTAAACCGGAGGATCTGGTGGAGGGGGTGCGCCGTGGCGTGGACATGTTTGATTGCGTGATGCCTACCCGCAACGCGCGCAATGGCCATCTGTTCACCTTCGCCGGGGTGGTCAAGATCCGTAATGCCAGCCACCGTCACGATACACGGCCGCTGGAGGAGGATTGCGACTGCTATACCTGTCGGCACTTTTCCCGAAGCTACCTGCATCACCTGGACAAATGCGGCGAAATTCTGGGCTCGCAGCTGAACACCATCCACAACCTGCGACACTACCAGCGGGTGATGCAGCGCCTGCGGGACGGGATTGCCGAAGGCCGCCTGGAAGCGGTGGTTGCCGAGTTCTACGCCGGGTTGGGGCGGGAAGTACCCGAGTTGAGATAGGCGTCAGTGGCACGCATTTGTGCCCACTGCCCATCCCCGTATAATCAGCCCCCACTCAGGGGCTGTCCCCGAACCGGCCTACGGTCTTGCAATCGGCGGCCCAAGCCCGCATATCTGCGGTTATCGCTATAAACGAGCACCAGGAATGGTGCCAGTCCAACAATGAGAACAGCATGAATCGCTATCCCATCTGGAAATATCTCCTGATCCTGATTATCGCCGGTCTGGGGCTGCTCTACGCGGCGCCCAACCTCTATCCGCCCGATCCCGCTGTGCAGATCTCAGGTCAGTCCAGTGCGCTCAAGATTGATCAGAACGTATTGAACCAAGCGGAAAAGGCGCTGGATGATGCGGATATCGCCCATTTTGGCGGCGAAGTTCAGGATAAATCCGTTCTGCTGCGACTGAAGTCTATCGAAGAGCAGCTGCCGGCGAAGCGTGCGATTCAGGAAGCGCTGGGCCACGGTGACTACGTCGTGGCGCTCAACCTGGCGCCGACCACGCCGGAATGGCTGATGAACATGGGCGCGAGCCCGATGAAGCTTGGCCTTGACCTGGCCGGCGGTGTGCACTTTCTGATGGAGGTGGATACCAACACCATCGTAAAGACCAATATGGAAGGCTACGTCTCTGACGTGAAATCCAAGCTGCGCGCGGCAAAAGCCCGCTATCGCAGTGTGGATCTGGTCGATGACCGGGAGATTGTTGCCCGTTTCCGCACCGGGGAGCTTCAGAGCCTGGCAATGCGCACATTGCGCAAGGAATTCCCGACCCTGCAACTGCGCGAAGCGGGCAGTGGCAATAATCTTGAGGTGCGCGCGACGCTGCAAGAGCAGGAAATCAAGCAACTCGAAGACTACGCCGTTACCCAGAACCTCACCACGCTGCGCAACCGTGTAAATGAGCTGGGTGTTGCCGAGCCCATTGTCCAGCGTCAGGGGCGCAACCGTATCGTGGTTGAACTGCCCGGTGTGCAGGACACCGCGGAAGCGAAGCGCATCATCGGTAAAACCGCAAACCTGGAATACCGCATGGAAGCCAAGCCGGATGCGCTGGTGACCAATAAAGAGTATTTCGAATATCGCAACGAACGCGAGCGCGCTGCTTACGGTGGTGCCTGGCTCGAGCGCGACATCATCATCAAGGGCGATCGGGTGACCGATGCCCGCGTCGGTTATGACGAGAGCGGTTTCCCGCAGGTGAATATCACCCTCGATTCTCGCGGTGGCGAAATGATGCACCGTGCGACCTGGAAGAACGTGGGGCGCCGCATGGGGACCCTGTTTATCGAGAGCCGTTTCATCCCGGAAACAACGGTCGATGAAGAGGGTAATGAGATTACTGTACAGCGCCGTACAGATGACAAGAAAATTATCAGCCTGGCCACGGTACAGAGTCCGCTGGGCAGGCAGTTCCGCACCACCGGCCTGGACAGCCCGGCCGAGGCCCAGGAGCTCGCGCTGCTACTGCGGGCCGGCGCGCTGGCGGCACCGATGTATTTTGTGGAAGAGCGGGTGATCGGCCCGTCTCTGGGAGCAGACAACATCAAGGTCGGTGTGACCTCGGTGCAGATCGGTTTGCTGGCAGTGGTGCTGTGTATGCTGATCTTCTACCGCGTATTCGGCCTTGCCGCGAACATCGCCCTGGCAGTCAACCTGGTACTGCTGGTGGCGGTGATGTCGATTCTCGGTGCCACGCTGACTCTGCCAGGTATTGCGGGTATGGTACTAACCATCGGTATGGCGGTGGATGCCAACGTGCTGATCTTCTCGCGAATACGGGAGGAGTTGCGCAATGGGATGCCGCCGCAGTCCGCGATCAATGCCGGTTTTGATAACGCCTACAGTGCGATTGTGGACGCCAACCTCACCACCCTGATTGTTGCTGTCATTCTGTACGCGATCGGTTCCGGCCCGGTGCAGGGCTTTGCCGTGACCCTGTCGATCGGCATCCTTACTTCCATGTTCAGTGCGATCATGGGTACGCGGGCACTGATCAATTTGTTCTACGGCGGTCGCCGTGTCGAGAAACTGTGGATTTAAGGGGACGGTGATGACTAATACCAAAGAAGAAAACGGCAAGATCACCGAATACATGGGTAAGCGTGTGTATGATTTCATGCGCTGGCGCAAGGTGGCAGCGGCGGTATCTGCGGCGCTGGTGATCGCGTCTATTATTGCCCTTACCATGAATGGTCTGAAGCTGGGACTCGACTTTACCGGCGGTACCCAGATTGAAGTGGGTTACGAAAACGCCCCCCGAATTGAGGACGTACGTTCCCAGCTGGAAGACGCCGGCTTTGCCGGCGCGGCCGTGGTGCGGTTTGGATCTGACAGCGAGCTGCTGATCAAATTGCCGCCGGATGTTGCCGCGGAGCAGACGCAGCAGAATGCCCGGGATGCGGAAGCGACCCAATCCATTGGCGATAACGTGGTGGCGGCCTTGCGCCAGCATACGGATGGCCGTATCGACCTGCGTCGGGTGGAAATGGTTGGCCCGCAGATCGGCGAAGAGTTACGCGATGATGGCGGCCTGGGAATGCTGTTTGCCCTGATCGTGGTGATGGCCTACGTGGCATTGCGCTTCCAGTACAAGTTTGCCGTGGGCGCTGTAGTAGCCTTGATTCACGATGTGATTATCGTACTGGGCTTTTTTGCCATTTTGCGACTGGATTTCGATCTTACCGTTCTGGCTGCGGTGCTGGCGGTCATCGGCTACTCAATCAACGACACCATCGTAGTGTTTGACCGGGTGCGGGAGAATTTCCGCAAGGTGCGTCAGGCTGAGCCGGCGGAGATCATCAATATCTCCATGAGCCAGACCTTGAGCCGTACCTTTATGACCTCTTTTACCACCTTACTGGTATTGTGGGCCCTGCAGTTTTTTGGTGGTGAGCTGATTCACAACTTCTCACTCGCTCTTATCGTGGGTGTGATAATCGGTACATTCTCTTCTGTGTATGTTGCGGCCAATATCCTGATGGCCATGCACATCTCCAAAGAAGATCTGATGCCGCCGGTCAAGGAAGGTGCAGAACTGGATGATATGCCCTGAGGTGTAGAGTCGGTTGATACAGAACGTGAAAAGGGCGGATCTTTCCGCCCTTTTTGCTATCTGATTTTTGCAATCTACAAGGTGCGGCTTTGGTACTGGTAATGTCGAGGGGCGTGCGCGAAATACAGGCGTAGGTAAACCACCGAGATTCAGGGTCGGAAAGTTGGGAGCTTCTCAAGGAGCTATCAATACAGCTTGCGCCTTGGGGGAAATACAGTTGGTGCTGACGAGGTGGGGCGTATCAGCTGCGGGGTTTTTTACCGAGAGTGATATGTTTGGGACCTGAGGTATTGGTCTGCCCACTGACACCTTTGGGGATCTGCTGGATCTCACCACCGCCTGAAAGGAAGGCCTGAACCTGCGATTCAATGGATTCGCGGGATTCCAGAGGGGTGTTCGAGTCCTTGCCGCGCTTCGATGCGCCGGAAGCTTTCTTAGCCACAATATTATCCAGGTTTCTATAGGGAAGGCGTATCATATCCTGTTTTGTATAAAAAATCACCCGCTGCTGTTTCGACGTGTACTTTTGGCCTAGTGGGGCTGCCATAGAACCGGTGTTCACACCGCTGTCAGCCCCGGGGGCGGATATTTTCAGGGGCAGCTTCCGACCGACCAGTTCTGTCCGTCAGCACTGCTCAGGGTGTTGAGGCCCCAGGTAGACCCCTGCATTGGCTCATCGGTCCCTTGTGCGAAATAGTCCGGAGCCATCGGGTTACCGGTGCTGTACGCCCGTCCGGCGGTCTTGTGGTAGTAGTTATAAGCAGATTGCTCGGTGCAATCGCCCTCGCCACCACCGCTGCTGCCACCACTACTGCTTCCACCGCTGCTGCCAGAACACGCCACCGTCGGACCTGTGCAGGACCTGTCGTCATCCTGCCACTGGCACTGACCGCCGCCTGCTGGAAGCTCGTCGAGACGGAACGCAGCAGTGCTGTATTCCAGATAGCAGTTGGCGTAATTGGTGTAATCCAGGCGTCCATCGGCGATATGGGTGTCCAGCGTTGCGGTTACACCGGCATCCACCTCGAAGCCAACGGTTGTGCTACTCGAGAGATCTGTCAGGTCCGTCGCGGTTACGGTGGCGCTGCCGTTGCCTCCGGGCAGGTTGCACTGTTCTGCGGAAAAGCTGGTGCCCGCAACAGAGGCCGTCACAGTGCTATTGTTGAAGGCCACTTCGACGGTATCCAGGTTCTGGTTTTCATCCACTACAGAGCCGGAAATGGTAACGCACTGCGCGGCGACGTTAGCGGTGACTTCGCTCAGTACCGGTGCACTGGCGGGTGGTTCCGGCCCCACACGGACTGTCTGTGAGAAAGGTTCTCCGCTTGCACCTGCATTGTCGGTGGCGGCGACCGTCACCAGATAGAGATCATCGGCCAGTGCCGGGCTGGTCAGGGAAAAAAAATCAGTGGCGTCGGTGCCTCCGCTCACCGAACTGCTGGTGTCGCCGTCAAATGTGGCTTCTACAACTTGTACCGAGCCTTCCTGGTCTGTGGCGGTGCCGCTTACCAGAATCTGATTGCCACTGGTGGAAAGAGAGATATCGCTCAGCACCGGCCCCTGATTGCGATCAACACGCCGATTGTTTTCGCTGAAATACTGGCCGAGATAACTGGCGTAATTGATGCCGGCACCACTGATATAGCTGCCGTTGGCACCCTGTCCGCCGGACCAGGAGTGGTCGACGCCATTGAGCCAGAGCATGGACACACGGCCGTCTTCCCACAGGGTTTCACTGGCGGTGCGGCTGCCATCGCTGTATGTGTTGCTGCCCGGCAATTGGTTGACGCCGTAGACCCCGGCCATGCCCTCGGCATTCTGCGTGTTGTAACAGTCGTCTACCGTCGTATCGCTCGTACCGTGGGCAATGGAAGAGATCTGGGTATCAAAATGGCTGGCGTAACTGCCTGCGTAGCTGTTGCAGCGACTGGTGACATTGGCGGTTTCGCAGCTGCCGATGGCGCCGCTGGAGCTGGTGCCGATGCTGGGGCCCGCACTGATCCCCATACCAGCAAACACATCTGGCGCGATACAGGCGGTGGTGTTGGCAAATGAAGCACCGGAGGACAATCCCGCGATATAGACCTGGTCGGGATCGATGTCGCGGGCGGCATCTCCGCTCATGGCATTGGCCAGGTTGATCAGGTTCTTGTAGTCACCAGAGGTGCGCGATTTGGTGCCCTGCCAGTAGGACCAGCAGCTGAAACCGGCTTTATTCATGGCGTCCGGCACTGCCACCACCATGCCGAATTTTTCAGCGGCCTGCTCCAGGTTGGCGCTCAGGTAGGCGTCGATGGACTGGGTGCAGCCATGGAGTACTATCAGTAGAGATTTGCCATCGCCGATGGGGGAAGCCGTGTCAGGTGTGTAGACATGCACTTTGTTGAAGCCGCCGATGGACACGTTCTGCTGCCAGCTGCCTGCGTCTGCAACATTGGCACTGCATATCAAGGAGAGTCCCAGGCCTGCGCTCTGGAGGATGTGTTGTTTTCTGTTTGTCATCGCTTTCACCGTTATTTTTATTGGAAGCACCCCAGACTAGCCAGGGCAGCTCACGGTGAATATGCGACCAAGGTTGGAGAGCGCAGAAGGCTGCGCTTATTCACTCTTGGGGGATTCGGAGTCCACTGTTGATTCAGGATTGTCGGCTTCTGGTGGCAGGGGTGGCCAGCCGCCGAGAGCCTTCCAGCGGTTGACGATGCCGCAGAACAGTTCTGCAGTTTTGGATGCATCGTAGTCTGCGGCGTGGGCGCTGCTGTTATCGAAGGGGATACCCGCAACCTGACAGGCCTTGGCCAGTACCGTCTGTCCGTAGGCCAGCCCGGAGAGGGTGGCGGTATCAAAGCAGGAAAACGGGTGGAAAGGGTTGCGCTTGATACCGCAGCGCTCGACCGCCGCATTGATAAAGCCCAGATCAAAGTGCGCGTTGTGCGCCACCATCACCGCACGGGTGCAGCTGTGGTGTTTGATGGCCTTGCGAATGGCACGGAACATTTCCGGTAGCGCAATCTCTTCCGGCAGTGCATCGCGGTCGGGGGATTCCAGGTCGATACCGATAAAGTCCAGTGCCGACTGCTCGATGTTCGCGCCGTCGAATGGCTCGATATGGAAGCTGTGGACCGACTCCGGGTACAGGTCCCCATCGTCGTTCATATTGAGGATCACGGCGGACACTTCCAGCAGGGCGTCAGTGCGCGCATTGAAACCGCCACTTTCCAGATCCAGCACCACCGGCAGGAAGCCGCGAAAACGTTGCGCCAGAGCACTCTTGGGGCCGTTGGGTTCTTCTGCTGGAGTCACGGAGTTTCCTGAATTGCTGTTGGTCGATGGGTCTTTTTGTAAGTTGCCGGGCGCTCGATCACTCGGCCGCTTGCAGACGCCAGTTCAGTGTTTCACCGGCGGCCAGCGGGATCAGTGCTTCCTCGCCCATGGGTAAACCCGCGGGCACTGTCCATGGAGATTTTACCAGTGTTACGGTACCGGTGTTGCGGGGCAGGCCGTAGAAGTCAGGGCCAAATTCACTGGCAAAGCTCTGCAGTCGATCCAGCTTGCCCGCGCGCTCGAATACTTCCGCATACAGTTCAAGGGCGGTGTAGGCGGTATAACAGCCCGCGCAGCCACAGGCTGATTCCTTTTTACCCTGGATGTGGGGGGCGGAATCGGTGCCGAGGAAAAACCTGGGATTGCCGCTGGTCGCCGCATCGATCAGTGCGCTCTGGTGGTCGCCACGCTTGAGGATTGGCAGGCAGTAGTAGTGTGGGCGGATGCCCCCCACCAGCATGTGGTTGCGGTTGTAGAGCAGGTGGTGGGCGGTAATGGTGGCTGCGACGCCCTCACGGGCGCTGGCAACAAACTCGGCCGCTTGGGCGGTGGTGATATGTTCCAGCACCACCTTGAGAGTGGGGAAATCATCCACAACGCGGCCGAGAATGGTCTCGATGAAAATCCGCTCGCGGTCGAAGATATCGATATCGCTGGTAGTCACCTCTCCGTGCAGCAGCAGTTTCATGCCGCACTCCTGCATTTCTGCCAGGGCCGGATAGATATTCTTGATATCAGTGACGCCTGAGTCAGAGTTGGTGGTGGCACCGGCCGGATAGAGCTTCGCGGCGACCACGCCCGCTGCATGCGCCTCGCGCACGATTTCAGGGGTCGTGTTATCGGTCAGGTAGATGACCATCAGCGGCTCGAACTGCGTACCCTCGGGAATACTGTCCTGGATGCGCGCTTTGTAGGCCTGCGCACCCTGGGCGTTGGTGACCGGTGGTACCAGGTTGGGCATGATGATGGCGCGACGGAACTGACGTGCCGCATCGCCGACGGTGCGGGGCAGGGCGTCCCCATCGCGTAGATGAATGTGCCAGTCATCAGGGGCACGCAGGGTAATTTTCTGCTCGGTTTCCACCGTCTTGTCTCCTACCGGATTGATCGCGGCGCCGATGCTACCCGAAGCGCCAAAAAAATGCGAAACATGCAGTGCCTGCCTCAATGGTCAGCAGTTTGAGTGTAAAGTGATCAAATGGTGTTGAGATAATGCCGTTTGATCAGATGGCTGCATTTTTCGGTGCTAGTCGTAGGCGTTTCGAGACGCTACAATCGCGCCCCGAAATCGGGTGGGGTATGCCCACTCGCTGGGTAAACCTCCAAGAATAATCCCCCCAGACCGAACATCTTGCCAATACCGCTTGCTCTGCAAGGAGCTGGCGTGTTGCCGCAGGGTCCTGGCTTCCCGCTATTCACAGAGGATTGTAATGAGCAAAATCGATAAGGTGGTATTGGCGTATTCCGGTGGACTGGATACTTCTGTAATCGTTCGCTGGCTGCAGGATACCTACGACTGTGAGGTGGTTACCTTTACCGCGGATATCGGTCAGGGAGAAGAAGTTGAGCCCGCCCGCGCCAAAGCAGAAGCGCTGGGCGTGAAGGAAATCTACATCGACGATCTGCGCGAAGAGTTCGTGCGCGACTATGTATTCCCGATGTTTCGCGCCAACACCATCTATGAAGGCGAGTACCTGCTGGGCACCTCCATCGCCCGTCCATTGATTGCCAAGCGCCTGATCGAGATCGCCAATGAAACCGGTGCTGATGCCATTTCCCATGGCGCCACGGGTAAAGGTAACGATCAGGTACGCTTTGAATTGGGCGCCTACGCTCTGAAGCCGGGCATCCAGGTGATTGCCCCCTGGCGCGAGTGGGATCTCAACTCCCGCGAAAAACTGATGGAATACTGCGAGCAGCACAAAATTCCCGTGGACTTCTCCGGCAAGAAGAAAAAGTCCCCGTACTCCATGGATGCCAACCTGCTGCACATTTCCTACGAGGGCGGTGTGCTGGAAGAACCCTGGGCGGAAGCCGAAGAAGAGATGTGGCGCTGGAGTGTCAGCCCCGAAGCGGCACCGGATCAGCCGACCTATATCACCCTGCAGTACAAAGGCGGCGACCCGGTCGCCATCGATGGTGAGGAAATGAGCCCCGCCGCACTGCTGGAAAAACTGAACAAGCTGGGCGGTGCCAATGGCATCGGCCGTCTCGATATCGTCGAGAATCGCTATGTGGGCATGAAGTCCCGCGGCTGTTACGAAACCCCGGGTGGCACCATTCTGCTCAAGGCCCACCGCGCGATCGAATCCATCACGCTGGACCGCGAAGTGGCGCATCTGAAAGACGAGCTGATGCCGCGCTACGCGAAGCTGATTTACAACGGTTACTGGTGGTCTCCCGAGCGCGAGATGCTGCAGGCGGCCATTGACCAGTCCCAGTCCGTGGTAAACGGGGAAGTGCGTCTGAAACTATACAAAGGCAGCGTGACTGCAGTAGGGCGCCGCTCTGAAGACAGTCTGTTCGATGAGCGCATTGCAACCTTTGAAGATGACGCTGGCGCTTATGATCAGAAAGACGCCGAGGGTTTCATCAAATTGAACGCCTTGCGCCTGCGCATTGCGGCAGGTAAAGGCCGCGACTTGATCTAAATCAGTCACGAGCGACGATTGATGCGTTTAAATCGTCGCCTCGCGACCGGTCCCGTCTACGGTGAAGGGGATAGCCGCTATTTTAAGGGCGGGGTCTTGCGTGTCTGACGGAAACGAATCTCAAAAAGCAACGGAAGTAACACAATGACGACTACGGTGGCAGAGACCGGCAAGTTGCCGGACTATGACTACAACATCGTGCGCCAGTTCACCATCATGTCGGTGGTCTGGGGTATTGTTGGCATGGGTGTCGGCGTATTGATCGCCGCGCAGCTGGCATGGCCCGCACTGAATGATATCTGGCAACCTTTCACGCATTTCGGACGTCTCAGACCGCTGCACACCAATGGTGTGATCTTTGCGTTTGGTGGCAGCGTACTGTTTGCAACCTCCTATTACGTGGTCCAGCGCACCTGCCAGACACGGCTGTGGGGCGGTTGGATGATCCCGTTCACCTTCTGGGGATGGCAGGTGGTCATTCTCGGCGCGATCATAACCCTGCCCCAGGGGATTACCTCCACAAAAGAATATGCCGAGCTGGAGTGGCCTCTGGACATCCTGATCGCACTGATCTGGATTGCCTATGCGCTGGTGTTCTTTGGCACCATTGCCAAGCGTCGCACCTCCCACATTTACGTGGCCAACTGGTTCTTCGGTGCTTACATCATCACGATTGCGGTGCTGCATATCGTCAATAACCTGGCGGTGCCGATCAGTGCGGACTCATGGAAAGCCTATTCCATGTATTCCGGCACCAAGGACGCGATGATCCAGTGGTGGTACGGGCACAATGCTGTGGGCTTCTTCCTCACCGCGGCCTTCCTCGGCATCATGTATTACTTCGTGCCCAAGCAGGCTGGCCGGCCGGTATATTCCTACCAGCTGTCCATCGTGCACTTCTGGGCGTTGATCTCCATTTACGTCTGGGCCGGTGGTCACCATCTGCATTACTCCGCGCTGCCGGACTGGACCCAGAGCCTGGCGATGGTGATGTCCGTGATCCTGCTGGCGCCCTCCTGGGGTGGCATGATCAACGGCATCATGACCCTGTCCGGTGCCTGGCACAAACTGCGCACCGACCCGACCCTGCGCTTCCTGGTGGTATCTCTGTCCTTCTACGGTATGTCCACCTTCGAAGGCCCGATGATGTCCATCAAGACCGTGAACGCTCTGTCCCACAACACAGACTGGACGATTGGCCACGTGCACTCCGGTGCTCTCGGCTGGGTGGCAATGATTTCCATCGGTGCCCTGTATCACCTGGTGCCGGTACTGTGGCATCGCAAGGAAATGTACAGCGTGAAATTGATTAACGCACATTTCTGGCTCGCCACCGTGGGCACTGTGCTGTACATCGCAGCTATGTGGGTCAACGGTATTACCCAGGGCCTGATGTGGCGTGCCTTCAACGCCGACGGCACCCTGACTTACAGCTTTGTTGAAAGCGTGATTGCCAGCCATCCGGGTTACATCGTGCGCTGGCTGGGTGGTGCCTTCTTCCTGACCGGCATGTTCCTGATGGCGTACAACGTATTCCGCACCATCACAGATGAGCCCGAGGAAGACGAAGTGCGTCACGATGAAAATCTGCCTGTAGCGAAGTCGGCATAAGGGGAACGAATCGTGAAGAATCATGACATCGTAGAAAAAAACATCGGCCTGATGATTGTGCTGATCGTGGTAGCGATCAGCTTCGGTGGCCTGGTAGAAATCGTTCCACAGTTTTTTACCACCAACAACAACGAGCCAATTGCCGGTCTTGAGCCGCTGGGCCCGGTAGAGCTTGAAGGGCGTGATATCTATATCCGCGAAGGCTGTCACGTGTGCCATACGCAGATGATTCGCCCGTTGCGTGCGGAGGTGGAGCGTTACGGCCATTACTCCATGGCGCAGGAGTATGTGTATGACCACCCGTTCCTGTGGGGGTCAAAGCGTACCGGCCCGGATCTGGCCCGTGTCGGTGGCCGTTACTCTGATGAGTGGCATCGTGCGCATATGTACAACCCGCGCAACGTGGTGCCGGAATCCATCATGCCGTCATACCCGTGGCTGTTTGACAACGTGGTGACCGGTGAGCATACCGCGGACAAGATGCGTGCATTGCGAGTAACCGGTGTGCCTTACACCGATGAAGATATCGCCAATGCCAGCAAACCTTTTATTGGCGGTCGCGTAACGGAAATTGATGCGTTGGTGGCCTACCTGCAGCAGCTGGGCACTCTGGTGCAGCAGAAACGCTAAGGGCGGACTTAACGTGGATATCAACGTATTGCGGCAAATCGGTGTGGTGCTTGGCGCCGTTGCGTTTCTGGCAATCTGCTGGTGGGCCTTCTCGCCCAAGCGTAAAAAGCGCTTTGAAGAGGACGCCAAATTGCCATTTGCTGACGAACAGGAATCAACAAAAGAGGACGCTCAAAAGAGCGAATCCCGCTCCGGCGATGAAGACGGAGCCAAACAGGAACAGGGGCAAGACAAATGAGTACAGGTTGGAGTATCTGGGTAATTGTGCTCACCCTTACCAATCTCGCGCTGGTGACCTGGGTGTTGTTTGCCAACCGCAAGGTGGCAGTGGACGACCAGGAAGACCCGGAGAACCGGACCACTGGCCACGTCTATGACGGCATCGAAGAGTATGACAACCCACTGCCCAAATGGTGGTTTCTGCTCTTCATTCTGACTCTGGTTTTCTCGGCGGCTTACCTGGTTATCTACCCGGGTATGGGTAACTTCAAAGGCATCGCCGGCTGGACCTCAGTAGGTGCCTTGAAAGCGGATCAGGCCAAGGCTCAGGCGGAATTCAAGGATACCTTTGGCCAGTATGTTGACCAGCCGATTGAGAAGATCGCGGAGAGTCGCGAAGCGCTGAAAATGGGCGCACGTATCTTTGCCAACAACTGTTCTGTTTGTCACGGTGCGGACGGCGGTGGCAACTACGGCTTCCCGAACCTGACCGACAACGACTGGTTGTATGGCGGTACCCCGGAAAAAATCCTTGAGACCCTGCATGAGGGGCGCAAGGGGTTGATGCCTCCTCAAGGGCCGGTAATCGGCGAAGAGGGCGTCAAGAACGCGACGGAGTATGTGCTGAGCCTCAATGGGCTGGAACACGACGCCGCCATGGCCGCGGAAGGCAAAGAGGTGTTCGGTACCGTGTGCATGGCCTGTCACGGCGTGGACGGCAAAGGCAACCAGTCTCTGGGCGCTCCCAACCTGACCGACAATATCTGGCTCTACGGCAGCAGCCGCGAAGAGATTCAGCACACCATTCGCGGTGGGCGCAGCAACGAGATGCCGTCGCAGAAAGACAAACTGCGTGAAGACAAGATCCGTCTGGTGGCAGCCTATGTCTACAGCCTGTCGCGCCAGGAAGAAGTGCAGCAGTAAAGGCTTCTGGGTAAGTTTGATAGCGCAATACAAAGGAGGGGCGGCGACCTTGTGTCGCTGCCCTGATTGCCGGGAAGGGCACCGCAGGGAAGAATAACAAGCCTCATTGCAAGTTACTGCAGTTACCATCCCGTTCTCAAGTGCGGGTGAGTGAGGTTTTGTGAGCGATAGAATTCCAACCCGGGAAGAGCAGGATGGCGACGGTGAAGTTCGTTACCGCATGCTCTATGAGTCCGAAGACAAGGTCTACATTCGCCATATCCGTGGCATCTACACCCGCATCCGGAAATATACCGGCCTGCCTTTGCTGTTAGCCTTTTTCTTTATCCCCTGGCTCAATATCGATGGCCATCAGGCGGTCCATTTTGATCTGCCGGCGCGGAAATTCCATATCCTCTGGACCACCTTTGGGCCCCAGGATGGCTTCCTGCTGGCCTGGCTGCTGATCATCGCCGCGTTTGCACTTTTCGCGATCACTACCTGGCTTGGGCGCGTCTGGTGTGGCTTCACCTGTCCGCAGACCGTGTGGACGCTGATGTTCATCTGGGCGGAGCGGGTGTGTGAAGGGGATCGCGCCAAGCGCATGAAGCTGGACCAGGCGCCTTGGAGCGTTGAGAAGCTACTGCGCAAGGGCGGTACTCATACCATCTGGCTGTTGATCTCCCTGGCGACCGCGCTGGCCTTTGTCGGCTATTTCTACGGTATTCGCGATCTCGTGGTGGATCTCGCCACCTTCAGCGCGCACCCGCAAGGGGTGTTCTGGGTTGGCTTATTTACTTTCGCCACTTATATGAATGCGGGTTTTATGCGGGAGCAGGTATGTAAGTACATGTGCCCCTACGCCCGCTTCCAGTCGGTGATGTACGACAAGGATACCCTCGCGGTGTACTATGACACCCGCCGTGGCGAGGCCCGAGGCCCCCGAAAAAAGGGTACCGATTACAAGGCCGAGGGAATGGGCGACTGTATCGACTGTTACTGGTGTGTGCAGGTCTGCCCGGTGGATATCGATATCCGTGATGGCATGCAGTACGAATGCATCAACTGCGGCCTGTGCGTGGATGCCTGCAACAGCGTGATGGACAAGATGGAATATCCGCGGGGGCTGATCCGCTTTACCTCCGAAGACGAGCTGGAAACCGGAAAGACCCAGTTTGCGCGACCGCGCCTGTTCGGTTATGCGGCCGTCCTGCTGTTGATGATAGGCCTGCTGGCGTTCCAGGTGGTGGATCGTTCTCCGGTGCAGGCGGAGGTGTTGCGGGACCGCGGTACCCAGATGTATCGCCTGTCTCGGGGCATGGTGCAGAACGTATACCGGGTCAAGATCACCAATATGGATCAGAGACCCCACGAGTTTGAAGTGCAGATCGAGGGCAAGGAAGGGTACGATTACTCCCTGCGGATGCAGCGTGGGGTGCGGTTTGCACCCGGAGAAATTTATTCCATCCCTATTCGTGTCAGCGTACCCCGGGAGCAACTGAAAGAAGCCAAGCACGATATTGATATCGTCATCCGTGCCAAGGATGCCCCGGAGCTGGAAGACCGGCACCGCACCGTATTTATCGGCCCCAAATAAGCAGTATCAGATGGTTAACAGAACATGGTAAGCGCGCAGGTGAATCAGAACCGGGATAACAACGAGCAACCGCGTCCCTGGTATCGGGAGATCTGGTTTTGGATTCTCATGGCACCCCTGATCATGGTGGTGATCATGTCAACGATCATGGTGTCCATCGCGGTGCGTTATGCCGACGATACGGTCAGTGACACCTATTACAAAGACAGCCGCCTGTACCACTTTATGGCACACCAGGATCAGCGCGCGGCGGAGCTGGGTATGGCGGGTATGGTCCAGTATGACCCGGTTGAAAAGAGCATCTCCGTCAATCTCAAGGGGGATCTCATTTACCCCGAGCAGTTGTTGCTGACTTTGAGCCACCCGGTTGAGGCCGATCTGGACACCCATGTCGTGGTGGATCTGCTCGCGCCGGGACGCTATCGTGGACAGCTGAACGAGACGCTGCAAAACCGCTGGTACCTGCAGCTTTCTCCAGAACTGGACCCGAAACAGCACGAAAAAGCCGAATGGCGGCTGAAAGGGGAAATCAACTTCAACCTCGGCAACGGAGCGCCGCTGAATCCCGCTGTCCAATGAGTGAGCTATCGGGGGCAATCCCCACGGGCACTACCCGGGGCGCCGAGCCCCCCTCCGAAGACTGCTATCACTGCGGACTGCCAGTTGCACCGGGCAGCCGCTATTCCGTTCGTATCCAGGGTGCCGATCGCCCCATGTGCTGTCCCGGCTGTGAGGCAGTGGCAGGGGCTATCGTGGCTGGTGGCCTGGATAACTTCTATCGCTTCCGCGAACGCAGTAATGAGCGTCCCGATGAAGGCGCCATCGACGATCGCTGGTCAGCCTACGACCTGCCCGAGGTGCAAAGTGCGTTTGTGCGCAATGTAGAGCCATCGCGACACCGTATTGCGAGCCTGCTGGTAGGCGGGATTACCTGTGCTGCATGTGTGTGGCTGATCGAAAAGCACCTGGGCCAAATTCCCGGGGTAGAAAAGATCTCCGTTAACGCCAGTACCCAGCGCGCCCAGATTCTGTTCGCGGCGGATTCTGTCAGAGTGAGCCAGCTGTTCGCGGGCCTGGCGGAGATCGGCTATCGACCCGCACCCGCAACCGCCGCCAACAGTGAACAATTGATCCAGCAGGAGCGGCGTGCCTCCATGCGCCGTCTGGGGGTGGCCGGTCTCGGCACCATGCAGGTGATGATGTTTGCCATCGCCCTCTACTTTGGTGCCAGCGATGGTATTGAGCACCAGTTCGAACAGTTCTTCCGCTGGGTATCCCTGATCGTAGCCACCCCGGTAGTCTGCTACGCCGCACAACCATTCTTTGCCGCCGGCTGGCGCGGCCTGCGCACCCGTCACCTGACCATGGATGTGCCGGTTTCCCTGGCCATTGGCCTGGCCTACAGCGCCAGCGTCTACGCCACGGTATTCGGTACCGGTGAGGTCTATTTCGAGTCCGTTTCCATGTTCACTTTCTTTCTGCTGCTGGGGCGCTCGGTGGAAATGCGTGCGCGCCACCGGGCGGGGCTGGCCAGTGGCGGTCTGGCGCAACTACTGCCTCTGGCGGCAATGCGGCTGGATCCAGACACGCCACTGGGTTCGGGGCAGGCAGAAAATGGCACCGCTGATCGGGTGCAATCGGTGCCCGTGGCCGCACTCAAACCCGGCGATCATGTACTGCTGCGCCCTGGCGATACCGTACCTGCAGATGGTGAGGTGATCGATGGCGAAAGCGGGGTGGATGAATCCCTGTTGAGCGGTGAATCCGCCCTGCAGCAGAAGCGGGTGGGCAGCCACGTATTTGCCGGCAGTGTGAACAGCGATTCCTCGCTGGTGATCAAAGTGATTGCCGCCGGGGAGGGCACCCGCCTGTCGGCGATCGAGCGACTGGTGGAATCCGCGCAACTGGAAAAGCCCGATCAGGTTGCCCTGGCAGACCGGATCGCCGGGCGCTTTGTCGCCGCGGTACTGGTGATTGCCTGTGCGGCGTTCGCCTTCTGGTGGCAGCGGGACCCGTCTGAAGCATTCTGGATCGCGCTTTCGGTGCTGGTGGTAACCTGCCCCTGTGCGCTCTCCCTGGCCACGCCCGCAGCGCTGGCGGCGGCCACACTGCGCATGCAGCAGCTGGGGCTGCTGGTGGCGAAAGGCCATGTGCTGGAAGCGCTGCCCCGATTAACTCGGGTGATATTTGATAAAACCGGCACCCTGACCGAGGGTGAACCGCGGCTGGTGCATGTGCACCTGTTGCGCGATGGATGGGACGCTACCAGGGCAAGAGATGTTTCCGCCGCGCTTGAAGCCCGCAACAACCACCCGCTGGCGCGCGCCTTCCGCCCCTGGAGCGGTAACCTGAACGCAGTGAAATTGCGCTCGGTGACCGGGAAGGGGGTAGAGGGATGGATTGATGCTCGCTGTTACCGCCTGGGGCGCGTCGAGTTTGCGCTTGAGCTCGCCGGAGCGCAGTCCCCCGAAAGAGAAACGCGACAATCTGACGCGGTGCAAATGCCCTCGGAAAATGCACAATGGCTAATGCTTGCGGATGTGGACGGTCCGGTGGCCTGGTTGGGGCTGGGTGATGCGGTGCGGGACTCTGCCGCGTCAGCCGTCACCAGCCTGCAGCGCGAAGGCCTGTCGGCAGAGCTGTTGAGTGGCGATGCGTCCTCGGAAGTGGCACGTCTGGCCACTGAAGTCGGGTTGACACAATATATCGCCGGGGCCACGCCGGAACACAAGCTCGCCCGCTTGCAGGCGGCGCAGTCATCCGGAGAGCGGATTCTGATGGTGGGCGATGGCATCAACGATGTGCCGGTGCTGTCCGGTGCCGACGTGTCGGTAGCGATGATGAGTGCGGCGGATCTGGCCCAATCCCGCGCGGATGCGATTCTGCTGCAGGGCGACCTGCGGGCACTGCCGCGGGCCTTTGCGCTCGCGCAAAAGTGTCGCACAATTATTCGCCAGAATCTGGTCTGGGCCATCCTCTACAACCTGTTGGCGCTGCCGCTGGCCTTTATGGGGCTGGTGCCGCCGTGGGCCGCAGCCTTGGGCATGTCACTCAGCTCGCTGATTGTGGTGGCCAACGCGCTGCGCCTGTCCCGTTGGCAGGACAAGCCAGCAGCGAGCATCACCCGCGCCGGGGAACAAGCGCAGCGGGCATCCGCGTAATCAAATCTGAGGTGTTTTGTGGACAGTCTTTTCCTGCTGGTTCCCATCGTAATCTTTTTCATCGTGTGCGCGGTAAAGCTGTTCTTCTGGGCGGTAAACAGCGGTCAGTACGACGATCTTGAGACCGAGGGCCGGCGTATCCTGTTTGACGATGATGAACCTGCCGAACGACCCCGCGAGGAACAGAAGTCCAGCGCTACCCGTGCAGAGCAGGGCGAGCCGGGAGATAAACCGTAAATGGAGCACTGGAGCTACCTGGCTGCGGCACTGGTGATCGGTTTTTTGGGCAGCAGTCACTGTATTGGCATGTGCGGCGGTATTTCCGGCGCATTGGGACTGGCGGTACCGGGCCAGAAGCCTGCGTGGGGCAAACTGTTGGGTTATTCCGCCGGGCGGGTTGCGAGCTACGCCCTGATGGGACTGCTGGTGGGATTGCTGGGCGCGTATCTCTCCCGGGATCTGGCCACCACCCTGGCGCCGTTGCGGATTGTGGCCGGTTTGATGCTGATCGCCATGGCCCTGTACCTGGCCAACTGGTGGCGCGGGCTGGTGTGGCTGGAAAAGGGCGGCAGCTACCTGTGGCGCTACCTGCAGCCGCTTTCGCGCTCCCTGTTACCGGTGCGCTCCACCTCTCAGGCGCTGGCGCTCGGCGCATTGTGGGGATGGTTGCCCTGCGGGCTGGTGTATAGCGCGCTGACCTTTGCGCTTGCCCAGGGCAATGGCCCGGAAGCGGCGCTGGCGATGGCAGCCTTCGGCCTCGGCACTGTGCCGGCGGTGGTCGCCAGCGGGGCGGCGGCGGTACAGTTACGCACGCTGGTGCAGAAGCCTGGTGTGCGCCTGTCAATGGCCTTGTTGATACTGCTGTTCGGGCTCTGGACACTCTGGGGTGCGCTGCATCACGGTGGACATGCCCACGGCGACGCACATTCCCCGATGCCTGAAGGAAGTAGTGCATTGGAGGGGAGTCATTCCGGTGCTCACGGGCGTCATATGCATAGTGCACCGCTAACCGAACCTGGCGATAGCAGGTACACCCATGAACATGTGCCCGCGGAGACGCAGCAGGAAGCGCCAGAGCAAGAAGCGCATAGCGGCCATCATCGCCACTGATTTCACAAACCTGGTGGCGCGGTTGGCTAGCGGGTACACAACCCGGTACACTCGGGAGGTTGCTCAATCTGGTCAGGCCGCTTTCCTCGCCTAGACGTCGAATTAGGCGTGTGATTGTCAGCCCAGAATCAAAGCCAGCAACATAGTGCTTTTAAAAGTAGTTATGTAAAAAGTTCTACAGAAATATCAGCCCATTGCCCGCTGTATGGATTATGAGAAAAATAAATAAAAAACAGGGCAGCAAAGCTGGCTCCGCTCGTCGGAACCCGGCTACCGCGCCTGCCGTTTCGTGCCCTCAGGCACCCACCAGTATCTGGATCAACTGCTTTGCACTGTTGTGTTCCCTGGCTGCGGTATGGTGGCTACGGGAATTCGGTCAGTCTCTGGAAGTGCGCACCCAGGCTTTGATTGTGGTATCCGTTGCCCTGGCACTACCGATCATCATACTGGAGTGGCTGTTCCTCAAGCCCTACCGCAATCCCAGTGCCGGCCTGGATTTCCGTCGCCGCGCCCACAGTGTGCGCCGCACCGGAGTCAAGTTGCTCGGGTTTTACCTGGTGGTGGGGTCGGTCGCGTTTTTCTATTGGTTGCTGCCGGAGTACCACGGCAGTTTCTACAACAACTATTTTTCTGTGGTGCGTGATGTGCTGCCCTGGTGGTTATTGCTGGCGGTACCGTATTTTTATCTGCTCGACGGCGCCATGCACAAACCCAAAGACAGTTACTGGCAGCTGGGCAGCCTGTTGCTGGGGAGCCCGCAAAGGGGCTCCGGGCGGGCCATTGGGCAGCTGTATCTGGGGTGGCTGGTCAAACTGTTCTTCCTGCCGCTGATGTTCGTCTATCTGGGTAACAACCTGAATACGCTGCTGGGCTTTGACCTGGCGCGGCTGGCCGGCAGCTTCAAGGCCGTGTTCGATTTTACCTTCAATTTCCTGTTCTATATTGACCTGCTGTTTGTCACTGTGGGGTACGTCTGCACCCTGCGGCTGTTTGATTCTCATATTCGCAGTGTCGAGCCGAGTTTCCTCGGTTGGGGCGTGGCACTGATTGGCTATCAACCATTCTGGAGCCTGTTTTCCGGTACTTATCTCAAATATGACCAGGGGCAGTCCTGGGGCTATTGGTTCTGGAATACGCCGTGGATGTACGGCGTCTGGGGTTCCATCATCCTGCTGCTGATTGCTATCTATGTATGGGCGAGTATTCCGTTCGGCATCCGTTTTTCCAACCTGACCCACCGCGGCATTCTCACCAATGGCCCCTACCGGTTCACCAAGCACCCTGCGTACATTTCCAAAAACCTGTCCTGGTGGATGATCTCAATGCCATTCATGGTGACGTCCAGTGGCGGCGACGCACTCAGGCAGTCCCTGCTGTTGTTGGTGGTGAATTTTATTTACTTCATGCGCGCGCGCACCGAGGAGCGGCATCTGTCCTGGGATCCGGACTATGTGGCCTACGCCAACTACATCGGCGAGCGGGGCCTGTTTGCCTTTGTGGGGCGCTGGTTGCCGGTGCTGCGCTTCCGGCCCGGACGCCTGTTCAATACCGGTGATGCCGGGGAGGGGGCCGACAAGCCGTCGACCGCTGCGAGTCCCGACCCAGCTGCGGCACCGCAGCGTCCCGCGACGCTTTGATTTGGTCGCGGGCAGTGAGGCGTCAGTGACATGTTGCATTCCTTTTCTTCTTCTCGCACTTTCACCAGCGCCGACACCCGATCCGGAATGAGTGCGGCGTTCAGCGTATTTTTCGCGCGCTTTCATCAGCGGCTTGCCCGTCTGGACCGACGCATTGCGATTTACGCAGTACTGTACCTAATGATTCTGGCCGGGCTCTGGTTGCGGATCGAGCACGTCTTTACCTTTAACCCGGTAGAACATATCTGGAGTGATGCCCAGCGCCACTGGGAGCAGGGGACTGAAAGCCTGCGTCGCGACCCGATGGCAATGACCGATCCGGTGATGTACCAGATCTATATCGGCATACTGGGCAAGCTCACGCTGGGGGAGCCCCTGCTGGTCGCCCTGTACACCGCCCTGCTGGCCTGCCTTACGCCCTGGATCTGGTACCGCTTTGCCCGCGAACTGCTGCCGGGTCGACTGCAGGCCACAGCTGTATGGGCAGCCATCTCTCTGCTGCCGTCCTGGATAACGATATACGGTTACTTCATGCAGGAAACCCTGTTGTTGCCGTTGTTGGGGGCTGCGCTCTGGGCTAGCTGGCGCTGTAAGCGCAAGCAGACCGTGGCGAGCTTTGTGCTGATGGCAGGGCTGTGGGCGCTGGCGGGGTTGACCCGGGGAATCGCCATTCCGCTGGCTGCGGTGGTCGCCACCTGGCTGTGGCTTGGTCAGCCGCAGAAAACTCAGAAAGCGGTTTTCAGTTTCCTGCTGCTGGGGCTGATCCTCGCTCCCCTGGCCTATCGCAGTTATGCGGTGATGAATATGGTTTCTCCCCACGGTATCGGGCATCTGGTGGCGCTGTACCTGAAGTCCGGCAAGCGGGAGATTCACGTCAACTATGTTCGCGAGGACGGCGCACAGTGGAATTACTGGTTTGGTTCCCCTTCCACCGGTGAAAAGCCCCTGGCACCACTATCGGACTGGACTACCTCCCGGGAAGGGCGCGTGCATGCCCGGATAGATATCGCCAACGGCGCGAAGGATTGGGGTAGGGCATTGGATCGCTACCCGCTGACGTTTTCCCGTTACCTGACGCTTAGCGGGGAAAACCTGATTTACCTCTTTTTCGGTTCCTCGTGGCCGGACAACAATCGCGAACGCACCCTGGAAAAAATTCAGCACCACAGTCGCTGGCTGTGGGCACCGCTGACAGTGATGACGTTGCTGTTGACCGCATTTTACTGGCGGCGTCTGCACGGTGACCGCATGCTCCCGAGCCTGTTGCTGATCTGGATTCTGGTGCAGGGATTGTTGCCCATTGCGGTCAATGAAGGTCGCTATCGCAAACCGTTCGAGGGACTGTTGTTGGCGCAGATCGTGTTGTTGGTGGCGGTGCGTCGTCGGCACGTCGACACACCACTGGCTCAGCCTGAAGAGTCTGAAGAAGTCGAACGCGCGCGGGTGGCGACCACTGCAGTGCATGAGACTGATCATGTCGATCGGCCTGTGGAGGTTGAGGGTGTCAGCTGAGGGCAGCAAACTGGTCTCACTCGCCCGTCGTGCCGCGCGCTTTCTTCTCGTGGGGGGAGCTGCTACCGCGGTGCAGTACGTGTTATTGGCGGCGGCGATTGAGTGGCAGCTTCTTAACGAGATACCGGCTTCGATTGCAGCCTTTTGCGTAGCATCGGGGGTTAATTACAGCCTCAATTATTACCTGACATTTTCCGCGGCCAGCGTCGGGATTCGCCATCAACAGGCCTTGCCCCGTTTCCTGCTGGTGGCCGGCGCCGGGCTCGCGCTCAATACCCTGTGTTTTTCGCTGCTATTACCGGTTTTGCATTACCTGCTGGCACAGGTCTGTGCCACCGCGGTGACGCTGATGTTCAATTTTTTACTGCATCAATTCTGGATCTATAGGGCCGAGCCATGGAAACAGTAACCCGTTGTGCGCACTCCGTTGTCCAAGCGCCGTCTCTGGCGGTGGTTGTCCCCTGTTATAACGAAGAAGCGGTATTGCTGGAAACCTATGCCGAACTGATGTCGACGCTGGAGCAATTGCAGGCGTCTGGCAGGGTCCTCGCCAGTTCAAAGGTCTACTTTGTCGATGACGGCAGCCAGGACGCCACGTGGCAGATGCTCGAGCAGTTGGCGGCGACGGATTCCCGGGTCGTGGCGGTCGCACTGTCACGCAATCGCGGGCATCAGAATGCGCTCTGCGCGGGGTTGGCGCAGACGGTTGAGGATGCGGTGGTCAGTATCGATGCGGACTTGCAGGACGGTCCGGAGAATATCGCGCCCATGATCGACGCCTACCTGGAAGGCAACGAGGTGGTGTTCGGGGTGCGCAAGCAGCGGGATAGTGACACTTTTTTCAAGCGCCTGACCGCTGAAGGCTATTACCGGGTGATGCAGAGGCTGGGGGTGGATCTGGTTTTCAATCACGCAGACTTCCGCCTGATGTCCCGGCGCGCAGTGGATACGCTGTTGCAGTACCCGGAGACCAACCTGTTTTTGCGCGGCATGGTGCGCGAACTGGGGTTCCGTTCGTCGGTAGTGGAATACGCCCGTCGCCCGCGCCAGGCGGGGGAGAGTAAATACCCACTGCGGCGTATGCTGTCTCTGGCATGGAAGGGCGTGACCGCATTTTCCATTGCGCCATTACGGGCCATCACTCTGATGGGGGTGTTGGCGGGGTGTCTGTCACTGGCACTGATTGTGTGGGTGTTGTGTGTAAAAGTCTTCTCGGGCGATGCCGTGCCCGGTTGGGCATCCATCATGGTGCCGGTGCTGTTTATCGGCAGTGTACAGCTGCTGTGCCTGGGGGTGATTGGCGAGTATCTGGGCAAGATTTATGAAGAGGTGAAGCGGCGGCCCCGCTACCACTTGCGGGAAGTGATAGGGCGTTTTCCTCGGGAAGGTACAGAGGCTCCGCCTGGAGAAACGGAGCCGTTGGTGGTTCAATCCGGCCAGGTTGCCGTGCCGACCGTAGAAAGCTGACCCGGTTACTCCACCAGACGCAGGGACAGATCGATGGCTTTCAGGTGTTTGGTCAGGCTGCCGGAGGAAATGTAATCCACGGATAGCGCCGACAATTGCTTTAGCCTGCTGGCATCGACACTCCCGGAAATTTCGATTTTGGCCCGCCCCTGGGCCATCTCCAGCGCCTTCCGGGTCTCTTCATCACTGAACTCATCCAGCATGATCACCTCGGCGCCGCCATCCAGGGCCTGGCCCAGCTCCTGCAGGTTTTCCACTTCCACTTCCACCAGCGCCCCCGGCTTGATCTGCCGCGCCTGGGCGATAGCGTTACCGATGCCGCCGGCAGCGGCAATGTGATTTTCCTTGATCAAAAAGGCGTCGTAGAGGCCGATGCGGTGATTGTGGCAGCCACCGCACAGGACGGCGTATTTCTGTGCAGAGCGAAGCCCCGGGATGGTTTTGCGGGTATCGAGAATCTTTACTGTATCCGCCTTGCCTTCCACCTTTGCCAGTGCCGCATACTCCGCAGCGGTTGTCGCAGTACCAGAAAGTGTCTGTACAAAGTTCAGTGCACAGCGCTCACCGGTCAGAATGCTGCGGGCAGGTCCTTCCAGTTCAAACAGGACACTGTCAGCTGAGACTGTATCACCGTCTTCCACTCGCCAGTGGATCCGCACCGTTGGGTCCAGCTGTTGAAAAATTTCCTCAACCCAGGCCCGTCCGCAGAAAACACAGTCTTCTCGTGTGATTACCCGTGCGCGAGCACTGCGATCAGCGGGAATCAGCTGGGCGGTAATATCACCGTCACCGACATCCTCGGCCAGCGCATGGCGCACGTTCACTTGAATATCGTTGAGCAGGTGAGGAATGTTGACAGATTCGGGAGTCATCGCTGGGCCTCTGTGATCGGGGGAGCAATATTAACAGATGGGGACTGTACCGGGGCAGGTGAGGCGGCCCTGGAGAGGGTGAATATTGTACGGTGTGGCGGCTGCGGCAAGTAGTGCAGACATTTCGCTGTGAATTGGGTCGCAAATTCATTTATGACTGTTGTCTGAGTGGCTCGGTAGTCCGTAGAATCGAAGGTCGCGTGGATCAATGTGCCTCAATATCAGCGGTTGCTGAGGAATTGTTGTCATATCGCGTCCACTCAGGAGTGCGAAAACTAAACAAGACTGGTTCGCGACAGGTTTCCCAGAACCTGCTGCGGTGTGCATTACCAGGTAATTGCTGCCAAGGTCGGCGGTTGCCGACGTCGGAATCACAATGAAAGACTCCAATAATGTGGTATCCCTTTCCGGACTTCAGCGCGAATCCCGGGGAACTTCTGAATCTGCGTTCAACCTGCCGGAGGTCGTTGTTTCACTGCGGGACAAGGCCCGATCCCTGCTGACGGAGCAGGCTAAACAGGTGTTCGCCAAGGTGGATGATTCCCTGTTCGCGATGGCGGAAAAGGCACACGGCCAGGACGAGCAGGATGGCCTGTTTCAGGCCCTGCGCCTGCTGCGGGTCGAGCGCCGCAATGTGGTGGAGCGATTTGGTCTGGCCCTTGAGGATGCCTTCAAGCTGAAAGAACGCGCCTCCGATGACACCGAAGATCCGTACTCTGCGGATAACCTGTCTCTGGTCCACAATGACGAACTGGAACAGTTGGTGGCGGTGGATACCATGGTCGCTAATGCGCGCCGGGATTTTTCCGAGCCTCTCACCGAAATTGCGCTGCGTCTGAACACACTCCTCTCCGTCAAGGTCTACGACAAGAACAACCCCCTGGGCCCCGATGCGATCTGTGATGCGTTTATAGAAGCAGCGCGCCCCCTGGATCTGCATATCCGCGCACGCCTGACTCTGCTGAAAAAGTTTGAGCAGCAGGTCATGCTGAATCTCGGGCCATTCTACGACCAGTGCAATGAATTCTTTATCGAGAAGGGGGTACTGCCCTCTCTCAAACAGCAGCGTCGCGCAGCGCGCCAGCAGCGCCAGGCGCCGCCGCGGCCCCAGTCCGGTATCTCCGGAAGTACGCCGGCTGGCGATGCCCCGATGCAGCCGAGTGGAAACGTCCCTCAGGGCAGCGCAAGCGGTTATGGGCACGGCCTGGTCCCGCTGACGGCGGGAATGGCGCCGATGCCGGCGCAGGATCTGCTTTCACACCTCGGGGAGCTGCAATCGCTGGCACCGCAGGAATACGTTGATGACGGTACGCAACTGCTGAACGTCAATTCGCTGTTGCAACAGCGGCTGGTGGAGGCCCGTCAGTCCGCCTCTCTGGCTAAAGTAGATAGCGATATCATCAAGCTGGTGGAGATGTTGTTCTCGTTCATTCTCGAGGACCGCAATCTGGCAGAGCCGATCAAAACGCAGCTGGGCCGTATGCAGTTGCCGTTGTTAAAAGTGGCCATTGCCGACAAGTCTTTCTTCAGCAAAGGAGGGCACCCGGCCCGTAAGCTGCTGAATGAGCTGGCCGATGCCTGTACCGGCTGGCAGGCAAAAGACAGCTACGAGTCCGATCCGCTGTTTAAAAAGGTCAGTGAAGTAGTGGCGCAGGTTCTGGCCGAGTTTGATCAGGATATTCATGTCTTCTCGACCCTGCTGGAATCTTTTCGAGGGTTTATCGAGCGCGAGCGCAAGCGTGCCCAGAAGCTTGAGAAGCGTATCATCGACGAGGCGGATGGACGGGCAAAAACCCAGGCCGCACGCGCGCGGGTTGCCGCGGTTATGGATGCGCTGTCCGCAGAGCGGGATCTACCGCCGGTGGTGTCGGAGTGGCTGGAAAAAGTCTGGAGCAACATGCTGTTCCTGACCTGTATCAAAGAAGGTACCGAGAGTGAGGCCTGGAGCCGGGATGTCCGTACGGCGCGGGATCTCGTCTGGAGTGTCCACGCGCCAATGCCCGATAGCCGCCAGCAGTTACTGGGGCTGCTGCCAGCCCTGCAGGAGCGTCTGCGCGCCGGTGTTGAAGCGGTTTCCCTGAACAGTTTTGATGCGCGCCGTATGTTTACCGGCTTGAAAGACGTTTACCGTGAACGGTTTGCGCTGGCGCAGCAGGTTATCGATGAGCGCAATCGCGAAGCGCGGGATGCCGTTCGCGAAGAAACCCGCCGTGAACTGGAAGCCGAGGTCGAGCAATCCAGAACCGAGCAATCCGAAAGTGAACAAACCATTCACGAGCAGCCCCAACTCGAAGGGGCTGAAGTAGAGGTTGAGGCGCAGGAAACGACAGTTGAGTTGCCTCAGATGGAAGAGTTGGAACAGGCGGTGGCAGAGGTCCGGATTACCGAGGATTCCTCAGAGGCACTGCCAGAAACCGACTCCCACTGGCAGCAGACGTTCCGACTGGCTCAGGGAAGCTGGTTCGAGTTGAAGCGCGGTGAGGATGAGCAGTTCCGCTGCCGCCTCGCGGCGGTGATCAAGGATATTGACCAGTTTATTTTCGTCAATCGCAACGGGGCGAAAGTGGCGGAATTTACCCGCCTGGAGCTGGCCCACGCGCTGCGTCAGGCAGAGTTGATGCCGTTAGACGACGGCATGCTGTTCGAGCGCGCGCTGCAATCAGTGATTGGTACCGTGCGTAAATCTCGTGGTGAGATGAAGTAAGCGGATGACCTGAAAGTCGCGATCACAGTGTGACCTGCCCGGAATTTGATCGCCTACTGGCGGATACATGATCCCTTCCATAAAATAGCGTCTTTGGGCCTTTATATTGGAGCGCTATTTGTGAAATACCAGATCGAATCCGGCTGGTTATCCGGTGTACGCCGAGTACCCAGCCCGCATTGCAACAGTCGTCCAGACGGTGCGGATGTGGATTTGCTGGTAGTGCACAGTATCAGCCTGCCACCGGGCCAATACGGCGGCTCCTACATCGACGAGTTCTTTCTCGGCCATCTCGATATCGACGCGCACCCCTACTTTTCTGAGATCGGCACTCTTCAGGTGTCCGCTCACCTCCTCATTGACCGCAACGGCCGGGTTACCCAGTACGTACCTTTTCACGGCCGCGCCTGGCACGCGGGGCAGTCCGAGTTCTGCGGGCGGGAAAACTGCAACGATTTCTCGATCGGTATCGAACTGGAGGGGCTGGAAACCGATACCTATACCGAGGCGCAGTATCAATCTCTGGCGGAAGTTGCCGCCGCCATCATGCAGGCGTATCCGGCGATAGATCAATCCCGTATCACCGGTCACTCCGATATCGCCCCCGGCCGCAAGCTGGACCCGGGGCCCGGGTTTGACTGGCAGCACTTTTTTTCCAAACTGGACCAGCAGACGGGCGAGGTATCGCCGCGCTGATTCGGGTCTGAAACTCTCATCATTCATTCGGGGGATGGCGCTATGGCGCTGATTATCGTACTGCTGGCCCTCGGGCTGGTTCAGGTTTGGGGCTCTGGCGGTCCGCTGCAGCGGGATGGCTGGTTTTTCTACTGGCGCGACTGGGTACAGGGGCGAGCCTCGCTTAACGGGCGTGTAGGGCTGGAATTCGGCATCACGATTCTGTTGCCGGTACTTGCCTCGGCGCTATTGCTGGCGCTGGCCGAGTCTGTGCTCGGTGGTTTGGGCGTATTGATGGTCAGTGTGCCGCTGCTTTTGTACAGCCTGGGGCGTGGTAACTTTAATGACACCCTCGCCAAATATTTGCGCGCCTGGTATCAGGGGGACCTGGAGGCGGCCTGCATCCACGCGCAGCAGATGTTGCCAGATATGGAAGCGCTGGATGTCGGCAGCGATGCCGGCCTGCATCGTCAGGTATTTCGCGCTGTTGCGTATCGGGCATTCGAGCGCATGTTTGCGGTGCTTTTCTGGTTCCTGTTGCTGGGCGCACCGGGTGCTGTTCTGTACCGGTTGAGTCGCCTGTACCTCGCCGGTGCCGAGAAAGGCAGAGAGACTTCGGTCAAAGTGGAAGGCGTTGATAGCGCCGGTGGTTCAGTCAGCTCTTCAACTGCTACGCCATACCGTACTCTGGCCGGGAGCCTGCCGTTGGCTGCGCGCTGGCTGTGGTTGTTGGAATGGTTGCCAGTGCGGGTGCTGGGTTTCTCTCTGGCGATCGTTGGTAACTTTGCCGGTTGTTACCGGGCGTGGCGTCGCCATCTTACCTGCGGTGAATCCGCCACTGGCGATGTGCTCGAATACTACCTGGAGGGCGCCCTCGGGGGAATCGATGCCAGTGAGTGCAGCGCCGGTGCGACGGTCAGTGACAGCCAGCGCACCTGTGGTGCGGAACTGGAGGCGCTGCAGGCGCTGTTGTCGCGGGCGTTATTGATGTGGATCACTGCGCTGGCGCTGTACACGATTTTTGGCAGTTGAGTTTGGACGCTAAACTGATTTGCTGGCTTGCCGGATGACTACGGAATGAAGAACAAGACATCTCCCGACGCTAATCCCGATTCGGGGGAAGCCCCCGATCTGCCGGAGGTCGCCGACGTACTCGGTGCGGCGCAGCGCCTGGCGGGTAAAGTCCATCGGACCCCCTTATTCAGCAGCGCGCAGATCAATGCGCGGTGTGACGCCGAAGTGTTCTTCAAGTCTGAGCACCTGCAGAAGGTCGGTGCCTTCAAGGCCCGAGGTGCTGCCAATGCGGTGCAGATGGTACCGCCGGGCACGGTGCGGGTAGCCACCCACAGTTCGGGCAATCATGGAGCGGCACTGGCATGGGCCGCCGCCGACGCGGGGCTCAAATGCACCGTGGTGATGCCGGAAAATGCCCCTGTCGCCAAGCGCACTGCAGTAGCGGCCTACGGTGCGGAAATCGTGCTGTGCCCGCCGACATTCGCAGACAGAGAGAGCACCCTGGCGACAGTGGTGGAAGAAACCGGTGCCCATGTCGTTCCCCCCTTTGACGACTCGAGAATTATCGCGGGGCAGGGCACTGTGGCGCTCGAGATCATTGATCAGTGCCGCTCACTGGGATTTACCCCGGACCTGCTGGTGGCGCCCGTGGGCGGCGGTGGCCTGCTGGCTGGTGTTGGGGTTGCGGTGGCCGCGCTGGCGCCGGAAATCAAGGTGATTGGCGCTGAGCCTGCCGGCGCCGACGATGCCCAGCGCTCATTTCGCAGCGGCGTCCGGGTGACGGAGCAGGCGCCGGATACCATTGCCGATGGTCTTCGTACTACCCTGGGATTGCGCAATTTCGAACTGGTCCGGCGTACGGTCAACGATGTTGTCACCGTGACGGAAGAAGATATTGCGATCGCATTGCGCTGGCTGTGGACACGAACCAAACAGCTGGTGGAACCATCTGCCGCGGTGTCACTGGCCGCAGTGATGGCGCATCGGGCGCGTTTTCGCGGCAAGCGGGTTGCTGTTGTGCTCACTGGTGGCAATATGGATCTGGAGAGCATGGTTTCCCTGCTCGACGGTGCGGGTGGTCCCCGGTGCGACGAGGAGAAATAGCGCCAGTGCGGGTGTCCGTATCAACGGGTTCAATAATCAGGCTGGCCCCGGAAATAGGGCCGGAGTGGCTGCTAAACTGTTGGCAGCTCTGTTGCTGATAACAGGTTTGATCTGGTTGCACTCCGGCCATGCGGGCCAGTTTCAGCTACGCTCGGATACCTTTTTTTCGAGGGGATCGGAAGCCGCGAGCACAGCTTATCAAGCTGGCAGAAGCGGAACTGGAAGGGCGTTCGGGCGCTGAGCATGGCGCAGTCGGATCGTTTCGCGCACTCGTTGTCATCACCAATCTCATAAGCAAAAGGATGTAAGCCAGCCCATGCAGCAAAAATCCATGTCCTGGGGCGAGGCACTGCGGATCTATCTGAAGCCCAAAGTGCTGGCGATGTTCTTTCTCGGTTTCTCTGCCGGCCTGCCGCTATTACTGGTGTTTTCAACACTTACTGCCTGGTTGCGGGACTACGGTGTCAGCCGTACTGCTATTGGCTTCTTTGCCTGGGTGGGCATTACCTTTTCGATCAAGGTGCTCTGGGCGCCGGTTATCGACTACCTCAAGATTCCGTTTCTTACCCGCGTGATGGGGAAACGACGCAGCTGGATGCTGGCGGCGCAGATCGGGGTGGCCGTGGGGTTGCTGGGGCTCTCGATGATCAACCCGCAGCTGGCATTGTGGAAAGTGGCAGTGATTTCGGTGTGGGTCGCATTTTGTTCCGCCTCTCAGGATGTCGTGATTGACGCTTTCCGGATTGAATCGGTGGAGCGCGAGTTACAGGGGGCAATGGCTGCAAACTATGTATTTGGCTACCGGATTGCGCTGTTGGTTGCGGGGGCCGGAGCCCTGTACATTGCCGAATTGGGCAGCTGGTCTATTTCCTATGCCAGCATGGCGGCATTGATGGGCGTGGGCGTCCTCACCACGCTGCTGGTGACGGAACCGGACCACCAGAAAGTGCAGGACCTGGCGGATGACTTCCAGCACGATTGGGTGGATCGGATGTTGGGTGATGGCCAGCACAGCCGGATCTGGGAGTGGTTTGTCAAAGCGGTGGCCTGCCCGTTTATCGAGTTTTTCCAGCGCAACGGTCGCTTTGCTCTAGTGTTGCTGCTGTTTATCGGAATCTACCGTCTCAGTGATATTGCCATGGGGGTGATGGCCAATCCGTTCTATCTCGATCTGGGATTTAGCAAGACGGATATTGCCCAGATCACCAAAGTGTTCGGCTTTTTCTTTACCATCTTCGGCTCGTTTCTCGGCGGTCTGCTTGTCGTGCGCTACGGCATCATGCGGCCGCTGATCCTCGGTGCGGTGATGGTGGCAGCCACCAACCTGCTGTTTGCCCACCTCGCCAACCTGGGACCCGACAAGGCCTGGCTCGCAGTCGTCATCAGTGCCGACAATGTGAGCGCTGGTCTCTCCAATGCGGTGTTTATTGCCTATCTCTCCAGTCTCGCGAATCAGGCATATACCGCCACCCAGTACGCGCTTTTCAGCTCATTGATGACACTGCCGGGTAAATTCTTGAGTGGTTTCTCTGGCGTGATTGTGGATGCTCAAGGGTATGCCCAGTTCTTTACCTATGCGGCAATGATTGGAATTCCCGCAGTACTCCTGTCCATCTACCTCTGGCGTAGAAGGTTGCGTGAAGAGGCTTTGGCGGAGGCCGCCGCACCGAATTAGGCCAGCGCGGGCAGGCCTGTGCTCTTGGTGTGACTTTAAAGTATCTATCAGTCGCTTTCTTGCGGCCAGCGATATCGGTGCAAGTCCACCCGGCCATTTAGCAGCGTGATTCCTTCCTTTTCCAGACGCTTTCGCTGTACCTGAGCCCTCGGTTCCGGCAGTGAAATCCTGCCGGACGCATTGATGACCCGGTGCCAGGGCAGCCTGGTATCCGCGGGCAGGTTCCGCAGGGTATTGCCCACCAGGCGGGCGGCGCGGGGAAGCCCGGCGAGCTCAGCCAGCCCGCCGTATGTGACTACATGGCCAAAGGGGACTTGCGCCAGTGTAAGGTAGATACGACTTGTGGCATCATTGTGGCTTACAGAGGTTTTCCCGCCTTTATCGCGCATTTCTGCTAATAACTCCAAGCTATCTGAAGGTTGTATTGTGCTTTCTGCTGTACGTCGCGTCGCCCTCATCATCCCGCTTTTTCTCGCCTTTGTCGCCATCCCGGCAGCGGCTGGCGTGCTTAGCCTGAGCAACGGCGACAGGATCTACGGCGACTTGGTGGTGGTTGAAAAGGATCACGTAGTCTGGAACTCTGAGACCTTCGGTGAGATTACCGTCGAAAAGGGCAAAATCCTGTCTCTGGAAACGGATAAAGATCTGAAAATTGCCGGCCGCGAAGAGCCCTGCGCATTGGCAGGTCACTACCGGGAGCAATGGGAGCTCTACTGCGATGAAGGGGATGGCTGGGTGATGGACTTCCCTGCCATTGATCGCGCCGAGCCCTACATCAATTTTGTCGGTGACCCGATCATCTTCCACGGTAATGTGAGTGCTTCCGGTGTGTTCGAGCACGGCAACCGCGATCGTGAAGACTGGGATGTAAACGCCAACTTCGATGTGCGCAATGGCGACTTCCATCACCTGCTGGCAACCCAGTACCAGAACCAGAACAACGTCGAGGTTGAGGGGCTGGAGAAGTACCGACTGAGTTATGACTTGCGCTGGATATTCGCAGAGAAGTGGTTCGCGGCGGGTAACAGTGCCCTGTTGCACGAAGAAGCCCGCAACCTGGACCTCAGTACCACGCTCGGTCTCGGTCTTGGTTACCTGTTCTTTGATACAGACAAATCGGCGTTCTCCATGCAGGGCGGTGTGAGTAGCCTGAGTGAAGATTTTATTGACCCCGCATTGAGTGAAAACCAGAACAAGCGCTACGCTGCTGGCCGTGCTGCCTGGGATTTCCGCTACAAATTCAATCTGGGTCCGGAAGTTTATTACAACCAGGAGTTACTGCAGTCCCTGGACGCAGGCGATGACTACCAGAGTAATGCCGAGGTGGGGGTGCGTACACCGCTGGTCAAAGGCATTTTGATGGAAGTGAAGTACGCCTGGCAGTACGACAACACCCCGTCCCTGGGAAGTGAAAAAGAAGACACCAAACTGACCGTAGGTGTCGGCTACTCCTGGTAATCACCAGTCACCGGAGAACAACATGCAAATTGCCGAAAGTGTTATTGCCATTACTGGCGCAGGGCAGGGGCTCGGCCGCGCGATGGCGGTTTACCTTGCTGAACGTGGTGCGCAACTGGCGCTGCTGGATGTCAACGAAGCAGGGCTTGAGGAAAGCGTGGCGGCCTGCCGCGCGCTGGGTGCCGAAGCCCGCCATTACCTGGTCAATGTTGCCGATGAGTCTGCAGTAGACCGGGGCTTTGCCGATGTAGTAAGCGATTTTGGGCGCCTGGATGTGCTGGTGAATAACGCCGGCATCATGCGCGATGGCATGCTGCTGAAAGTGAAAGACGGTAAAGTCGCCGATCGTATGTCACTGGCACAGTGGCAGTCGGTCATCGACGTGAACCTCACCGGTGTTTTCCTGTGTACGCGCGCTGCTGCGGCGGCGATGGCCGAGTCTGGAAATGGAGGCGTGATCGTCAATATTTCCAGTGTGTCCCGGGCGGGAAATATGGGGCAGACCAATTACTCCGCCACCAAGGCTGGCGTCGCCACCATGACTGTTACCTGGGCGCGGGAACTGGCACGTTACGGTATCCGGGTCGCAGCAATTGCACCGGGGTTTATCGGCACCGATATGGTGGCGCAGATGCGCCCCGAGATTCTCGAAAACCTGGTCAAGCAGGTACCGCTGCGCCGCATTGGTGAGCCGGATGAGATCGCCAGTACACTGGCCTACCTGATCGACAACGATTATGTGACCGGTCGTGTTATTGAAGTCGACGGCGGCGCACGCATGTAGTCGCTGCCTGATGGCAGGTGGTGTTTAGCAAACCCGCCGAACGCCCCCTTCCAGCCGGTCTGAAAAGATCCACTGCCACAATTGAATGTGCCGGGCGCGAAAGGCGCCCGCGCACGACAGCAGATAGTAGCGCCACATGCGATAGAAGGTGGTGTCGAATTTTCCTGAAAATTTCTCCCAGCTGCGCTCAAAATTGTCGTGCCATGCCATCAGGGTTTTGTCGTAGTCACTGCCGAAATTGTGCAGGTCTTCGGCAATCAGGAGCTCCTCCGCGGCATCACAGATCTGCCCATTGAAAGGCAGGTCGCCATTGGGGAATATGTATTTTTCGATCCAGGGATCGCAGGTAGTGTTGCGCTGATTCTTGCCAATGGTATGTAGCAGAAGTAAACCGTCCGGTTTCAGGCAGCGCTTCGAGACCTCCATAAACGCGCGGTGATTTTTCCTGCCCACGTGCTCGAACATGCCGACACTGGCAATGCGATCATACTTGGCGTCCAGCGCGCGATAATCCTGAAGGTGCACGGTGATGGGCAGGCTTGCGTAGTGGGTGTCGATAAATTGCTTCTGCTCCCGCGAAACCGTTACCCCGGTGCACTCCACACCATAATGCTCCGCGGCATAGCTTACCAGGCTACCCCAGCCGCAGCCGATATCCAGTAGACGCATTCCCGGCTGCAGGCCCAGCTTGCGACAGATCAAATCCAGTTTTGCCGTCTGAGCCTGCTCCAGATCTTTGGCATCCTTCCAGTATCCGCAGCTGTACGTCATGCGGCTGTCTAGCATGGACTGATAAAAGTCATTGCCCAGATCATAGTGGTGTTCCCCAACCTGGAAGGCTCGCCGTTCGCTTTGCAAGTTAAGTAAATAGCTGCGGGTAATTCGCCAAAGATTCCGGAAAGGCTTGATCTGGTGTTGAAGCTGAGCACGCAGAATGCGGTAGAAAAACTCGTCCAGAGCCTCGCAGGACCAATCGCCGCGCATATAGGTTTCACCCAGCCCGAGATTGTGGCGGGCAATGATCTCGTCCAGGGCCTGTGGCCGGTGCAGTTGTAGATCCCAGGGATTGTCCCCGTTGATGCGGATACCCGCTCTCTCCAACAGCTCGCCGGCCAGATGTGAAGACTGCTGTATTACCGGGGCAGCGCTCGAACGGCCGCTGTGGCTATTACGTTGAAGATTGCTGCTGTTAGGGTCCTGTGCGGAGGTGTCGCTATCCATATCTGCCGTCCTGATTGCCGCTTTCAACTGCCCAGAGGGAACTGTTGGGCTTACTGAGAACTTTAGTGGAACAAAGTGACGGCCAGACAGGTCTGACAAAGCAAATTTGCGCGTCACATTGATCAATGGCTACACTGCGAATCTGCCGCCTCCCGAACCGCATCAGGAGGGCAACTTAATATTCGCAAATACTAAGCATATCGGAAATGTCGGATTTCGCCGGCAAGACGATCCTGGCGCCGCAACCGTCCAGCGATAGTGTTATCGCGCGCCACAGTGGAGCACACCAGCATGCGTCCCTTACTTATTCTATTTATCGCCTTACCGATCCTGGAGATGTGGGTTCTGATCAGTGTTGGCCAGGAAATCGGCGCACTGCCCACCATCGGCCTGGTACTACTGACCGCAGTGGTTGGCCTGGCACTATTGCGCCGCCAGAGCCTGTCTACGGTGACACGCGCACAGCAGAAAATGCAGGCGGGGGAGATGCCGGCCCGCGAGATGGCCGAGGGGATCTTCCTCGCCGTTGGGGGCGCTCTGCTCCTGACGCCGGGATTTATAACCGACGCCATCGGCTTCGTGTGTCTGATTCCCGGACTGCGGCAGCTGGTATTGGGGAAACTGCTTAGTCACGTTGTGATCCTGACCCCCGGCAAGCCGGGACGAGGTCCGTCTGCCGGGCCGGCCCGGGATCGCTCAGGCAACATCATTGAGGGTGACTATCAGCGAGAAGATAAAGATAAAAAGGATGACTCTGATCACCGAGATTGAATGGTTTTTGACCGGTCGACTCCTCGTTGCGCTTCCCCAGGCATTTTTTTCCCGTTTTTTCTCCTGCCCCTGTTGAAATCCCTCTGAACGCCCTCAGATAGGCTGCACCTCAAGTTTTTGCCCCGCTGCATATCAATGCAGAGGGGCTTCGGCGCCGCGGCCGGAACCGGTCGCAGCCACTTGTTATTGCAACCCCAAATAACTCAATGGAGAGCAAATCCATGAAAATTCGTCCTTTGCACGACCGCGTCGTAGTACGCCGTAAGGAAGAAGAAGAGAAATCAGCCGGTGGCATCGTGCTGCCGGGTGCAGCGAAAGAAAAGCCGAATCAGGGCGAAGTGGTTGCCGTAGGCGAAGGTAAGTTGCTGGACAACGGTGACCTGCGCGCACTGTCTGTAAACGTGGGTGACACCGTGGTGTTCGGCCGTTACGCCGACAGCAACACTCTCAAGGTGGACGGCGAAGAGCTGATCATCATGAGCGAAGGCGACATCTACGGCGTTCTGGAAGGCTGATTGCCCCGGACCACATCTGCACACAGAATTGAGGAAACAAGATCATGGCAGCAAAAGACGTAAAATTCGGTGACGACGCTCGTCAGAAAATGCTGAGCGGCGTAAACATCCTGGCCGACGCTGTAAAAACCACTCTGGGCCCGAAAGGCCGCAACGTGGTACTGGATAAGTCCTTCGGCGCACCCACCGTTACTAAAGACGGTGTTTCCGTAGCGAAGGAAATCGAGCTGAGCGACAAGTTCGAAAACATGGGTGCACAGATGGTGAAAGAAGTTGCTTCCAAAGCTTCTGACACCGCTGGTGACGGTACTACCACTGCCACCGTTCTCGCCCAGGCAATCGTAACCGAAGGCCTCAAGTCAGTAGCCGCCGGCTTCAACCCGATGGACCTGAAGCGCGGTATCGACAAAGCAGTGACCGCGGCGGTTGCTCACATCGCTACCCTGGCTACTCCGTGCGCGGACAACAAGTCCATCGCCCAGGTTGGTACCATCTCCGCCAACAGTGACGAAAGCGTCGGCACCATCATCGCTGAAGCGATGGAGAAAGTAGGTAAAGAAGGCGTAATCACCGTTGAGGAAGGTCAGTCCCTGCAGAACGAACTGGATGTCGTTGAAGGCATGCAGTTTGATCGCGGCTACCTGTCTCCGTACTTCGTAACCAACCAGGAAAACATGACCGCCGAGCTGGACAGCCCGTTCATCCTGCTGGTTGACAAGAAAATCTCCAACATCCGCGACCTGCTGCCGCTGCTGGAGCAAGTAGCCAAAGCCTCCAAGCCGCTGCTGATCATCGCTGAAGATGTTGAAGGCGAAGCGCTGGCCACTCTGGTTGTCAACAGCATGCGCGGCATCGTGAAAGTAGCTGCGGTTAAAGCACCGGGCTTCGGCGATCGTCGTAAAGCCATGCTGCAGGACATCGCAATCCTGACTGGCGGTACCGTAATCTCTGAAGAAGTTGGCCTGGAACTGGAAGCCACTACCCTTGAGCACCTGGGTACCGCCAAGCGCGTCACCCTGTCCAAGGAAAACACCGTGATCGTAGATGGCTCCGGCGACGCTGCTGACATCGAAGCCCGTGTTAAACAGATCCGTGCCCAGATCGAAGAATCCTCTTCCGACTACGACAAAGAAAAACTGCAAGAGCGCGTAGCCAAGCTGGCTGGCGGTGTTGCAGTGATCAAGGTTGGCGCTGCTACCGAAGTCGAAATGAAAGAGAAGAAAGCTCGCGTAGAAGACGCCCTGCACGCTACCCGCGCTGCAGTAGAAGAGGGTGTAGTACCTGGCGGTGGTACCGCACTGGTCCGCGCTACTCAGGCGATCTCCGTAACCGGCGACAACGAAGACCAGAACCACGGTATTGCCGCAGCACTGCGTGCTATGGAAATGCCGCTGCGTCAGATCGTTACCAACGCTGGCGACGAAGCCTCTGTTGTTGTAGACAAAGTGAAGCAGGGCGAAGGTAACTTCGGCTACAACGCCGGTACCGGTGAGTACGGCGATATGCTGGAAATGGGTATTCTGGACCCGGCCAAGGTAACTCGTTCAGCACTGCAGGCAGCCGCCTCCATTGCTGGCCTCATGATCACCACCGAAGCCATGGTTGCAGACATCCCGGAAGAAAAGCCGGCTGCACCTGACATGGGTGGCATGGGCGGAATGGGTGGTATGGGCGGCATGATGTAAGCCGGCCTTCCAGCCAAACCAAAAAAACCCCGCTTCGGCGGGGTTTTTTGGTTTAATCCAGTGGGCTGACTACACCTCGTTCATGAATGCCAATCACATGGGTGTAAATCATTGTCGTGTTTACGTCAGTATGCCCAAGTAGCTCCTGGATATTACGAATATCCGTCCCCTTCGCCAAAAGATTTGTCGCAAATGAGTGCCGAAATGTGTGACAACTGGCCTTCTTCCTAATACCTGTTGTAGCCAAAGCGTTAGCAACTGCCCTGCGAACCTGCTGTTCGCCTACATGATGGCGTCTTATCGCATCACTCCTGGGGTCCTTAGAGCGCTCGGGAGCGGGAAATACATACTGCCAGTTTGGGCTGGTGGCGGCTTTGGGGTATTTTTTGCTCAATGCAAAGGGCAGATACACTGCGCCAAAGCCTTCCTCCAAATCTCGCTGATGCAGTGCCAATACCAGGTCAACCTGGGCCTTGAGTGGAGCCAGAAGTGAGGTAGGAAGTAAAGTCCGGCGGGTCTTCTCTCCTTTGCTTTCGCGAACAAACAGGCACTGTTGAGCAAAGTCGATGTCCTGTACCCGCAGCCTGACTGCCTCCATTACACGCAAGCCCGAGCCGTACATCAAAGAAGCTGCGAGCTTGTGGTAGCCGTGCATCTGCTCCAGCACCGCCATTGCCTCTTGGTGCGTGAATACCACAGGAAGCCGCCGGCCCTTGCTTGTTTTCTCAAACCTCAACTCGCCGAGATCAATCTCTAGAAATTGTTTGTATAAGAAAACAACAGCATTGAGCGCTGTTTTTTGAGTGTTAATTGAAACCGAACGACGGTTTGCCAAATGGCTCAGCCACTCATCGACATCTCGCTTGTTCAGCTCCTGCGGTTTCCGCATTTGATGGAACCGGATAAAGTCTTTGATCCAGAAACAATAAGTTTTCTCTGTTTTGTACGCCAGATGACGAGATCGCATAAAAGCGCGCAGTCGATCCATGAAGCGCTGGGGGCGGTGCGGCAGAGGTATTGGTATATCGTCCAAGATGCAATCCTTTGCATGTAGTTTACCTGTATGGATATACAGTATTTTGTCAAAATCTGACCAGATTTCAACCCGTATTTCGGTCTTGGCGACCGTTATTTCTGGTTATCTCTTACCGGCACATAAAAATGTATATAAAACAAAGGGTTACTGAGTTCCAAGTTTTTGGGATAGTGGTCGTGTCGAGTGCTTAGTCTTTTCTGTACCAGCTACGGTAGCGCTACCCTCTTGACGCTTCGGGCCTTTCCACGCATTCTGGAAGAATTATGATGCCGAGATAGAAACGGCGAAATAGTAGCCTTTGGGGCTACGATATAAATGTTATATTTTCTGGAGGGCAAGTGCGCAAAGAAAGCATTAATGATGATCTCAAGCTGTTAGCCTTTGAATTTTTCTATTGGTTCTCAAGATTCGAGTTTTCTTTAAAGGAGAACAAGATCTTAAAAAGCGAAGATATTGGTGCCAATGCAGAACCAGGGTGGGACCAATTTGTTAAAAGATTCAAGGGGAAGTTTGAACACAGCGCTGAGACTCAGAAACTATTGGATTTGAATCCTAAGCGGCAAAGAGTTTCCGCCAATTCAACCATAGAATGGAAGAGCGTTGGATTATCTGATTGCTCATCAGATTTATGCAAAACTGTTCGCTTGGTTAAAACAATAAGAAATAACTTATTTCATGGTGGCAAGCATGGTGCCGAAGGGTGGGATGATCCTATCAGAACTACTGAGCTACTTAGTACGGGTAAAGCTGTGCTAGATCAACTAGCAAGGTTAGGTGGCATAGAGGGTGACTACGCTCAGTGCTACTAAAAACATAACCAGGCCATGCTGACGGACGGCTTACGCAACGCGCTTCGCGCTAAAAACGCTCCAGCCGCCGCAGATGGCAACGTTAAAGCTCACAAGCACTGTGATTCATATTTATGGCAGAAATAACTGATTATATAGTCATTTCCGGAAACGGATCAGAGTTAAAAGCCGATCCATTCGGAGAGAGTCTGGCTTTCGCTTGTGGTGATTGTGGGTATCCCGTTGTAGCGGTGACTGAAAAAGGGCAGCGTGGCTCGTCTATTGAGAATGCTTCAGTTTGCAGAGGCTGTTGGCAACATTATGTTGTGGAAGTACGAAACTCCGTACAGAAAATCGTGGTGTATCGGGCCCATGAGCTTTAACAAAGCCAGGCAGGATGCTCCGGGCCTTCGGCCCTCCGCGGGACGTCCTACTTTGCGCACTTTGTTGCGCGAGTCGCTGCGCTCCCATTATCGCGCAACAAAGCGCGCAAAGTAGGCCGCCCCTGCTGGCGGCGTTATATGTCAGTCAACACTCAGAGGAAGAGGAAATAGAGATCATGAAGAAGTCCAGTATCGCAGTATCAGTCGCAATTATAGGCATGCTTACCACAGTTGCCTTCAGGCTGGTAGCGAAAGTTTCGCGCTTGGATTGAGTTCAGACTATTGGGGTGGGTTTTTCGGCAGTGCAGGTATCGGCTTAATGCTTGTGCTTTTGTTTGCGCTTTTTAGGAAGCCAAAAAATGGCTAAGTGCCAGGCCATATAACAAGCAGCGGCAGAGCGACAGCCAACGCTACGCACCTTTTGTGTTACTCGCTGGCGCTCAAACATTAACACAAAATGCGCTCCGCGCTGGCTGCGCCTGCGCTGGGCGTTATGGTGCCGGCCCGTAAAAATGGTTGTCTGTGCCAGCGTGTAATTATGAGCACTGCTTTGGCTCGCAGTATTTGGCTATTTGTCATGATAAAATCAAGCAGTTTCGTTCCTAGTGCTTTCGTTTAAGTCCGTAGGAACCGCGGCAACTCCGCTGCAGTAACGTGGAGTGCCAGTAAGAGAATAATTGGTTGGGGGAAGCTGGAAGTTCTTTCCTCATTTTAAGGAGCTTCGGCGCATTCGGTGCCCGTAGGTACCTCGGAGCGCGTCAGCCATAACCAGGCGCTGCAACCGACATCTTACTTTGGGCACTTTGTTGCGCAGTCGCTACGCTCCTATTTTCGCGCAACAAAGCGCCCAAAGTAAGCTGCGGCTGAGCGCGGCGTTATGGTGCCGGGCCGTAAAAATGGTTGTCTGTGCCAGCGTGTAATTTAGAGCACTAATTTGGCGCGCAGCATTTGGCTTTTTGCCATGGTAAAATTAAGCAGTTTCTTTCCTAGTGCTTTCGTTTAAGTTCATTGGGATAGCGGCAACTCCGCTGCAGTAACGTGGAGTGCCAATAAGAGAATAATTGGTTGGGGAAAGCTGGAAGTTATTTCCTCGTTTTTAAGGAGCTTCGGCGCATTCGGTGCCCGTAGGTACTTCGGAGTGCGTCAGCCATAACCAGGCGCTGCAACCGACATCTTAATTTGGGCACTTTGTTGCGCGGTCGCTACGCTCCTATTTTCGCGCAAAAAAGCGCCCAAAGTAAGCTGCGGCTGAGCGCGGCGTTATGGTGCCGGGTCGTAAAATTAGTGGTCTGTGCCAGCGTGTAATTTTTAGCACTATTTTGGCACGCAGTATTTGGCAATTTGCCATGATAAAATCAAGCAGTTTCGTTCCTAGTGCTTCCGTTTCAGTTCATGGGAACCGCGGCAACTCCGCCGCAGTAACGTGGAGTGCCAGTAAGAGAATAATAGGTTCGGGAAGGTTGGAATTTCTTCCCTCGTTTTTAAGGAGCTTCGGCGCATTCAGTGCCCGTAGGTACTTCGGAGCGCGTCAGCCATAACCAGGCGCTGCAACCGACATCTTACTTTGGGCACTTTATTACGCAGTCGCTACGCTCCTATTTTCGCGCAATAAAGCGCCCAAAGTAAGCTGCGGCTGAGCGCGGCGTTATATGTCAGTCAACACTCAGAGGAAGAGGAAATAGAGATCATGAAGAAGTCCAGTATCGCAGTATCAGTCGCAATTATAGGCATGCTTACCACAGTTGCCTTCAGGCTGGTAGCGAAAGTTTCGCGCTTGGATTGAGTTCAGACTATTGGGGTGGGTTTTTCGGCAGTGCAGGTATCGGCTTAATGCTTGTGCTTTTGTTTGCGCTTTTTAGGAAGCCAAAAAATGGCTAAGTGCCAGGCCATATAACAAGCAGCGGCAGAGCGACAGCCAACGCTACGCACCTTTTGTGTTACTCGCTGGCGCTCAAACATTAACACAAAATGCGCTCCGCGCTGGCTGCGCCTGCGCTGGGCGTTAGGCAGAATCAAGGAATGATTTTATGAGCGAAATTCTAGAAGCGGAAGTAATGAAGGAAGAGGAAAATCTTCGCGAAGCAATGCTTTCTTCAGATGTAAATAGCCTCAATAAATATTTGGCTGAAAACCTAATTTTCACTAATCACTTCGGCCAACGCTTGAATAAAAGTATGGATCTAGAGGCGCATGAAAGTGGCTCACTTAAGATAACATCGATAGAATTAAGCGATCAAAAGATATTGCTAAGTGGCCAAAATACAGCTGTTGTATCCGTTAAAGCAAATATAGAAGGTACATATTCAGGTAAGCCAGCTGGCGGGAACTTTACATTTACTCACGTTTGGTCAAAGGATACTGGGCAATGGCAGGTTATAGCAGCGCACTCTGGCACCGCTGCCTAACAAAGCGCAGCAAAGGGACGGCTTACTTTATGCACGTCTTGCGCTGGTCGCTGCGCTCCCATTTTCGCGCAAAACGCGCATAAAGTAAGCCGCCCCTGTGCGCGGCGTTATGCATCGGTATCGTAGGTCGGTGGGAATAGAATGAAATTATTGTGGTTTTTAGGAATACCGTATTACATTTTTGTCGCACTGATTATCGGCCAGATCGCCACGGGAGCTGTATGGTACTTGCTACTTCTAGTCCCACTACTTCTCGCCTACGACAAACTCAGTCAAGTGGCATACTCATCGGCGGTGGTTCAGCGTGGCATATCAAAGGTGCATTTTTCTGCATTTTTGGTGCTAGCACAATTAGTGCTAATTTCTGTTGTAGCGGGCTTGGTTTATAGTTTGGTGGGCATCAATGCATAACAAACGCAAGCAGGATGCTACGGCCCTTCGGGCCTCCGCGGGACGCCCAACGCTATGCACCTTTTGTGCGGGTCGCTGCGCTCCCAGTTTCGCACAAAACGTGCACAGCATTGGTCGCCCCTGTTGCGGGCGTTAAGTGTCAATACATGATCAACTGGAATATTAAAAATTCAAAAGAAAAAAGGGAAAATTGGTTCTTCCCGAGCTTTGAGGTTCAGGAGTATTTATTGCCTGTTGTCAACGTTGGAGTCCCTATTTTTGATGAATATAGTGATACAACGTATGAACTGGATGACTGTATGAGGCTGCGAAATGTTATTGCATCGTTGATGGAGACACTGAGCCTTACCAATAAAAGCAAGATCAGATATGAAACAATCTATAAGGGATTAGAAAGTTTGGATAAGTCGTTGATCATTGAAACTCTGGAAAATTTAGATGCGGCCGCAAATCTGGCAATTAAAGACCGCACAGCACTGGTTTTTTACGGAGACTGATGGCCACGCACTTAACAATTCGTTCCAGGGGACGGCCAACGCTATGCACCTTTTGTGCGGGTCGCTACGCTCCCATTTTCGCACAAAAGTTACATAGCATTGTCCGCCCCTGAACTCAACGTTATGTGTAGTAAGCCATGAAAAAGGATATCTATTCGAGTTACATTGGGGCAAAAGGTGTTGTGTTCGCTTGGATTGGTGCGGCGCTTGGGCCAATTTTTCTATTAATAGGCATCACTGAGAATTCTTTCAGTCATGGGTTTATCGGATCGCTTATGCTCGTAGTAGTTTTACTCTCAATCAAAGATGGCCGTGAGGCGCGCAAAGCCGGTGTAAACTCTGATTTCTGGGTTTTGACCATTGTTCCAATCGCAATACTTTTTGTCGGCATAGCCTTGGCATTCCTGAGTTACCGTGGTCACATATAGCTTCAGAGCGGGTACACATAACAAACGCAAGCAGGATGCTCCGGCCCTTCGGGCCTCCGCGGGACGCCCAACGCTATGCACATTTTGTGCGGGTCGCTGCGCTCCCAGTTTCGCACAAAACGTGCATAGCATTGGGCGCCCCTGTTGCGGGCGTTAGCTGTTGGAATGAGGGTTTTTGGATCTGCACCGGAGAACGGCCCAAGCAGGGCAGTTGGTAGCTCCAGCGGTGCCACGGGCGCCGCGGCAGTTTTAAAGCGCGGAGGTAGTAGCCGAACTCGGCGCTGCCGCTTCCTGGCGTGCAGACCGGAGGGGTATGCCGTCGCCGCTTTTGCGCGGAAAGGCCGCAGCGGCGTCCGGCTTTCTGCCAGTCGAGCACCGGGGCGGGCTTCGCTCAGCCGCGAGGGCGCTCTTGCGGAGAATGCCCCTTCCACAGCTAACAAATCGCTCAAGTACGTTCCGGCCCTTCGGGCCTCCACCGGACGCGGCTAAAGCCGCGCCGCTTAGCTCAGACGTTAGCTGTTGGAATGAGTGTGCTTAGAACGGTACCGGAGAACGGCCAGAGTGGTGCAGTCGGTAGCTACCGCCGTGCCACGGGCGCCACGGCGGCTTCCAAGCGCGGAGGTGATAGCCTGGCTCGGCGTTGCCACTTTTTCGTCGGTAGTCCGGCGGGCTATGCGACTGCCGCTTCTGCCCGGAAACGCCGCAGCTGCGTTCGGCTTGCCGCCAGTCGAGAGCCGGGGCCGGCTTCGCTCATCGGCCGAGGTGCGTTTGCGGCGAATACACCTTCCACAGCTAACAAGTCGCTCAAGTACGTTCCGGGCCTGTCGGCCCTCCACCGGACGCGCTTACGCGCGCCGCTTAGCTAATCGTTATATGTCAGTCAACACTCAGAGGAAGAGGAAATAGAGATCATGAAGAAGTCCAGTATCGCAGTATCAGTCGCAATTATAGGCATGCTTACCACAGTTGCCTTCAGGCTGGTAGCGAAAGTTTCGCGCTTGGATTGAGTTCAGACTATTGGGGTGGGTTTTTCGGCAGTGCAGGTATCGGCTTAATGCTTGTGCTTTTGTTTGCGCTTTTTAGGAAGCCAAAAAATGGCTAAGTGCCAGGCCATATAACAAGCAGCGGCAGAGCGACAGCCAACGCTACGCACCTTTTGTGTTACTCGCTGGCGCTCAAACATTAACACAAAATGCGCTCCGCGCTGGCTGCGCCTGCGCTGGGCGTTAGGCAGAATCAAGGAATGATTTTATGAGCGAAATTCTAGAAGCGGAAGTAATGAAGGAAGAGGAAAATCTTCGCGAAGCAATGCTTTCTTCAGATGTAAATAGCCTCAATAAATATTTGGCTGAAAACCTAATTTTCACTAATCACTTCGGCCAACGCTTGAATAAAAGTATGGATCTAGAGGCGCATGAAAGTGGCTCACTTAAGATAACATCGATAGAATTAAGCGATCAAAAGATATTGCTAAGTGGCCAAAATACAGCTGTTGTATCCGTTAAAGCAAATATAGAAGGTACATATTCAGGTAAGCCAGCTGGCGGGAACTTTACATTTACTCACGTTTGGTCAAAGGATACTGGGCAATGGCAGGTTATAGCAGCGCACTCTGGCACCGCTGCCTAACAAAGCGCAGCAAAGGGACGGCTTACTTTATGCACGTCTTGCGCTGGTCGCTGCGCTCCCATTTTCGCGCAAAACGCGCATAAAGTAAGCCGCCCCTGTGCGCGGCGTTATGGTGCCGGCCCGTAAAAATGGTTGTCTGTGCCAGCGTGTAATTATGAGCACTGCTTTGGCTCGCAGTATTTGGCTATTTGTCATGATAAAATCAAGCAGTTTCGTTCCTAGTGCTTTCGTTTAAGTCCGTAGGAACCGCGGCAACTCCGCTGCAGTAACGTGGAGTGCCAGTAAGAGAATAATTGGTTGGGGGAAGCTGGAAGTTCTTTCCTCATTTTAAGGAGCTTCGGCGCATTCGGTGCCCGTAGGTACCTCGGAGCGCGTCAGCCATAACCAGGCGCTGCAACCGACATCTTACTTTGGGCACTTTGTTGCGCAGTCGCTACGCTCCTATTTTCGCGCAACAAAGCGCCCAAAGTAAGCTGCGGCTGAGCGCGGCGTTATTTGCGAAGAGCCATGACGACAACAATTGCACTTTTTCTGTTAGTCTCGGCGCCATCGTTTTCTGCCGAGTGTAACCAAGAATTAGCGAAAGAGATTGGCATAAAAGCCATTAAGAGTAACTTTCCGAATGAGCACAAAGAACACAAGCCTTTTGCGGTAGCTGCAGACAAGCAGTTCTGGTTTGTAGTCCCGGCGGTAGTGGGGAAATATTCACGTGGCGGTGGTGCACCGGAGGCCGTCATTGAGAAACAGTCTTGCAAGGTAGTCCGAGTGTCCCTTGCCAAGTAAGCAAATAACCAGGCCATGCTGCGGACCTCCTACACAACGCACTTCGTGCTAAAAGCGTTCCGGCCGCCACAGATGGCAACGTTAAGTGTCAGATTAAGCCCTGGATTAAATTATGGATAATGACGCATACAGGCTTGGTTTAAAAAGCTACGCTCGAAATCGAGGCAATTATAAAAACCCTTACCCCCGCTCTGATTCTCGTCACAACGATTTTGAGCGGGGTTGGACTCAAGGGTTAAAAAGAATGCCTGAGTCGGTAGCAAATGAATTCTCTCGTCAAAACTATCGAGCAGAGATGGAAAAAATGGCAGAGTTAAAGCGAGAGCGTGAGAGAGTTAAAGATGCCTACCTCAAGAGAAAAGGTTAGAGGTTGGCACACTTAACAAAGCCGGGCAGTATGCTCCGGGCCTTCGGCCCTCCGCGGGACAGCTTACCTTGTGCACGTTTTGCGCAGGTCGCTGCGCTCCCATTTTTGCGCAAAACGCGCACAAGGCAAGCTGCCCCTGCCGGCGGCGTTATGGCACAAAAAGAAATGACTGATTTGGTAGCGTTTATCGCAGCATGGATAGGGATAGTTTTTTCTCTCTACTGGCACAGTCGTTTCTTGGGGCAGTTAAAACTACATCATTCAGCGAAGTTTGAGGAGTTGGGGGCTCCATCAATATTCACCAAGTATCCAATTTTTGGAAAATTTCAGGTTTTTAAAGATTTATCCCCTGATGGTTCGATCACAAAATATGCTGAGTTCATGAAGAAGGCTGATTGGAATAGAATGGGTGATTCAAGTCTAAAGAAATTTGCAAAATATAGGCTTTATGCACAGGTCGTGTCTGTTGTGTCCTTTGTTTTCCTGGTCGCCATTTGGTGGAGGCCATAACAATGCCAGGCAGTAAAGCTCCGGGCCTGCGGCCCTCCGCGGGACGTCCAACGCTATGCACATATTGTGCGGGTCGCTGCGCTCCCAGTTTCGCACAATATGTGCATAGCATTGGCCGCCCCTGCTGGCGGCGTTATGGTGCCGGGCCGTAAAAATAGTTGTCTGTGCCAGCGTGTAATTTAGAGCACTGTTTTGGCACGCAGTATTTGGCTTTTTGCCATGATAAAATCATACAGTTTCGTTCCTAGTGCTTCCGTTTAAGTTCATGGGAAGCGCGGCAAATCCGCTGCAGTAACGTGGAGTGCCAGTAAGAGAATAATAGGTTGGGAAAGGTTGGAATTTCTTTCCTCGTTTTTAAGGAGCTTCGGCGCATTCAGTGCCAGTAGGTACTTCGGAGCGCGTCAGCCATAACCAGGCGCTGCAACCGACATCTTACTTTGGGCACTTTGTTGCGCAGTCGCTACGCTCCTATTTTCGCGCAACAAAGCGCCCAAAGTAAGCTGCGGCTGAGCGCGGCGTTATGAGTCTTCAAGGTAGCAATGAAGAAGTTTGAATTAGACCTGAAAAATGGAATGGTAATTTCGTCTGCGCTTCGAGAAGACGAGGTGTCGGCACTATCTGGTGTCCATCCAAGAGACATTGGAAATGGTTACACTTGGTACTGGTTGCCTGCTATAGAGATTAATGATGTTAATGTAGTCTTTGGCTTCTCATTTTTTGAGGGTTTGCTTAGAGATATAAATGTATCTCTATCAAGCCCTGAGCTATACGGTGGTAGCTGGGATTACTTCAGTGAGAAAAAGGAAAAGCTAAGAGCAAAACATACAGAAGAGTGGCTGGCCCAAATAGGGTACAACGTTGGCACATTCCCTTGGGGAAGTGTTTGGGCTGGTTACGATGGTAAAGGTGGGTTTGGTCATGCGGTCATCCGGTACAACTCATAACAAACGGCTGCACCGGACAAATTTCCGCTGTCACCTTTTGTGCAAAAATGCGCACAAAAGCCGCCATCAAAAATTTGCTCGGTGAGCCGGGCGTTACGCGCCATAAGGAATATCCATGAAACTGGAATCTATTACACTAAAGAACTTTCGTGGTTATAAAACGGAAAGGACTATCCCAATATCAAACTTAACCGCATTTATTGGTAAAAATGATGCGGGGAAATCGTCAGTTTTTGAAGCGCTAGAAATATTTTTCAATAATAAATTAGTTAAATGCGAAAAAGACGACCTCAATATTGATGCAGATAATAACAAGATAGAAATTTCCTGTATCTTTTCCGAGCTGCCAGACGAGCTAATTATTGATGCCGCTCATCCGACAACGCTCGCAGATGAGTACTTATTGAATGGTGATGGGAAATTGGAAATTAAAAAGGTATTTGCCGCTACCGCGGCAAATCCTTCTGCCAAAGTCTACATCATTTGCAATCATCCATCTGTGGCTAACGCAAATGATCTGCTGACACTTAAGCGACCACAATTAATTACGAGAGCCAATGAGATTGGCGTTCCTGAAGAAAATTATAATGGAACCATTAATTCATCTATTCGGCAGGCTATAAGAGATAACTTCGACGGCCTGGAATTAACGAATACCGAGCTACTTGTAGATAAAGAGGATACGAAGAAGGTCTTTGATGCAATTGTAAATTACTTGCCTCTCTTTGCTCTTTTTCAGTCTGACCGGAAAAGCAAGGACGATGACAAAGAAGTAACCGACCCAATGCAAATTGCGGTAAAACAAGCGCTTTCGGATTTAACAGCCGAAATTGAGCATATAAAGCAAGAGGTTAGGCGTAGAGCTATAGATACTGCCGACAGAACTCTACAAAAGCTCCATGAAATGTCACCAGAATTGGCGGATCAATTAATTCCTGAGTTTAAATCCGAGCCCAAATTTGACTCACAGTTCAAACTTTCTATTAAGTCAGAAAACAACATCTCCGTTAACAAAAGAGGTAGTGGAGTTAGAAGGCTTATTTTGCTCAATTTCTTTCGTGCTGAAGCTGAAAGAATGCGTGAAGAAAGAAATGGAAATAAAATAATATTCGCTTTTGAAGAGCCTGAAACATCGCAGCACCCTGATCATCAGGAGATGTTAATTCAAGCCTTTATAGAGCTATCGAACACTCCAAATAGCCAAATATTATTGACGACACATACCCCAGCTTTGGCCGGCTTGCTTCCTCTTGAAAGTTTAAGGTTCATTGAAAAAGATGGCCATGACAGGACTGTTGAGATGGGCACAGATCAGGTTTTTGAGAAAATTGCAGATACCTTAGGGATTCTAGCAGACCCTATTCCGAAAAATGCCACTGCTATGCTGTTAGTCGAGGGTAAAGGAGACATTACTTTCGTTAACCATACTGCTGAAAAGTTAAAAGATGGCGGTCATATCCCTGAAACTTTTGAGGATAAAAGAATTGCTATTGTACCCATTGGAGGGTGTGGAAACATCAAACATTGGAGGACTTTACAGCTGGCCGCCCAGTTCAACATTCCATACTGCGTGCTACTTGATTCTGATCTAGGGACAATCGAGCACCAGCAGAATGTTGATAAACAAGCCGAGTTACACCAAGACGGGATAAAAGCCTACTTAACAAATAAGCGAGAACCTGAAAACTATATTCATCTTGATTGTCTTCAGTTGCCCGCAGGAAGCACATTCTCTTTTAATGATACCGATGATGCGAAAGATCTTATTGCAAGGGAAAAAGGCACGCGAAAATCTAACGTCCTAGAAAACTACTGGACATTAATGACCACAGAACAAATTAGAGAAGTTGAAAAGTACACTGAAAATGGCCAAGAAAAATATGAATTCACAGAAATGTTTACTGACTTCCTCAGCTTGGTCTAACGTAGCAGCGCGTAACAAGGCCATGAACTTCGCGCCTTGCGGCGCCGGACAGCCTACGCTGCGCTCCGGCTGCCGGTTATGGCGACGTTACATGCATCATAAATAGGGAGCCACATGGCAGAACTCTTTAATACGAATCAAAGCAAAACGGTTCTCGCTAAGTTCAAACATAAGGTCGATGGCTTGGCTCCTGCGGACGATTTTGAAAAACAAAGGAATAGCCTGATTCGGTTAGTAATAAGCTCAATGGAAAATAAGCCCGAACAATGGGATGAACTTTGTCAGATAAACATTCAATGGATTGGCGATCAATTCGTTAATCGTCTGGCTGATGAAGAAAAAGAGCTCTCCAAGGAAAGGTTGGATGATATTTGTTCGATGTGCTTTCGCTTTCTGTTCGAGCTATACCTTTCCATGAAAAACGATTTGGCTATGGAGTTTGAAGCAGCCAGACGATTTGTTTTTAACAACGTTGATTCATTTGAACACAACGCAAAAGAAAAAATCGAATATGCGATTCGTGATATGCCAATTAATATTTTCAAGGCTATAGCCAATAGCGACGCTATAGATAGCTTGAAAAATTTCAATGCGGTTTCTGCTAAAGCAGAAAAGCTAAAAAATGATTGGGACTCTGACCTGTCGAAAAGAGAAGCTAGGGTTAATTCACTTAAAGAATCCTTGTCAGAATATGAAAATGCGTTCAATTTTGTTGGTTTGTATCAAGGTTTCGATGAGCTTTCGACTGAAAAGAAAGAAGAGCGAGATGGGATATTGTTTTGGCTCCGGGTCTTATCGGTTCTGATAGTATCCCCAATAGTTGCAGAGCTGATCTTTGTTTACATGCACCTAGATAATATTGCCGCTGTTAAGGACGGGCTTTTGGTTTCAATTTTTCCAACGGTGTCCTTGGTTGCAATTTCCGTATATTACTTTCGAGTTCTTTTGTTTAATTATAAGTCGGTGAAATCACAGCTTCTGCAGATAGATCTTAGAAAAACGCTTTGTCGATTTATTCAAAACTACTCAGATTATTCGAGCGAAATAAAGAAAAAGGATGCAAACTCTTTAGATAAGTTTGAGAATGTCGTATTTTCAGGAATAGTAAATGATGATGGGAGCCTTCCATCAACATTTGACGGCATGGATCAAATAGGAAAATTGATAAAGGCGGCAAAGTCTTGAAGAAAGCATATAACAAACGCATGTTGTCGGACTGGTTTTCCGCTGCGCTCCAAACCAGCCGCAAATGCGGGCGTTAAGCATCTTGAGTATTTAGGTTTTTTCATGGAAGAAATAGTTGGTGGTTTTTTTCGAGTTCTCGGTCGCTTTATCTTTGAAATTATTTTCACTACAGCGGCTGAAGTAATGTTTCAGATACCCGGCCAACTACTGTGCAAACCCTTCACAAAGCAGGGGCAGGAGCCAAGCGGGTTCTGGGTAGTTTTTGTAAGTGTTATATTCTGGATTCTAGTGGTAGCTTTGGGCTATTTTGCGTATCAGGTAGCTTCTAGCGTGCCCAATGCTTAACAAACAGCGGCAGAGCGACAGCCAACGCTACGCACCTTTTGTGTTACTCGCTGGCGCTCAAACATTAACACATAATGTGCTCCGCGCTGGCTGCGCCTGCGCTGGGCGTTAGCAAAAAGGAGAGTCCATGAAAATTAATGATGTAAAGTACATATGTAGGGATCTACTTAAAATTGATTGGATTCCTGAGCTAGGGCCGGATGCACTGGAAGTATTATCTCGGTGTGATTCAAAGCTCGAAATGATGTATCTGCTAGGTGCATGTGATTTCATAAGGCGCCAAAGTGAGTTTCAGCCTACTTTCACTACAAGCGTAGTAAATTTATATGGCAAGTCCTATGAGGGAATTTGGTTTTTTGAGCCGTGGTTTGGCTGGTATCTTGATGATATTTCTGATGATAGACAAGGCGGCCCTTCGGCACTTTTATTCGTACCTCAGTTTAAATCACCAGAAAAAGAGATTACACACGATTTAGCTCTTTTCTATGGCGATGATAATGGAAGCCCAACATGGAGCCTTAAACATCTTATCGAAATTGATGGGTATGGGGTTCATAGTAGCCGAAGAGATAAAGATTCAATGCGAGATAATGGTCTTTCATACACGGTACATAGATTCTATGAAGAAACAGATGATCCACTAGACTGGTTCAGAAAAATTGTACACACCGACGCTGGCCTATTGCCCCGCTAACAATTCGCTCCAAAGGGACAGTTTACTTTATGTGCCATTTTTTGCGGGTCGCTATGCTCCCAATTTCGCAAAAAATGGTGCATAAAGTAAACTGCCCCTGAGCTCGACGTTAACTGCAAAGGGGAATCATGGATTTATCTAACATTACGTATCAGGGACCCAAATATCAGGCAGATCAAGAAGTCGAGTCATTGATTCCTGATAATCTGCTTTCCCTATTGCAGCAGCTGAACGGTTTCATTCAATTTGGCGGCGGGCTTCACGTCCGTGGTATCTGTAAAGAGCCAGAGTGGCATAGTCTAAGAGCAGCATTGTTTGGTGAAACTGCGATCCATAAGCTTTTTCCTGCAGTGGGCCAGCCTGATATTCCTTTTGCACAAGACTGCGTGGCAGATCAGTACTTACTCAAAGATCGCGTCGTTTATAAACTGTACGCAGAAACCGGAGAGATCGAATGTCTGGAGTTAGGGCTTGCCTCCTTTCTGGACGCTGCAACGACCGATCCAGTGGATTTTTTGGGACTTGAGCCATTGCTTCAGTTGCAGAAGGAAGGCGCCTCCCTCGCGCCCGGTGAGGTTATTGGCGTCTACCCTCCGTTTTGCACAGAAGAAGCCAAGCAAGGGGTTTCATTGAAGCCAGTAGCTGTTGGAGAGGCGCTTGCGTTCTTGAGTGACTTTTCCAAGCAAATCAGCTCTGCCAAGAACGGTGAAAAGATTGGAATTCAGATTTGGGAGTAAGCCGCAGTTAACCAGGGGCTGCAGCCGACCGGTTTTCCGCTGCCGCTCCAAACCGGCGGCTGAGCCCAGGCGTTACACGTATTAAGGAAATAGCATGATTGTAGTTTATGGAATCAAGGACCAGCTAAATCCAATAAAGGCCAAGCTGTCGGATGTCATTCACGGCTGCATGCAGTCTGTTCTAGGTATGCCGGAAGATAAGCGTGCGCATAGATTTGTCCCCTTGGAACGAGAGGATTTCTATTACCCTGGTGGCAGAAGCGACGCCTATACAGTCATTGAAATCAATATGATGTCCGGCCGAAAGCCGGAAACGCAAAGGGCTCTTATCAAGTCACTGTTCCAAGAGCTTGAGTCGCAGCTATCCTTAGCGCCAATTGACGTTGAAATTACGATCAAAGAGCAGCAACCGCATCAGTGGGGATTCCGCGGGATGACAGGGGATGAGGCAAATGACCTCAAATATAAAGTCAACGTGTAACAAAGCCATTAAACTCGCTCCCTTCGGTCGCCGGACCTCGTTTCACTCGGCCGTTTATGGCGGGCGTTATGCCTTAGAGCAAAAATTCTGGCACCCAAATTGAAAAAAATATTTATTTATAGTGGTACTTTGCTACTTGCGCTTTCAGCCTACTTCGTAACATTCTCATCATTCTATGAGTCATGGTTTCTCTATTACTACGAAGATTACCTGTCATACTTCTTCATGGTGGGTATTGGGATTGTCTTAGGGGCGCCATTCGTGATTACTTGGGTAGTAGAATCAAAAAATGAGGAAAGCTACTTTTCCAAGTACGTCAGTTCAGCCACCAAAGTGCATGTATTCATAGTAGCTCTATCTGTCTTAACGTTCGCTTACATGATGGCCAATGGTATTTTGATCAATGGGTCCGGTGTCTACCAGGTAGTTCCAGCGAGTGAATAGGCATAACAAACAGCGGCAGAGCGACAGCCAACGCTACGCACTTTTTGTGTTACTCGATGGCGCTCAAACATTAACACAAAAAGCGCTCCGCGCTGGCTGCGCCTGCGCTGGGCGTTACGTGATGGTAGCTAAACATTGAAAATTGTATTTCTACCAGGAATGGATGGAACGGGATTTCTCTTCAATGAGCTAATTCTGAATATGCCGCGAGAAGTAGACCGAGAAGTTGTTTGCCTCAATGAAGTACAGGGCGTGAGCCACCGCCAGCAAGCTGAGCAGATTGCTGAAAGAATTGGAGAAACAAGCGTTATATTGGTTGCTGAATCTTACTCTGGACGAATCGCATATGAACTATGCCGTATCCTAGAGAAAAGGATCTCAAAGGTAATTTTTATCGCTAGCTTTATTTCTTGCCCAAGCATGCTAGCAAAGCTAGCTGCAGCGCTGCCGGAAAATGCTATAAAGCCAAGCCTATTGCCAAATTGGCTGATGAAAATATTATGTTTCGGTGGCCGTGGTAATCGAGAGCTATCGGAGTCAGTTCGTAGCGCTGTTTCAATGGTTGAGCCGAAGATCTTGAAACAGCGTCTAAAAAATATTGCTGAACTTGAGGCACCAAGGCACCATCAATCAATAGAAGCTGTGTATATTCGCCCAACAAATGATCTTCTGGTCGGGCGTGAGGCGCTCCAAGTTTTGAGCAAACTCTATCTTGAGTTAAATATTGAATCCGTGGAAGGCGGGCACTTTATTGCTCAAACTGCTCCGGAATCATGTGCGAAAGTCATACTCCGTGCCGCAGCCACGTAACAATGCGCTGCAGACCGACGTCTAACTTTGAGCACTTTATGCGCGGTCGCTGTGCTCCCATTTTCGCGCACAAAGCGCCCAAAGTTAGCCGCGGCTGAGCGCGGCGTTATGGTGCCGGTCCGTAAAAATGGTTGTCTGTGCCAGCGTGTAATTTAGAGCACTAATTTGGCGCGCAGCATTTGGCTTTTTGCCATGGTAAAATTAAGCAGTTTCTTTCCTAGTGCTTTCGTTTAAGTTCATTGGGATAGCGGCAACTCCGCTGCAGTAACGTGGAGTGCCAATAAGAGAATAATTGGTTGGGGAAAGCTGGAAGTTATTTCCTCGTTTTTAAGGAGCTTCGGCGCATTCGGTGCCCGTAGGTACTTCGGAGTGCGTCAGCCATAACCAGGCGCTGCAACCGACATTGATCTTCCCCCGCTTTAGCGGACACCAAAGTCAAACTGACGAGGTGTCTGATGCCGAAATGCAACAACCCCAAAAAAACCTGGAAGTATTCAAACGAATTCAAAGTAAAAGCAGTATTGCTCAGCTTAATTGACGGTGTTCGAGTAAAAGAGGTGGCCGCTACACTCGACATTCATCCGTTCATGCTGTCACGATGGCGAAAAGAGTATAGGGATGGAAAGATAGTGGCTGATAAAAGAAAGAAGTTGACCGGGGTAGTGTCCAAGCATGAGAAAGAGCTGTCGAAAGTAAAGCGCTTAGAAGCGGAGAATCGGAAGCTCAAACAGGAGGTCGATCTGCTAAAAAAGTGGCAACGGTTTCTTGCGGAGGAACATCAGCAAGGTATCGATTCATCCAGAGATTTGGACAAGAGCTAGGTATACGAAAAACATGTGAGTGGCTGGGCGTGTCACGCAGTGGTTACTATGACTGGGTGAAAAGGCCGCCATCAGGTAGAAAGTGCGAAGATGAAGACCTGAAAACACAGATTCAGCAAATATTTGATGAATCTGCAGGGCGCTATGGTAGTCCGCGAATCTGGAAAGCACTGCAGAACCAAGGTTATGAGGTTAGTCGTAAGCGTGTAGCCCGTTTGATGCAGGAGATGGGGCTAATAGGTAGGGTAACTCGCGTAACACGAAGAGCGCCGGGTGTGAAGCGTTTCCTGGCTTCTGGCGACAATCTTCGATCGGACGGAGCAGTGCCAAGTAGCATGAACCAGGTTTGGGTTGCTGACGTAACGTATCTAAAAGTTAAGGGCCAATGGCATTACTTATCAGCCATCATGGATTTGCACTCTCGTCGAGTTGTCGGGTGGAGCTTAGATACGAAGAGAACAACCGAGCTTACTAGAAGAACGCTGGCAAATGCTGTAAGGAAAAGAGGTGCGCCACCAGGATTGATGCTGCATACAGATAGGGGCGTTGAGTACCGAGGGTCTGAATACCAAAAGGACCTGAAACGATACGGTATTCAGCATAGCTTGAGTCGGCCAGGTAAGTGTACTGACAATGCTCATATGGAGTCGTTCTTCCATAGCCTCAAAGCCGAGCTAATTCGAGGTACAATCTTCCACAAAGCGAGCGATTTAAAGTATGCTTTGGCTCGGTATATTAATGATTTCTATAACCGTAAGCGGCTGCATTCTGCGCTAGATTATCAATCTCCGATGGAATATGAGCGAATAGCAGCATGAAAAATGGTGTGTCCGTTTTATCGGGGCAAGATCAAAGATCAGGGGTCACTACGCCTACTTTGGGATCAGAGGCAACAGCGAATCGCTGGGACGCTTCTTGTATCTGGTACGGCGGCTCTGGATAAAGTGGCTGCGGCGACGATCACAGAGGTATCGGTTGAGTTGGGGGGCGCTGAAAGACTGTTACAGCGTTACCCACTTCTGGTGGTAAGACTATCAGTCGTGAGACCCGCGAAGGTGATGAATTGAGGAGCCGGATACGTTAATCACGCACGTCCGGATCTGTGGGGGGCGGTGATGATGACATCACCGTCTGCCTGACCACCTTTTGTATTACTCGCTGCCGCTCAAACATTTACACAAAATGCGGTCCGCGCTGGCTGCGCCTTATGAGATGGATACATGGATAATTATTTAATATATGTCGGCGTAGCAATAGCTACTATTCTATTGCCTGGGCCCGCAGTTATGTTGACTATTAATAATTCTATTCAGAGAGGATTATTTAAATCAATTTCTGGGATACTTGGTATAGCATTAGCAATATTGCTTGTGGCGGTTATTTCTGCTACAAGTTTAGGCATTATTTTGGCAAGTTCTGTAATGGCTTTCACCATTGTGAAAATAATGGGTGCTGTATATTTAATATACCTGGGCATAAAAACGTGGTGTGCAAAAGAGACAAGCGGAGCATGCTCTAGTTTTCAGGAGATCTCATTTTTAAGATGCTTTGTTGAAGGTTTTCTAGTTTCCATTCTAAATCCAAAAGCTGCTGTTTTCTTTATGTCTATATTTCCCCAATTTATTGACCTGTCTCAAGAGTATAGGCCACAGTTTGTTTTATTGGCGATGACTTTTAGCGCGCTAGTAATAGTTGTTCACACAACCTACGCAATTTTTTCCTCTTTTGCTAAATCTAAGATTTCGTCATCAAAAGTTAGTGTCTTTTTAAATAAAGTTAGTGCGGGAGTTTTCGTTGGTTCTGGTATTGGTTTAGCCGCTTCAAGTAAGTAAGCTATTCATGAAAAGGCCAAGTGCAGCGACAACTTTTCCGTTACCGCTTCACCTTTCATTACTAAGCTGCGTATTTCGGCAGCGTTAGTTGCAACCAGGAATCTAGAGTGTGATTGAAATTATACGGAGTAAAGATTGCGGAAATTCTCCCAAAAATCAGTTTGTAGAGAAGGTGGTCGTTGCTTTAGAATCTGGTGATTTTGAGTTTCTTGATGGAGTTCTATCTGAAGGGGCTGTCTGGGAACTCGCGAATAGTAGTGTAACGGAAGGAGATGGTCTCCGAGCTCATATTCAAAGTTGTGGAGAGGGCGTTGCTCTAGTAAAAGTTGACCATGTAATTTCACATGGAAAATCAGGTTCAGCAAATGGTTATATCCAAGATAGGAAAGGTAAGGTGCTTCACTTTTGCCACTTCATAGAATTTACAAGTGCAAAATGTGTGAAAATCAATAGGGTTTGTAGCTACGGAAAGTGCTAGGCTACGAAGCACTTGGTATCAAGTTTGAAATGCGACGCCATTAGAGTAGCAGGAGAATCTGATGAGAGAAATATTTCTATCTTCATCTTTCGCTGATGTAACAGATCTGTTTGTAAAATTCAGTGGAGGAAATCATGACGGTCAAAGAGTTACATTTATCCCAACAGCAAGCCTCACAGAAGAGGTAACGTTTTACGTGAGGGCAGGAAGGGAAGCCCTGGAAAAACTAGGTTTAATAGTTGATGAACTAGAAATTTCAACGGCAACTAGTGAAGAAATAGAAAGCAGACTCGAAAATAATGACTACATCTACATTACCGGCGGAAATACATTCTTTTTACTTCAAGAGCTTAAGAGGACAGGTTCAGATAAGCTTATAACTGATCATATAAAATCTGGGAAGAAGTATATCGGGGAATCTGCCGGTTCTATTATCCTTTCACGGAATATAGAGTATGTGAAAGGCATGGACGATTTCTCAGCCGCGCCGAAGATTGGTTCTTTTTCTTCATTAGGTCTGGTTGAATTTTACCCAGTTCCTCATTATACAAACTTCCCATTTAAAGAGTCAGTTGAGCGTATAATATCCAGTTATGAAGACGAGTTAGATCTTCTCCCTATTAGTAATACGCAAGCAATTATCGTGAATGATAATGAGTATGAAGTGTGGACCAGAGAAAATTAAAAATTGTAGTCTGTCGCATAAATTACTCGCTGCGCTCACAATTCTCCACAGCCACAAACGTTAAGAGTCAAGATGAATCATTCTGAGTATTGAGACTGTCGTTAAAGAGGTGATGACTTAAATGCGATAACCACGTTGACAGATACCGCGGAATCGTGACTGTGATTTCAGCAGGTTGCCGTATGCTGACACATATGGCTGCGCTCGTTTGAGGTGTCGCTGCACTCCATTATCTCGCATAAGCGCACCGTAAATACTTGGTGCGCTAAAGCATTAGTCAATCTGGTGGCTTTATGTAATTCCGTGGCGCTCGCGGTGCTCTGAGAGCACTTTACCGGCACCCATTTCAAACTCGCTCAATGCTTCCATAATGCGCACCAGACAGTTATCCCGCAAGGCTTCCAGTTCACGGATAGACTTGTCACCCGCTTGCTCTTGTGTGCCTTCTACCATGCGATCGATCAGCTGATCGTTAAGTTCCGGCGCTTCCAGTTTGGTCCATGGGAGCTTCAGGGCCGGGCCGAACTGTTCCAGCATGTGGCGCATGCCGGTTTCGCCGCCTGCCAGGTGATAGGTGAGGTTGGTGCCAATAAAGGCCCAGCGAAGGCCGGGGCCGTAAGTGATGGCCTGGTCGAGTTCACCGGTGGTGGCCACACCGTCGTTGACCAGGTGCAGGATTTCTCGCCAGATGGCTTCCAGCAGACGGTCGGACAGGTGGCCGTCAATCTCATTACGTACATGCAGTGGGTGCATGCCAATGGCCTTGAAGAATTCCTGTGCGTGTTCGATGGTTTCCGCTGATGTTTTTTCACCGCCGACGACTTCTACCAACGGCAGCAGGTACACGGGGTTGAACGGGTGGCTTACCACGAAACGTTCCGGTGCGACCATTTTCTGCTGCAGCACGGAAGGCTTGAAGCCGGAAGTGGAAGAGCCGATCAATGCATCTTCGGGGGCCGCCTGGCTGATCTCTGCCAGCAGATCGATCTTCATTTCTTCGCGTTCGGGCGCATTCTCCTGAATGAAGTAGGCACCTCCACAGGCTTCTGCCAGTGTTGTTGCAAAACACAGGCGCTCTTTGCTGGCGCCTTTTACCAGGCCGATTTTCTCCAGCGCAGGCCAAGCGGTGTCGACACTCTCACGGAGTTTACGTTCGGCTTCTGTACCGGGATCCCAGGCGACGACGTCGTGGCCCTGAGCCAGCAGGCGGGAGACCCACCCGGCACCGATGACGCCGGTGCCGATTACTGTTGCGTGTGACATGTAGTCTCCTTAGCCCTGTACTTTCAGGTTCAAACGCTCGCGGGTTTCAGCGGGGGTGGCTACGGTGCCGCCCAGCAGTTCTACGATATTGCGGGCTTTCTCCACCAGCTGTGCGTTGGTAGCCAGTTCGCCGCGCTTGAGATACAGGTTGTCTTCCAGGCCGACACGCATGTTGCCGCCGAGCAGCATGACCTGGGTTGCCATTGGAAACTGGTGACGGCCGATGCCGAATCCCGCCCACTGGGCGCCTTCTGGCAGGTTGTCCACCATGGATTTCAGGGTGCCGATTTCCGGCGGCGCGCCCCAAGGGATGCCCATACACAGTTGGAACAGCGGCGGTTCGTCCAGCAGGCCCTCTGCCATCATCTGGTTGGCAAACCACAGGTTGCCGGTGTCGAAGATTTCCAGTTCCGGTTTTACGCCCAGTTCCTGTACGCGCTTGGCGCCAAGGCGCAGCATCTCCGGGGAGGAGATGTACACCAGGTTGTTATCGCCGAAGTTGAGGGAGCCACAGTCCAGGGTGCAGATTTCGGGACGCAGTTCTTCGATGTGTGCCAGTCGCTCCATACCGCCGACCACGTCGGTGCCATCTGCGAAATCCATCGGGTTTTCATCCGGGCCCAGCAGCAGGTCGCCGCCCATGCCGGCGGTGAGGTTGATCACCACATCGGTGTCCGCCTCGCGGATGCGCTCAACGACTTCGCGATACAGCGCAACGGAGCGGCTCGGTGCGCCGGTTTCCAGATCGCGCACGTGGATGTGTGCGATGGCTGCACCGGCTTTGGCGGCGGCGATGGCGTCATCGGCAATCTGCTTCGGAGTTACGGGTACGTGGGGGCTTTTTTCAGTAGTGGCCCCGGCGCCGGTGAGGGCGCAGGTGATGATCACCTTATTGTTCATCTGCATTCGTGTTTGCTCCTGATAGGAAGAGGGGAGACTTCAGCGGTTATGCTAGTGATTGAACAAGAATTGGCTCGTACAAATCCGCTGGTTACTTTTGAAAAACCGACAGGCGGGGGAAAAAGTTGATAGACGCAGCGGTCAATGATGGAGTGGGGAAGAGACATGCAAGTTTGGGGGGACGGCAGTTGTCAGGTAGGAGGAGCCGAGGAATCCGCACCAATCAGTAATGAAGAAGGATTAGCCGGGAGAATAGCCGCGGTCTTTACTGGGGCTGACACCGAAGTCCTGACGATAAGCGGAGCTGAAATAGGCCGCGGATTGAAAACCGCAGGAGATGGCAATATCCAGTACCGTCATTTCGGTCTGTCGGAGAAGCTGACGCGCCTTATCGAGACGCAATCGCCTGTAATAGCGTTTGGGCGGAGTGCCAACTTCGTTTTTGAACAGCCGCTCCAGCTCGCGTACAGAAGTCTCGCACTGGCTTGCGATCTGTTTAATGGACAGCGGCGTGGCCAGGTTTTGTTCCATTATCTGCACGGCCTGAATCAGGCGTCGGTTGGTGGTGGAGAGCCGGCCGCGCAGGCTCATGCGCTGCGCATCATCCGCACTCTGCACATGGGTATAGGTAAATTGCTCGGCCACAGCGGTTGCCAGTTTGCTCCCGTGGGCGGCGCGAATGATGTTCAGCATCATATCGAGACTGCTTAATCCGCCTGCCGCCGATACCTGGTTTTCTTCAATCAGGAACCTTTCTGGTACTACTTGAACAGATGGGTAACTTTCCTGAAACCCGCTACTGGCCTCCCAGTGCACGATTGCCTTTTGCCCTTGGAGCAGCCCCGCCTTGGCGAGAATATGGGCTCCGGTGTCGACACAGCCGAGGCTTACACCATTGGCGGAAAGGCGCCTCAGCTCGGAGTACAGGGTATCGCTACAGCCTTGCAGCGGATTGAAACCGGATACCACAACGACCGTCTGGTATTCGCTGGGACACTCCGCCATCGGGTATTGCACCTCGAAGGGGATGCCATTGGACGCTTCTACCGGTGCGCCGTCTTCAGACATAAAGGTGAACTGGAACAGCTTCCGGTCCGCCAGCCGATTGGCAACACGCAGGGGCTCCGAGCAACAGGCGAGGGCAAAGAAAGAAAACTGCGGGATCAGTACAAAGCCGATATGGACCACATCGCTCGGGCCGAATTTGGGAGGCTGAAAAGTATCCAGGCTGTCGAAAGTGGGTGAATCAGTGGTCATGTCGCAATTGTTTAAGAAGTAGTCGCATTTTAAAAAGTATATGTCAGGTTAGACAGTAGGATAAGCCCCACTCAACACGCAGGCGGATATTTTTGAAGCCTTTTTAATCAATAACTAATTGGAAGTTGAATGGAACCCGATAGTCATACTGTTAATTCTCCACTGAACCTGAACCCGCTGGCCAAATTCATTTCCGCATCTCTTGCGGTGGTCATTGGTCAAACCGCTGTCGCTCAAGAAGCTGATCCTGAGCAGGCTACCAGCGCTGGCAACCTGAGTCTGGAAGAGGTGACTGTCACCGCCCAGAGAAAATCCCAGAACCTGCAGAGCGTTCCCATCGCCGTTTCTGCCTTCGGTGAAGAGGCCATGGAACGGGGCAATATGCTCGACGTAGAAGATGTCTCCGCAATGACTCCGGGATTTTCTTTGTCTTCCTACAACCCGGTTACGCCGCAGCCGTACATTCGCGGTGTGGGCACCAACTCCAGTTCCGTGGGTGATGATGCATCTGTCGGTGTCTTCATTGATGAAGTCTACGCTGGCCGCGCCGGTGGCTATCGAGCAGATATGTTCGATGTGCAACGGGTAGAAGTACTGCGTGGCCCGCAGGGCTCCCTGTACGGCCGTAACGTTGCCGGTGGTGCAATCAACGTGATTACCAACAACCCCACCGACACCTTTGAAGCGAAGGCGAAGGTTACCGGAGGTAATTACAACCTGAAAGAGTTCCGCGGCATGCTGAGCGGGCCGATTGCGGACAGCGTCAATGGCCGTGTTGCTGTTTCCCGTCGTACCCGGGACGGCTGGATTGAGAACGTGAATACCGGCAACGACGATCTGGGCAATCAGGACAACCTGTCCGTGCGTGGCAAGCTCGCGGTGGTACTCGGTGACCGCACTGATCTGATGCTGAGTGCGGATTACGCCACCGACGATCTGATCGGTTCCGGTGCGCGCAGTATCGTCGGCTACGAAGACGTCTTCGGCACCGCACATCCCACAGAGAATGATGCGGATAAAGTCGACAGCTTTGTCGACGGTTATGCCGAGCGCGACATGTACGGTGTTTCCGCCAAGTTGACCCACTCGCTGGATACCGTAGATCTGGTGTCCATTACCGCTTACCGTACCCAGGACTACGCATTCAACGACGACATGATGGGCCGTTACCTGGCCGCGGCCGGTGCGGCGATGACCAACGATGCAGCGGAAGAGTCCAGCCAGTTCAGCCAGGAGCTGCGCGTCCAGTCTACCGGTACCGAGGCACTGGAGTGGACCGCTGGTCTGTATCTGTTCCAGGAAGACGTAGACCGTGTAGAGAGCTTTGACTCTTCCCGTGTCTATGACCTGGCCGGTTTCCCGGGGCTGATGTCTCGCCCGGTGTGGGATGCGAGCAACGAAACCACCAGCTATGCGGTATTCGGTGAAGCGACTTATCATTTCTCACCAGCGTGGAGCGCGAGCTTTGGTGGCCGTTACACCTACGACCAGAAAGACTTCACCAGTGTTGCTAGCGGTGCGCCGGATGAGTTTGGTTTCCTCGCAGAAGACTACTCTGTAACCGCAGACAAGAATTGGAAGAAGTTCACCCCGAAAGCCACGCTGACTTATACCACTGAGAATGCGGATATCGTTTACGCGACCATCTCTGAAGGTTACAAGGCCGGTGGCTTCAACGGTATTGCCGCGACCGAGCAGGGTGCGACTGTTGCCTTTGATCCGGAAAATGCCACCAACTACGAGATAGGTTTTAAAACCAGTATGCTCGGTCAGCGCGTACGTTTGAACGGCGCTGTGTTCTATCTCGACTACACCGATCTGCAAAGTTTTACCGTGGACCTGGAAACCGGTCAGGTTGAGACCGCAACAGGTGATGCCGAAATCAAGGGTGTAGAGCTGGAAGCGTCAGCACTAGTGACCGACGCCCTGATGTTGGCCGTGAACTACGGCTACACCGATTCCGAATACGTGAGCTTTGAATCGGACCCAACTATTGTGGGCAATAACCTGGCGCGCACACCAGAGCACTCCGCTTCTGCCAGCATCAACTACGAGTGGATGCTGGGCAATGGTTCTGCCATCAACTTCAATACCAATGCCATGTATCAGGGCGAGGTGTTTTACAGTGTGGGTAATACCGAGGCCGCATCCGACGACGCACGCACGCTGGTCAATGCCAATGCGACCTGGGACAACTTCGACGGTCTGAAGGTGTCCCTGTGGGGGAAAAACCTGACCGACGAAGCATACGTTGTACACGCCTTTGAACAGACGGGTATGGGCTTCGCCATTATGGGTGAACCTACTACCTGGGGTATCAGCGTAACCAAAGATTTCTTCTGATCTCTGACGTTATGTAACGCCACTCGGAGGCGCCGGAGCTCGATTACGCAACCTGGATCCGGCACCTCTGTTTTTTGTCCTGAACAGGAAAAATACGAGTGAAAGTATCCCAATTACAGGGGCAGCCCAGGCTGGACCTGCCTGTCTTTATTCCCGCCTTCGGCATTGCCATCATGGCCGCCTGTCTCCTGGTATTTAAACCGGATCAAGCTCAGACCTGGGCTGCTCATATGATGTCGCAGGTGACCAGCCAATTTGGTTGGCTGTTTGTATGCTTTGGTTTCGGCACGTTTGTTTTTGCACTGTGGCTGGCCTTCGGTCGCTTTGGCCAGGTGAAGATGGCACGCACCGATGAGCCACCGGAGTACTCCGAACTCAGCTGGGCGGCCATGATGTTTTCCGCCGGTATCGGTATCGGCCTGGTGAGCTGGTCTTTTGTCGAGCCAATTTATTACCTGTCGACACCGCCGCTGCATATTGATCCGCACTCGCCACAGGCTGCCGAGTGGGGCCATATGTACACGCTGTTCCACTGGAGCTTTGTGCCCTGGGCATTGTACGCGGTACCGTCCGTTGCCGTGGCGTATATGCTGCATGTGCGCCGTCGTCCGTACCTGCGGATTTCAGAGGTCTGCCGCCCGCTGTTGGGGAATCGTGTAGATGGCTGGATCGGCAAGTTGATCGATACCCTGATTATTCTCGGTTTGGTCGGGGGCGCGGGTACCTCATTGGGCCTGGGTGTACCGCTGGTTTCCGGACTGACTACCTCGCTGTTGGGTATCGAGAAAAACCTTTATACCGAGCTGGGTGTGATTGCATTCTGGACCCTGATCTTTGGTGCCAGTGCCTATAAAGGTCTCAAGGCCGGTATCCGCATCCTCAGTGATATCAATATTTTTCTCGCTATTGCACTGGTACTCCTGGTGCTGTTTGTGGGCCCGACGGTATTTATCCTCTCCATGTCTGCCAACAGTATCGGTTTGATGCTGGACAGCTTCCCGCGTATCAGCTTCTGGCTGGACCCGATTGAGCGCGGTGGCTTTCCCGACGCCTGGACCCTGTTCTACTGGGCCTGGTGGATTGCCTACGCGCCGCTGATGGGGTTGTTTTTCGGGCGTATTTCCCGCGGGCGCACCATTCGCCAGATGGTACTGGGCATTCTGACGTGGGGTAGCCTCGGTTGTATTTCCTTCCTCAGTGTCTGTGGTTCTTATGCTTTGCACCTGGAGCTCTCCGGTGCATTGGAGGTAACCCAGCTGCTGAACGAGCAAGGTATTCCGGCCACTGTGGTGGCGATCGTCAAAACTCTGCCATTCAGTAAAGTAGTGCTCGCCGCCTTCACTCTGCTCAGTTTTGTGTTTCTGGCAACTACGCTGGACTCTTCCGCCTATGTTCTGGCGAGTATCAGCACTAAAAATCTGTACGGAGAGCAGGAGCCGGGCAAACGCAATCGATTGGCCTGGGCGTTTGCGCTGGCACTGATCGCGGTGGGGCTGTTGTTCGCCAGTGGTCTGGATACGGTCAAGTCTCTGACCATTATCCTCGCACTCCCACTTACGATTGTGCTGTTCGTTATCTTCCGGGCGTTGACGCGGGTATTGAACGAAGACTTTGGCAAAGAAGTGCAGAAGGATGCCCTGATCGTGGCGTCGGCAAAGATTGATGCGAATAATTCAGATAAGGAAAACTAAGATGTATAAACCCAAGTTCATTTTGAGTGCTTTGGTGTCGGTATCGTTTTCGGCATTGTTGATGACCCCGCTCGCACAGGCGAACGATGAGAGCCGGCAGGAGCTCGAGGACGTGGTGGAAGAGGGGGGCATGGAGTCCTTTGTGGCTAACGCCATCGCCCACGCCAAAGCGACGGTGAAAGAAACCACATTGGATGTCATAAGCGAAGATCTGCGCCCATACGATCAGCGCTTTTTCCCTAAAGGTGGGGGCAAGGTGCCGACGGTGCTGTTCTTCCATGGTTGTAGCGGCCCAACTGAAAGCCACGAGAAAGACTGGGCGAAGAAATTCAATGACGCCGGCATCGGTATGATCGCGGTCGACAGTTACGAGGGCCGTGGTATCGAATGGGAGCAGGCGTGTAACTTCCAGGCGATGACACCCTGGCAGCGCTCCGCGGATATTCTGGCCACCATCGAAGACGTTGAGAATGACCCGCGTGTGGACGCAGACCAGCTGTACCTGGCCGGCTTCTCTCACGGTGCAGTGACCATCTGGGCGGCATTGGCTCAGGCTTCTGCCAAGAGCGCACCTTTTAGCCTTGTCGAATGGCCACAGGTTGACTTTGAGCAGCGTGTACAGGGTGCCTTCATGTTCTATGGCACCTGCATGCAGCCGTGGACGGTCGATGTAGACAGCGTCATGTTCCTCGGCACCGAAGACCGCTACATCGAAGAAGAAGTCTGTCAGGCATATGCGCCCAAGCATCCAGAGAATGCCGGCGAGCTGACTTTGAAGATCTATCCGGGGGCCACCCACACTTTCGACCACGCCAACCCGAATCAGGCAAATATTGAAGCGGGCTCGGTGTTTGATGCCGAGGCCACAGAAGACGCCTGGCAGACCATGCTGAAAATGATCAAGGGCAATCAGTAATGGCGGGCGTACGTACTTTTTCCGGTGTGGCGCACACCTGGCTATGCGATGAAATGGGGCACATGAATACCCGCAACTATGTGGGGATGTTTGACGATGCCATGCAGCACTTTATGTTGACCCTTGGCCACCAGGCGATGGTGGATGGGGAGCGTTGCCTGGGTTGGGCGGATGTCCGCCACGAGATCGACTACAAGGCAGAGGTGCCGGAAGGTGCGCTAGTGCATGTGGAGTGCGAAGCGTTGCGCGTGGGGAACAGCTCCATCACATACCGCCAGATACTGGTGCTGACCGAGACTGGTGAAGTGGCAGCGGTCAACAAGGCGACTTCAGTGCTGTTCGACCTCAAGCGGCGCGGTACTGCGTTCATTCCCGATGTGATGCGAGAGAAGGTGAAGCCGTATATGGCTGAAGATGTCTGACGACGGCTATTGATCGCGCTCATGAAACCCCGCATTGCGGGGTTTTTTTATGGGGCAGTCGGTCGTTTGCGGGCGGGTAGGGCTGTGCAGCAGGCCGCCGTCGAGTGGCAGGAAAAGTGCATGTCTTACCAGTCTCGGTGGTGATGGCCGAAGTTGAAATGCTATTGCATGGATTGGCCATACCAATAATGGAATTTGTGGAAAGTAATCTGTACTCTCTGTGCCACGTATCAGTATGTGACGCCGTCGAATATTGCGGTTTAGTGGTTGGTAGAGTCAATTTGAGAGCAGATATGGCAGGACGTAACAGCGGTTTGCGGGGGGCGAGTATTGCCGCCGTGATACTGAGTATGGGGTTTCTTTCCGCATGTCAGCAGGAGCCCGGGGCGGGTTCCCGCGAGCGGGAAACCCCAGCGCAGCCCGTGGTCACGGAAGCAGTGGCCTGGCAGCCGCGACAGGTCAAGGTAGAGGCGGTGGGAACATCCCGTGCATACAAGAGCGTTACCCTGTATCCGGAAGTGCGTGGCGAAGTCGTTGAAGTCTCGCTAAAAGCCGGCGACCGCGTTAAAGCGGGACAGGCGATCGTTAAACTCGATGACCGCGATCAGAAACTGGCAGTAGAGCTGGCCCAGGTCAACCTGGAGGATGCCAAACGACTCTTCAGCCGCTACAAACGAACGCGCAGCTCGGGCTCGGTCACCGAGAGCGCGTTGGACGATGCGCGCAGTGCGGTAGAGCGCGCTCGCCTCAGCCTGGCACGGGCGCAGGTGGCGCTGGATTACCGCCGTGTCAAAGCCCCGTTTGATGGACACATCGGGATCACCAATATCGATCCCGGTGCCCGTATCGATCCCTCCACCGCCATCACCACCATTGACGATCGCAGTACGCTGCTGGTGACCTTTCAGGTGCCGGAGTTGTTTCTGGGCCAGATCAAAGAGGGGCAGTCGATTTCGGTGGCCACCTGGGCCAATGGCAACCCGGACCATCAGGGGCAAGTGATCGATATCGATAGCCGCGTCAGCCCCGACACCCGAACCTTTGCGGTGCGCGCACAGGTAGACAACAGCGCTGATCTGCTGCGGCCCGGTATGAGTTTCCGGGTGACGCTCAGTATGGAAGCGGGCCGATACCCGGTGATACCGGAAGTGGCCTTGCAGTGGGGGAATGACGGCGCGTTTGTATGGGCGGTGCAGGAAAATGGAACCGTCAGCCGGGTACCGGCCACCGTGGTGCAGCGACTGCAGGGTGCGATTCTGGTGGAGTCGGACCTGCCGGAAGGTCAATCCGTGGTTACAGAGGGTACCCAGCGAATGCGCGAGGGATTGCCAGTGACCAATCTGGCGGGGCTGTAAGTCATGACGGATCACACCAAGGACGCAGCCCCGGCTGACTTTAATCGCGATGATCTCGCCTCGCTGGCGATCCGGCGTCCGGTGTTGGTGCTGGTACTCAACCTGTTGATCGCTATTGCCGGCATCGCCGCATTCAGCGCGGTGGAAGTGCGGGAACTGCCTGATGTGGACGTACCCATTGTTTCCGTTCGCGGCGAAATGCCCGGGGCCTCACCGGAAACCATGGACTCGGAAGTGACCAGTATCGTGGAGGGCGCCGTGGCCCGGGTTTCCGGCGTCAAGCACATCGAGTCGTCCAGTGAAGAAAACAACTTCCGTATCCATATTGAATTCAATTCCAATATCGATCTGGATACTGCAGCGGCGGACGTGCGCGAGGCAGTGAGCCAGGCGGAGCGGGAATTGCCGGACGACGGCGAGCAATTGACCGTGGTGAAAGCCGCGGATCAACCTGAGCCGGTGATGCATCTGGCGGTGACCAGCGACCGCCTGCGTGATGAAGCGCTCACCTACATTATTGAAAAAGACATTATTCCCGAGTTGATCTCAATTCCCGGTGTGGCCGATGTGCCGATCAACGGCCAGCGCCAGCGCGTTTTGCGGGTTGTGCTGGATCCACTGCGCCTGACCAGTTTCGGTCTGTCTGTCAGTGATGTGGCGGGTGTACTGGAGCAGGCACCGCTGGATGTGCCTTCCGGCAGCTTCACATCAGAAGATCAACAACTGCTGGTGCGTACGGATGCCTCCACCGTTACCGAAGCGCAGATTCGGGACATCATTGTGGACGGTGAGGTGCGCATTGGCGACGTCGCGCATGTGTCGTTCGGGCCGGAAGATGTCCAGTCTCTGGTATATCTCAATGATCGCCCGGTCATTGGTCTCGGCGTGGTGCGTCAGGCCCAGAGTAACACCATCGAGATCAGTGAGGGCGTGCGCCGGGCTGTGGACTCGCTGAATGAGCGCTTTGATAATCTTTCGATCACTGTTACCGAAGACCGCGCGGTGTTCATTAAAGGTTCGGTGAAGGAAGTGGTTACCAGCCTGATGTATACCGTGCTGATTGTGATCGCAGCGATCTGGCTGTTCTTCGGCAATCTGCGCACCACCCTGGTTCCCAGTACCGCGATTCCCATCGCACTGGTCGGCACGCTCGCGGGCATCTGGCTGATGGGGTTCTCCATCAATATTCTGACGCTGTTGGCCATTGTGCTCGCCACCGGTCTGGTAGTGGATGATGCGATTGTGGTACTGGAGAATATCCAGCGCCTGCGCAGCCAGGGTATGGGCGCCCGCGCGGCCGCAGTGCTGGGGACACGACAGGTGGTCTTTGCGGTTCTCGCCACCACCGCGGTATTGATCAGTGTGTTTATTCCCATCGCGCTGTTACCGAGTACCGCGGGGCGTATGTTCCGCGAGTTTGGCCTGGTGCTGGCGACGGCGGTGGCACTGTCTTCTGTGGTGGCTCTGACCCTGGTGCCGATGCTGACTGCGCGGGTGTCTCGGAATGACTTCCAGAGTGAGTCGAATGCCGAACCCCATCCGTTTTACGTGCGCCTGGTTCGTATCGGAGAAAAGATTGCCAGCGGCTATTACCGTAGCCTCGCGGCGTGTCTGCGTCACGGCTGGTTGAGCTTTGCAGTGGCCATGATGCTTGCGGTGGGCGCTGGTGGTCTTTATCTCTCCCTGGGCAAGGAATTGTTGCCCTCGGAAGATCGCGGTGTGATTTACGTGTTCGCCACTGGCCCCGATGGGGTGGGGCAGAACTATATCGGGCGTCAGGCGGAGCATATCGAGGATGTGTTGCGGCCGCTGGTGGCGCGCGGCGATGCGACGGATATCATTTCCCAAGTAGGCCGCTACGATCCCAATCGGGCGCACTTTTCGTTGCCGCTGGCACCCTGGGAGCAGCGTACTGTGTCTCAGCAATCCCTGATTGACGAAATCCTCGGCCCGCTGGAGCAGATTCCCGGCGCCCGCATTCGCGTCAGTAGCCCGAACAGTCTTTCCCTGCGTGGTGGCGGCGGTGGTATCGAGGTTGCTCTGGTGGGCAATGATTACCCGCATATTTACGATGCCGCGCGCAAAATGGCGCGCGCCATGGAGGATCGGCTGCCTCACCTTGGGCAGCCGGATATCAGCTATCGCCCCAGCCAGCCGCAGTTATCGATCGAGATCGATCGCCGCCGCGCCGCCGACCTCGGCGTGCCGCTGGACAGTATCGCCACTACCTTGCGCACCGTTGTCGATGGCCTGGATGTGGTGGACCTGAACGTGGGGGATCAGGCGGTGCCGATCATGCTGGAAACTGCCAATACCACGGTTTCCTCGCCGGAAGATCTGGTCAACCTGTATGTAAAAAGTGACAGCGGTGCGCTGTTACCGCTGTCGAGTATGGTCACCCTACGGGAAGAGAGCGTTGCCGCCGAACTCGACCGTCACGGGCAGCGCCGCGCGATTGAGATTGATGCGGGGCTGGAACCTGGTTATCCCTTGGCCAGTGCAGTCGAGGATATCCGTCAGCTGGGCAAGGAAGTGCTGCCGGAAGATGTGGGGATCGTCTTTCTGGGCGAGGCGGATTCTCTGGAGGAAAGCTCGCGGGAAGTGGCCATGACCTACGCCATCGCCGCATTGGTGGTTTTCCTTGTGCTGTGTGCGCAGTTCGAGGGCATCAGCAGCGCGGTGATCGTGATGACCACGGTGCCCTTTGGTCTGGCTGCGGCGGTTTACGCACTGTTTTTCACTGGCACTACGGTGAATATCTTTTCCCAGATCGGCCTGGTGATGCTGATCGGCCTGATGGCCAAGAACGGGATCCTGCTGGTGGAGTTTGCGGACCAGTTGCGGGACCGTGGATACAGCGTATACGACGCTGTCACCGAAGCCGCACGGGTGCGTCTGCGTCCCATCGCCATGACCATGCTGTCCACCGTGCTCGGCGGCCTGCCATTGATCCTGAGCTCCGGCCCCGGCGCCGAAGCGCGCTCCGCCATCGGCTGGGTGATGTTCGGTGGCCTTGGGCTGGCGGCGCTGTTTACCCTCTACCTGACACCGGTTGTGTATCTGGGGCTGGGACGTTTTCACAAACCGCGCTCGGTGGAAAGCAGCCGGCTTGAGGAAGAGTTGCAGCAGGCTGCGAAGGGGGCAGACGGATAAGAAAACGCTAAGAAGCACTAATGGGTACAGAGAAAAGTCTCGAGCTTTTGTCTCAGTTTGTCTTCGTCGGTTGAGTACCCGGTGAAATATTGAAAGACTCAAAAGCCGCACCCAATCGGGTTGCGGCTTTTCTTTTTCCGATCCTGTGCAATATCGCCATCACACATTCCGCCGTGCACAAGCCGCCTTCCGGCTGGTTGCGGCGCAGGCGGTAGCTGGATGCTGTTTCTGTTGAGATGGCGAACTTCGGAGCGGCTTTCAGGTACGGGCTGTGGTTGTAGATCTTGCGGGCTTCCTGCCAGGTGGCATCTATCAGGATGACCCGATTGAAGTCCTCCAGTTGTGCATCGTGATCACTGTCGATGGGGTAGACCAGTGCCGCCTCGCCGCGCTCTACGGCTTCCACCAGTGCCGGGTCCGGGTTGCGGCGTTCCCAGACCACGCGCTCAACCAGCGCCCCACAGCACGCCAGGGCCAGAGCGCCGGTATTGGTCTTGCGGTCCAGCTCCCGTTGGTGGGTGAGCAGGGTGATCTTCATAAAGGGTAAAAGTGAAGCGGGGGCTCAGAACCGGGACAGCTCTTCGCGCAGATCCTGCTCCAGGTCTGCCGGCTCCGTGATCCAAACGCTGTTATCCGCACCCGGGAAAACGCCCACTTCAATGGCATCCTTTTCCAGCCCGGGGAGCCAGCGGTTCAGGAACTGGGGGAGGGGAATGCTCTTGGCTTTCAGGTCACTCTCGCTGGCGGCATAGGCCTCGGCGAAGGCTTCGCTCGGCCACAGGGGCAGGTACTCGAAGCCGCCCTGGTCTTCCGAGTGCAGCTTCAGGAAGTGTTCGTCACTGTTGATCAGGATCCAGATCTCCCGCTCTTCACCGACGGCATCCAGGAAATATTCATAGCGGGCTTCGCAATCCAGGCCGAGGATTTCACTGACTTCATTTTGGCTCATCATTCCGCTCGCTATATCTGAGTATTTACTGCCATAGCTTACGCGAAGATCTGTCCCAGAGCCCGGAAATTTAGCCTTCAGCCTGTTACTGCGATATCGGTCTGTCGCTGAATGCCCGGTCACACCCTGGATGCTTTCCTGTTTGAAGCATACTCCGGCGCGCTGCTCCGGTCAGGTCCAGTTTGCTCCGAGTGCGTTCTGCTCGCCAAACAGGAAGGTTGAGATTTCCTGCGTAACCCTCGCTCGATCACCAGCCTCAAACCGGACTTCTCTGAGCTTTCGCAGGTAGGTCTGAAAGTCTGGGCGAATAGTTGCGCGTGAGTCCGGGCCGAACGATAGCTGATTCCAGCTGAACTCTGGCTTGTAGCCGAAAAATTTCAGGCCCAGCAGCTCTCTGGTAAATACACGCGGGGTGCGTCCGGTAAAGAACATGGTTTGCTGGCTATTCAGGAACTGTTTCCAGGCATTGATCATTGTCTTTGATCCGCCAAACTTGTCAGCGATGGCAGATGTTCGGGTTTCTTTGCCTGCATGCATTCTATCCCAGGCCCACTGTTCGGATACGGTGAATGCTACGGCAAACTGCTGGCGGGCTGTAATTGCTCCCAGGATCAGAGAATCATTGAGAATGGGAGACCAGCGTGTTTCGCTCAGGATGCTGCCGCCCCGTACCCTGGCCGGTTCGCGGTCCGGATTGTCCGCGGCGGTTGCAGGTATGGCGGAACGGGCATGGCGTTTTTGGACCTCTCTTCTCACATACTTTTTTGTGATGTCGTCCTGAATGCCATTGATCCCGGTCACGCCGAAACTCTTGATATAGGCTTCATTTTTGCGGATGCCGGTGCCACCCAGCAGGGTCAGCTGCAGCCGATTGTGTGCAGTGGCTTCATACAGGTTATAAGCAAAGTGGATGTACTCTGCCATCTCATCGGGGTCATTCCAGTTATTTTGTCTCCAGTTGCCGACCCATAAATTGTCGCTGCGATACTGATTACTGAGATTGACGAGCTGTCTGGTGAATTCTTGTGCGGATAGCATAATGACCTCCGGCTCCTTGAGCTCTGCTGTACATTGACGAATTGGCCGTAGCGTACAGGGGACGCGTGGTAATAAGCGTGGTAAAGCGGGGCTTTGTCAGGGCTGAGCGGAAGGTTCTTTCACGGCGATGGTTTTGATGCACTAATTGCGTGCAATAAATTCGCGTACGGCGTTTACAAAGGCCTTAGACGCTGGCTCGCGGCCCAGTAGCAGATGGCCGGAGCTTTCCAGTCCCAAAAATTCCGCGCTGGGGATGGCGGCCGCCAGTTCCCGACCGACCGCTACCGGAATACGCTGATCGTCGAGGGAGTGAATTACCAAAGTAGGCACCTGGATCTGGGCCAACTTGTCCCGCACGTCAATTTCACTGAAAACCGACAGAAACTTAACCGCGTTCTCGGGAGAGGTGGTGAGGCGCTGGAACTCATTGAACCAGGCGAACTCTTCACTGTTCGCCGTCGGCATAAATGTGGACGAGAAAATCTGCCGGTAGGCCGGGTTGTCCTGGCCCCAGCCGGACGCGGTCAGGGTCATTACCGCTTCCCTTTCTCTGGTTTCCGTCGCGCTGGCGCCGATACGCCAGCCGGCGGCGTAGCCACCAAACAGAATCAGGTGTTTGACCCGCTCCGGGTAGCGCACGGCATAGTCGATGGATACGGCGGCGCCCTGAGATATGCCCAGGAGTGAAAATTTTTCCACACCACGGACATCCACCACGGATTCGAGGTCGGTGACGAAGGCGTTAAATGAAATGTCATCGACATGCCAGTCCGACAGGCCGTTGCCGCGCTCATCGTAGCGAACGAAGTGGTGGTCCGAAGCAAGGTCGCGGAACAGGGGGCTCCAGATGGGGGCGTCCCAGTCGTGCTCCAGATGTGTCAACCAGTTGGCGGCTTTGACTATGGTGGGAGCCTCGGAAGTACCTGTGTCTGATCCCGGGCCGACAGCGGCGTAGGCAATACGGACACCGTCTTTGGCCGTACAGAACTGGATTTTCTGTTGCGCCAGTAGCTCGCGATCGGAGAGGAAGTTCGCCCTCGTGCTTTCGTTTTTACAATGGTCTTTGCCACCGAGATCGGCGCGAGCATCAGCGTTCCAGGGAATACTGGCTTTCTGAAACCGTTCGCTGAGCTCGCGGCGGGTTGCCGATAACTCTATGGACAACGCCATGCGGTCCAGTTGCGTGACCAGCATGGTGGCGGATTCGGGGGAGAGTGGCGCCAATTCACACCAACGGCGTGCCCACAGTAGTTGGTCATCCACCGGAATGTCGCGATGGCCAGCCAGGCGGCCGCAGGTCGTGGCGAGCTGGCGCTCCCGGTCACGTCGTTCGGCGTTCAGCCACAGTTGGAAGCGATCCTGGTCCGGTAGCTCCAGACCTTCGAGAAAAGTGTACTGCAGTTGTTCTGCGATGGCGGTGAGGCGGGCGGAAGGCAGATCCTGATTTTTCAGCTCGCTGGTAATCTGGTGAATGTCGATGGTCATGTTCCGGATATCGAGCAACACACGCTCGCGGTCCGCCTGTAAGCGCTCTTCGTCTGGCGTATTGACCAGCGGGCGAATCTTGCTGAGGGACCAGCGCAGAGCGCCCCGTGGATCGTCCGGTATTTCCCAGAAAACTTCACACAGATTTTCGCGGCGGTGTGGACGGTTGCTGATAGCCAGATAGGCCAGCAACGCGCGCGTGCGCTTGGAGGCAGGTAACCTGATTTCTTCGTCGTTATGTTTGAGCGTCAAACCGCCCAGGGTATCGATAGAGATCGCCACCTGAAAATTCCCTTTGGCTCTACTTATGCCTTACTTGGCTGCGGAGAGCTGAATCTACGCGATAATACCTGCCAATACGTCAGTATTCATCTATTACTGCAGTTTAAGTTGTAAAGCTGAGAACGTCTCGAACCCAGTTTCCCTCTCGATGCGAATTACCTATTGCTGCTAGTGTTCACAAGGTACGAAAGTGCAAGAAGAGCAAATCTATGTCTGTTTACTGGCAAGTCGGCCGAAACACCACGGGGCGGGATTTTGTTGTCGGGGATTTACACGGTCACCATCAGCAACTGCTCAGTAATCTCAATGACCTGGCGTTTGATGGTGCAAAGGATCGGCTGTTCTGTGTCGGGGATATCATCGATCGCGGGCCGGACAGCGTCGAGCTTCTGGAGATGATCGATCAGCAGGTGTATTTCAGCATCCTGGGCAATCACGAGGCAATGATGATTGCCGGGTTTGAAGATGCCACTGCGGTGCCGCTGCATTACAGCAATGGCGGTGAATGGTTTTATGATCTGCCGTACCCGCTACAGCAGCGACTGGTGGAAAAAGTCCGCCAGTGGCCGTGGGCGATGGAGATTGCGACAGAGAGCGGTGCCATCGGCCTGGTGCATGCAGATGTACCCGATAGCAGCTGGATGGAAGTGAAGCGGCTGCTGCAATGCATCGGCGTACTCTGGACAGTGGGGGGCTCCCTGTCAGATGAGGCAATGCGCACGGCGGCAAAGCCGCTGCTCTGGAACCGGGGTCTGATCACCCGTTTGTACCGCGAGCTGGTTGGCCCGGGGGAGGGAAAGAGAGCCGTTCCGGAAGATAAGCAGGCGTTTCTGGAAGGGTTGGGCCGTTTCGGGGCTCTGCCGGAAGGACATATTGAAGCTGGCGCGGACGGGAGGTTTTCCGCCTTTTCAATCGCTGGGATCAATAGCGTGTTTATGGGGCATTCCTACGTGCCGGTCCCCACGACCGTAGGGAATTGCCATTTTGTCGATACTTATCGAGGTGAGCCCGATGAGCAGTTGGGGGTGGTGTGTATCAATCCATCCGCGGCTTAACAGCGTTTTCGTTGAGCTCCCACAGTTGACGTGTGCGATTTCGTCAAAGTGCGGTCAGTACGCCACCCAATAACAGCGTAATCCCAATGGTGATCAGCCCCTGCACCAGTGCAATAAGAACCGCCTTAAAGAAGCCGGTACCGAGTACCAGCATGTAAGCGAGCGCCGCCAGGGGGATGGTGATCAGTAGGCCCCACTCTTCGGTAACCCCGGGAATCAGGCCGCCAACAAAATGCTGGATGATGACCGCGAGGAGCAGTGCAAACAGGCAGGCAAATACACCGGTATTGCGCGCCCCCAGCATGGCCGCCGCCATTTTCAGTGGCAGTACCAATACCACCAGCACCACGATCAACAGGATGAGAAATTCCATCTAGGTCTCCTTTCTGGACAAGTTTCCGCTGCTACAAACATTAATACCACAGTATGGCCAGTTGTGGGATCAGTGCCGTTTCTCTCGCGAATGCCTGCTAACTATCGGTCACTGCTAAACTGAGCCAACTGCCGGCGTAAATCTTGTCGTCTGCAGCCTGTTTTACTTGGGGGTTCGGCTGCGTTCCCGGTTGCGCGCGCCTCATCTCACTGACAACGTCCGGAAACCTGCATTATGCGTTCACTGCTCGAGTCGCTGATTGGAAAAGTAGATGTACCGGTCTTGATCATCAGCGGTGGCCTGATCAGCCTGTTTGTTGGGCTCTCGCTCTGGGATCTGGAACTGGTCGCTGCCTGGGTGAAAAACGCCTTTCACTGGTCCACAACCCTGTTTGGAGCTTACTGGCAGTTGCTGATGCTGGCGACGTTCTTTATCGCGCTGTATGTCGCGATAAGCCGCAGTGGTGAAGTCCGGCTCGGGAATCTCGATGTCCCGGAGATGTCCACGTTCAAGTGGGTGGCAATCATCATGTGTACGCTGTTGGCCGGGGGTGGGGTTTTCTGGGCTGCGGCGGAGCCCATTGCCCACTTTCTGTCGCCGCCCCCCTTGTTCGGAGAGCAGGAAGACGCCGTGGTGCAGGCCAGTAATGCGCTGGCGCAGAGTTTCATGCACTGGGGCTTTCTGGCGTGGGCGATCCTGGGGTGTCTGACTGCCATTGTTCTGATGGTGCTGCACTATGACAGGGGACTGCCCTTAAAGCCGCGCACGCTGCTCTATCCACTCTTTGGTGAGCGTATTCTCCACGGTGTTGGCGGGGCACTGGTTGATGCCTGTTGCGTGATTGCCGTAGTGGCCGGAACCGTGGGGCCTATCGGTTTTCTGGGGTTGCAGGTGAGTTTTGGTCTGCATGAGCTATTTGGCGTCTCGGACGGATTCACTACCCAGTTTCTGGTCATCATTGGACTGGTCACAATCTATACCATCAGCGCGGTGACTGGTGTCAATCGCGGTATCCAGGTTCTGAGCCGCTTCAATGTGGTGCTGGCGGTAGTTTTGATGGCGTTCATTTTGCTTGTCGGTCCCACTGCATTTATCGCTGACGGGTTTGTCGAGGGGCTGGGGACCTATATTGGGAACTTCTTCCCCATGGCCACTTTCCGCGCAGATACCCAATGGCTGGATTGGTGGACGGTGTTCTTCTGGGGCTGGTTCATCGGCTACGGCCCCATCATGGCATTGTTTGTAGCGCGCATCTCACGCGGTCGCACGGTGCGGGAACTGATCTTTGTGATTGCACTGGTTGCGCCACTGGTGACCTGCTTCTGGTTCACCATTGTCGGCGGTACCGGCATTTTTCTGGAGATCCAGAATCCCGGTATTATTTCCAAGCCGTTTGAGGGACTGAATCTGCCGGCGGCGCTGTTGGCCACCACGCAGGCATTGCCCTGGGGCACGCTGCTTTCCATTTTATTCCTGGTGTTGACCACCATCTTTGTGGCCACCACCGGAGACTCAATGACGTACAGTATCTCCGTAGTGATGACTGGCGAGGAACATCCGCCGGCGGCCACGCGTATCTTCTGGGGCATCATGATGGGCAGCTGCGCGGCGATCCTGATAAGCATTGGCGAAGGAGGCGTCGGTGCACTGCAGAAGTTTATTGTGGTTACCGCCGTACCGGTGTCACTGATTATTCTTCCCAGTCTGTGGAACGGGCCTCGTCTGGCAAGGGAACTGGCGAACCGTCAATGTCCTACCCGCTAATGAAGATTGCAATCGACTGATCAGGACTTATGGAGCAAATCGCCTCGAACCCAATGGCGCTGTTGGTGATGGTGGGCATCGTCTCGATCGCGTGCCAGTACCTGGCTTTCAGGCTCAAGCTGCCGGCCATCCTTCCGTTACTGGTGGCCGGATTGGTGCTCGGGCCGATGACGGGGGTCCTCGACCCCGATGTGCTGTTCGGCGACCTGCTCTTTCCGCTCGTATCACTGGCAGTGGCGATTATCCTGTTTGAGGGTGCGCTCACCCTGAAGCTGTCCGATATTGCCGGCCACGGCGTGATGGTGCGCAACCTGTGTACCCTCGGGGCGCTGGTGACCTGGCTGATCGCCACACCGGCCGCCTACTATCTGCTCGGAATGCCTTTGCAGCTAGCGGCATTGTTTGGTGCCATTGTTACGGTGACCGGACCGACAGTGATCGTACCCATGTTGCGCTCCGTGCGCCCCAATACGCGTATCTCCAATATCCTGCGCTGGGAAGGCATCGTCATAGATCCGATAGGCGCGCTGCTGGCAGTACTGGTTTACGAGTACATCGTTGCCTCGCAAAGTGCCTTCGAGCATGCCCTGATCATTTTGTTGAAGGTGGTAGCGATCGGGTTTGGGCTGGGTTCACTGATGGGCTACTTCCTCGGCACCCTGCTGCGGAAAAACTGGGTACCGCACTACCTGCGCAACACCGCGGTACTGACCCTGATGCTCGGGGCCTATGCCTCATCCGATCTGTTGTCCCATGAATCCGGTCTGCTCACGGTCACGGTGATGGGGATCTGGATGGCCAATATGAAGAACCTGGATGTCGATGACATCCTCGAGTTCAAGGAAACCCTCAGTGTTCTGCTGATTTCTGCATTGTTCATCCTGCTCGCGGCGCGGCTGGAATTTCATACCCTGGCACAGCTGGGGTGGGGTGCTTTGCTGGTATTGGCTGTGATCATGTATGTGGCTCGACCGCTATCGGTCTTCCTGTCTTCTTTCGGAGCGGGGCTGAGCTGGCGTGAACTGGCGATGCTCAGTTGGATTGCGCCCCGGGGGATCGTTGCTGCGGCGGTTTCCGCGCTCTTCGCGATTAAATTAGATGCTCTTGGGTTGACGAAATCCGAACTGCTGGTTCCAATGGTATTTCTGGTGATTATTGCCACCGTGGTGATTCAGAGCCTGACTTCCAAAAGCATCGCCAAGCTGCTGGGAGTTCGCGCTCCCTATCCCAATGGATACCTTCTGTTCGGCGGTAGCAAGTTTGCGCGACTGTTGGCCAAAGACCTGATGCAAAAGGATGTGCCGGTCAGAATCGCAGATACCAACTGGGATGCCATTCGCGAGGCCCGTATGGAAAATATCCCTATCTATTACGGCAACCCGGTCTCCGAACATGCCAGCCTGACCATGGATATCTCCACCATCGGCAAGGTGCTGGTACTGTCTCCCTACAAGCAGCTCAACCCGCTGGTGACCTATCACTTCGAGCATGTGTTGGGCAAGGGCTCGGTGCTGGGGCTGAGCCACGGTGCACCGGAAGAGCGGGCCAGCCACCGGGTATCGGAAGACTACGCAAAAAAACTGGAACTCTTCTCAGAAAATGCTACCTACAGCCGCCTTGCCAGCCAGGTAGCGAGGGGCGCAACAATCAGGACTACAGGCCTTACGGAAAGCTTTACCATCGAGGATTACAGGAAAACCTACGGCAACCGCGCCACGGGACTTTATGCGGTGGACCCGCAGGGAAAGATCCATATCAATACGGTATCCCATGAGTTTGCGCCCAAAGCAGAGTGGCAAATTGTAAGCCTGGTGATGCCGGAAGAGGAGAACCAGAAGGAGGGGGCCGGATAGCCTGGCAGCCAAGACAATCAATACGGCGATTTTTCCGCTTCACGAAACCGGCTGGAAACATTGCCGGAAAGGAATATGCTGGTGGGCTTCAATACCATTACCGGAGAGCCCCGTGTCAGTTTGAAGCTGTAAAGATCTGCCCAGATGACACTGGGGCTGGTGGTGAGTTCGAAAAAATAGCGCCTGTCTTTCAGATTGATCGCTGTGCGATATTCGGTGTTGTAAATACCAAAGTCTTTGTAGGGGGCCCCAAACGGTACCGAAACATTGCGCGCAATCGCGAGAATACTTGCAATGGCTTCCCGTTCTGTAGCCGGCTTGGGGAGCATGGACGAGAAGTAAACAGCGCGTTGAAAGCGATCGGTGGCCTTTACATTGCCGGGCAGGGGCGTATCGCTGCTCGGGTTGGAAAAGTCCTGTTTCTCCAGTAGCGCCAACTGCTCGTCGTAGGTGGGGTCATTGGTCACCACGCGATACTGCCTGCCGTGGTGTACCACGGGCTTTCCGTCAATGTATTCCACGATAGCCGAATCCCCGCTGTCGTCTTCCAGTGCGAGGTGCAGGGTGGCCTTATGGCCGTGCGCTTCGGTCATTACGATCTGGACGGTTTTCAACAGCTCGAGCGCCTCTTCCACCGTGGCAGCGTTATCCAGCAGAAACTGTAGCCAGAGCCCCGCCTGCACCCCGGGAAGGCTGGTATCCCGGGGCCCGAAATCCGTCGCATCCAAATAAAGGAGGTGGCCGCCCAGGCCCTTCTCGTTAAAGCCATCCGCGGTGCCGATCCCGTAGATAGTGGTCACCATGCTCGCGTACTTGGATTTCTATTTCGCCGGGTTCTCTTTCACGGTCAGCTCTGTGCCAGTGAAGCCGCCATTGCGTTCCATGCCTCGAGGGAAGACAGTCAGGACAGGCTGGGTGGATTCCGGCCAGTCCATCGTGCGGCCTACCACCACCGCCAGACCATTGTCATTCCACAGAATGCGGGTACACGCGGTTGCTGGCTGCAGCGTAGCGGCGGCTACCACCACAAAAGCCAGCAGGCTGCAACATAGGGAGGAGAATCGGACATTCAGCATTAAATAGCACCTCATGGGAGGAGTGTAGTAAATGCTGACAAGGTTATGTCGGGGTTGGGCGGCAGTCACCGACTTGCGGTGGTAGACCTCGGAGCTGAGGTCCACGATTTCTTCTGATAGTGAGTAAAAGTAAGTCTTCGTCAGATTAGAGCAGACATTGCCAGTAGCCAACATCCACCCATTTCCCGAACTTCCGGCCTACTTCCTGGAAGTGGGCGACCTTCTTCATGCCGAATTTTTCGTGCAGCGCCACACTTGCCGCATTCGGTAAGGCTATGCCGCAGATCACAGCGTGAAACTCTCGTGATGTGAGTTGCGAGAGCAGTTCCCGATAGAGCTCAGTCCCCAACCCTTTAGCCGTGGCAGTGTGGTTCAGATAAACCGTGGCCTCTACGGAGTGCCTGTACGCCCAGCGTCCTTTCCATTGGGTGGCGTAACTGTAACCGAGCACCTCACCATTCTCCTCGGCAACCAACCAGGGAAAATTGTTTTTATGGCATGCCTCTACGCGGCTTGCCATCTCGTCCGCCGAGACTGGGTCCACCTCAAACGTAATCCAGGTATGTTCAATATAGTGGTTGTAAATGGCAGCGATCTTTTGCGCATCTGCAACTTTTGCTGTTCGAATCATTATTGCATCCTTGATATGTTGAGCTTGAATCATCTCTAGTTTGCTCAAGCACCTTTTGCCGGAAAAGTCTTATCCAGCGCCACAGGCGCAATACGTCCAGCAGGGCGCCCGCGACGTAGGTCAAAGCGCAAGCTTTCAATACACTGTGGGCGGAGCCTAAAAGGTGTTGTGGAAGGTATCCTTTCCGTAATATTGGCAGGGATTTTTTAAATCTCGCACCTTTTTGAACCCCATATGTTTGTACAAGGTCTTACGAGCATTCACCCTTGGCTCTGGTGATAATCTCATTGACCAGAGCCGCAGTAAATAACGATTTAGACAAGTAGTGACGGCCACCGGATTTAGCCACAACAATTAACCCTAACTCGGTTTCGATGACACGCTCGATGTCTGACCATAATAGCGCTGTTTTCACGTGGGTATTCTGTGTGGTTATTCCAGCTTCATCGACAGTTAATGTCACTTCACTGCCGCCACTTTTACCCCACATCTGTCGCGCCAGCCACCAGGCCCGTCGAAATCGAATATGAAGCAGTTCCAGAAGAGCTAAAGCGATCAGCATGTAACCCAGAACTTTGGAATGCTCGGTGAAAATCAGTGTTCCAACACCGGCAGCGAGCAGTAGTACAGGGAATAGATAATTGGGTTTGGCGTTTTTTCCATGAGGTAGCGACTGATCAAAACATTCGGCAAGGTAATCTCGGGATAAGGTGAATTGTGTCTTGAAAGATTGCATGAAACCGCTTTTCGTATCTGTTTAATTAAATGTATAGCGGCACTGTAGCGGAACTGTAGTGCCACGCCCAATGAGGCCTGTTTATTGATCGTCGCGCTTTTTCAATGCGCTTACGCCCTGCCAATCCTCCAGGTCCTGGTCGGGTTTTTCAGAACGAAAGCGGGCGTAAAGCTTGATTCCGAGGCTGTCCTCCAAGACTTTTACCTGGACGCCTCTGCTTTCCAGGAGACTCTCATTGCCGGAGGCATTTGTCACGTCTCCGATGACTACCTGGCTGAAGCCCCTCATGTAAATTAATGTCGCACATATGTCACATGGACTCAGGCTGGTAAACAGCGTTGTTTTGCTGAAGTCAATGCGGCCAGCGTCTCGAATAGCGGAAGTCTCACCGTGGTTGTAGGGATGGCTTTCCTGGACAAGGGTATTGTGCCCCTTTCCCAGGATTTCTCTTGTCGAGTTGTCAACGATAACCGCGCCAATCGGGCAGCCTCCTTCGTTGTAGCTCTTCTCCGCGAGTAATACAGCGACGCGCATTAGATCGGTATCTGATAGCCCCAGAGTAAACTCCTGGTCCATCAGAACATCCAGGCTTCGCGTCGGCATATGCGCTATTGCTCTCAATGCTTCATCGTTTTTATCTGTCTGCTTGTTGAAAAGAGTCTTCATGTCATTTGTCCTTGAACCCGATCTGTGCCGGGTGTCTATTCACCGGCCTGTAGTAGTCAACTCTTTTTACAGCATAAACCGCGTATTGCAGAATACCGTTATGCCTGCAATAACATACTATATTGGGTCACCGGAATCAGGCGAGACGGATTCAGGTCTCGTACCTCATTGCCGACATGCATGACACTGCAGAAATAGTGCTGTTTTGTCAGAAATTCATCGTAGGTGGCTGCCACCCCGTCGATTTCCTGCATGCGAGCCAGATAGCCTGAAAGCGCGGGATAGTCGGCGATATACCGGTAGCAGCACTTGAACAGCGGGTGATAGACGCTGTCAAAACGCAATAGCGTCGGCAGCAGAAAGAGGTCGCTCTCACTCGGTGTGTTGCCGAGCAGATACGGCTGCTCCGCCAGGCGCAGCTCGAGGCGGTCGAGCGACTGAAACAATACGGCCAGCTTCCGTTCGTACTCTCCTTGGCTAGTGGCAAAACCGACTTCGTACACCGCTCGATTGACATGGCGGTGCAGCCATAGGTTCATGGCGTCGATCTGGTCCACCAGCTGGGTGGGAGCCAGTTCCCGCTCAATCGCGTGAGCGCCGTCCATTCCCGTCGCAATAAATCGCGTGATTTGCGCCGAATCCGATGACAGCAGCTTCTTCGTTGACAGGTCTACCAGCAGCGGCACCGAGGGTGTCGCGTCCACACCCGGCTGCAGTCGCCGGTACACGTTCCGCAGGGAATTTTCCCCGAGCAGGGGTTCATCGGCGGGCGCTATCTCCCAGCCCGCCGGGCCCTTGATGTTGTTCATCCAGGTATAACTCACATGGTCGCGCAAGCCGGTCAGTGCCAGCGCTGTGAGTATCCGGTGACAGAAGGGGCAACCCCAGGCGAGGTACAGGTGAAGCCGGGATTCCATCGTTGGCCGCGGGATCTTTGTCTCCACAGAGTTTTTAGCGGTCATCATTGAGTTGCTCCAATTTGACGTGATTAGTAAGGCTTGCGCGGGCGCTTAAGGCCTTGTTGTTACCGGCCGGCACCCGCGCCTCCTGCCGGTTACCGGATCGGAATCGCGACCGGGCGGATCGGCGCTGCATCGGCGCCGCGCAGCTTCAGTGAGCCACCGATAAAAGCGAATTCGTAGACTTTGTCTTTGGATAGGTCTTCCAGGTAGGCGAGCTCTATGATCGGCGCACCCTGCTGTGCGAGCAGGTAGGTGTGAACCGGCACATAGTCGGTCTCCAGCTCGGAAGGGAATGACTCAAAGCTCAGGTTGTCTGCGCCCACCACCATGGCGCCGCTCTCCTCGACCAGGAAGCGGGCTGCTGCCAGTCCAATACCCGGGGGATTGTCCATATAAGCGGCGGCATCCGCGTAACGTTTCATGCGGCCGGTGCGGATCAGTACCACATCCCCCTCGCGCAGGGATACGTCCTGCCATTCCAGCGCCGCAACCAGATCCTTCCGCGTAATCCGGTAGCCATCGGGGAGCATGTCGAGGCCCTTTGCCGCGGCCACGTCAATCAGGACGCCGCGCGCCACCAGCGGGGGAATTTTTTCCGCCCCGGCGACTTTCCAGCCCCGGTCGCCCAGGTGTTCCTCGGCGCTGAAGCCGTTCCAGATTTCTCCGTTCAATCCGAAATGCACCAGAGCATCTATATGTGTGCCCATATGGGTGTACATGGAGACGGCGGCCCCGGTATAGCTGACATGCTCGTTCATGGTGGTGCCGACGTGCAGCGGGTCGTCCACTACCGTGCCATCGGGCGTGTGCGTCATCCAGATGCGGTAGTGCGGATCGCCCGCCGCCTGCCAGCTCGGCATCCCGATAAAGTACTCCACCGACAGATCGTAAACGCTGCCGCCAGAGACCCGGGACAACACATCGCTGCGGGACTCTTCGGTAATAAGGTTGAGGCGGCCGATTTCATCCTCCGCGCCCCAAGGGCTCTGGCCGACGCTGCGCGGGGCGGCATCGGCGGTGGAGGCAACGGCAAGCTGCAGCGCAGCGGTGATGACTAAGTGTGAGAAAGCGGATTTCATCGTGTTTTTCCTCTGATGGTTGTTTTGGCCACAGCACACCTTCGAGGTGGCTGAAAACTGTGCAGCGTCGCGGGGCCGCTTCAATGCTCCGGTGACGGGCTCCCCGGGAACGTGTTGCCGCGGGGAGTAGCGCCGTGGAAGACACGATACTGGTTTCTTAATCGTTGATAATCCCGACAATCGGAATTACATTGTTCACGAATTTTTATCAATCGAAGTAAATATGGATTCTCTTACGGATGTCGCCGTCTTTGCGCAGGTGGTGGACAGTGGCAGTTTCACCGCGGCGGCAGAGCGACTGTCGCTGTCCAAATCGGTGGTCAGCAAATACGTCACGCGGCTGGAAAAGCGTCTCGGCGCCCGGCTGCTGAACCGCACCACACGGCGCCTCAGCCTGACTGAGGCCGGGAGAGTCTTTTACGAGCGGAGCCTGCACGGGCTGCGGGAGATCGAGGAGGCGGAAGCGGAGGTCACACGTCTGCAGGGGGAGCCGCGCGGGGTGTTGCGGATCAATACGCCGATGTCATTTGGTGTTCTACATATAGCGCCGATCATTCCGGAATTTACCCGCCGCTACCCGGAACTGTCGGTGGACATGAACCTGGACGATCGCAAGGTCGACGTGATCCAGGAGGGCTTTGATGTCTCGGTAAGAATTTCCGAGCTGCCCGACTCGTCCCTGGTGGCGCGGCGCCTGGGCCCGTGTCGCCACGCGATCGTCGCTTCCCCCGAGTACCTTGCGCGCCGGGGTACACCGAAAACGCCGCAGCAGCTCCAGGATCACAACATCATCACTTACCGCTACCAGGAATCCGGACAGGAATGGCACTTTCGCGCAGCGGGTGACAAGCCGGTTTCCGTGCCTGTGTCCGGATCTATCCAGATGAATAACAGCCTCGCGCTGCGCGAAGCCCTGCTGAACGGCGCGGGCATAATGCGCGCCCCGACATTTGTGGTGGGGCAGGACATCAAGGCGGGCAGGCTACGCCCGCTCCTGACAAACTTCGAAACCCTGGAAGTCTCGATTTACCTGGTGTTCGCCCAACGGCAGTATCTTTCACCCAAGGTTCGGGCATTTGTGGATTTTATGGCCGAGTGTTTTGCGGAGGGGCCGCATTGGGACTGAGCTGCGAATAGCCGCTATTCGCGAATACCTCGGTGGAAGCGAAAAAGGCAATTTTCTGCTTGATTTCATCCATCTTAAATTCATGGGGATTGATTAGGGGGAGGCGCAAGAACTTCTTTCTGCCCCCAATCATCACCCTGTTGTTACTTCAATATTGCGGCACCAAACTTTTATCGAATACCACGCCCGCCAGGTTGCCTTTTGTCGCCTGTAAACCCTGATTCCGATATGCCTCAAGCTGAGCTTGGATATCCGTCAGTGTGCTGATTCGGGCTCGTTGCTGCTCGAGACATTTAAGGGCTTTCTCACACTCCACTTTGCGTTGTTTTTTCGTCAAAGTTTGATCGTTTTCCTTGGCGTAATACTCCGTATCCATGGTCTCGTAATTCTGGATTATGGCTTTTATCAATCTCACTTCATGGAGAAAATTTGTAATCCGAATACCGTTGTGTACTCGAGTTTCATAAATAATCCCTTATTTCATCGGGTCAATATATGGAGACTTATCGTAGAGGTTTTTCTCCGGGCAGATTTTTCACGTTACTCATTTGGTGAAATAGGGCGTCAAAATTTTACTCTGACCCCAATTGTTCCAGTTGTTATTGTTAAGAGTCCACTCCATTAGAGATCGTAATGATGACGCTTATATAAACGAAAAATGTAACTCGATTAAATTCGTGACAGGAATTTATTGTGTCATATTTCAAAACCAAAACCTGTGCTAATAATGGCGGGCATCGAACACAACAGTAACCGGGATTTTTCATGAAAATTTTTAATACTATTCGGAATGCATGTCTATTCGCTCTCGTCGCATGGTCCGTGGCCGCCGGTGCGCTCCTCGGGCTCTCCCTCGTCGCGGTGCCGGCCCAGGCGCAGTCCGTGGATACGATTACCTGCACCGGTAGTTCGAACACGACTTACGATCCACCCATCACCAACCAGCCGGCAACCGTCACCTTCTCAGACGATTCGGTCTATGCACCATGCGAATCGACGGTGCCCGGCATCACCGCCGGAAGCGGGAGTTTCTCGAGCCCGGTGGCGGGCAGGTCTTGCCTGTCCCTGCTCGAGATGTACCCGGTGACCGTCTTCATCGATTGGAACAATGGCCAATCCAGCACTCTCCAGCTCAATGCAGTCACGAATATCGGAGCCGGTGTGTACACCGTGACGCAAACCGGAACGGTCACGGACGGGCTCTTCCTGGGACGCAGCGCCGTGCGTCAGTTGGTTGCCCCGTCGATCGATATCCTGGCGTGCACCCTGGGATTAGGCAGCGTGTCTTCGATCGGCTTCACCGGGGTTCTGGCGATCCTGTGAGGGTTGGGGTCGCGCCACCGCCAAAAAAACACTCTCGACAAACGTTCCCCGGCACGGATGCTGGCCGCAAGGGAGACCCTCATGCCGTTTGAAATCTGGGCCGCCTTTGCCGCGGCGTCCGCGATTCTCTTGATCGTTCCCGGGCCGACGTTTCTGCTCGTCGTGTCCTATGCACTCGGCCAGGGCTGGCACTTACGCGGATTGCGGAAGGCCCGCATCCGGCTATTTGCTATTGTGTCTGCGGCGGCGCCCGCCGGGGCAGAAAGCCAATTGTCGCGAACGGCGTGCAATCGCCGGCGCGAGGGAGGAAGAAGTGTATCTCGGGCTCGATTAATCGTAAGCGTCCGATTAACTCATCTATGCAGCTGGATTCTTCCCCGTAATTTAGGTGTCCACCTATACAGCAGCTCTATGACATAGAGTGGGACGCCAAAGGGCTCACCGTAGACGTGAGAAAACAACTCCGCCAGCAGCGGTCAAAGCCGCTACTGAACAGTCTCTACCAATGGTTGATGACGCACCGCCAAAAGGTACCCAACGGATCGGCAACCGCCAAGGCCATCGACTACAGCGTGAAGCGCTGACACGCTACTGTGATGATGGCACCGTGCCCATCGACAACAACCATGTCGAAAACCAGATCCGGCCGTGGGCACTGGGGTGTAGCAACTGGCTGTTTGCCGGTAGTTTACGCAGTAGTCAACGTGCGGCCACGATCATGAGTCTGATCCAGTCAGCCAAGATGAATGGTCATGATCCGTATGCGGATATGAAAGATGTGATGCAGCGATTACCGATGTATCACGCCAGTGCTATCGACGAGCTTCTACCTCATAGCTGGGTTCCCGCTGACAAGGTGTGATGTCCGGACGCTTACAATATACAAGAGGCTATATATGACCATAAAAAAAGCGGGCTTTCGCCCGCTTCAATACCTCTCTTCCTGTGAGCGACTTCTTTTTGTAGTAAATCCTTTTCTACAGTCGATGCATATTCAGTGTCTTACCACTGCAGTGCACCGCCAGTCTGGTATTCGATAACCCGCGTTTCGAAGAAGTTCTTCTCCTTGCGCAGGTCCATGATCTCGGACATCCAGGGGAAGGGGTTCTGGGCGCCGGGGAATTGTTCTTTCAGGCCAAGCTGGCTGAGACGGCGGTTGGCGATGAAGTGGAGGTATTCTTCCATCATCGCGGCATTCATGCCGAGTACGCCGCGGGGCATGGTGTCGCGGGCGTAGGCGACTTCCAGTTCCATGCCTTCCAGGATCATCTGGGTCACTTCCTGCTGGAACGGTTCGGTCCACAGGTGTGGGTTTTCCAGTTTGATCTGGTTGATGACGTCGATGCCGAAGTTGAGGTGCATGGACTCGTCGCGCAGGATGTACTGGAACTGCTCGGCAACGCCGGTCATCTTGTTGCGGCGGCCCATGGACAGGATCTGGGTGAAGCCACAGTAGAAGAAGATGCCTTCGGTAACGGCGTAGAAGGCGATCAGGTTGCGCAGCAGTTCCTGGTCGGTCTCCGGGGTGCCGGTCTGGAAGGTGGGGTTGCCGATGGACTGGGTGTGCTTGAGGCTCCAGGCGGCTTTCTTGGCGACGCTGGGTACTTCGCGGTACATGTTGAAGACTTCGCCTTCGTCCATGCCCAGGGACTCTACACAGTACTGGTAGGCGTGGGTGTGGATGGCTTCTTCAAAGGACTGACGCAGGATGTACTGGCGGCATTCCGGGTTGGTGATATGGCGGTAGATGGCCAGCACCAGGTTGTTGGCTACCAGGGAGTCTGCGGTGGAGAAGTAGCCCAGGGAGTATTCCACGATGCGACGCTCGTCCTCGGTCAGACCGTCGGGGTCTTTCCACATGGACACGTCTTTGTTCATGTTGACTTCCTGCGGCATCCAGTGGTTGGCGCAGCCGTCCAGGTATTTCTGCCAGGCCCAGTCGTATTTGAACGGTACCAGCTGGTTGAGGTCGGCGCGGCAGTTGATGATGCGCTTCTCGTCCACTTCGATACGGGCGGCGCCCATTTCCAGCTCTTCCAGGCCCGGGGCCGGGTCCAGGTTGTTGACGGCGCTGCGTGCGGCTTCCACGGCGGAAGACGCGGCTACTGCAGAGGCGGCCTCTTTCTGGGCCGCGGTCGGTGCCGGGGCACTGCTGGCGCTGCCTGTTTCGTAGGCTGCGCCGGGTTCGGTGACTGCCTGCTGCTCGGATTGCAGCGCACCCGGCACCGGTTGCGGTTCGCTCTTTTTCTTTTCGGGTTGTGACGGTGTGTCGAAATCGTCCCAGCTCAGCATGATTTCTCCCCTTATCTTTTGGTCGAGCTGCCTGTGGGGCAGGGAGCTCCGGAATATGTGATGGGCGACCTGCGCCCGGCCCGGGCTTTTACTCTGGTACTGAGTTTTGTGCCCGTGCCGGGGCGGCGCTTATGGTCTTGGTTGCGCAGCCACTTTCACGCAATGGAAATTGAACAAAAGTGCTGCGCGGTGCTCTCCCCCGAGAGTCTTTGATACGGTATGAACCTTACTGACAGGCTTCGCAGTCCGGGTCGTCCAGGGAGCAGGCGGCGGGCACTGCTGCCGGGGCCGGCTCCTGTGGGGCGGAGGCCTGCGGCGCGGGTGATACGCCGGCGGCGGGGGCACCGCCACCGGCGCTGACCGCGTTCAGGGTGCCGCCGGTCACGGTGGATTTTTCCGTGCTGGTGGCCGCCAGGGCGCGCAGGTAGTAAGTGGTCTTGAGACCGCGATACCAGGCCATGCGATAGGTCAGGTCCAGTTTCTTGCCGTTGGCGCCGGCGATGTAGAGGTTCAGGGACTGCGCCTGATCAATCCACTTCTGGCGGCGACTGGCGGCGTCTACGATCCAGCGCGGCTCCACTTCAAACGCGGTGGCGTACTTGGCTTTGAGGTCCGCCGGTACACGTTCGATTTTCTGTACCGAACCCTCGTAGTACTTGAGGTCGTTGACCATCACCTTGTCCCACAGGCCGCGGGCTTTCAGGTCGTGTACCAGGTAGGGGTTCACCACGGTGAACTCGCCGGACAGGTTCGATTTCACGTACAGGTTCTGGTACGTGGGCTCGATGGACTGGGATACGCCGGTGATGTTGGCGATGGTCGCCGTCGGGGCGATGGCCATGACGTTGGAGTTACGCATGCCCTGGCTCGCTACCTTCTTGCGCACTACGTCCCACTCCAGGGTGGTGCTGGTGTCCTGCTCGATAAATTTCTCGCCGCGGTTCTTGGCCAGTACTTCGATGGAGTCGATCGGCAGGATGCCCTGGCTCCACAGGGAACCTTCGTAGCTGCCGTAGCTGCCGCGCTCTGCCGCCAGGTCACTGGAGGTGGAGATGGCGTAGTAGCTGATCGCTTCCATGGTGGTGTCGGCGAACTGCACCGCTTCATCGCTGGAGTAGGAGATGCCGGCTTTGTACAGCGCGTCCTGGAAGCCCATCAGGCCCAGGCCCACGGGGCGGTGGCGCATGTTGGACTGACGCGCGGTTTCCACGGAGTAGTAGTTGATGTCGATCACGTTATCGAGCATGCGCACAGCGGTTTTCACGGTGCTTTCCAGCTTGCCCATGTCGAGCTTGCCGTCTTCGCCGATGTGCTGGGACAGGTTTACGGAGCCCAGGTTACAGACCGCGATTTCGTCGTTCGCCTTGGTGTTCAGGGTGATCTCGGTGCACAGGTTGGAGCTGTGTACCACACCGGCGTGCTGTTGCGGGCTGCGCAGGTTACAGGCGTCCTTGAAGGTGATCCAGGGGTGGCCGGTTTCAAACAGCATGCCCAGCATCTTGCGCCACAGGTCTACCGCACGCACTTTCTTGTGCAGCTTCAGCTTGCCTTCGGCGGCGAGTTTTTCGTAGTGGGTGAAGCGCTCTTCAAAGGCATCGCCGAACAGGTCGTGCAGGTCCGGGCAGTCCGCCGGGGAGAAGAGGGTCCACTCTTTATCTTCGAATACACGCTTCATGAACAGGTCCGGCACCCAGTTGGCGGTGTTCATGTCGTGGGTACGGCGACGGTCGTCACCGGTGTTCTTGCGCAGCTCGAGGAATTCCTCGATGTCCAGGTGCCAGGTTTCCAGGTAGGCACACACGGCGCCTTTGCGCTTGCCACCCTGGTTCACGGCTACCGCGGTGTCGTTGGCCACTTTCAGGAAGGGCACAACGCCCTGGGATTTGCCGTTGGTGCCCTTGATGTAGGAGCCGAGCGAGCGCACCGGGGTCCAGTCGTTGCCGAGGCCGCCGGCCCATTTGGACAGCATGGCGTTGTCCTGGATAGCACCGTAGATGCCGTGCAGGTCGTCCGGCACGGTGGTCAGGTAACAGGAGGACAGCTGCGGGCGCAGGGTGCCGGCGTTGAACAGGGTCGGGGTGGAGCTCATGTAGTCGAAGGAGCTCAGCAGCTCGTAGAACTCGATCGCGCGCTCGTTGGGCTTGTCTTCGTTGATGGCGAGGCCCATGGCCACACGCATAAAGAAGAGCTGTGGCAATTCAAAGCGCACCTCGTCGGAGTGCAGGAAGTAACGGTCGTACAGGGTCTGCAGGCCGAGGTAGGTGAATTGGTGATCGCACTCGGGCTTGATCGCATCGCCCAGCATTTCCAAATCGAAGCTTTTCAGGGCCGGATCCAGCAGTTCCAGCTCGATGCCTTTCTCTACGTAAGCGGCCAGGGCCGGCTTGTAGAGGGTTTCCATCTCTTTCTGGGTCGCGGACTCGGCCACACCCAGGAAGCGCAGGGCTTCGGCACGCAGTTTGTCCAGCAGCAGGAAAGCCGTGGCGTAGGTGTAGTTGGGTTCCTGTTCCACCAGGGTGCGCGCAGTGATCACCAGGGCGGTGTTGATGTCGTTCTCAGAAACGCCATCGTACAGGTTCTTCAGGGCTTCACTCAGGATCAGCTCGCCTTTGACGTCGGTAAGGCCTTCACAGGCTTCGCTGACGATGGTGCGCAGGCGCTCCATGTCCAGCGGTACCAGTTTGCCTTCTTTGGTGCCGTCTTCGACTTTTACCCGGATATTGGGGTGGGCTTCGGCAACCTGCTCGGCAACCGGCTCCTGCTTTTCTTTCTCGGCACGCAGGCGAGCGTGCTCTTCGCGGTAGAGCACATAGTCGCGGGCGATTTTGTGTTCGCCTGCGCGCATCAGTTCCAGCTCGACCTGGTCCTGGATCTCTTCGATGTGGATGGTGCCACCGGAGGGCATACGGCGCTTGAAAGTGGCGCTGATATGGGACACCAGCTCCGCCACGCGCTCGTGGATGCGGCTGGAGGCCGCGGCGGTACCGCCCTCTACCGCGAGGAAGGCCTTGGTGACAGCCACGGAGATTTTGCTGTCGGCGTAGGGTACGACGGTACCGTTGCGCTTGATGACTCGGATCTGACCGGGGGCTGTGGCAGCCAGGGTAGTGTTGCTGCTGGCCGGGTCTGTTACCGCTTCCTTGGTAGTGCCTTCTGGCACAGACTTCGAGCGCCCTGTCTCTGTGTGCATGAATTTCTCCGTAGTTTGTGTGTGTCGTCTGTGGACGAGTCTTGTAGTTCGCTTGTGGCGTTCTGATTTTGTGTGGTCAACGGCCGCCGGGGCAGCCGCTAAAAATTCTTTGCTGTGGTCTTCTTTGCGGTAGCCGCATCTCGCGCCCTCGGTGCGCCGTTTACCTTACTGCGCCAGTATCAACGCATCGCCCACAAGAGGGCGGCGAAGCCTGGGCTCCACACGGATAACTCTGGTGGGGTACTGGTACTGCTTGATACTGCGCTTTGAATCGGTGGCCTGAAACATGAGTGCATCCCTTGCGCTCGTTTGCTTGCTCACGGCTCTAGTGTCGAAAGGTGTCGAACTAAACCGTGTGGTGTCTTGCCGGTGCATTCCGTTGATCAGAATTGCCGATTGTGCCGTTGGGCAAAAGGTATCTGGTGACGCGACAGTGTCCGGAGGCGGGACCTGCAAATGACCTGGATAACCGGCCGCGCTACCGGGAAAGTGTGCACACTGCATTCTTGCGGTGCGTACACTTGGGGGCGGCCCGGGTTCGAAACCCAATATATTGGGGTGCAGCCTCGGACGACCAACAAGATAATGCGGTTGGCGGCCTAATTCAAGGCGGATAACTTTGGGGTTACTTGTGGATAATTTGTGGTTAGTTCGCGAATTTCCACCGGATTACTGGCGCGAGTGCCCGTCATTACTGGGGGTGGTTGTTTGATGACCAGCTGGTGAGAGAGGACGGTATTTTTAAGAATATTTTTTAATAGTAACCAGGCCTCAAATTAAGCGGGGCAATAACGAAAGCGGGTTGGTTAAAGCCTGATCAAACCAGCACCTGGCGGTCGAAAGTGTCGGGCATCGGGATGACGGCAAACTGTCCGCCACACATGCCCACCTCAAGGGTGGGCATGTGCGTCACCTGGCGTCAAATGCCGTGTGACACGGGGGCTGCGGCCGGGGCGGCTGGGAGACTACTGGCTGTTTTCCTGCAGGAACTCCATCAGCGCCTTCTGGGCGTGCAGGCGGTTCTCCGCCTCATCCCAGACCACAGAGATACTGTCGTCTTCCAGCAGTTCGCCACTGACCTCTTCGCCGCGGTGGGCGGGCAGGCAGTGCATGAAGATGGCATCGCTGTTGGCGTGGCTCATCAGCTCGTGGTCTACCAGGAAGCCGGAAAATGCGCGTTCGCGCTCTTTCTGCTCGGTTTCCTGGCCCATGGAGGCCCACACATCGGTGGCGACCCAGTCGGCATCGCGTACGGCATCGACCGGGTTGCGCAATATCTGTACACGGTCTTTGGCGGCGGCGACGATGGACTCGTCGGGATCGTAGCCCTCCGGGCAAGCAATACGCAGCTCGAAATCGTACTGACGGGCGGCGTTGATGTAGGAGTGACACATGTTGTTGCCGTCACCCACCCAGGTCACCACCTTGCCTTCCGGGCTGCCGCGGTGCTCTACATAAGTTTGCAGATCCGCCAGCAGCTGGCAGGGGTGGTAACTGTCGGATAGGGCGTTGATCACCGGTACCTTGCTGTATTCCGCAAAGCGCTCCAGCACGTTGTGGCCGAAGGTGCGGATCATCACCATGTCTACCATGCGCGAGATCACCCGCGCACTGTCTTCAATGGGTTCGCCGCGGCCGAGCTGGGTATCCCGCGGCGACAGGAACAGGGCACTGCCGCCCATCTGCGCCATACCGGCCTCGAAGGAGACGCGGGTGCGGGTGGAAGATTTTTCGAAAATCATGCCCAGCACTTTATTGCGGAACGGCTCGCTGGCGACGCCCTGGTTGCGCAGGGCCTTGAGTTCGATCGCGCGCTCCACGATGCCGTGCAGTTCGTCCCGGCTCAGGTCGAGGAGGGTGAGAAAATGTCTGACTGCCATGGGGTTATCCTCCGTAATTCAGGCGGCCTGTTGGGCGAAATCACGCACCAGTGTGGCCACGGTGGTGGCGATCTGGTTGCATTCAGCGTCGGTCAGGGTCAGCGGCGGCAGCAGGCGCACCACGTTGCCGGCGGTGACATTGATCAGCAGGCCCTGGGTGCGCGCCAGCTCTACCAGCTCCCCGCAGGGGCGATCCAGTTCAATGCCGATCAGCAGGCCGAGGCCGCGGACTTCCTTTACATGGGAACAGCCGGCGAGCGCATCGCGCAACTGATCCAGTAACCGGGTGCCGAGCTTTTCCGCCTTTTCCGTCAGCCACTCGTTTTCGATGGTCTCAAGTACGGCGATACCGGCGCGGCAGGCCAGGGGGTTGCCGCCAAAGGTAGAGCCGTGGGCACCGGCAGTAAACAACTGCGCGGCTTTGCCCCGGGCCAGACAGGCGCCGATGGGGACACCGTTGCCGAGACCTTTTGCGGTGGTGACTACGTCCGGTAGCAGGTTGTCGTGGTGCTGGTAGGCGAACAGTTTGCCACTGCGGCCATTGGCAGTCTGGATTTCATCCAGCATCAGGAACCAGTCCTGCTGGTCGCACAGGGCGCGCAGGCGCGGCAGGTAGTCGGTGTCGGGGATGCGGATGCCGCCCTCTCCCTGCACCGGCTCTACCAGGATCGCAACAATGTCGCTGTGCTCGGCGGCAAGCTGTTCGATTGCGGCCACATCGTTATACGGCACCCGCAGGAACCCCTCTGGCAGTGGCGCAAAGCCCTGCTGAACCTTGGGGTTGCCGGTGGCGGTCAGGGTGGCCAGGGTGCGACCGTGAAACGCGCCTTCGGTCACGATGATTTTGGGGCAGGCGAGGCCGCGCTCGTTGCCGAGCTTGCGCGCCAGTTTGATCGCCGCCTCATTGGCTTCTGCGCCGGAATTGGAAAAGAACACATTGTCCATGCCCGATAGGCCCACCAGCTTGTCCGCCAGCTGCTCCTGTGGAGGGATGTTGTACAGATTGGACACGTGCAACAGGGTGTTGGCCTGTTCCTGCAGCGCCAGGGTGACCGCCGGGTGGCAGTGACCCAGGCCGCAGACGGCAATACCGGAAAGGGCGTCGAGATATCGTCGGCCGGCATCGTCCCACACGTAGTTACCTTCACCCCGGACCAGGGTCAGGGTTCTTTCACCGTAGTTTTTCATCAGCGCGGGAGTGGCCACGATACTATCTCCTCTGTAAGTGGGCCAAAGAGCGGGGGAGGCGCAGAAAGCACGCCTGGCCGCAGAAAGCACGCCTGGAGAGGCGCTCTGCCGCAGTTTCCCCGGGAAACCGGCAATGGTATCACAGCGGTGTTTCCGTGCCAGCGGGCGTGCGTACCCGACTGAATCGGTTACAATGCGCGCTTTCTGGATTGACGCTTGGCACGGCCGGTGTCGGACATTTCCCAACCCGAGGTTAACTTCCACTATGGATACTCTGGAGAACATCAAGCAGCAGATCGCTGATAACGACATCCTGCTTTATATGAAAGGCAGCCCCAACGCGCCCCAGTGCGGTTTTTCCATGCGCGCTTCCCAGGCGATCATGGCCTGTGGCCAACGCTTTGCCTATGTGGACGTACTGTCCAATCCGGATATCCGCCAGGAGCTGCCGAAGTACGCCAACTGGCCGACGTTCCCGCAGCTGTGGGTCAAGCAGGAACTGGTAGGTGGCTGTGACATCATCATGGAAATGTATGAGAGCGGCGAGCTGAAAACTCTGATCGAAGAAGCGACCGGTAGCGCCGAGCAGGGCGAATAACCGCGCTGATCAGTCAGGCATAAAAAACCGCGGCATGTCCGCGGTTTTTTTGTACCTGGTATTTGCCGGGAAGCATTATTCCTCAGAGGCTTTTGCCATCTGGGTTTGCAGGTAATTCTGCAGGCCGACTTTGTCGATCAGGCTCAGTTGGGTTTCCAGCCAGTCCACGTGCTCTTCTTCAGAGTCCAGGATTTTTTCCAACAGCTCGCGGCTGCCATAGTCCCGTACGGACTCACAGTAGGCGATACCGTCGCGCAGGTCGGGGATGGCTTTCTGTTCCAGCTTCAGGTCGCACTTCAGCATTTCTTCGGTGTTTTCACCGATCAGCAGTTTGCCCAGGTGCTGCAGGTTGGGAATGCCCTCCAGAAACAGGATGCGCTCGATCAGCCAATCGGCGTGATTCATCTCATCGATGGACTCGTGATACTCCTTGTCTGCCAGTTCTTTCAGGCCCCAGTCCTTGAACATGCGCGAGTGCAGAAAGTACTGATTGATCGCAATCAGCTCGTTGCCGAGTGCTTTGTTGAGATGCTCGATAACCTTGGGATCGCCTTTCATTGCTGTCTCCTTTTAGCCCTGACGGGCGGTACCCTGTGAGGGAATTTATTGATCGATTAACACGGTTATGGCGCTGGAATAATTCAGGTGGCCGGTAAAAGTCGATGCCCTGCAGATCAAAATTGTAGGGTCTATTTGCCGGGCCCAGCGCGCAAAGTTGTGTGGAGTTTGCGTCGCGCTGTCGCACAAGTCAAGCGGCGAACGTCGGGGATATTGCGGTAAAAAAGCAGGAAAATTAACGGGAAAAAGGCCGAAAAAATTATTGAGAATAATTGCTTTTTAGATTGTTTTGAGCGGTGCTGCCATTGCGTATGCCGTATTCATAACGAGAACCAGTATCTTTCACAATAAATAGTTGCACTCGGCTTCAGTGCGGCTTGGCAGACGTTAATCCAGCTTGTTGCGAGCCCGGGTGATGTGGCGCTGGATTGTGGCGATATCGAAACGGTCTTCAATACAGTTTTCGCAATCTTCCGACACGCGCTCGAGCAAATGTTTGAGTGCGCGCTGATCTTCCCGCCGATCACAGATTTCCGCCAGTTCTGTGAGCTGTTTTAACAAATGACGCGTTACTACACTGCTGTCACGGCCATATTCGCGAATCTCATCCAGTGCTGCGGAGAGCACATCGGCGAAGTCGAGCTCCGAGGTAACAAGGCGGAGTCTGCTGTCACGGTCGTGAAAGCAGTTGGGCAGTTGCGGGCGCTGCAGAATAATGCCGATGCCGTCGATCAAGCGATCCATGCAGGCGTAAGCGGTGAAAGGATCATTGACCCCGGGGGAGAGCGCACGCACGGCAATCTGTGCCAGTTGGCGAATGGAAAAGACGATGTCCTGTTCGGCAGTGGGTTGCGAGCCGACGGTGATGGCACTGGCAATGGCATCGGCAATGTCATCTGAATCCAGTGCCCGAGGTGGCTCGAAAATACGCGCCATACAGCTCCAGTGGTTGAGAAAAGTCCCCGGGTGACACAGAAGTACGATGCAGCAATCGTTATCCGTGGCCCACTGGGTCAGTTTCTCGCGATCAATACGCTGTACGTAGCCGCTGGATCGGGTCATGACACAGTGGCAGTTGTCGCCCAGGCTCAGGGCATTGATTTCCCGGCGGGACTTGAGTGGATCGCGGCTCTCTTCGGTAGGGTAAAGCGATTCCAGTGCATCGCGGAACTCGCGATTGATGTGGTAGGTGATGTTGTCTACCTGAATCGATTGCGCCACGTTGTGTATGAAATAGATCAGGTAGGCCATACACAGCAGTGCCAGAGCCACCGCCGCGGTAACCGCCAGGCTGAGGTTGCGGCCGTTGTTCTCCCCATTATCAATGCCGCGCATCACCATCAGGGCGTAGACAAAGGTGGAGAGGAATATGCCAAGGGAAGCCTGGGTGCCGCGGTCGCGAATAAAGTTGCGCACCAGGTGGGGGCCGAACTGACTGGCGGCCAGGGTCAGGGCGACGGTGGTAATGGAGAAGACCGTGCCGGCGACAGTAATGGTGCTGCCGGCAATGGTGGAGAGCAGGGCGCGGGCGCTGTCCGGCTCGCGCAGAGACAGCCAGCCAAGCCCGGGAATGGATTCTATCGCCAGCCGTGCATCCAGGGACTGCAATCCCTGAGCCAGTACCAGCGCTGCCAGCATCATCACCGCGGGCACCAGCCAGAAGCTGCCGCGCAGACGTTCAATCAGGTGTAGCAATTGCTGTTTCATGGTCTCCAGCCGTCTCGCGGGTGAATCCGGGCGGAGCTTTAAAGATAGGACATGTCGTGGAGATGTCAGGGAGCGAGATGGGAATTGTGGGTAGAGTCGGTGAGCCGGCCGGTTTTGGGCAAAGGGCTAAAAACGTGCCCTGAAAGCGGGAAGGCACAGGAAGCAGGTGCCGGGAATGAGGGGCGACACCCGCAGTGAAAAACTGAGTGGGGGAGCGCTTTTGCTCGAGAATCAGCCCGCTGAGTAGAACAGTGCGTTGTTGGCGTTGGAGACCATACCTGCGGTCATGGTCTCGTCGATGATTTCCTGGGTCAGTTCGGCACAGCGGCCGCACTGGGAAGAAACTCCAAGGTGGCGACGCAGCGACTTGACGGACGTGGAGCCGTCGTAAACCGCTTCTTTAATCTGGCTATCGGTAATGCCTTTACAGATACATACGTACATCGCGAGCAACCTGGCGTTTAATCAATCTTCAACCAATCCTGTGGCAGGATATTAGTGTTAATGAGAATTAGTGTCAATTACATTCTTTGCCCGATCAGTATCAATTTTAGTCAGCGGGTGAGCTGGGCGCAGGAATTCTCTGACCCGACGGTCTGAAATGTCTGCCGAATCCGGGTATATAGAGAAGGGGGGAGAAAAGGCGCCGAGAGTCAGAAGTGGATGGGGGTGGATTTTATCGGCGTTATATAAAAATTTAATGGGACTGGCATAGGCCCCTGTGTATCATAGCGGCCCACTATCGATCTTTATCCAATTTATAGCGGTTGGTTATAAATTGGCCATTCTTGTAAATCCATTATCTCATTGAGGAGGTTCTCATGGCTGTATTGGTAGGCAAGCCCGCTCCGGACTTTACTGCGGCGGCTGTTCTGGGCAACGGCGAAATCGTTGACACTTACAACCTGGCGGAAACCATCAAGGGCAAGAAAGCGGTAATCTTCTTCTACCCGCTGGACTTCACCTTTGTATGCCCGTCTGAGCTGATCGCTTTCGACCACCGTCTGGAAGAGTTCAAAAAGCGCGGTGTTGAGGTAATCGGTGTTTCCATCGATTCCCAGTTCTCCCACAACGCATGGCGTAACACTCCGGTGAACGAAGGCGGCATCGGTCCGGTTAAGTACACCCTGGTTGCCGACACCAAGCACGAAATCTGCCAGGCCTACGACGTTGAGTCCGAAGGTGGCGTTGCATTCCGTGGTTCCTTCCTGATTGACGAGGAAGGCGTGGTTCGTCACCAGGTCGTAAACGATCTGCCGCTGGGCCGTAACGTAGACGAAATGCTGCGTATGGTTGACGCGCTGGCGTTCCACCAGGAGCACGGTGAAGTCTGCCCGGCCGGTTGGCAGGAAGGCGACAAAGGTATGAACGCTTCTCCGGAAGGCGTTGCTGCGTACCTGAGCGAGAACTCCGAGAAGCTGTAAGGCTTGCTTGGCAGTGGCGGGCGCCAGGCGCCCGTTACGCTCTGAAAACCGCCGAAAGGCGGTTTTTTTGTGCCTGCAGGGTGACCATTGGCTTCTCAATCCCAATGGAGAGTCGGGGAGCGGTAGGGCGTGTGCCGTGTCCGCCAGAAGTGCGTGTATGTGCCAGTTTTATTACAATCCCGCCTCGGCCCGAGACGAAATTTATCCGCCACAGAATTTTTGCCCGGGCTGCTAGTCTTAATTATGTTCCAGCGGCAGTCAGCAGTACGGCAGATGGTGTTTTTCAGCAATTCTCAAGGCTCTTGCCCGCGCTTGCGACGGGCTACAAATCATGCGTTGTCACTGCTGCTGACAGCGATCTGCACTGTGGTCATGCACGCGGCATTTGCCACAGAAGCGCCGAAAAGCGCACGGGATGGAGCCAAAGCGCTCAAATCTGTGGATGCTAGTGCTAAAGATTTTGACCGATATTTCCGCCAGCTCCTAAAGAAGAGTGATGTCCCCGGCGCTGCCTACGTGATCGTGGATCGCGAGCGGATTGTGGCCATGGGTACCTACGGGGTACGGCAGAAAGGCAAGAAAAAGCCGGTCACCAACCATACCGTGTTCCGCCTGGCTTCGGTCTCCAAGACATTTGCCGGCAGTATGGCCGCGGTGCTGGAGCACGAGCAGAAGTTCAGCTGGGATGACCGGGTAGTACGCTACGTGCCCGAACTCACGTTCAAGACCCCCTCGCTCTCCATGCAGCTACAGGTACAGCACCTGTTGAGCCATTCCTCGGGTCTGACCCCCAATGCTTACGACAATTACCTGGAAGACAACCGGCCGTTGTCCAAGATCCTGCCGATGTTTTCCAGCATCGATCCCCACTGTGCTCCGGGCAAGTGTTATGGCTACCAGAACGTGCTGTTCAGCCTGATCGAGGACGTGATCGAGAAGGCCACCGGTGTGCCCTACAGCCGCCAGCTGAAAGATCGTTTTTTCACCCCGCTGAAGATGGAAGATGCGTCGCTGGGGTGGGAGAGCTTTATGGCGAGCAGCAACCGCGCCGCGCCCCATGTGCAGACCGGCCGCGGCTGGCGCCCGGTGAAGGTGGAAAAGGAGTACTACCTGGCGGCACCCGCCGCCGGCGTGAACGCCAGCATCAATGATATGGCCCAGTGGCTCAAGGCGCAGATGGGCTATTACCCCACGGTGCTGCCGCCGGATGTGATTGCGGATATCACCACCGAGCGGGTGGAAACCCAGCGCCATATGCGCCACCGTATCTGGCGCGACTATTTGGATCACGCAGGATACGGCCTGGGGTGGCGTATCTATACCATCGGCGATGACCGCATTATCTTCCACGGGGGCTGGGTTGCGGGCTTCCGCGCCGCCATTGCCTACTCGGAGCAGCGCAAAGTGGGGATTGTGATTCTGATGAACGCGGAGTCGCGCATCATTTCGGATCTCACGGCCAATTTTATCGTGGATGTGACCGGTCGTGGCGAGCTGGTTCAGGCGATCGCGGCTGCCAAAAAATAACTTCTCGGTCGGTATCCTGCCCGGCCCGTTTCTCTGATCTGCCGCCTGTTTCGGAATTTCTCCTATCGTAGGCGCTTGAATTGGGCGCCCGTGGCCCAATATCTGATCCCCTGAAGTTGATCTGATTGATTTAGGGGAGAACCGATCCATGACCGTTGAGGCCCACAAAGAGAGCCACGGCTTCCAGACCGAAGCCAAGCAGCTGCTGCACCTGATGATCCACTCGCTGTACTCCAACAAGGAGATCTTCCTGCGCGAGCTGGTTTCCAATGCGTCTGATGCCGCCGACAAGCTGCGCTTTGAGGCCCTGTCCAAGCCGGAGCTGCTGGAAGAAGATCCGGATCTGCGTATCCGCATCGAATTCGATAAAGACGCCGGCACACTTACCATTACCGATAACGGTATCGGCATGAGCCGTGACGAGGTGATTGAGAACCTGGGCACCATCGCCCGTTCCGGCACCGCCAGCTTTATGCAGAACCTCACCGGCGATCAGCAGAAAGATGCGCACCTGATCGGCCAGTTCGGTGTAGGCTTCTACTCCGCGTTTATTGTCGCCGACAAGGTGGATGTCTTCACTCGACGCGCCGGTAGTGACGCCAGTCAGGGTGTACACTGGGAGTGCAGCGGTGAGGCGGAATACTCCGTTGAGAATATCGAGTGGCCGAACCGCGGCACCCGCGTGGTGCTGCACCTGAAAGAAGACGGCAAAGAGTTTGCCGACGGCTGGCGCCTGCGCTCCATCATCAAAAAGTACTCTGACCACATCGCCCTGCCGGTGGAAATGCTGAAAGAGGAGATGCCGGCAGCGGAGGGCGAAGAGGCGTCCGAGCGCAAAGCGCCTGAATTCGAAGCCGTCAACGCCGCCCAGGCCCTGTGGACCCGTCCGCGCTCCGAGGTGAAATCCGAGGAGTACAAGGAGTTCTACAAGCACATCTCCCACGACTTCGACGATCCCCTGACCTGGAGCCACAACCGTGTGGAAGGCAAGCAGGACTACACCAGCCTGCTGTACATTCCCGCGCGTGCGCCGTTCGATCTGTACCAGCGCGACGCCGCCCGTGGCCTCAAACTGTATGTGCAGCGCACTTTCATCATGGACGACGCCGAGCAGTTCCTGCCGCTGTACCTGCGCTTCGTCAAAGGGGTGCTGGACTCCAACGACCTGCCGCTGAACGTATCCCGCGAGATTCTGCAGAAAGACCGCAACACCGATGCGATCAAGAGTGCACTGACCAAGCGCGTGCTGGACATGCTCGACAAGCTGTCGAAGAAAGACGCCGACGAGTACCAGAAGTTCTGGGATCTGTTTGGTTCGGTCGTGAAAGAGGGGCCGGCGGAAGATTTCTCCAATAAAGAGAAAATCGCCAAACTGCTGCGCTTCTCCACCACCCATACCGACAACGACAAGCAGGATCAGTCGCTGGAAGACTATGTCAGTCGCATGAAGGATGGGCAGAAGCACATCTACTACGTATGTGCCGACAATTTTGCCACCGCCAAGTCTTCCCCGTACCTTGAGGTGTTCCGCAAGAAAGGCATCGAAGTACTGCTGCTGACCGACCAGGTGGACGAGTGGTTCGTCGGCCATATGCAGGAATTCGACGGCAAGCAGTTCCAGGATGTCGCCAAGGGCGCGCTGGACCTGGGCGAAGCGGAAGACGAGGATGACAAGGCGGAGCGCGAGAAAGTCGAGAAAGAGGCTGGCGCGCTGGTAGACCGGGTAAAAGATGTACTGAAAGAGCGTGTAGAGGATGTGCGCGCCACCACGCGTCTGGTGGATTCTCCCGCGTGTCTGGTAGCCAGTGATCAGGATATGGGTATGCAGATGCGCCGTATTCTGGAGCAGGCGGGCCAGTCCCTGCCGGAGGCCAAGCCGATCTTCGAACTGAACCCGTCTCACCCGCTGGTGGCGCGTCTGGATCAGGAGCAGGATGAAGACCGTTTTGCCGACCTGACTAACATTCTGCTGGACCAGGCAAACCTGGCAGCAGGTAACCAGTTGGCGGATCCGGCGGACTATGTGCGTCGTCTGAACTCACTGCTACTGGAGCTGAATAGCTGATGCGGCGTTAGTCTTCACACACAGAGGGGCCCTTGGGCCCCTTTTTTGTTGGCAGGGCAGCGTATTATCGGACGGCTGCTTGAGTGGTTTGTCAGGGGGCTTTGGCGCCAAACAGTGTGCTGGCGTCTTGTCTGCCAGGTTGCTGCGCTATATTTTCGGTTCGTGAGTTGGTTGTGAATTCGTCGCGATCTCACGGAAAATGCCGCCGAATTGCGTAAACATGACACAGTTGTCACCGAGCCGTTGGGCTCAGTGCCAAGGCCCCGTATAATCTCCCGCAAATTCACCAAGTCAGAAGTTTATGACCGAGCGAACATCTAACTCTCCAGTGGACTCTTCCTACGCCATCGCGATTCTCGGTGGTGGCAGCTTCGGTACGGCGGTCGCCAACATCATTGCCGGCAATGGCCATGACACTCGCCAGTGGATGCGGGACCCGGAGCGCGCTGCGGCCTGTATGGCGACGCGGGAAAACCAGTACTACCTGCCGGGCGTCACCCTGGACCCGAACCTCAACATCACCAGTGATCTGGAAGCGGCGGTACGCGGTTGTCAGATTGTATTTGTGGCCATTCCCAGCAAGTCATTCCGTGAAGTGGTGCACCGTGCCGCGCCCATTCTGGCACCGGGGACCAAGTTGATCTCGCTGACCAAGGGAATCGAGCATGACAACTTCCACCTGATGAGCGATATCCTGCGCGAGGAGACCGAAGGCATGCGTGTGGGGGTATTGAGCGGCCCCAATTTCGCCAAGGAAATTGTTGCCGGTCACTACACCGCCACCGTTATTGCCAGTGAAGATGCAGAGCTGTGCGAAACGATCCAGAAAGTGTTGCACTCGGAAACCTTCCGGGTTTATTCCAGTAACGACGTATTCGGAGTTGAGCTGGCGGGCGCACTGAAAAATATCTATGCCATTGTCACCGGCATGGCCGTTGCCCTGGGGCGCGGTCAGAACACCACCAGCCTGCTGATTACCCGCGCGCTGGCGGAAATGATGCGTTTTGCCGAGGCCATGGGCGCAGACCCGATGACGTTTATCGGTCTCGCCGGTGTGGGGGACCTGATCCTGACCTGTTCCTCGGATCTGAGCCGCAACTATCGTGTGGGTTACCTGGTAGGCAAGGGTAGGCAGCTGGATGAAGCCGTCGCAGAAATCGGTCAGGTCGCCGAAGGCGTGAACACCGTTCGTCTGATTAAAGGCAAAGCCGATGAATTAGGCGTCTACATGCCCTTGGTTTCTGCGATTCACGCCATATTGTTTGAAGGTACCCCAATTCCCGAAGTTATCCGGGACCTGATGTCTGGCGAGCAGACTTTCGACGTTGCCTATTCCGCCAAGCCACAATAGCGCGTTCTGTCAGGCCACAATAACGCCTGGGTTTGGCGAATAAGACGAATAACCGAAAGCGTAAATTCACAAAAAATGGTCTCCATCATGGAAAACGCACAGCTCAAACACAATCTGACTTCCAGTGACCATTGGCTGCGTCTGTTGTTCATGGTGCTTTTTGTGATGCTTCTGTCGGTAGCGGGTGTGGTTATGTTGGCCGCTATCGTTCTGCAGTTTCTTTTCGCCATTACTTCCGGCAGCGCAAACGACAATTTGCGCCCGCTCGGTAGCCAGATTGCATCCTATATTTATCAGATCCTGCAGTTTCTGATTTACAACACGGAAGAAAAGCCGTTTCCGTTTGCTGACTGGCCGGAATAGGGGCAAAAGCGGGGCTGCCCGCTGGCCGAGTGCTGCTCGATTTCCCATTCGGGGTCTAAAGTGGATCGGACCCTGCCCATTTTTATTTCAATTGTCCTGGTGATTATTTTATGAGCAATGAAGAGTTGAAGGAAAATCTCACGTCGCCCAATCAATGGCTGCGCCTGGTGTATATGGTGCTGTTTGCCGTGCTGCTGGAAATCGCGGGATTTGTCATGTTGGCGGTGGTGATCGCCCAGTTCCTGTTTTCCATCTTTACCGGTGGGCCCAATGACAACCTGCGTCGCCTGGGGGATCAGATTGCGTCCTATATATACCAGACATTGCAGTTCATGATTTACAACTCGGAAGAAAAGCCATTCCCGTTTTCCGAGTGGCCCGAATCCGACGTGGAAGACCTGTCTGATTACGAAAGCGCTGAAGAGATCGATGGTGAGGTCATCAGCGATAAAAGCGAATCGGAAGCGACCGTGGAAGAGAGCGCCGCCGCGGAAGAGGTTGCCGCTGAGGCTGAAGCGCCCGCGGCCAGAAGTGAAAAGCCCGCGGCCAAGAGTGAAAAGCCTACGGCTGAATCATCCACCAGAAAAGACAGCGAGAAATCCGACGATGAGCCGGTAATCAATCTCGGTGCAGACCCGGAAGATGAGGATAAGCCAAAGACTGCCCAAAAACCCAAGAAGTTGGCGGACGCTGAAACCGAGGATGCCGGTGCCGACATTTCCGGTTCGTCTGATTCAGATAAGGGTTCCGACAAGTCGTAACCGCCCCGGTGGATACCTTTGATACAGGAGTAATCTGTGCTGTTATTTGTGCTGCGCCATGGTCACGCCGAACCATTCAGCAACAGCGACGAAACGCGCGCGTTGACGGATGAGGGGCGCGAAGAGGTGCGGGCAGTGTGCAAGGAGCGCGCTTCTGAGCTGGCGCAGGTGCGCACGATCTGGGCGAGCCCGTTTGTGCGCACCCGCCAAACTGCCAAGATTGTGGCGGAGACTTTTGGTCTCGAGGTTGAGATCAATGAGAACCTCACCGGCGATACTCCGGTACAGCAGCTGATGGATGTGCTGGCGGAAGCGGACGAAGCGCTGTTTCCGCTATTGCTGGTAAGCCATCAGCCCCTGGTGGGTAGTTTGGTCAATGGGCTGTGTGGTACCGGTAATGAACACCCTCTGGGTACCGCCAGTCTCGCCTGCCTTAAAGCGGATGTCTGGGCCCGGGACTGCGCTGAGCTCGAGTGGTTGCAGCACAAGCCATCCTGATCCTGTCCATTGGTCATACCTGCTGTCACCTGAGGCCATTGAGGCCGCACTCGCCGCCTGCCAACATGGGCGGCCGAGTTTCTTTGCTGTAATGATTCATGCCCCATTCTCCCCGCGAAATTCAGCTCGATATCCACGGAAATACCATCGCCGCCCGCCAGTGGGGGGATCTGGATGGCGTGCCGGTGCTGGCTCTACACGGCTGGTTGGACAACTGCGCCAGCTTTGATCGCCTGGCACCACACCTCACCGGAATCAATCTGGTAGCGGCGGATATGGCCGGACACGGCCAGAGTTACCACCGCCATCAGGATGCCAACTACACCCTCTGGAGCGAAATTGAGGACGTGTTGGGGATGGCGGATGCCCTGGGCTGGGAGACCTTTTCCATGCTGTCCCATTCCCGCGGTGCGGTGATTTCCATGGTCACCGCCGCCACCTTTCCCGAACGCGTGTTGCGGCTGGCGCTGATCGACGGCCTGGTGCCGCCACCGGCGGAAGACAGTGAAGCTCCAGAGACCTTGCGCAAAGCCATCGAGCAGCGCGCGCGCTATCGCAACCGCAAGCCCAAGATCTTCAGCTCACTGGAAGTGGCCGTGGCGGCGCGCAAGAACGGGCTGTTCAAGCTGACGGATGACGCGGCCCAGCGTCTTGTGGCGCGGGGCGTGCGACCGGTGGAGGGCGGATATATATGGAGCAATGATCCTCAGCTGCTGACCAGCTCGCTGTCCAAGTTGAATGCCGCGCAGGTGCAGGCATTTCTCGATCGCGCAGTGATGCCGATTCGGCTGGCGTTGGGGCGGGATGGTATTCAGGGGATGATCGAGCGTATTCGCCCGTTGGCAGAGCGGCATCCGAATATTGAAGTGCGGGAGTTTGCCGGTAGCCATCATCTGCATATGGAAGATGGCGCCGGTGAGATCGCAGGCTGGTTTCAGGATTTCCTGACGGATGTGACCGCGTAATGCTGCCCGTCTAAGACTGGCTGAGGCAGATGGAGGCCGTCAGAAAGGAATCCGCTTTGAGTAGCTGGCCTTCTCCATACCGCGCACCTCGACCGAAATATCCGCCACTTCCGGCGCGGCTTCACACAGGCAGTTAAAAATTGCTGCACTGAGCGTTTCTTTCTGCTCCGTGGTGCGACCTTCGAGAATGCGTACTTCCGCGTGAATAAATTGATCTCCGGACCCCTGGGGATTTCTGCCCAGTACAAAATTCCGGTAGGGCACCGCACGGGTTTTTATCGCGTCGGCAGAGAAAAGGCCGGTTGCGCTCATGGCCTGGTGGGCATCGGTGACCAATGCCGGAATTGACAGGTTCTCTTCCAGTTTCTGGGCGTATTCAATGACCAGGTGCGGCATGAGCGCGTTCCTCCATCTATGGATCGGGATTAGCGGATCAGTGACAGAAACTCATTGCGGGTAGCCTGCTGGCTGCGGAAGGAGCCGAGCATGGCGGAAGTCTTCATCACCGAGTTCTGCTTTTCTACACCGCGCATCATCATGCACATATGCTTGGCTTCGATGATCACACCAACGCCGGCGGCACCGGTGACTTCTTCCAGGGTTTTCGCAATTTGTACGGTGAGCTGTTCCTGAATCTGCAAACGGCGGGCAAACATGTCTACAATGCGTGCCACCTTGGACAGGCCCAGTACTTTACCGTCGGGGATATAAGCGACGTGGGCCTTGCCGATAAACGGTAGCATGTGGTGTTCGCACAGCGAGTAGAGTTCGATGTCTTTCACCAGCACCATTTCGCTGCAGTCCGAGGGGAAGAGGGCGTCGTTGACGACTTCGTCCAGGGTCTGCTGGTAACCGCGAGTCAGGTACTGCATGGCCTTGGCGGCACGCTGCGGCGTGTCTTTCAGGCCCGGACGGTCGAGGTCTTCGCCAATGGCTTCGATAATTCGCGCGTAATGTTCGTTCATTTCAATCAGCTTCCAACGTCTCACCCCGGGACCAATTCAGCGCTCTGGCACTAACATAGCGTTGTCAGCTCGCCAGGCACACAGACACTGGAGATGACGGGGCGTCGATAGCCGGTAACCCGGCGGCACAGTGGAGTCTCGGAGACTCCGGAGGGTGCGCTACCCTAAGCGTTTGCGGTGCGGGAGTAAAGCGCCAAAATTTGAGGAATAAGACCAATGATAGAGAAACGTGAGTCCAATTTACACGAGCTGTGTACCGTGCTGGACTATGTGCGCTGGGGCGCGAGCCGCTTTAATGAAGAAAACCTGTGGTTTGGTCACGGCACCGACAATGCCTGGGACGAAGCCGTCCTTCTGGTCACCCACGCCCTGCACCTGCCGGTGGACAGCAAACCGGAGATCCTGAACGCTCGCCTCACCATGGACGAGCGCCGCCAGGTGATGAACGTACTGGACCAGCGCATCGACAAACGCCTGCCGGCGCCCTACATCACCCATGAGGCCTGGTTCTGCGATATTCCCTTTTATGTGGACGAGCGCGTGCTGGTGCCGCGCTCTCCCATCGGTGAGCTGATCCGCCACCGCTTCGAGCCCTGGCTGCAGGAGGATCCCCTAGCCGTCCTCGATCTATGCTGCGGTAGCGGCTGTATTGGCATTGCCTGTGCCGACACTTTCCCCGGTGCGCGGGTGGATGTCAGCGATATCTCCGCCGACGCCATCGAAGTCGCCCAGATCAATATCAACCGTCACCACCTGAATGATGAGGTGCGTGCGGTGCAATCGGACCTGTTCGCGGGGTTGAAAGGCTGCAGCTACGATTTGATCGTGAGCAACCCGCCTTATGTGGATGCCCGGGACCTGGCCGAAATGCCCGCGGAGTACCGCGCAGAGCCCGGCCTGGCGCTGGGCTCCGGTGACGACGGTCTGGACTTCACTCGTCGCTTGCTGCTGCAGGCCCCGGACTACCTGCAGTCGGAGGGCATTCTGGTGTGTGAGGTAGGGAATAGCTGGGAGGCACTGGAAGAAGCCTACCCGCGGGTGCCGTTTGTATGGCCGGAGCTGGAAGATGGCGGACACGGGGTGTTCGTGTTGACCCGGGAAGATTTGCTGGCGTGTCGTGAGATGTTCGAGGTGGGCGCCCGGTAGCGGGACCGCCACCAGGCCAGAACCAAATTGGAGAAAGTCGAATAGTAATTGCCCGAGCCGCCAGCCACGGAATCCTCTATAATGCGCCCCCTTCAACGAATATTTGACTAGAGGTAGGGAAAACCGGATATGTCGGGCAACACTTTTGGCAAGCTGTTCTGCGTTACCACTTTTGGCGAGAGCCACGGCCCCGCATTAGGCTGCATCGTCGATGGTTGCCCTCCGGGCGTGGAGATCACCACGGAGGAAATTCAGCAGGAACTGGACCGCCGCAAGCCCGGTACTTCCCGGTACACCACCCAGCGCCGGGAAGCCGACCAGGTCAAGATTCTCTCCGGCGTGTTTGAAGGTAAAACCACCGGAACCCCCATCGGCCTGCTGATCGAAAATACCGACCAGCGCTCCAAAGACTACGCCAATATTGCCGAACAGATCCGCCCCGCCCACGCCGACTACACCTATTGGGCCAAATACGGCCTGCGGGACTACCGTGGCGGCGGCCGCTCCTCCGCCCGCGAAACCGCCATGCGCGTCGCCGCCGGCGCGATTGCCAAAAAATGGCTGAAACAAAAAGGTATCGAGGTACGCGGATACCTGTCGCAACTGGGGCCAATCAAGGTCGACAAGCTCGACTGGTCTCAGGTGGATCAGAACCCGTTCTTCTGCCCGGATGCGGACAAAGTGCCGGAGATGGAAGCATACATGCAGGCCCTGATCAAAGAGGGCAACTCCATCGGTGCACGCATTTCCGTTCATGCCAGCGGTGTACCTGCAGGGCTCGGCGAGCCCATTTTCGATCGCCTGGACGCAGACCTCGCTCACGCCCTGATGAGCATCAATGCGGTCAAAGGGGTAGAAATCGGAGCGGGCTTTGCCTCGGTGGAGCAGAAAGGCACCGAGCACCGGGACGAAATTACCCCGGAAGGTTTCCAGTCCAATAATGCCGGCGGTGTGCTCGGCGGTATTTCCAGTGGCCAGGAGCTGACCGCGCATATCGCGCTGAAGCCCACTTCCAGCCTGCGGATTCCCGGCAGGAGCCTGGATACCAGCGGCAACCCCATTGAGGTGGTGACCAAGGGGCGTCACGACCCCTGTGTGGGTATCCGCGCTACACCGATTGCCGAGGCAATGATGGCGCTGGTGCTGATCGACCATATGCTGCGTCAGCGGGCGCAGAATGGCGATGTGGATTTCGGGCTTGAGATTCCTGCGGGCATCGACGGTTAAGCCTGCGGGTATTGTTCAGACAAAAAAAAGGCGGAGCGCCAACAACGCTCCGCCTTTTTTGTGCCTGTGTGTAATCCGTTGATTACAGGTGCAGGTTCAGGCCCAGGTAGGGGCCTTTGATTTCCAGGTTCGGCTCCAGCTCATCCAGCTCGGGCGCGTCGATGGACATGGTGCGGTAACCGGCTTCCAGCGCGAAATCCAGCGCGGGAACGAAGTCCCAGCGGACTTTGGCGGTCAGGTCGGTGATCTTGTCGCCGTCATATTCAATACCATTGCCCTGGGCAATGATGGACCAGCCGGTAAATGGCAGGTCGAAGCGAGCCAGGCCGTAAACCATGGGGACGGTGCCGGCGAAATCTGCGGTGGTAGTTTCGCTGTCCATACCCAAAACCTCCAGAGAGCCATTGAAGCGTCGCGCGGTCAGGCCGAGGTCGAGGTTTACCCAGTTGTCCAGAATTTCGTAATACAGGGTGGCGTCGGTGTGGCTCAGGTCCAGATCGCTATTGATCCCGTCAAAGTTGGATTCAATCTGGGTGTGAGAGATCAGGACGTTGGGCACCAGCGGGATCGGGTGTTCAAGCGCAGCCTGCAGGAAGGTGTTGTTGCCATCCTTCAGATAATCGCCATCGAGCAAATTGTTCAGGTCACCGCTGTAGTCCTGTTTCCATGCCCCCGCGGTAGCATCAAAGCCGAGGATGGTGTCAGCGCTGGCGCCAGCAGACGCCAGAACGGCACAGAGTGCCAGAGTCACTTTTTTCATTGGAGTCGCTCCCTTTTGATTTTGCGGCGGAGTTTACAGGTTTTTTTTGAACTTTCTCTGAACAGTTGGCGATTTTGAGATTTTGCTATCGAAAGGAAGTCCGGGGAATCGGGCTCAGAGCCCCCGCGCTTCCTTGACCAGCAACTGCTGCAGGGCATTGGCGGCGTTACTGAGGGTGCGGTTGCGGTGATAGATGATGCCGAGGTTGCGCACGACCCGCAGCTGCGGTACGGGCAGCTCTGCCAGGGAGTCGTCCACCAGGGTCTGCGGCAGTACGCTCCAGCCGAGGCCGACGCCGGCCATCATTTTGATGGTCTCTAAAAAGTTGGTGGCCAGTTTGGCGGTGAGTTTGAGGTTGTGGGCGTCGAACTCGCGTTTGATCAGCCGGCCGGTGTAGGTGTTGAGGTCGGGCAGGATCGCGGGGTATTTGGCCAGTGCGGGCAAATCCAGTTCGGGCATCTGTGCCAGGGGGTGGTCCGGGGCGGCGACGACGACGCAGGGGTCGGGCCAGATGATCTGGGCGTTGAGGCTGGGGTAGTCCTTGAGGGCGAGGGTGACGACGGCGAGTTCGTATTCGCCGGCCATGAGTGCTTCGTAGGCCTGTTCTGAGTCCAGGAAGTCGATGTCGAGGGAGACGTCGGGGTAGCGGTTGCTGAAGTCGCGCAGGACCGGGGGCAGGTGGTGCAGGCCGACGTGGTGGCTGGTGGCGATGCGCAGGCTGCCGCCGATGGTTTCGCCGATGCTTCTGAGTTCGTGTTCGGCGTCGCTCACTTAGTTGAGGATGTGGCGGGCGCGGGGGAGCAGGGCTTTGCCGGCGTTGGTGAGTTGCAGTTTGCGGCCGATGCGGTCGAACAGGGGGGTGCCCAGTTGCTGTTCGAGGGACGCGAGGCGTTTGCTGACCGCGGGCTGGGTCAGGTGCAGCTGTTCTGCCGCTTCAGACACGGAGCCCTGTTCTGAAATGGCGAGAAAAGCTTTTAACCACTGGATTTCCATACTTTTTGCGTCTCGGTGGCGGCGCTGCCACTAGTGGGGTTCAGGGGGCTTCGGGTCTGGTTATGTGGCGGCGTCAGCTGCGGGGGCGGCTTTGCGAGACACGCCGTAAACCCATCCCTGGGGGCTCGGCTACGGCCGTCCTGGCCGCAGACGGTCTCGCAAAGCCGCCCCCGCAGCTGACTCCTTCGCATCGCAGTATTTGGTATTCCAAAACCGAATGCGCCATATAATAAATATAAATTGATGTTATTCAATCACATCCATAGACTCCAGCATGTTATCCATAGAGGAGATGGGGCTAATGGGCCAGCAAGCGCACAATAAACAGACGCTTTACGACAAGCTCTGGGAAGACCACTTGGTCAAAAGCCGCGATGACGGCACTGCACTGATTTATATCGATCGCCACCTGATTCACGAAGTGACCTCGCCCCAGGCCTTCGAGGGGCTACGCCTGGCCGGCCGCAAGCCGTGGCGGACGGATTCTGTGGTCGCCACTCCGGACCACAATGTGCCGTCCGATGCCGCGGAGCGTTCCGGTGGCATTGCCGGGATCCAGGATGAGGTGTCCCGCATTCAGGTGCAGACACTGGATGAGAACTGTACCGAGTTCGGTATTGTCGAGTTCGGTATCAATGACCCGGGCCAAGGCATTGTGCATGTGATCGGTCCGGAGACCGGGGCGACGCTGCCGGGGATGACGGTGGTGTGTGGTGACTCACATACTTCCACCCACGGTGCGCTGGGTGCGCTGGCGCACGGGATCGGTACTTCTGAGGTGGAGCATGTGATGGCCACCCAGTGTCTGATCCAGAAGAAGATGAAGAACATGCTGGTGCGCGTGGACGGTGAGCTCGGTCCGGGCGTTACCGCAAAAGACGTGGTGCTGGCGATAATCGGCAAGATCGGTACTGCTGGCGGTACCGGTTACGCGATTGAGTTTGGCGGTTCTGCAATCCGCAGTCTGTCCATGGAAGGTCGTATGACGATCTGCAATATGGCCATCGAAGCCGGCGCGCGCGCGGGCATGGTAGCGGTGGATCAGGTGACGTTGGACTATGTGAAAGGCAAGCCCTATGCACCCAAGGGGGCGCAGTGGGATATGGCGGTGGAAAACTGGAGCCGTCTGCATTCCGACGACGGCGCGCATTTTGATGCAATCGTTGAGCTGAAGGCGGAAGAAATCGAGCCGCAGGTAAGCTGGGGCACTTCTCCGGAAATGGTTGCTGCGGTGAGCGCGGCGGTGCCCGATCCCGCAGCGGAAAGCGACGCTACCAAGAAGTCCGGTATCGAACGCGCACTGGAATATATGGGCTTGAAAGCGGGCCAGAAGATTACCGATATCAACCTGGATCGCGTTTTCATTGGTTCCTGCACCAACTCCCGGATCGAGGACCTGCGCGCTGCTGCCGCAGTGGCCAAAGGTCACAAGAAGGCCGACAGTGTGAAGCAGGTGCTTGTTGTGCCCGGTTCCCAGTCGGTAAAAGTGCAGGCGGAAAAAGAGGGGCTGGACAAGGTATTTGTGGCAGCGGGTTTTGAATGGCGCGAGCCGTCCTGCTCCATGTGTCTGGCGATGAATGCGGACAAGTTGGGTGCCGGTGAGCACTGTGCTTCCACGTCCAACCGCAACTTTGAAGGTCGCCAGGGCTACGGTGGTCGTACCCATCTGGTGAGCCCGAGCATGGCGGCGGCTGCGGCGATTGCGGGTCACTTTGTGGATGTGCGTGAAATGCAGAAGACTGCCGTGAGTGAAAAAGGAGACGCGTGATGAAAGCTTTTACCCAACATAAAGGCATTGCCGCTCCAATGGATCGCGCCAATGTGGATACGGATCTGATTATTCCGAAGCAGTTCCTGAAATCCATCAAGCGCACCGGTTTTGGCCCGAACCTGTTCGATGAGCTGCGCTATCTCGATGAAGGCCAGCCGGGGCAGGATTGCAGCCAGCGCCCCGTAAACCCGGATTTTCCGCTGAACCACCCGCGTTATGCAGGCGCATCAGTATTGTTGGCGCGCAAGAATTTCGGTTGTGGTTCCAGCCGTGAGCACGCGCCCTGGGCGTTGGATGATTACGGTTTCCGCGCGGTGATTGCGCCGAGTTTTGCGGACATCTTTTTCAATAACTGTTTCAAGAATGGTCTGTTGCCGATCGTTGTGGATGAGGACACCGTCGAGCAGTTGTTCCAGGAGATGTACGCCGAGAAAGGCTACGCGCTGACCATCGATCTGGAAAAGCAGCAGGTAATCAAGCCCAATGGCGAGACCATCGGGTTTGAAGTGGATGAATTTCGCAAGCACTGCCTGCTGAACGGCCTCGATGATATCGGCCTGACTCTGGAAGATGCGGATGCGATCCGCTCGTATGAAGCCAAGCGTCGTGAACAGGCGCCGTGGCTGTTTGATGCAGTGAAATAGCACTATTTGGGTATGGGGTCCCACTAGCTAGCTTTAGTGGCGGCTCCGCCGGCGATGGGCATTTGCCAGACACGCCGTGAACCCATCCATGGGGGCTCTTCTGCGAGGTCCCTCTCGCAGAAGGTCTGGCAAATGCCCATCGCCGTCGAAGCCTTCGCTTCAAGAATTGTGCTTCGATTTTGGCAGCGCCGCCCCAAAACTTTATTGCTGGTTGCTACGAAGCCTCCAGAAAAGGAATGAGATAGTGAGCAAAAAAATCATGATCCTCCCGGGCGACGGTATTGGCCCGGAAATTGTCGAGCAGGCGGTAGCGGTACTGAAAGTTGCCGATGAGAAGTTTGGCCTGAACCTGGAATTTACCGAAGGCCTGATCGGCGGGGCGTCAATCGATGCCCACGGTGAACCGCTGACCGATGCCGAACTGAAAAACGCCGGCGAGTGCGACGCCGTACTGCTGGGCGCCGTGGGTGGTCCCAAGTGGGATACTCTCGACCGCGCCATCCGTCCGGAAAAGGGCCTGCTGAAAATCCGCAGCGGACTCGGCCTCTACGCCAATCTGCGTCCGGCCATTCTCTATCCGCAGCTGGCCGAAGCGTCTTCCCTGAAGCCGGAAGTGGTTTCGGGTCTCGACATTCTGATCGTGCGCGAATTGACCGGTGGTATCTACTTCGGAGAACCCCGCGGTATCAAAACATTGGAGAATGGTGAGAAACAGGGCTACAACACCTACGTCTACAAAGAGTCGGAAATCGAGCGTATCGCCCGTACCGCGTTCGAAGCGGCACAGAAGCGCGGCGGCAAGTTGTGCTCCGTCGATAAAGCCAATGTACTGGATGTGACCGTACTGTGGCGCGAAGTGCTGGACCGCCTGGCGCCGGAGTATCCGGATGTGGAGCTGTCACATATGTACGTCGACAACGCGGCCATGCAGCTGGTGCGTGCACCCAAGCAGTTCGATGTGATGGTGACCGGCAATATGTTTGGCGACATTCTGTCCGATGCCGCCGCCATGCTGACCGGCTCCATTGGTATGTTGCCTTCGGCTTCCATGAACGAAAGCGGTTTTGGCCTTTACGAACCCTGTCACGGCAGCGCGCCGGATATCGCAGGGCAGGGCGTCGCCAATCCGCTGGCCACCATTTTGTCTGCCGCGATGATGCTGCGCTACTCCCTCGATATGGGCGAGGCCGCAGCAGCGATCGAAGCGGCAGTGAGCAAGGTACTGGATCAGGGACTGCGTACCGCGGATATTTATACCGAAGGCTCGAAGAAAGTCTCCACCGCGGAAATGGGCGCAGCAGTGGTGGCCGCTTTCTGATAGGTCCGCAGTTGTCACTCGTTCCCCCGACACGGGTCGGGATCCAGAAACTCACAGATTTAACAGGGTAATGAAATGAACAAGGTAGGATTCGTAGGTTGGCGCGGTATGGTCGGCTCCGTTTTGATGGGCCGCATGCTGGAAGAAAGCGATTTCGCGCATATCGCCGAGCCGGTATTTTTCTCCACTTCCAACGCGGGTGGTAAAGCGCCTGAGATTGGCAAAGAAGTTGCGCCCCTGAAAGACGCCTACGACCTGGACGCACTGGCGGAGCTGGATGCGGTTGTCAGCTGTCAGGGCGGTGACTACACCAAAGAAGTTTTCGCGAAGCTGCGCGAAAAAGGTTGGAATGGCTACTGGATCGATGCGGCCTCCAGCCTGCGCATGGACGATGATGCCATCATCGTGCTGGACCCGGTGAACCGCGACGTGATCGATCGCGGCATCGAGTCCGGTGTGAAAAATTACATCGGCGGTAACTGCACCGTGAGCCTGATGTTGATGGGCCTGGGCGGCCTGTTCAAGGAAGGCCTCGTTGAGTGGGTAACCGCACAGACTTACCAGGCGGCCAGTGGCTCCGGTGCCAAGCACATGCGCGAGCTGATCTCCCAGATGGGCAGCATCCGTGACGGTGTGGCGTCCGAACTGGCAGATCCGGCCAGCGCGATTCTGGAAATTGATCGCAAGGTAGCAGAAACCATGCGCAGCGGTGATTTCCCCACCGCGCAGTTCGGCGAGCCGCTGGCGGGCAGCCTGCTGCCGTGGATCGATACCCAGCTGGAATCCGGCCAGAGCCGCGAAGAGTGGAAGGCGCAGGTGGAAGCCAACAAGATTCTGGCCACCGAAACTGATGTGCCGGTGGATGGTACGTGCGTACGTATCGGTGCGATGCGCTGTCACAGCCAGGCGTTCACTGTGAAGCTGAAAAAAGATCTGCCGATGGAGGAGATCGAAAAGCTGATCGGTTCCGCCAACGACTGGGTGAAGGTTGTGCCGAACGACCGCGAAGTAACCCTGAAAGAGCTGACCCCGACTGCCGTTACCGGCAAGCTGGATATCCCGGTGGGCCGTCTGCGCAAGCTGAGCATGGGTGGTGAATACTTGAATGCCTTCACCGTGGGCGACCAGCTGCTGTGGGGCGCCGCAGAACCTCTGCGTCGTGTACTGCTGATCCTGCTGGGTAAGCTGTAACGCCTGAAAGCCGGCTCCCCTGTAGGAGCGGTCCGTAGCCGGGGTCAGTATCTGGGACGGTTCCTGGATTCTGATCGCGGCCGGGCAGATACTCGCTCCTGTAAAACCTGCACTCAAGCCATCCCTGGCGATTACTGCTCCTGCTTTTAAACCCTGCAAAGAGTATTGCAACCCGGCGCTCGGATTTTGCTACCGGTTTTTTCTGCAGATTACTCTTTGATTCCCATTTATTCCCTTTTATTCCCTTTTCTTTTCGTTGATACTCTACCCGCCACTTTGGTCACAAACTTATCGTGAGCAAAATGGAAAGGATATTGAAGTTCGGTCACGGCTGTGTTGACCGTCCGATAGAAATAGTAGTTTTAGAAGGTAGTTCATAGGGATGAGTACTACTAGTACCAAAGGGAGTTTGGACTCCGGTATTTCCGCGCTGGTAATACTGGCGCGCTTTCACCAGGTTGCCGCTGACCCCGATCAGCTCCGTCACCAGTTCGCTTCCAGCGAACAGCAGTTTCGCGAATCCGAGATCATTCGTGCTGCGCGGCATCTGCTCCTGAAAGCCCGGGGTTTTTCCGCAGATTGGGACAAACTGTCCCGCCTTGCCCTGCCCGCCATTGCTGAACTCGATGATGGCTCCTTTGTTGTTCTTGCTCGGGTGGCGGAGGATAAAGTCCTTATTCAGGGGCCGTCCGGCAAAGGCCCGGAAACCCTTTCCAAAGATGCGTTCCTCTCTCGCTGGAGCGGTCGTTTAGTACTGATCGCAAAGCGCTCCATCCTGCCGGGAATAACCGGCAAGTTTGATATCAGCTGGTTTATCCCTGCAATCCTCAAGTACAAGCATCTATTGCGGGACGTTATTCTCGCTTCCTTTTTTATCCAGCTGTTTGCACTGATTACACCGCTGTTTTTTCAGGTAATGATCGACAAGGTGCTGGTGCACAAGGGCCTGACCACCCTTGATGTGCTGGCGTTCGGTCTTATCGTGATCTCTGTTTTCGATGTGTTGCTGAACGGACTGCGCAACTACCTGTTTACCCACACCACCAATAGGGTGGATGTCACCCTGGGAGCCAAGCTCTACCACCACCTGACTCGTTTGCCCGTTGCCTATTTCCTCACCCGCCAGGTGGGCAATACGGTGGCGCGTGTGCGGGAGCTGGATACGATTCGAAATTTTATTACTAGCTCGGCGCTCACCCTGCTTATCGATCTGTTCTTTACCATCGTGTTCTTTGCGGTGATGTACTTTTACAGTCCTACGCTGACCTGGATTGTTTTGGGCTCCATCCCCTTCTATGTAGCTCTCTCGGTCTACATTACACCCATCCTGCGCCGCAGGTTGGACGAAAAGTTCAAGCGCGGAGCGGAAAACCAGGCCTTCCTTACCGAGTCCATTGCGGGTATCGAAACCGTAAAGGCCATGGCGGTGGAGCCTCAGATGCAACGCCGCTGGGAGGAGAACCTGGCGGGCTATGTGGCCGCGTCCTTCAAGGCCAATAATCTGGGCAATATCGCGGGCCAGGTGGCGCAACTGATCAATAAAGTGGTCACAGTGCTGATCTTATGGGTGGGTGCAACCCTGGTGATGCGCAATGACCTGAGCATCGGCCAGCTGATCGCCTTCAATATGATCGCCGGCCGGGTCAGCGGCCCCATTCTCAAACTGGTGCAGCTCTGGCAGGACTTCCAGCAGGCGGGAATCTCCATAGAGCGCCTGGGGGATATCCTCAACACGCCGACCGAGCCAGGCCATAACCCCAATCGCACCACCTTGCCGAAGGTGCGGGGCAGGGTGACCTTTGACAATGTCTCCTTTCGCTATGGGCCGGATCAGCCCCATATCCTGCGCGAGCTTTCGCTGGAGGTGAAATCCGGGGAGGTGGTGGGCATTGTCGGCCGCTCCGGGTCGGGGAAGAGCACCCTGACCAAGCTGGTTCAGCGCCTCTATTTACCGGAATCTGGCCGCGTACTGGTGGATGGCATAGACCTGGCGCAGATGGAGCCGGCCTGGCTGCGCCGCCAGGTGGGTGTAGTGCTGCAGGAAAACCGGCTGTTCAACCAATCGGTCAAGGACAATATCGCCCTGGTTGACCCCAGCCTGCCAATGGAGCGGGTGGTCCAGGCGGCCAGGCTCGCCGGCGCCCACGATTTTATCGTCGAGCTCTCGGAAGGCTACGACACATTGGTGGGCGAGCAGGGGGCCTCCCTCTCCGGCGGGCAGCGGCAGCGCATAGCGATTGCCCGGGCCCTGATCACCAACCCGCGCATTCTGATCTTCGACGAGGCCACCAGTGCCTTGGACTATGAATCCGAACGGATTATCCAGGAGAACATGCGCCATATATGCCGGGACCGCACAGTATTTATTATCGCCCACCGCCTCTCTACCGTACGCCATGCGGATCGCATACTGGTGGTGGACAAGGGTCGCATTGTCGAGAGTGGCCCGCACGACGCATTGCTGGAGCAGGAGGGCTACTACGCACGGTTGCACAGCTATCAAAATCATACGCCGGTTTTGAAGACGGTATCCATCGATAGCGGTGCGGGGAGGCAGCAGTCGTGAAACTCCCGGCTTTGGCCTCGGAAAAGCAGGCAGTACTGACGGATGGGGATATCCACAGTTTCCGCCCTGCCGCAATTGAGATCGAGCAGACCCCACCCTCTCCCCTTGGGAGAGCAATCCTTTGGGCGATCGCTGCGCTATTTGTGATCGCCCTGTTGTGGGCGTGCTTCGGCCGTATCGATATCGTCGCTACCGCGCAGGGCAAGGTGATCCCCAGCGAGCGGGTAAAGACCATCCAGCCGCTGGAAACCGCCGCGGTAGCGGCGATCCATGTACATGAAGGGGGGCGGGTTACCGCGGGCGATCCGCTGATCACCCTGGATACCTCCATCACCGAGGCCGATGTGCGCCGTCTGCAGCAGGAGTGGCGTGATACGGCGTTGCAACGACACCGCCTGCAGGCGTTGGCCGATTGGTTTGCGAATGGTCGCTTACAGTTGCCGGTGCTAAAAAATGACAACCCGGAGTTTGCCTCCTATCTCGCAAAATACGAGGCACTGCTGCGGCAGGAAGCCGCGGAGATTACGGCCAATCTCAATGCCCTGGAGAGAGAGGCGGCCCGACTGCAGGCTGAGTACCGGATGACAGAGGCCGAGGTAACCAAGAGCCGGCGCCTGCTGGAGGTGTTGAATGAGCGGGTGAGCGCCTATGAAGTGATGCAGCGGAAAAATCTCGGCCCGCGCATGGATTATCTCGAGGTCAAGCAGAGCCAGATAGAAGTCGAGCAGGATATCGGCATACAGCAAGCGCAGCTACAACAGCTGGAGGCTTCCCTGGCGGCCAACCGGGCACAACAGGATGCCCTGGTTCACCAGCAGTATAAAAGCACCCTGCAGCAGTTGCAGGAAGCACAGACTCGGGAATCCTCACTGAGGGAGGAAAAGACCAAGGCCGAGCAGCGCAGCAGGCAATACCATATCAAGGCGCCTATAGATGGCACCGTTCAGCAACTGGCGGTCCATACCATCGGCGGTGTGGTTACACCGGCCCAGGAGCTGATGTTGATTGTGCCCGAGCAGGGTGAGATGGAGGTGGAGGCCTTTATCCTCAACAAGGATATCGGCTTCGTGCAGGAAGGTCAGACGGCGGAAGTCAAGATCGATACTTTCAACTTTACCAAGTATGGCGTCATTGATGCAGAGCTTATCAATCTTTCCGATGATGCCGTGCAGGATGAACAGCTCGGACTTATTTATAAGGCGCGTTTGAGGTTGAAGCAGGATGGTCTTTCGATAGCGGGTAAGCACGTACGGTTATCGCCGGGCATGTCGGTAATGGCTGAAGTGAAAACCGGGCAGAGGCGGATAATTGAATTTTTTCTATCGCCGTTGCTCAGGTACAAGAAAGATAGCATGAAAGAAAGATAAAGGTAGGGGCGCAAGTGCAAATCTATAAAAGAAAGTTGCTTTATTTTCTTATATCTATTGTGGTTCTCTCTCTAATTGCTATTTATTTCCATATCTCTTGGAGATTGTCGCAGGTCGATGCAGGAATCTGCCCGGCAGAAGGCAGGGTTCTAAGTGATGATGAGTTGCGGAAGGCTATGCTGCGGAGCCTGGTACTTACAGATGTCAAGGCTGCCAACAAGCGACTAAGAGAAACTGATCGAGGGTGGCAGGTTGGCATTGGCCCGGATATAACTACAGAAGAGTTAAAAAGAATTGCAAAAGAATCACTTAATAATGAAAAATCTTTTGAGGGAAACTTTTCTATTGAGATAGTAGCTCCAGAAAAAGATTCATTTGATGTTTCCTTAGTGCCAGAAAAGTTTACATTATTCACATATTTTGATTATAAGGATGAGTTGGCCGCGATTTTTTTTTCAGAAAGTGCTGAGAAGATTAAGGAGAGTAATTGGTTGTTAAAGTCCTTTGATATTGGTTTTCTTGATCGATATTCTGGATTTGGCAATCATTATTATGGTCTGTATAGAGTCTTTATAAGTAAGGATTGTTGTGATAACAGGACCTATTATAGAGAGAGTGAGGTATATAGGAAAGATTCTGTTGATGCATATCTGTGGACATTAAAAAATATAGATAAACAGAAAATGCGTGGCAAGGACATTATTGCGGTGTCAAACTGTGGTGATGTTTTGACTAGGAAAGGTGAAAGAGGAATGGGCCCCAGGCTAAACATCACCAAGTGGATTCGTTGGGGATACTCCAATAATTAGTTATTAATGGTAGTTTGAAAGATTTTTGTATTTAAATTGGTTAGATCGCTGCAAGGAGAGTAGACGATGGCTATGACAACAATCGAGCAAGTGGTTTCCAGGTATCTGTTCAATCAGGATGCGTCGCCGGTAAAAGGAGTACAAGTTATGTGACATTCAAATAATGTGTGTTGAAAAAGCATGATATCAAGATCAGGATTAAGGATACCTTGGTTTCGGGGAGAATTTTTATTCTGCAGAAAGCTTAATCATACAGAAAGGGTGTTGTGATAATAGGCTTTATAAACGAACCACTCAGGAATATATGGAAGATAAGCGGGAAGCTTACGAGGGTACTTTTGAAGCATTTAATCGGGGTATTGCAGTTCATAGTCGTGCTGTCTCTGTATCCACTTGTGGGGATGTTATGACAGAGAAGGTTGAAAATGCTTTGAGTTTGGATTTTGTTAAATGGATGTAAGGAGAGTATTTATGGCTATGCCAACAATCGACCAAGTGGTTTCCAGGTACCTATTCAATCAGGATGCGCCGCCGGCGAACCTCAAGGAAGAGGCGCTGATTCGCCCTGAAGGCCAATTGGGCGATCCGATTGAGGTAGATATGGACGAATATATGACGACGGGGGGTGGTAGGTTCGCCGGCGTTGAGCGGTTTAATTTCGTCAGAAATTTCTTGGGTAATTTTGATGCAAAGTATTTGGGGGATGGAAATAGATTAGCTCCTGGAACGTACTCCACTAAAGACCTGCTTTTAGCTTATGGGCTAGACCCAAATAGCACTTTGTCTGTAAGTCAATATTACAGTGGCGTTACTGATAGCGACTACGCGGAGCGAGCATACGTATTCGGCTCGACTGAATTCAAAATTAATGACGGTGCGCAGTTTGTTGTCCATCCAAACGGCTTCAGGGAGATTGTCGATATCTGTGTGGAGCCTGTAAATGATAATTTTGATTATGAAGGTGGTGGTTTCCTTGCGGGAATTACGAATTACCTAACAGAAGATCAGATTGATCCTTCCGGAATCGGCAGGCAGGTTCCTATAGTATTCACCGGCTCGGTCTCTAGTAAGCAGAACCTTGCCAGTGATGATTATACGGGGCTGGATTTGCTGAATACTAAGACATGGGCAGAAGAGCAGGCTAGCAAAGCCTATATTGCTGCTAATCTTCCACATTTCGTGGGACTGTTTTCCGGAGTTCTATCGGATTTGGTTTCGAATGACATTATCACCTATGAGGATAGTGAAGGGCGATTCGTTGTTTACGACGGAAAGGGCCCAGACAATAACGGCATTGTAAATCCGTTGGACCTGAGAAACTTTACTGAGATTCTACCCTACAAGGGAGCAGTTGCCATTGGGGGCGGTGGTGACGACATAATCTACGGGACTTCCTTCGAAAATGACGAGCTTATCGGCGGCGCTGGCAACGATTCTCTAGATGGGGGGGATGGCGCCGATAAAATGGTTGGAGGCCTGGATGACGATATCTATGTCGTTGACCATGAAGATGATCAAGTAATCGAAAACCAAAATGAAGGTACGGACCGGGTCCAGACGAGTATCACCTACACGCTTTCCGAAAACGTGGAAGAGCTTGAGCTAACTGGTAGCGACAACATAGATGGTACCGGAAATTCCCTAGACAATATCATTCACGGGAATAGTGGTGACAATACCTTGCAAGGAGAAGAGGGTACAGATGAAATCTATGGTCTCGAAGGCCAGGACATTATCTATGGAGGCTCCGGGGATGACAAGATTTTCGGAGGGGAGAATGATGATGAGCTTTATGGTGATGGTGGCACGGATCAACTTAATGGCGGCAATGGTTCAGATACCCTGAAAGGGGGAGATGGTAACGATATTTTGGATGGAGAAGAGGGAGCAGATTACCTCTACGGAGGGAGCGGCAATGACATCTATGCCGCCGACAGTGAGGACGAGATCACTGATGATGATGGCAAGGGAAGTGTATATCTCGATGGTAGTTTGCTGGCTGGGGGCACCCGGGAAGAAGATGACCCGGAAAATGAGTACCGGGATAGCCGCGGCAATGTCTATGTTCTGAGTGGATCAACACTGACCATCAACGACGGCCTTACCATACACAATTACAGCAAAGATCAAAGCTCCCTGAATATCGTGCTGAGTGATGAAGAAGAGGAGGAAGACGAGTCTCCGGAAACCGATGACGCGGAAAACCGTACCTCTCCCATAGTAATTGATCTCGACGGCGACGGTATCGAGACGCTTGCAGTGGGCGCAAGCTATTTTGACCTGAATGGTGATGGCCTGAGTGAGCTATCCGGTTGGGTAGGGGCTGACGATGGTCTGCTGGTACATGACCGGGACGGCAACGGCCGCATCAGCAGCGGCGCGGAGCTGTTTGGAAACCACAGTATTCTGAGCAGTGGAGAGGCGGCCGAGCACGGCTTCCAGGCGCTGGCGGAGTACGACTCTAATGGGGATGGTGTAGTCGATGCACAGGATAGCGCATTCAGCACACTGCAGGTCTGGCGCGACCTCAACGGCAACGGTATCAGCGATGCAGGAGAGCTACAAAGCCTTACCGATAGCGGGGTAGTGTCTATCAGCACCGGCTATAGTGATTCTGACCAGGTGGACGCCCACGGCCACGAGCACCGGCAGGTGGCCACTGTGATGCTGAGCGACGGCACCGCCTCCACTGCCGCCGACGTGTGGTTCAAGGTGGACGCCAGCCGCCGGGTTAACAGTGGCGATATTGAACTCACACCCGACGTGCTGTTTCTGCCGAGCGCCAAGGGATTCGGCAAGGTTCACGACCTGCGCCAGGCGATGACCCTCGATCCCGATCTGAAGAATCTGCTCGCCGACTATGTGTCTGCCGCCGATGATTCGGCTCGCGATGCGCTGCTGGACGATCTGATTTACCGCTGGGCCGGCGCTGCGGATGTGGACCCCTACAGCCGCGATCCTAGCAAGATCTACGGGCACGTGATGGATGCGCGGCAGTTGGTAACGCTGGAAAATCTTGTTGGCCGACCTTATATGGGGACCTGGTGCTGGGGTGAGCGGGACCCCAACCCCCATGGCCAGGCGGCGCCCCTGCTCATCGCCGAATACGAGGAATTCAAGCGATTCACCGCTGCACAGATCCTGGCACAGACTGAATATGCCGAGGAGCTGGACATCATTCAGTCGGCTTTCGGCTCGGACGCCCACGGCATCACTGTGGCGTGGGACCAACTCCAAGGGCGCTTGGAGACTTTGCTTGCCAGTGGTGAGGCTGAACGCATTTCTGGTGTGATAACTGTGCTGACGGATCTGGGGACCTATTCTCCCAGTTATCGTGACAAGCGTGATGCGGCATTTCAGGCCATCGCGGCATCCAGTGTCGACTTGGCACCTTTCTTCGACTTCTCTTCGGTCATCGGTACATCAGAAGGTGATTCCCTAAACGGCACCCGTACAGGCACTATTTTTTACGGCCTCGACGGCGATGATCAGCTGTACGGATACGGAAGTGGCGATAGTTACCACTTCGCATCCGGGCATGGTGACGATGTCATTCTCGACCGGGGAGGCATGGATCAGCTGGTTTTCGGTGAAGGAATTACTAAAGACAGCTTGGAGTTTTCCCGAAACACGACCAGTGTCTGGGTTCATGTAAAGAACCAGGACGGCGGCGATGCCGGTTCGTTGCGTATTGACAACTTCTTTGACTTTGACGGCACGCTGGACTTCGGTGCCGTTGAATTGATCCGTTTTGCCGACGGAAGCTCACTAGGTCAGTCGGAAATCCTGGAACTACTGGTCCAATCCTCGCTTACTGAAAACGACGATTTAGTGTTTGGCTCGGCTTCGGGAGATACCATCGACGGGTTGGCGGGCAGTGACTCTGTTCATGGCTTGGCAGGGAATGACCAGATTTCCGGCGGTGCTGGCGATGATGTGCTGATGGGTGATGACGGCGACGATCTAATCACAGGTGGAATCGGTGACGACAGATTGATTGGTGGACGAGGTAGCGACGTCTACCAGTTTGACGCGGGACATGGCAACGACGTGATCGACAATGCCGCCGAAGCGGAGGGCAAGCGCGATCGTGTGGTCTTTGGCCAAGGCATCGTCCCGAGTGCGGTGGACTTAGAGCGTCTCGGTGACGATCTGTTGATCCAGACTTCAACCAACGACAGTATTCGCTTGGCCAACTACTTCCGAAGCGAGGCGGCAGATGGTACTGCGGTTGATGAGATCTTATTTGATGACGGTACCGTGTGGGGTATCGAAGATGTCAAGTCTCTGGTGTTGCAGGCCAGCGATGACAGCGACGTGATCAAAGGATATGGCTCCAACGATACCCTTGATGGGCTTGCGGGAGATGATCAACTGTTTGGGTACGCGGGTGAAGATACGCTGTCTGGTGGCGATGGATCAGACTCCCTGGATGGCGGCCTGGGTGATGACCAGCTCTTCGGCAATGACGGAAATGACGAGTTGCGTGGTGATGAAGGCAGCGACCTCCTGAATGGCGGCGCCGGCGATGACCGCTTATACGGCGGCGCCGGCGAAGATACTTTGCTCGGCGGCGCAGGGCAGGACCTTCTGAGGGGCGATACGGGCAATGACACACTGCGTGGAGGCGACGGCGATGACGCGCTGACCGCCGGCGCCGGAAACGACCTCCTTGCGGGTGGTAAGGGCAATGACCATCTCGATGGCGGTACCGGCACCAACCGTTACCTGTTCGCCAGAGGGGATGGTCAGGACGTCATTTCCGATGCTTACGATGATGTAGTGACCATCTATGTATCGGATCTCTCACTGGACGGGCTGGTGTTTCGGCGCAACGGTACCGACCTGGAGGTTACTTTCCAGGACAGTGTCGGAGATCAATTGACCCTGACTTCTTTCTTCCCCGAGGAGACCCCGATAGTCGGTATCCGCGTGGAGTATGGCGCGGGGCTGTCAACTGCAATTGACCCGGCTCAGTTGCGTCTGCTCACTCTCGAAGGCACGGGAGCGGCGGATCTGATCCGCGCGTATTCCAGCGACGACTCCATTGAAGCGCTGGGCGGCGACGATACTGTGTTTGCGGGCGCTGGTAATGATCATCTGCAGGGTGGCGATGGCAATGACACCTTATTTGCAGGCGATGGAGACGACCTGCTCGAAGGCGGTACCGGGAATGACCGGCTCGAAGGCGGTGAGGGTAGTGACCGGTATCAATTCAGCACAGGGTGGGGCGAGGATTTGATCACAGACACCGCTGGCAGCGACAGCGTGTATTTCTCCGATGTTGAGCCTGCCGATTTGCAGTTACGCCGTGATGGATTCGATCTGGTTGTGACCAATCTGGTTACCGGAGACGAACTGCGTGTGCAGGGGCAGTTTTCCGATCAGGCCGGCATGGCGGGGAAGACCGCAATCGAGCAGTTTGAGTTCCAGGATGGCTCTATCTGGAATTACGAAGCGATCAAACTGAAGGCGTTGGAAGGCTCTGGGCAGGACGATTCCATATACGGTCACGCTGACGATGACGCAATTATTGCGGGTGCGGGCGACGATTTTGTCCAGGCTGCTGATGGCAATGACACGGTCGATGGTGGCGACGGTCTCGACACTCTGCACGGAGGAAGTGGTGACGATACGCTCTCGGGTGGCGGTGGCGACGACCTTCTTCGGGGAGGTGCAGGGAAGGACACCCTCAACGGAGATGCCGGCAACGACAAGCTCTATGGTGACGGAGGTGAGGATCTGTTGTCCGGCGGTGATGGAAGTGACGAGCTGTACGGAAATGGCCAGCTTTTAGGTGGCGCGGGCGATGACGTGTTGTGGGGCGCCGGAACATTGCATGGCGGCGATGACAACGATCAGCTTTACGGATCAGGCCTACTTTCCGGCGGCGCGGGTGACGATCTTCTGGAGGGTATCGGAACCCTGGATGGCGGAGACGGCAACGACGAGCTGCGAGGCCTTGGCTCCGATATCCTAATTGGCGGTGCCGGTGACGATACTCTGATTGCGGATACTGGCACTTGGTCCGGCAGCGCCAGCACCCTAGCCGGCGGTACCGGCGACGACACGCTCTACGGCTCCTTCGGTGACGATATTTACCAGTTCAATCTCGGCGACGGCCGCGACACGCTGATCGAGCGCCGCGACGGCGAGGCTTACGGCAATGTCGATCCATCCATGGATACCCTGCAATTTGGTCCGGGCATTGATGTAGGGGACCTGCAATTTATCCGCACCGGCGACGACCTGCAGATTGAGCACAGCAACGGCGCTGATGCGATCACCATCCGCAACTGGTTCCAGGAGCCGACCGACCACTACAAGGTAAACCGCTTCGAATTTGCCGGCGGCACTCTGCTCACCGCTGCGGATGTGGAGGCGCGCACCGTGACGATGGGAACCGACGCGGCGGAAACGCTGCTGGGTTACCGCGACCTGAACGAGGAGGTTCACGCGGGCGACGGCGACGACAAGGTGTGGGGGCGTACCGGCAACGACGAGATCTACGGTGAGGCCGGCGACGATTACCTGGACGGCGAAGAGGGCGATGATCGCCTGTTCGGTGGCGATGGCATTGACAACCTGGTGGGCCGTAGCGGTGACGACTATCTCGTGGGTGGTCTGGGCGGTGACACCCTGCAGGGCGGCACCGGGTCCGATCAGTTGTTCGGTCAGGATGGTGAGGACAAGTTGTTCGGCGGTGACGGGGACGATCACCTGGACGGCGGTGCAGACGACGACTACTTCGAGGCGGGTGCAGGCAACGACACACTGCTCGGCGGAAGCGGCAACGACCAACTCAGTGGTGGCGTTGGTGACGACCAGTTGAGCGGCGGCACCGGTGACGACAAGTATGTCTTCGGCGCCGGTGATGGCCACGACGAGATCCTTAACGGCGACGGTGGCTTTGACGGTGTGCTCTTCGCCGGTGGCCTCACCGAAGAGCGGTTGACTTTTAGCCGCGATGGTGACGATCTGCTGATCCTGGTGGATGACGGCAGTAGCGATAGCGTGCGTGTCCGCGATCATTTCCTCGGCGGAGATTTTGCTATCGACTGGGTACAACCGGATGGTGGATTTATGATTTCCACTCAGGAGATCAATCAGCGTGTCGAAGGTGGGCAGACCGGCGAGTACGATAGCGTAATCACCGGTACTACCGACGGAGAACAACTGGTGGGTAGCGCCGGTAGTGACCTGATTGAGGGGCTGGGCGGTGACGATACGGTCTTCGGCATGGGCGGTGACGATCGTCTCGAAGGCGGCGATGGCGCTGATAGATTGTATGGAGGCAACGGCGGCGGTGTCGGCACCGGCAATGATGTGATTGTTGGCGGCGCCGGCAACGATGTCCTCAGCGGAGGGGATGGCGACGACCAGCTGTTCGGTGGCGCCGGTGACGATGATTACTACTACGCGGCCGGTCATGGCGTGGACGTGATCGACAACAGCGGCGGCGGTACGGATGGCGTTTTCTTCGTCGATGGACTGGAGCGCTCCCGCCTCAGTTATCACCGTGACGGCGATGATCTGGTGATATTGGTTGACGGCGATCTGCAACAGCAGGTGCGTGTTACCGACCACTTCCTCGGTGGCGACTACGCCATCACTTATATCCAGCCCGATGACGGTGGCTATTCGATCCCGGCAGCCGACCTGGATGCACTGCTGACGCCGATGCCCGATGGCAGCGGAGGCGGCGACAACGGCGGTGGCGAGACCGACCCAGGCGATGGTGAGGGTGATGAAGGTTCCGGTGGTGACAGCGAACCGGCACCGGAACCTGGTCTGGGCGGAGACGATACCATTAACGGTACGGCCGCCAGTGACACTCTGGTGGCAGGTTCCGGCAACGATACCTTGTCCGGCGGCGCTGGCAACGACCGCCTGCTCGGTGGCGAGGGCGACGATGTCTACGTCTTTACCGGCGGGCAGGACCTGATCGAAGAATCTTCTGGAACGGACACGCTCAAATTTGCTGCAGGCATCACCTTCAACCAGGTAGCCTCCGGCCTGCTCAAGTCCGGAGATGACCTGGTACTGCGGGTGGGCGGTGGTACCGACCAGGTGACATTGAAGGATTTCTTCCTCGGCGGCGATGCACTGGTCGAGACCATCGAATTTGAAAGCGGCGGCCAGTTGACTGCGGAGCAGATATTCGGTGCCTTCGGCCTGCCAGTGCCGGCCCCGCAGGAAGGCTATGCGCAGACATTGGATGGCAGTGCTGGCGACGATGCGGCCCTCGATGGGGGAGCAGAAGCCGACCTGATCCGTGGTTTCAACGGCAATGACCAGTTGAGCGGCGCCAGCGGAGATGACCATCTGGAGGGCGGCAACGGCGCAGATATCCTGAGTGGTGGCAGTGGCGACGATCAGCTGATTGGCGGACGCGGTGACGACCTCTATGTTTTCAACGCCGGGGATGGCCAGGATGTGATCGACAACACAGGGGGAGGCCTTGATGTACTGCGTTTCGAAGACATCGGTTTCAACGACGTGGCCAGTGGCCTGCAGAAGTCCGGTGACAATCTGGTGTTGCAGGTGAGTGGCGGTAGTGATCAGGTCACCCTGCGTGACTTCTTCAAAGGGGGCGATCACGCCATCGACCGCATCGAGTTTTCCTCTGGTGGCGAGTTGACGGCTGATCAGATCTTCGGCGCCTTTGGTCTGAGTAATCCCGACCCGGTGGGGTCGCCAGATTATCAGGGGCTGCCGGACGAGCGCGGTTTTGGCACTTTGACAGTGGGTAGTTCGGCAGATGAGATTATTCTCGCTTCTTCCGATGCCGACTTTATTGATGCCGGTGCGGGCAGCGATCAGCTGCACGGAAACCTCGGTGACGACTATCTTGTCGGTGGTGAAGGCGATGATACCTACCACTTTGCTGCGGGAGGTGGAGTCGATACCATCAATAACTTCTCCAATTCTGCGGGTAACGACGAGTTGCAGTTTGCCGACGGTATCGACGAGTCAGACTTGTGGTTCCATCGCGATGGTGATGATCTGGTCGTGGATCTGCTCGGCACTCAGGATCAGGTGCGGGTTCAGGACTGGTACCTGGACCCCGCCAACCAACTGGATGCGGTGCGGACGGATGATGCCGTTATTACGGCCAGTGAAGTGGAGCAATTGGTAACGGCCATGGCCGCATTTGGCGCTCCCGCCGGTGGCGAGCTCAATTTGACACCGGAAGACCAAAGCCAGGTGAACACAGCGATCGTTGCCGCCTGGCAGGCCAGTGCCTAGTGGTCCATGCGGAATATTCTGTAACCGATCACTTCGCCACAGACTCCAGGGCGACGCTGCAAAAGCTTGAATTAACGCTGCTAGTCCTGCGCTTTTTCAACGCCCCCCTGGAGCCTGTGGCTGTGTGCTTTAGTTACCGAATTTTCCGCATGGACCACTAGGCGGTAAACTCCTTGCCCCGGAGAGCCACTCCGGGGCAAGGACGTCAACATCCGGCCTGTGGTGGCACCCACAGCTAGTTGTGAACCCAGGCGGGATCATGACTGAGGGCTCCCCCTATACCTTCGATCTTGTGACCCCGTTGGCACCAATAGTCGCTTCACACTGTTGAAGCGGCTTTGTCATTCGGGCCATCCCTGGCCCTCACCCTTTGGGCAGCCTTCGGCTGTGCAAAACGGCAATCCTGCCGTTTCGTCATTTCTCTCGCATGCGTATAATCGCCCGCCTTTCCAATTGCACTTTTTGTGTACACTTTATGGCCTTACCCTTGGGTGGCCCCGGTACACCGTCCTGCTAATGAGTACTCAATATGACTGAATCCAACCGCGAACTGGTTATCGTCGGCGTCGACGCCACCGCATTTGATGCGTTGCTGGAGATTCTCGCCGAGCGCAAAACCGTGGCGCCGGCGGACCTGAAGTTGCTGGCCGCGGATGCGGCGGATGCGGATCCGCAGGTGTTTGCCAATCGCAGTATTGCGGTGCAGGTGGCAAAGGATTTCACCTTCTCTGAAGGGCAGGTGGTTCTGCTGTTGAACAGTGACGACACGGCGCGCGAAGTGCTGGCGGCCGCGGAAGCTGCCGGCGCCTGGGTGATCGATGCGGCGGGGATTACCCGTGGCGATGAGAGTGTTGCCCTTGTTCATCCGCTGCTGAACAGTGCCGAGGTGCAGTCTGGTGAGCGCAATGTAGTCGCGCTGCCGGTGGCCGGGGCGGCGATGGTGGCGGAGGCGTTGTATCCGCTGAAGTCGCAGTTGCATTCGGTGGAGGTGGTGTTGAATCAGCCGGTTTCCGCGCTGGGTAAATCCGCGGTGGATTCTGCCGCGGCGCAGACCGCGCGAATGTTCAATGGCCAGGAAGCAGAGGTGGACCCGACCACGGGTCAGCGTCTTGCCTTCAATCATCTGAGCTCTGCCGAAGCCATTCTGGAGAGCGGCCACAGTTTTGGCGAGTTGGCGTTGGTGCACGAGTTGCGTCGCCTGTTGGGAGACGAGCTGCTGCTGGATGCCACCATCAACACCACCTCGGTATTTCATGGGCAGCTGGCCAATATCAGCGTGACGTTGAAAGAGGCGCAGCCTCTGGATACGGTGCGCGGCCTGCTCGCCAATGGTGCGCGCCTGGAGATGCGCGAGCGCCCTTCTGCGGAAGAGGCCGTCGGGGGAGAGAACACCTTACTTGGCAGGCTGCGTCAGGGCTTGGTTAGCCCACGGCAGGTTAATTTTTGTGCGGTTTCCGATAATCTTCGGAAAGACGTCGCAATTAATTGTGCGCAGATTGTCCACTTGTTGCTAAAAATCCATTGATATTTAATACTTAGCGGCCATTCGTAAGGTTTCTCCTTAACTTTGCCCATTTGCATCCAAAAGCGGTGCTTGGCGTAAAGAATGCCCAACTGCGGCAAAAGGAGGCACTAGGCAACATTGCGGATGGATTGCTGATTAAACGGGGGGCGATTTCATCGCCGGGGAGTAGAGCCCTGCGCCAGCGCACGGGCTTTTTTGATAATTGATTGTGCAGAAAAACTGCGCAAGTCCGGCATCCGAATAGTGCATTTTGTGTGTTTTTTGTTCGGGTTCCGGGTAGATTCTAACAATAAAGGGAATCGGTTATGCGTGTGCAAAAGCTGGCACTAGCGGTAGGTCTGGTCAGTGCACTGGGGAGTAATGTATCTCTGGCACTCGGACTGGGGGAGATCAAACTCAACTCCACTCTGAACCAGCCTCTCGACGCTGAGATCAAGCTGCTGCAGACCCGTGGCCTGACAGAAAACGAAGTCAAGGTGCGGCTGGCCAGTAACGAAGACTTTGAGCGGGCCGGTGTAGATCGGGGCTATGGCCTGAATGATCTGCGCTTCGAAGTGGATTACTCCGGTAGTGAGCCCGTTGTCCGCATTTCCAGTCGCCAGCCGATTCGCGAGCCCTTCCTGAACTTCCTGGTGGAAACCCGCTGGCCCAGTGGTCGTCTGCTGCGTGAATACACGCTGCTGATGGACCTGCCTGCCTTCTCCACTAATACTGCGTCCCAGCCTGTGCGCGCCGCCGAGCGCGAGCGCCAGCAGGTGCGTCGCGAGGCGCCGGTACAGCGTCCGCTGCAAACGACGACTACACAGCGTCCGGAACCTGCGCCGGTAGAGCCGGCGGCGGAGACTGCTCAGCCGACGCCGAGCGCCGAGCCGGAAACGGTTCAACAGCCGGCAGAATCCTATGCCGAGCCGAGCGCGCCCGCAGACAGCGGCAGCCGCGTTTACGGTCCGGTTGAAGCCAACAAAACTCTGTGGGAAATTGCCCGCGATACCCGTGAAACCCGCGACCTCTCTGTCCAGCAGAGCATGCTGGCAATCCAGCGCCTGAATCCCGAAGCGTTCATCAACAACAATATCAACCTGCTGAAGAAGGGCGCAGTATTGCGCCTGCCCACAGCGGAAGATGTGCGCGCCATGTCTCGTAGTGAAGCCGTGACCCAGGTTGCGACCCAGAACGAGGCCTGGCGGGATCGCGTGGGTGATGTTGCCAGCGATGCCGTGGGGGCGCCTCTGGATGGACGCGCGGCAGAAGCCGATGCTGCCATTAGTGAAACGCCGGAAGGCCGTGTCTCCCTTGCGGCACCGGGCGATAACGAATCCGTACTGTCCGGTTCCGGTAGTGGCGCCAGTGAAAGTGAGGCGCTTGAGGGGGAGCTGGTCGCTACCGAAGAAGAGTTGGATAAGTCCCGTCTAGAGAGCGCCGAGCTGGAGGACCGCATCGGCGAGCTCAACGAGCAGATCGATACCATGGAACGCATGGTAGAGGTGTCCAACGAAGAGATGCGCGCAGTGCAGGATGCTGCGGCGGAAACCGATGCGGGCGAAGCTGACGCCGGTGAAGTTGATGCAAACGGCGCCCTGACTGAAGAATCGCTTTCCGAAGACGCTTCAGAACCGTTGGCCGAAGAGACTCCGGTGGCCGCTGGAGAAATGTCAGAAGCAGACGGTACTGCTGACGCCGAAACCGCAGCTGAAGAGGCGGCGCCCGAGCCGGCCGCTGAGGACGAGGGCTCCCGCAACCGGGTAGTGGTGCAGACCCGGTCTGAACCCACACTGGTCGAGCAGCTGATGGAAAATATCCATCTGATCGGTATCGGCGCTGTGGCATTGCTGGCGGCAGTATTCGGCTTCTTTACCTGGCGCCGTCGCAAAGAGGAAGAAGAGGCGATTCGCCAGGTGGAGGCGGAAATGGCCGCTGAATCCACGGTAGCCGAGGAGCCGGTATTCGAGGAAGGTGAAGATAACCTGAGTGCAGTGGAGGAGTTCGAAACCAGCGAATCCCTCGACCTCGACGAACTGGGCGAAGTGGAAACCGATGACCCGGTGGGAGAAGCCGAAATCCACCTGTCCCTGGGACAGTACCAGGAAGCCGAATCCAAGCTGTTGAAAGGGCTGGAGGGGGCACCGGCGAATATTGATGCACGCCTGATGCTGCTGGAAGTATACGCTCAACGGCAGAATGTCACCGATTTTGACGACCACTATCGCCAGTTGCTGGGTTACAGCGATGGCCCGGCAGCGGATCGCGCCGCTCGTCTGCGGGAAACCATTGCCGATGCCGGTACCTTCGAATTGCCTGACATTGATTACTCCAGTGAGTCACTGGAAGCGGTGCAGCTCGACGACCTTGGCGCAGATCTGGACGACGGAGACTTCAGTGCCTCGTTTGAGGATCTGGAGGAGTTTTCGTCAAGCAGCAGTGAACAGGCTGCTGAGAGTGAAGATGACCTCTCGCTGGATGATCTGAGCCTGGAGCTGGATTCCGGGGAAGAAACCACTGGCCAGCCTGGAGCCAGCGCGCAGTCCGATGATGCGCTCGAGCTGGATCTGGATTTGGGAGAAGACCTGGATCTTGGCGAAGATCTGGATTTGGGCGATAGCCTGGAAAGTGAATGGTCTTCAGAAAAGAATGAAGCGATCGAGCTGGAGACGGCCCAAGATGTAACCCGGGTGCCGTCGTCGGACGCGAAGGCTTCGGCTTCGAGTGAATCTGATGAGGATTTCAATTTCGACGAATTCAGTGCCGGTGGTGAACTGGACCTGGATCTGGACACGCTCGACCTGGATGGAGACCTGGATCAGCACGAGACCAATGCGGGGGGCGCTTCTGAAGACTCCCCGGAAATGGCGTTCGAGCTGGATATGGAACCGCAGGCGGACACCACATCTGATGTCAACAGTAAAGATGAGAGCGGCCTGGAATTCGATCTCGATCTGACGCCGATGGACGAAGATCAGCCGTCCGAGTCACAGACACAGCAGACAACTGCGGAGTCCGATGCGCTGGCGGATGACGACCTGGAAAGCTTTGGTGACGACCTGGGCGAACTGGATCTGGATTCCATCGATCTGGGCGAATTTGAGCTCGAAGGCGATGAGCTGACTGGCAGTGGTCAGGAAAGTCGTCAGGCTGACACTGCAAGCCGGGCGACGGGCGGTCGGGAACCGGAACCAGAATCCGACGATGTCGCGGTGGCTGAGGCTCCGTCGCAGGCCAAACCTCCCCCCCAGAAAGAAACCCTGGAAGACGATGATCTCAACTTTGATCTCGAAGGTGACCTGGACGCCGAGCTGAACCTGCTTGAAGGTGGTGATGAGGTCAGCACCAAGTTGGAGCTGGCCCAGGCTTACCTCGATATGGGGGATAAAGACGGTGCCCGCGAAATTCTGGGTGAAGTTGCCGACGAGGCTACCGGTGAGCCGCAACAGCGCGCCAGGGAAATGCTGGAGCGTATGAGCTGATCGCGGTCTAAGCGTTTTCCGCCATTTACGGCAACAACACCTTGACCCCGCACATCGCGGGGTCTTTCTTTTCAGTCCGTTGCTTTCCAGCCTGTTACATCAGTCTGCTCCCACAGGCTAATATCCTGGAACCTGGGAGGCTGTATATTCTGAGGTAATAGGGGCAGCGCAGTTGTAATTTTTCTGGTCAAATCATGAGTGGTCACTACCAATACAAAGCGAATGGCGAAGTGCCGCCCGGGGAGTCGCTGCCGGATGGCCTGCGGCGGATTGCGTTGGGGGTGGAATATTGCGGAACCCGGCTGCGCGGCTTTCAGAAGCAGAAGCACGATCCGCATACGGTGCAGGAAACCCTGGAAAAGGCGCTGTCCATGGTGGCAGCCGAACCGGTGACCCTGGTCTGTGCCGGGCGCACCGATGCCGGGGTGCACGCTACCCGACAGGTCATTCATTTTGACACCCATGCAATCCGCCCGACCAAGGCGTGGATTCAGGGGGTAAATACCCAGATGCCATTTGATGTGCGCGTGCACTGGGCACAGGAAATGCCGGCGCAGTTTCACGCGCGCTTCTCCGCCAGGCGGCGAACCTATCGCTATCTGATCCACAGCGCACCCACGCGTTCCGCGCAGGCATCCAGTGAGGTGACCTGGACCGACCGGGTGCTCGATATCGATGCCATGCGCGCGGGTGCCGAGCACCTGATCGGCGAGCACGATTTCAGCAGTTTCCGCGCGGCCCAGTGTCAGGCCAGGTCTCCGGTGCGTCGGCTGTTGAAGCTGGATATCGGCCGTGTGGGTCAGTTGATCGTGCTGGAAGTCAGCGCCACGGCCTTCCTGCACCATATGGTGCGCAATATCGCCGGCGTGTTGATGGCAGTGGGGCGCAACGATCACCCCCCGGCCTGGGTGGGTGAAGTGCTGGCCGCGAAAGACCGCGCCGCCGCCTGCGTCACCGCTCCGCCCCATGGGTTGTACCTGGTGGACGTGGAGTATCCCGGGGAGTTTGTGCTGCCGGAGGTGGAGCCAGGCCCGCTATTGGTGCCGCTGCCGCTGGGTGGTTTGCCGGCTGATTGAATTGGCGCCTGTCTGGTGCCCGCGTTCCCCGCGCTGCGCCAATCTGCTAGTATCGCGGGCTCTCCAGTTTTCATGTCCGTCCGTCTCTGGCAGATCAATGATCTGGCGGTATTTGCTGATGCGAACCGGGATTGAGGTTGCAGTCCTGCCCGCTGACGGCGGCCTGTAGCAGCGGTTTGATGGATTATGCGCGTAAAAATCTGTGGTATTACCTGTGTCGAAGATGCGGAAGTGGCGGTGCAGGCCGGCGCCGACGCGCTGGGGCTGGTGTTTTACCCGCCCAGTCCCCGCAATGTCTCCCCGGAGCAGGCCGCCGAAATCGCGCGGGCGGTATCGCCGTTCGCGGTGTTGACCGGTCTGTTCGTGGATGCCCACCCGGACCAAGTGGAGCAGGTGGTGCAGCAGGTGCCACTCAACCTCTTACAGTTTCACGGCGCCGAAACCGCGCTCTATTGTCGGCAGTTCCGCCGACCCTATATCAAGGCACTGCGCATGAAGCCGGATCTCGACCCGCTGGAGGCGATGGCGCCCTACGTGGATGCGCGGGGCTTCCTGCTGGATGCCTATCGTCCCGGCGTGCCCGGCGGCACGGGTGACACGTTTGACTGGCAGCGGGTACCCCGAAGCAGCGGGCGTTCCATTGTGTTGGCGGGCGGGCTGAACCCGGACAATGTGGCGGAGGCCATCCGCGCCGCACGGCCCGATGCCGTGGATGTCAGCGGCGGCGTTGAGGCATCCCCCGGGCGCAAAGATCCGCACAAGGTGCGCGCCTTTATTCACGCCGCCAGATCGGCGTGCGAACAGAATTTGCAGAAGGAGTTTGAGCAGTGAGTAAACCCACATCCCCCATTGATTTCGGGGCCTACCCGGATGCGCGCGGGCATTTTGGCGAGTTCGGCGGTCGCTTTGTATCGGAAACCCTGATCAGCGCCCTGGATGAATTGCAGGAGATGTACCAGCGCCTGAAAAACGATCCGGAGTTTGTTGCCGACTTTGATAAAGATCTGGCGCACTACGTGGGACGCCCGTCACCGCTGTACCTGGCGGAGCGTTTGACCGAAGCCGCCGGTGGCGCGCGCATCTGGCTCAAGCGGGAAGATCTGAACCACACCGGCGCCCACAAGGTGAACAACACCGTGGGGCAGGCACTGTTGGCCAAACACAGCGGTAAGACCCGCGTGATTGCAGAGACCGGTGCCGGTCAGCACGGCGTGGCCACCGCCACTGTTGCCGCGCGCCTGGGGCTCAAGTGTGTAGTGTACATGGGCGCGGAAGACGTCAAGCGCCAGTCTCCCAACGTGTACCGCATGAAGCTGCTGGGGGCGGAAGTGGTACCGGTGGAGTCCGGTTCCAAAACCCTCAAAGACGCCATGAACGAGGCGATGCGCGATTGGGTCACCAATGTGGATGACACCTTCTACATTATCGGCACCGTGGCGGGCCCGCATCCCTATCCGCAGCTGGTACGGGACTTCAACTCGGTCATCGGCCGCGAGGCCCGTCGCCAGAGCCTTGAGCAGTTTGGACAACTGCCGGATGCCCTGGTGGCCTGTGTGGGCGGCGGATCCAATGCCATCGGCCTGTTCCATCCATTCCTCGGCGACGAATCCGTCAAGATGTACGGCGTAGAAGCCGGCGGTGACGGTGTCGAGACCGGCCGCCACGCGGCACCGTTGAACGACGGCGTACCCGGTATCCTGCACGGCAACCGCACCTACCTGATGGAAGACGAAGACGGCCAGATCATCGAGACCCATTCGGTTTCTGCGGGCCTGGATTATCCGGGCGTTGGCCCCGAGCACGCCTGGTTGCGGGATATTGGTCGGGTTGAATACGTGACCGCCAATGACGACGAAGCACTCGCGGCATTCCGCCAGCTGACCCGCACCGAGGGTATTCTGCCGGCGTTGGAATCCAGCCATGCGGTGGCTTATGGCCTGAAGCTCGCGGCCACACTGTCGCCGGAGCAGAACATCGTCATTAACCTTTCCGGGCGTGGCGACAAGGATATCTTTACCGTGGCCGCCATTGACGGCATCGAAGTTTAAGGAGTGGCGTCATGACCGAGGAAAATAAAGAAACTGCACAGGGCAATCGTATTGATCGCCGCTTCGCCAAATTGCGCGGCGAAGGCCGCAAGGCGCTGGTGACTTATATCGTTGCCGGCGATGGCGGTCTGGAGAATACCGTTGATCTGATGCATCAACTGGTCGCCAGCGGTTCCGACCTGATCGAACTCGGGGTGCCGTTTTCCGATCCCATGGCGGAAGGGCCGGTGATCCAGAAAGGCCATGAACGTGCACTGGCCAACAAAGCCTCCCTGCGCAAATGCCTGCAGCTGGTCAAAGAATTCCGCAGCAAAGATGTCGAGACGCCGGTGATTCTGATGGGCTATGCCAATCCTATTGAGAAAATGGGGGCCGAAGCCTTTGCGGATGGATTGAAAGCGGCCGGTGCCGATGGTGCGCTTACGGTGGATCTGCCGGCAGAAGAGGCGGGCCCGCTCAGCGAATTGCTGAGTGCGCGGGACCTGCGCAATATCTTCCTGCTGACGCCCACCACCAGTGACGCGCGCATTGCGCAAATCACCGGGCTTGCCAGCGGGTTTGTCTACTATGTATCCCTGAAAGGGGTGACCGGGGCTGGGCATCTGGATCTGGACTCGGTGCGCGACAATCTGGCCCGTATCCGCCAGCATACCGATCTACCGCTATGTGTCGGCTTCGGCATCAAGGATGGCGCCTCCGCCAAAGCCGTGAGTGCCGATGGCGATGGCGCGGTGGTGGGCAGCGTTCTGGTATCTGCTGTAGGTGAGGCCGGGGATGCCGCTGCAGCCAAGGATCGTATTGGCGCGATGGTGAGTGAAATGCGCGTGGCACTGGATGCCTGATAGACTGCGGATGTGCCGGATTGACTGGCCAGAAAGACCGTATGCGCGGCTTATCTGGCCAAGAGGGAATAGCGCGAAAGTGGTTTAATTCGCGGTTTCAGGATCGCCGGTCATTTATCATCTGCCGGTGCCCCTTGGTAAATTTACGGTAAATCGGGTAGAGAATCTGAACGCGGAAGACGTCTGTTGCTTTCGCGCCTCGCAAAATTGGAAGCAGAATGAGCTGGTTAGAAAAAATTGTTCCCGCGGTTATTCGAACCGAGCGCCGCTCCGGTGGCAGTAAAGTACCGGAAGGAGTGTGGAAAAAGTGCGTCAAGTGCGATGCCACTCTCTATCTGCCGGAGTTGGAGCGCAACCTGGATGTGTGCCCCAAATGTGACCATCACTTCCGTATTGGCGCCCGCCGTCGACTCGACCTGTTCCTCGACAACGAGGCGCGGGAAGAGCTGGCCACGGATGTGGAACCGGTCGACCGCCTGAAGTTTAAAGATGTCAAAAAGTACAAGGATCGCCTCACCCAGGCCCAGAAGGCCACCGGTGAAAAAGACGCGCTGATCGCGGTGCAGGGGTTGGTAAAAGGTCAGCCCGTAGTGGCCGTTGCATTTGAGTTTGCGTTTCACGGCGGTTCCATGGGCTACGTCGTCGGTGAGAAGTTTACCCGTGCGGCACAACGTGCTCTGGAAGAGAATATCCCGCTGGTCTGCTTTTCCGCGACCGGTGGTGCGCGTATGCAGGAGGCCTTGATCTCCCTGATGCAGATGGCGAAGACCTCGGCAGTGCTTGAGAAGATGCGCCGTGCCGGTGTGCCCTATATCAGCATCATGACCGATCCGGTTTACGGTGGTGTATCCGCATCCCTGGCGCTGCTGGGCGATATTAACGCCGCGGAGCCGGGTGCCCGTGCGGGGTTTGCCGGCCCCAACATTATCGAGCAGACCATCCGCCAGAAGCTGCCCAAAGGTTTCCAGCGCAGTGAGTTTCTGCTGGAGCACGGCGCGATCGACATGATTATCCCCCGCGCCGATATGCGCGATACCGTGAGCCGCCTGCTGGGCAAGCTTACCAATAACTGATCGTCCCTGACCTGAATCCCGCGACGATACTTTCGGCCAAACCCAGCCGCGGGAGAAGCGGTCGATACCGGGTGTGGTCTTGCGAGACCTTCAAAAACAGGGATGTTTTTGCAGAGCCCCCAGGGATGGGTTTACGGCGTGTCTCGCAAAACCACACCCGGTAGCGACAGCGCCAATGAGTTCCCCGAGAAAATGGGGGAGAGGGCATTGTCCCTCGATGTCTTCCTCCTGCCGCCTTTCGCGACTAAAATTCCCGCCGCTCTAGTCACTTTCGTCTCACTGTTTTAATCAACTCGGGCTTTCCCCATGCGCGATCTGCAATCCTGGCTCACCCGCCTGGAACAACTGCACCCCACGGAAATTGAACTGGGCCTGGAGCGGGTATCTGCGGTCGCCCGTCGGCTCGATGCCGACACTCCCGCGCGGCGGGTTGTCACCGTAGCGGGTACCAACGGCAAGGGCAGTTGTGTGCGCACGATGGAGGCGTTGCTGTGCTCCTCAGGTCACACCGTTGGGGCTTACAGCTCGCCGCACCTGTTGCGCTTTAATGAGCGGATCCGGATTGATGGGGAAGAGGTCGGTGATGAAGACCTGATCACTGCCTTCGAGGCGGTGGAGCAGGCTCGGGGGGAGACCAGCCTGACCTACTTTGAGTTCACCACGCTGGCGGCCTTCTGGTTGTTCAAGCGCGCCGAGGTGGAGTTTGCGCTGCTGGAAGTGGGGCTCGGTGGGCGCCTGGATGCGGTCAATCTGGTGGATGCGGATATTGCCGTGATCACCAGTGTGGCCGTAGATCACGAGGCCTGGCTGGGCAATGACCGCGAAGTGATCGGGGCCGAGAAGGCGGGCATCCTGCGCCGCGGTAAAACTTTTGTGTGTGCCGATGCGCACCCGCCTGCTTCGGTGGTGGATGCGGCTCGTGAGCTGGGATGCGAGAGCTACTTTATCGGTCACCAGTTTGAGATCGGGGACCATCGGTTCCGCCTGCAGGGGGAGCCGGAGCTGACTATTGGTGTGCCGCAGGTTCAGCTGCCGCCGGCCAGCGTCGCCGCCGCATTGACCGCGCTGTCGCTCGCAGGTGCGCTCCCGGGGGCAGACGAAGTCTGCCGGGTACTGGAAACACTCCAGATGCCGGGACGCTGCCAGCGTCTGGACTGGTTGGGCAGGGAGCTGGTGCTGGATGTCGGTCACAACCCCGCGGCAGCCACCTATCTGGCGGAATGGTTGGCGCAGCGGCCGGTTTCCGGGTGCACGCTGGCATTGGTGGCGGTGATGGCGGATAAGGATGTGCCCGGCCTGGTGGCGCCCCTCAAACACGAGATTGATCACTGGTTCCCGGCGTTGTTGCCGGACAATCCGCGCGCGGCAGATGCCGCTCAGCTGTTGCGCGGTTTGTCGGAAGCGGGGGTGCCTGAAGCACAGGTGGACCGCCAGTGCATGCCCGTTGCGGAGCGGTTGCAGTCGCTGATTGAAGTGCTGCAGGCGGGAGACAGGTTGCTTGTATTCGGTTCTTTCTTTACCGTTGCGGAAGTCCTGCAGCTCACAAGAGAACAACACGATGGCCAGTCGTAACAGTGACTCCGCCAATCCTTCTTCCAAAACTACCCGGAATACCCAGTCGCGTCGTCTGAACGACGGGGTCAGGCAGCGTGTTGTCGGCGCGTTGGTATTGGTGGCACTGGCCGTAATCTTTCTGCCCTCATTGCTCGATCGCGAGGGCGCGCGCTACATCGATATTACCTCACAGATTCCAGAGCCCCCGGATATTCAGCCCATTGCCATCGCAGAGCCGGAGCCCGTGGTTGATGTGGCACCGGCTCCGCCAGTCAACGAGGTATTTCAGCCGGAATTCAAAGAGCAATTCGGCCCGGCACCGGACCCGGATGCGCCGCTGGCGGCAGCTGAATCCGATAACCTCGAGCCTGTGACTTCCGGGTCCGATAGCAAGCCCTCTGAAGCCACGACGCGGGTTCAAACAGAAACTGCCGAGGAACCCACTTCGTTACCGAAGCCGGACGCTCAGCAGAAGGCCAAGAAGGCCGAGGTCTCCACCGCAAAAGAAACCCGTCTGGACGCCGCGGGGCTTCCGGAGGGATGGGTGGTACAGGTGGCGGCTTATAGCAAGGAGGCCAGCGCAGACCGGATGCGGGACAAGCTGCTCGACGCCGGCTTCCGCGCCTATACCCGGGCGGTAGAGACGCCCAAAGGGCGCTTTGTGCGTGTCTTCGTGGGCCCAAAACTGGAGCGTGCAGATGCCGAGTCAGAAAAGCGTCGTCTGGATCAATTGCTCAAGACCGAAACGCTGGTGCTGCGCTACAAAGCTTGAGGGCTTAGCGGGTCGCCTCGATATCGCCTCTGAAAAACCTGCGCAGACCATACTATACAGGGGGCGGGAATGGGGTTCGGGGCCCTGTGTACCGGGGGATCCCGGGGCAGGAGTGCAAACTGTCTGGTCGCGAAAGGTTCAGCCTAATTCATATGGATTGAGTGAACGGCTTCACGCGCCCCGGTCGGTAAGTTAGAATGCGCGCTCTTCGCGGCGGCCGCTGCGTAGCAGGTAGGGTTGAATGAACTGGGCTGACTGGACCATTCTGGCAATCATCGCCATTTCCACGCTGATCGGCTTGGGCCGGGGATTTGTGCGCGAAGTGCTATCGCTCCTCACGTGGGTGGCGGCATTCGTGGTGGCGATGATGTTCCGCGACCAGCTGGCACCACTGCTTTCCAACCTTGTCGATACACCTTCTCTACAGGCCATCGCCGCCTTTGCCATTCTGTTCATTTTTACCCTGCTGGCAGGCGCCGGCCTGAATATGACACTGTCTGCGTTTGTGGAAGCCACCGGGCTTTCCGGCACGGATCGGGTATTGGGTATGGTGTTCGGATTGTTTCGCGGTTGCATCATCGTACTTGCGTTACTGATTTTTGCGCCGGCGCTGGCGCCGGTCAATGAGGATGGCTGGTGGCAGGAATCGTCGCTGATTCCGCATTTTCTCGGATTTGAGGATCGCGCACGCGAAGCGGCCGGTGCGATCAAGGAATTCTTCGCAGGAAAAATTGAATGATCCCTGGGTTGCAGGAGGCAGCGCTAGATCACCATGACCATCTCACAATGACTGGGGTTAACTGAAGTATGTGTGGCATCGTTGGAATCGTCGGTAAGAGTGACGTCAATCTACAGTTGTACGACGCGCTCACCCTGTTGCAGCACCGGGGCCAGGATGCCGCGGGCATCGTCACCTGTGATGGTGACCGCCTGAATCAGCAAAAGGCCAATGGCCTGGTGCGGGATGTGTTCCGCGCGCGGCACATGCAGCGCCTGACAGGTAATTTCGGTATCGGCCATGTGCGTTACCCCACCGCCGGTAGCTCCGGCCCCGCACTGGCGCAACCGTTTTACGTCAACTCCCCATATGGCATCGCCATGGCCCACAATGGCAACCTCACCAACGTGAGTGAGGTGAAGGAAGAAATCTTCCAGCAGGACCTGCGCCACATCAACACCGACTCCGATTCCGAAGTGTTGCTGAATGTGTTCGCCCACGAACTGCTGGAACAGCGCAAGCTACAGCCCAAAGCGGAAGATATCTTTACCGCAATGCGCGCGGTACATAAGCGCGTTCGCGGCGGCTACGCCTGTGTGGCATTGATTGTCGGCTACGGCGTCGTCGCCTTCCGCGATCCCAATGGCATTCGCCCGCTGGTCTACGGCAAGCGCGAAACCGACAAGGGCACCGAATACATGGTGGCCTCTGAATCCGTCGCGCTGGATGTGGGCGGCTACACCCTGGTACGCGATGTGGCGCCGGGTGAGTGCATTTACATCGAACTGGATGGCACCGTGCATTCGGAGCAGTGTGCGGAAAACCCGTCACTGAACCCGTGTATTTTCGAGCATGTGTACTTTGCCCGTCCGGACTCGATCATGGATGGTGTTTCCGTACACAAGGCGCGCCTGCGTCAGGGGGAGCACCTGGCAGAGAAGATTCTGCGCGAACGCCCGGATCACGATATCGACGTGGTCATCCCGATCCCGGATTCCTCCCGCTCCGCCGGCCAGATGGTGGCGCACCGTCTGGGTGTAAAATTCCGGGAAGGGATGGTGAAGAACCGCTACATCGGCCGTACCTTCATCATGCCAGGTCAGAAGCAGCGTAAAAAATCTGTGCGTCAGAAGTTGAATCCGATCGAGCTGGAGTTCCGCGGCAAGAATGTGTTGCTGGTGGATGATTCGATTGTGCGCGGTACTACGTGCAAGCAGATTATCCAGATGGCACGCGAGGCGGGTGCCAATAAGGTGTACTTCGCGTCTGCGGCGCCGGCGGTCAAGTACCCGAATGTGTACGGTATTGATATGCCTTCGGCCTCTGAGTTGGTTGCGCACGGTCGCACGACGGAAGAGGTCTGTGAGGAGATTGGTGCGGACTGGCTGATTTATCAGGAGCTGGAAGATCTGGTGGAGTCTTCTGCGGAAGGTAACAGTGAGATCAAAGAGTTCGATTGCGCGGTATTCAATGGCAAGTACATCACCGGCGATGTAACCGAGGAATACCTGGAAAGCCTGCACGCGGCGCGCAATGACAATGCGAAGTCCAGTAAGGGCAATGATAGTTCGTTGTAACTTCTCACTATCTAGACCAGTCTAAGTATCACTTCGGCCCACCAATCGGTGGGCCGAAGTGTTTTAGTCTAACGCTAAAGCACCGCTACCATCAGAACTACGAGGTTTTACCGGGCCCCGGGAACTCCGTAGTGTCCTGTAGTGGCGCCAGAGCATCGGGTATCCGTTTTCAAAACCGCTGTGTATACATCCCTGTACGCTGCGGCGGCGACGTCCCTGTCGCCGACGCTTTTGAAAACGGATCCCCGCTACTCTGGCTTCACGTCAGATTACTGCACTTCGTAGTGCTCTCTCGCCCGAGTCTCTTGTTTCTGCGTTTTTCTTTTTCTTGGGGTAAGATTACCGCTTCCAATCACACAGACCCGGGACGGTTAATCCATGTTTGAAGACGACGGCTACGCACTGGAAACGCTGGCGGTACGTGCAGGCCAGAGCCGGTCGGCGGAAGGCGAGCACTCCGAATCCATCTACGCCACCTCCAGTTACGTCTTTCCCTCCGCGGCAGAAGCCGCCGCGCGTTTCTCCGGGGAATCCCCCGGCAACGTCTACTCGCGCTACACCAATCCCACCGTGCGCATGTTCGAACAACGCATCGCCGCCATGGAAGGAGGGGAGGCCGCCGTCGCCACGTCCAGCGGTATGGCCGCCATTCTCAGCCTGTGCATGGCCACCCTGAAAAGCGGCGACAAAGTCATCTGCTCCCGCAGCGTCTTCGGCACCACCACCGCGCTGTTTACCCGCTACATGATCAAGTTCGGGGTAGAGGTCACCTTTGTCGATCTCACCGACTTCAATGGGTGGAAAGACGCCCTCGACGGCAAGACCAAGCTGCTGTTTATGGAAACCCCGTCCAATCCGCTGTGCGAAGTCGCCGACATCCGCGCCATGGCCGACCTCGCCCACAGCGCCGGTGCCCAGCTGGTAGTGGACAACTGCTTCTGTACCCCCGCACTACAGCGCCCGCTCGACCTCGGTGCCGATATCGTCGTGCACTCCGCCACCAAATTCCTCGACGGTCAGGGCCGCTGCGTGGGTGGTGTTGTGGTGGGCAAAAAGGAAGTCATGGACGAAATCGTCATCTTCCTGCGCACCTGCGGCCCCAGCATGAGCCCGTTCAACGCCTGGGTATTCCTCAAAGGCCTGGAAACCCTCAAGCTGCGCATGCAGGCACACTGCACCAGCGCACTGGATATTGCCTGGTGGTTGAGCGAACAGCCAGCGGTGGAAAAAGTGAACTTCGTCGGCCTCCCCAGCCACCCCGGCCACCAACTGGCCGCCGCCCAGCAATCCGGCTTCGGCGCCGTGTTCAGTTTTGCGGTCAAAGGCGGGCGTGAAGCCGCATGGAAAGTGATCGACGCCTGCAATATCTTCTCCGTCACCGCCAACCTCGGCGACGCCAAAAGCACCATCGTCCACCCGGCCACCACCACCCACGGGCGTTTGAGCGATGAAGACAAGGAGAGGGCGGGGATCAGCGAAAACCTGATCCGGATTTCTGTCGGGCTGGAAAATGTCGAAGATCTGAAGGCAGATCTGGCGCGAGGCTTGTCCACGCTCACATAAACCGGTCACAATGACGCAGAATGTGACATGATAAATAGCCCCGCTAACCGCGGAGCCTATGATTAATGGCTAGTGGTTCGGTCAATATTCGCCCTTTGATGCGAAGGGGCTGATAGGGATAGTCGCTCACAAGACCTTCTGTGAGAGGGACCTCGCAGAAGAGCCCCCATGGATGGGTTTACGGCGTGTCTTGTGAGCGACTATCGCTAGCAGCACCGCCCCTGAACCTAACTACTTGCGTACCACCGAGCTAGATGGAGGTCATCTCTGAAGGAGTACTTCTGAACAGCGACGGGGAAAGAAAAACCGAGCAGTAATGGATTTGCCGTGCAAAAAATTATTTCCGCCATTGTCGCCGATATCGGCAAAGTACTTCTGGGTAAAGACCACCAGGTAAAGCTCGCACTGGCCTGTCTGCTGGCTCGTGGTCACCTGCTGATCGAAGACCTGCCCGGCATGGGCAAAACCACCCTGGCCCACGCCCTCGCACAAGTCCTCGGGCTATCCTACAACCGCGTCCAATTTACCAGCGACATGCTCCCCGCCGACATCCTCGGCGTCAGCATCTTCGAGCGCGACAGCGGCCAATTCCGCTTTCATCAAGGCCCCGTCTTCAGCCAGCTACTGCTCGCCGACGAAATCAACCGCGCCTCCCCAAAAACCCAGAGCGCACTGCTCGAAGCCATGGAAGAGCGCCAGGTCAGCATCGACGGCGAAACCCGCCCACTGCCCAGCCCCTTCTTCGTCATCGCCACCCAGAACCCCCTGCAGCAATCCGGCACCTTCAGCCTGCCGGAATCCCAGCTCGACCGCTTTCTCATGCGTATCAGCCTCGGCTATCCCACCCGCGAAGCCGAGCGCGCCCTGTTCCAGGGCGTCGACCCCCGCGCACAGCTCGCCGCCCTCAAACCGCGCATCAATCGGGATGGCCTGAAAAAGCTGCAGGCCCTGGTCAGCCAGGTCAAAGCGTCCGACTCCCTGCTCGACTACCTCGAGCGCCTGGTGCAACACAGTCGCCAGAGTCCGGAATGCGCCGTGGGATTGTCACCGCGGGGCGCCCTGGCACTACTGCACGCCGCCCGCGCCTGGGCACTGATCCACAATCGCGGCCACCTGCTGCCGGAAGACCTGCAGGCAGTACTGCCTGCCGTCGCCGGTCACCGCCTGCAGAGTGACGGCAGCGACGGCGCGCAACTGGTGGAGCGCATGATGCACCAGGTCGATATCATCGCCGCCTGACAATGCGCACAGGATCTGCATCCACCTTTTCCGACGTATCCACCGGTATCGCGCAACGCTGGCGCCGCCGCTGGATGCGCTGGCTCGATCGCCGTTCCCCGGCCGCGACCTCAGTTACCCTCAATCACCGCACCCTGTTCGTACTGCCCACCCGCAGCGGGCTCGCGTTTATGCTGGTGATTTTTTTACTGTGGCTTCTCGGCACCAATTACGAGAACAACCTCGTTTTCGCCCTTGCGTTTCTGATGGTCGGGCTCATGGTGGTGCTGCCGGTACATACCTTTGCCAACCTCTCCGGACTGAAACTGCGCTTGGTCGAGGCTCCAGTAGCATTTGCCGGCGATTTTGCCCGCGCGCGTATTGTGCTCGAACGCAGGGGGCGGCGTGGACACGAGCGTGTGCGCATTTTCTGGCCGCCGGAAGAAGGCATCGAGACCGATCTGGTGACAGGGCGCGAAAACGAGGTGGAAATCGCACTGCCCGTGGTGCAGCGCGGTCATGTGCGCGCGCCGCGAATCCGGGTAGAAAGTACTTTCCCGTTAGGGCTGTACCGCTGCTGGAGCTGGGTGGATCTCGACTGCGAGTGGCTGGTGTACCCGCAACCGAGATCGGTTGGCCCGCTGCCGGTAGGCGCCAGCGTTGGGGAGGGTGACGCACCGCAGCCGCATATACGTGGCGGTGAAGATTTTGCCGGACTCAAACCCTATCAACCGGGAGATTCCCTGCGCCATGTAGCGTGGAAGCAGTATGCCGGAGGGCGCGACCTCTACAGCCGGGAATATGCCAGCGGCTCCGATGAGAGACTGTGGCTGGACTGGGACCTGTTGGCCGGTCGGGATGTGGAGATCCGTCTCAGCAACCTTTGCGCCTGGGTGCTGGAAGCCGAGCGGGCGGGTATTGCCTACGGACTCAAAATGCCGGGTTGTACGATCAAGCCCGGGCTTGGAAGCACTCACCAGCAGCAGGTATTGAAGGCACTGGCATTGTTTCCGGTGCAGAGTGTCCGCGGCGGAGGAGAAAGCTAGTGGCCACCAGTCAGATACATTCTCTGTTGCCGCGGGAGAGCCTGTTGTGGATTTTTGCCGCGCAACTGGCGGTGTTGCTGCCGCAGTTCTCCCACTTGCCGCTTTGGCTGGTGGGGGCCTGGTGTGGAGCGGTCTATTGGCGCCTCGAAGTGTATCGCGGTCGCTGGGAAATGCCGGGGCGGCTGGTGAAGCTGGCGGTGGTAACGCTGGCGGTGGCCGGGTTATCGCTCACTTACCGGCGCTGGTTCGCGCTGGAGCCCATGGTGGCATTGCTGGCGGTGTCGTTCACCCTGAAAAATATCGAGCTGGTGAGCCGGCGGGATGCGCTGTTGAGCCTGATGCTTGCGTATTTCCTCGCTGCCACTCTGTTTGTCTTCGAGCAGACCATCCCCTATGCCGTTTACGGTATTTTCTGTGTGGTGATTGTTACCGCGGCGTTGGCGGCGCAACAGGGGAGGGGCAGCGCGCGACCCGGGCGCGCACTGGGGCTTTCGGCGCGCCTGCTGGCGCAGTCGATGCCGGTCATGTTGCTGCTGTTTATCGCCGTGCCTCGTTTAGGGCCGCTGTGGGCAGTGCCGCAGAACAGTGCTGGTGCTTCTACCGGTATCAGTGATTCCATGACGCCGGGGGATTTCAGCCGCCTGTCGAAATCCGATAAGCCCGCGCTGCGGATCGCCTTCGATGGCTCGGTACCCCCGCCGGAGCAGCGTTACTGGCGCGGCCTGGTATACAGCCATTTCGATGGGCGCCGCTGGAGTGAGGGAGAGCCTGCAGACGCTTTTGGCCGCGGGCGCGCTGCGATCACTGGAAGTAAAACTGTTCGCCCGCTACCGGAAGTAGGCCCGCGTTATCGCTATCAGGTGATTCAGGAGCCCAGCTACAATCCGTGGCTGTTTGCCCTCGCGCGGCCGGATTCTGAAACCCGCGGCGTGATGGCGACCGCAGAGGATACGCTGGTTTATCGCGCGCCGGTGGCCAGCCGACTGGCCTACCAGGTTCAGACCTGGCCGCGGGAAAGTACGCCTCAGGTTACCCCATTGAGCGCCGAAGTGCGGCGTCGAAACCTGCAATTGCCGGATGACGGCAACCCGCGTGCCCGTCAATGGGCATCAGAGTTACAGCGCCGGGGGCTCAGTGGTGAGCAGATATCGGAGGAAGTTCTTGCCGAATACCATGGTCAATTTACTTATACCCTGAAGCCGCCAGCATTGGGCCGGGATTCCGTCGATGAATTCCTGTTTTCTACTCGTCAGGGATTCTGTGAACACTTTGCCAGCAGTTATGTGTTTACCATGCGCGCGGCGGGTATTCCGGCGCGCGTGGTAGCCGGCTATCAGGGCGGAGAGTGGGTTGAGCAGGAGGAATACCTGCTAGTGCGCCAGTACGACGCCCATGCGTGGGCGGAAATCTGGTTACCTGCACGAGGCTGGGTGCGGGTGGATCCCACTGCTGCGGTATCTCCGGAGCGCATTCGCGATGGATTGCAGTCTGCCGCGGCCGATCAATTTATGCAGGATTCCCTGGTGCCGCTGCACAAGCTGGCGTTCCTCAACCGGATACGCCTGCAGTGGGACATGATCAACTATCGCTGGTATCAGACAGTTGTCAGCTTTGACAGTGAGCGTCAGCAGGGGCTGCTGCGCCGGCTGTTGGGAGAGGTGTCTGTTTCCCGATTGTTGCTGTTTTTTGGTGTCCCCGCAGGGGTGGCGTTGCTCGGGTTGCTGATCTGGTTAAAGGTGTCCGCTCGGGGGCCTCGGTTGTCGCCCGCCAACCGCTTGTATCTGCGCTTCTGCCGACGGATGGCGAGAGTGGGGCTGGCGCGTCACTCCGGGGAAGCGCCGGCGGATTACGCCCGTCGTATCCAGGCCGAGAATCCCCGCCTTGGCGGTGCTGCTGTCAGAATCACTGCGGCGTACCAGAAAGCGGCCTTTGCCGAGGATCCGGCGGCGGAGAAACAGTTGCGTCGTTTACTGCGCGGATTCTGGCCCATGCGGCTAACTCATTAAGCGGTTGGCCCGTTGAACCGCTGATTCCACAAACCGAAAGTTATCCGTTTGCTATGGATGCCCCCAAGCGGTGCAATGTGTGGGAAAATAGCGCCGTGCCGGAACCGTGGTGGTGTTCCGTGCCCAGTTCAGTGTAAGAGTTACCGGATTCTGTCATGGCATTTCCCGCGTTCGCGGCACGATTGCAAACCTTCCTGCTCGGCTACAGCGGCACTTCTCTGGCTACTGGTCTGCAGGTCGTACTGCTGCCGTGGCTGGCGGTATCGGTGGTGGAACTGCCGGCTCTGCAGCTGGGGTGGGTGCAGGCTTCGGTGCTATTGCCAAATCTTTTATTCCTTCTTTTCGGCGGCGCGCTGGCGGACCGGTTCGATTCTGCCCGTGTGGCAATGTTGTCTTGTATCGGTCTCTCCCTCTGCCACGCCACTCTGGCTTACACCCTCTGGTTCCAGGTGCCGGATCTGGCGTTGCTGCTCGCCTACGGGGTCAGTCTCGGGGTCTGTACGGCTTTTCTGCAACCGGCGCGGGACAACCTGGTACAGCGCTCTGCGCACAAGCCGGAAGAGGGCAGTGGCAAACTCAGTGAAAGCCGGGTGCAACATATGGTGACCTGGATGATGCTGGCCCAGTATGGTGGTCAGGCCGTGGGGATGTTACTTGCGAGTCGCTTTGATCACTGGGGGGCTCAGCCTCTGCTGCTGATTCAATTGTCGGTGCTGTTGATCGCGTCGATGTGTTTCTTCTCCATGCGCCACCTCGGGCCTGCACCGCAAACCCGGGGCTCCAGAAATCTGCCCTCGGCGCTGCTGGAAGGGTTTTCTGAAGTAAAAAAAAGTCGCGCTATCAGCGAGCTGGTGGCGCTGGTGGCGTTCAATGGCTTGGTCCACATCGGTGTTTTTCTGGTGGTTTTACCTCTGTTGGCGGAAGAGTATGGGCGCGGTGCCAGCTACTACGCGACCTTGCAGGTTGCCTTCGTGGCGGGAACTGTGGTCGCCACAGTAATGATGCTGCGGCGCGGGCAGGGCGATCAGCCCGGGCGCGGTGTGCTCATGTGCCTGCTCTACAGTGCCGGCCTGTTGGTAGCCATCAGTTTCGGGCCGACACCCTACGGACTGATGTTGTTATGTGCCTGCTGGGGGGCGGTATCCGCTGCCTCGGCTGCGCTGGGCAAGGCGATCGTACAGGTGCTGGCGCCAGCGGCGGTGCGCAGCCGTATTATTTCCATTTACCAGTTGTCACTTTTCGGTTCAGCGGCGATCGGTGCGCTGGCGGCGGGGGCCGTGAGTCAGTACTCCGCACCGCTTACCACACTATTGTGGGCGGGAATCCTCAGTGTACTGGCTTTCATGGTGGTGTGGTTCAGCGGTGCATTGCGACAGTTGCGTCTAGAACACGGGGAAATTCCCGAGCGCTGAAGCGATCAGCGCACGCGGTTCTGAGTCGCCGTCTTTCGACGTCAACAAGAATTCAATTAATAAATCGGCCCGGTATCAAGGGGAGGGGAACAGTGCGGTTTCAGGTGTGGGCAGCGGCGAGGATGGCGACGTTGATTGGAGAATCGCGTGCGTATCTGGGGATTGAGCGCAATACCACCAGCCACCGGGAAAAACTGTTGTCTGCACTGGGGGCGGCCCTCGCCATTGTGGTGGTCAACTGGGCAACACAGCTTTCCGTGCAGGCCGGGTTTATCAATGTGGGCACCAGTTTTTTCATTATTGCCTCCATGGGTGCCAGCGCTGTTTTGCTGTTTGCGGTGCCGCACGGGGCGCTTTCGCAACCCTGGCAATTGGTGGGCGGCCACCTGCTATCCGCGCTGATTGGTGTGTTGTGTCATCGCTGGATCGGCATTGAGCTCATCGCCGCCGGCGCTGCGGTCGGCCTGGCTGTGGCGGGTATGTACTATCTCCGTTGTATTCACCCTCCCGGAGGCGCGACCGCACTGACCGCGGTTACCGGTGGCGATGCAGTGTATCAACTGGGTTTTGAATTTTTGCTGGTGCCGATCCTGACCAATGTCCTGTTGATACTGATGGTGGCGCTGGCATTCAATGGCCTTTTTCACTGGCGCCGCTACCCGGTGCACCTGGGGCGCCGCGCCAAGCTTTCCGTAAGCCCGGAACCGGTTACGCGGGAGCACGAAATCACCCAGGAAGACTTCGCTGCCGCGATCCAGGAGCAGGACTCCTTCGTGGATATCACCGCAGAAGGGCTGACGGAACTACTGGAACTGGCCAAGCGGCACGCCGAGCGCAACATTACCCACCCCAGATCGATCGTGGCCGGCCGCTGCTACAGCAATGGCAAACTGGGCAAGCTCTGGAGTGTGCGCCAGGTGGTCGACGAATCCCGCGAACCACCACCGGTCAGGGACCGTATTATCTACAAAGTACTGGCTGGGGACGGCGGATACGAAACCGGAATCTGCCTGCGAGAAGAGTTTCGACACTGGGCCCGTTTTGAGGTGGAATTCAGAAACGGACACTGGATCAAGGCCGGTGAGAGTATTGATGACGTGGACGAGCCGGTGGAATCCCGCACCACCAACGCATCCTGATCTGCTTTATTGAAGTGTGCCCGGTCAAGTACGGTTGGTAATCCACAGAGTTTGGTAGGGGGCCAGCGTCACCGTGGCGAGCATGTCGTTGAAGGTGGTGTCGCTGACCAGGTCTTTCCACTCATCGGTACCGATCAGGTTGATGGCGTTGAGTGAAATTTCCTGGGGCACATCCGAAATATTGTTGATACAGAAAATACTCTGACGGCGATCCAGGCTCTGGCGCCAGAAGGCGAAAATCTGCTGTCCCAGATGCAGGGTAAATTGCGTGGCATTGGGGTGGAATGCGGGTTGCTCCCGGCGCAATTGAATCAGCTGCCGCAAACGATGGAAAACCTTGTGGTGGTGGCTTTCCCTGTCTGCCAGTCTTTCATTCAGCTCCTGCTCTTGCCACTGGCGACGATTGATGGCGCGATTGTGGCCATGTTCTTTCATCCGCGCATAGTCATTGGTCGTGCCTACCAGGCTGTGCAGGTAAAACGCGGGGATGCCTTCCAGTGCCAGCATGATTGCGTGGGCGCAGATAAACCGCTCCAGTTGCCACTGATCCTCACCGGACACCGTCCCTTTGAGCGCATCGAACAAAGAAATATTGATTTCGTAAGGTTTGTTGCTACCGTCATCCAGGGCGCGCCAGGAAATCTGACCACCAAAGTTTTCCATGGTCTGCACCAGCGCTTCCTGCTCGCTGTCATCCAGCAAGCCTTCTACCGGCCGCAGACCAATGCCGTCATGGGAGGCAATGAAGTTGAAATAGGTGGTGCCGTTCTGGGCAGGCGGCATCGCCATCAGCCAGTTCTTCAGGTGCTGACAGTTACCGGAAATCAACGTATTGACCAACAGCGGTGGCAACGAGAAATTATAAATGCAGTGGGCCTCGTTGGCGTTGCCGAAGTAGGACAGATTTTCCCGGTTGGGAATATTGGTTTCGGTAATGATGACGGCATTGGGGTTGGCATGCTCGATCAGCGTGCGCAAGAGGCGAACGATCTCATGGGTTTCTTTCAGGTTCAGGCAGATGCTGCCGGCCCGTTTCCAGATAAAGGCGACTGCATCCAGGCGGAATATCCGTATACCCATATCCAGATACAGGCGGATGATGTCGACAATCTTGGCTAGTACTTTCGGGTTGCGGAAGTTCAGGTCGACCTGATCGTGCCCGAAAGTACACCACACATAGCGGGTTCCGTCCGGGGTTTCGGTGGGGCGTAAGAGCGGTGTAACCCGCGGGCGAACCACCATACTGAGGTCATCTCTGGGATCTGCTTCGACGAAAAAGCCATTGCCGGGATCTTTGCCCTGCTGATAATTCCGGAACCACTCGTGCTGTGCCGAGCAGTGGTTGATCACCAGATCCGCCATCAGGTGGAAATCGGTACTGATACGCAGTATATCGTTCCAGTCTCCCAGTGGAGGATCCACCTGTTTGTAGGCGGAGACCGCAAAGCCGTCATCACTGGAATAGGGAAAAAACGGCAGGATATGCACGCTGTTGATCAGCATGGTGAAGTGTGTTTTCAGGAAGTGATGCAGGGTATGTAGCGGCTTCTGATTGTTATCGTCACTAAGAATACTGTTGCCGTAAGTAATGACGGTGATATCAGTCTGGTCCCACAGATTTTTATGGGCGAGCGGCTTCTGGCAGTCCTCGTCCAGTCGCATGGTGTGTATCAGGTCCCGGGCGATGGCCCTGATATCCAGTTCCGGGTAGATCACCCGCAGGTGATCGATCACTTTCTGAAACAGTATTTCTTCGATAGGTAAGTCTGCAGTCTCTGTCACGGAACCCCCCGCGGTCTGTTTGAATACTGGCAGCTCGAAGGGCACTCTGGTGCGCAGCGCCCACGGAGAAAATCTCGAGCTTTAAGTTTTGGCTATAACCGGTTTCTGATTGAGAGCGCTTATTTATACGTTGTATTGCTCATAGTCCGCTTCCACTGCATTTTTCAGTTCACACAGAAACTTTGGCTCTGCACTGGTTACCCGGTTCCAGCTGGGAATGAACGGCGTCTCCATCGGGTTGTCGAGAAATGCCTGGCCGGCTTTTACCAGGTTGCTGGCGAACAGCTCCACTGTCTGCTCTTCCCGGTGGATATCAAAGTCCAGCCCGTTGATGATGGCATCGTTGCGATAGGTTTCCACAAAATCCAGTGCTACGCGAAAGTAGGTTGCCTTGATGCTGCGGAAAGTTTCGGAAGAGAAAACGGTGCCCTGGGTGGCGAGTTTGCGAAACAGAGACTTGGCAATATCTATGGACATCTTTGACAGCCCGCCCTCGTCATTGCCAAATGAAACATCCTGGTGTTTGTGGTCGTAGGCGTGGGCAATATCTACCTGGCACAGGCGGTTGGTGGAGTAGTTACGGTGCATTTCGGAGAGAACACCGATCTCCAGCCCCCAGTCGCTGGGGATGCGCAGATCGTTGATCACGTCGCGGCGGAAGGAGAATTCACCGGCGAGGGAGTAGCGGAAGCTGTCCATGTATTCGAGGTAATCGGTATGTCCATAGATTTTTTTCAGCGTACGCACCAGCGGTGTTACCAGTAGCCGGCAGACGCGCCCGTTGATTTTTCCGTTGGCAACACGGGAGTAGTAGCCTTTGCAAAACTCGTAGTTGAAGTTGGGATTGGCTACCGGGTAGAACAGTCGCGCCAGCATCAGGCGATCGTAGGTAACGATATCGCAGTCGTGCAGGGCAATGGCCTCACCGCGGCGGGAGGCAAGGATATAGCCGAGGCAATACCAAACATTGCGCCCCTTGCCCGCGTCTTTTGGTGAGAGACCGTCGCGCTTCAACTGTGCATCCAGCTCGCGCAGGCGCGGGCCATCGTTCCAGAGCACCCGTACATGTTGCGGCAACTGGCTGAATTGTTTTAGTGCATCGCGATACTGGGATTCATCCGCGCGATCCAGGCCGATGACGATCTCCGACAGGTACGGTACCTCCGCGAGGATTTTCAGAATACGGGGAAGTGCGGCGCCTTCCAGTTCTGAATAGAGTGATGGCAGCAGCAGGGTCATCGGCCGATGCTTGGAAAATTTCAGCAGCTCCGCTTCCATATCCTCTAGGCTGCGATTGGAAAGGTTGTGCAGGGTCGTGAGGGCGCCATTTTGAAAAAAATCGGTCACGGTAAACTCCCGTTGGTTATTTCCGATAGATCGGTCCGCTGAAAATATCTGCGTCGGTAAGGATTTCGCGCACGGTTTCTGCCCAGCCCAGGGGGCCGGGCTTCCGTGTAGTGAGCAGTCTGTGGTGGGTAAATTCCGGGGGCGGATGTACCGGTGAGCGCACCAGAACGGCGATATCCGCCGCCTCCAGCATAGCCAGATCGTTGGGGCCGTCCCCGCTTGCGATCAGCTGACAGGGAACGTCGCTGTACTGTTGATAGTATTTTTTCAGCTGTGTGGTGGCGATCCCCTTGTCGGTATTTCCGAGAAGGTGTAGGAAGCGCCCCCCCTGCAGCGTGCGGAAGCCGGCGGCGTTGGCGCGAGCAATAAAGGCCTGCTTCTGCTGCTCGTCGCCCTGCCATAGGAGGGGTTCGGAGTAATCCCGCTGTTGCGCCTGCCCGGCCTGTTGTTTCGTCAGACCCGTGGTGGCAACAATTTCTGCAGTAGTGGCGGCGGCAAAATTGAGATAAGGCGCGGGATGGGTTTGTTGATCCTGCTGCAGGTACTCCAGGATGCGGCCGCGAGGGGCGCCCGGTTCCACCACCCAGTATTCCCCGTGTTGTGTGGCCTCTGCAGGGCAGTTCGGGAAGTACCCCACTGGAATAAAAATCGCCGAGCCATTTTCGACGATAAACGGGTGTTGGTTGTCGAGTGCTTTTCTCAGACTGAGTATTTCATCGCGGGTTTTGCTGCTGTTGAGGATCAGCGGTATTGCGTGCTCCTCGAGCCTGCGCAGGACTGGGTCTGCTGGTGCGTGGGAATAGGTGAAATGATCCAGGAGTGTGCCATCCAGATCGCTGACTATCAGCCAGGGGACTCCTGGATGAGCTCTGGAGTAGGGGGGTGCCTCGCGATGTGCTTTTGTCATTGAGTACCGCGCTGGTCCGGGTTTTATGATTTATTCATCCACTTTTACGTAGGCCTTTCATTAAGCCTCTGCTTAATTCCAATCCAAAAATAGTGCCAGACGGAGAAAAGTGAGCAGTGACGGTGCTTGTGGGGACAGAATTGGCACAAGAAACTTCAAGTACCTGGCGCGTTTGGGCGGAGGTGAAGCACCGGTGCATCAATCTGGGATGTTGGGGTAAGTGGCAATTTCTCTTTGCACCAAATTGGTGCGATCAGGTGTGCTGAAGAGTGGTGGAGAACGGGTGAAGGGCAGTGTGGAGAAACGGGAGGAGGAGAGTAGTCGGAGAAGAGGTGTCAGTCGTCCACACCGATGCTCAGTGTGCTCCCCCGCAAAGTGGGTTTGCGGGGGAGGGGAAAAAAGGAGTGTAAAGTGCGCGTCAGGGAGCCACGCAGTTCATGCAGCGTACGTAGAGCGCGCGAGGATCCTGAAAGCTGTGTAGTTCCTGCAGTGGTTGCAGGGCGGGCTGCAGGCTCTGTAACCAGGCGCCCAGCGGCATGTTGGTGCGGACGGTTTCGCCGATCACTGCATCCACGTTATCCGCGAGTGCACGCATGATCCGTTCACTGGGAGTCAACTCGCGCTGGATCTCTATCACTTCAAATTGATCCAGTTCGGCCACCTGCGCCGCATCGGCAATGGCGTCTTTCAGGTTGCCCAACTCGTCTACCAGGCCCAGCTCCAGGGCGGTGCGGCCCGTCCACACCTGACCCTGGGCGATCTTGTGGACTTCTTCTGGCGTGCTGTGGCGGGCTTCCGCGACAATGCGCAGGAACTGATTGTAGGTGTGCTCGACGCCCTGCTGAATGATATTTGCCGCCATCTCCGGTAGCGGGCGATCAATACGCATGGCGCCCGCCAGTTCTGTGGTGCCGATGCCATCGTTGTAAATGCCCAGGTGTTCCATGGAATCTTCAAACGTCGGGAAAGCACCGAAGACGCCGATAGAGCCCGTGATGGTAGAGGGTGAGGCCCACACGCGGTCGCTGGCGGTGGAAATCCAGTAGCCGCCAGACGCCGCTACGCTGCCCATGGAGATGATGACCGGGATGCCGGCTTCACGCGTGGCCAACAGTTCCTGGCGAATGGCTTCGGAGGCGAATGCAGAACCACCGGGGCTGTCGATACGCAGCACCAGGGCCTTGACCTTCTTGTCGCGCGCATTGGCGATCAGTTTGTTGAGCGTGGTGCTGCCGATCTGGCCCGCGGGCGCCTCTCCATCGATGATGGCACCGCTTGCGGTGATCAGGCCGATCTTGTCACTCTGTGGGTTGGGTAGATTGGTAAGCCTGGCCTGGCGCAGGTAGGACATGGCATCAATCGACTTGTACTGTTGCTTGTTCCCTTCAGCGACACCGACTTTCTCCTGCAGCTCACTGACTACAGCGCGGCGGCTGGCGAGCTTGTCCACCAGTTTGTTGGACAGTGCTGCCTTTGCCCAGCTGCCGCCGTTGGCGCGCATGTTTTCTGGCAGTTCGTTGACGAAAGCGTCGACAGCGTTCGGGGGCAGGTTGCGCAGCCCGGTTACCTGCTCGGTATATTCTCCCCACAACTGGTGCAGCCAGCGCTGGTTATTTTCACGGGACGCGGGGGACATATCATCGCGCGTGTAGGGCTCGATAAAATCTTTATAGTCACCCACGCGGAAAACGTGAAAGTTGATTTTCAGCTTATCCAGCGCACTTTTGTAGTAATTGCGGTAACTGCCAAAGCCGGTAATCAGCAACGACCCCATGGGGTTGAGATACACATTGTCGGCGTAGCTGGCGAGGAAGTACTGGCCCTGGGTGTAGTTGTCGCCGAAGGCATAGACGGGCTTTTCCTTTGCCTTGAAACGCTGTACGGCTTCGCCGACCTCTTCCAGTTTGCTGAGACTGGCGCCGGCCAGATGATCGAGCTCCAGTACCAGTGAAGAAATCCGGTTGTCGTTTGCGGCGCGATCGATCGCCTCAACCAGGTCCTTGACCCGGGTTTCCGGCGGCGTGGCCCGGCCACCAAGAAATGCCGGGATACCGGCGGGCTGCGTGACTTCATCTACCAGATAGCCGGCGGGGGCGATCTTGAGGGCGGCACCCTGAGGGACTGTAATGCGCTCTTCGCCACCGAAAATCGCAATGCCGATAAACAGCAGGATTAACAGAAACAGGAGGTTGGTGAACACCCGGCGCAGCCAGGTGATGGCACCGCCAATGGCGCCGAAAAAGCGCCGGATGAAACCTTTATTATGCGTCGATGATTCTGTCAAACCTGAAACTCCTTGTTGTACGGCTCGAATGTTGTACGGCTCGAATGTTGTACGGCTCGAATATCTTGTGGCTTGCTGTGTTCTTACCGGTAGCCTGCGGCTACCGGAACGGTTTACATCGGCGGTGTCAGCTGAGGGAGTGGTACTTTACCTGCCAGCGGCTGGTCATCATGGCCGACAGAAACAGGGTAAGGCTCAACAGGGTCAGTGCGCCATGTTGCCAACCGCGCCCGGGCATCATTACGTCGACAATACCAGCGGTGATGTACAGCAACAGAATAAAACATAGCCATAAATAGCTGCGTTGGCGCTGTTTCAGCATGCCCGGTAGCACCAGCAATAGCGGGACTGTCTGCAGGATCCACCACTTGAGGGAGCCGCCCAGAAACAGGTTCCAGACCACAAACAGCACCAGCAGGGCGATGTAGCACACCCAGTTCAGGCGCCGGGCGACATGCAGCTTGCGAGCCAGAACGCCCTTTTCTTTCTGCGCTTCTTGCTGCGTGTCTTCCGGTGGCTTTTTCGGTGTGGAGTCAGTCATGCCCATCTCCCAGCTTGCGGGCCAGTTGCCCTACGCGGTTGCCCAGTGCCCGGCAGAGGGTGATTTCGTCGTCACTCAGTTCGCCGTTGTTACCACCGGCCCAGTGGGAGGCGCCGTAGGGCGTGCCGCCGGTGCGGGTATGCATCAGCGCCGCTTCGGAATAGGGCAGTCCCGCAATCACCATGCCGTGATGCAGCAGCGGTAACATCATGGAAATCAGCGTGCTTTCCTGTCCGCCGTGCAGGCTGCCGGTGGAGGTGAACACCGCTGCCGGTTTGCCGGAGAGGCCGCCGTCCAGCCACAGATCGCTGGTCTGGTCGAGAAAGTAGCGCAAGGGCGCCGCCATATTGCCGAAACGGGTCGGGCTCCCCATCGCCAGGCCGGCACAGTGGCGCAGATCATCGGCGGTGCAGTAGGGCGCACCGGCGTCTGGGACCGCGGGCAGGCTGGCGTCGGTATCCGGTGAAACCGGCGGCACGGTGCGCAATTTTGCCGGCAGGCCTGCGGCCTCGGCGCCGCGCACGATTTCTGCCGCCATGCGCGCAGTCGCGCCATTGCGGCTGTAATAAAGCACCAGTACGTAGGGTTCCGGGGTCGCCATTACAGCAGCTCCAAGACATTTTCCGGTGGGCGGCCGAGTACGGCGTGTTCGCCTTTCACCACAATGGGACGTTCGATCAGCTTGGGGTGGGCCACCATGGCCTCAATCAGCTGGTCGTTGCTGAGGGCGGGGTCTTTCAGGTTGAGTACCTTGTAATCGTCTTCGCCTTTGCGCAGCAGTGCGCGTGGCTCGATGCCCAGCTTTTTCAGGAGTGATTTCAGGGTCCCTTTGTCCGGGGGTGTCTCCAGGTAGAGCACGATTTCCGGTTCAACTTGGTGTTCCTGCAGCAGCTGCAGCGTCTGACGGGATTTTGAACAACGAGGGTTGTGGTAGATCGTCCACATTGAGGCAGTATCCTGTTAAGGTTTGGCGTATTCTAACAGCCTGCGGGGGCTCGTCTACGCTGGGATAATGCGTAAATTCACAGCACCGCTTATCGCTGGCCTTAAGAACAAGAGAAGACCCATGACAGAAATGGTGCACCGTTGGCGTCGTTTTTTTACCTCCCTCTGGACACTGTTTGACGAAAAGAACTGTCGTCAGCACGCTGCCGCACTTACCTATATGACATTGTTTGCCATCGTCCCCCTGGTGACGGTGAGCTACGCCATGTTGTCCCTGTTCCCGGATTTTGCCGGGCTGGAAAGCAAGCTTCAGGAACAGATTTTTTCGCACTTCGTCCCCGAAAGCGGGCGCGAGGTGCAGGACTATATCAATAGTTTCTCTTCGCAGGCGCAGCGGCTGACCGGTGTGGGTGTTGCCTTTCTGTTGGTCACTGCCGGTCTGATGTTGCGCAATATCGAGGTGACCTTCAATGCCATCTGGGACATTCCCCGGGGGCGTCGGGGCATATCCAGTTTTCTGCTCTACTGGGCCATTCTGAGTCTGGGGCCGATTCTGCTCGGCGCCGGTATGGCTGCTACCACCTATCTGTTCTCGCAGAGAGTGCTGGGGGAAAACGACATGCTGGGCATGCTGCCCGTAGTACTGCGTGTTTTACCCTGGTTGTTTACCGCCATCGCTTTTACCCTGCTGTTTGTTGCGGTGCCCAATTGCCGGGTGCCGCTGCGGCACGGGATCGCGGGGGGCGTGATTACCGCATTTGCGTTTGAAGCGGCCAAGTATCTGTTTGGGGCCATTGTGGCTCGCAGCTCTCTGCAGGCCATTTATGGTGCCTTTGCTTTTGTGCCACTGTTCCTGATGTGGATTTTCCTGATCTGGATAATCGTGCTTGCCGGTTGTGTCTTGGTGCGGACACTGTCTGCCTACCATGCAGCGGCGCAGGGGCGGGATTATTCTGATCTGATGGCAGCGCTGGTTCTGTTGCAGAAAATGTTCAGCAAATACCAACAGGGAGAGGCGCTGCGTGACCAGGATGTCTCCCGGGCGGGTATCCGGCCTGCACAGTGGCGACGTATCCGCCAGGTGCTGAATGATCACAAAGTCATCACCCAGACAGAGCGCAACGATTATGTGCTGGTGCGGGATCTGGACGCCGTTTCCCTGCAGACACTGCTTGGCTGGCTGCACCCGGCGCCGATTCCGGTGCAGGGGCATCGTGAACTGCAGTCTCAGCCCTGGTATCGCGAGGTGGAAACACGCTTCAAGGAAGCGCAGACATTCTCCGGGGAGCGACTTTCTCTGAGCCTGGGCGAGCTGTTTCGAAATTCCCTGGCCGAGGGTGCGCAGGCGGCGCTCGAATATAAAGGTCCTGAGGACAAAGACCCCCAGAAAAAAGGCCCTCAGGAAACAGATGGCAACGAATCGGGTAAAAATATCGATGCACAAAAGAACCGTAAGAAGAGCAGCGGGCGCGCACGCAGTACAAACAAGAAGGCCGGTGCAGATACCGATTGATGTGCTGATCGTGGCCTGCCTATGTCTCGCCGCGGCACTGGTAAGCGGGTGCGATTCCAACTCTTCGTCCGGAAAAAATGTGACCTATAGCGACCTCAGCGGCGACCCTATTGCGGTAGACGGCAAGGTGCTGGTGGTGAATTACTGGGCGGAGTGGTGCAAGCCGTGTCGTGAGGAAATCCCGGAGCTGAATCAATTTCAGCAATCGAATCAGGATCGGGTCCAGGTCATCGGCATCTCTTTTGATGACCTTCCGGTAGCGGAGATCCGCCGGCAGGCGGACAAGTTCGGTATTGCATTTCCGGTATTGCCCCGGGAGCCGGAAGCCCGTTGGGGGCAGCCACGCCCCCAGGTGTTGCCGACTACGCTATTGATTGATGCGGAGGGCAACTGGCGGGAAAGTCTGGTCGGCCCCCAGTCGTTGGAAAGCCTGGAGCAGGCGCTGTCGAGAGTCGTTCCGTCTGTTGAAGGGGAATCGGGCGCGGAATAACAAGCATTTCCGGTGCCGAGCGCAGTGCTTATAGGCCTATAACCAAAGCGTCTTTAAATGAATGACGCGACAACTGCTAGGATGCCCGCCTTTTCTGATCGCTTACTTCTGGATAACTGGACTGTCGGCTAATGCAATTGAGCGCATTCTTACTCTTCGCTTTCTACCTGTTACTGCTGTGGCCGCTGGCACGCTGGCACCGCAGTCGCCAATCGCTTGCACCCGCTGTGTTCGCCGGTCTGCTCCTCGGGGTGTTGTTCGGCGGTTTGATACATCTGGCGCAGGGCTGGGGCGTCGACAGCCAGTGGGTGCTCGGCTGGGTTGGATTGATTGGTGACGGCTACGTCAATCTGCTGCATCTGGTGGTCATGCCGCTGGTGCTGGTGTCGATTCTCGGCGCGGTCGTGCGGGTCAGTGATACCCGCTCTCTGGGCAAGATCAGTGCCTCGGTGCTGGCGGTTCTATTGGGTACCACCGCTGTGGCGGCGTTGATCGGTGTGGTGATCGCTTCCGTGTTCGGTCTGACCGCAGAAGGTCTGGTGGAGGGCGCGCGGGAAGCGGCGCGGGTCGATGAGTTGAATGTGCGTATCGGCGAGGTCAGCGATCTGAGTATTCCAGAGATTCTCACCGCCTTTATTCCCCGCAATATATTCTTCGATCTCGCCGGCCATCGGGATACTTCGGTAATCGCGGTTGTGATTTTTGCGGTGTTGCTGGGTCTGGCGGCGCTCGGTGTTCGCAAGGAAAACCCGGAGCACGGTGCGGCGATCGAGGAATTTGTTTCGGTTGCCCAGGCCTGGGTGATGAAACTGGTGCGTCTGATCATGGCGTTCACCCCCTATGGCGTCATGGCGCTGGTCACGGCCCTGATTGCGAAGTCCAGCTGGGCGGATATTCTCAACTTGTTCAGTTTTGTGGTGGCGTCTTTCGTTGCCATTGCGTTGATGTTTATCGTGCACGGACTGTTGCTGCTGGTGAACGGCGTCAACCCGGTGTCGTTCTTCGCCAGGGTATGGCCGGTACTGGTATTCGCCTTCAGCTCGCGCTCCAGCGCTGCGACCATTCCCCTGAATGTGGAGACCCAGATCGATAAACTGGGGAACTCTCCGGCCATCGCCAACTTCTCCGCCTCGTTCGGCGCCACCATCGGCCAGAACGGTTGTGCGGGGATCTATCCTGCGATGCTGGCGGTGATGGTGGCAGTGCCCATGGGGATCAACGTGTTTGATCCGGTGTGGCTGGCGTCTCTGGTGGCAGTGGTGGTGATCAGCTCCTTCGGGATTGCCGGGGTCGGCGGCGGCGCCACCTTCGCGGCCCTGGTGGTGCTACCCACCATGGGGCTGCCGGTAACCATTGCAGCATTGTTGATCTCCGTCGAGCCGCTGATCGATATGGCGCGCACGGCGTTGAACGTGAATGGGGCCATGACTGCAGGTACCCTGACTCAGCACTGGCTGGGGGATGAGGTACCGGAGATTCGCGAGGAGGACCGGGTGATCGATGGCTGAATCCCGCCGTCAGGTCTGAGTGTCCCGGTGGTCGGCAATCTGCAGCGTCGACCTGGAGCCTGTGGCGAAGTGATCGGTTACAGAATTTTCCGCATGGACCACTAGAGTTCAGGATCGATTCAGCGAGCGTTTCATATAGTGCTTCCATCGGCCGCAGGGTCCGGGTCTCAGGGAGCATGACATGCATCAAGAACTTCTTTCCAAACCGTTCAAGTCACTGGCTTTCGCCAGCTTGGTCGCGGTACTGGTTGGCTTCAGCGCCACTTCTGCCGCCGGCGAAAGCGGCTATTATGAGGGCAACGATGGTTATGATTACGCCATCGTCACCGCTGTTACTCCCGTCTATAACGATATCCAAGTGGTGGAACCCCGTACCCAGTGCTGGGATCAGCCCGTCACCTACCAGCAGGCTTCCCCTGCCGGCGCCATTATCGGCGGCCTGATCGGGGCGGCGGTGGGGCGCAATGCCGCGAAAGGACATCGCCACCACCGCCGCTATCATCGGCATCACTACCGTCGCTACAACCGAGGTCGCAAAGCCGCTGGTACGGTGGCTGGCGCTGCAGTGGGTGCGGTGATCGGTGGGGTCATCAGCCGCAGTGCCGCACCGGTACAACACGGCACCCAGCAACACTGCCGGGTAGTGGAAGAGGTGACCAGGCGCCGGGAACTGGTAGGATATGACGTAAACTACCGCTACAACGGTCAGGAATTTCTTACTCGCACTGACCGGCACCCGGGGGATAAAATCCGGGTTCGTGTGGATGTAACGCCGGTCTGGTAATTCATGTTGGCCGGTGGCTGGAACAGAACAACAGGAGCTGCATAGTGAAATCCTCCGGTGCATTACCGCTTGTCACCGCCCTCGTGATCGGCCTGGCCTCAGCGCCGCTGCTGGCCGGCCAGCAACCCGCGCCGTCGGTTGCCTTCAGGGATGGATCTGCGTCGGTGCACTGGCGTATGCAGAACCGGAGCATTTCCCGGGACCAGGCAGCTGCCATCGTCAAGAAAGCCTACGGCGGCAAAATTCTGGCGATCAAGGAGGTGAATAAAAACGGCCGCGCCATGTACCGGGTCAAGGGACTTTCCAGAAAAAGTCAGGTCTATGTGGTGTATGTCGATAAACAGAGCGGTCGAATCTCTCGTTGATGGCTTCAAAAGCAGGGTACTGACTGCCCGAGATAAAGAGGAATTTCCATGCGCGCACTGCTGGTAGAAGACGAACAGGTCCTGCGCGATCAGCTGGCCGAATCCCTGCGCAGCGCAGGCTATACCGTCGATGAGGCACCTGATGGCGAAGAGGCTCTGTACCTGGGCCGTGAATTTCCCTACGACGTAGCGGTGATGGATCTGGGGTTGCCGAAAATCGATGGTATTAAGGTGATCCAGACTCTGCGCGGCGAGGCCCGTCATTTCCCGATCCTGATTCTGACTGCCCGCGGCCATTGGCAGGAGCGGGTACAGGGGTTGGAAGCCGGCGGTGACGATTACCTGACCAAGCCCTTTCATACCGAAGAGCTGTTGGCGCGGCTGAACGCCCTGGTGCGCCGCTCCGCCGGCTTCTCGTCTCCCACCATTACCGCCGGCAGCATCGTGCTGGATACCAGCTCGCAGCGGGTGACGGTCTCCGGCGGTGAGCTGGACCTGACCTCGTTCGAATACAAGGTACTGGAATACCTGATGTTGCACCCGGACGAAGTGGTCTCGAAAACGACCCTGACAGATCATATCTACGAGCAGGACTGCGACCGCGACAGTAATGTGATTGAGGTCTTTATCGGCCGCTTGCGCAAAAAGCTCGATGCCGCCGGCGGGGTAAAACCCATCGAGACCCTGCGCGGTCGGGGCTATCGCTTCAGCCCGGCGGGCTGAGCCCTTGCTGAGCCGCTGGTTGCACTCCCTGTCTGGCCGTCTGTCGATGATGGCCACCCTGGTACTGCTGGTATTTCTGGCAGTGCTGTCCGGTGTACTGGAAAAGGCGTACCGCACCTCTCTGGATGAGGCCAAGGCGCGCGAATTGCAGCTGCATATTTACACCCTGCTGGCGGTAGCGGAACCGGATGGGGATAGTCTGCATCTTCCTCTGAACCTGCCTGAGCAGCGTTTCAACCAGCCGGACTCCGGTCTTATCGGCGCAGTAATGGATGCCCGAGGGCGGGTGATCTGGCGTTCCCAGTCCGCCCTCAGCCTGCCGAACTTTTCCGCGCTTCCGCTGCCGTTGCCGCTGCGCCAGGGGCAGGAAGTGTTTGCCGAAATCCATCTGCCAGATCTCAGCGCCCCCTACAGCAGTTTCCGCCAGGGCATTGCCTGGGGGCTCGACAATGAACTGCTGTTCACGTTCGTGATACTGGAAGATGCGACGCCGCTACTCGCACAGGTGGAGCAGTTCAGCAGTACCCTGTGGCGCTGGCTCGGGCTGGGGGCGTTGGCTTTGATTGCAGTGCAGTTGCTGGTTCTGAGCTGGGGGCTGGCGCCGCTGCGCTCTGTGGCGCGTGCTTTGAAAGATATGCAGCAGGGGGGTAGCGACCGTTTGCAGGGTAACTTCCCCCGCGAACTGGTACCGCTTACTGACAACCTCAACCTGCTGATAGAAAACGAGCGCCGCCAGCGGGAGAAGACCCGCCACACCCTGGCAGACCTGGCCCACAGCTTGAAAACACCGCTGGCCGTCCTCAAGGGCATGGACCTGCGCGGCAACCCGGCCGACAACCAGATGGTGCTGTCGGAGCAGGTACAGCGGATGGACAGTATCATCAGCTACCAGCTGCAGAAGGCCGTTGCCAGCTCGCCCAAGTCGATTCTGCGCGGCGTCGCGGTAAAGCCGCTGGCGGAGAAAATCCTGTCTGCACTGGACAAGGTTTACCGGGATAAAACCGTGGACGCGGAGTTATTGTGCGAAGACGGTGTGATCTTCCACGGCGACGAGGGCGACCTGATGGAGATGCTTGGTAACCTGCTGGATAACGGCTACAAGTACGGCAATGGCAAGTTGCTGGTGGAAATCGAGAATACCCGCGGTGAGCACGAACTGCGTATAGTCGTGGCCGATAACGGACCGGGGCTGACCCAGGAGCAGTGGCAGCAGGTGATCCAGCGTGGGGTGCGCGCGGATCAGCAGCAACACGGGCAGGGGATCGGTCTCGCGGTGGTGGTGGATATTGTGGAGAATTATCGCGGTACCATCGGGGTGGAAACTTCCCCGTGGGAGGGGGCGCAGATTACGATCTGCCTTTGACCGTATTGCGAGCTGAAAAATAACAAGACGATGGAGTGTAAAAATGCTTTTGACTAATGCTCGATGGATGGCGATCGTTGTCCTGACTCTACTTTCGTGTGCGACAGCAAGTAGTGAGGAGGCGGGCAATGAAGGCAACAACACAGGCCCCTGGCCGGGTGGGGCGGAAGTCGCGGTCATTCTTACCTACGACGACTCCCTGGACTCTCACCTGGATATCGCCATTCCGCAGCTGAACAAGCTGGATCTGCCGGGCACTTTTTACCTGAGCGGTGCGCGTTCCTCCATTCGAGATCGACACCGGGAGTGGCGAAATGCGGCAGGGCAGGGCCACGAGCTGGGCAACCACATGCTCTACCACCCGTGCCGCAAGTCCCTGCCCGGGCGCGACTGGGTACAACCCTGGCACGACCTGGACGATTACACCCTGGCGCAATTTATCGATGAGCTGCGGACCACCAACAGTCTGTTGTCGGCCATCGATGGTGAACAGAAGCGCAGTTTTGCCTATCCCTGTGGCGATATGCAGGCCGGGGGCGAGGATATTGTGGAAGCGTTAAAACCCTATGTCACCGCCGCCCGCCACGGGTCTGCCGACGGTCAGCATGCGATTGACGATGACAATTTCTATCAGCTGGCATCTTTTGACAGCCTGAAAAAAAGTGGTGAGGAGTTGATTGCGGTGGCGGAAGCGGCCCGTGCTGAACACAGCATGGTCGGGTTTCTGTTTCACGGTGTAGGCGGTGATTACCTGACAACTTCTGCGGAGAGTCATCAGGCATTGCTGGCGCATCTCGCCGCACACCCGGAGGTATACTGGGTGGCGACGGTAACGGATGCGGTGACTTATCTTAAAGCACTACAGCAATAAACGGCTGGCAGTCTGTTAGAACCAGTCCCGTTGCATGTCAAAAGTAACGGGGCTGGCATCGTTCAATAACCGGATTTGCGGACCGATTTCCGGCAGTTCCCATTCGATATAAAAACGCGCGGCCTGCAGCTTGCCGCGGTAGAAATCCCCTTCTTCCTGTGCCAGCGAATCTTCGGCTTCCAATGCCTGATCTGCGATCAATGCCTGACGCAGCCAGATCCAGGAAACGACGACACGCCCGAATACATCCAGATACAGGCTGGCGTTGGCGAGGCCGCGGTCTGCGTCCTGCATCAGCTGTTTCATCAGGTTTTCACTGACACCATCCAGTTGCTTCAGCGCATCGGAAAGGGCGGTCGCCAGCGGCGCAAGTGCCTGCTGGGTTTCGGCCTGTTGGCAGCTGTGCAGGATGTGCTCCCGCAACAGCCGGTAGCCCGCCATCTGCGCCGCCGGCACTTTGCGTCCCAGCAGGTCCATGGCCTGAATGCCCTCGGTGCCCTCGTGAATCGGGTTCAGGCGATTGTCCCGGTACAGCTGCTCCAGTGGGTATTCGCGGATATATCCGGAGCCGCCGAGTACCTGGATCGCCAGGTCGTTTGCTTTCAGACAGTATTTCGAGGGCCAGGATTTGATGATGGGGGTGAGCAGGTCGAGCAGTAACTGCGCCTGTTCCCGGTCTTCACTGGTTTCCGCGGTCTGGCAATCCTCATGCAGGGCGGAGCCGTAAAAACACAGCGCGAGGCCGCCCTCCACATAGCTTTTCTGCATCAACAGCAATCGACGGACATCCGCGTGCTCGATAATGGGCAGCTGTCTGGACAGGGGGTCGCGATTGGACGGGTGTCGTCCCTGGGGGCGGTCTTTGGCGTATTGCAGTGCATTCAGGTAACCGCGGTAACCAAGGACTGCGGCACCGCTGCCCACGCCGATACGGGCTTCATTCATCATCTGGAACATGCACGCCAGGCCGCGGTTCTCGTCGCCCACCAGATAACCCACGGCCCCGCCGTTTTCGCCAAAACTCAGCACGGTGGAGGTGGTATTGCGGTACCCCATCTTGTGTAGCAGGCCCGCCAGTTTGACGTCGTTGGACTTCAGGGTGCCGTCTTCGGCATCCAGCATTTTCGGTACCAGGAACAGGGAAATCCCCTTGGTGCCCGCGGGCGCGCCTTCGATCCGCGCCAGCACCATATGCACGATATTTTCTGTGAGGGACTGGTCGCCGCCGGAGATAAACATTTTCTGCCCGCTAATACGGTAGCTGCCGTCCCCGGCAGGCACGGCGGTGGTACGGATGTCGGCCAGGGCGGAACCCTGGTCCGGCTCGGTGAGCGCCATGGTGCCGGCGTAGCGGCCGTCCATCATCGGCGGCAGGTAGCGCTCGCGCAGGGCTTCACTGGCGAAACTGCGCACCAGGTTGGCGGCACCGAGCGTCAGGAAAGGGTAGGCCGCGGAGCCGACGTTGGCGGCATTGATGTAGGCCATGGCGGCGCGCAGGATCACTTCAGGCAGCTGCATACCGCCCTCGTCGAAATCGCCGTGGGCGGCGAGGAATCCGGCCTCGGCAAACGCGTTCCAGGCCTGCCGGGTTTCTTCGATCAGGGTGACCGTTTCGCCATCAAACTGTGGCTCACAGGTATCGCCCTTGGTGTAGTGGTTGGCAAAAAAGCGGTCGGCGATGGCTCTGGCGGTATCCAGGGTCGCGTTGAAGATTTCCCGGGAGTGTTCCTGATAGCGGGGCCGCTGCAACAGCTGCTCTGAATCGAGAAATTCGTACAACAGAAACTCGATATCCCGATCCCGCAACAATAATTCGCTCATGGCGATACTCCCCTACCTCTGCTCTCGTTTATGCGCTTTGCGGCAACCAACCGGTCGCGGCTTTTTTTCGATCAGAGCAGAGTAGGGAGCCCCTCACAAGGGGTCAATGACATATCAGGTAATGGCTAACGACCAAATCTCTGTGGGCGATCTCAGGGCTCCGCCGCTGCACTGCCGCGATTGTCTCTGGTGTCTTCATCCCGGGACTCGGGGGGATCGACCTGCTCGGGCTTCTGTGGGTGGTACGCAGCTGCCGGAGCGACCCGATCCCACAGGGATCTGGAGAGCTCCGCCGGGGACTCTTTGCGTCCCTGGGCGACCCATTGGACGATACCCGCGGCGACATCCGGCCAGTCAATCCGTACGCCGCGTGGAATACTGGCCAGCCACTCGCCAATACTTTTGGTATTGATCGCATCCACGACCTTCGCCAGTTGCAGTTCCTGCAGGGCGAGGGCGTTGGCTTCCTGTTCAAACTGGCCTTTCAGCGGGCGGGTCAGAATTGGCTTGCCGAGGGTGAGGGTTTCCGCGATCAGCTCAAAGCCGCTGTTGCAGATTACCGCGCGGGAATTTGCTACATCACTACGGAAACCTTCCACGCTGGGGGCTTTCAGGGTGATATTGTCTGCGGCGTCCATATCGGTGGGCAGGCCGTAAACAACAAAGTTTTGCGATAGCTGGCCAAGCTCCCTGAGCAGCGGTGCATGGTTCTCGAATGGCAGATAAACCAGGACAAACGCTTCCGTGTCACTGGTTTGCGTGGTGGTCGGCCCGGTGTGGGCCTGGGCAATGGGCGGTAAAATCGGGTAACCGAAGTGGTGCCAGTGCATGCCCAGACTCATCTGTACCGGGGCAAAGGCCTTCATGATCGCGCGCGCTTTCCAGCCGAAGGCGGGCATGGGGATCGAGTAATTGAACGCATACTGGTGCCCCAGCCCGAGGCTCGGTCGTTTGCGCTTTCTGGCGGCCCAGGCGGTGACCGGCTCGAAGTCGCTGATGATCAGGTCGTAATCATCCACCGGCAGTTCGCGGATGTCTTTCAGGAGCTTGCCGAGGTTCAGTTGACGCATGGTGGCGAACTGATCGATTTTGCCTTCCCGGTGCACAAAGGTGAGGCCTTCGCGCCACCAGAAGTCTCCGAAGATTTCCATGCTGAACAGCTTCTCCGGCGGGCGGCCGGAGAAGAGCCACTGGACTTCCAGTTCGGGAAATTGCTGAAAGGCTTCCGCCATGGCCCGCGCGCGGGAAATATGACCGTTACCGGTTCCCTGTACACCGTAGAGAATTTTCAATCGTTTACTCCGTAATGCATGCTTGTGTGTGCGGGCGAATGCCCCGAATTTTGTGACGCTTTTGTTTCATTTGAGGGTCGGGGTTCACTTGAGAGTTACAGCAGGGCACCGCTCACTGCGAGTCCGACACTGGTGCCAAGTAAAGCACCTGCACAGACATCGGTGGGGAAGTGCACGCCCAGACCTACACGAGAGGTGCCAACGCCCGCAGCCCAGAAATATCCAACCGCCCACAGCGGATTGAGACATTGTGTCAACATGGTGACAAACAGGAAGGCGCCGGAGGTATGGCCCGAGGGCAGGCTGAAACGATCGTTGGCGATGATGATGGAGCGAAGACCGGGAATGGCCTCGGGGGGGCGGTTGCGCTTGGTGGTGTTTTTGATCGTCCAGTAGAGGGAGCGTTCAATGGCGAAGGCAGCACCGCAGGTAAACAGGAACTGCATGGCGGCTGCGGCGTTGACCATGGCCACCAGTAACGGTGACATCAGGTAGAGCCAGCCATCGGCGGATCGGGACAGCAGCAGATAGTTTCTGCGGGAGGCCGGTCGCGTCGCCCGTTCTGCCATTCGCAGCACCAGAGACACATCCACCGTTTTCAAGGTAATGGGTAAGCTTCGCATGGGGTAAAAGTACGAAGCTATTGTTGCGGAGACTTGAATGAATTATGTCAGAACTGTGAAATCTACTCGGTGCTCTGACAGGCCAAGTGGCGGCACCGCTACCGGGTGCAACTTTGTGAGACACGCCGTGGACCCAGTCCGGCCGCTTCAGCGCGGCGCCTTCGGCCCATGGGGGCTCTGCAAAAACATCCCTGTTTTTGAAGGTCTCACAAAGTTGCACCCGGTATCGGCACCTTCGCGTCAGGCATGGTGAGCTTCGATTCAGTCAATCCCGATCTTGATCTTGCCTGAACCCGGCAGCTGCTCCACCAGCTCGGGCCCGCACAGTTTGGAGGGTGTGTAGTAGCCCCCGGGACCGTCGTATTTCCGCAGGTGCTGCATCACCGCCAAGGAACCGTGAACGGTCACGTCGTAACCGTTGGATGTCACTACCCGGCCAACCCGGCGTTCGCCACGACGATCATTGCGCACTTCGCCCCAGACCCAGGTCTGCTGTTCCGAGCGCTGGTTTTCGCTGGGTCCTTTGACTTTCTGTTCCGCCTTGCCCTTGAGCCAGTTCTGTACCCAGTTCATGCGCAGCAACCAGCGGAACTTGTTCAGCCGCTGCATTTTTTTCGCTCGTCGCGGGCTCATGGGGATGTACACCTCGATGTTGGGGATCTCGGTGGAGTAATAGGCGGTGGCGACGTCGCCCCAGGGAATGGAAACGGCAAACTTCTCGCCGCGGCCGAAGTTGATCTCACGGGTCAGCTCGCCGTGGGGAATAATCTCGATCTTGCCATTGCGACGCACCGCGCCACCGACGCCCAGGCTTTCGATGGAGGTTTTGGCGGTACCGGGGCTGAGGCCGGAATCGGAGTCAAAACCAAGGGTGAGATGGGTGGCGCTGGTCATCTGCTTGTGTAGCGCGGCGGCCAGGCAGTCGGTGGGAATCACGTCAAAGCCGGTGCCGGGGCACAGCACCACGTTGGCGGCTTTGGCTTCTGCATCCAGATCGTGGGCGGTCTGGTATACCTGCATTTCACCGGTGATGTCCTGGTAATGAGTACCGCTGGCGATGCAAGCGCGCATCATGGGCTCGGCGGTGGCTGAAAACGGGCCGGCGCAGTGAATCACCACCGCCACATCCCGCAGTGTACGCGCCAGGGCGTCTTCGTCGTCGAGGCTGACCGCAATCGCAGGCAAATCCAGTTCGTTGGCCAGAGGCTGCAACTTGGCGGCACTGCGGCCGGAAAGGATGGGCTTCAGGCCCTGGGCAACGGCCTGGCGGGCGATCAGTTCGCCGGTATAGCCATAGGCGCCGTAAATCATAATCTGTTGGTTGTTCACAGATAACCTTTTGTCAGTTGTTGTTGCTTTTGTGGTTGATCGCTTGTGGTTGATCGGTCGTAGGTGATCGCCGTTGCTCAGCGTGTGGCGGGTTCAGTCCAGCGGCTTTTCCAGGGCAAAGCGGGGGATTGTCTGGCCGTCTTTTTCAACGGTTTCCGCAAACATCGTCAGCGGGCGGGCCCACACGCCGAATTCATCATACAGCGCGCGATAAATGGCCAGTTGCTCCCCGGTTTCACTGTGGGTAGCAATTTCCATCAGGTGGTAGAGGTTGCCTTTGTAGTGGCGATATATGCCTTTCTGCATGGTGGGTTCCGGTATTCTCAGGCGAGGTGGTAGGGGGAGAGCTGAATTTGACGGACCTTCTGGCCGTGCAGTACCGCGATGCCACTGTAGCGGCGCTCGCCGGTGGAGGTAAATTCGAACTCGTATTGGCGCAGCAGGCGCACCTGGCCGCGGGTATCGCGCTTGATCCGTGTGCGCACGAGCATCACGGTGTCGTCCAGCAGTTGGACGCCGGTCTCGGCACAGTGGGCCTTGACGATCCTGCGCACGCGGTCTTTGGCCGCCATACCGGACCAGAGGTAATAGCCGACCACCGCCAGTAGAAACAGCCAGATCAGGTCGGTCATTGAGTAATACATAGCCGCTACACTTGATATTCTTCGAACGCGCAAGAATAACACTGGAGGAAAAACTATGCCCGGAACCATTCTGATTACCGGCTGCAACCGCGGCATCGGTCTTGAGCTCACCCGCCAGTTCAGCGCCGATGGCTGGCTGGTGATCGCCACCTGCCGCAATCCGTCGGCCGCCTGGGAGCTGAGTGAGCTGGCGGATCAGTGGGACAATATCGAGATCCACGCGCTGGATGTGACCGATTACGAGCAGATGGCAGCGCTCAAGGAGGAGCTCGGGGAGAGGCCACTGGATATCCTGCTCAGCGGTGCCGGCTATTACGGTCCCAAAGGTGTGACGTTGGGGAGTGTGGACCTGGAGGCGTGGCGTCAGGTGCTGGAGGTCAACACCATCGCCCCCTACAAACTGGTGGAAACGTTTCTCGACAATGTCGCCGCGGGAGAAAATCGGGTGATCGGTGTGCTCAGCAGCAAGGTGGGCAGCATCAATGACAACAGCTCCGGTGGAGGCTACATCTACCGCAGTTCCAAAACCGCCGTGAATCAGGTGGTCAAAAGCCTGTCCGTGGATCTGGCAGATCAGGGCATTGCCGTGCTGGCGCTGCATCCAGGCTGGGTGAAAACACACATGGGCGGGCCCAACGCGCTGATTTCCGCCGAGGAAAGTGTGGCCGGGCTGAAAAAACGGTTGCTGGAAGCCGGACCCGAGCACAGCGGCCACTTTTACAATTACGACGGCAGTGAAATTCCCTGGTAAGGGAAAGCCTCGTGGGCGGGTGAATACCTTATGGGATCTGCACCAGCCCCAGATGCTGGGCAATCTGGCTCAGTGACATCAGGATACACATGGTGATCACCAGTGGGCGTATCAGGCGGGTGCCGCCCGCCAGCATGGTATGGCTGCCGATAAACGCCCCCAGCATCTGGCCGACCATCATGGTGCCGCCAATGACCCAGATTACCTTGCCGCCGGCGGCAAACAGGGCCAGGGAAACCACATTGGTGGTGAGATTGAACAGTTTGGCGCGAATAGTGGCAGTCAGCAGTGTCTGCCCGCGAAACGCCACACCGGACGCCGCAAAAAAGGTGCCGGTGCCGGGGCCGAAAGCGCCGTCATAAAAACCGACCACGGGTACACTGGTGAGCGCCCACTGCTTTTCAGTCATTTTTCCCTCGCGTTCGCTGCTGCCCATGTTGGGGGTCAGCCACACATACAGTGCTACACCCAATAGCAACAGCGGAATCACCCAGTTGAGCCAGCTGGTATCCACCCGCTGAATCAGCCAGGCGCCGATCCCCGCGCCGATTCCGGCGGTCACCACCGGCAGGATCAAGGTGCGCTCGCGCAAATGTCCCTTGGAAAACAGTGTGGCCGTGGCGGTGAAGGTCCCGAGTATGGCCTGACTTTTGTTGGTAGCCAACGCGCTGACCGGCGGCAGACCGGCGAGCAGCAACGCCGGCACCGTCAGCAGCCCTCCGCCACCGGCGAGTGTATCTACCCAACCTGCCAGCATGGCTACTGCAAATAAAATCAACAACAGCGTTAACGTCAGGTCCATTTGATACAACTCCGGCGGCGGTAAAGGGGCGGCCATTTTGCCTTCACAACGGCGCGACCGCCAAGCACAAATTTTTAGATGAACATACCCCCAGAGACCTCGATACGTTGTGCATTGATCCAACGGTTGTCGTCAGACAACAGTGATGCGATGGCGCCACCGATATCATCCGGCAGGCCCACGCGACCCAGTGCAGTTTGTGCCGCAATACCGTCATTCAGCGCTTTGTTGTCGCGCACCGCGCCACTATTGAAGTCCGTCTCTATTGCGCCCGGCGCCACGGTGTTGACGGCGATCCCGCGCGGGCCCAGTTCTTTTGCCAGGTAGCGCGACAGCACCTCCACGGCGCCTTTCATTGCGGCGTAAGCGCCGTATCCCGGCAGTGAGAAACGGGCCAGGCCGCTGGAAAGATTGACGATACGACCACCGTCGGCAATCAGCGGCAGCAGCTTCTGGGTCAGGAAAAAAACGCCTTTGAAGTGAATGTTCATCAGCTGATCAAACTGTTCTTCGCTGGTGTCCACAATCGGCGCATTGATGCCAATACCGGCGTTATTGACCAGAAAATCGAAGTGGTTGCGGTTCCATCTGGTCTGCAACAGCTCGCCCAATTGCGCGGCGAAGTCGGCGAAAGCCGCGGTATTGCCCGTATCCAGTTGCAGGGCGGCAGCGCGGGCACCGCGCTGTTCAATCTCGTTCACTACGGCTTCCGCGTCCTCCGCACGGCTGTGGTAGGTGAGGACCACATCAACGCCCCTGTCTGCCAGGTGTAGGGCGGTGTTGCGGCCCAGCCCGCGGCTGCCGCCGGTGATTAGTGCAATTTTCTGTTCTGCCATGGGTAACCTCTCATGTCGATTGGCGTGATTTCCGGGTTTGGATCATTCTCGATCCTGTTCCAGCTTATTGGTTGTTATTCATTAGATAAACTGGGTATTTCTGTTTAGACTGTTCGGTAATCCTGAACAATAGGTTCTAAGTATGAAATTATTGGAATCCATGGAGGGCTTTTTTCGCGTGGCCGAGCTCGGCAGTTTTACCGCTGCTGCAGAGAGCCTGGGCGTATCTCGTGCGAGTGTGTCGGCGTTAGTGCAGCAGCTGGAGCAACATCTGGGCACGCGCCTGTTGCACCGCACCACCCGCAGTGTGCGCATGACCCAGGACGGACAGGTGTTTTACGAGCGCGGACGCGATCTGCTGGCAGACATGGACGAGCTGCAAAACCTGTTTCGGGAGGATAGTGCGAATCTTCACGGGCGGCTGCGGGTGGATATGCCGCAGCCCATCGCCCGGGACCTGGTGATGCCGCTATTGCCGGAGTTTCTGCGTCGGCATCCGGGGCTGGAAATCGAGTTGTCGAGTACGGATCGCTTTGTCGATGTAGTGCGCGAAGGGTTTGACTGTGTGTTGCGGGTGGGTGAGTTGGAGGACTCCAGCCTGATCGCCAGAACGCTGGGGTGTTACCGGACCGTAAGCTGTGCCAGTGCCGATTACTTGGCGGAGTACGGCCGGCCCCGCAGTCTGGAGGATCTATCGCGACACCGAATGGTGCACTATGTGCACGTCATGGGTGCCAAACCAGCGGGGTTTGAATATGTGGATCCCGCAGAGCCGGGATCGGAAAAGTCCATTGCGATGCAGGGGGTGATGACCGTCAACAATACAGCGGCCTACCAGCAGGCCTGTCTTGCGGGCTTGGGTATTATCCAGGTGCCGGAACCGGGAGTGCGACATCTGCTGGCGTCCGGCGAGCTGGAAGAGGTGCTGCCTGAATACCGCCCGGCACCGATGCCGGTTTCTCTGATCTATGCAAATCGCCGTCACTTACCCAGGCGGGTGCGGGTATTTATGTTGTGGCTCGCAGAAATCATGGCGCCCCGGTTGATGTCGGCGACTGTGGAGTAAGCGGTAGCGGCGCAAAAAACCGCGATGGCTTATTCCTGGGGCAAGGTCTGGTTTATCGCCTGTTTTACGGTCGCTGTCTCCTGATTGTCACGGGGCAGGGTGAGCCTGCCTTCGATGAGTGCTTCTTTACGTGCCTTGGGCCATTTCTTTATCAATAGCTCCAGTCTCAACGCCGTGGAATGACTGCCTACAGCCTGCTGGAATTCCAGCGTCAATGGTCCGCGACCGCGCAAGGCCTTGGCGGCCCTGGGGCCGCCGCTGCTGTGCTCGGCAAAGCGGCGCTCCACATCCCGTGTGATCCCGGTATACAGGGCGCCGCTATTGGTGCGGATCAGATAGACAAACCAGCAGGACACTTTTCACCTCAAGTTCATGTGCGCTCGACATTGTACCAGTTGGTCTGGCTTGCCTATCTGTATCTGTAGATTTACATATATGGATATCCATATATAATGTGCAGGACTAATTACTGGTCAATGTGAAGCCACCTGGAGATCTCTTGGTTACCCCAGTTCAATTGTTCAAGTGCCTGGCCGATGAAACCCGCCTGCAGCTGGTAATGCTGATGCAGGCCGAAGGGGAGCTCTGTGTATGTGAGTTGGTGGCCGCCATGGAGGAATCCCAGCCGAAAATTTCCCGGCACCTGGCGCAGTTGCGCAACTGCGGTCTGCTGCAGGATAACCGCCGCGGCCAATGGGTGTACTACGCCCTTCATCCAGATCTGCCCGATTGGGCAAGTGCCGTCCTGAATGCATCTACAGACGCCGATCCGGCGCGTTTGAAACAGTTGCGAAGCAACCTGAAGGCCATGCCTGATCGCCCGGTCTGTTGCTGAAAATACGGCTGAATATAAAAGGGAAAAAGTACACCATGAACATTCTTTATATCTGCACCCACAATCGCTGCCGTAGCATCCTGAGTGAAGCCATTACCAATGATATTGGAGGAGGGCGTATTCAGGCTTTCAGCGCCGGCAGCCAGCCCAGTGGTGAAGTACATCCACTGTCGATCCGTTACCTGCAGGAGCGGGGCATTGATACCGCCGGCCTGAAGAGCCAATCCTGGGATGTATTTGAAACGGAGCCGCTGGATGTGGTGGTGACGGTCTGTGACAGCGCGGCCAATGAAAGTTGCCCGATTTGGCTCGGTGAGTCGCTCAAGGTGCACTGGGGGCTGCCGGACCCATCGAAACTGGAAGGCAGTGAAGAAGAAATCGAAGCCGCGTTCTATCGGGTGATGGACACCATCGAGCGCCGGGTGGAAGGCTTGTTGTCGTTGGATTTGGGCAGTCTTTCCCCTGAGCAATTGCGGGCGGAGCTGGAAAAAATCGCCGCGGTGCAATAAACAAAAGGCGCAATAAATAAAAGAGGTGCAATAAGAGTGGGTTTTTTTGAGCGTTTCCTGTCCGTGTGGGTAGGGCTTTGTATTGTCGCCGGTGTGACCCTCGGTGTTGTTTTTCCGGGGCTGTTCCAATGGTTCGCCTCGCTGGAAGTGGCGCACGTCAATATTCCAGTGGCCATTTTTATCTGGCTGATGATCTACCCGATGATGGTGCAGGTGGATTTCACCTCCATCCGCGATATCGGCAAAAAACCCAAGGGGCTGATGCTGACCCTGGTGATGAACTGGCTGATCAAGCCGTTCACCATGGCGGCGCTGGGTTGGCTGTTTTTCCGGGTGATTTTTGCCGACTTGGTAGATCCACAAACAGCCACAGAATATATCGCCGGCATGATCCTGCTGGGTGTTGCGCCCTGTACTGCCATGGTATTTGTCTGGAGTCAGCTGACCCGCGGTGATGCCAACTACACCCTGGTGCAGGTCTCGGTGAACGATGTGATCATGATCTTCGCGTTTGCCCCCATTGCCGCATTTCTACTGGGGGTGAGTGATGTCACCGTGCCCTGGGATACGTTGCTGCTGTCTGTAGTGCTGTATGTGTTGATTCCCCTGATTGCCGGTGTCCTTACGCGACGTGCGCTGGATTCACGCAACGATCATTCCCGACTGAACCATTTTCTGGAAACGGTGAAACCGATTTCCATTGGTGGTTTGCTGGCTACGGTGGTGCTGCTGTTCGGGTTTCAGGCGGAGACCATTCTTGGTAATCCGCTGGCCATTGTGCTGATTGCGATTCCGCTACTGATCCAGACCTACGGTATTTTTGCCGTGTCCTATGGGGCGGCACGGGCGATGAAGCTGCCGCACAATATCGCTGCACCGGGCTGTATGATTGCCACATCCAATTTCTTTGAACTGGCAGTGGCGGTGGCCATTTCACTGTTCGGTCTCAACTCCGGCGCCGCATTGGCGACGGTGGTCGGCGTATTGGTGGAAGTGCCGGTGATGTTGAGTCTGGTGGCCTTTGCCAATCGCACCCGTCACTATTTTGAGGAGTAATGATGTCTCTGGAAGATATGCCAAATATCGATGTAGAAAGCCTGCAGCCGATTGATGGTGAAAAACTGTTTGGTGGTGAGCGTGTGCAGACGCGTCCTAAAATCCTGCTGTTGTACGGATCAGTGAGACAGCGCTCGTTCAGCCGTCTGGCCACTGAAGAGGCTGCCCGTATCCTGGAGTTTTTCGGTGCGGAAACCCGTACCTTCAATCCGTCCGGTCTTCCGTTGCCGGACGACGCCGATGACCAGCATCCGAAGGTGCAGGAGTTGCGCGAACTGGCGCAGTGGTGTGAGGGTATGGTGTGGTGTAGTCCGGAGCGTCACGGTGCCATGACCGCTATCATGAAAGCGCAGATCGACTGGATTCCGCTGGCTCTGCAGGGCGTTCGTCCCACTCAGGGCAAGACATTGGCCGTGATGGAAGTCAGCGGTGGTTCGCAGTCGTTCAACGCGGTGAATCAGATGCGGGTACTGGGCCGTTGGATGCGGATGTTCACTATCCCCAATCAGTCGTCCATTCCCAAAGCCTGGCTGGAGTTCGACGACAACGACCGTCTGAAACCTTCGTCGCTGTATGATCGTGTGGTGGATGTGATGGAAGAGCTGGTGAAGTTCACATTGCTATTGCGGGATCGTAAAGACTATCTGGTGGATCGTTACTCCGAGCGCAAGGAAAGCGCGGAGGCGTTTCGCAAGCGGATTGATCAGCGTTCGATGTGAATGAACGCTTCCTGATTCAAACCTTTGATGCAAGCCTTTAAAACAGGCTCTGCTGATCCCCGGCCCGGGGTGGCAGGGTAAACCGCGCGCAATCCAGATCCAGCTTGCGCTGGTTCAGGCCCAGTTTGCGGCAGTGCACGCGAAAGCGTTGCTGCAGCAACTGGGCAAATACACCGGTACCGCGTTGCCTTTCTCCAAAGCCGCTCTGGTAGTCCTTACCGTCGCGGCTTTGCTGCACGATACTCATCACATGCTCTGCCCGTTGCGGGTAGTGTTCCCTCAGCCACTGTCGAAACAGCGGCGCCACTTCGAATGGCAGGCGTAGCAAAATGTAGGCTGCGTGAATTGCGCCGGCATTGCTGGCAGCACTCAAAATGCCTTCCAGCTCACTGTCATTCAGTGCCGGAATCACTGGTGCAGCCATTACCGCCGTGGGAATGCCCGCGCTGCTCAGGGCCTCAATGGTGCGCAGCCGCGCCGCGGGGCCAGCAGTGCGGGGCTCCAGGCGGCGTTTCAGGTCGTTATCCAGCGTGGTCACACTGATGGCCACGTGGGCCAGATTGTCTTCTGCCATCTCCTGCAGAATCGGCAGGTCGCGTAAAATCAGCTGACTCTTGGTGACGATGGTGATCGGGTGCTGATATCGCTGCAGGGTTTCCAGAATCTGCCGGGTGATCCGCTTGTCTTTTTCCAGCGGTTGATAGGGGTCGGTGTTGGTGCCCAGCGCGATAGGGCTGCACTGATAGCTCTTCTTGCGTAACGCCTGCTCCAGTAATTCCGCCGCATTGGGCTTGTAGAACAGCCGGGTCTCGAAATCGAGCCCGGGGGACAGGTCCATATAAGCGTGGGCGGGGCGGGCATAGCAATAGGTACAACCATGCTCACAGCCTCGGTAAGGGTTGATCGACTGGCTGAAGGGTAGATCCGGAGAGTTGTTGCTGGCGATGATGGACTTCGCTTTTTCCTCGATGGCGATCGTGGGAATGCGCTCGAGAGGCTCCATCTCCGTCAGCCAGCCATCGCTCTCCCGGGTGCTCACCTGATCCACAAAGCGGCCGGCGAGGTTGCTGACGGCACCGCGGCCCTTGTGTCTTTGCGGGGGAGAGTTGGGGTCTTCGTTCGCCACGGAGATAGCCTGTGCATAAGTGTACTGTATTAATGTACAGTTTATGGCGCCGTCGGCGGCTATGCAATATCGCAGCGGAGCACATGCAATGACTGCGAAACCAACAATCACGGAGTGGTTGGGCGGACAGGTGCTGTTCTTCTGGCGTTATGGCGAATGCGCGAGGCTCGATCCCAGATCCTCAGCAAAGCGTTGTGCCTGACCGTCCTGAAGCTCGGATACTGTGACCCGGATTGCTTGAATCGAGTCTTGCACCTCAAAAGCGCTTCCCAGCCGAACCAGCCAGCCTTTTTTGGCGAGATCGTAGGCCACATCTTTCGCGTCCTTGGGCAGCGGCACCCATACATTAAAACCTCCTGTGGAAGGTGACACTTCAATTCCTTTGGCCTGCAGCGCGTTGCATAATTCTTCACGTCGGCGCGCGTACTCGCTGCGCGCCTTGTCGAGTCGCTTGCGAACATCCTCTGAGGACAAGCAGGTGCCAACGAGCGCCTGAAGAATATGACTGACCCACGTCATACCTGGTGCCAGTCGGGTTCGCAGCCGGGCCGCAGTTGCCGGATCGCAGGCCACGAAGGCAAGGCGTAGGTCTGGACCTAAACCTTTGGAAACAGAGCGTACCAGAGCCCAGCGAGCCGTTGTGGCGGGGATGATTGAGTGATACGGCGTCTCAGCCAGCAGGGCAAAGTGGTCATCGACTATGATCAGCACATTCGGATGTGCCGCGAGAATTTCCTTCAATGTATTCGCGCGAAGCTTGGACATGCTGCACCCCGTCGGATTGTGAGCACGGGGCGTGATCAGCACTGCCCGCACGCCCTTGTCCAAAGCCCTTTTTAATGCCTCGGGACACATTCCCTCGTCGTCAATTGCAATACCTACTGCCTGCATACCGGCCAAACGTAGGGCATTGATAGTACCCAGGAAGCAAGGATCTTCCACGGCCACTTGGTCGCCGGGCACCAAGTGTGCAACCGCCAGGCGCTCGATTGCGTCCACGGCGCCATTTGTTAACTCCAACTCGTGATCGGACGGACAATCCAGGTTGAACCAGCTACGTCCCAGCTGGCGCAACTCAGGAAGGATGGTGTCCTCCCCATACAGAAACGGCCTGGGCAGGCCGCCGGCGAGTAACGACTGTGGCTCGGGCAGCCACTGCCGATTAGGGTTGCCGTGGGCGAGATCGATCAATGCTGTTCCGAAACTCAATCCCTCCTGCTCACCTGCCCGGGGCGGCGCGCAGATGGTGGTGCCCAAGCGTCCACGGGTGACGGCAATACCTGCTTTGGCCAAACGCTTGTATGCCGCCGCGACCGTATTGCGGTTCACGTTGAGCGTTTCCGCCAACGCTCGCACGGGCGGCAGTGAATCACCGGGCTGCAGGTTGCCATTCTGCACCAGCGCGCGGATACAGTTGGATATCTCCTGAGCGGTCTTTCCTGCTATCTTCATTTTTGTCCTATGACAATATATATAAAAACATAAGACGATGTTACCCTATGCTCAGATGAAGAAAAATGGTGGCCTCTTCACTGCCATTGACACGAGGACAATCAATCATGTTTTCCGGCCTCAGCGCATTTCCCTTGACTCCCATGAATGAGAGCGGCATTGACGAAGCAGCATTCGTCCGCCTTATCGAGCGCCTGGCTGATGCCAGCGTCGATTCCATCGGCGCCCTGGGGTCGACGGGCAGCTATGCCTATCTCTCGCGAGCCGAACGTGCCCGCGTCGTAAAACTGGCGGTGGAACATGCCGGCAACGTGCCGGTGATAGCCGGCATCGGTGCCTTGCGCACGAGCGATGTGCAGGCCCTGTCAGACGATGCCCAGAAAGCTGGGGCGAGCGCGGTGCTCTTGGCTCCGATGTCGTACCAGCAGCTGTCCGCCGATGAAGTCTTCGGCCTCTACGAAACCGTGACCCGCTCTCTATCCGTGCCGCTGTGCGTGTACGACAACCCTGGCACGACGCATTTTGAGTTCAGCTCCGAACTATATGGCCGGATTGCTCAGCTACCGAACGTGCGTTCCATTAAGATCCCAGGCGTTCCGGCAAACCCCGCAGCGGCCAAAGCGCATATTGAGAGCCTACGCGCCCTGATCCCATCGCACGTGACACTCGGCGTCAGCGGGGACGCCTCCGCCGCAATGGGCTTGAATTCCGGATGCGAAGCCTGGTATTCGGTAATCGGCGGCCTGTTCCCCAAAACTGCGCTGGCCATCACCCGCGCCGCACAGGCCGGTGATATGAAGGCGGCCACGCGCCTTTCCGAACGGCTGCAACCTCTGTGGGCACTGTTCGACCAACACGGGGGCAGCCTGCGTGTCGTCGCGGCCGCGGCGGAGTTGCAAGGGGTGGTAGAACATCCCTGCTTGCCGCTGCCGCTCAAGGCATTGGACGGAACCGGCAGGCAACAGCTCGCCGTGCTACTTGACGAGCTTGAGCTGGCCTGATGGGCCACATCGCACCGGGCCTGTTATCGGAGATGTGAGCCATTGGAATGGAGAGCTGTTGCTTCCATGGAAACGGGGCGCTGGAATTCGACCGGGAGGTCGGGCCTGATTCACTATGTCATGGCCGCAGCATTGGCGCGCACAGCTGACGGTGGCGCAATGACAGGATGGGATGTTCGCATCCCGCTGATGGTTGGGATTGGTCTGATTGGCTGTGCCGTGGGGCTGTCGTTTACTGAGTGGTTCATCGAACGATCTGGAGCGGCATAGGTATGCAGAGGAGCGCTGAGTATGCGCCTGTTGGTACCTAAAGTAAGACTTCGCGAAGACGATAAAATCCGGATCAGAGTAATCGCTTCCAAACCGCCGATTTGCGCTAGAAGTTTGGCGACTTCAACCAAAATTCAGGTGTGGGTTTAGTCTGTGTCCCGACTTTGAATTCATAAATCAACCACTTAATCTGGATACGCCGAATTTTTGTGACGTCACTCGGCGTACAAATCGTACGCCCCCCCGGTCAAGGAGCACGATATTAGTGTCGTGGCTGTCGCAGTGCTGGTGGCCAAATTCAGTGTGCCACTAGATACATCTTCTGTGTTTTTGCAGGGGAGAATTGGGGGCTTCGTTCACCACGGAGATAGCCTGTACATAATTGGCTGTATGAATGTACAGTTCATGGCGCCGGCGGCGGCTGTGCAATACCGCAGCGGAGCACATACAATGACTGCTAAGCCAACAATCACAAGGAAAGGTGGGAATGGATCTGGACGCCCTGTCGGCAATTCATGCATTTGCCCTGCAGGTACTGCAAGTATTCGCGATGCTGTTCGCCTTCGCACTGGTTTTGCTGGTGCTGTATGTGGTGTATATGTACCTGTCTGACATCAGTCAGACCAAGCAGGCCATTCGGCGTAACTTCCCGGTGCTGGGACGATTCCGCTACCAGTTTGAGCACCTGGGGGAGTTCTTCCGTCAGTATTTTTTTTCACTGGACCGCGAGGAGATGCCGTTCAATCGCGCCCAGCGCAGCTGGGTGTATCGCGCGGCGAAAAACGTGGATTCCACCCTGGCGTTCGGCTCCACCCGGCCGTTGAATCAGCCGGGCGACATCATATTTCTGAACCATCCTTTTCCCACTCTGGCGAAAGATGCGGTGCCTGCCCGTGAGGTGACGGTAGGGGAAGGGGTGGCCCGCAAGCCCTACACCACTGGCGCCTTCTTCAATATATCCGGGATGAGTTTTGGCGCACTGTCGGTGCCGGCAGTGACGGCCCTGTCAAAGGGCGCCGCCAAGGCGGGTATCTGGCTCAATACCGGCGAGGGTGGCCTGTCCTCCCATCACCTGTCCGGTGGTTGCGATATCGTGTTCCAGATCGGCACTGCCAAGTACGGTGTGCGGGATGCGGAAGGCAATCTCTCCGATGAAAAGTTACGAGAAGTTGCGGCGCACGAGCCGGTTAAAATGTTTGAACTCAAGCTTTCTCAGGGGGCAAAGCCCGGTAAAGGAGGCATTCTGCCCGGCGTCAAGGTGACGCCGGAGATAGCCCATGTGCGCGGCATTCCTGCCGGCATGGATTCCATCAGCCCCAACGGCCACCCGGAATTCAAGGATGTGGAGGGGTTGCTGGATATGATCAACCATATCCGCGACGTTACCGGCAAACCCACCGGATTCAAATGTGTGGTGGGCAATAGTGATTGGCTGCATGCATTGTGCAAAGCCATTCTTGAGCGCGGCGAGGAATCCGCGCCGGATTTCATCACCATCGACAGTGCCGATGGCGGCAGTGGTGCCGCGCCCCAGAGCCTGATGGACTATATGGGACTGCCGTTGAATCGCAGCCTGCCGCTGGTGGTGGATCTGCTGCAAGAATACGGCCTGCGGGAGCGGGTCAAGGTCATCTGCGCGGGAAAACTGCTTACCCCATCTATGGTGGCCTGGGCCCTGGCCATGGGCGCGGATTTTATCAACTGCGGCCGCGGCTTCATGTTTGCCCTGGGCTGTATCCAGGCCATGCAGTGCAACAGAAATACCTGCCCCACCGGTGTCACCACCCATAACCCCGACCTACAGCAGGGGCTGGATCCCATGGACAAGTCCGAGCGGGTTTACAACTACGCCCGCAATATGGAATACGAGGTAGGCACCATCGCGCACTCCTGCGGCGTGTCGGAGCCACGGGGGCTTCGACGCTCCCATGTGGAGGTGATCAACGAGCGCGGGCAACCGGTACCGCTGCCAGAACTGGTGCGGGCGGTGAAGCCTGAATCGGTCATTGCCTCTGATCGTGGACACGACTGATTTAGCGGGGGGATGCCTATGGAAGGTGTAACCACACTGGTGGGGCAGGGCTTGTACATGGCCGTGGCGGCAGTCATTGGCCTTGGCATTGCCCGTATTCTGAAGCGCGATAATACCCTCGGCTGCCTGATTGCGGGGGTGCTTGCCGGTGGGCTTTTACCCGTGCTGGATTATGACACCGGCCTGAGAGCGGAGAATCTGCATCAGCTGGTGTTCTTTGTCATCTTGCCGGTGCTGATTTTTGAATCCGCCTGGAAAATCGATCCGGATATCCTGTTTCGCTGGTTGGGGCCCATTCTGCTGTTTGCTACGGTCGGCGTAGCGATTTGTGCGCTGATTACCGCGGTGCTGGTGTATTACGGCATCCACCACCCGTCCGGGTTTCCCTGGATTGCCGCACTGATCACGGCCGCTATTCTCGCTGCAACGGATCCCATATCCGTGGTCACACGGTTGCGCCAGAGTGATGCGAACGAGGAATTACTGACGTTGGTGGAAGGAGAAAGCCTGTTCAACGACGCGGTGGCTATCGTTCTGTTTACTTTTACCCTGAGTATTGCCACGCACAGTGTCATGGAAGGGGCTGTGGCGACGGAAGAAGTTGTTTCCAGTGCAGCGGAATACGCGCTGTATTTTGCGGTGATATTTCTCGGTGGTCTGGCTGTGGGCGGGATCTGTGGGCTGGTGACGGCCATTGTGATCCTGTTTCTGGGGGCGGCGGGCGCTGCGCTGATGGTTTTGGTACTGGCGGCCTTTGGCAGTTTCTATCTCGCCGAACACGTGGTCGGGGTATCGGGCATTATCGCGGTAATGATCTGTGCAATGGTGGCCCGCGCCTGCCTGCGTGAGCAGCGGGAAACTTACCTGACTCATGCGGAGCCAACGCTGGAATGGTTGAGTTTGCTGTTTACGGCGTTGATCTTTGTGATCATGGGGCTGGTGATCAATTGGGAGATGATCTCTGATCAATGGCTGGCCATGCTGATCGGAATTGTAGCGGCCATCGGCGCGCGCGGACTGGCGGTATTTCTGGTATCGCCATTGGCCCGATTCGTGGGCCCACCAGTGCCAAAGAATTGGCGTTTGATTCTGAGCTGGGGCGGCCTGCGCGGCGTGATTGCGGTGGCGCTGGTACTTTCTCTGCCGACTGAACTGCCCTATTGGTGGACGATACAGTCGATGGTGTTCGGCGTAGTTTTATTTTCGTTGTTGGTACAGGGCATGACAAGTACCCGCCTGGTGGGCATGGACCGCTAGTGGTCCGTGCGGAGAGTTGGGTAAGACAAAAAGAAAAAGGCTGATGTTGGTTTTAACTATCGCGCGCAAGCTGCGCTTACACAGTGATTCCGTTTATCCAGTGTTGTTTTGATATAGCTCCCGCGGGGTTGATAGTAGTGCGATACGGTGGACGCATACTTCCCGAAGCTTCCCAAACTTTCCGAGTATGGTTTGAATAAAAGTTCATCCAGATTGAAGCTGAGACCTACAAAGACTTCGGAGCTTCGCTCTGGAAAAAACGGTGCATCGGTCGCTTTGAACCCTCGCGCCATATACCCCAGGTTCAGCTCCAGGTATTTGAGTGGAGTATTACGCAATCCTGGTATGCCAGCTGCTTTCAGGGCCAATAGGTACCGCATACCGCTGTAATCAGTTACCGGGTGGAAGCCTTTCATGCCTTTGGAGGGGCGATAGTCCAGGCGATAATCGAGCAGCTCCTTGAGTTGGGGATTGCGGGTTCTCAGGTAGGAGAATGCAATCCCGGTCGAGTTAAATATCACGTCTTCGTAGGAGAAGCCGTGATCCTCAGAGTAGCCGTCGAAAATTTCCACGTAGAGCATTAGGCTGCTGGCCCAGAGGGCGCTGTACGTGGCGGCAAAATCAGCGTCATTTTCCTTGGACAGGCCGTTACCGATTGCCTCAGCGATGAGATAGGAGGAATACATGTGGCCGAGCTTGTCCATACCGCCACTGCCGGTATCCATACCGAACCAACCTTCCTCATTAAACTTGAATGATGCACTTCCCCAGTTCCACTCTTTCACGCCAAGATATGTAATTCCTCCGGTCACCGCACCGATTTCGTACTTGGCATCAAATAATGATTTCTTGGCTCCTTCCCAATTGATGGATTCGCCAAAAGTTGCATATGGCCACAGAAACAATAGTGCGGGCAAGTAACGGCGCAGGAATACAAAAAATTGCATGCATCGAATCCTGTTTCAGGGAAACTCAATAGGGGGGGTGGCTGTGTTAAAAATGGATCGCGCTAGTTGGTCATTTCTATCTGATCCAGAAATTACAGGACGGTGCATTAAAGTGCAAATGGGCAATGCGGATGTTTAGTGCGGCGGACCGTGTGAGTGGTACCTGGGCAGGGCGGCAGGTCCGCGCTGTGGTTAGTTGGGCGGCCGCTGTAGTGACACACTGAATCTGGCGACGATTCAGTTAAGTCAATACAAGGCGGTGTCCCTTTACGCGAACGGGATCCGCTACCCGATAAATCCGTTTCGTCTATTTGATCAGTCACTAGGCAGGTGTGTGTTCCCCGAACTAAGCTAGTTCAGCAGAAATGTTCAGGGAGTAAGAAACATGTCCTGTGTGTGGCGGAAATCTGCTGTTACGAAGTTGCAGATTGTTGTGTTGGCTGTGTTGAGCGCCGCGCTGGTGTCGCAGGCAATGGCGGAAGGATCCGCGATTCTGGAATCTGGTTCGGGTGAAGTCTCTGATACGGGGGATGCCTCTGGGACCGGTGATGCCTCTTATACCGGTGATGCCTCTTATACCGGTGATGCCTCTGGCTTGTCAGGTATTGGGCCTGATGTTGCGCAGGTGGATGAAGGTCCGTTGATGGACGAGGTATCGGAAGCCCAGAAAGGCAAAGCACCATTCGTCTATCCAGATTCGAAGCCTTCTGGTAGTGATCGAGTCGAGGCTGTCCGCGAGGCGGTAGATAATCCGTTTTCTCTCGTTTCTCATAGAGCAAACTATGTGTTGCCGATAGCATATCGGGATTTGTCTGAAGAGCGTTCGGTGGCGGAAAACCGGTACGGGATGCAAGAGGTTGATCCGGTGGAGATGCAGTTTCAGCTGTCGCTCCAAGTGCCTGTCTGGAGTGGCTTTCTGGGGGATGATTCGTTTCTCAGTTTTGCCTATACCAGTCGAGGTTTCTGGCAGGCGTACGCTCGATCCGCACCGATCAGGGAAATCAATCACGAAGTGGAGTTGTTGACAACCTGGGCGAGTGATTGGCATGTATTGGGTTTCCGAAATGTTGTCTCACAAGTCGGGATCAGCCACCAGTAAAATGGTCGCGTTGGCGCGTATTCGCGAGGCTGGAATCGCGTATTTGTGGATCTCACCTTTGAAAATGGCGGCTATTTTGTTGGTCTTAAGCCCTGGTACCGCCTGTCCCCAGATTCCAGTGCGGGCAGAGGGCCCGACCTGGATGCACACTTTGGCAACTTTGAAATAACCGGCGGGTATCGCTCGGGCGATTACACTTCATCGGTAAAGTTACGCAACAATCTGAGTTCGGAGAACTACGGCGCGGTGGAGTTGAGCTGGAAGTTTCCCATCTCCAACCGGGTGCGAGGCGTCGTAAACTATTTTGATGGTTACGGTGAAAGCCTTATTGATTATTCGGTCCGTGTGCGGACTCTGGGGGTCGGGTTTGAGTTGGCGCCGGGCTTTTTCTGACGGTGAAAAGCAGCCCGCGTCTTGCGGGGCTGCTAATGGGGATGAATGAGGACCAGGGGGCGGGTGCGGTATACTCTGCCGGTGAGTGTTACTGCCAGTTAAGGATAACTTTGCCCGACTCTCCGGAACCCATGGTATCGAATCCTTTCTGGAATTCATCCACCGGAAATTCGTGCGTAATCATCGGTGTCAGATCGAGGCCGGACTGAATCAGGCTGGCCATCTTGTACCAGGTCTCGAACATCTCGCGCCCGTAGATACCTTTCAATACCAGCCCCTTGAAAATCACCTGGCTCCAGTCAATGGCCATCTCACCCGGGGGGATCCCCAGCATGGCAATCTTGCCGCCGTGATTCATGGCAGAGAGCATATCCCGGAAGGCCACGCCAACACCGGACATCTCCATGCCCACATCGAAGCCCTCGGTCATGCCGATGTCTGCCATCACATCCGAGAGCTTCTCTTTGCTCACGTTGACGGTTCGGGTGGCGCCCATCTTCTGCGCCAGCTCAAGGCGGTATTCGTTGATATCCGTAATTACCACGTGACGTGCGCCCACGTGGCGGGCCACTGCTGCGGCCATGATGCCGATGGGGCCGGCACCGGTGATCAGTACATCTTCGCCCACCAGGTCGAAGGACAGAGCGGTGTGTACAGCATTGCCGAATGGATCAAAGATGGATGCGAGCTCGTCGGAAATATTGTCCGGGATCTTGAATGCGTTGAGTGCCGGAATCACCAGGTACTCTGCAAATGCGCCCTGACGATCGACACCCACACCGTAGGTGTTGCGGCATAGATGGCGGATGCCGGCGCGACAGTTGCGGCAGTGGCCGCAGGTGATGTGGCCTTCGCCGGAAACGCGGTCGCCGAGTTTGAAGCCGGCCACTTCCTGGCCCATGCCGACCACTTCGCCCACGTATTCGTGGCCCACAACCATGGGTACCGGAATGGTCTTCTGCGACCACTCGTCCCAGTTGTAGATATGCATATCGGTACCGCAAATCGCCGTCTTGCGGATCTTGATCAGCAGGTCGTTGTGACCCGGTTCCGGTACCTCGACATCGGTCATCCAGATGCCGGGTTCGGATTTGAGTTTGGATAGTGCTTTCATAAAACTGCTTAGATAATCTCGAGTTCTTTGCCGACTTCAATAAACGCGTCGATACAGCGGTCCAGTTGCTCGCGGGTGTGCGCGGCAGACATCTGGGTGCGGATGCGGGCCTGCCCTTTGGGCACCACCGGATAGAAGAAGCCGATGACGTAGATGCCTCTTTCCAACATCTTGTCGGCCATTTTCTGGGCCAGGGCGGCATCGCCGATCATTACCGGAATGATGGCGTGGTCGGCGCCGGCGAGGGTGAAACCCGCTTCACGCATCCGCTCGCGGAAATAGGCCGAGTTCTCTTCCAGTTGTTGGCGCAGTTCGCCGCCGGCTACCAGCATGTCGAGCACTTTCAATGAGGCGGTGACGATGGCCGGAGCTACGGAATTGGAGAACAGATACGGGCGCGAGCGCTGGCGCAGCAGGTCGATGATTTCCTTACGTCCGGAGGTGAAACCGCCGGAGGCGCCGCCCAGGGCTTTGCCGAGGGTACCGGTAATGATGTCGATGCGGTCGATCACGCCGCAGTATTCGTGGGTACCGCGACCGTGTTGGCCGAGGAAGCCGACGGCGTGGGAGTCGTCCACCATCACCAGGGCGTTGTATTTGTCGGCGAGGTCGCAGATGCCGCGCAGGTCGGCGATGACGCCGTCCATGGAAAAGACGCCGTCGGTGGCGATGAGTTTGGTTTTTGCGCCGGCGGCGTCGGCGGCCTTGAGTTGCTTTTCCAGGTCGGCGAGGTCGTTGTTGGCGTAGCGGAAGCGCTTGGCTTTACACAGGCGCACGCCGTCGATGATGGAGGCGTGGTTGAGGGCGTCGGAGATGATCGCATCGTCCGGGCCTAACAAGGTTTCGAACAGGCCGCCGTTGGCGTCGAAACAGGAGGTGTAAAGTATGGTGTCTTCGGTCTGCAGAAATTCTGACAGGCGGGATTCCAGTGCTTTGTGGATGTCCTGGGTGCCGCAGATAAAGCGCACGGAGGCCATGCCGAAGCCGTATTGGTCGAGGCCGTCTTTGGCGGCTTTGATGAGGTCGGGGTGGTTGGCGAGCCCGAGGTAGTTGTTGGCGCAGAAGTTCAGTACCTGATCGTTGTTGACTTCGATCTCGGCGCTCTGCTGGGAGGTGATGATGCGCTCGCGCTTGTAGAGGCCGTCGGCCTCAATCTGTTTCAGTTCGTCGCGCAGGTGCTGGAAAAATTGCTCGGGCTTGGACATGACGTTGTTATTGGCTCCTGTAGTGCTTTTGGCAAAGGGGCTGTCTATTGGCGAATCTTAATGGCCGTTGTGGCGGTGCCACTACCGGGTATGGCTTTGTGAGACACGAGCTAGGCGCCCCCCCTCAACCCATCCATGGGGGCTCGGCTGCGGCCGTCCTGGCCGCAGACGGTCTCACAAAGCCATACCCGATAGCGGCACCTTCGCAGAGACTCCGCAGGTATTCTTTACAGTAGGGTGGATAAGCGTAAGCGCATCCACCAGACAACCGGGATCAATCGTGCCTAGTGTAGTGTCATCCCACCAATTCACAGGCCTTATGGGCCGTGACCGGGGCGTCGCTGGCTCGGCAATGGGTGGCGAAGGCCAGCGCTTCTTCCGTCGAGTCGAACAGCAATTGCCACAACAGTTGTCGATCATTGCGTTTGACCGCCCGCACGGCCGTTCGGCGGCGCTGGGGGGCGATTTCTATTTCGATAACGTCGGTGCTGGATAGCTTTGGTTCGGACATGTTCCCTCCAAAAATTACTGGAGGGCTGACGGCGGAAGAGGCGATGTGTCTGGCAAATGCCAAATACATCGGGTTCCGGTTGGATTGCGTCGCTGGGTCATTGTTCCAGCGAGAGCCCCATCCCCTGCGTAGACGTTACCAAGAACGTTCTATGAAGGGAGACCACCTTGCCCCGGTAGGCAGGTTGGCGTTGGCGTCAGCCACTCTCTTGATGTCGGGAGCAAAGATAACGGTGGAGGAACGGGCAGTCAACCGCGCCGCCGGGGGCGGCGGCGCGTCAGAACTTTATTCGGGCAGCTGAATGGATTTCAGTTCAATAAACTCGTCCAGGCCGGCTTCGCCGAACTCGCGCCCGTTGCCGGAACGCTTGTAACCGCCAAAGGGGGCTTCGTAATTGAAGTCGCCACCGTTGACGAAGCAGAGACCGGCTTCGATGCGGCGGGCGACGAGCATGGCGCTGTCGGTATCCTTGGCCCAGACGCCACTGGAGAGGCCGTATTCGGTGTCGTTGGCTATGGCGATGGCTTCGTCCATGTCTTTGTAGGGGATCATGCAGGTGACGGGGCCGAAGATTTCTTCGCGGGCGATGGTCATGTCGTTGGTGACGTTGGCGAATACTGTGGGTTTGACGTAAAAGCCTTTGGGGAAGGCTTCCGGGGTCTCGTCACCGCCGGTGACCAGGCGTGCACCTTCTTCGATGCCCTTGTTGATGTACCCGCGCACGATGTCGCGCTGGCGGGCGGAGCTGAGGGGACCCATAAAATCATCGGCACCGGTGCCGATGGCGGTTTCTTCGGCCACCTGTTTGGCGATGGTGACGGCTTCTTCGTAGCGATCGGCGGGCACCAGCATGCGGGTCAGCGCGGTGCAGGTCTGGCCACTATTGATGAATACGTCTTCGCAACCCCAGCGTACTGCGGCTTCCAGGTCTGCGTCGGGGGTGATGATGAAGGGAGATTTACCGCCCAGCTCCTGAGTGACCCGTTTGACGGTGGGAGCGGCATTTTTCGCGACTTCGATACCGGCGCGGGTAGAGCCGGTGAAGGAGACCATGTCGATATCCTCATGGGCAGACAGCGCCGCACCCACGATCGGCCCGGGGCCCGGTACCAGGTTGAATACACCGGCGGGCAAGCCGGCGGCGTCAATAATTTCTGCCATCACGTAATCCTGCAGCGGCGTGATTTCAGAGGGCTTCTGGATCATGGTGCAGCCTGCGGCCAGCGCCGGGGCGACCTTGCCGACGAACTGGTGCAGCGGGTAATTCCAGGGCGTGATGAAACCGCAGACGCCCACCGGCTCGCGCAGTACCACCGAGTGTGCGGCTTTCTCGGTCTTTTCCATCTGCTCGGCGCGGTCGGCGTAGTAGCGCATGGCATAAATGGGGCCGTCCACATGCAGCCATTCGGTAATATGTGCGGGGCAGCCCAGTGCCAGGGATACGGCTTCAATCAGATCCTGCTTGCGTGCTTCCATGCCATCGGCAATGGCGTGCATCAGTGCCTGGCGTTTTGCCGCGCGGCTTTTACCCCAATCTTTGAAAGCGGCCCGGGCGGCGGCGACGGCGTTGTCTACGTCAGCCGCGGTTCCCTGTACCACTTCACACAGGGTTTCTTCAGTGGCGGGGTTGATGACCGGGTGCAGCTCGCCGCCTTTTGAGCCTTGCCATTCGCCGTTGATGTAGAGTTTTTGGGTGTGGAGTTTGCTCAAATCCATGGTTGTTTCCATTGCATGGTTGTGTTCATTGGTCGTTGGGTTTCCCCGGCCCTGATTTCAGGTCGGGGGAAATGACAGATTCTTGACTGTCTATATAACGTAATCGCTCAGGGCACCGTGATTTCGATGACCGTGGGCGTGGTGCGTTTCCAGGCCCCAGCAACGGCGCTGCCCAGCTGTTCCGGTTTATCAATCCGACATCCCTCTGCACCGAAGGCTTTCGCCAGCGCAACGAAGTCCGGCGTCTGCAGGTTGACACCTTCCTGTGCCACGGCAGCCTCGTCCATAAAGTCGCGAATTTCTCCGTAACCGCTGTTATTCCACACCAGGATCGGCAGTGCGAGTTTCTGTTCCACTGCCGCGGCCAGTTCTCCCAGTGTGAACATGATACCGCCATCACCGATCAGCCCGATGACCGGGCGGGAACCGGAAAGGGCGGCACCGACGGCGGCGGGCAGGGCAAACCCCAGGGTGCCATAGCCGGTTGTGCAGGTAATATGGCTGCGCGGTTGGTACAGGGGCAGGGCATGGTTGGTGTTGTAGGCCAACTGTGTAGAGTCGGTGACCAGAATGCCGTCTTCCGGCAGCGCCTCCCGCAGCGCCTGTACCCAGGGGAAGCGCGCTTCGGATCCCGGCCACCACTCCTGGCGACAGCCGTCGATTATCTGCGCCAGTTCGTCACTGGTAGCCTGGTTTTTCTGCGGATTGGCCTCCGGCAGGGTCAGGTTCAGTTGTTCCAGAACGGCCTTTGCATCGCCGCAGATCCCCAGGTCGGGATTGGCGTTGCACACCAGTTGTGCGGGATCAATATCTACCCGGATCAGGCGGCCGCCAAAGCGGTAATTTTCCCGCGCCAGGTTGCGATCGGTTTCTGCCAGCTCCGTGGCTATGGCGATCACCACGTCGGCATTCTCGATGCGCTCGCGCACACCGGAAAAGCTCAGGTTGGCGCCGCCACAGAGGGGGTGGCGTTCATCGACAATGCCCTTGGCCGCCAGCGACTGGAAAACGGGGGCGGAGAGCTTTTCCGCCAGCGCAGTAGCCTGGTCGCCGCAATGTTGGGCGCCACCGCCGAGGAGAATGACCGGGCGTTGTGCTTCTCCCAGCCACTGGGCTGCAGTGGCGATGGTGTCGCCATTGCACCCCGGCAACGCCGGTGCTGGGGCCGCTTTGTAATCCTTCAGGTTGCCGGGCATTTCCGCAGGGAACAGGTCGATGGGAATTTCGATATGTACCGGGCCGGGACGGCCTGCACGCATCATCTGGAAGGCGCGCGCCAGTACTTCCGGTAGCTGTTCGGCGCTGCTCAGGGTGTGCTGCCAGATACAGAAGCCGCGGCTGACATCCTGCTGGCGCGGCAACTCGTGCAAACGGCCGCGGCCCATGCCCAGATCTTCGCGACGGTTGACCGCGCTGATGACCAGCATGGGAATGGAGTCGGAATACGCCTGAGCCATAGCGGTGGCGGCGTTGGTGACGCCGGGACCGGTGATCAAAAAGCAGACACCGGGCTTGCCGCTGGCACGGGCATAGCCGTCAGCCATAAATGCGGCACCTTGTTCGTGGCGCGGTGTGATATGGGTCAGGCCACTGCCGGGCAGGCCGCGGTAGAGTTCGATGGTATGTACACCGGGAATACCGAATACGGTATCCACATCGTACTGGCGCAGCAGGTGCATCAGTACCTGGGCGCAGCTGGGGCGGTTGCCAGTCTGTACAGAAGACATTCGTTGTTCCTGTTGTGCGGGGCCCGGTGGGCAGGCCCGGTCTCCAAGTTGTAGTTCAATCTGGTGATCGGAGGCTAGCCGGCCACGATCGGCGCCGCAAGCGCCCGCAGAGTCTGCTCCCTGGCGGGTAAAAACGCAGGAAAATTGAGATGCCGGCAGTGTCGCCACAGGAAATTTGCAATCTGGCCGTAAAATTTTTCGGGCGGTGACAGGCTGAGTTTTGCGGGTTTGCCAAGTGCCGTGGTTCCAGTCGGCAAAAATGTGATTCAATGGCGGCAATTCAAACAATAAATCTCTTTATGTTCAGGGGGAACAATGGCGATTATTGGCATCGATCTGGGCACCACCAACAGTGCCTGCGGCATCTTGACCGACGACGGCGTAAAACTGGTGCCCAACCGTCTTGGGGATGTGCTTACACCTTCGGTAGTTGGCCTGGATGACACCGGGGAACTGGTCGTCGGCAAGACGGCCAAGCAGCGTCTGATCAACCACAGTGATCGCACCGTTGCGGCTTTCAAACGTCTGATGGGCACCGATCACAAGATCAAGCTCGGTAAACAGTTATTCAGCGCAACCGAACTCTCTGCGCTGGTGCTGCGTTCTCTCAAAGAAGATGCGGAGGCCCTGCTGGGAGAAGCGGTTACCGAGGCGGTGATCAGCGTGCCCGCCTATTTCAATGATAACCAGCGCCATGCTACCAAGCTTGCCGGCGAACTGGCGGGGTTGAAAGTCGAACGCTTGATCAATGAGCCCACGGCGGCGGCGATAGCCTATGGCCTGCATGAAAAACGCGAGGGCAACTTCCTGATTCTGGATATGGGGGGCGGTACCTTCGATGTCTCCATCCTGGAATTTTTTGACGGCATCATGGAAGTGCACGCCAGTGCCGGCGATAACTTCCTCGGCGGCGAGGATTTCGTCGAGGCCATGATGGATGGCGTGCTGAAAGAGCTGGAAATTGAAAAGACCGCTCTGTCGCCGCGCCAGCAGCAGAGCTTGTATATGCAGATGGAGTCGGTTAAACGCCGGATCGGTCAGCAACCGGAACAGCGCGTGGAGCTGGAACTGGGGAAAGATAAGGTCCAATGGGTGGCGACTGCGGCCTGGTTTGAACAAATTGCGACGCCGTTGCTGTTGCGTGCCAAACGCCCGATCGAGCGGGCCATGCGCGATGCAGACATGCCGCCGCAGACGATCGATGAAGTGGTATTGGTGGGTGGCTCGACCCGCATGGGGCTGTTCCGCTCGGTAGTAGGGCGGATGTTCGGCCGCCTGCCTTCCTGCCATCTGGACCCGGATACGGTGGTAGCCATGGGCGCTGCGATCCAGGCGGGACTGAAAACCCGCGACGCGGCGCTGGACGATATCGTACTCACCGACGTGTGTCCCTACACCCTGGGCACGGGCATCATCAACGAAGACAGCCCCGGTCAGGGCGAGTATTTCCTGCCCATCATCGAGCGCAATACCGTGGTGCCGATCAGTGTGGTGCGCCAGGTGTGCACGGCCAGTGACAATCAGACCGAACTGCGGGTGGATGTTTACCAGGGCGAGAATCGCCTGGTGAAGAAAAATGTGTACCTGGGAGAGTTGAGCGTTCCGGTACCCAAAGGCCCGCGCGGTAAAGAAACCGTGGATATCCGCTACAGCTACGATATGAATGGTCTGCTGGAAGTGGATGTCACTGTGGTTTCCACCGGTAAAACCTACAACAAGCTGATTGAATTCACTCCTGGCGCCCTGAATGCGTCGGAAAAAGCCAAGGCGCTGGAAAAGCTGGCGGCGCTGAAATTCCACCCCCGCGACGATGAGGCCAACCGGGCGCTGATAGCCCGCGGCGAGCGCCTGTACGAAGCCAGTCTTGGCGATCAGCGGGAATTTATTGCCCGCGCACTGGGTGAGTTCGACAAAGTTTTGGACGGTCAGAACCCCGCAGAAATCGTCAAGGCCCGCACTCGCCTGGGAGAGCTGCTCGATCAATTCGACGGTGAGGACTGGATCTGATGAACCCCTGGCAGGTACTGGGCATTGAGGCCTGTGATGATCCGCGCGCGGTGAAGCGGGCCTATGCCAAGCAACTGAAGCAAAACCGACCGGATGAAAAGCCAGAGGCCTTCCAGCAGCTGCACACCGCCTACAAGCAGGCGCTGCACATGGCGCGTTCCCGCGCTCAGCAACGGGAAGCGGTGGCAGAACCGGCAGCCGAACCCGTAGCCGAGCCGCAAGCGGTGGAAGTCAGTACAGCGGAGTTACCGCCAAATGCGGTAGAGGTAACTGAACCCGACGCCCGGCGCACTGGGCACACACACCAGGAGGTGATCAACGACGAAGGAGCCATCAGCGAGCCGAAAAGTGCCATCAGCGAGCCGAAAAATGCCGACAGTCTGCAACAAGACACCGACAGCGTAGAGCAAGAAGCTATTCGTGTCAGAGAAGACGCGGCACGGCAGCTGCGGATCGACGAATACCGCCGGGTGTTGGCACAGGTCGATGCACTGCTTGAAAAGCGGCTACAACTTAATCAGGAAGCGCGGTGGCATTTTCTCGCTGAGTCGCCCTATATGCTGGAAGACGAGTACAACTGGAACCTGGGGCTCGCGGTCTTTGAACGGTTTGCCCGGTTCAATGAAGCTGCCGCGGCGCGCAAGGGAAAATATCAAACCTGTATCACCGATAACATCATCGGTTACTGCGACCAGTTGTTTGGTTGGACCGGCAACGCGGCGGCGTATTATCGGGAATTTGACGAAGATCTCGCCGATCGCATCTTTGATGCCGTCCAGGAGGAGTCTTCCGAGCACGATCCCACCGCGGGCATTCGCGGTGGTAGCAAGCTGGTGCGGCAAAAGCCGAAAGTGGTTACCGATCGACTGGAACAGTACTTTTTTGGCAGCCTGTTGGGACGTGCATTGGCTGTGGTACTGGATATCGCGCTGATTCACCTGATGATCGGCGTGGTGGCCACTGCAGTGATCATGAGAGTCTCGGGGCAGTCCGAAACTGATGCCACTTTCACCGGCTTTCTGGTTTCCGGGAGCATTTTCCTGGTGGCTACCTGGTTGGCAGAGTGCTCAAGCTGGCAGACAACGCCGGGGAAATGGTTACTCGGTTACCGGGTGACGGACAAGAACTTCCAGCGGGTGGGGTATCTGCATGGCCTTTGGCGCACCCTCAGTTTTACCCTGATTGTACCTACGTTCAAGATCGGATGGCTGATCAACTGCTTTCTCAGCGGCAACCTGTTACATGACCGTATGAGTCGAACTTATGTCATCAATTATCGTAAGAGCCGCGAGGAATATCTGCGTCGACAGAAGTAGTTGTGGGGAGCTGAGTTGGCGATCTGAGTTGGGGAAAATCACCAGGTTAACGTGAAAATACCCTGAGGCTTAAAATACCCTATAGAGGGACGAGGCATTGGGGTTGGTTGCGTAACTGCGTAAACTTCCCCTGCATGATAGAACAGTTTTAAAGGATAGACAGCGATGGAAATTGATCAGTGGCGCCGCGAGTACTTACATGGTGGTCTGCAGCGAAGTGATTTGTCGGCAGATCCGATCAGTCAATTCGACCTGTGGCTGCAGGAGGTCGTTAAAGCGGATATTTCAGACCCCAGTGCCATGTGCCTCAGTACAGCCGATGCCAGTGGGCAGCCTTCCCAGCGCATCGTGCTGCTGAAGGGGTTCGACGCGCGCGGGTTTGTTTTTTACACCAACCTGAAAAGCCAGAAAGCCTGGGATATCACCGCCAACCCCAGGGTATCGCTATTGTTCCCCTGGCACTTTCTGGACCGCCAGGTCATTGTGCGCGGCCAGGCCACACTCCTCGATGGCGCTGAGGCCGATCAGTATTTTGCCTCGCGCCCGCGGGAAAGCCAGATTGCCGCCTGGGCCTCCCACCAGAGTGATGCCATCGTTTCCCGCGAGGTATTGGAAAAACAGTTCGAGACCTTTCAGGCACAGTTTGAGGGGCAGGACGTGCCGCGGCCGGAATTCTGGGGTGGCTATCGAATAGTGCCGCACGCGGTGGAGTTCTGGCAGGGGCGTGCGTCACGTCTGCACGACCGCTTTGTCTACCGCGCGCTGGACGATGGAAAGTGGCAGATCGAACGCCTGAGCCCCTGATCCTCGTCAAGCCTGAGTAACCTAAGCCCGAATAAACCGCTGGGTGTGGTAGTCGGTGCTGCCGAAAAGATACTGGATGCTGGTCAGCCGCTTGAACAGGTGGGCCACGTCCAGTTCATCGGTGACGCCGATACCGCCATGAATCTGTACCGCTTCCTGTCCTACTTTGCGCGCTGCCTTTCCAATACGGCTTTTGGCCGCCGAAACCGCCCTGGGCGCACAGCCTTCATTCTCATCCAGTTGCATTGCTGCCATCATCAGTATCGAACGCGCCTGCTGACATTCGATAAACATATCGGCCATGCGGTGTTGCAGCGCCTGGAAGCTGGAGAGACTGACACCAAACTGTTTGCGGGTACGGGTGTATTCGAGGGTTTTCTCAAGCGCGCTTTCCATTGCGCCGACCGCTTCGGCACAGACGGCGAGGGTGGCGCGGTCAATGACCTTTTCAATCGTCGCCAGTGCGTCGCCCTCGGTTCCCAGTAAGTTGGCGCGGGGCACCCGCACACGATTGAATTTGATCTCTGCGGCGTTATGGCCGTCCACGGTTTTGTAGTGGGTGCGTGTCACACCCTCGGCATTCGCATCGACCAGCAACAGACTGATGCCCTCCTGGCCCTGCCCACCAGTGCGCACTGAGACCACCAGGGTATCGGCCGCCGCGCCGTTAATGACCACGGTTTTGTGTCCGTCGACCAGGAACGCATCCCCGTCTTCACTGGCTGTAGTCGTCACACTGCTCAGATCAAATCGGCTCTGGGGTTCTGTGTAAGCAAACGCGAGTTGCAGGCTGCCCTCTATTAACGGCGTCAACCAGTCACTCTTTTGCGATTCGTTACCCGCTTCGGCGATCAGGCCACCGGCAAGTATCACACTCGCCAGCAGGGGTTCTACCACCATACCTTTGCCAAATTCTTCCATCACCACGATCAGGTCAACCGCGGATCCGCCAAGGCCGCCGTCTTCTTCCCGAAACGGCACCAGCAACCAGCCGAGCTCGGCAAATTGTTGCCAGTGCTTTCTATTAAATGGTTGGCTGCCTGTCACCGTTTGCTGGCGGGATTCAAAGGCATAATCCTGGCGGATAAAGCGGGCCACGCTATCGCGCAGCAGCTGTTGTTCTTCACTGTAGGAAAAGTCCATGACCAGTTTCTCCGGTTACAGGCCCAGCACGGCCTTGCAGATAATATTTTTTTGAATTTCGTTGCTGCCGCCGTAAATTGAAGATTTACGGTTGTTGAAGTAGCGCAGCCAACTGTTGACTGCGTTATCGGTAGCGACTTTCTCGCCATCGAAGTCGTCTTCCAGTTGCCAGGGCACATACGGCATCCCCTGGCATGCGGCGATCTCTGCATGCAGCTCGTCAATGGCCTGGGCGACTTCGGTACCCTTGATTTTGAGAATGGAAGATTCCGGTCCCGGTGCCTGACCGGTGCGGATGGCATCCAGGGTGCGCAATTCGGTGTACTCCAGGGCCAGTAACTCGATTTCGATCTCTGCCAGCTTGTGCGCGAAGTGTGGGTTGTCCAGCAGTGTGCTGTCACCGTCCTGCGTCTCGGCCGCCAGATCGCGTGCGCGCTGTAACTGACAGCGGGACTGGGCGACCCGCGCGATATTGGTCCGCTCGTGGGTAAGCAGTACTTTGGCGTAAGTCCAACCTTTGCCTTCCTCGCCGATCCGGTTTTCTACCGGTACCCGCACGTTATCGAAATGCACTTCGTTGACTTCCCGGTAACCGTCCAGAGTGAGGATGGGGGAGAGAGTGATTCCCGGAGTCTTCATATCGATCAGCAGGAAGCTGATGGCGGTCTGGTTCTTTTCTTCCGGCGCGCCGGTGCGTACCAGACAGAAAATCCAGTCCGCATACTGGGCGAGGGTGGTCCAGGTTTTGGTGCCGTTGACAATGTAGTGCTCACCATCCCGCTTTGCGGTGGTTTTCAGGGAGGCGAGGTCGGAGCCGGCGTTGGGCTCGGAGTAGCCCTGACACCACCACACGTTACTGGCCAGGATATCTGGCAGAAAACGCTGTTTCTGCTCCTCGTTGCCGTAGGTGAAGATGACCGGGGCCACCATTTTCATGCCGAAGGGAACCACCTCTGGCGCACCTGCCAGGGCGCACTCGGTATCGAAAATATTCTTTTCCGTTGCGCTCCAGCCGGTACCGCCATGCTCCACAGGCCAGTTGGCGGCGGCCCACCCCTGCTTGTGCAGAATCTTCTGCCAGCGCACGGAATCCTCTCTATTCAGGTGCATGCCCAATAGTGTTTTTCGGCGGATATCGTCCGGCAGATTTTGCTGGATAAATTCCCTGACCCGACTTCGGAACGCCTGTTCCTCAGGTGTATATGCGCTGTTCACGGCTCTTGGTCCCCTGTTAGTCCTATCAATAATTTGGCTGATTGCTGGTGATCAAGATTGGCTTCACACCGCGATAGATTCCACTACCAGGGGGGTAATGGCAGATCTGGAGGTAAGCCGTCACGATCTGGTTCAGTCAAATAACATTGTTAAAAACAAGTAGGGAAGGTAGGGCAGAATGTCTGTGGTAGATTACGAAATCCGCAATCAGATCGGTATTGTCCGGCTGAATAATCCGCCGGTAAACGCACTGTCGCAGGCGCTCCGGGCTGGTATTCTGGCCGCGGTTGAGCGGGCACAGACTGACGAAAGTCGGGCCATATTGATTATCTGCGAAGGGCGCACGTTTGTCGCAGGTGCGGATATTTCCGAATTTAATCAACCTCCTGTGTTACCAACGTTACCGGACGTGGTTGCGGGTATTGAGCAATCACAAAAGCCGGTAATCGCCGCATTGCACGGTACGGCCTTGGGGGGCGGTCTGGAGCTGGCCCTTGCCTGCCATTACCGTTGTGCATTGCCATCGGCAAAGGTGGGGTTGCCGGAAGTAAAGTTGGGATTGTTGCCCGGCGCCGGCGGCACACAATACCTGCCCCGTCTGGCGGGCGTTGAGGCCGCACTGGAGCTGATCACCTCTGGCAACCCCGTGTCGGCGCAGCGTGCTCACACTTTGGGGGTAATTGACGCCGTACTAGATGACGAAAAATCTCCGGTCACACCATTGGACAATGCGGCAATAGCATACGCGCAGACATTGCTCTCGCAGAGCGCCCCCTTGCGCCGGGTGCGGGATATTGAAATTCCTCCGGACACGGTGTCTGAGAACTATTTCCACAAAGCTCGCGAGCAACTTGCCAGGCGCTATCGCGGACAGCCGGCGCCGCAGCTTATTGCCGATTGTATTCAGGCTGCGGTAGAGAAGCCGATCGATGCGGGGTTGGCACTGGAGCGGATGCATTTTGAACGTTGCCTCCATTCGAGCGAATCGGCAGCCATGCGCCACCTGTTTTTTGCCGAGCGCCAATGTACGAAAGTAGTCGGCCTGGCGAAAGATGTCACCGCTAAACCGGTACGTTCTGTGGGGATTATCGGTGGTGGCACCATGGGCGGCGGAATCGCGATGAATTTCGCCAACGCCGGAATCCCTGTCAGGATGCTGGAGATCAATGATGAGGCAATGGCGCGTGGACTGGCCATCGTTCAGCGCAACTATGCCGCCAGTGTCAAGAAGGGACGTTTGACCCAGGAATCAATGGACCGCGCCATGGCCTGTATTCAGGGTACTACGGACTACGCGGAACTCTCACAGGTGGACCTGGTGATTGAGGCGGTATTTGAAAACCTGGAAATCAAACAGCAGGTTTTCCGCAAGCTCGATGAGGTCTGCAAGCCGGGTGCAATTCTGGCCAGTAATACCTCATACCAGGACCTGGATGCGATCGCAGCCGTTACCCGTCGCCCGGAAGATGTCATTGGTCTGCACTTTTTCAGTCCGGCGAACGTGATGAAACTGTTGGAAGTGGTACGCGGAGCGCAAACCTCGGATTCGGTACTGGCAACTGCAATGCAGTTGGCCCGTGCGATTGGCAAGGTGCCGGTGCTGTCCCGTGTCTGTTACGGCTTTATCGGCAATCGCATGTTGAATCAGTACTTCCGACAGGCACACCTGTGCCTGATGGAGGGGGCAACACCTGCACAGATTGACGGTGCCATGGAGTCCTGGGGGATGGCCATGGGACCCCTGGCAGTGGGCGATCTCTCCGGGCTTGATATCGGCTACAAGGCCCGTCAGGCGGAGCCGGATAATCCAGACCACCAGCGCGTATACTGTCTTCCGGACGCACTGGTGGAAATGGGGCGGCTGGGGCAGAAAACCGGTGCTGGCTATTATCGCTATGATCCCGAAACCCGCGCCCGAGAGGAGGACGCCGAAGTGCTGGCACTGGCGAGAAAGCTGGCGGCAGAGCGGGGTGTTACGCCGAGATCCCTGTCTGATGAGGAAATCCGCAACCGGCTGCTGCTCGCCCTGGTCAATGAGGGTGCGCGTATTCTCGAAGAAGGGGTCGCACAGCGCGCTTCGGATATTGATGTTGTGTATGCCAATGGCTACGGGTTCCCGCGATACCGTGGTGGTCCCATGTACTTTGCGGATCAGCTCGGTGGTGAAGCCGTGCTGGTGCGCCTGCGAGGGCTGTACGCGGAAACCGGCGATCCCTGCTGGAAACCCGCGGCGCTGATCGAGTCTCTGGCAGCCACGGGAAAAAACTTTACCGACGAGGTTATGGCTTAGGCCCGGGGGGTATATCAAACTAAATTCGTCAATCTCCCATAGTTGTTAAAAATACTCGTTATTTTTTCCAGCAATGAAGGAAAAGGCGAATTGTTACCAAAGGGAGCATTTTTCGGAATCAAACGATACCGGTGGAAATGTTCGCGGCGGTTCGGAAACAAAATGCGGCGGAGAATAAGGTGACGTAATAGTCATTTTTGATAAATAATCCCGCCTGGCACGAATAGTCCGATAACCGACTGGTTTTCGGCTTTTGTGACGGAAAAAGCTGCTGTAGTCTTCCCGTTGTCGGTGGCCGAATGGATAAATCGGCCACAGTCAGCGCGGTAACTGATCGGGTCCGTCGAGAGGCGGAGGGCAGTACCGATTGCGGTGATTCTGTTGCTGTAGACAAATAAAAATAACTCGGTGCAATGGAGAGAAAACATGGGAAGCTCAACCAAAATCCCCGGATATACCAATAAAAATCGGGTTCTGGCTTCGGCCTGTTCCTTCGCGGCCCTGTCCCTCGCCTGTGGTGTGGGTACGGTGCAGGCGCAGGACGCAGAACCTCGAAAGAATTCTATCAATACCCTGATCGAAGAAGTGGAAGTAACGGCACGCAAGCGCGCGGACGGTGAACGTCTGCAGGACGTGCCGGTTGCAGCCACGGCTTACTCTGGCGCTCAGCTGGATGCCTTGCAGACTCAGGATCTGGAAAGCCTCGCGTTCAAAATGCCCAATGTGCAGATGGACGATGCGGGTACTATCAAGAGTACTGCCAATTTCACCGTGCGTGGCCTCGGTGTAAACAGTTCCATTCCCTCAATCGACCCCACCGTTGGTGTGTTCGTGGATGGTATGTACCTGGGCATCAACGCGGGTGTGATTCTCGATCTGTTTGACCTGGAAGGTATCGAGGTACTGCGCGGGCCCCAGGGGCTGCTGTTCGGCCGTAACGTAACCGGCGGTGCGGTGGTGGTGAAAACAGCCAAACCGACGGAAGAGTTCATCAGCCGGGTGCGGGTTTCCACCACTGCCCAACAGGAAACTAACCTCGCCGGCGTAATCTCCGGCCAGATCAGCGAAAACGTCAACGGCCGCCTGACCGCTTACTACAACGAAGATCAGGGCTGGTTCGAGAACAAATACACCGGCAATGACAATATGGGTGCATCCACCACCTGGTTTATCCGTCCGAGCTTCAGCGTCGAGCTGGGAGATTCCACGGATCTGGTGGTAAAAATGGAATCCGGCAAAGTGGATGCCGATGGTATTGTCGGGCAGAATCGGGGGGATTATGCCCAGGCGATTGCCGACAGCGTCGGTGTGACTGATTGGGACAACAGCGAAGACTCCTTTGAGCTGGCCATCGACGAAGAGGGGATGGCCGAAACGGAATGGAACCAGGTGATTACCGAGTATAACCAGGATGTCGCTTTTGGTGACGGTACTATTACCAATATTCTCGCCTACCGGGATTACGACATGTTCGGTACCGGGGATGTTGATTCATTGCCCGTTCCGGTTTTCCATTCCACCAGTCTGATCGAACAGGATCAGCTCAGTAATGAGCTGCGCTATGCCGGTCGTTTCGGCGCCACCTCGATTACCACCGGTCTGTACTGGTTCAATCAGGATCTCAAATATATGGAAGGCCGCGAGATTCTGGGAGTACTTGCGCCGCTGTCTCCGGTATTTCCTTTAAATCAAATTGGGGGCGGCGTACAGGAGCATGAGGCTATAGGTGTGTTTACCCAGGCGGATATCGATCTGAACGAATCCTGGGTGCTGACGCTGGGTGGTCGTTACTCCAAAGAGGATAAAGACGTTCAGATTTCCTCGGTCGACGCTGGCAGCGGTTGCGATATTAACAGCTGCCCGGACTGGGAGTTTGTAGACAGCGAAACCTGGAGTGCGTTTACGCCTAAGGTGGGATTGCAGTGGCTGATGAGTGATTCCTCCCAGGCATACGCGGTGTGGACCAAAGGTTTCCGCAGCGGCGGTTACAATATGCGCAACACCGTACCGGGCGAGTCCCCGGGCCCCACGGATCAGGAAGAGCAGAACAGCTTTGAGATCGGCGCCAAAGCCCAGTGGCTGGGTGGCCGAGTGAAAACCAATATGGCCCTGTTCCACAACACCATCGACGACATGCAGCGGGAAGTAAACCTGCCTAGCGAAACCGCCGGTGTGGCGCAGCTTATTCGCAATACCGCCAACGCCACCATTCGCGGTGCCGAATTTGAGTTGATGGCTGCGGCTACAGATTCCCTGTTGTTCACCATGAACCTGGGCTATGTGGATGGTGAGTACGATGATGTGTGGCTGGATATCAGTGGTGATGGCGTAGTGGATGGCGCTGACTACGATCTGGAGATCCCCCGTCTGGCGCCGTGGACCTACGGTGTGGGCATGGTACACGACCTGCAATTGGGCAGCTGGGGCGCATTGACCTCCCGTATCAACTACAACCACCGCGATGCTTCTGCGTATACCGATAACAACCTGGGTATGCTGAGCGAAGTGGAAATGGTGGACTTCAGTATCGGCATTGCCCCGGATGGCGGTAACTATCGTCTCGCACTGTTTGGCAAGAACATGCTCAATGAAGTCAGCGAAGGCAATGATACCCAGTTGCCGGAAGTGATGGGTGGCCTGTTCGAACTCGGCCCCAATGCCAGTTTCACCCCGCTCAATCGCGGTCGTGTGATCGGACTTGAGTTGAATTACGAGATCTGATCTTCATCCTTCTCCGTCAGTTTTTATCGGTTGCCCGGCTTCTGCCGGGCTTTTTTTGTCTATAGATAAAGTTGTAGGATGATGAAAACGATTCAGGAGGTGCCACAATGCGCTATGTCGATTTGCCGGAGTTCGGCGCGCCCGAAGTCATGACCCTTGCGGATGGGCCTGCGCCCGAGCCCGCGGCGGGAGAAGTGCTGATCCAGGTAAAAGCGGCGGGTGTCAACCGCCCGGATGTGATGCAGCGCCTGGGGCTGTATCCGCCGCCCCCAGGGGCTTCACCGATCCTCGGATTGGAAGTGGCCGGTGAGGTGGCGGCCGTGGGTGAGGAGGTTGAGCGCTGGAGGGTAGGGGATAGTATCTGTGGCCTTACCAACGGCGGTGGTTACGCGGAATATGCGGTGGTGCCCGCGGATCAGTGTTTGCCGATTCCCGATGGCCTGTCTATGGTGGAAGCAGCGGCGTTGCCGGAAACCTTCTTTACCGTGTGGAGCAATGTGTTCCAGCGGGGGCAGCTGAAGCCCGGTGAGGTGTTTCTGGTACACGGTGGTTCCTCTGGTATTGGCACGACAGCGATCCAGCTGGCACATACCGTCGGTGCACGGGTGTTTGCCACGGCAGGCTCCGCCGAAAAGTGCGCTGCGTGCGAGCAGTTGGGTGCAGAAAGGGCTATCAATTATCGCGAAGAGGATTTTGTCGAGGTAGTTCGCAAAGCTACCGAGGATGGCGGTGCGGACGTCATTCTGGATATGGTCGGAGGCGATTACGTGGATCGCAATATCCGCGTCGCCGCAAAGGACGGGCGGATTGTAAACATTGCATTTCTGAATGGCCCCAAGGTGGAAATCAATATGCTACCGGTAATGTTGAACCGCCTGGTATTGACGGGATCCACATTGCGTCCGCAGCCTGCTGAAGTAAAAGCGGGGATTGCCTCTGAGCTTGAGGCGGAGGTATGGCCTTTGGTTGTTGCTGGCAAAGTAGGTCCTCAGATCGCTGCCACCTATCCTCTGGAGCAAGTGGTAGAGGCGCACCGTCTGATGGAGTCCAGTGCGCATATCGGCAAGATTGTTTTGACCGTGTGAAACCGGATCCGAGGAGTGGAGCCTCATGTGGAAATAGTGAGGTGACGTCCTCTGATTTTACATCGCTGTAGGCCCGGTAGAGCCTGCTGATATTGCGTACGTATTCGACTGGCTCGGCGCCTCGTGCGTAGCCGTAGCGCGCTTTTTTGAAGTAACGTGGTTCCGAGAGCTTGAGCATCGCGACTTCCACATTGTCAAACCAGACGTTGCGATCGAGACCGAGCTCCTCTGCCAGACGTTGTGCGTCGTAAACATGTCCGATCCCCGCATTGTATGCTGCGAGCGAAAGCCACAGTCTGTTTTGCAGGTCGACTTCAGGGTCGAAGCGATCCCGCAGCCAGTCCAGATACTTGACTCCTGCGTGAACGCCGCGCTCGGGATCAAACAGCGGTGGTGGATAGCCCATTTCCTCTGCGGTTCTGGGCATGACCTGTAGCAGTCCCTGTGCGCCCACCGGGGATTCCGCCTCGGGATTGAAGCTGCTTTCCTGCCACATTTGTGCGGTGACCAGTAGCCAGTCAATATCATGTTTCCTGGCGGCGCTTTTTACCAGGTTATCGTACGGTGATATATCTTCTCCCGGTTGGACCCGGGCCGCGATTTTTTTAGCGAAGCGTTTATCGGGTTCGAAGTAAGTGCGAACTTTGATTGCGTAGTCGTCGGTCTTGCGGTATTTGCCGATGAAGTTGTTCAGGTGTGCCAGCAGTCTCCCGTTTTCCGGAAGCACCATCCAGGCTTGCGCGCGGGGGTCGGAAAGCATCACACCGCCGGTTGCGGTGTCGCGGAGGTTGGCTGCGATTTTTACTGCGCTGGCGTCGGCTATGGTGGCGTCTATTTCTCCATCAGCAACCATGTTCAGGAGCTGCGCATAGCTTACGTCCGGGTCGGCTATTTCTATCTTTAAGTCAATGCCACTCTTCTGCAGTGCTCTGGCCGTTTCGATAAATGAAGAATATGCACGCAGTGTGAGTGTCCGTCCGTTGAGGTCCTGCAGCGTTTCTATTTTGGGCTTTTTCGTGTTACTGATCACTTGCTCACGCATTTCCAGGTAAGGCGTGGTGAACTGGATGCCCTGTTTGTTTCGCTCCTCGGTAACCGTTGTGGACGCGCCTGCGATATCTCCCTTTCCGGCCTTGAGCCAATCAATCAGGCTTTCGTCATATGGCACTACAATGACTTGCAATTCCAGATCGTGTTTTTTGGCAAACTTCAAAGCAAGGTCATAGTCAAAACCCATCAGTGCGCCCTGCCACATGAAATAGCTGGTCGGGCCGTTGTAAGTGAGCAGCCGCAGTACGCGGGATTTTCTGATACTTTTCCAATCGGAGGCCGTTCTTTCCGGTGCGGATACCAGCTTTCTGGTGAGGAAAGTGTTCAGCTTGTGCTTGAGATTTGGGTTTTTTTTACGCGTCGCCCAGACGATCTCTTCCGTATCGCTTAAGATGGCACCCCTCTGGAAATCCTGGCGGTAGTCGGCGACACTGTCGACCATGTTACTGTCGAGTATTGTAACGAAGTCTTTTTCCTGGTTGATTCTGTCAAGTAAGCGGTCCAGGTTGCCCGATTTTCGCACCTCCCAGAAGTCAAGCTTTAAACTCGGGATTTTCTTCTTCAGCTTTCGGGCGGTATCAGCATAAGTGCTGCCTTCCAGTACAGAGAGCGTTCTACCTTCCAGGTCACTGATTTCGTCAATGGGTGCATTTTCCCTGCTGGTGACGAGCACTTGCTTTGTATCGTCGATTGCTTGTGAGAGGGCAAAGTTTTTTTCCCTCTCCTTTGTGCGGGTGAGGTTGGCTGCAACAATATCCGCTTTGCCTTCGTTCAGTAGCTGCAAAGCGTGTTCAGGGGAGCTGGCCTGGACCCAGCGGGGTTCAAGGCCCAGGCGCTCTGCCAGCTCCGTCGCCAGATGAAAGTGCTTCATGGTAACGACCGCCGACCTCGGTAGCATGTCGTCATCGTCCGCTGACAGGCCAACAAAACGGATGACCCCCCGCTTTTTCAGCGCCTTGAGGTCGCCGGTTTCTACATAGTTTTCGAAATCGTAATCGCGGGTCTTGGTTCTCCGCGGCGTTTTTTTCGTATTTTCTGTTGGGGAGGTGTTCGCGCCCTGGATTTGCTCTCCTGATGGTGCATATTCGTTGTCGCTGCGGTCGCAGCCGCAAAGCATCAGCATCAGGCAAATAGTAAGGGGAATCAGAATACGTGGGCAGGAGAGACGATGGCTTCTCGTGTGGCCACAATCAGTACCAGAAAGCGGAGGTGTACCCATGCCTTTCTCCGGGGTAGAACACAGCCCGGATTCTAGTGTGCTAGGAGGAGGGTCGGTTGCCGCTACTCGGTAATGGCGGTGATCTCCCCTTTGGCGAGGCGCGCGTGAATGCGCTGTCCGGGCTTGACTTGCTGTGCGTCGCGCAGTACTCGTTGTTGGTCATCCTGGATGATGGCATACCCCCGATCGAGCACCGCCAGAGGACTCACGCTATGGAGTAGTTGGCTTAGGTGAGCCAGTTTTTCCTGGCTCTCTCTCAACTGCCGCTGGACGGCGAGTCGCAATTGTATGCCGCGTTCGGATAACTGGTCACGGGTGGCCTCGAGGCGCTGATGGGGGTGTGCTCGATCGAAGGCGCGCAGGGCGCTGGCGAGGCGCTTTGTATTATTTTCTGTATTCTGGCGCGTGGCGCGGCGAAGGCGCAGCTCGAGGTGATCCAGCCGCTGTGCATGGTTCTGTAGTTGCTCCCGCGGGTGGCGCAGACGGTTTACGGTGAGCTGTACTTGCTGGTCCAGGTGGCGGAGCTGCAGTTCCATGCCGCGTTGTAGGCGCGATTGGTGCCCGCGAATGGTTTCCTGCAGCTCGGCTGCATTGGCGCTGGCAATTTCCGCTGCGGCCGATGGGGTGGGGGCGCGGACGTCCGCTACCAGGTCGGCCACCGTGGTGTCTGTCTCGTGGCCCACTGCAGAGATGGTTGGGATAGGGCAGGCGGCGAGCGCGCGGGCGACGATTTCTTCGTTAAAAGACCACAGATCTTCCAGTGAGCCGCCGCCGCGACCCACGATCAGCAGGTCGTGCCGTCGCAGGCGGCCGGCGAGGGCGATGGCGTCCGCGATCTGTTGGGCCGCCCCCTGGCCCTGTACGGCAACCGGGATCAGCTCGATGTCTGCTGCTGGATAGCGGCGTCCCAGTACCTGGATCATGTCCCGCACCGCGGCGCCGGTGGGGGAGGTGATAATGCCAATGGTCGCCGGCAGGGTAGGCAGGGGCTTTTTGCGCGTGAGTTCGAACAGTCCCTCCGCCTGCAATTTGGCCTTGAGAACCTCCAGCTGGCGCATCAGGGCGCCAAATCCCGCTTCTTCGAGATGTTCGATAATCAGCTGATACTCACCGCGACCTTCATACAGGCTGACTCTGGCCCGTGCGAGTACCTCGACGCCGTTGCCCGGGCGGAAGCGTACGCCGCGGTTGCGACCGCGGAACATGGCGCAGCGCACCTGGGCACGGGCATCTTTGAGGGTGAAGTACCAGTGGCCGGAGGTCGGGGTGGCAAAGTTGGAGATTTCGCCTCCGACCCACAGTAGCGGGATATTGCCCTCCAGCAGGTGCTTTACTTCCCGATTGAGCTCGCTGACAGAAAGGACTGGACGGCCATCCGTAGGAAGCGGGTTGCCGGCTGAGCCTCCGGCGCTGGTGCTGCTGGTGGGTCTTTGTTGCATTTCTGTCTCTTGATGGTCAGATTCGGGCGGCCAATATTGCAGGGAAAAGCGCCTGTAGGTAAAGGGAGGGTGTGAACCGCTGGCCTCCAATGGCGGGGAATCCATAGTCTGCGGTGGGGTGGGACTCTAATGTAGGGGGAAAATGAAAAAGAGGCTTTTGTTTCCGGCGCTGTTGCGGCTATAATCGCGCCGATACCCAACCCCGCTCTTTTGAGGTTTGAGTGTCCATGTCTGAATCCGGTCTGCGCATTGCGCGCGAAGCCCTTACCTTTGATGACGTCCTACTTGTGCCTGGCTATTCTGATGTCACGGCCAAAGACGTTTCCCTGAAAACAAAACTGTCTCGCAATATCACCCTGAACATCCCGCTGGTTTCTGCCGCGATGGATACGGTGACCGAGTCTCGTCTGGCCATTGCATTGGCGCAGGAAGGCGGTATCGGCATCATCCACAAAAGCATGACCATTGAGGAGCAGGCGCTTGCGGTGCGTGCCGTGAAGAAGTTCGAGGCCGGTGTCGTGAAAGACCCGATTACCATCGAGTCTGATGCCACCATCCGCGAACTGATCGCACTCACCAGCCATCACAATATTTCCGGCGTGCCGGTGATGGAGAAGGGCAACCTGGTTGGTATCGTCACCAGCCGCGACGTCCGCTTCCAGGTTGATCTGGACCAGACAGTTGCCCAGATCATGACGCCGAAAGATCGTCTGGTTACCTGTGAAGAGGGGGTTGCACCGAAAGAAGTGCAAGAACTCCTGCACAAGCATCGTATCGAAAAAGTGCTGGTGGTGAACGACAAATTCGAGCTGCGTGGTCTGATCACCGTCAAGGACTACAACAAGGCCGAGCAGTACCCCAATTCCTGTAAAGACAGTGATGGCCGTCTGCGCGTTGGTGCTTCCGTTGGTACCAGTCCGGATACGGATGACCGCGTTGCCGCACTGGTGGAGGCCGGTGTAGATGTACTGGTCGTCGACACTGCTCACGGTCACAGCAAGAATGTGATTGATCGCGTGCGCCGTATTAAAGAAATGCATCCGGAAGTGGATGTGATTGGCGGCAATATCGCGACCGCGGAAGCGGCCAAAGCGCTGGCGGAAGCGGGTGCAGATGCGGTCAAGGTGGGCATCGGCCCCGGCTCGATTTGCACCACTCGCATCGTCACCGGCATTGGTGTACCTCAGATCACTGCCATTGCCGAAGTCGCGAAAGCACTGGACGGTACTGGTGTTCCCCTGATTGCCGACGGTGGTATCCGTTTCTCTGGTGATATTTCCAAGGCTATCGTGGCCGGTGCCTACTCTGTAATGATGGGCTCCATGCTGGCCGGCACCGAAGAGGCGCCCGGTGAAGTGGAGCTGTTCCAGGGGCGTACCTACAAGTCCTATCGGGGCATGGGCTCCATGGGGGCAATGTCCCGCACCCAGGGCTCTTCGGATCGCTATTTCCAGGATGCCAGCAAGGGTGCGGAAAAGCTGGTTCCCGAAGGCATTGAAGGTCGGGTGCCTTACAAAGGGCCGATTTCTGCCATCGTGCACCAGATGATGGGGGGGCTGCGCTCTGCCATGGGGTACACCGGCAGTGTCGATATGGACACCATGCGCAGCAAGCCGCAGTTTGTCCGGGTGACCGCTGCTGGTATGGGCGAATCCCACGTCCACGATGTACAGATCACCAAAGAGGCGCCCAACTATCCGGTCGGTGGCCGTTAATAGACTTTCTTTTCCTCGCTTTACCCGCGAGAGAAGGCAAGAGTTAGAAGTGCACTTCAAGTGAACCGCAAACGGACCTTCAGGGTCCGTTTGCCGTTTATAAAACCGTTACGAGTAAGCCATGAGCCAAGATATCCATTCCAGCCGAATTCTGATCCTCGACTTCGGTTCCCAGTACACCCAGCTGATAGCCCGTCGCGTGCGCGAGCTGGGCGTATTTTCCGAGATTCGCGCGTTCGATATGAGCGATGAGGAAATCCGCGAGTACAACCCGCAGGGCGTCATTCTCGCCGGTGGCCCGGAGTCCGTGCCGGAAGAAGGTTCACCTCGTGCCCCCCAGGCGGTTTTCGAGCTGGGAGTGCCGGTGCTGGGTATCTGCTACGGCATGCAGACCATGGCCCATCAGCTGGGCGGTGCGGTGCAGGGCAGTGACATTCGCGAATTCGGTTACGCGCAGGTGAAAGCGGAAGGGCAGTCCGCGCTACTGCACGACATCAAAGACCATCTGGACGAAAACGGCAACGCGTTGCTGGACGTATGGATGAGCCACGGTGACAAAGTGGTGCAGATGCCGGAAGGCTTTGAGCTGATGGCTTCTACGCCGTCCTGTCCAATCGCCGGCATGTACCACGCGGAGAAAAACTTTTTCGGTGTGCAGTTCCACCCTGAAGTCACCCACACCCTGCAGGGTATGCGAATTTACGAACACTTTGTGATGGGGCTTTGCGGCTGCGAAAAACTGTGGACGCCGGCAAACATCATCGAAGATTCCGTGGCCAAAGTGCGCGAACAGGTAGGCAGCTCCAAGGTCCTGTTGGGGCTGTCCGGTGGTGTCGACAGCTCCGTGGTGGCGGCACTGTTGCACAAGGCCATTGGCGATCAGCTGACCTGTGTGTTCGTTGATAATGGCCTGCTGCGCAAGAACGAAGGCGATCAGGTGATGCAGATGTTCGCCGATAATATGGGCGTCAAGGTCATCCGCTCTGATGCGGAAGAGCAGTTCCTGTCGCGTCTCGCAGGTGTCGACGAGCCGGAAGCCAAGCGCAAGATCATCGGCAATACCTTTATCGAAATTTTCGACAAGGAAGCGGCTGAGCTGAAAGAAGTGAAGTTCCTCGCTCAGGGCACCATCTACCCGGACGTGATCGAGTCTGCTGCCGCCAAAACCGGCAAGGCCCACGTGATCAAGTCTCACCACAATGTGGGTGGCCTGCCGGATGACATGGCGCTGGAGCTGGTGGAGCCGCTGCGTGAATTGTTTAAAGACGAAGTGCGCAAGATCGGTCTGGAACTGGGGCTGCCTTACGACATGGTTTACCGCCATCCTTTCCCGGGGCCGGGGCTGGGTGTGCGAATTCTCGGCGAAGTAAAGAAAGAGTATGCGGACATCCTGCGGGAAGCAGATGCCATCTTTATCGAGGAGCTGCACAATGCGGACTGGTACCACAAAACCAGCCAGGCATTTGCGGTATTCCTGCCGGTCAAGTCCGTGGGTGTGGTGGGCGACGGCCGCCGCTACGAATACGTGGTGGCGCTGCGCGCGGTGGAAACCGTGGACTTTATGACCGCGCGCTGGGCGCACCTGCCCTACGAGCTGATCGAGAAGGTCTCCAACCGTATCATCAACGAGATCGAGCATATCTCGCGGGTGACCTACGACGTGTCCAGCAAGCCGCCGGCCACCATTGAGTGGGAGTGATACCAGGTCTGGCCCTGACTGGCACCGCCCGGTACCAAACCGCACTAAACCCAGCGTAACTGCTGGGTTTTTTCATTTTGGGCCTGGCGTAACTATTCAGCGCCACGGCCTTCGGGTTGCTCGCTACATCCGTATCCTGCCCGCCTGCATCAAAGGCTATAAGTGGCCCCCAGCGTCCAGGTCAGTGGTGCGCCCGGCATGGTCCAAAGCTTGTGGTAGGAGCTCGCGTAGTATTCCTCGTCGAGCAGATTGTCGACGTTCATGGTCAGCTTCAGTTTGCCGGTGGCCTGGTAGGAGCCCAGCAGTTTGACCAATGTATAGGAGGGCAGGATATAGCTTGGGTCGACGGTCTCCCCCAAGCGGTCGTCCACATAGTTTACGCCGATGCCGAAGGTGGAGCCCTTGCTGCCGAGGGTAAAACTATTCACCAGCAACAGGTTGGCGCTGTTTTCCGGAATATTGATCAGCGGGCTTCCGGCGGGGACGTCCACACCCCAGTCGGCGTTGGTGATGTCGTTACCGGTTTTTGCATCGACATAGGCATAGTTGAGCAGCAGCCGCACGGTATCCGTCAAATCCCCGGTGATATCGATTTCAACGCCCTGGCTTTCCGCTTCGCCGAGGGCGGCGGAAGATCCCGGGTGCGCGGGATCGGCGGCGACAATATTGGATTTCTCCATCTTGAAGAGTGCGATGGTGCTGCTCAGGGCGCCGTCGAGTGCAAGCAGTTTTGTGCCCACTTCGTAGGATTTACTCTCCTCCGGATCAAAGGCAGTGCCGAAGAAATCCACTCCGCTATTGGGGCTGAAGCCCTCGGAATAGCTCGCATAGACGGACAGGGTGTCGCTGGCTTCATATACCAGGCCGGCGCGCGGACTGGTGGCCGTTTGGGACTGGTGGTTTTTCGTTCCCGACAGGCGGTTATCAATGTCCTGGCTGAAGTCGTCGTAGCGCATGCCCAGCAGTAGCTTCCAGTGCTCACCCAGGTCCACCTGGTCCTGAACGTACAGGCCCCAGGCGCTCTGTTCTTCCTGTCTGTTCGCCATCGGTGAGCGATCCGGGGCCACCTGACCATGCACCGGGTTGAAAACGTCCACGGAGTAGGTGGTGTCCCCGGGGGCGACGCGCCAGCGGTCCTGCAGGGATTCGAGTGCGTATTCGTAGGTGTCGCCCCCCACGATCATGTGGTGGGTGAATGCACCGGTTTCAAAGGAGCCGGACAGTTCGATGCGGGCGGATGTGTCCTCGGCATCGAAATCGCGGCAGCGCTGCCAGCGGGAAAGGGTTTGGCCGTCGACGTAGAGCGGCTGACGGGGGGCGGCAAGTTCTGCTTCGGTGACACAGTCCTCAAAGGAGGACGCCCGGTAGTTGGCGCCGGCGAGGATAAACCAGTCGTCGTTCAGGTCGTGCTGCAGAACCAGTTGGTGGCCACCGGCATTGACTTCACTGGGGCCGTCCCCGGGTTCGCCGTAAAAGTTGGAAAGCGGCACTTTTCCGGGGTCCCCGTCGATAGCGACGATGCCGCGGTCAAACGTCGTCGCCTGTTTCAGGTATTCCGCTTCGTAACTGAGAGAGGTGTTTTCGGCGAGCGCAACCAGGAACGACGGCGTCAGCACGGTCTTTTCGGATTCCACGGTGTCGCGGAAGCTTTCGCCGTCCTGGCGGGCACCGTTGATGCGGAAAGCCACCCGGTCGTTCAGGGTGTCCGTGTAATCGCCCTCGACGCGGTAAGTATCGTAGCGCCCGGCGGTCGCGCGCAGGTAGCCCTCCCCCTCGCGCTCGAACCCCGGTTTCCTGGTGACGATATTGATGGTGCCGCCGGGCTCGCCGCGGCCGAACAGGGCGGAGCCCGGCCCTTTCAGGATTTCGATGGTCTCGATATTGGAGGCATCCCGATTGCCGCTGAAGCCGCGGCCGCCGCTGAAGCCGTTGACCAGGTAGCCGGAGGGCAGGTTTTCATCCCCGGCGAAGCCGCGAATGGCAAAGCTGTCCCACAGGCCGCCAAAGTTGTTTTGACGGGCGACGCCGCCGGCGATATCCAGCGCGTCCTGCAGTTCCACTGCACCCAGCTCAGCCAGTGTGTCCCCTGAGAGCACCTGGGGTTGCTGGGGCAGGGATTCCAGGGGAATATCACCGCGATAGGCCTGTTTTTGGGCGGTGACGCTAATCTCCTCGATTGCCGAAGGCGCCTCCTGAGCCAGGGATTGTTGGGCAACGGAAAGCCAGAGTGCGGTAGATGTCGCGCAGGACAGCAGTGTCTTGCTGAGGCGAGGGGGTGTGGACATCGTATATTCTCGTGATGGTATCAATGTATCGGGTGCGTATTTCTAAAGATAATTGTTCTCATTTGCAAGCGGTGGTGCCATTGACCACGCGCCAAGTAGATCTGCTCCCGTCCCTTCCCTGTACCACCGCGCACATGCACTGTTGCGAGAAATGGAAGGGCTGCAGGTGCACGCCAGGCAACTGGCGATGGGGGAGGAGAGTCAGTTGCGAGTCGTTATCGGCGGCTCTTCGGTAATCCTCAGCCAGCACAGCCCTTAATCTCGTTACACCAGCCAACCTGGTGCGGTTTGCCGTTAAGCCGCGAAATAGGGGCCGCTCATCCGCATCGCAGCGTTCTGTAAAAAGTGCGGTTCTGTATCATGAATATAACTAATGATTGTGTGAGATATATTCAATTTTATTCAACTACTACCCGGCATAGAATGCGCATCCCTTAGCGGTGGCCGATCGAAAGGCTGCCAAGAGAAAGCCAGAAACGTTGTAAAACTCTGAAAGACAAGAAATGAATTCAGGTTTTATCGCAGGAACCAGGATACCGGATCGCAATGAGTAAAGAGTTTACATTCACCATCAAGAGCATTTGTTTCGACGAAAACTACCATCCATCGGACGACTCGCGCATTACGACCAACTTCGCCAATCTGGCTAGAGGGGAGCGCCGTCAAGACAACCTGCGCAACGCCTTGCGGATGATCGATAATCGTTTCAATACCCTGGTGCACTGGGATAACCCCAAGGCAGATCGCTATTCCGTTGAACTCGAAATCATATCTGTTGATATTGATGTTGAAGGTAATGGTGAGACGTTCCCCACAATTGAAATATTGAAAACGAATATTGTTGACCACAAGAGTAATAAGCGCATTGAAGGTATTGTGGGGAACAATTTTTCCTCATATGTGCGGGATTATGATTTCAGCGTATTACTGCTGGAGCACAACAAGAATCAGTCTCAGTTCAGCCTCCCGGAAGGCTACGGAGATCTTCACGGAAAGATATTTAAGTCTTTTCTGAACTCAAAGGCTTATCAGGATAATTTCAGTAAACCACCGGTTATTTGTCTGAGTGTCTCAAGTAGCAAGACGTATCATCGGACAGAAAATCAGCATCCGGTGTTGGGTGTTGAGTACCAGCAAGATGAATATTCTTTGACTGATGAATATTTCGCGAAAATGGGCTTGCAGGTCCGTTATTTCATGCCACCCAATAGCGTTGCACCTTTGGCATTTTATTTTCAGGGTGATTTACTTGGCGATTACACGAATCTTGAACTTATTAGCACCATTAGCACGATGGAAACCTTTCAAAAGATCTATCGGCCTGAAATTTACAATGCAAATTCTGCAGCGGGGAAATGCTATCGGCCGAGTTTGAAAAATCAGGATTATTCGCTGACCCAGGTTGTTTACGACCGAGAAGAGCGAAGCCAGTTGGCAATCAAGCAAGGAAAATTTACGGAAGAGCGGTTCATCAAGCCATATAAAGATATCCTCGAACAATGGGCTGCGAATTACGCCGCTTGATATAGCCAATATAGATAAGATTGTTTGTTATGAAGAAATTATTTCTGACTTCAACCGCTGGCAGCTTGCCTAAACCTTCCTGGATTGCAGAGCCTGAGAAACTCTGGTCACCTTGGAAGTTGCAGGGCGATCAGTTGGTTGAAGGTAAGCAGGATGCTTTGCGTTTGGCATTGCAAGAGCAACAGCAGGCCGGTATCGATATCGTCAGTGATGGCGAGCAAACCCGCCAACACTTTGTTACTACATTTATCGAGCACCTAAACGGCGTTGATTTCGAGAGGCGTGAGACAGTCAGGATTCGTGATCGCTACGATGCGAGTGTGCCAACAGTCATTGGTGCAGTGTCTCGCCAAAAGCCGGTTTTTGTTGATGATGCCAGGTTCTTGCGTCAGCAAACCACGCAACCTATCAAATGGGCCCTGCCAGGTCCCATGACGATGATCGATACGCTCTATGATGGTCACTATAAGAGCCGTGAAAAGCTTGCCTGGGAGTTTGCCAAAATTCTCAATCAGGAGGCCAGAGAGTTGGAGGCTGCAGGTGTTGATATTATCCAGTTTGATGAGCCTGCGTTTAATGTGTTCTTTGATGAGGTAAATGATTGGGGGATTGCCACTTTAGAAAAAGCCATTGAAGGGCTGAAGTGTGAAACCGCCGTGCATATTTGCTATGGCTATGGCATCAAAGCCAATACAGATTGGAAAAAAACTCTGGGTTCAGAGTGGCGGCAATATGAAGAGGCGTTTCCAAAGCTGCAGAAATCCAAAATCGATCTGATCTCACTGGAATGTCACAACTCTCGTGTTCCAATGGATCTGCTTGAACTCATTCGAGGTAAAAAAGTGATGGTGGGGGCCATTGATGTGGCAACCAATACCATTGAAACTCCAGAGGAGGTAGCCAATACGCTACGAAAAGCGCTTCAGTTTGTTGATGCTGACAAGCTCTATCCTTGTACCAACTGCGGTATGGCGCCTTTATCTCGTCAGGTTGCAAGAGGCAAGCTGAATGCCTTGAGTGCAGGTGCAGAAATCGTCCGGGAAGAACTCTCGATCTAGAATTTGAAGCTGCACCAAATAGTCAGGACTTATCATGTCACTTCCTAATACTGCTATCGAGACGTCCATCGAGCCAGTGCGCTTTCGCGAAGCGCTCGGGCACTATGCATCCGGTATCACGGTGATTACATCACATGTTGACGACGAGCCGATTGGCTTCACTTGTCAGTCGTTCTATAGCGTGTCGATGAGTCCGCCTCTGGTGTCATTCAGCGTTATGTCCAGTTCATACAGCTATCCGAAAATTCGCCGGGCAGGGCGGTTCGCGGTCAATATTCTGTCAGGAGAGCAGGTCAGGATTTCCAACCGGTTCGCTCGGCAGGGCGCGGATAAGTGGCAGGGAGTCGAATGGCGGGAGTCGCCGCTGGGTAATCCTGTTATTGACGGCAGCCTGCACTGGCTTGATTGCGAAATTCACGCCGAACACGCGGCAGGTGATCATCTGATCGTGATTGGTGAAGTGAAAGCCTTAAACCTGCAAAAAGCGGCTGCTACGCAGCCACTGCTGTATTTCAAAGGGCAATATTGCAACCTCAGTGCGCATGGCGTGGTTTGAGCGTGTTCGCAGTGCATTGATTGCATTTGGCGCAGCGGTTTTCCAGCGTGCAGCCCTGTCTGCCCAGCCTGTGATTTTGTCTTGAGGTGTTATCTGCATGCCCGATGTTACATGGGCAGCGATCTGCTCCGCGGGTCATACGATCCCGCAGAGCAGTACCTCACTTCAACTTATTGATTGCTGTGCATGGCTTCAATCAGTTCGCCATTACCGGTATCACCACTCAGTTCCCAGAAGAAAGATCCCCCGAGGTCCTGGTCGGCGATGTACTGCATCTTGCCGGCGATGGTGGATGGTGTGTCGTAGCTCCACCAGTTGTTGCCGCAGAACGCGTAGGCGGTGCCGGCGACGAGTCCGGTTGACGGGCAGGTGTTCTTCAAAACCTTGTAGTCCTCAATGCCCGGCTCGTAGGTGCCAGCAGCGGCACCGGTTGCAGTGCCGCCCGGGGCAGACTGACTGACGCCGGTCCAGCCGCGGCCGTAGAAGCCGATACCCAGGTTGAGCTTACTGGCGGGTATACCTTTGTTCTTCAGTGCCTGGATGGCGCGGTCTGAGTAGAAGCCGGCATTCGGAATTCCCGGATAGTCGTACAGTGCCGAGTGCGGCGCGGTGGGGCCGTCCGCGTCGAAGGCGCCGAAGAAGTCATAGGTCATGACGTTGTAGAAATCGACATACTGGGAAGCGCCGGCGTAATCCGCTGCATCGATCTTGCCACCGGCAGTACCATCGGCGGTGATGGCCGCAGTGACCAGCTCGTTGCCGAAGCGCGCGCGCATCGCCGCCATCACGTTGGTCAGTGATGAATAGCCGCTGCTGTCACAGCTGAGGCCGCAGGCGTTGGGGTATTCCCAGTCGAGGTCGATACCGTCAAACACCCCGTCCCAGCGCGGGTCGTGCAATAGGTTGTAACAGGAGTCCGCAAAGGCCTGCGGGTTCTGCGACGCCTGACCGAAACCGCCGGACCAGGTCCAGCCACCGAAGGACCACAGCACTTTGATGTGCGGGTACATCTGCTTCAGCTTACGCAGCTGATTGAAGCTGCCGCGCAGCGCACCGGCATCCCAGGTGTCCGCCTGGCCATCCACACTTTCTGCGGCACTGTAGAAGCGGTCGTAATCGGCGTAGGAGTCGCCGATGGTGCACTGGCCGTTCTGCACGTTGCCGAAGGCATAGTAGATGTGGGTCAGTTTCTCGGCAGACCCACTGGTGACGATGTTTTTCACATGGTAATTGCGCTGGTAAACGCCCCACTGCACGAAGTAACCGCCGAGCCTGCTTCCACCACTGGATGAGGCACCACTGGACGAGCCGCTGGAAGAGGAGCCACCCGAGGAGCTGGAAGAACCGCCCGAGCAGGCGCCGTCGTTGCGCCACACGCCGTACTCACCGCTCTGGTTCGGGTTGTCGCCCTGGGTCCACCACTTGGCGGTGTATTTTACACTCGAGTGCTGCACGGCATTGCCGCCGACATAGACCGCCGCCGCATCCCATACCGGTAAGTTGCCGCAGCTGGTTGAACCGCTGGAGCTACCGCCGGAGGAAGAGCTGCTGGATGAAGAGGACGAGGACGATGAACTGCCGGTACAGGCACCCAGGTCGGACCAGGCCTCTGTCCAGGCCCAGCCTTCACCGGGCGCGTAGGGACCCCCGACGGTGCACCAACCGCCAACCGTGCAACTGTAGGCCACAGAATTGTTCTGCACTATGTCGCCAGTGCTGTAACTGCTGCCGTCCACATAAACCTGAACGCCGCCACAGTCGTACGCGTATGTCTGCCCGGCCAATAGGCCGAGCAGCGCGGTTGCCGCCAGCCGTAAGTACGTCGTTATTTTCATATTGTTCACCGTTATCCTGGTTTGAAACATCTTGGTTTAAAACCGAAAAGGCCAACGGCGAATCAATGCGCAAACCCCACGAATCTCCCGCCGCGACCTCACTGCTGCTTTCTCCGTACTGCTACAGCGAGATTGTCCACACGAGCGTACAAATTGTTGTGCTGGCCTCTCGACGGGATACTGCGGTGACTCATTCCCATGCTGTCGCGGCAAATGCCACATAAGTCACCAGTCATGACGGACAGCGCTGTCACCCAAAATTGATAGCGCTGTCATTTGTACGCCATTGAAGATACGCCCAATTGTCATTGGATGCCAGCGGCAAGCTGGATGGATATGCTTAGAATTTCTCAAAAATCCGTAGAAATTTGTGACAATTAAAAAATATATGGGTTTTTATGCTTGTGTGGGCGGTCTTTAGAGCGCGGCACCAAGCCGCTCGCTATCGAGTCTGGACTGCTCCACGTGACTACAGCGCCGCCGAATAATTTGCGGCGAAAAGCCGCCTTTAAGGCTACTTTACAAGCCCCGTTACAATCCATCCGGAGAGAGAGCATGCGCTTCCGGTTCCCCATTATCGTGATCACGAGAATTTCCGCTCGGAAAATTCCTCCGGGTTTGCTACCCGGTCACTGGTGACCACGATAGAGGCGCAGGGGATGGAAGTATTGGGGGGGGGCAGTTACGGCGACCTCACGTCTTTCGCACAGCACCAGAGCCGCGCCTCCTGCTATATTCTCTCCATCGATGACGGTGAGTTCAGTGAAGCGCATCAGCGCTGACCATGGTCGACGGCACGATCGTCTACGGCAATGGTGATTTCAAGGGTCTGGCGCCGTCACACAGCAGTACACACCGCGGCCATCTGCACGCGCAGCCATGGACCCCGTGGCTCCTTACCTGAGAGACAAGCCGCAACGGAGAGTCTACGAACGCCTGAAGCACCGGCCGTTCGAGATCGCTGGCCAGCGGTGATAATGTGGGTTTTTTAAAGTTTTGGATTGAGTTGAAATTCTGGTCTGCCACTATCGGGAGGCTGTCGCGCAGGACGTGACAGGAGAGCACTATGAGTATCGAGACAAAAGTTGTGGAGCAGGAATGTGATTGTTCCGTGGGTTGTGATGCCGTAGAGCTGATCATACAGCCTCGAGATAAATACTTGGGGGGATTTTCTGTGCGGCGCCTATTACCTACGGTCGAGCGGAAAATGGTTGGTCCCTGGATTTTCTTTGATCATATGGGCCCCGCCACGTTTCCGGCGGGAGCGGGCATCAATGTCAAACCGCACCCACACATCAACCTGGCTACGGTTACCTACTTGTTTGAGGGCGAGATCCTGCATCGGGATTCCCTGGGCAGTCTTCAGGTTATTCGCCCCGGTGACATAAATCTGATGGTCGCGGGCCGTGGGATTGTGCATTCCGAGCGGGAACGCCCAGAGGTCAATGCTGTGCCACACAACTTACATGGCCTGCAATTGTGGCTGGCCCTCCCGGAAGGTGATGAGGAAAGCGACCCTGCTTTTTATCATTATCCCTCAGCGGAGATTCCCTCACTCACGGTGGAGGGCGTACCGGTGCGTGTGATGATGGGCAGTGCCTATGGAGTGACCTCACCGGTGAAAACCTTCGCAAATACCCTTTACGTTGAAGCTCACCTGCAGGCTGGAGATACCCTGGTACTGCCCAATACCGAAGAGCGCGCTGTCTACGTGGCCAGCGGCAGTCTGATGGCGCGGGGTACAGTAGTTCCCGAGCACGCCATGGTGGTTTTTTCCTCAGGGTCTGAAGTGGTGCTGGAGGCGGTCAGCGAATCCCGCATTGGTATCATTGGCGGCGAGAAGATGGCGCCACGGTTTATCGAGTGGAATTTTGTGTCCAGTCGCAAGAAGCGTATCCAGGAAGCCAAGGCGGACTGGAAAGCCCGGCGTTTTCCCTCGGTGCCTGGAGATGAAGCCGAATTCATCCCGCTGCCTGAATGAGGTTTTACCGATGACACGGGCAAACCCTCGGCGTGGGCATCCTCCCGGAGTTATAACCGGGACCACTAGTGTGAGGTGCGGGCAGGCATCGACAAGGCTTTCAGATTTTCCAGTACCTTTTCCGCCCGCGCGATATTTGCCAGTAGCTCGACATTGGACGGAGCCAGGGTTTTGGCCTCGCGCCAGACGCCCAGAGCTCGCTCTATCTCTCCCTGACTGTATAAGTCGTTGCCCCGCTTGAGTGCGCTTTTGATATGGGTGTTCAGTTGCGTCTGAAACCGAGCTTGCAGGGAGGGTAGTTGGGGATGTTGCGGCGACCGCTGCCGCAGACGGTCCAGGTATGGTCGCGCATTGATCAGGTCGCCGTTGGCCAGCGCTTTATGTAACGCTGTGATGTCGGCCTTGTCTTTGCGTGCGCGGATGGCCTTGGCCGACTCTGTCTGCGCTTTCTTCTTCGGTTGTACTGCCGTTTTGCGAAGCTGGCGACTGATCAGTGCCAGGTCGCGATCGAGCGCTTCCCTTAGTTCGTTGTTCTGCTGCAGGTCGTCGCCGTACAGACCCTGCGCTACTTCCAGAGCGCGTTGTGCCAGCGGGTAATCCTCTCTTTCCATTGCCCGTTGTGCATGCTCCTGCAATACATCCGCCGACGCACGGCGCTTGCGGTGGAAATTCTTGAGTTCGAGCCAGCTCATCAGGCCGGGGCCCTGAAGTTGTTGCAAACGCTGGTACGCCTCGACATCGTTCAGTAGCTGTTCGCCGCGATGAATCGCCAGCTCCATGCGCACCCGTTCTTCGCTTGCGTGTCGCCGCTCTGCCAACTGACGCTGGGCGGCGCTGAGTGCTGTGCTGTCTGGCAGCACCCGTGTGGCGCCAGTGAGAGTCTGCGCCGCGCCATGCCAGTCATTCTGCTGTTCCAGGCGGTTTGCACGCCGGATTACCGCCCGCTCGAACTGTTGCAGGTTACTGCGCAGTTGCTTTATGTGCTGTTGTTGCGGGGGCGTTGCAGCATCCAGCTTCTGGAGCCGCTCGAGTTCAGCCGATTGCTGGCGAACCTGTTGCAGTGCGCCGCTAGAAAACCCTTCCAGTGCCGGTTGCACCGGCATCACACTGCAGGCTGGCAGTAGCAGGAGTAGCAAGAATGGCAAGAGCCAGATAAGTGACCGCCGGCTGTCATACATGGCTAACGGTCCGTCGGCTCTTTTGGGTGGCCCGGGTATTCAGTATTTTTTTCAGGTTCGCCTGAAGCTGCTCCTGGTTGTCGCGGTGAATGTTCTCAATCGAATAGATTCTCACTGGCAGGGATTTGCCGCGGATGGGCAGGGACTGTCCGGCCTGCGCGACCACGCGCGATTGCAGCGCAGTGATCAAGCGCTCCTGCACAATAGTCTGGTCCGGTTTGGCTTCGCAACACAGGCGGGACGCCAGGTTGACGGCGTCGCCGACCACGGTGTATTCCATCCGCTCATCGGAGCCCAGGTTGCCAGCCAGCATTGCACCGCTGTTGATGCCGATACGAAAGTGTACTTCGGGCCGGCCGTCGGCGCGGCGCTCTTCGTTCAGCCGCGCGGCTAATTGCTGAATCAGAACAGCGCAGCTGACGGCATTGAATACATGGTCGGAATCCTCGTCGAGAACCCCGAATACCAGCATCGCACAGTCGCCGATAAATTTATCGACTACCCCGCCATACAGTGAGCAGGCACTGGAAATATAGGAAAAGTATTCGTTTAACAGTTCGGATACCTGGCTCGGTTCCAGCTTTTCCGACATGGCGGTAAAGCCAGTGATGTCTGCGAACAACACCGTGGCTTCGATAGGCCGATCCACAAGCCGCACTTCGTCCAGATTGGCCAGTACCTTGTCGGCGACATTTTTTGAGACGTAGCGGGAAAATACCTGTTCAACCTGGGACTTTTTCAGCAGTCCGGCTGCCATGTCATTGAAGCCTTCGAACAGCAGGCCTATCTCGTCATTGCGCCGTTTGTCGATCCGGGTCGCCAGGTCGCCGCGGCCAATGGCCCGGGTTGCCTCCATCAACTGATGGATGGGGAGAGACAGGCGTCGACTCAGCCAGTAGGCCAGCAATGATGCCAACAGGGTCATGGCCAGGGTGGCGTAGACAATGGCATTGCGCGCGCGGGTGGCGGCCTGGTCCATTAATGAAGCGGACAGGGTCACTGCCACGGATCCGACCCGGACTCCCTGATAAGTTGCGGGAGCGAAAAAACTGATCAGTCGCTCGGAGGAATCTTCCGCTGTGTGCCGGAACCAGGGTTGGGAAATGATTTTGGCCGATTCCAATGGCGGCATTGCCAGTTCCGGTTGGACACCGGTGGCCGATAGCAGGGTGCCATCATGGGCATAAATGCCCGCGCCCAGAACTTTGTCATCCTGGCCCAGGTTGGTGGTCAGCATGCGCAGGTTCAGGCTGTTCTCCGACAGAATCGGCTCGCTGGCCAGTTTGGCCAACTGTCGCGCCATGGTGTCACCGAAGTCGTGTAATTGCGTGCGGATCAGGCGGTTCTGGTTGTCGCTGATAAACAGACCCAGGCTCGCCATCCCCACTACCAGTAGCAGGGTCATGACCAGTGCCAGCTTGAACGCGATAGGCACGTGGTCGGGCATCAGCCTGGTCAGTCCCTGCTGCAGGCCGCCTGCGGTGTGCCGCAGATCCGGATTGGGCTTTGATGTGGTCTTACTGGACAACGCGGGGTTTTCCATTGATTTTGATAATATTCACCGATTCGCGCGTGAGCGCGAGAATGTGATCCAGGAACTGGAAGCTGATCGGCTAACTATACCAGCTCTTGCGCGCCGGTAAGACCGGGCCTGCGCCTGTCTGGTCAGGCCATGAGCACAGCACTCGTCCGCTATTGCCGGCCTCCCGTTCTCGAGAGTGAAAAACCGGCCCCGTGCTGGTAGCATGCGCCGCCTGACGGGAAACTATTCCCGCCCCCCGGTATATAGCTGACTGCGCGTAAAAGTTTGATGGATTTGCGCCACGTCTTTCTGCCTGAGCCTGGTGCGAGCGCTTTACGATACTTTACGTAGTGCTTGCGGCCACCCGACTGGCAGGTGCTTTACTAAGTTGTTGATAATGAGTATCGTTTGCTCAAGCTTTCAGGAACTGAAGAGAATCTCTATGCAATCTTTATCTCAAGGTCCAAAACCTCGTTGTTTCGGACTGGTATTCGGTTTGTTTGCACTGCTGGCTGCGGGGCAGGTATCCGCCAATGGCGCAATCGGCGACCACGTCAATGATCTGAAAGGGCATCTGGCGCAGTACTCCGAAGAGGTCAACTGGCTCCTCGGCAAGTATGACGGTGTCGTTGGTACCTATGAGAAGCAGGGGCAGAAAGCGGTTGATACGCAGGATCTCGTGGATTTCTGGGAAGAGGTGGATTTCCACTCCGCGATCGAAACCAACTATGTACCGGTGTACGCCAATATCTGGCAGGGCATCTACGGTATCAAGCAGGCAATTGAAGCCGGCAAGCCGGCTGCCGAAGTGCGCGCTGAGCAGGAAAAGTTAAACAGCGCATTCTGGCAGGCGCTGGGCGCGGTAAAGCTGGCGTCCCAGTACCAGGAGAAGGGGCTGTTGGCCAAGGTGCAGACCACCGAGGCAGAACCCACCACCATGCCGGAAACCCTCGAAGATATTAAACACCGCCTGGATCGCGTTGTGGCCAAGTACGCCGAGCGACTGCCGGAGGCGGCCACCACTATCGTGCATGACACTTACCTGAACCGCTTCGAAGGCGTTGAAGGTGCGCTGATCGAACAGGATGCCGCACTGGTTGAAGATCTGGAGAAAGATTTCAACGTGACCCTGCCCAAGGCGCTGGAAAGTGAATCCAGTGTCGACAGTGTGCGCAAAGTTGTGGAAGCCATGCAGGTGAAGCTGGATAAAGCCAAGGCCCTGTTGGTGGAAGCGGAAAAAAACCGTAAGGATGTCTTCTAAGGCAGTAAGGACATTACGTGCAGCGCAGAAACTTTTTAAATGCTCTAGCGGCGGTGGGTGCATTGGGCAGCCTGCCGCTTTCTGTCAGCCGCAGTTTTGCGGCCGGTGCAGCGGCTGACCAAGGCCGCGTCGCTGTAAATTCCGGCGCGGTGTCGGTGGATCAGTTGCCCCCACTCGAGGGGGATCTCACGCTCTATCTGGGACGCGGCGAGGGCGGGCTCTACGAGAATGTGCTCGAAGCTATCCGCAAGCGCAATCCCGGGCTGAACCTGCAGGTTCGACGTGGATCGACCGCGGCACTGGCCAATTCCATCGTAGCGGAGGCCAAGGCCGGTGTGCGTCGTGCAGACCTGTTCTGGGCGGTCGACTCCGGTGCAATCGGCCTGGTTGCGGACGCTGGGTTGGCGCGGGCGCTGCCGGCAGACCTTACCGGGCAACTCAAGAGCGGATTCCGGTATCCCCGGTGGGCGCCGGTGACCGGTCGCATAAGGACGCTGCCCTACAATACCGAGCGCGTTACCCCGGAGCAGATTCCGGACAGCGTGATGGCACTGGCCGACAGTGACCTGACGCTCGGCTGGGCACCGGCTTATGCCTCATTCCAGTCTTTTGTGACTGCCATGCGCTTGCTGGAAGGCGAGAAAGCGACGGCGGACTGGCTGCGTGGTGTGAGCAAGCACGCCACCAGTTATGCAGGTGAACTGGGTGTGGTCATGGCGGTAGAGCGCGGAGAAGTGGATCTGGGCTTCGCCAACCACTACTACACTCTGCGGCTGAAAAACGGTAAGCCCGATGCCAGTGTGGATTTGGCCTTTACGCGAAACGACGCGGGCTGCCTGGTGAATGCTTCCGGCATTCTGGCGCTGAGTGAAGGGGATCTGCCGATCAACTTTATGCGTTACCTGTTGAGCCGGGAGGTACAGTCATACCTGGCTTCTGAGGCCTATGAAATTCCCCTGGTCAGCGGTGTGCAGCCGCCACAGGGGTTGCCACCTTTGGGTAGCATATCGCCCCCGAAAGTCGATCTGACCGAGTTGGCCGATCTCCGTCCGACACTGAAGCTGATGCGCAGTGTCGGCGTTCTATGAGTCTGAGTGCCATGTCCCGCTGGCCCCGATCCTACCCACTGGCGCTGGTCATCGCGCTGGTGGCACTGGTGCCGGTGGGCGTTTTGTTTGCGCTGGCATCCGATACCGCAGAACTGTTTGATGCCCACAACCTCAGGGTGCTTACCAATACGCTGTTGTTGATGGTATTTACGGTGCTCGGGGCGGTATTGATCGGCGTGCCGCTGGCGGTGATCACGGCTTATGTACAACTGCCGTGGCGCAGGCTGTGGCTGATTCTCCTCGCCGCGCCCCTGGCGATTCCGAGCTATATCGGTGCTTTTACCCTGTATGCTGCCTTTGGTTCCGGTGGTGAGATCGAAAACCTGATCGGGTTGCCGACGCCGGCGGTACATGGCCTGGCCGGGGCGACCCTGGTGATGACGCTCTACTCCTATCCCTTTGTAATGCTTACTACCCGGGCCTCTCTTCTCAGTCTCGACGCCAGCCTGGTCAATGCTGCGCGGACGCTGGGTATGACGCTCGGTGTCAGTCTGTGGCGAGTGGTATTGCCGCGGGTGGTAACGGGCATCGCTGCCGGCGCATTGCTGGTGGCCCTGTACACGCTGTCAGATTTTGGTACTCCGGCCATTATGCGGCTGGATACATTTACCCGTGTGATATTCGTGGAGTACAACGCCTTCGGTCTGAGCCAGGCGGCCATGCTGTCGCTGCAGCTGTTGGTCATCGTGGGATTGGTCCTGTTTCTGGAATCCCGCGTGCGCGGCAGCCAGGAAAAACCGGGTCGACATCTGACCCTGTGGCCTGAGCGCTGGCAGAAAGTCGCAATGGGACTGGCGGTGGCGCCAGTAACCATCCTGGCGATTGTACTGCCACTATCGGTATTCGGGATCTGGCTGATACGCGAAGGCACCGGCGGATTTGACTTCCGTTACGCGTGGAACTCAGCCCACGCTTCTTTCCTGGCTGCCGTGGTGGCCGTGGTGCTGGCGATTCCCGTAGCCCACGCAGCGATTGCCGGCAAGGCCGGCCGCTTGATGGAGCGGGTTACCTATTTCGGTTTTGGGGTGCCCGGTATCGTCATGGGGACCGCGCTGGTTTATATCGGCCTGCAGTTACCGTTTCTGTACCAGACACTGAGCCTGCTGGTGCTGGCTTACGTGTTGCGCTTCTTGCCGCTCGCGGTTGGCAGTGTGCGCTCCACCGCAGAGGGGCTGGATCCGAGTCTGGTCAAAGCGGCGCGTGTTTTGGGAGCCAGCCCCCGCGAGGCGTTCCAGCGCGTCACTCTGCCGTTGACCCTGCGCGGAATGGTTGCCGGTGCGGCGCTGGTGTTCCTGGAGGCCATGCGTGAGTTGCCCGCGACCCTGATGTTGGGCCCTACCGGGTTTGAAACCCTCGCTACCTACTTGTGGCGGGTGTACGAAGCAGGGTATTTTGGCCGCGCTGCCATTCCCGGCCTGTTGCTGGTACTGATGTCGGCACTGGGGCTCGCCCTGATGCTGTCCGGTGAGCGCCGGGGCGAATTCGATGTAACAGAGAATCAACACAGTTAATGCTGAAAGTTAGCAACCTGTCAGTGAATTACGGCTCCACCCGCGTGGTAGATAGCCTCAATCTGGCACTGGCGGAAGACGAAATCCTGATGCTGGTGGGCCCCACCGGCTGCGGAAAAACCACCATCCTGCAAGCGCTGGCAGGCCTGATCCCGATTTCCGGTGGAGAGATACAGCTGGGGGGCTGGCAGTCCACGCCTACTAAAACTGTGCCGCCTGAGAAGCGCAATGTGGGCATGGTTTTTCAGGACTTCGCCTTGTTCCCGCATCTGACGGTAGAGCAGAACGTCTGTTTCCGGCTTGCCGACAAGGCGCCGGCAGATCACTGGCTGAAGCTGCTGGGGCTGGATCAGTTTCGCGAAGCGAAGCCCGCAAGGCTCTCCGGTGGTCAAAAGCAGCGTGTCGCGCTGGCGCGAACGCTGGCGCATGAGCCGGCATTTGTCCTGCTGGACGAACCACTCTCCAATCTCGATGCAGCACTTAAAGACAATTTGCGCTGGGAAATTCGCGAAGCACTGAAAACCGCTGGAGTACCCGCGATCTGGGTGACCCACGATCAGGAGGAGGCGCTCTCGGTAGGCGATCGGGTCGGGATTCTCAATGGCGGACGCCTGGAGCAGCTGGATACCCCCGAGAATTGTTTTTCCGAGCCCACCAGCCGGTTCGTAGCCCGTTTCCTGGGTGAGGCGAGTTTCCTGCCCGGAGAGCTGGTACAGGAGCAGGTTTCCACTAGCCTTGGCCCGGCACCGGGGATTGCCATCAATGGTGCCAGCGGGAAGGTCGACCTCTTGCTGCGCCCGGACGATCTGTCACTCACGCCAATGGCGTCGGGAAATGGTGTGATCGACTGGGTGCGATACGAAGGCTGCTCCCGTCTGTATGCGGTGACGGTGGATGGCGGCGCACAGCTGAAGGTGCGTGCCAGTCACGAAGTGCGGGCGAGACCCGGAGATCGCGTACATATGGCCATAACGACTACGCACCCACTGGCAGCGTTCTCCAGAGAAGTCTGACGATTCTGCGTCCTGAATGGGTGCTGACGTGTTTTTTGGAGGTTCTGTCAAGCCGTTGACGCGCAGAAACACTGGCTAGAAAGGGCTATCGCAAAAAGCTTTCCACAGCGAAGGCTTTTTAAGCTGTCACCTGCATTTAGCTCAGGTATTTGTCAACACCGTTTTGAAAACCTTTCTAATCTTTTGATTTTAAAGGGAAAATATAATTGGTTAAATTTTCTTCACAAACGGGTTACAACGGTGTCATGCGCCCTGGCGGCGTTTTCCCGATGGTTGTGCACAGAGATATCCACAGTTTCTGTGAATTGTGAATAAAAAACCCGGCAAAAGCCGGGTTTTCTGCTACCGGGATGGTCAAATCCCGTAAATACGGAATCAGTGTGGATTATTCGAAGCGCATTTCCACCCTGCGGTTCATTGCGCGACCTTCTTCCGTGGCGTTCGTGGCGATCGGTTGTGTTTCGCCATAACCCCGCGCACTGATACGGGCACTGTCGATACCGCCGCGCACCAGATACTTGCGCACAGACTCCGCACGTTCCCTGGACAGGCGCAGGTTGTATCCGTCATTGCCCTTGCTGTCGGTATGGCCGGCCACTTCGACCCGGCTTCCCGGCTGGGAGCGCAGGGAGCGCACCACCTGATCCAATTCCATTTCCGCGTTCGGTGTCAGCCGTGCGGAATTGAACTCAAACTGGATGTTTTCCAGGGTAATGGTCTGAGCCTTCACCACACAGCCTGTGCTGTCCACCTCCGCGCCGGGTAGGGTGTCGGGGCATTTGTCATTGCGATCGAGCACGCCATCTCCATCCCCGTCCGTATTGATGATCTCCGGTTTGGGTTCGGGTGGTGGCGCGGCGGCAACTTGAACTGGCGCCGGAGGGCAGGAGAGGGGAATGCTCAAGCCAATGCCGAACTGAAGGTCGTTCATGTCGGTGGCGAAGAAATCCCGCATATAGCGTACTTCCGCGCGAACTTTGAGCCCATTGTCGGCAATGGCACCCGAGACGATACCGGCCCCGACATTGATGAACATGTTGTTGTCCTGGCCATCGTAATCGATCTTGGTGTTGTTGTGGGCAACGCCAATGCCCCCAAGCAGGAAGGGTGAGTATCCTTTCCGGCCGTTGAAGTGATAGACCACGTCCATCCCCAGGCCCGAGAGCTCCACATCGCCACTGGGTTCCCGGTACGGGCTGGCGGCGTAGGCTCCGTCACCGGTGTGTATGACACCGCCGTTTGAGATTGTGTCCATATCCGGTGTGACAATGGAGTCCGGAAAGCGGGCCAGGTTTTTGTCTTCATCCAGTTGAGCGCCAAACAGCTGAACTTCGGTAAACCAGTTTCCGTCAGTCTGCCAGCCATATGTGCCGCGCAGGCCGGCTCCCTGGCGTTCCGTATTGCGGTCTTTATCAACTCGGGTGAGGAAGGGCATCACGTCAACGTAGCGGTCTTCCTGAGCCTGGACCTGGGTGCTGACGGCCAGTGTGGCGATCAAGGGGATGCCCCAGTATTTGATTGATTGCATAACAAGTCCTTTGCGTTATTTTTCCGCGGAATCGACTTTGAAAAAGGTTTTCCTGGAATGAAAGTGTTATTGGGTGGAAATTCTAAATGTTCACCGAAAACGCGCTGTCCCGATAGTGTTTAGTTGATCTGTGCGACTTTTCCAGTCGCGGGAATAATTGTTGGCGCGAAAGTCTCCGGCACCTGTCATTTTGGGGCCCGAGAGGATAAAGAGTGATCAATATGGGCGATATCGGGCTGCAGGGAGCGCTCGTTGGTCACCGGGCGCGATAGAAAATCAGCATTCGGAGAGAGGTAAAGAAAGGGAGGACCGGGAAGGGTAGCGGGGAATCGGAAAGAGGTGCTGGGGGGCAGATCTCCCCAGCGCTACATATGTAGTGGTCTGCTGACTTAGAGACGATTGCGGAAACTGATCAGTGCGGCGGTTACCGCCACATTCAGGCTTTCCACATCGTTGTGCATCGGGATGCGCAGGCTGTGGGTGCAGGCCGCGGCGGTTGCCTCACTGACGCCGTGGGTTTCATTGCCCAAGACAAAAACAGTGGCGCGATCGCTGTCCATATCAGCCAGCGTATCCCGGGCGTGGGAAGAGAGGCCACATACTTTGGCACCGTCTTTGGCGAATGCTTTCAGGGTCGGGGCCAATCGCTCACAGCGCAGGATGCGGGTCTTGAATAAAGTGCCGACACTTGCTTTGATCACCAGTGGATCGATTTGGGCGCAGCCTTTTTGTGGCAGGATGATGCCATCCATGCCGCCTGCGCATGCGGAGCGGATAATCATCCCCAGGTTTTGTGGATTGGTGATGCCATCCAGCGCCAGTAGCTGGTAATTGTTGCCCTGATGCTCCTGCAGATAAGTTTCTGCACGCCCGTATTTGGGTAGGGCCAGATCCAGCGCTACTCCTTGATCCTGGCGGGTATTCTTTGAAATTCGTGAAAGTCCCTTTCGGTCCCACCAGGCGATCTCCAGCGCTCTTTCTTTTGCCAGTGCTTCGATTCGGCTGATCAGCGCATCTTTGCGGTTGCTCTCTGCGAGGTGCAGCTTGTGTACTGGTAAGTCGGGATCTTCCAGTGCCTCCAGCACCGGTTTGCGTCCATAAATGGTCAACAGGCTGTCGAAGAAGGCGCGTTTTTTCAGGTATTCGGGGGAATCGATCACGGTGTCATTGTCACTTGGAAGGTTGGTTCAGCACTGCTTGCAGTCGCTGTGCTTGTGCATTGGTGAGCCCGGTACGCTGGGCGAGATCGACGGCCGCCAGGCCCAGAGCGCGGTAATTATCTGCCAGAAGGGGGCGCAACGCTGTCAGGGCGTCCAGCTGTTTGCGCACGGTCTCACTGTCGCCGCGGGCAATGGGGCCTGTCAGTGCGCGCCCCGGGCCCAGGGCGAAGTTGTTGCGCGCGGTTTGCAGTACGATGGGTTCCAGCAATTCGCGCGCGGTCTTTTCATCAATGCCGGCGCCCGAAAATGCCTGGAGGCTCAAGTCCATCAGGGCGGTGAGGTAGTTGCAGGCAATGACCGAGCCGCTGTGGTACAGCACCTTTTGCGGGGCCGTCAGTGTCAGCGTTTTACACCCCAGCTGCACGAATGCCTGCCGCAGCTGTTCGCAAGCGCCGCTATCACCTTCCAGAGCCACGGTACTGCCGGTGAATGTTTCCAGTGACTGTGCGGGTTCTGCAAAGCTGTGCACCGGGTGGGCGCTGGCGATCTGTGCGGGTGCGCAATCTGCCAGTGCGGCTGCGGGCAGGGCGCCACTGCAATGGAACACCATCGGCGGTGTGGTTCGATCAGTGGGTAAAAGTGGCCCCAGTTGCCGTGCGACGTCTTCAATCTGGTCGTCAGCGGTTGCAATCAGCCAGCAATCGGCAGCGGGCAAGTCTGCAAGGGAAGCACAGGCTTCTCCGGCGCCAATAAATGTTTGTGCCGCCCTGGCGGATTGCAGGGTCTGGTTGCAGATGCCGGAAATTTCAAAAGAATGGCGGCGATGCCAGAGACGGCCGAGGGTTTTTCCCAAACGGCCGGCGCCGACGATATTGAGGCTGAGTGGTATTGGGGGTGGCATTGTCTGCTCATTGCCCCGATTATTTGCCGGAGAGGCAATTGACGTAGGCGGCAACGGCATCGGAAAGCCCCATGCTGATGGCATCTACTGTCAGCGCATGGCCGATCGAGACCTCCTGTAGCCCGGGCAGGGTGCGATAGCGCGGCAAGTTGATCAGGTTGAGATCGTGGCCCGCATTGACGCCCAGCCCCAACTGCAGTGCATGTTCCGCGGCCGCACAGTGGGCGGCAAAAATATCATCTACTTCGGGGCTCTGTTGCAAGACAGCGTCTGCGAACGGGCCAGTATAGAGTTCGATGCGATCGGCACCGACTTCGCGGGCGCGGGTGATCTGAGCCTTGTCCGGATCCATAAACAGGCTGACGCGAATACCCGCATCTTTGAGTTGCTGGATTATGGGCTCGAGGCGCGCGCCGTCACGCTCGAGGTCAAAGCCGTGGTCGGAAGTCAGCTGATCATTGCTGTCCGGCACCAGCGTGCATTGCTGGGGCGCGGTTTCCAACACCAGAGGCAGCAGGCCGGGGTAGCTCCCCTGGGGGCCGGCAAAGGGGTTCCCCTCTACATTGAATTCCACCTGGCGCCTGGCGCAGAGCGCAGCCAGGCCGCGCACGTCGTCGGGGCGGATATGCCGCTGGTCCGGGCGGGGGTGGACTGTGATGCCGTCGGCCCCCGCATCGAGACAGGTGCGGCCGTGGGCGACCACGTCCGGATAGTTCCCTTCGCGGGAGTTGCGAATCAGGGCAATTTTGTTGAGATTGACGCTGAGAGCGATCACTGGCCGGCGCCTCCGGTATCGAGTTCTTTTCTGCGAGCTTTCAGTATACGCACCGGCGTATTGGGTGCGTCTGGAAAGGCTTTGTATTGTCCGCGGGGCTCCGCCGCAATGCGTTGCACCACGCTCATTCCCAGTAGAACCTTGCCGAATACGGTGTATCCGGGTTTCTGTGCGCTGCCGTCCAGGCGGCTGTTATCCGCCAGATTGATGAAAAACTGGGATGTGGCGCTGTTCGGGTCGCTGGTGCGGGCCATGGCAATGGTGCCGCGCTCGTTGGAAAGACCGTTATCGGACTCATTGACCACGGGATCGCGGTTGGTTTTCTCGGAAAAGTCGAAGGTATAACCGCCTCCCTGCGCCATAAAACCGGGAATTACCCGGTGAAAGATGGTGCCGTCATAGAAGCCGGCGTCCACATAGGTGAGGAAGTTCTTTACGGTCTCGGGGGCTTTGTCAGGGTAGAGGGCCAGTTCAATCGTGCCCAGATCTGTTTCCAGCTCCACGCGGGGGGCGTTGAGGGCGAATGCCGATTGCGAGGCAAGGGCACAGAGGACAAGCGCGGAGATGATGGTGTATAGCTGGTGAACTTTCTTCATGAGCTTCCGGTTACCTGTATGGCTTCATCCGTGGAGAAGTTTCCGAAATGGCATTTATGTGTCTGGAATTGTACCAGCAGTGGTGGTGCCAGCAGAACGCAATCGCCCGGTCAGGGACCGGGCGATTGGATTCCGGAATGTAGGATTCTAACGGTAGCCTTGCAGGGTGGAAACCGCTGTCGTTAGTGAGGGGGTTAGTTGGCCCACTCTGAATTGCGTTTGCGTGGGCGGAAGTGTGGCGCGACCATGGCCAGGAACGCTCCCATCAGAACCGACAGCGCACCATACATATACCACTTCTGGGTGTCGCTGCTGCTCAGGCGCTGAATCTCAGCCTGGTCCATAACCTGTTTCTGTTTCAGCAGCTCGTGTTGGTTGAGCAGCTTCTGGTGGCGCTGGTTCAGGGATACGGCGTCAGCAGAGAGTGTCTTCAGTTCCTTGAGCTCTTTGGACAGTGTTTCCGCACGCTCCTTTGCGGCTTGCAGGGCTGCAGTCAGTTCATTGTTTTCCTTTTCCAGGCGGCGAACTTCTACGCCGAGGTTACCCTGCAGACTTTCAATATGCTGCAGCCGCGCTTCGGCTTTTTCCAGCTTGATCTTGGCTACTGGTTCAGACTCCAGGTACTGGCGACGTATCCAGCCTTCTTCGCCGCCCGGTGTGCGAACCTGGGCCCATCCGGTATCGGGGGAATCCTGCAGCAATGTCAGCTTGGTGCCGCTGGGCAGGCCGCGGTGCAGGATGCGAAATTCATTGCCCTGCCCGGAGCGCATGGGGACATGCAGCTCGTCGGTAATATAGCGTTCGGAGCTGATTGCCTGGCTGCTGGCAGCGGCAAAGGCCAGGGCGGTGGCGGTCAGGTTTTTTAGCAGTGCTTTCATCATTCGGTCAAAACATCGGTTGAAACATCGTTGTTATAATGGCGAAAAATTGCCGCTTCTGGTGTGAAGCCGGTAGCAATCAGGGCAAAACGCGTTTGTAGGGCTTAACGATTACCGAGGCATAAACGCCGGCGGCAACATACGGGTCCGCGTCCGCCCATTTTTCTGCCGCTTCCAGCGATGGAAATTCCGCGACCACCAGGCTGCCAGTGAACCCCGCTTCCCCCGGGTCTTCACTGTCGATGGCGGGCAGAGGGCCCGCAATCAGCAGGCGACCCTGGTCCTTCAGGCTGTTCAGCCGGGCAATATGATCGGGTCGCGCAGTTTTGCGCAATGGCAGGCTGTTTTCGACATCTTCGCTGATGATGGCGTACCACATAAATCCGTGATTCCTTAACGTGTGTTGTTTATTGTTCGCGCGTTCTTGTTTTCAGGTAGTTCTCTTCAAGTGCTTTACCCGGGACAGCTTGGCGGCTGTATTACTGCTCGTTGACGATTTCTTCCAGCTTCAGGCCCGTTAACGTGGTAATGCGGCGGAACAGAAACACCAGCACCAACATCAAGATGATGGTGGCGGGGAGAGCGATTACCGGAAAACTGAGCGCGGTCATTTTGCCCAGCTCTGCATTGAACGCTTCCGTGCCCGGGGGGCTTTTCAGCAGCATCTCTGCAAGCAGGTAGTTCAATACAGAAGACATGAAAAACGAACCGGCAATCATCCAGGAGGCGTGCAGTAAGGTGCGATCGAACGCGCTCTCATTGCCCCTGGTTCGCAGGGCGCGCGCGATGCGGCCGGTATCGAGAATGCGGTCGTTGTAAATGAGGGTTTTCACCAGTGGCCAGCGCGTGTAGAGGGAAGCTACAGTGGCGATGCCCAGCAAGCCGGGAATCGCGGCTTCCTTGATGGCGATGTATTTTGCTTCCAGCTCCAACAGGCTGATACCGCCGGTGAGCAGGATGCTGAAGATGCCCAGTGCGGAAAAAAAGTTGACCTTGCCGGAGCGCTGCAAATCCCGCAGACCGTAAATAATGGGAAAGGCGAGCGCGACCACAATGGCCCACTTTGTGCCCAGCCAGTCATCGCCGGACAGTTTGGTCAGAATCACCGTGGGGATGACAATATTCAGCAGCAGATTGGCCAGCAGGCTCTCTTTGTGAGGCTGTTGCGCAGGCGCGGTCTGGGCCGCGTTGTCTGCCGTGGATTCAGTGCTGATCGCTTCCGGCGCTTGGGCCTTGGGGTGATCGGTATCTGTCATGGTCTGTTCCGGTGATAATGCCCGCTGGCTGACGCTACAGCTGTCAGCGGCGAAAATGGATCCCCGCGCTCGGGGCCTTATCCCTGAAACCGGCACGCTGGTCCGGCAAACTGGTCGGCCTGAGACATTGGCCGGTGTAATGGGTTCAATAGTGACGGTAAAGTGAACAAAATCCAACCAATATGGCGGAAAGTTTAGCAAAATGACCGATACAGTATTTTCCGGTCAATTCTCCGGGCAAATAGACCTGCACTGCCACAGTACCGCCTCTGACGGTATTTTAAGCCCTACCGAGCTGGTGTCGAGAGCGAAAGCACAGGATGTCACGCTATTGGCGCTGACCGATCACGACACAGTGGCTGGCGTACGCGAGGCTGAACACGCCGGAGAGGCGCACGGGGTCTCCATTTTACCCGGTATCGAATTTACCGCCTGCTGGGGGCGGCGCAGCGTACATGTCGTCGGGTTGAACGTAGACTGCTCGTCCATGTCGTTGCAGCAAGGTGTTGCAGTCCGTGACCGATTGCGCGCCGAGCGCGCGGAGCAGATTGCCCTGCGATTGGAAAAACGCGGTTTTACGGGCGCTCTGTCAGGGGCCAGGTCTTTTGCCGGCGACGGGGTGATCGGGCGCCCACACTTTGCGCGCTGGCTGGTGGAAGCTGGACATGTGCCGGATACCGCGAAAGCGTTCAAGCGTTACCTGGGTGCCGGGAAGACCGGTGATGTGGCGGTGGCCTGGCCCGATCTCACAGAGACTGTGGCGACTATCCGCGCAGCGGGTGGCGCAGCGGTTCTGGCCCATCCACTGAAATACGGTTTGACACGCACCCGCCTGCTGGGCTTGTTGACGGACTTTCGCGACGCCGGTGGGCAGGGCGCAGAAGTGGTTTGCGGGCGCCAGAACCCGGTACAGACCCGGGAAGTCCTCTCATTACTCGAGCGGGTGGCCGCAGACGGGCGCGGACTGCTGGCTTCCCTCGGCAGTGATTTTCACCAGCCGGACCAGCCCTGGCGAGAACTGGGTTCGGTAAGACTGCCCGCGGGCGTCGAGCCAATCTGGAATCTGTGGCAAACTGATGCAGAGATGGTCTCAGGTTAGAGGTATCTGTCTGGACCGGGCGGTCGTGTGGTGTTGGCGCCACATGGCCGTGCGTCGTCTTTCAGACAGTCATCCTGGTAAACACAGTTCTGGGCATGCGGTTACGTGCTGCCAGTGAGGTGCGACCGTCGTAACAGTACTTTATCGGGGTATCAGGGGGTATTTGTGGCACAGTTTTTCCAGATTCATCCGGACAATCCGCAGGCACGGCTGATCAATCAGGCCGCTGAGATCGTCTCCGCCGGCGGTATCATCGTATTTCCCACGGATTCAGCCTACGCCATTGGCTGTCGGCTTGGGGAAAAGCTCGCCGTAGAGCGTATCCGCGCGCTGCGGCAACTGGACAAGCATCATAACTTTACCTTGATGTGCCGGGATCTGTCGGAACTGGCCAGCTACGCCAAGGTCGACAATCAGATGTTCCGCCTGCTTAAAAATCATACCCCGGGCCCCTACACCTTCATCATGCCGGCCACTTCGGAAGTGCCGCGTCGGCTGGCACATGCCAAGCGTAAGACCATTGGTCTGCGGGTGCCGGAAAATGCCATCGCACTGGCGCTGATCGAGGCCCTGGGCGAGCCACTGATGAGCTGCAGCCTGATCATGCCCGGAGAGGAGCAGCCGCTCACCGACCCCTACGATATCCGCGACACCCTGGAGCACCAGGTGGAGCTGGTTATCGACGGTGGGTTCTGTGGTCTGGAAGCGACCACGGTGGTGGATCTCACTGGCGACGAGCCCGAGCTGGTGCGTCAGGGATGCGGCACAATTGATGAAATAATCGGCTGACTCTGATGTATAATCGCCCGTTTGCATTTCCGGAAGGACTGCCGTGTGTCCAGTGACGATTTTGAAGAAGTAGTAATGGCGTCTGCAGGCCCTGAAGAGGAGGCTGCAGACCCCGAAAATGCTGCCGATAGTACCGGGTGCGAGCCGGCCACCGAGGATGATGTAGCGGCCGCGGCGGAAGAGATCCTGAAGGCGGAAGCGTCGACTCAGGCGTCCGACGACGAGAGCGTTACATCCGAAGCCGGCGAGAGTGATGGATCGGGTGCCGACCAGTCGGTGTCCGGCGACGGCGCGCGACAGGGGGAGATGCCCTTTGCTCTGGTTGAAGGCAAGGCGTTCACCGATCTCCCCGCTGACCTGTACATTCCCCCGGATGCGCTGGAAGTCATCCTCGAGGCCTTTGAAGGGCCCCTGGACCTGCTGCTGTACCTGATCCGTCGCCAGAATCTGGATATTCTCGAGATCAACGTTTCCGACATTACCCGCCAGTACATGGGGTATGTGGAAATGATGACCGCAATGCGGTTCGAGCTGGCTGCCGAATACCTGGTGATGGCGGCGATGCTGGCGGAGATCAAATCCCGCATGCTGCTGCCACGTCCGCCGGAAGCGGAAGAAGAGGAGGGCGAGGATCCGCGCGCGGCACTGATCCGCCGCCTGCAGGAGTACGAGCGCTTCAAGTCCGCTGCGGAAGATATGGATGAACTCCCCCGGGTGGGGCGGGATATCCACCAGGCCAATGCCACCGGTCCGGATCGCAAGCTTACCCGCCCTGAACCCGAGGTGGACCTGAAGGAAGTGTTGGTGGCACTGGCGGATGTGCTGCGGCGTGCGGACATGTTTGAAAGCCATCAGGTGGAGAAAGAAAAGCTGTCCACCCGCGAGCGTATGACCGAGGTACTGGACAAAATTCGCCACCGCCAGTTCGTTCCCTTTGTCAGCCTCTTCCGCGCGGAAGAGGGGCGTCTGGGCGTCGTGGTGACCTTTCTTGCGGTGATGGAACTGGTGAAAGAGTCTCTGGTGGAACTGATCCAGAACGATGCGTTCAGCGCTATCCATATCCGGGCGCGGGGCGACGTGGCTGAGAATGCCGATCAGGCGGCAGAAAATGAAGATGGGCGGGCGCATAACAAAGAAAGCGAGTGGGACGACACTGAAGCTGAAGACGAACCAACGCAAAGCGCCGCCGATGTAGAGCCGGCGCTGGGTTAATTAATTGAGTGAACCGAACGAAATGAGTATTACTCCGGAAGTATTACGCCGGGTTGTGGAAGGGGCGCTACTGGCGGCGGCACAGCCGTTGTCGGAAGATCGTCTGTTGTCGCTATTTGATGAAGAGGAACGGCCGGAAAAAGCCCTGCTCAGGGAAGTACTGGAGCAGATTATAGAAGATGGTGCCGGACGTGGTTTTGAACTGAAGCAGGTCGCCAGCGGCTGGCGTTTTCAGGTGCCGGAAGACCTGGCGCCCTGGGTTAACAAGCTGTGGGAAGAGAAACCGCAGAAATACTCGCGCGCGACACTGGAAACACTGGCGATCATCGCCTACCGCCAGCCGATTACCCGCGGCGATATCGAAGAGATCCGCGGCGTTGCGGTCAGCTCACATATTGTTAAAAGCCTGACCGAGCGCGGCTGGATTAAAGTTGTTGGCCAGAGGGATGTCCCCGGTAAACCTTCGCTGTATGCGACTACCCGGGAGTTTCTCGACTATTTCAATCTGCGCAGCCTGGATGATCTGCCTACCCTGGCGGAAATCCGCGATATCGACAGCCTGAATGCGGCGCTGGATCTCGGAGAGGCGGCCAATACCGACTCGGCTGAGGGGACAGCAGGCGATGGTTCAGCGGGCGAGGGCGCCGCGGAAGATCAGGAACCGACGGCAGATCAAAGTGATGAGGCGTACGGCGGGGGGCAAGGCGCCCCGGAAGCGCCGATCGACGAATCACAGGCGCCATCGGACCTGTCGGCCGAAGATGCCGATGACGGGCAACAGCCTCAGGCGGCGGAGGCCGAAGACAGCCTGCCGGCCGTCCACGCGGACTATGCTGAAGCAGAGTCTACCCCTGAAGCTGACATCGAGTCAGATCACGATTCTTTTAATCAATTGGCGGAACGGAACGAGCAGGAAGTGCAGACAGCCGAAAATGACGACGCGCCAGTGAGCGAGTTGCAGTCTGAAACCACTGCCGAATCCGAACAAACGCCATCCGGCGATTTAGACGCCGACGAACCCCAAGTGCGGGAAAGCCAGGATACATGAGTAACGAATCCGTGCCTGCGGGCGAAAAATTGCAGAAAGTATTGGCTCGAGCGGGAATGGGTTCTCGCCGGGAAATGGAGCGGGCCATCGAGGCTGGCCGTGTCACCGTCAATGGCGAAGTCGCCGGATTGGGCGAGCGGGTTACCGATGACGACCAGATCGAATTTGATGGCCGCCGGTTGCCGGGTATTGAAGAGAACCGCCTGCGGGTCATCCTTTACAACAAACCCATTGGGGAAATCTGTTCCCGACATGACCCGGAGGGCCGGCCCACGGTCTATGATCGTCTACCGCGCCTGAAAAGTGGCCGCTGGATTTCTGTCGGCCGACTCGACTTCAATACCAGTGGCCTGTTGCTGTTTACCAACAGCGGCGAATTGGCCAACAAACTGATGCACCCGTCATCGGTTATCGATCGGGAATATCTGGTGCGAATCCAGGGGCACGTCGACGATGAAGTCAAGAAACGTCTGACTTCCGGCGTATTACTGGATGACGGTCAGGCCCGCTTTACCGATATTGTGGAAAGCGGTGGCGAAGGCACCAATCGTTGGTTCTATTGTGTGGTGATGGAAGGACGTAACCGGGAAGTTCGGCGCTTGTGGGAGTCCCAGGGCGTGCGGGTTAGCCGGCTTAAGCGCGTGCGTTACGGCAGTGTCTTTATTCCGTCTCATGTGCGTGTGGGGCAGTGGATAGAGATGGAACCGAAAGAGATTGATGACCTCTGTATTACTGCGGGGCTGCCGAAACTGGGTCAGCGACCTCTGACTCAGTCGGAGAAAGAGACTCTGCAACGCCAGCGTCGAAAGCTGCGAAAAGCGCCTTCGAAAGCGACGCTTAAGACTGCTCCGAGTAAACCAACCCCGAAATCGAGCCCAAAGCCGCCTTCCAAGGCAGCGCCCTCGAGAGCCAAGGCGAGAAATACCAGGCCCACGCGGAAGGGAAGAAAGTAGAGCTGTTGTGGCGCAGATGTAAATGTCCTGGCGCATCAAAGACAAGGCGGCTGTTGTTGGCCGCCTTTTTAATGCGTGTGATTTGGGGGCTTATTCACGGTGCGATTCGGGGTTCGGCTCTGAATCAAACTCTTCGAGGGCATCTTCATCGTTGCCGGGCAGTTCGCCTGCCTCTTCGTCGTCCAGAATCGGACTTTCCATTCCGGGGTCTACCGGCGCCGGTTCAATGGTGCCCGGGTCGGCGCTTTCCGGAGCCTGGGGCAGGGGCTGTGAATCAGAGGACGTGGCACTGTTCTCGCTGGATAATGGCGCACTGCCCGGGGCATCTTCCACCACGGTCTTCAGTTTCTGCAGCCCCTGCTCGTACGACGCGCCAACCATTCTCGATACCATCAAGCCGATCCAGCGCGCTATAGGGCCAGCTCCCATCTCGGACGAGAACGACCATGTGATATTGGTACCGCTGCCCTGAGGCTGCAGCTGGAACTCCGATCTGGCGGTTCCCTGGGAGCCGAAATCGAGATCCATCGCTACCCGGGAATAGGGCTCGCTGGCGGTAATTGCCATCGCCCCGGCACCCACATTGGGATCGTCGCTTTTCCATTTCATGGAAGAGCCAACACCCTCGGCAAAGCCGTCATAGGAGTACTGCGTTTCCGGGTCGATTTGGAACCACGGCGACCACTGATTGAACTTGCGCAAATCATTCACATAGGGAAATACCACCGCTGGTGGTTCCGCGATGTAGACACTGCGCTCGGTGGTAGCGACGCGGGGAAACAGGAAGCCTGCCAGCACCAGCAGGGCGAGGAAGATCAGAATGTACAGAATCCAGCGCATGGTATTCCCTTATCTGTGTAGAGCTTGTCTGTGCAGAATCTGTCTATGCAAAGTTTGTCAGTGCAAGACCGTTGCCAGTTTAGGGTATCGCAGCGAAAAAGAGTATGCGTCGGCTGTGCCAACCGCGTCAGAAGGCATCGTCCAATAGGGGTAATTCAATGCTAATGCCCAGTCCCGCGTGTTTTGGATTGAACGCAGTGATGACACCGCCGTGCTGCACCACCGTCCGCTGGGCGATCGCCAGTCCCAGGCCGAACCCTCCGCTCTCCCGGGTGCGCGCTTCATCGGTACGATAGAAGGGGCGGAATATGGCTTCCAGCTCCGTTTCCGGCACGCCGCTGCCGGCGTCGATCACCTGGATACGGCAGCGCTGTTCGGGCTGCGCCGTCACCGTGAGTTCGACCGCGCTACCTCGGGGGCTGTATTTGATGCTGTTACGCAGAATGTTCTCCAGCGCGGCGGTCAACGAGCTGCCCCGGGTGGCGACCAGGAATTCGCGTTCGCCCTGTCTGAGAGCAAACTGCACCCCCTGAGCCTGGGCTTCATCCTGCAACTCTTCGGTCAGTGCCTGCAATAGGCTGTTGACTTCCACCACATCGTCCAGCGGTCGGTCGTCATTGCTATTGACTGGTAGCGACAGGATATCGGCAATGATGTCTTCCAGGTAATCGGCCGCCTTGCCAATTTTGTCCAGCTCCGGATCCAGAGCGCCAACATTCTTCTGCCGTGCGATGCCGAGCGCGACCTGCAGGCGGGCGAGGGGGGAGCGCAGTTCGTGGGACACATCCTTGATCAACCGGCGCTGTTCCGCCATAGACTCTTGCAGTTGCGCTGTCATGGAATCGAAGTCGGCAGCCAGTTCGCCCAGCTCGAGGCTATGGCCTTTCAAAACCGGGGTTACCCGGTAACCCAGATCGCCGGCGGCGACACGCCGGCTGGCAACGCGCAGGTTATCCAGTGGCTTGCTGAGGTAGCGGGCCAGAAAATAGCAGGCGAGGCCGGATGCGAGGGTGGCGAGCACCAGAATCGGCCAGAAGTTGTTCAACAGGAAGCGAACCAGCAACTCTTCCTTGCTTCTGCCGGCGATGAAAACCACCCGCAGGCTGTCGCCGCCGCGCTGGGGAACAAAAAAGCCAATGGTGGGCTTTTTATCGACCAGGGCATGCTCTTCGCGATTGCGGAAATTGAGGGCGGCGATCAGCGGTGCCATGGACTGGGGGATCGGGCGGTTGAGCAGCTCGTGGCCGCTGTGATCCAGCGCGTAGATGCGCTCTTGTAAATCCGCTGGCAGTCGCTCCAGCCAGTGGTGAAAATGCTCAGGGCCGTGACGGCGGGAAATACGCAGGTTGTCGGTAATCTCCCGAAAGAGCTCTGCGCCCTCCCAGCGGTCTTTCTGGCGCGGATCGCCAAATTCGCGGAAGTGGGTAATGTAAACCGCCAGAAATACCATGAGGATGGCTGTCAGCCAGGCGCCGATAAACATGCGCCCGAACAGGCTGCTGATGAACTTCATTCCGCTTAACCCTGGCTCTTGGTCAGCATATAGCCGGCGCCGCGGATGTTGATGATCAACTCCCGGCTGGCACCGTGCCCGGCGAGTTTTTTGCGGATATTGCTGACGTGTACATCAATGGAGCGATCGTAAGGCATCAGTTTCCGACCCAGGGCTTCTTCCGTCAGCACTTCTTTACTGACAACTTCACCGGCGTGCTCGACCAGGACTTTGAGTACAGAAAATTCCGCCCCTGTCAGGTTGACCGGCTGGCTCTCCCAGGTGCATTGGTGTTCTCTGGGAAGCAGGACGATGGGACCGCACGACAGGTTGTCGGATACGGCTTCCGCCTCCGAGCGCCCGCGCCTGAGTACCGCGCGCAGGCGCGCTGCCAGTTCTCTGGGGTTGCAGGGTTTTGGCAGATAGTCGTCGGCCCCCATTTCCAGCCCGACGATCCGGTCCACCGTGTCGCCTTTTGCGGTCAGCATTAGCACGGGCAGGGACTGACTGTTTGCCCCGGATTCCTCACGCAACTTACGCAATACATCGAACCCGTTGTGGATCGGGAGCATCACATCCAGCACTAAAGCATCGAACGGCTGGCTGCGTGCCAGCTCCAGCCCGCGGCCACCGTCATTGGCAACGGTAACCGAAAAACCTTCGCCCACCAGGAATTCTTCCAGCAGCTCAGTCAGTTCTGTGTCGTCGTCTACCAGCAGGATATGGCTCATGGGCGCGAGTCTCTCGGATCAGGTTATTCAATGGCAGTTTAAAAGTACCGGCTCAGGTCACTTCCAGCCGCCTTGGATTGCTTGATCAGCATTATATGCGCGGGGTTTCGCTTCCGTGAGGATGAGAATGGCGGCTTTTACCGTTCTTAACAAATGTTTACCACCCTTAGCCCCTATTTACACAGTGCGAGCCTAGTATGCACCTACTGAAACAGAAAACGGGCCCTGACAATTTGTCAGTCCGAAACCCGACACCGCCTGGAGACGGGCATCATCACGAGAGGATAGATCTATGAACCGATGGAAAGCGCTTGCAGGCAGTCTGGTACTGAGTGGTGCGATGGTTGCACCGGCAATGGTGATGGCTTCCCCCCCATGGCGATCACGGCCCGCGCCACCACAAGCACCGCATGTTTGAGCATATCGCCGAGAAGCTGGATCTCACGGAAGGCCAGAAAGCCCAATTGAAGGCGAACCGGGATGCCAGTAAAGAGGCCTACAAGGCTCGCCGGCAGGAGTCCAGAGAGTTGCGAAAGGAATTGCATGAAGCGGTGCGCTCGGGTGCGGACCAGGCGACTTTGGATAGCCTCGGTACACGTATTGGCGCCCTCGCGGTACAGAGGGCCCAGGATATGGAACAGCAGCGTTCGCAGTTTGAGGCCATCCTGACCGATGAGCAAAAGGCGACACTGAACGAGATGAAAGCGGAGCGTATGGAGCGCCATCAAAAGCGCAAGCAGCGCTGGCGCGATCGCGCTGACAGCGACGAGTAAGCCCTCCCGCTGAACAGTCAGTCACGGATCGCTCGTCGGCATCTACCCCAACGCCCGGCAAGCTTTCACCCCTGATGCCTCCGCTTTGCGGGGGCTTTTTTATGTCGGAGCGCTTGAGGTCGGGTCCCCGTCTTGCCCCAGTGCTTGCCGCACCCGCCCTTTGTTGGGAAAATGCCGGCCCCTGTCGGGCCGCCTGCGCCCGTCGACTGGCAGTTTGAGGAGTGAGTGTGAGCAAGATCGGCCTGTTTTTCGGCAGTGACGAGGGCAATACCGAAGGCGTTGCCCAGCGTATTGTGGCGCGCCTGGGGGAAGACCGTGTGGAAATCCACGATATTGCGGATGTGACCCAGCTGGAAATCGCCGACTACGATCAGCTGATTTTCGGTATTCCTACCTGGGACTTCGGGCAGATTCAGTCTGACTGGGAAGATTTCTGGGAAGATGTGCAGGAAATCGACTTTACCGGAAAAACCGTGGCTTTGTTCGGGCTGGGCGACCAGTTCGGCTACGGTGACTACTTCCTCGATGCCATGGGCATGCTGCACGATGTGATCGTCGCCAACGGCGCTAATATCATTGGTCACTGGCCGACAGAAGGATATGACTTCGAAGCCTCCAAGGCGGAAGTGGAAGGGCAGGGCATCTTTGTTGGCCTCGCCATTGATGAAGATCAGCAGGAAGAAATGACGGCAAAGCGTCTCAACGAATGGTGTCGTCAGATCGCCGACGAGTTCGGGCTCGAAGGCGGAGCGGACGGCGTCGAGCAACTCGAGGACTGATGCCTGTGACCGACTCCCTGGCGCTCAAAGATTTCTGGCCCTGGCTTGCAGAGCATGCGAACTGCATTCTGCGGGCGGGATCTCCCGATGTCATTCTCTACGATGACGACGATTTCTACTGGCGCTTTACCCACGAAAGCCCACAAACCCTGTTGGTCCAGCTGATGCGCGGCAAACGCCTGGTGGGCGAGATGTTTGTGGAGCCTGATCTGGTCACTTCCGTCCGTATTTCTCCCGGAGATAAAGATGGCACCATCTTTGATCTGATGGCGCAGGCCGATGGAGAAGAACAGGTGCTGTACTACTTCGTGATGGCGCATGGTTTTGATGAGCGTGAACCAGCGGTAGCTCCCGCCCGGCACGGCAGGTTGCACTGAGCGGGATCGCTGAAAACCAGAAAGCGCGGCTTGCAAACCGCGTTTTCTGGTTTTGGTTTCTCTGGCTTTTCCGGCTTCCCGGTGCCGCAAATCATTTTTCCGCTGCACCGACACCAATATGTGTATCGAGGAAGCCCAGTAATTGGGTATATAGCAGTTTGCGGTTGTCCTCGTTGTAAAAGCCGTGTCCCTCGTGTTTCACAATCAGGGATTGTGCGGGTTTGCCGTTCTCTTCCAGCTTTTCCAGTAATGCCTCGGCGTGGGCCACTGGCGCGCGCTCGTCCTCCTCACCGTGAATGATAAACAGCGGCAGGTTGAGTTTGTCGGTGTGGTAGAGCGGGGAATTGGCTCGCATATGTTCCTGATCCTGGCCAACGGTGTCACTGAGGTAGGCGATGCCGCGGTCCCGGCGGCGAACATCTCCTTCCTTGTAGAGCAGTTCCAGGTCATAGACACCGACATAGCCCGCGGCGCACTGGTACAGATCCGGGTAGCGGATGGGATTCATCAGCGCGGAATAACCGCCAAAGCTTGCCCCATAGATACAGACCCGCTCTGGATCTGCATGTCCCTCAGCCACGGCCCATTTCACCGCCTCGGCAATATCCCGCTGAATATTCCCGCCCCATTGATTTTTTCCGGCATCGAGAAAATGGTCGCCGAACCCGGTGGAGCCGCGAAAATTGACCTGGAGCACCAGGTAACCATTCTGGGAGAGTATCTGTGCATCCCGGGTGTAGCCCCAGAAATCCCGCGCGTGGGGGCCGCCGTGGGGCATGACCACCATGGGCAGCTTGCCGGAATCCTCTGTGTTGGCGGGGAAGGTCAGGTAGGTGCTGATACGCAGGCCGTCGGAGGATTCAAAGTGCTCTGCGCGCATGGGATTCAGGTTGTCGGGATCCAGCCACTCTGCCGATGAAAGCAGAAAGTCGACTTTTTTGGACGCCATATCCACCAGGAAAAAGTCTCCGGGCAGGCGGTCACCCGAGACCTGCAAAACACCGGTTTTACCGTCCCGGGTAAAGCTGGTGAAGTTGATATGGTAACCCTGAAAGGCTTTTTTCAAGCCGCGATACAGGGGGGCAAAGCCATTGCCTTCATCAAAAAATTGAACGGTGGGGTAGTCGGGATTCAGGTAAACACCGATAGGGCGCTGGTTGCTCGGTTGCAGAATTACATCACTGATATCGGCGATTTCATCCTGCACAATTTTTTTCACTTCCTGCTTTTCTCGATCCCAGGCAATCAGTGTTTCAGTCTGGCCAGGTATATCTGCCACCAGGTAGGCCAGCTCGCGCTCGTGGTCGTAACCGACTGGCGCGCCGTGGCGCAAAACCGGGTGCGTAACCTGCTCCCAGCCATTTTCCGCTTTGGTGTAGAGCTCGTACTCGTTTTCGCGGTTGGTGCCATTGGCAAACAGCAGGTTGCCGCGGCCGTCGGTGTAAGCGCGCCCTCCGACCTGAGGTAGCCCGATAACGGATCGACGCACACCGGTGTAGATATTCAGGCGATAGACATCCCCATGGGTTTCCCAGTCTCTCGCCCAGGGATAGGTGGATATCAGAATCTCGTTTTTGTCGTCCGCCAGCGGGTCGATGATGGTGGCGTGGGCGTAGGTGTCTTCCGCTTTCTTGATACGGCTACCGGTTTGCCGCTCCCCGGCGGCGTAACCAAAAATATTCTTGCCGCGGGTACCATCTGCATTGATGGCATATAGAGACCCGTAGTTTACCGGGGCTTCCAGCGCAGCTTTTTTGGTAATGACTTCCGCTACCACTCGGTCGTCGCTGGCCCAATAAAAATTGCCCACTTCCTCTTGCCCACGAAAGCGCAGGCGGCCGGTAATTTTCAGTGGTGACAGGGACATGATGACCAGCACCCGCTCCCCCTCGAACTTGCGCTGTACCGCCAGATGAGTACCGGTTGGGGAAATTTTGACCTGGTGGACTTCCGGGTGGCGGATCAGGTCTTCGAGGGGGACCGTAGCAGCGGCGACTGCAGTGACGGTCAGGGAGAAGAAGAAACAGAGGACTGTGGCCAGACGCATAAACACTCCATGTAATACGGCGTTGGTTAATGGTATGGGCGGGAAGGGGATAGCCTCCATGCCGCCCGTGTCCCATTGGAGAATACTACGGGCGACAAGTTTGTGAAACATCTCACGTTTGTGGTGATTGGCTGTGTTTACTCGGCCAGCAGACCCGCGAGTATCTCCCGATACATGTCTTTTATCAGGTCGAGATCTTCGGCTTTTACGCACTCATCCACCTTGTGAATGGTGGCATTGACCGGGCCGAGCTCCACCACCTGTGCGCCGGTAGGGGCGATAAAGCGGCCGTCTGAGGTGCCGCCGGCGGTGGAGAGTTCGGTATCGCGGCCGGTGACCTTTTTGATCGCGGCCTGTGCGGATTCCACCAGAGGCCCTTCTGCGGTCAGGAAAGGCTGGCCGGAGAGATTGAAGTGGGCTTCATACTTCAGGCCGTGCTTGTCAAAGATGGCGCGGGCGCGTTGTTCCAGTTGTTCGGCGGTGGTTTCGGTGGAGAAGCGCCAGTTGCATACTACCTTTACGTCACCGGGGATCACATTGGTAGCGCCAGTGCCGCCATTGATGTTGGAGACCTGGAAGCTGGTAGCGGGGAAGAAGTCATTGCCCTGGTCCCACTCTTCTGCGGCGAGTTCCGCCAGTGCCGGCGCGAGCTTGTGGACGGGGTTTTCCGCCAGGTGCGGGTAGGCCACGTGGCCCTGAATGCCGGATACGGTCAGTTCGAGACCCAGAGAACCGCGACGGCCGTTTTTGATCACGTCGCCGGCGAGGGTGGTGCTGGAAGGTTCGCCCACCAGGCACCAGTCGATTTTCTCGCCTCTTTCCTCCAGCCATTCCACGACTTTCACGGTACCGTGTTTTGCGGGGCCTTCTTCATCACTGGTGATCAGCAGGGCGATGCGGCCTTTGTGGTCGGGGTGGGCGGCGACAAATTCTTCGCAGGCGACGACCATGGCGGCGAGAGAACCTTTCATATCGGCAGCGCCGCGCCCGTACAGCATGCCGTCGACGATTTGTGGCTCAAAAGGTGGGTATTGCCAGTTCTCTTCGGGGCCTGTGGGGACGACGTCGGTATGGCCGGCGAAGGCGAACAGGGGACCTTCTTCGCCACGTACGGTCCAGAAGTTGTCGGTATCGCCGAAACGCAGGTGCTCGGTTTTGAAGCCGATTTTTTCCAGACGTTCTAGCATCAGTTCCATACAGCCGGCATCTTCCGGTGTGACGGAGCGGCGGCGGATCAGTTCTTTGGTCAGTTCTATTGTTGGAGTCATTCTATGGCCCTGAGGTTTTGGGAAGCACTGTTCCTGTTGGGGGGCGGTTTTGCTGGCGATGGCTTCTCGCGAGACACGCCGTGAACCCATCCATGGGGGCTCTTCTAAAACGTCCCTGTTTTAGAAGGTCTCGCGAGAAGCCATCGCCAGCAAAACCTTCGCGCTAAATTTCACATTATTTTCCAGTCTCGCTAGTACAGACCCGGTGGTAGAGGCCGAAGCCAAATTGCCGGGGCAAAGACAAAGCGCCAGGGGGAATGTTTCGGAACCGTCGGCGACAGGGACGTCGCCGCCGGAGCGTACAGGGATGTATTCACAGCGTTTCCGAAATATTCCCCCTGGCGCTTTGTCGTCACTGGGCGAGGATGCCGCGAGCCCGGTGGGAAGGTATTACAGGGGAAAGGGTGGATGCACTGGCACATACCCACCCTAGCGTGCCACTCAGTTCTTGTGGAGCTCTGAATTAAGTTCAACCGCACTCTTGTTGGTCAGGCATTCCACCGCGCCGGTGGAGGAATTGCGACGGAACAGCAAGTCGGATTTTCCGGCCAGGTCGCGCGCCTTAACGGATTCTGCAACCTCACCCTTGTCATCCAGCACCGCCACCTTGGTGCCGGAAGTAATGTACAGACCGGATTCCACCGTGCAGCGATCACCCAGGGGAATACCGGTACCGGCGTTGGCGCCCAGCAGGCAGCCTTCACCGAGCGAAATCACGATATTGCCACCGCCGGAGAGGGTGCCCATAGTGGAGCTGCCACCGCCGAGGTCGGAGCCCGCACCCACGAAAACGCCCGCGGAAATACGACCTTCAATCATGCCCGGGCCTTCAGTGCCCGCATTAAAGTTCACGAAGCCCTCGTGCATGATGGTGGTGCCTTCACCCAGGTAAGCGCCGAGACGTACGCGGGCGGTATGGGCGATACGTACACCCTTGGGCACGACGTAGTTGGTCATTTTGGGGAACTTGTCCACGCAGGAAACTTCCAGCAGTTCGCCTTTCAGGCGGGCTTCCAGCTGGCGCTGCGGCAACTCTTCCAGATCGATTGCGCCCTGGTTGGTCCAGGCTACATTAGCCAGCTGACCAAACACGCCGTCCAGCTTGGTGCCGTGGGGCTTGACCAGGCGGTGCGAGAGCAGGTGCAGCTTCAGGTAGGCCTCTGGCACGGACTGAGGGGCATCATCGGTGTGCAGTACGACGGCTACCAGCGGGCGCTGGCTACCGGCAAACTGGCGCAGGATGGTTGCTTGCTCACTGGCACCGGCGCTTTCCAGTTGATCGGCCAGCGGTTGTAGCTGGGCTTCTTCCAGAGCGATGGCGTGGTTGCCCTCATTGACATTCAGCGCACCGGTGACGGCGCTGGCAATTTCTTCTGCCGGGTTCAGCAGCGGTTGCGGAAAATAGACCTCCAGCCATTCGCCCTTGCTGTTGCAGGTGCCGACGCCGAAGCCGATGCTGTATACGTTACTCATGTTGTTTCCTTGTCGTGAGTCTGAATTTGTTCAGGGAATTATCGGGCGCGCTTACCGGACAAAGTCGGCGTAGAGATCCGCTTTGAAACCGAACAGGGTCTCGCTGCCCCTGGTCATTACCGGGCGTTTGATCAGGGTGGGCGTTTCCGTGGCGAGTGTCAGGGCGCTGCTATTGTCCATAGTATTTTTCTGTTCGTCGCTGAGTGCGCGCCAGCTGGTGGAGCGCCGATTCAATACCTGTTCCCAGCCGGATGCTTCGAGCCATTGGGCGAGGGGAACACTCTCCATACCGTTTTCGCGGAAATCGTGAAAGGTGTACGCCACGTCATTCTGCTCCAGCCACTTGCGGGCCTTTTTTACGGTGTCGCAATTCTTGATGCCGTAAAGGGTGATCATCGTGCTTCCTGTAATTCTTGTTTCTGTGAGTCTTGTTCGGGTAAAACTGGCGTTCGGGCTGAATAGATTCAAGCCTTCCTGGTTTTCTTGGGTTTTTTACGTGCGGGATAGCAGGTGGTGCAAATCTCACACACAGTGCCATCGCAGCCGCGCGCCGAGCAGTACTCTCGGCCGTAGAAAATGAACTGCAGATGTAGCTTGTTCCACTTATCTCTGGGGAACAGGCGCTTCAGGTCTTTTTCTGTCTGCGCCACATTTTTACCGGAGGTCAGTCCCCAGCGCTGGGCGAGGCGGTGAATGTGGGTATCCACCGGAAATGCCGGGTGGCCAAATGCCTGCGCCATCACCACGCTCGCGGTCTTGTGACCGACGCCGGGCAGTGTTTCCAGTGCCGCCATATTTTCCGGTACCTGACCATGGTATTCGTTGACCAGGATTTCCGACAGTTTCTGGATAGCTTTGGATTTTTGCGGTGACAGTCCGCAGGGGCGAATGACCTCGCGAATTTTCTCCACCGGCACCTTTGCCATATCGTGCGGATTGTCTGCCAGCTCCCACAACCCGGGAGTGATCTGGTTAACCCGCTCGTCGGTGCACTGCGCGGATAACAGTACGGCGACCAGCAATGAGTAGGCATCGAAATGGTCCAGGGGGACCGGAGTCTCCGGGTACAGCGCTTCCAGCCGGTTGAGCACGTATTCCACGCGCTCGGCCTTGAGAAGATTTCTGGGTGGGGTTTGCACTTCACTCATCGGGGCTGTGTCTCATTGACAAAAGCGGCGGATCCGCTTCGCCGCTTCAATACATTCATCCAGGGTGGCTACCAGGGCCATACGCACATAGGTAGAGCCTGGGTTGACGCCTTCCGATTCCCGCGCGAGATAGGCCCCGGGCAATACTGTGATGTGTTGCTGGCGGAACAGTTCGCGGGCAAAGGTTTCACCGTCGCCAACCCTGGGCCAAAGGTAAAAGCTCGCCTGTGGTTTTTCTACCTCGAGACAGCCGTCGAGAATCTCCAGCACTGCGTCGAACTTCTGACGGTAGAGCGCCCGGTTTTCTTTAACATGCTGCTCATCCTGCCAGGCGGCCATGGACGCGAACTGGGTCGGTACCGGCATGGCGCAGCCGTGGTAAGTGCGATAGAGCAGGAATTTTTCCAGGATGTCCCCATCACCGGCGACAAAACCGGAGCGCAAACCCGGCAGGTTGGAGCGCTTGGACAGGCTGTGGAATACCACGCAGCGACGATAATCGTCGCGGCCGAGTTCCGCGCAGGCCTGTAGCAGTCCCACCGGTGGATTGTCCTCGTCGAAATAGAGCTCGGAGTAGCACTCGTCCGAGGCGATGGTGAAATCGTGGCGGTCTGCCAGTGCGATCAGGTGTTTCAGATCATCAATATCCAGCAATGCGCCGGTAGGGTTGCCGGGAGTGCACAGGTACAGCAGGTCACACTGTTGCCAGACAGATTCTGGAACGGCGGCGAAGTCCGGTTTGAACCCGGTTTCCACACTGCAGTTGATAAAGTGCGGGGTGGCACCGGCCAGAAACGCGGCGCCCTCGTAGATCTGGTAAAACGGATTCGGCATCAGCACTTTTGCGCCGGGGGAAACCACTGCCTGGGCGAAGGCGAACAGGGCCTCACGGGTACCATTGACCGGGATTACTTCCCGTTCGGCATCGATCGTTTGCAGTTTGAAACGGGTCTGCAGCCACTGGGCAATAGTCTCCCGCAGCGCTTCCAGCCCCCTGGTCACCGGGTAGGCGGCGAGTTTGTCGAGGTTTTCGATCAGTTCGTCACGCACAAAGGCCGGCGGCGTGTGTTTGGGTTCGCCAATGGAGAGGGCGATATGCTCGAGGCTCTCCGGTGGTTGCAGTCCGTCCTTGAGTTTTGCCAGCTTGGCAAAGGGGTAGGGCTGCAGTTGTTGCAAATTCGGATTCATATTATTGGTCTGTGTCCGTACGGTTGTTGATCAGGGTTGCGGTGGCAACGTGGCCTGATGCGCGTCCAGTTCCTGACAGATGGCCTGTTCCAGGGTTTCAATCAACTGCGGATCGGTAATGGGTTCGTCGTCCGCCCCGGTGATATGGAAAATATCTTCTACCCGCTCGCCCAACGTGGAGATCTTGGCGTTGTGTAGCCGCAGATCGTGGGTCAGGAAAATACGCGCAATCCGTGCCAATAGCCCAGGGCGATCGGCGCTGATGATTTCCAGTGTGCTGTGGATGTCCTCCGGCTCGGTGGAAATATGCGCCTGGCTCGGCAGGTGGAACATTTTCAGGCGGCGCGGTGTGCGGCGCTTGATGACCTTCGAGTAGTCTTCTACCAGTGCCAGCTCTTCCTGCAGGGTATTGCGGATCTGCTCCAGGCGGTGGGGTTCGTCCAGCAGTGGTTGGCCGGATTCGTCCAGCACGTAAAACGTATCCAGGGTGTACCCGCCGGCGGAGCTGTACAGGCGCGCGTCGTGAATGTTCAGGTTGAGCATGTCGAGGCCGGTCACCACGGCTGCGAACACATTGGGCCTGTCCTGGGTGTACACAAACACTTCGGTGGCGCCGTCGTGTTCTCCGGGGCCGGAGTTTCGGGTCAGTACCAGCGTGTCGCGGTCGGGGTCGCGTTGGGGGTCCTCGTGCAACTGGTAAATCGCGGCGGTGTGCCAAGTGATATTGTCGGCACTCTCGCGAATGAAATAGTCCTCGCCCATTTCCGACCAGATATCTTCCACCGCGTTGCTGGGCAGCCCCATGGCGCGCAGCATGTTGCGTGCCTGGGCCTGGGTTTCAACGTAGATCTCATCGCGATCGATGGGGTTTTCCAGGCCGCGGCGCAGGGCGCGTTGGGTGTGCTGGTAGAGTTGGCGCATCAGGCTGGCGCGCCAGCTGTTCCAAAGGTCGGGGTTGGTTGCATTGATGTCGGCCACAGTGAGCGCGTACAGGTAATCCAGATGCTCGCGATCACCGACCGTGCGCGCAAACTCGTGTACCACTTCCGGGTCGGAGATGTCCTGCTTTTGCGATACCGCGCTCATCAACAGATGCTTTTCCACCAGCCAGCACACCAGGCGACGATCCCGTGCGGGCAGGCCGTGGCGGCGACAGAAGGCATCCGCGTCGACAACCCCCAGCTTGGAGTGGTCCCCGCCGCGGCCCTTGGCAATATCGTGGTAGAGACCGGCGATATACAGCAGCTCGGGTTTGCGCATGCGGGCAATGATTTCCGCCGCCAGTGGGTATTTCTCCCAGGCATCGTCGCCGCGGAAGCTACGCATGTTGCGTACAACCTGGAGTGTGTGCGCATCCACCGTATAGATATGGAACAAGTCGTGCTGCATCTGGCCGGTAACGCGACCGAACTCTGGCAGGTAGCGCCCGAGGATGCCGTAGCGAGTCATGCGGGTCAGTTGCGTGGACAGGCCACGGGGGCTGCGCAGCAACTGCATGAACAGACTGGTATTTTCCGGATTGGTGCGGAACTGATCGTCGATCAGGTGCTTGTGTTCGCGAATCAGGCGAATGGTCGAGGCGCGTACACCCTGGATCTTCGGGTTCTGCGCCATCAGTACGAAGATTTCCAGCAGTGCCGAGGGGTGTTCGGTAAAGGTGCGGGTGACGGTGGCTTCAATGGTATTGCCGCGCAACTGGAAACGTTCATTGATGGGGGTGACGGGCAGGTGAGTGCCGCGTTGCAGGATGACTTCATCGAGAAACTGCAGCAGCACATCGTTCAGTTCCCGCAGCGCCATCACGATGCGGTAATAGGTGTGCATGAACTGTTCGACGGCCAGGTGGGTGTCGTTGTCCTTGTAGCCGAATTTCCGCGCCAGTTCGCGCTGGTAGTCGAACAGCAGGCGCTCTTCGGGGCGACCTGCGAGCAGGTGCAGCCCGTAGCGCACGCGCCACAGGAAGTCCTCACCGGATTGCAGGATGGCGAACTCCTCTTCGGTAAAAAAGCCCTTGCCCTGGAGTTGCTTCAGGGTACGCACCTGGAAGAAGCGTTTGGCTACCCAATTGATGGTCTGGATATCCCGCAAGCCGCCAGGCGCGTTCTTGATGTTGGGCTCGAGGTTGTATTCGGCCCCTTGCTGCTTTCCATGACGCTCTTGCTGTTCCGCATACTTGGCACTGAAGAACGCTTCCGCCGGCCAGAGGTTTTCCGGTGTCATACGCTCTGCGAGCTGTTCTCCGAGTGCGGGGTTGCCCACTACCGTGCGACATTCCATCAGGTTGGTGGCCACGGTGATGTCCTCCGCGGCCATCTCCAGGCAGTGTTCTATGGTGCGCACAGAGTGGCCGATATCCAGTTTCAGATCCCAGAGGAAGGCGACCAGCCGCTCGATATTATCAATGGCGTTCGCGTCCGGCTGTTCGCCGGTGAGGATCAGCAGGTCGATATCCGAGTGGGGGTGCAGCTCTCCGCGACCGTAACCGCCAACGGCCAGCAGGCTGATGTTGTCCGGCCAGGAAAACTGGTGCCAGGCATAGTGCAGCAGGCAGTCCAGGAACAGTGCCCGCTCATAGACCAGGGTGCGAACGTCTTCGCCCTCGCTGAAGCGTCGCGCCATATGGGTGTCGGCGGCGCCAATCGCGTCTTTGAATACTTCCAGTGCCGGCTTGTCGGCCTCGGCCAGGGCGCGGCGAAAGCGCGATTGATCGAAAAAGAACAGTGGTTTTTCGAATTGCGGAGTATTGACCAGCTGCATGGGGAGCCTGTTTCGCTAGGGTACCGCTTTGCCTGCTCGCGAACACCGCTGCAGACAGTGGGAGCGGTCCCCCGGAGTGTTAAAAGGATTCTTCGCTGCGCGCGGTAAGCACTTCCACGCCGTCACTGGTTACTGCCATGGTGTGCTCCCACTGGGCGGAGAGTCGGCGGTCCACGGTGACCGCGGTCCAGCCGTCGCGCAGTACGCGACTGCCGGGTTTGCCGGCATTGATCATGGGCTCAATGGTAAAGGTCATACCTTCTTCCAGCACCTGGCCGGTGCCCGGCTTGCCATAGTGGAGAACCTGGGGCTCTTCGTGGAAGACGTCGCCAATGCCGTGGCCGCAGAAGTCTTTGACCACGCTGTAGTAGTTCTTTTCGGCATGCTGCTGAATGATATGACCGATATCTCCCAGAGTGGTGCCCGGGCGCACGATTTCGATGGCCTTGTAGAGGCACTCCTGGGTCACCTGCACCAGGCGCTTGGCGTGGGGGGCGGCCTTGCCGACGAAGTACATCTTGCTGGTGTCGCCATACCAGCCGTCCTTGATCACGGTGACATCGATATTGATGATGTCACCTTTCTTCAGCACTTTGGACTCGGACGGTATCCCGTGGCAAATCACCTCATTGATCGAGGTGCAGATGGATTTCGGGAAGCCCCGGTAGCCGAGGCAGGCGGGGATTGCCTGCTGAGCATTGACTATGTGGTCGTGGCAGCGCCGGTCGAGCTCTTCGGTGGTGACCCCGGGAACCACGTACTCTTCGATCATTTCGAGTACTTCCGCGGCCAGGCGGCCCGCGGTGCGCATTTTTGCGATTTGTTCCGGTGTCTTTACGGCGTTACTCATGAAGGGTCCCGATTGTGTCGATGGTTTACAAGCTCTTTGTGAGGCCGCCACAGCGCTGAATCAGCGCCGGAGGGCTCTTGCGGCGCGGTATTGTAGCGGAATTGCGCTGCGGCGACATCACGGCTGCGACTCACGCCGGGGGGCGGCTGCCGATTACCCCAGTGGGTTTGGGGTGATCCCGGCGCGGGGTAGGTATGGCGTGTGGCGCGCGCGAGGCTTCCAGCGGGGTCGGTGATATGGTATAAAGCGCGCCGCTCGGGCATGTCCCGGGCAAATTCAAACCGGAGCCGGCGCAGGTCGCGCTCTAAACAAATGCCGCACATATACCGGCACATTCGCCTGGGTGTCTTCCGTGACCCGGCCCGAGAGGCCGCTTCCGGGGGATTGGCGTATGGGGTATGTGGAGGATGTAACCCGGGAAGTTGACAGCCGCAATCTGGCGTCACTTCCGATACAAACTGAGGTTAATTATGCCGCAAGTCAGCATGCGCGATATGCTGCAGGCTGGTGTCCATTTTGGTCACCAGACCCGCTACTGGAACCCGAAGATGGGTCAATTCATCTTTGGTGCCCGTAACAAAATTCACATCATCAACCTGGAGCACACTGTTCCGGCGTTCAATGATGCCCTGCAAATCATCAGGGGCATGGCCGCTCAGAAGAAGAAAATTCTGTTTGTTGGTACCAAGCGCGCTGCGCAGAAATCCATCAAAGAGCAGGCCGAGCGTGCAGGTCAGCCTTACGTCAGCAACCGCTGGCTGGGTGGCATGCTCACCAACTACAAAACCATCCGCGCTTCCATCAAGCGTTACCGCGACCTCGAAGCGCAGTCTCAGGACGGCACCTTCGAGAAGCTGACCAAGAAAGAAGCCCTGATGCGCACCCGCACAATGGATAAGCTTGAGCGCTCTATCGGTGGTATCAAGGATATGGGTGGTCTGCCTGACGCGCTGTTCGTGATCGACGTTGAACACGAGCGTATTGCTATCCAGGAAGCCAACAAACTGGGTATCCCGGTAATCGGCGTTGTCGATACCAACAGTAACCCGGAAGGTGTGGACTACGTTATTCCCGGCAACGATGACGCCATTCGCGCCATCAAGCTGTACACCACTGCCGTAGCTGACGCCGTTGTGGCGGGCACTGCAGAAGCTGGTGGCGGCGCTGCTCAGAGCGAATACGTTGAAGCCAACGAAGACGACCAGGCAGCTGCGGACTCCTGATTTTCAGGTGTCAGCCACAGGCTGCTGGCGGTGTAACAATTCTGAGTTACGCTGCAGGGAAAAGGGGCCGTGATACTGGCCCCTTTTTTTCAAATCCAACAAAGAATTTGAACCCGAGGATTTAATCATGGCGATTACCGCGTCAATGGTAAAAGAACTGCGCGAGCGTACCGGCCTGCCAATGATGGAGTGCAAGAAAGCACTGACTGAGGCCGATGGTGATATCGAAAAAGCGATCGAAGATCTGCGCAAGGCTTCCGGCCTGAAGGCTGCCAAAAAGGCTGGTCGTACCGCCGCAGACGGCGTTGTGGCAGCCAAAGTTGCTGAAGATGGCAGCTACGGCGTGTTGGTTGAAGTGAACTCTGAAACTGACTTCGTTGCCCGCGATGAAAACTTCCAGGCCTTTGTTGCCCAGGTGGTCGACAAGGCTTTCGCTGATCGCCAGCAAGACGTCGCTGCGCTGATGGAAGGCGAGCTGGAAAATGCCCGTGAAGCACTGGTTCAGAAAATCGGTGAGAACATCGGTGTGCGTCGTATTCAACTGGTTGAAGCGGCGAATGTTGGTGCATATGTGCACTCCAATAACCGTATCGCTGCCATTGTTGCCCTGAGCGGCGGTGAAGGCGAAGTGGCTCGTGATGTTGCCATGCACGTAACCGCGGTTAACCCGCAGGTTACCAAACCGGAAGATATGCCTGCTGATGTGCTGGAAAAAGAAAAAGACATCATCAAGGCGCAGCCGGACATGGAAGGCAAGCCTGCTGAAATCGTCGAGAAGATGATGGGCGGTCGTATCAAGAAGTTCCTGAAGGAAAACAGCCTGGTGGAACAGCCTTTCGTCAAGAATCCGGATGTTACCATCGGCAAGCTGGTTAAAGACGCCGGTGCCGACGTATCCGGTTTTGTTCGCTTCGAAGTAGGCGAAGGCATCGAGAAGGAAGAAGTGGATTTCGCTGCAGAAGTAGCAGCACAGGTCAAATCCAGCTCCTGATGCTCAATAACCGGCTGCATCGCAGTCGGTTCAGCGGGGTGCTCCCGGTGTGTTCTCTGGAATGCCATCGGGGCGCCCCGCTGTAGTATCTGGCCTCCGGTAAAATCTGTATGTTGTTTTGTACAAAAAGTGTGCGACCGGCTGATGGATAGGTCGAATATACAGTGGTGGGGCCTTCTGGACAGGAGGCTGCTGAATAACCTTTTGCGTGCTCAGGGTTATTCGGCAGTCTGCTAGGTAAAACGTCGAATTTGTTGTAATGTTCGGCGGGCGTGAACCGGATTGGTGGTTCCGTCTCAGCACAGTTATTGGCCCATGAATGGTTGAGGAACAAAGGATGCCAGGTATTAAAGACCGCAAGTACAAGAGAATCCTGCTAAAACTCAGCGGAGAAGAGCTGATGGGCGAACAGGGGTTTGGAATCAGCCCCAAAGTGCTCGATAAAATGGCACTGGAAATCGGCCAGCTGGTCGGGATCGGTGTGCAGGTGGGTCTGGTAGTTGGCGGTGGTAACCTGTTCCGCGGTGCCGCGCTGCACGCGGCAGGACTGGATCGCGTGACCGGCGACCATATGGGAATGCTGGCTACGGTGATGAATGCGCTGGCCCTGCGCGATGCGCTGGAGCGCTCGAATATCTCTTCCCGGGTAATGTCTGCTATTCAAATGAGCGGTATCGTCGACCACTATGACCGTCGCGCCGCGATCCGTTATCTGGAGCGTGGTGAAGTTCTGATCTTTGCCGCTGGCACCGGTAACCCCTTCTTTACTACGGACTCTGCCGCCTGTTTGCGCGGTATCGAAACCGATGCGGAGCTGGTTCTGAAGGCCACCAAAGTGGACGGAGTCTACTCCGCGGATCCGGTGTTGGTGCCGGATGCAACCCGCTATGACCGCCTCACTTTCGACGAGGTGCTGGATAAAAAACTCGGTGTAATGGATTTAACTGCAATCTGCCTTTGCCGGGAGCACAATCTGCCCGTGCGTGTGTTCCGCATGGATAAAACCGGTGCTCTGCTCAACATCGTAGTGGGTGGAGAAGAGGGCACACTTATTGAAGAGGATGTGAATCAGTGATTGACGATATCAAGAAAGAAGCCGAAGGGCGCATGCAAAAAGCTCTGGACGCCCTGGGCGCTAACTTCAATAAAATCCGTACTGGTCGGGCACACCCGAGCATTCTCGACGGTATCCACATTTCCTACTACGGTGCCGACTCGCCGCTTTCTCAGGTGGCGAACATCAACGTGGAAGATGCACGCACTCTTACGGTGACACCGTGGGAAAAGCAACTGGTGCCGGAAATCGAAAAAGCGATCATGAAATCCGATCTGGGGTTGAATCCCAGCACCGCGGGCGCGGTGATCCGTATTCCGATGCCTATGTTGACGGAAGAGACCCGCAAGAACTTTATTAAGCAGGCGAAAAGTGAAGCGGAAAATGCGCGCGTATCCATTCGCAACAATCGCCGCGACGCCCTGGCTGAAGTCAAGGCACTGCTCAAGGACAAAGAAATCTCCGAAGACGACGAACGTCGCGCGGGAGATGAGATCCAGAAGTTGACTGACAAATACGTAGCCGAAGTTGAAAAAGCGCTGTCGGCAAAAGAAAAGGATCTGATGGAAATCTGATGAGTGCTGGAGGTAGTAGTGTGACAGCACCGCAAGGGCCGCGCCACATTGCCATTATCATGGATGGTAATGGTCGCTGGGCGGCGCGCCGGGGGCTGCCACCTTCCTCCGGGCATAAAGCCGGCGTGGAGCGAATTCGCGACCTGATTGAGGCGTGTAAGAGTCGGCGTATCGAAGTGCTTACCCTGTTCGCATTTTCCAGTGAAAACTGGCAGCGGCCGCCGAAGGAAGTAGAGCTGCTGATGAGCCTGTTTCATTCTTATCTGCGCCGCGAGGCGCGCAAGATGAAAGAGCAGGGGGTGCGATTGCGTGTGATCGGCCGCAGGGATCGCTTTTCTGCCCGGCTGCAGCGGGCCATTGCCGAAGCGGAGGAGATGACCGCGGATGGCGCTGCCGGAACCCTCGTGATCGCCGCAGACTATGGCGGTCAGTGGGATATTGCCGAGGCGGCCAGGTCGCTGGCAGCCGAGGTTGCCGCGGGTGAGCGAGACATCGATTCCATAGACGAGATGGCGCTCTCCGAGCGGGTGCAATTGGCGGATTTACCACCGGTGGACCTGTTGATTCGCTCCAGTGGAGAGCAGCGTATCAGTAACTTCATTCTCTGGCAGGCGGCGTACAGCGAGTTCTATTTTACTGAAACCCTGTGGCCGGATTTCGGAGAACAAGAACTGGATGCCGCGCTGGCAGCCTACCGCAAACGGGATCGCCGCTACGGCGGTCGCGATGAGGGCGGGCGCAGTGAGGGTGGGCTGGAAGCGCAAGCCTGAAACCGCGGCTGCGCGAACGAATAAGGGTAAAACGGTGCTAAAACAAAGAATAATTACCGCGCTGGTGTTGGTAGTCCTTTTTCTGGGGTTGCTGTTTCTGGTGCCCATCCAATGGTTCGCTATTGCGGTAGCGGCCATCATTCTTCTCGGTGGTTGGGAGTGGGCCAACCTTTCCAATCTCAATCGTGCGTTGCGGTTTGTGTTTCTTGCCGTGCTCGGTGCAGCCCTAGTGGGATCTGCGGATTATGTGTTCCAGATGGATTTTGCCCATCCGGATATTGGCCATACCCGGCAGATCCTGGCGGTGGCCTGTGGCTGGTGGGCGCTCGCGTTCCTTTGGGTGCAGGGGTATCCCGCCAGTGCCATGCTGTGGGGTAATCGTTGGGTGCGTGGCCTGATTGGCCTGGTTGTCCTGGTACCGGCCTGGTTGTCCGTGGTGATTCTGCGCGGTCTCGATCACGGTGCCTGGTTGGTGCTGTTCGTGGTTGCGGTCGTGGTATTCGCCGACGTGGGGGCCTACTTCGTCGGTCGCAAGTTCGGCAAACGCAAGTTGGCGCGCGAAGTGAGCCCCGGTAAGTCCTGGGAGGGCTTTTTCGGAGGCCTGGGCGCCTGCCTGGTTCTGGCGCTGACGGTGTCGATTCTGTTTGAGCTGCCGATGAAAAACACGGTGCTGTTTTCCTTTGGCGTGTTGGTGACGGCACTGGCATCGGTGATTGGTGACCTGGTGGAGAGTATGTTCAAGCGCCACCGCGGTATCAAAGACAGCAGCCGAATTCTGCCGGGGCACGGCGGTATCCTGGATCGCCTGGACAGCCTGACCGCGGCGTTACCGGTGTTCACCATGGCCGCATTGGCCAGTGAGCTGCCCAAGTATCTGTGAGGGACCTCTGTGAAACCTGTGACAGATACGGGTTGTTGGTCGCAGTGCCCCGCTTTCTGAGGTAAATAAATTCATGCAAACCCCCTCCGTGCAACGCGTCTGTGTGCTGGGTTCCACCGGATCTATCGGTGTGAGTACTCTGGATGTCCTCGCCCGCCACCCACAGCAATACTCAGTATTTGCATTAACTGCCCGCGAGCGGGTTGCGGAGCTCGCACAACAGTGTCGGCAGTTCACTCCCCGATATGCGGTGGTTTTGGATGAGGGGCGAGCGGAAAAGTTGCGGGGGTTGCTCGCCGAGGCGGAGTTACCCACTGAAGTGCTTTCCGGGGTTGAAGGGCTCTGCCAGGTGGCGGCAGACTCTCAGGTGGATGTGGTAATGGCGGCCATCGTTGGTGCAGCGGGGCTGCGTCCTACACTGGCGGCGGTCGAGGCAGGTAAAAAGGTGCTGCTGGCGAATAAAGAGTCACTGGTGATGGCTGGCCCGGTGTTCATGTCCGCGTTGGCAGAGAGCGATGCGCAGTTGTTGCCCATCGACAGTGAGCACAATGCCATATTCCAGTGCCTTCCGTTTCCCTGCGAAGACCTGAATGCCGCCGGTGTCGAGCGTATTCTGTTGACCGGCTCCGGGGGACCATTTCGTTCTCGTCCTGTCTCAGAGCTGGGGGCGGTCACGCCAGATGAGGCCTGTGCTCACCCTAATTGGTCCATGGGGCGCAAGATTTCCGTGGATTCTGCCACCATGATGAACAAAGGGTTGGAGTTTATCGAGGCGTGCTATCTGTTTCACGCTCAACCAGCCGAAATTCAGGTGGTGGTGCATCCTCAGAGCATTATCCATTCCATGGTGCAGTACCGGGATGGCTCTCTGCTGGCGCAGATGGGCAACCCGGATATGCGGACGCCCATCGCCCATGCGCTGGCGTTCCCCGAGCGCATAGACAGTGGAGTGCCCGCGCTTGACCTGATTGCCCAGGGGCGATTGGATTTTGAGGCCCCGGATGAGGCGCGTTTTCCCTGCTTGCGTCTCGCTCGTGAAGCCGTTGAAGCGGGTGGCAGCGCGCCAACCTGCCTCAATGCCGCCAATGAGATTGCTGTGGAGGCCTTTTTGCGCGGTGAGCTGGCATTTACCGAAATTCCCACCATCATCGATGAGGTGATGAAATCCACGGAAGTTGTTGAACTGACCGGCCTGGAAGCAGTCGAACTGGCTGACCGGAATGCCCGTGACCTGGCTCAGCAGGTACTGGCGAGGATTCAGGCAGGTTCGCCTCAGCCGGCGAGTGGGCAACGCTCCGAATCGAGATCAATATAAAACGGACCACATGCTAGATTTTCTACAGACCGCGATTTGGGCCCTGGTTGCACTCGGTGTCCTGGTAAGTTTCCACGAGTTTGGTCACTTTCTGGTGGCGCGCCTGTGTGGCGTCAAGGTGCTGCGTTTTTCTGTCGGCTTCGGGCGCCGGCTGGTCTCCCGCTACGACCGCCATGGAACCGAGTTTACTATCTCCGCCATTCCGCTCGGAGGCTACGTCAAGTTTCTGGACGAGCGCGAGGGGAACGTGTCACCGGAAGAGCTTGATCAGGCGTTCAACCGCAAGTCGGTGTGGGCCCGCATGGCCATTGCTGCTGCCGGTCCGGTGGCCAACTTTCTGCTCGCTATCGTGCTGTTCTGGGGGGTATTCCTCGGCGGCACTTCCGGCCCTGTACCGGTGGTTGGTGAAGTGGAGGCGGGCAGTCTCGCGGCGATGGCTGGCCTGGAATCGGGCCAGGAGATCGTTGCTGTGGACGATCGGCCGACGCCAACCTGGCAGGCGCTCAACTGGCGCCTGGCTAACCGCCTTGGCGACTCCGGTGAAATCAAATTCTCCGTACACTATCCAGACTCGTCTCTTGAGTACCATATGTACGCAGATGTCGACCGCTGGTTGTCTGGCAAAGAAGTGCCGGATCCGCTGGAAGAGATCGGGGTCAAATTGTGGACGCCGCCGGTGAGCATGAAACTCTCGCAGGTGGTGCCGGGCAGCCCTGCTGCTGAGGCCGGGTTTGCGGCCGGGGACGAAGTTGTTGCAACGGACGGGCAGGCGTTTGAGACGTGGGATGCCTGGACTGCCTATGTGCGTGCGCGGGCCGGTGAGCAGATCGATGTCACGGTATTGCGCGACGGTCAGCGGCAGACGCTCGCGGTGACGCCGGCAGAAACTACACTCGATACTGGTGAGAAAATTGGCCGGATCGGCGTTGCTCCGATTGGGGCTTCCTGGCCGGAAGAGATGGTGCGCCGCTATCACTATGGGATTGGCGCGGCCCTGGTGAAGGGGTTGCAGGAGACCTGGAGCAAGACGCTCTTTACCCTCAGTAGCCTGAAGAAGCTGCTGTTCGGGCAGGTCTCCACCAAGAACTTGAGTGGCCCTATCACCATTGCTAAAGTGGCCGGCACTTCGGCGGACGCCGGCTGGCAGTCATTTCTGTCATTACTGGCTCTGCTGAGTATCAGTCTCGGGGTTCTCAACCTTTTGCCCATCCCGGTTCTCGACGGTGGTCATCTCCTTTACTACGGTATTGAGGCGGTCAAAGGGTCGCCGGTTTCCGAGCGGGTGCAGATGATCGGCCTGCAGGTGGGGATGGTGATGGTGCTCTGTATCATGGCGCTGGCGCTATATAACGACATTTTACGACTGTAGTACGGAATGCCGCGGACATTCTGCGGTCTGACCTGTACAGCCTCGAGGGCCGATGGCCCAACTGGAATTGCGAATAAAAACTCGGATTTAGTAGATGAAAGATTTTCTCAAAGCGGCTTCGCTTGGCCTGGCCCTGCCGGTTGCTGCCTATGCCCAATCGTTTGTTGTCAACGATATCCGGGTAGAAGGATTGCAAAGAGTCTCCGCCGGCTCTGTATTTGCGGCACTGCCGGTTCGAGTGGGTGACCAGATCGAGAGTCTGGACATCCAGAGTGCCACTCGCGCGCTATTTCGTACTGGGTATTTCCAGGATATCCAGATCGGTCGTGAGAATGGCGTGCTGGTCATTACCGTGCGCGAGCGGCCCGCCATTTCAAAAATTGAAATTACCGGCAACAAGGCGATCAAGACCGAAGATCTGCTTAAGGGCATGAACGATAACGGTCTTGCGGAAGGGCAGATCTTCAAGCGCGCTACTCTGGAAGGGTTGGCGCAGGAGCTACAGCGTCAGTATGTGGCTCAAGGCCGATACGGTGCCAGCGTTAGTACGGAAGTCAATGAGCTGCCCCGCAATCAGGTGGAGCTCAAAGTCGTAGTGGACGAAGGCTCCGTCGCCGCCATCAAACATATTAATATTGTTGGCAATCAGGCGTTTTCTGACGAAGAACTGGGGGAGATTTTTGAGCTCCAGACCACCGGTTGGTTGTCGTGGCTGAACAGTGACGATAAGTACTCCCGAGAGAAGCTTACCGGCGACCTTGAGCGCTTGGAGTCCTACTACCTTGACCGCGGTTACCTGGAATTCCAGATCGAGTCTACCCAGGTATCCCTGAGCCCGGACAAACAGAGCGTTTTCATCACCGTCAATGTCAGTGAAGGGGATGTCTATACCGTTTCCGATGTTGAGTTGGCCGGTGATCCCGTTGTCTCCGAAGAGGAAATTCGTCGCCTGCTGCTGGTTCGCGACGGGCAGACATTTTCGCAGGTACTGATGACCACCACTTCCGATTACATTACCAAGCGCCTTGGTAATGAGGGTTATACCTTTGCCGAAGTAAACGGTATGCCCGAAGCCAATGAGGAAGATAAAACGGTAAAAGTCACCTTCTTTATTGATCCGGGTAAGCGGGCTTATGTGCGCCGGATCAACTTCCGCGGCAATACACGTACCTCTGACGATGTATTGCGCCGTGAGATGCGTCAAATGGAATCGGCTTCCGCCTCTTCTGCACGTATTGAACAGTCCAAGGTGCGCCTCGAGCGTCTCGGCTACTTCAAGGAAGTGCAGGTGGAAACCACCGAAGTGCCCGGCACCTCGGATCAGATTGATGTGGAATACACGGTAGAAGAGCAGCCCTCCGGTACCATCGGCGGCACCGTTGGTTATGCGCAGAATAGCGGCATCGTACTCGGCGCCAATGTTCAGGAAAACAACTGGTTGGGTACCGGTAAGTCCGTAGGGTTTGCGGTAAATACGTCGAGATACCAGTCTGTGCTGAACTTCTCCTATACCGATCCTTATTTTACCCCGGATGGGGTCAGTCGCGGTTTCAACGTGTTCTACCAGGAGCGCGATTACTCCGAACTGGGTGTGTCTGATTACAACACCACCACGTATGGTGCAGGATTGAGTTTCGGTTACCCGATTTCTGAGATCTCCCGGGTTGGCCTGAACCTGGGTTTCAATCACCTGGAGCTGAGTACTCACAGGACCTCGGTGCAAGAGATCAAGGGCAGTCCGGTTCCTGACCCTAATATCGACACCTTTATGAATTCTGATGATGTGGCTGCCGCAGATGCCGCTCTTAAGAATACCGTTAAGGATCCAGATGATCCAGATGGTGCCCGGATACCGGACCCGCTTGAATTTGACTTTACTCAGCAGCCTATCCCCCCCGGTTTGCTGAATACCAATCCGGACGGGTTCGTTGACCTTTACGGGGATGAGTTTGACACCTTCTCTGTAACGGCCTCTTACGCGCGCTCAACCTTGAACCGCGGTATTCTCGCCACTCGCGGCGCTTCGCAACGTGCATCTATCGAAGTCGCCTTGCCGGGTGGTGATCTCGAGTATTACAAGTTGATTTACACCGGGCAGTATTTCCGTCCGTTGACCAAAAGCCTGACCCTGAGATTGCGTACGCGCCTTGGTTACGCGGAAGGATACGGTGATCTCGATCAGTTGCCGTTTTTTGAGAACTTCTATGGCGGTGGCTTCGGTTCGGTGCGCGGCTTTGAACGCAACTCTCTGGGGCCGCGGTCTACGCCAGCCGTTGACTATGACGTAGCGCCTTCTGCATGGCAGGATACCAACGACAATGGCGTTGTAGATGATGGTGAAGTAACCGCTTCCTATGTACTGGATGAGGAAACCGGTGAGTTGAAAACTACGCAGCTTACCAACAGAAGAAGACCAGACCCGTTCGGTGGTAACATTCTGGTCGAAGGGAGTGCGGAAGTGATTTTCCCTATTCCGTTTGTGAAGGATCAGCGCTCCATGCAGTCTGCTTTCTTCGTGGATGCGGGTAACGTGTTTGATACGAACTGTGGCATTTCACAGCTCAACTGTTACGATGTCGACCTCGATCATATCAACGTTTCTGCCGGTATCGGCTTGACTTGGATAACCGGGTTTGGGCCGCTGACATTCAGTCTCGCGAAAGCGCTGCGTGAAAACGAAGATGATGAAATCGAAGTGTTCCAGTTCTCACTGGGCAACAGCTTCTGATCACTGTGCTTCGCGTTGATCACGTGAACGCACATACGATAATAATGAGTGTTCCTGACGAGCACTGGGTATAAACAGAAATACGGAGAAAGAACGTGTTTAAATCAGTAAAAGTGACCGCAGTTCTGCTGGCCGGCCTGATGTTTTCCGGAATGGCGCTGGCGCAGACCAAAGTAGCTGTTGTGAATTTTCAGGCTGCGATCATGAGCACTGAAAAGGCCAAAACCCGCATCAATGCACTGAAAACCAGCTCGGAGTACTCGCAACTTCAGAGCAGTGCGGAAGGTATTCGCGCGGAAGTGCAAAAAATGGCGGAAGATGCGCAGAAGAATGGCGTAACCTGGTCCGAAGAACAGAAAGCAGAGCATCAGCGCAAAATGCAGTTCAAGCGCTCCGACTTTGAAACTGCTGTCAAGAAGCTGCGCGCAATGGAATCCCAGGCAGTTCAGGAAATCCAGAAAACCATGGTGCCGAAAGCCAAGGCAGCGATGGAAGAGGTGATCAAAGAGCGCAAACTTGATCTGGTACTGGATGCCAACTCCGCAGTGTTTGCCGGCCCGAGCACTGACCTGACCGCGGAAGTGGTCAAGCGTATGAACGCTGCCAAGTAACAGGCAGGTTGGAAAATGAAGAGTGCCCAGCCGACGCTGGCACAGTTGGCTGGGTTGCTGGGTGCAGAGTTGCGCCTGGCACCGGGAGCCAGTGAAGCTCAGGTCCCATCCGGTCTCAATACCCTGCAGGATGCAGATGTGGGCGAAGTCTCCTTCCTCGCCAGTGCCAATTACCGTCGATTTCTGAAAAATACCCGGGCTTGCGCTGTGCTTGTTACCTCTGAGTCAGCAGAAGATTGCCCCGTTTCGGCGTTGATTGTTTCCAATCCCTACCACGCGTTTGCACGCGCCACCGCGATCTATCAGACGGCACCGCAATATGCTCCGGGCATTGCTCCCAGCGCCGATGTGCACCCCGATGCGGAAGTGCATGAAAGTGTGCACATTGGCCCTGGGGTGGTCATCGAAGCAGATGTGAAAGTGGCAGAAGACGCGGTGATCGGCGCCAACAGTTTTGTTGGTGCGGGAAGTGAGATCGGGGCTCGCTCGCGCTTGTTCCCGAGTGTCACCGTCTATCATGGGTGTTATATCGGCGCCGATTGTACGGTGCACAGCAACACAGTCATCGGCGCAGACGGTTTCGGATTTGCCCCCCATGACAACAAGTGGATCAAGATTCATCAGCTCGGGGGCGTGGAGATTGCTGACGAGGTGGAAATCGGGGCCTGTAGTTGTATTGATCGTGGTGCACTTGGCAATACGGTGATCGGACGCGGGGTGAAGATCGACAATATGGTGCAAATCGCGCACAATGTGCAAGTTGGTGACTATTCGGCCATGGCCGCATGTTCGGCCGTAGCAGGTAGTGCCACCATTGGTAAACACTGCACCATCGCCGGCGGCGTTGGTATCGTAGGGCATGTGAGCGTGGCCGATTTCAGCCATGTGACCGCCAGGACCCTGGTTACCAAATCTATTGAGGAGTCAGGCTCCTATTCCAGTGGTACTCCTTTCTCTGATAGTCGTTCCTGGCGGCGCAATGCTGTGCGCTTTGGCCAGCTTGATCAGATGTCGCGCAAATTGAGAGAGTTGGAGAGAAAGTTGGAACACAAGCTGCACACCAAGGGTTCCGGCTCGGATGATATATAGTCCGGGTTGAATAAAATCGTAAACAATTTATGTTAGTTGTTTCGGGGCGTTATTACGCCCCGAAGTGGTTTCTGGGGATAATTCGCCATGATGGACGTTCGGGAAATTCGTCAATATTTGCCACACCGCTATCCTTTCCTGTTGGTAGACCGTGTGGTTGAACTGGAAGAGGGTAAGCGGATCAAGGGTTATAAAAACATCTCGGTAAATGAAGAGGTGTTTAATGGCCATTTTCCAGAGATGCCCATTTTCCCGGGTGTGATGATCGTCGAGGCACTGGCGCAGGTGTCGGGTATCCTCGGTTTCAAAACCCTGGGGCAAAAGCCGGAAGATGGTTACCTCTACCTGTTTGCGGGTATTGATAATGTGCGCTTCAAGCGTCAAGTGGTGCCTGGCGATCAGCTGGTATTGGAATCCGAGGTGGTATCAGAGCGCCGCGGCATCTGGAAGTTCGCCGGTAGAGCGAGTGTGGACGGGGAGTTGGCTGCCTCGGCAGATATTCTCTGTGCAGTGAAAAAGGTTTGAATGCAGCCCTGATTCGGGGTGTTCTTTTATTTGGTCCGGGGAGCGCTCCGGGTCATTGATCGGGGCGGGGCATCCAGGATTGAAATTCAGGAATTGTCCTCTCCGAGTGTCGGCCGGTAAGGAGTGAGTCACAGAATGCCAACCCATATCCACCCAACAGCGATTGTCGATCCTTCGGCAACCATCGGCGACGAGGTGAAGGTCGGCCCATATACTATTATTGGTCCCGATGTCGAAATTGGCGATGGCTGTGACATCGCTTCGCATGTTGTATTGAGCGGGCCGACCCGTATCGGTAGAAACAATCGGATTTATCAATTTTCGAGTGTTGGCCAGGATACGCCGGACAAGAAGTATCAGGGTGAGCCGACAACACTGGTCATAGGCGATGGCAATGTGATTCGCGAAGGGGTCACCATCCACCGTGGGACGGTACAGGACCGCGGAGAGACTACCATCGGCAATGACAACCTTCTGATGGCTTACGCGCATATCGGTCACGATAGCGTCATCGGTAACCACACCATTCTGGTCAATAACGTGGCACTGGCGGGCCATGTGTATGTGAAGGACTGGGCCATTCTCAGCGGCTATACCCTGGTACACCAGCACTGCACCATTGGGGAGCACGCTTTTACCGGTATGGGAGCGGGCATCGGCAAGGATGTACCGGCCTATGTCATGGTGGCCGGAAATCCGGCGGAAGCCAAAACCATCAATGCGGAGGGGTTGCGCCGTCGCGGTTTTTCCCGGGAGGAAATTGCCCTGATCAATCGCGCGTACAAGGTAGTGTACCGCCGCGGCCTGACGTCGGAGGAGGCGCTGGAATCTTTGCGTGATCTGCGTCAAGAGTCCGCAGTGATTCAGCCCTGGATTGATTCTCTCAGTACATCCTCCCGTGGCATCGTTCGCTGATCTGGTGGTGGCAATAGCTCTGTGACAGAACCTGAAAAGAAAACACTGCGCATCGGGATGCTCGCCGGCGAAGCTTCCGGAGATATTCTGGGGGCGGGTTTAATCGCTGCACTACAGCAGCGGTTTGATCGGATTGAGGTGGTTGGTATTGCCGGTCCGCGTATGCAGGCACTGGGGGCACAGTCGCTGTTTGCGATGGAGCGCCTGTCCGTTATGGGGCTTGTTGAGCCGCTCAGGCGCCTGCCTGAACTGCTGAAAATCCGACGTAGCCTGCGTCAGTATTTTATCGAGAACCCACCTGACGTTTTTGTCGGTATCGATTCCCCGGATTTCAACCTGGGCCTGGAGGAAGCGCTGCGCGGTGCGGGGATTCCCACTGTTCACTATGTGAGCCCTTCGGTCTGGGCCTGGCGTCGGGGGCGTATTAAAAAAATTGCCCGTGCCGTAGACCATATGCTGACGCTTCTGCCATTTGAGGCAGACTTTTATCGGGAACATGATGTTCCCGTGACGTTCGTCGGCCATCCCCTGGCTGATGATATTCCCCTGGAAGTTGATACGGACTCTGCACGCAGGGAAATAGGTCTGGATACCAATGATCGGGTGATCGCGTTGCTGCCTGGAAGTCGCGGTGGTGAGGTTCGGTTGCTCGGCCCCCTGTTTATACGTGCAGCGATGTGGTGCCATCAGCGCGATTCGTCCATCAAATTTGTGCTGCCTGCCGCGAATGCCGAGCGCAAGGCTCAGATTGAGGCGCAGCTACAGGAAATTTCCGGCGTGCAGCAATTGCCGCTGACTGTTCTGGATGGTCAATCGCAGACCGCGCTGGCAGCGGCTGATGCGGTGCTTATTGCTTCGGGAACAGCGACTCTGGAAACCATGTTGATGAATAAGCCGATGGTGGTGGCCTATAAAATGGCTTCCCTGTCCTACGCGATATTCTCTCGCATGTTACATACACCCTGGGTGTCGTTACCCAACCTGCTGGCGCAGCGAGAGCTGGTGCCGGAAATTTTGCAGGATGATGCGACACCGGAGGCGCTGGGCGCTGCGCTGTTGAACTATTTCGAAGATCCGCTTGCGCAGGATCAATTGCAGCGGGAGTTTCGTGAATTGCACCAGGTGCTGCGACGGGACGCGTCCGAGCGCGCCGCAGAAGCGGTCTGTCGCCTGATTGGTGCAGCGCCCGCCTAAAATCAGAATTTTTCTTCGGGTGATTCCCGGTATGTCTATCCGAGTATTCCATGACAAAAAAAGCAGAGCTCCCTCCCTACATCTGTCCTTTTCGCGGTGATTTGATCGCCGGTGTCGATGAGGTGGGGCGCGGCCCCCTTGCGGGGGATGTGGTTGCTGCAGCGGTCATCCTGGATCCGGAGAAACCCATTTCAGGTCTGGCGGATTCGAAAAAGCTCAGTGAAAAAAAACGCGATTATCTTTTCGATGAAATTCGCGAGCACGCACTGAGTTTCGCGGTCGCACGTGCGACGGTGGAAGAGATCGATCAATTGAATATTCTGCATGCCAGCTTGCTGGCCATGCATCGCGCCGTAGAGGCGTTGCAGGTGCAGCCGGAGTTTGTGCTGGTGGATGGTAATCGCAAGCCCCAGTGGCATTATCCCTGCGATACGGTGGTGAAGGGAGATGATCGGGTTGCGGCCATCGCCGCGGCGTCCATTCTTGCCAAGGTGACCCGCGATCGGGAGATGGTGGTGCTGGATCAGCAGTACCCGGGTTACGGCCTTGCCGGGCACAAGGGGTATCCCACCAAGGCGCACATGGCTGCACTGGAGACGCTGGGGCCGAGTCCGGTGCACCGCAAGAGTTTTGCGCCGGTCCGGCGCCAGCTGGAGCTGATCTGATCGCTACAGGCTTTTTGGGCGTCTTATCAGGTGCGCCCCGGAGCGCATTCAGCGCTCCATCTTCTTCACCCGGGCCTGGGTAATCATCTTGTCAGAGACCTCAATGATCTCCACCAGGTAGTTTTTGAGGTAGAGGCTCATATTGCCTTCGGGAATGCTTTCGAGGTGTTCCATGATCAACCCGTTCAGGGTCTTGGGACCGTCGGTGGGCAGCTCCCAGTCCAGTGTGCGGTTGATATCGCGGATCGAAGTACCGCCTTCCACCAGGAACCAGTCATCCCCCTGCTCAATGATCTCCTCATCTTCGCTGGGTACCGGGCTGGCGGTGAAGTCGCCGACAATTTCTTCCAGCAGATCTTCCAGAGTCACGATCCCCATAACCTCACCATATTCGTCCACTACCAGTCCCATACGGCGCTTCTGTTTCTGGAAGTTCATCAACAGTGTGGGTAGAGGGGTGGCCTCGGGCACGAAGTAGGGTTCAATCAGGTGGGACTTCAGCGTCTCTGCGGTGAGCTCTTCCGGGCCGTCCCGCAGGATCTGAGCGGCGCGGCGCAGGTGGAGAATGCCCACCACCTGATTGATATCTCCACGAAACACCGGAAGGCGCGTGAAGCTGCTTTCCGCCAGCTGCTGGAGGATGTCCTCAGCCGTACAGTCCAGGTCGACACCCACTACCTCATTACGCGGGATCATAATGTCTTCCACGGTGGCCTGATCCAGATCCAGCACGTTCAGCAGCATGCCTTTGTGTTTTGTGGGCAGCAGGGCGCCGGATTCGAATACCACTGAACGCAGCTCTTCCGGAGCGAGGTGTTCCGCCTCGCCACCCTGATCCGAGGTTTCCACGCCCACCAGCTTGGCCAGCAGGTTGGAGATGCTGCTGACCAGCCAGACAACCGGTGCCAGCAGCCACAGGAGTGGTCGCAGCACCAGTGTTGCGGGAAAGGCAATTTTTTCCGGGTGCAGGGCGGCGATGGTCTTCGGGGTGACCTCGGCAAAGATCAGTACCACCAGAGTGAGCACAATCGTGGCGTAGGCGAGGCCGGCATCTCCATACAACTTGGTGAAAACAGCCCCCGCGATTACGGAGGCGAGAATGTTGACCAGATTGTTGCCGATCAGGATGACACCGATCAGCTTGTCCGGGCGCGCCAGTAGCGACATGGCGCGCTTGGCGCCGCGGTGACCACTCTTCGCCTGATGGCGCAGGCGATAGCGGTTGAGCGCCATCATGCTGGTTTCGGAGCTGGAAAAGAATGCGGAAATGACAATCAGTAAAGCCAGCAATGCAAACAGCAGGCCGGGCGGTATCTCGTTCAAAGCTAAGCTCTTTCTGTGAAATCAGGGCGATATTGGATCAGATTGTCAGTGCTAGCAAGCTGTGCGATGCAATCAGCCTTTCTGCAGAATGACTTCCAGTGCCAGTTTGCTGCCGAAAAAGGCCAGCATCAGTACCGCAAAAGCGCACAGTGTCCAGCGCACCGCAGTATTGCCCCGCCAGCCCTCGCGCCAGTGCCCCCAGAGCAGCACGCCGTACAGTAGCCAGGCGAGGATGGAGAGCGCGGTCTTGTGCACCAGGTGTTGTCCAAACAGATCCTGTACAAAGATAAAGCCGGTGATCAGGGCCGCGGTCAACAGTATTTGCCCCAGCGCGATAAGGCCAAACAGCAGGCTTTCCATGGTTTGCAGCGGTGGCAGAAAACGACTGATGCCACCGGGTCGATGGTTGTGCAGCTGCTGGTTGAGCCAGTAAAGGTACAGCGCCTGCAGGGTTGCTAGCGTGAGCAGGGAGTAGGCGGTAATTGACAGCACAATATGCGCAGCGATACCCGCTGAAATCTGTTGTCTGGGAATCGCCCCGCCCGCGGTATGAGCGGCGGCGATCTCGCTGAGAGCACACAGTGGCGCCATGGCGAGGATCAGCAGCGTCAACTGGTGGCGGCCGGATAGCAGTAATAGCAGCAGGGTGACCAACCAGCTGATCAGGGACATCATGGCCAGGAGGTCGAGGCGAAACCCGTTAGCGGTGTGCAGGGTGAAAAAGAGCGATATGCCGTGGGCGACCAGGGCGCAGGCCAGCAGGGCGAGCGCCAGGCGGTCGCCGGAGGTGTTTTTGTGGCGAATCAGGTTGGTCGCCAGCATCAGCGTTGTGGCGAGATACAGGGCAATAGCCGTCCAGTGGGCAAGCGCCGCCATTGATACTTCCATCCTTTATTGTGGAGGCGGGGAGTGTGTCACAGCGCGTCGGCGCTGGAAAGGGTGTAGCCGGGCACGCCCGCAGCGCGGGCAAGACCGGAGGGGAGATGTGGGTCTTGGGCAGATCGGCTTAGTACCTGGCATCACACTAAGCTATACTGCCGCGTTTTTGGGGCTCCAGGTCCCTTAGAAGAGATCAAGAGATCAAGTTTCAGAGATCAAATTTCGACCGAGAATGAGATATGTTCGATAGCCTGAGTGATCGTTTATCGTCCGCGCTTAAGAAGGTTACAGGCAAGGCGCGGCTGACCGACGAAAACATCCGCGATACTCTGCGGGAAGTGCGCAAAGCGCTACTGGAAGCGGATGTGGCGTTGCCGGTAGTCAAAGCGTTTGTGCAGCAGGTGCGTACTGCCGCCGTTGGTCAGAAGGTCAGCAAGGCGCTCAACCCGGGTCAGCAGTTCGTCAAGATTGTGCAAGATGAGCTGGTCAAGGTGATGGGGGAGGCGGCTGAGCCGCTGAATCTGGCGGTGCAGCCGCCGGCGGTGATCTTGATGGCCGGCCTGCAGGGGGCGGGTAAGACCACCAGCGTGGCCAAACTGTCCAAATACCTGCAAGAGCGGGAGAAGAAAAAGGTCATGGTGGTGAGTGCGGACGTCTATCGTCCCGCGGCTATCAAGCAGCTGGAAACCCTCGCCGGTGAGGTGGGTGCCGAATTTTACCCATCTGAAGCGGATCAAAAGCCGGTAGATATTGCCCGCGGTGCCATGGATGCTGCGCGCAAGCAGTTTGCTGACGTGTTGATTGTCGACACTGCAGGCCGCCTGCACATCGATGAGCAGCTGATGGACGAGATTCGCGAGTTGCACGGTGTGCTGGATCCGGTCGAGACCCTGTTCGTTATCGACGCCATGATTGGTCAGGACGCCGTGAATACGGCCAGCGCCTTCAACGATGCGTTGCCGCTGACCGGTGTCATTCTGACCAAGGCGGACGGTGATGCCCGCGGCGGTGCGGCGCTCTCTGTGCGGCATGTGACTGGCAAGCCCATCAAGTTTATCGGTGTCGGCGAGAAAACCGACGCGCTGGAAACTTTCCACCCGGATCGTATTGCGTCCCGGATTCTCGGTATGGGCGACATCCTGTCGCTGATCGAGCAGGCCGAGCAGACGATTGATAAATCCAAAGCGGAAAAACTGGTCAAGAAGGTCCGCAAGGGTAAAGGTTTTGATCTGGAGGATCTGCGAGACCAGCTGCAGCAGATGCAGAACATGGGGGGACTGGGTGCCCTCATGGACAAGATGCCGGGGATGGGAGGGCTCGCTCAGGCGGCTCAGAGTGCGGATATGGGCAAAGAGTTCCGTCGGATGGATGCGATCATTGGCTCCATGACCCCGGAAGAGCGTCGCAACCCCGAGCTGCTGAACGGTTCGCGCAAGCGCCGTATTACGGCCGGTTCCGGTACCCAGATCCAGGATCTCAATCGCTTGCTCAAGCAGCACAAGCAAATGGGCAAGATGATGAAGAAGCTCAAGGGTAACGGCATGAGCAAGCTCATGCGCGGCATGGGCGGGCTGCCTGGCATGGGCGGAGGTTCCGGTGGTGCCGGAGGAATGGGCGGTATGGGCGGCGGTGGAATGCCCGGTGGCCTGCCTCCCGGTTTCCGTAAAAAGTAACGCCTTGCCGGCGCCGTCAGAGACGGTTTTAGTGGGTGAACCCCCTGGGGATGGATAGCAGACGATTGCGCTATACAAACACGGGGGGGTGCATTAGAATACGCCGCCTTTCAGCGGGCCTGTGCGCCGCTGATGTTTGATTTGAAACGGGTTTTGCTTCGGCGGGGCCCGGATTACCGCCGAGAGGCGGAAATGTTCCGGTCAATATTCGTGACCGGTAAGTGTTGAAACTACAGGATAGCTACATGGTAACCATTCGTTTGGCTCGTGGTGGTGCGAAGAAGCGCCCGTTTTATCACCTGACCGTGACTGACAGCCGCAAATCTCGCGACGGCCGCTTCATCGAGCGCGTTGGCTTCTTCAATCCGGTCGCCCGTGGCCAGGAAGAGCGCCTGCGCATCGACCGCGAACGCGTAGAGTACTGGGTGGGTCAGGGCGCACAGGTGTCTGACCGCGTCAGCAAGCTGCTGAAAGAATCTGCCTGATCACACGTGTGTGAGGGAGGTAAGAGCTGTGGCTGATTTGTCGGCAGAGCGTGCGGAACTGGTCACTGTCGGACGTCTTACCTCTGTATACGGTATCCGTGGCTGGGTAAAGGTGCATTCCTACACTGAGCCTGCGGAAAATATTCTGCAATTCAACCAGTGGTGGTTGCAGAATCCCAAGTCGAGTGGTTCAGGCGGCTGGCAGCCGCTGGAAATTGATGCGGGCAAGCGGCACGGTAAGGGCCTGATTGTCCATATCAAAGGTGTTGATGATCGCGACCTGGCTGCACAGTTCTGCCAGCGCGATGTCGCGGTTTCTGCGACTGAGATGCCGCAGCTCGACGAAGGTGAATTTTACTGGCATCAGCTACAGGGTCTGCAGGTGGTGAGCCAGTACGAAGGTCGCGAGTATCGCTTCGGTGAGGTCGTGCGACTGATGGAAACCGGTGCCAACGATGTCATGGTGGTGCGGGGCGGGGAGGATGATCGCGAGCGGTTGATTCCCTATCTTCCAGGTGAGTTTATCGCCTCGGTGGACCTGCAAGCCCGCCAGATCACCGTACACTGGGATCCGGAGTTCTGATGTCGGCCAAGCGCATAGCGCTGGTCACCATCTTTCCGGAGATGTTTGCCGCGCTGACCGATTTCGGGATCAGTGGGCGCGCGGTCAAAGACGGGCTGCTTGAGGTTCGCTGCTGGAATCCCCGGGATTTCACCAGTGATCGTCACCGCACTGTCGATGATCGTCCCTACGGCGGCGGACCCGGTATGGTAATGCTGCCGGGACCGTTGACCCAGGCGTTGACCGAGGCCCGGAACTGGGCAGAGGAAACCGCTGAGGCAAAGACGATCTACCTGTCTCCGCAGGGGCGTCAGCTCGACCAGTCGGGCGTAGAGGCGCTTTCCGACTCCGGTAACCTGGTCATGTTGGCCGGTCGTTACGAAGGTGTCGATGAGAGGGTGATTGAAACCCTGGTGGATGAAGAGTGGTCCATTGGTGACTATGTCCTGAGTGGCGGAGAGCTTGCGGCAATGGTCGTGATCGATGCCATTACCCGGTTTATCCCCGGGGCGCTGGGTCATGATCAGTCGGCATTGGAAGACTCATTCGCTCAGGGGTTGCTGGACTGCCCGCATTACACTCGCCCGGAAGCATTTCAGGGCATCTCGGTACCGGAAGTGTTGCTCTCTGGTAACCACGAAAGAATTCGCCGCTGGCGACTCAAACAGGCCCTGGGGCGCACGCAGCAGCGTCGGCCCGACCTGTTGGAGAAGCTGGCGTTGACTCCCGAACAGTCGCAACTGCTGGAGGAATTCCTGCAGGAGTTGCCGGGAGGTAAGTGTTAATATCGGATTCGCCGGGAGGCGAGAGTAATCCGGTGATCTAGCCGTGAGGCTACATAAACCCTTTTGGAGAACTCCAAATGACCAACAAGATTATCCAGCAGCTGGAACAGGAACAGCTGAAAGCCGAACTGCCTGAATTTGCACCGGGCGACACTGTAGTCGTTCAGGTTAAAGTAAAGGAAGGCAACCGCGAGCGCCTGCAGGCGTTCGAAGGTGTTGTAATCGGTAAGCGTAACCGCGGTCTGAACTCCTCCTTCACTGTGCGTAAGATTTCTCACGGTGTTGGTGTAGAGCGTACTTTCCAGACCCACAGCCCGCTGGTTGACAGCATTGCTGTGAAGCGTCGCGGTGACGTGCGTCAAGCGAAGCTGTACTACCTGCGCGACCTGACTGGTAAAGCAGCGCGTATTAAAGAAAAGCTCAACTGAGTTCTCTTTAGTGCAGAATAAAAAACCGGAGCCCTGGCTCCGGTTTTTTTATGTCTGGATGAAGCGTCTTACCCTGGGTAGGGGGCAATCGGTAGAAGTTCGTTGTCTCCTGTGAAAGGCTGCTGTGCAGATGGCGGTAAAACGCGCCATAATGGCAGACATTTGCGCCGGTACAGGGATCACCGACTCGGGAGGTGCCATACTGGGCGGGAACTGTGCCCCACCCGATGGGTCCAAACTACGAATAAATTGGGAGCGAATTGAACCATGACGTTTTTTTCCAAATCGCTGGGTGCGTTGATCGCCAGCACGCTGTTGGCGGCCGGTGTCCATGCGGATGTGGACCAGGCTGTCGCCAAGCAGATCAAGGCGAAACTCTCCGCCAGTAACCCCAAGGCCTCAATCGGTGAGGTGCGGGAGAGCCGGGTGGAGGGGCTCTATGAGGTGGATACCCAGGGCGGCAATGTGCTGTTTGTGTCCAAAGATGGCAACCACTTCATCGCCGGTGACCTGTTCCAGTTGGCGCCACAGGGGGTTGTTAATCTCTCCGAGCAGCGTCGTGGCCGTTCCCGGGCACAGGTTATGGAGAGTCAGCCCGAGGACGAAATGATTGTGTTTTCTCCCAAGGGGGAGACCAAGGCGCATGTCTATGTGTTTACCGATGTGGATTGCGGATACTGTCGCAAGCTCCACAACGATGTACCCGAGCTGAATCGCCGCGGTATTGAGGTGCGCTACCTGGCGTTTCCCCGTGCCGGTATCAACTCGGCGGGATATCGTAAAATCGCCACCGCCTGGTGTGCAGATGATCCGAATCAGACGCTGACGGATCTCAAGAACCGTAAAAACGTGCCCATTGAAGTGTGCAAGAACAATCCGGTCGCGGCGCAGTACAAGCTGGGCAACGAGGCCATTGATGTGCGTGGCACACCGACTATCATCCTTGAAGACGGCACCGTGGTGCCTGGCTATATTCCACCGGATACTCTTGCCAAGGCGTTGGGTATCTGATGGAGCGGCGGGCGGGTTTCCCGTCCGCTTCGCTTTCCCGCTCGCATGCTCCCACTTTTGTGTAGGCTTTTTGGCCTTGCCGCGCAATTTAATTGACAATTTCCCTGCTCTCTCAGTAAGGTTGTCGACCTTTTATTGATTTATCCGCCAGATATTGCGCGGAACTCTACTTATTTCATGCGCGGAGGGAAGTTGTGAGCGCATTCACCGACGAAGCCACCAAGGCCCGTGAAACGGCCACTGAAGAATCTGCTGCCACCGGCTCGGTACCGGCAGTGCGTATTGGTATCTGCGGTTTGGGAACTGTAGGTAGCGGTACGGTCAATGTCATGACGCGCAACTGCGAGGAGATTGCGGCGCGTTGCGGCCGCCCGGTGGAAATTACACAGATTGGTGCCCGTCGCGACAATCCTGACTGTGATACCAGCCAGCACAACATCACCCGTGAGATATTTGATGTCGCCAGCAACCCGGATATTGACATTCTGGTGGAGCTGATTGGCGGTACTACCGTTGCCCGAGAGCTGATCCTGGCTGCCATCGCCAATGGCAAGCATGTGGTCACCGCCAACAAGGCGCTGATCGCCGAGCACGGTAACGAACTGTTTGCTGCAGCGGCCGAGAAAGGGGTGAGCATCGCCTACGAAGCCGCCGTCGCCGGCGGTATTCCGATCATCAAGTCCCTGCGTGAGGGTCTTGTGGGCAACCGTATCCAGTGGCTGGCAGGGATCATCAACGGTACCGGAAACTACATTCTGACCGAGATGCGAGAAAAAGGGCGCAGCTTTGAAGAAGCACTGGCCCAGGCCCAGGCGCTGGGTTACGCAGAGGCGGATCCCACATTCGATGTGGAAGGGATTGATGCGGCGCACAAGCTGGTGATCATGGCGTCTCTGGCTTTTGCCATGCCGCTGGCTTTTGACAAGGTCTATACCGAGGGCATCAGCGGTGTGTCCAAAGAGGATATCCGCTACGCCGATGAACTGGGTTACCGTATCAAACATCTTGGGATCGCCCGTCGCACTGGTGAGGGCGTCGAGCTGCGGGTGCATCCCACTCTGATTCCCCAGCGTCAGCTGATCGCCAACGTCAATGGGGTGATGAATGCCGTGGAAGTATGCGGTGATGCGGTAGGTCCAACCCTGTACTATGGCGCTGGTGCCGGTGCAGAGGCCACCGCATCTGCGGTGATTGCAGATATCGTCGATGTGGCGCGCACCCTGCATGCGCGTCCGGATCAGCGGGTGCCGCTGGCCGGCGTGACCCAGGGCAGTCAGGGGAACCTGGATGCGGTATTGCCCATGGGGGATACCGAGACCAGTTACTACATGCGAATTTCCGCGTACGACAAGCCCGGGGTGATGTCGAAAGTCGCCACCATCTGCAGTGAGCAGGGCATTAGTATCGAAGCCTTGATCCAGCACGAGCCGGCGGAAGGTGAGGAATTGGTACCGGTTGTTCTGCTCACCAGCCGTGCCCGCGAAGCGCAGTTGCAGGAAGCGGTCAACCAGATTGAGGCCCTGGACAGTATTCAGAGCCCCGTGGTCCGTATTCGGGTGGAACCGCTGGGCTGATCGCCCGGCTTTTCCCCGGAAGTATTCAGGCAGGTGCGCCCGGCGTGCCTGCCATATCCCCCTCCCAGAATTTAGAACCAGGTATCTAATACCAGAGCCTAACTACCAGAGTTACTGTGAAATTTATCAGCACCCGCGGCCGCGCGCCGTCTCTCAGTTTTGCCGACACTGTCCTCACCGGTCTTGCCAGTGATGGTGGTCTATACGTTCCAGAAAGCCTGCCCACATTCAGCCGCGAAGAAATCGCAGAAATGGCCGGGCTGGATTACCAGGAGCTGGCATTTCGTATTATGTGGCCATTTGTGGCCGAAGACCTCAGCGAAGAGGAAATGCGCGGCGCTATTGCGCGCGCATACGCCAACTTCCGTCACAAGGCCATCGCTCCACTGGTGCAGACCGACCACAACGAGTGGGTAATGGAGCTGTTCCAGGGGCCTACACTGGCGTTCAAGGATTTTGCGCTGCAGTTCCTCGGTCAGTTGTTTGACCTGTTGCTGAAAAAACGCGGTGAGAAAGTCGTGGTCCTGGGGGCGACGTCCGGAGATACCGGGTCTGCCGCCATCGAAGGCTGCCGTCACTGCGACAATATCGATATTTTTATCCTGCACCCGCACAACCGGGTGTCGGAGGTTCAGCGCAAACAGATGACCACGGTGCTGTCGGACAATGTCTACAACATCGCGCTGGAAGGCAATTTCGACGATTGCCAGAATATGGTCAAAGCCAGTTTTGCGGATCAGTCCTTCCTGCCGGATGGTCGCCGCCTGGTGGCGGTGAACTCCATCAACTGGGCGCGGATCATGGCCCAGATCGTGTATTACTTCCACGCCGCGCTGAGCCTGGGCGGACCGCACCGGCCGGTAAACTTCTCCGTACCTACCGGAAATTTCGGCGATATCTTTGCCGGCTACCTGGCGCGGGGCATGGGGCTGCCCATCAACCAGCTGGTGATTGCCACCAACGCCAACGACATTCTGCACCGCTGTATCAGCGCCAATGACCACTCTCCCAAGCCGCTGGTGCACAGTCTGTCACCGAGTATGGATATCATGGTATCCAGCAATTTTGAGCGGCTGCTGTTCGACCTCTACGGTCGCGATGGCGCGGCGGTGGCTGAGCTGCTGGCAGACCGCAGTGCACCGCTGAAGCTGGATGACAAAGTTCTGGAGAAGGCGCGCAACCTGTTTGCGTCCGAGCGCGTGGATGACGAACGCACCGTGGAAGTGATTCGCGAAGTATTCGAATCCACCGAGTATCTGCTGGATCCGCACACCGCGATCGGCCTGGAAGCGGCGCGCCGTGCGCGCAAATCGAAGGCGGAACCCATGGTGTGTCTGGCCACTGCACATCCGGCGAAGTTCAGTGAAGCTGTGGACAAGGCCCTGCCCGGGACGGAAGTACCGCTGCCACACCATATGCAGGATCTGATGCAACGCGAGGAGCGTTTGCAGGTGCTGGACAACGACTTGTCGGCAGTGCACGACTTTATCGCCCGCGCATTGGTTTAAGTCCAGTGGTTTGAGTCCAGTGGTTTGAGTCCAGTGGTTTGAGTCGCCGTCGGCGGCCTGTAGAATAGCGACCTGCCGGTAGGGTACCGGCCTCGCCAGACAATACAGAACCGACCGGATGCCATGAACGCGATTATTCGACGACGGCCAGTGGATATGTCCACTGGCCGTTTTACTTCCGCTACGCCGAAAATCCTGCAACGTGTGCTGCTCGGGCGCGGTGTTACCAGTGACGACGAGCTGGATCATCAACTGACCCGTCTACACAGCCCCGCTTCCATGCGCGGGGTGGAAAAGGCTGTTGGGCTGCTGGTTGAGGCCGTCCGCGCGCAGCACAAAATCCTGATCGTGGGCGACTTCGATGCCGACGGTGCCACCAGCAGTACGCTGTCGATGCTGGCCCTCGGCGCCCTGGGCGCGGGGCCGGTAGATTTTCTGGTGCCCAACCGGTTCGAGTTCGGCTATGGCCTCACCCCGGAAATTGTCGAGGTCGCCCGGGAGTACAACCCGGACCTGCTGATTACTGTCGATAATGGCATCAGCAGTATCGAGGGCGTGGCCGCGGCGAGAGCGGCGGGCCTGAAAGTCATCGTGACCGATCACCACCTGCCGGGCAGTGAATTGCCCGAGGCAGATGCCATCGTCAATCCCAACCAGCCAGATTGCGATTTCCCCAGTAAAAACCTCGCCGGTGTCGGCGTGATTTTCTATCTTCTCAGTCGCCTGAAGAGCGTCTTGCAACAGCAGGGGTGGTTTGAGGAAACCGGTATTGCCGCGCCGAATATGGCGGAATACCTGGATCTGGTGGCGCTGGGGACCGTGGCAGATCTGGTGCCGCTGGATCAGAATAATCGCGTACTGGTGCATCAGGGAATCGCCCGTATTCGCGCCGGCCGCTGTCGCCCCGGAATCCAGGCGTTGATGGATGTAGCGGGGCGGGATCGGTCTCGGCTTTCCACTACGGATATCGGTTTTATCCTCGGGCCGCGTATCAATGCCGCCGGACGTCTGGATGATATCGGCACCGGTATCCGCTGTCTGCTGACCCAGGATCCGCAGGAGGCGCGGGAACTGGCGGCAGAACTGGACGGCCTCAATCGGGATCGCAAGGCCATTGAAGCCGGTATGCAGCGGGAGGCCATGGCCGCACTGGAAAAGCTGCAGCTGGACGGCGCCGAATTGCCGTGGAGCCTGTGTCTTTACGACGGTGAATGGCATCAGGGGGTTGTCGGTATTCTCGCCAGTCGCATCAAGGAAAAATTCCATCGCCCGGTGATCGCCTTCGCCGATGGGGACAATGGCCTGGTAAAAGGCTCTGCGCGCTCGATTCCCGGTTTGCACATTCGCGACGCGTTGAGCGATGTGGCCGCCACTCACCCGCACCTGATCAGCAAGTTTGGCGGTCACGCCATGGCGGCAGGGTTGAGCCTGCCGGCAGAAAACCTGGCGGCTTTTACCGATGCTTTTGAAGCGGCGGTCCGCAGCAGAATTTCCGAAACCCAACTGCAGGCCGTGATTGATTCTGATGGTGAGTTGCAACCGGCAGAATTCTCCATGGAAACCGCGGCCATCTTACGCGCCTGCGCACCCTGGGGGCAGGCGTTTCCCGAACCGGAATTTGATGGTGAATTCCTGTTGCTGCAGCAGCGTATTGTCGGTGAGCGTCACCTGAAAATGACCGTGGCGCCGGCGGCTGCGCCGCAACAGGCCATTGACGCCATTGCCTTCAATATTGATACGGATCAGTGGCCGGCAGCGGTGGACCGGGTGCGCCTGGCCTTCAAACTGGATATCAATGAATTTCGCGGCCGCCAGTCGTTGCAATTGATGGTCAGCCACCTGGAGCCGCTCTGACTATCCGCCGTTGATTCAGCGGAGTTCGGCTTGTCCGAATCTGAAATGATGTACCTGGATCTGATTGTATGAAAGAAAAGCAGGCAAAAGCCGAACTGTTACTGTTGTGTGCCGCCCTGTTCTGGGGCATTGCTTTTGTGCCACAGAAAATGGCGATGGCACATATGCCGCCACTGGCCTTCAATGCCTGGCGATTCCTGCTCGGTGGCCTGATTCTGATACCGCTGGTGTACTGGCTGTCGTCCCGCCGTGAGGTGGCAACACCGGAGAAGGGCGCTGCGGTCAAAAGCCGTTGGCGCGACTGTATGGGCGGCGGTGCGATGCTGGGCTTCTGGCTGTTCCTAGGCGCTGCGCTACAGCAGTGGGGGCTGGTCTATACCAGTGCTGGCCGCGCCGGATTTATTTCCGGCATGGAAATGTTGCTGGTATCACTGATCGGGCTCTCGTTCGGGCTGGCGACCAATCGCTGGACCTGGGCCGGGATGGGGCTGGCATTGTCGGGGCTTTATGTGCTGGGGGATTTCTCTCAAGAGTCGCAGATGATTGGCGATCTGCTGGTGTTCGCAGGCGCGTTTGCCTTTGCCATCCAGGTGCTGACGGCAGATCGGCTGGTAAGTCGATATCACGCCTTGCGGCTGGCGGCAATCCAGTTTCTTTTCTGTGGCCTGTTCTCGGCGCTCGCTTCGCTGCTGGTGGAGCAGGCGACGTTGCAGGGGGCGGTAGATGCCGCCTGGCCAATCGCTTACATGATGATTTTTTCTACCGCGGTGGCATTTACGTTCCAGCTTTTAGGTTTGCGTCACGCGGCCACCTCTCATGCCACTGTGATCATGAGTCTGGAATCGGTATTTGCCCTGTTGGCGGGGTGGCTGATTCTGAGTGAAGTCTTTACCGGCTACGAGCTGCTCGGGTGCGGCCTGATGCTTTCTGGCATGCTGCTCAGCCGCTACGGAACCCACGCCGGGAGTCACCACTGAATATGGGCGCAATCGAGTTATCCGTACTGGCACTGTTTGTGCCCACGTTCTTTTTCGTCTCCATTACGCCGGGGATGTGCATGACGCTGGCGCTCACTCTGGGGATGAGTATTGGCGTGCGACGTACTCTGTGGATGATGTTGGGCGAGCTGCTTGGTGTGGCAACTGTCGCTTTGGCGGCAGTGCTCGGCCTGGCGGCCCTGATGTTGAAGCATCCGACAGCTTTCCAGGTGTTTAAATATGTTGGCGCTACCTATCTTGCCTATTTGGGGATTCAAATGTGGCGTGCGCGCGGTCGTCTCGTGCTGATGGAAGGAGGTGGTGAAAACACTGCAAAAGTCAGCGCAGTGGCATTGGCTGTGCAGGGTTTTGTAACGGCGGTCGCAAACCCCAAAGGCTGGGCTTTCTTTATCGCGTTGCTGCCGCCGTTTATCAATCAGCAAGCGCCGTTGCTCCCCCAGCTTGCGGTACTGGTAACCATCATACTGACCCTGGAATTCAGCTGTATGCTGATTTATGCGTCCGGTGGTCGTGCATTGAGTAAGCTTTTGCATCGAGGTGAGAATGTCCGCCTGTTAAACCGGATCGCTGGCACATTGATGCTGGGCGTGGGGGGCTGGCTCGCGCTAAGCTGACAGGGTAGGCTACTGGAATATACATACGGGACACACAGGCATGGCTGCAAGAGACATGGGCGTCTATATCAGGGGAATCTTTGCAATCGTTTTGCTGAGTACACTATGGGCGTGTGATGGGCGAGGGGGCAACTCTGACGTCGATCCGACGCCTGAGTCCGGAGCCGAGTCCGCGACACCCTCGGCGGATGCGAATGGTAGTGGCAATGACGCTGCCAGCGGCGCAGGCGGCAAAGGCGACGCCGTGTCGGGGACGGATAAGCAGGAGGGCAAGATGGCAGTGCAAGGTGATTCCAATATCTGGGTTCAGGAGGCACGGGGAGATCGCCAGTGTGAGGGGGGCGGTAAGTCCCTGGAGCAAAGTGGCAAGCACCTGGCGGAAAACGGCATTAAGGTACAGGAATCCCGCTGTGGGGTACGCACCGACCGCATGTATCCCAGCGTCTGCGGTGGTGCCACCGGCAATCTGTTGCTGCACCGTATTCCGGCGAGTTTCCTCGACAGCGCCCTGCAGCTGGGATTTGATCCTGCGAAAACGGGGAAGTACGAATTTTCCGATTGCCCGAGTGTGCCGCCATCCGCGCCAAGAGAGTACTGAGTCGCGACAAACCTGTTGACCTTACCCCCGGGGTAACCCTGAAAATCCTCCAGTAGCAAATATTGCTGGAGGGATTTCCCATGAATATTTCCCAAGCCGCCCGGCGCTCCGGGCTCAGCACCAAAGCATTACGATACTATGAATCGGTAGCGCTCATAGTGCCATCCCGTAGCGAGAACGGGTATCGAGAGTACAGTAGTGCTGACCTGGCCCTGCTTCAGTTTATTCAACGCGCTCGCGCCTGTGGCTTTTCCGTCGAGGAAGTGCGGGGCTTGCTCGCGCTGTATCAGGATCCTGCACGGCGCAGCCACGATGCCAAAGTTCTGGTGGAGGAGAAGCTGCAGCAAGTGGAAGCGCAGATGAAGACGCTGCAGGAAATGCGCAAAAATTTGCGCGCACTGGCCGACAATTGTACCGGTGACGACTCGCCCGAGTGCGCGATCCTTAATCAACTGGCCAGCGGCCAATAGACCGCTGGCCATGTCCCTGTGACCGATCAGCTTCCCGCAGTGAACGGCGGTTCCCAACCTGCCAGTATCCGTTCCCGGGAATATTGCCTGACCTCTTTCTCCGTCAGCTGGCGACGCTTGCTGTTGCGCTCTGCGCCGGGTCCGTGACTCTGGAACTCGAAGAAGCGGGAATCTTCCGGGGTAAACACCGTGCTTTTGGTGCCGTCACGGCTGGTGCCGCGCATGGAGGCCCAGCCATCGGTGGTGATGTGGTCGTCCATGTAAGTGTTGATGAACACCGCCGAACCAATCGCATCCGGATCCGCGTAGCGGCCGTCGGGGAAAGTGGTGGTGGGATGCCACGGGCGGCCCAGCGGGGATGAGTTGGCGGGAACGCCTTCCGCTTTCAGCAGGCGGCTGTTGAGAAATACCAGGCCGAACTCATTGTTGATATCGGTGCTTGGGGCGGTCACATAACCCACATTGGCGCGTTTACTGCCGCGGGGGCGGGTGACGATGTCCGAGTTTTCGAACAGCGCCTGGCCCGCGCCGAAAATGAAATCAACATTGCCTTCAATCACACTGTCGACGAAATAGCTGCGTCCCGCCTGTACAAACAGCGTGTCTTGATAACCGAGCAGGCGAACATTGCGAAAGGCCGAGCGGTCGCTGTTCAGACTGACTTCCAGAGCAACTGCCTGGGTACCGTTTACCTTATCGGTGTGATCCTTGGCCAGGGCGTCGGAGGCGAGAAAGTCGAAATTGTTCTCGATGGTCAGGTGCTCCGCGCGAAAGTCCATCGCGTCAACGGTCAGGGTCGCGGTCGCAAACGTCCCCATCGGTTCTCCGGTCTGTGGGTCGGCCTTGCCGGCATAGTCCCCGTAAGTGATTACCGTGCTGTCGCGGCCGGCACCAATCAGGTGGACATTCGGCTTGTCGATCAGCAGTTTTTCTTCGTAGCGGCCCTCGGGAATATAGATCGTGTAAGCGTCATCGGCGTTTCTCGGTGCCGCCGACAGGGCTGCGGTGATCGTTGGGTAAACCGCGGTTGCGGTCGCCCTGTCCGTCTCTGTACCCACGACAGCGTCGTAGCGGGCGTTTTCGGCGCACGCTGAAGCCGATACCAGAGTAAGGAGGCTCAAGGCTGCACCTTGGCTGATGCGTTTCGTCAAACGCCGGGAAGAGAGAAAGCGGCTCACCATAACGACAGCTCCATCTAATAATTGGCCTGATATTAACTTTATATTGGTCAGGCCATTCTAGCGCCGATTCTTGTAGATGCTCAAGATTCCCGTGAATCAGCGCCAGTGACTGCCACTTAATTCTGCCGCCTTCCTGAGGTAGAATGCGCGGCCGCTTAAACAGACAGAAGCCCGCAGACCCTATGGAAATCAATCCGCTTCTCAATCAATTGAATGACCTCGAAGAACGCACCGACGTTCTCAGGGGGTATCTTTGACTACGCTGCCAAGAAAGAACGCCTGACCGAAGTCGAGCTGGAACTGGCAGAACCCAGCGTCTGGGAGGATCCCGACCGCGCCCAGGACCTGGGCCGCGAGCGCGCCTCTCTGGAAGCCGTGGTCAAAACCATCGAAAACCTCGACAGCGGCATCAGTGACAGCCGCGAACTGCTCGAAATGGCAGTGGAAGAGGGCGACGAAGACTCCGTCAACGAGGTAGCCAGCGAACTCGAGGGCCTCCAGCAGCAACTGGAAACCCTCGAATTCCGCCGCATGTTCTCCGGCGAGACCGACGCCAACAGCGCCTACCTGGACATCCAGTCCGGTTCCGGCGGCACCGAAGCCCAGGACTGGGCCGAAATGCTGCTGCGCATGTACCTGCGCTGGGGCGAAGCCCACGGCTTTAAAACCACCCTCGAGGAAGCCTCCGCGGGTGATGTCGCGGGCATCAAAAGCGCCACCATCCACTTCGAAGGCGAATACGCCTTTGGCTGGCTGCGCACCGAAACCGGCGTACACCGCCTGGTACGAAAAAGCCCGTTCGACTCCGGCAACCGCCGCCACACCTCCTTCACCTCCGTCTTCGTCTCTCCCGAGATCGACGACAACTTCGAAGTGGAAGTGGACAAATCCCAGGTGCGTGAAGATACCTATCGCGCCTCCGGCGCCGGTGGTCAGCACGTCAACAAAACCGACTCCGCGGTACGCTTGACCCACGAACCCAGCGGTATCGTCGTCGCCTGTCAGAGCGAACGCTCCCAGCACCAGAACCGCGACAAAGCGTGGAAAATGCTGCGGGCCCGACTCTACGAACAGGAAATGCAAAAGCGCAATGCGGAAAAGCAGGCGCTGGAAGAAAGCAAATCCGACATCGGCTGGGGCAGCCAGATCCGCTCCTACGTTCTGGACGATCAGCGTATCAAAGACCTGCGTACCAGCGTCCAGACTAGCAACTGTCAGGCAGTGCTGGACGGGGACCTGGATCAGTTTATTGAGGCGAGCCTGAAAGCCGGGCTATAACCTCAAGTATTCGGGTTCCATTATTCACTTACGAAGCCAATTACTTCGAAGCGAAGGTGGAGCGCCGGGTATCCCTTTTCGAAAGCGTCGGCGACAGGGACGTCGCCGCCGCAGCGTACAGGGATGTATTAACAGCGGTTTCGAAAAGGGATACCCGGTGTTTCACCGCCACGGTGCCCAGACAGAGCTCAAAACAAGCTACGAAGTCCAAAACTCCAAACATCAATACGTGTGATAGATCATGAGCAACACACCAACTCCGCAAGACGAAAACAAACTGATCGCCGAGCGCCGCGCCAAACTCAGCGCCATGCGCGAGAAGGGCAACGCCTTCCCGAACAGCTTCCGCCGCGAACACCTCGCCGCCGACCTGCAACAGGAGTTTGGTGAAAAAACCAAAGAAGAACTGGAAGGCGAAAACAACGTCGCCAGCGTTGCCGGCCGTATCCTCGCCAAGCGCGGCCCCTTCATGGTCATCCAGGACGTCTCCGGCCGCATCCAACTGTACGCCGACAAAACCACCCAAAAAGATATCAAAGAACAATGGGGAACCTGGGACATCGGCGACATCGTCGGCGTCAAAGGCAAATTGCACAAATCCGGCAAAGGCGACCTCTACGTCAACTGCGAAGAGTACAGCCTGCTCACCAAAGCCCTGCGCCCACTGCCGGAAAAATTCCACGGCATCGCCGACCAGGAAATGCGCTACCGCCAGCGCTACGTAGATCTGATTGCCACCCCGGAATCCCGCGACGTCTTCCGCATCCGCTCCGAAGTGATCAGCTACATCCGCAGCTTCCTGAACAAAAGCCACTTCATGGAAGTGGAAACCCCCATGCTGCAGGTCATTCCCGGCGGCGCCACCGCGCGTCCGTTTGTCACCCACCACAACGCGCTCGACATCGACATGTACCTGCGTATCGCGCCGGAACTCTATCTCAAGCGCCTCGTAGTCGGCGGTTTTGAGCGCGTGTACGAAATCAACCGCAACTTCCGCAACGAAGGTCTGTCCACTCGCCACAACCCCGAGTTCACCATGCTCGAGTTCTACCAGGCGTACGCGGACTACAACGACCTCATGGACCTCACCGAATCCATGTTGCGCGGTATCTGTACCGACGTCCTCGGTAGCACCACCGTCGAGTATCAGGGCAGCAGTTACGACTTTGCCAAACCGTTCGATCGTATCAGCGTGTTCGACTCCATCCTCAAGTTCAATCCGGAGCTCAGCGCATCGGATATCGACAACCTCGACAGCGCCCGCGCCGTGGCGGAAAAGCTCGAGATACCGCTCAAGGATATCTGGGGTCTCGGCAAAGTGCAGATCGAGATCTTTGAAAAGACCGTTGAGCACCGCCTGGATCAGCCGACGTTCATCACCGAATACCCCACCGAAGTGTCACCGCTGGCCCGTCGCGACGACAGCAATCCGTTCGTGACCGAACGTTTCGAATTTTTCGTCGGCGGCCGCGAAATCGCCAACGGCTTCTCGGAGCTGAACGATGCGGAAGATCAGGCCGAGCGCTTCCAGGCGCAGGTGGCTGAAAAAGATGCGGGCGACGATGAGGCCATGCACTACGATGCAGACTATATCCGCGCTCTGGAATACGGCCTGCCGCCCACCGCCGGTGAAGGGATCGGTATCGACCGCCTGGTGATGCTGCTGACGGACTCGCCGTCTATTCGCGACGTACTGCTGTTCCCGCATATGCGTCCGGAAGTCGCCGCAGAATAGTTGCGACGGTATTGATGCAAAAAAAAGGCGATGCCCGGTTCGGGGCATCGCCTTTTTTGTTCGGGGCAGGGTCGTCTACCCCCGAATGCCCAGTGGCCCCGCGGGAATATAAATGGTTTCGGTGGAAGAGCTGCCGTCGCGCTGGATTTCCACTGCCACATTTTCTCCTGGCGCTACCTGGTAGACCTGTGAGCGCAAATCTCCCATATGGAAAACCCGCTGATTGTTGTAGCGAATGATCTTGTCGCCGGGGCGCAGTCCTGCCTGGTAAGCGGGGGCGGCCTCCAGTAAGTCGCCAATCTGAAACTCCGTACGCCCGCCATAGGCTTCCAGGTAGCGGTCGAATTCCTCGCTGCTTAACTCCTGTTCCAGCACCCGGCGCGGATTGCTGTGGGTGTGGATTTTCTCCTGCAAATCCCGCGCTTCCTGCGACGTTTTGTCTTCCAGGTAACGGTATTGGTAGGAGAGCTGCATTTGCTCGTAATACACCCGCTCTTGCCGGTCGACGATAAAACTGGCGCGTTCATGGCTGAAGCCGGCTTCTGTTAAGGTGCGGATCTGATGCTCCCGCTGTCGCTGGAAACGGTCGACGGCGCGATTGTGATGTTGCTGGCGGTGCTCCCGGGGCGGCGGGGTGGCGGAAACATGGCGGGTGCTTTGATCTTCGGATGTAGGGTCAACTTTACTGTTCAGTTCGTTGACCAACTCCAGCAGTTGGCCCTGGATTTTCAGGGTTCGCTCCAGTGTGGACTCCAGTTGCTGAACCCGCTGGTGAATGGAAAGCGCGTTCTTTTCTTCATCGGAGCTGGGGATACTGCCGTCCGTGCTGTTGCTTTCTGCTCGCTCCGCAACGCCCGGCCAGGCAAAAGTAACGCCGATGAGCGCGACGGCCATAAGCCCAGCCGCGATCAGGGCGAAACTGCGGGCAGGGAAGGTGCCCGGCGACGGATGATTTTTCGACATATGAGCGGCCTCGCGATTTGTGCAGATCTGGCGCGTGTTGCCTGATTATAGAACGACAAGGTGGTTGGGTAGTTCATTCTTGATCACTGTGGCGGGCGCGGCCTCTTCGAGCAGCTCGCCGCATCGTTCTACGCAGTGAATGAACGCGCCCGGTGTCTTATTCTTTTTAATCTCGCGGATAAAATTCTCTACCACTTCCTGCCAGGTTTCATCCGTGATCTGCTCCGCCAGCCCTCGATCGGCAAGTATCTCCACGTAATGTTCCGCCTGGGAGACGAATATCAGCAACCCCAACCGGTTTTTAGTGCTGTGCAGTTCATGCTCCAGAAACTGGCGTCGGGCGAGATTGGACGCGCGCCAGAATTTTACTTTTTTGGGTACCAGCAGCATGGTCAGGCGGCGCCAGCGGAAAAGTACGGCGAGGGCAATAAACAGCAGCCATTGCAGGGTGAAGACCTGCGAATACTCTATCCACCAGGGGAGAAGCTGTATCAGCGGTGCGAGAAGCAGGGAGAGAAACGCCGCCCACAGGGTGGATATATACAGATAATTATCTGATTGGTGGGCAAGTACCGTCACCACTTCTGCATCGGTGCGGCTTTCCACCTCCTTGATAGTTTCTGCCAGCTTGCGCCTTTCAGCTGCATTCAACATCTGGAGTGTCCGTTCATTGTTGTGGGTTGTCGCAAGAACCTGAATTCGATTGGAAATTGTATTACCAGCCACCGGAAGCTCCGCCGCCACCAAAGCCGCCACCGCCGCCTCCGAATCCGCCGCCTCCAAATCCGCCCCCATAGCCTCCGCCGCCAAAGCCCCCGCCTCCGTAGTAGCCGCCATAGCGCCCGCGCCGATAAGTCCCGGTAGACGGTGCCCCCAAGACCGAGGAACCGAATATCTGCAGCATGACCAGGAGCAGGAAAAGACCTACAAGTATCGCCAGGCGCCGATCACCGCTGTCCTCCGTGGGTTCCGGCACATATTCGTTTTTGATCGCGGCGATAATGGATTCCACACCCGCCATCACGCCGCCGTCGAAATTGCCGGTACGGAATTGGGGCAGAATCTTGGTATGGATGATGTTGGCGGAGAGTGCATCGGTAAGTGCACCTTCGAGCCCGTAGCCGACCTCAATGCGGACCTCGCGTTCGGCAGGCGCGACAATCAGCAGTACGCCGTTGTCTTTGTCTTTCTGGCCGATTTTCCAGTGGCGGCCGAGCTGGTAACCGTACTCCGCAATAGTCAGCCCCTGGAGGTCCGGCAGGGTGACCACCACGATCTGATTGCTGGTCTGCTTTTCCTGCTGCTGGAGCATTTCCGTCAGTTGATAGCGGGTGCTCTGGCTGAGCAGGTTGGCATTGTCCACTACCCGGCCGGACAGGGTCGGAAACTTGACGTCGGCAGTGGCCAGTGCCGCCCAGAGCAGCGCGGTACAGGCCACAATAACCAGAGCGATCCGTCGGACCGGCATGAAGTGCTCCCGCTGGCGAAAATGATGAGCGATTCTGGGTTAACGACTATTGGAAGTCGACTTCCGGCGCTTTTTCCGCATCTTCGCTGGTAGCTTCAAAGGTATCGCGGATTGGCATGTCGCTGTAAAGGACGGCGTGCCAGATGCGCCCCGGAAAAGTGCGGATCTCGCGGTTGTAGCGCTCCACTGCGGCGATATAATCCCGCCGGGCGACACTGATGCGGTTCTCGGTGCCTTCCAGCTGGGACTGCAGCGCGAGGAAGTTCTGATTGGCTTTCAGGTCCGGGTAGCGTTCAACCACGACCATCAACCGTGACAGGGCGCTGCTGAGCTGGGACTGGGCCGCCTCGAACTGCTGCAGCTTTGCCGGGTCATTGATGATGTTGCTGTCCACCTGCATGGAGTTGACCTTGGCGCGGGCCTCGGTGACTGCCTCCAGGGTTTCCCGTTCGTGGGCGGCATACGCCTTGACGGTTTTTACCAGGTTGGGGATCAGGTCCGCCCGGCGCTGGTACTGGTTTTGCACCTGGGCCCAGTTGGCCTTGACGTTCTCGTCATAGGTGGGGATGTTATTGATGCCGCAGCCGCTGAGGCTAACCATGACTAGCATCAGTACCATAGTCTGCCAGGCGCGGTGCTGGCCGAAACAACGTTTTCCTGCAGGTGCAGCGCTCATACCGTTCATCCCTGTTGGCTCCGAACCTGACAATAATAGTCGTCTATCCGGCGGCTCAAGGCAGGTCTTTTTTCCTGAGGGATGTAATGGCACTTAAAGCGACGATCTTCAAAGCCCGGCTGCAGATTGCGGATATGGACCGGGATTATTACGCCGAGCACGGTTTGACCCTCGCCCGGCACCCGTCGGAAACGGACGAGCGCATGATGGTGCGTCTGCTGGCCTTCGCGCTGAACGCCCACGACCAGCTGGCGTTTACCCGCGGTCTTTCCAGCGATGATGAGGCGGATCTGTGGCAACACAGCCTGAGCGGCGAGATCGAGCACTGGATCGAAGTGGGTGTACCCGCTGAAGACCGGATTCGTAAAGCTTGTGCCCGCGCAGACCGGGTGACGGTCTATGCCTACGGTCAACGCACTGCTCCGGTTTGGTGGCAGAAGCTGGAAAGCGCTGTGCAGCGCTACCGCAATCTGAATGTATTTTTTCTGCCGCCGGAGACCTGCGATGCACTCGCCGGCCTGGCGGCACGCAATATGGATCTGAACGCCACCATCCAGGATGCTCAGGTCTGGCTGGCCAGTGATGCGCAGAGCGTCGAGGTGCAGTCGCAAGTCTGGAAATAATCTAACCCCGTTGAAGGGGTCATCACAGGAACAGGAAGCTGATTATGCCTTCATTCGATATCGTATCCGAAGTAGATAAACACCAGTTGACCAATGCGGTGGATCAGGTAAACCGCACCATCACCAATCGATTTGACTTCAAGGGTGTGGACGCGGAAGTAGAGATGTCCGAGTTCTCCCTGGTGCTGCGCGCCGAGTCCGATATGCAGGTGCACCAGATGGTCGATATGCTGCGGGCGGCCCTGATCAAGTGCGATATTGATCCATTGGCGATGGAAGTGGGCGATGAGGAGCAGTCCGGCAAGCAGGTCAAGATCCCGGTGTCCCTGAAAAATGGTCTCGACAAAGAACTGTCAAAAAAGATCATTAAAATCATCAAGGAAGAGAAACTGAAGGTGCAGGCCTCTATTCAAGGTGATCAGGTCCGGGTGACCGGCAAGAAGCGTGACGACCTACAACAGGTCATCGCCATGTTGCGTGGTAAGGAACTGGAGCAGCCTCTGCAGTTTAACAATTTCCGCGATTGATACGCACAGGAGGGTACCGTTTGTTCACTTTGAAGTCGTGCCGTTGTCTGGTTGCCGCCATGTTAGGGTTGTGCTCGCAGGCTGGTGCTCAGACGGTACCCGTAAGTGACGCAACATTGCTGAACAGCTGGTGGATTGATGGCAGCGAGGGCCTGGATATTTCGGGTCTCAGCTTTTGCAATGGAGAGTTGCTGGCAGTTGCGGATAAATTTTCCGACCGCTATTACCGACTTTTGCCGCAAAACGGGCAGGAGCAGGTGCCGCTGGTGCAGCGGACCCTGTTTGCGCCACCGGATCTGCCCCGGGATCAACCCGTTTCCCTGAAGACGCGTGCCATACACTACGCGAACTTTCAGGGGCGGATGGACTTTGAAGGGATTACCTGTGACGAAGATGGCGTTTACCTGCTGAGCGAGCGTCATAATCGTCTGGTGACGTTTTCGGGGTCGGGTGAGCGGTATAGTGGTGAAACTCTTCGCGGCCGCTGGCTGCCACAAAGGTGGTCAGAGTCTGCGCGGGCAAATGGATACCTGCAGAAGTTCAACGGCGAGAGCGAAGGAGTAGTTAAAGTCGGTGGCGATTTCTGGATTGCGCTGGAGCGGGAACCCCGTGGTCTGTTACATCTTCGGGACGGAGACATTGAGGGAAGTGAGTACCATGACCTGCCGGGTGCGGGCCTGGACTTTTATGGTCGCTCCGAAGATGTAACCGGTCTCGCTTTTTATCGCGGTGGTCTCTACACCCTGGAGCGCAACGCGTACGCAGTCTGCCGACGCTCGTTCGACAATCTGACTGCCCAGTGGTGTATCCGTTATCGTCACGTGGAAGAGTCCCCCGAGAAGGCTTACCTGGAGCGGACCTACGCCAAGGCTGAGGGGCTGGCAATCAATGATGCCGGTATCTTTATCGTGCTGGACAACAACGGTGTGGGGCGTGTCAGCGCGCCGGATGATCGGCGCGGCCTGCTGATGCAGCTGGCACATCCCGAGTAGTGGTTCGTATTTTGAGTGATCGCAGGCTGATCAAGCTGTTGGAAGAAGTGCGCGCCTGCAGGCTGTGCGAAGAATATCTGCCGCTCGGTCCGCATCCGGTGTTGAGTGCGGACCGCTCCGCAAGAGTCCTGATCGTCGGTCAGGCGCCGGGTACCCGGGTGCACGAGACGGGTATTCCCTGGAATGATCCGTCCGGAGACCGTCTGCGGGACTGGCTGCAGGTAGATCGGGAAACCTTTTACGACGCCTCCCAGGTTGCCATTATCCCCATGGGATTCTGTTATCCCGGCCGCGGCAAAGGCGGCGATCTGCCGCCGCGGCCGGAGTGCGCGCCTACCTGGCACGCGCGATTGCTGGCGGAATTGCCCGATATCCAACTGACCCTGCTGATCGGCCAGTATGCCCAGCGCTACTATCTCCCACACTGGTATGGCAGCATAACCGAGAACGTGCGCCACTTCGCCGATGCACTGCCCCACAAACTGTTTCCCCTGCCGCATCCGAGCCCGAGAAATACCCTCTGGCTAAAGCGTCGACCATGGTTTGAAGAGGAAGTGGTACCGGTATTGCGCCAGCAAATTCACAAGGTTCTTTAGAGCCTCACCGTCCTCAATAACCTGTACGGTGGATAAGCCCCAGGCGAATCCATCTCGTGCGCTTAAGATTTCGGAAAGTACGAATATGCAAAATTCCCACACCGTCAAAATAGAGCCGAGCTGGTATTCGGTGCTGGAATCGGAATTCAACAAACCCTACATGGCAGAGTTGCGTCAGTTTTTACAGCAGGAAAAGCAGGCGGGTAAAAACATCTTCCCGCCCGGTGGCCAGATTTTCAACGCCTTTAATTCCACACCTTTCGATCAGGTAAAGGTGGTCGTACTCGGCCAGGATCCCTACCACGGAGCGGGCCAGGCCCACGGGCTCTGCTTTTCGGTCATGCCTGGCGTACGTATTCCACCTTCACTGCAGAATATCTATAAAGAGCTGCAATCCGATCTGGATATCGCGCCGCCCAACCATGGCTGCCTGCAGCCTTGGGCGGAGCAGGGCGTATTATTGCTGAATGCAACGCTCACGGTCGAGGAGAGTAAAGCCGGTGCGCATCAGGGACGCGGTTGGGAGCAGTTTACTGATGCCGCCGTACACGCACTGGCGGAGCAGCGGGAAGGGCTGGTGTTTATTCTCTGGGGCAGCTACGCGCAGAAGAAAGGCGCCTTTATCGATCGCAACAAACACCTGGTGCTGCGTGCCCCGCACCCCTCGCCGCTGTCGGCGCATCGGGGGTTCTTCGGCACCCGGCCGTTTTCGCAGGCCAATGCCTATTTACGGGAACGCGGAGAGGTGCCTATCGATTGGGCGCTGCCCGCCGCTTCGGGGCTGCAGCGGGTAGCGGTAGAGGTATAAAGTTGTAGCAGTAAGGCCCCGTACTTTGGATGTGAGTATCCCCTGACAATGGCGGCTAGCACGATTCAGGGAGGGGGCATGCCGCGATAACACTTTCCGTGGCCAATTGCGCCAAAGCGCCGCCTCGCATAACCTATGGGGCAAACTGAGAATAACGTCACAAGAATACTGTTTTGCATGGCCACGGAAACCCCTAACCAGAACCCCGAACAGCGCGCCCGCGACCGCATAGATCGCCAACTCGGCCAGGCCGGTTGGCTGGTGCAGAGCAAGAAGCAACTCAACCCCCATGCCGGCCCCGGCGTAGCGGTGCGCGAATACCAGACCGACGTGGGCCCGGCGGACTATGTGCTGTTCGTCGAAGGCAAGGCCGTGGGGGTGATCGAGGCCAAACCGGAAGACTGGGGCCACAAGATCACTGGCGCCGAAGAGCAGGCCGAGGGCTACGCCAACGCCCGGCTCAAGTGGATCAACAACAAGGCACCCCTGCCGTTCATCTACCAGAGCACTGGCGCCATCACCCGCTTCACCAATGGCCGCGATCCCGCCCCGCGCTCGCGGGAAATCTTCCACTTCCCCCGCCCGGAAGAGCTGGCCCGCTGGCAGGAGCGCCTGGACGACAGCCAGAGCACTTTGCGAGAGGGGTTGAAAAGCCTGCCACCGCTCAATACCGATGGCCTGCGCGACTGCCAGATCAAGGCCATCAATAACCTGGAAGCGTCCTTCAAGGAGGATAAACCCCGCGCCCTGGTGCAAATGGCTACCGGTTCCGGTAAAACCTATACGGCCATCACCGCCGCCTACCGCCTGCTCAAGCACGCCAGGGCCAAGCGCATCCTGTTTCTGGTGGATACCAAAAACCTGGGTGAACAGGCAGAGCAGGAATTCATGGCCTATGTTCCCAATGATGACAACCGCAAATTCACCGAGCTGTACACAGTGCAGCGGCTCAAGTCCTCTTTTGTGGCCAGCGACAGCCAGGTATGCATCAGCACCATCCAGCGCATGTACTCGCTGCTCAAGGGTGAAGAACTGGATGAAGCCACCGAAGAAGACAACCCGGCCGAAAAAAAGGGCCTGAAAAAAGAGCCCCTGCCGGTGGTTTACAACGAAAAGATCCCCCCGGAATTCTTCGATTTCATCATCATCGACGAATGCCACCGCTCCATCTACAACCTCTGGCGGCAGGTGATCGAATACTTCGACGCCTACCTGATTGGCCTTACCGCTACCCCGGATAACCGCACCTACGGCTTCTTCAAAAAGAATGTGGTCAGCGAATACGACCATGAAAAGGCCGTCGCCGATGGCGTCAACGTGGGCAACGAGGTCTACCTGATCGAAACCCAGAAGACCAAAAGCGGCGGCGTGATCGAAGCCAGCCAACAGGTAGAGAAACGCGAACGCCTCACCCGTAAGCACCGCTGGGAAACCCAGGACGAAGACGAAGTCTACAGTTCCAAGCAGTTGGACAGAGACATCGTCAATCCGGACCAGATACGCACCGTCATCCGCACCTTCAGGGACAAACTGCCGGACATCTTCCCCGGCCGACAGGAAGTGCCCAAAACCCTGATCTTCGCCAAAACCGACAGCCACGCCGACGACATCATCCACACCGTGCGCGAGGAATTAGGCGAGAGCAACGCCTTCTGCAAGAAGATCACACACAACGCGGACGACCCCAAATCCGTGCTCAACCAGTTCCGCAACGACTACGATCCGCGTATAGCCGTCACCGTGGACATGATTGCCACCGGCACCGACGTGCGCCCGCTGGAATGCCTGCTCTTCATGCGTGACGTGAAAAGCAAGAACTACTTCGAGCAGATGAAGGGCCGCGGCACCCGCACCCTGGACAAGGACGGCCTGAAAAAAGTCACCCCCTCCGCCAACAGCGCCAAGACCCACTACGTCATCGTCGATGCCATCGGCGTTACCCAATCCGTAAAAACCGCCAGCCAGCCGCTGATCACCAAACCCGGCATCTCCCTGAAAGAACTGGCCATGGGCGTAATGATGGGCGCCGCCCGCGACGAGGACAGCGTCTCCTCCCTGGCCGGTCGCCTGGCCCGCCTGGACAAACAACTGGACGACAAAGACCGAGCCCGCATCAGCGAAAAAGCCGGCGGCACGCCACTGACCCTGATTGTTGGTGAACTGTTCAATGCCATCAACCCGGACGTAGTGGAACAGAAAGCCTGCGAAATCGCCCGGGTACCGGCGGACAGCAACCCCGGCGACGACGCCCGGGACAAAGCCCGCGATCAACTGGTAGGGGAGGCCGCCAAAGTCTTCAATGGCGAACTGATCGAACTGCTAGACACTATCCGCCGCGAAAAGGAACAGACCATCGTCCACGAAGACCTGGACGAAGTGCTGAAAGCGGAGTGGGCCGGTGAAACCCGGGCCAACGCCGAAGCCCTGGTACAGGACTTTGCCGACTATCTCAACCAGAACCGCGACCAGATCGAAGCCCTGACCATCTACTTCCAGACCCCGGCCCGTCGCAGTGAAGTCACTTTTGAGATGATCAGAACCCTGCTCGACGCCCTGCAACAGGACAGGCCCAAGCTGGCTCCGCTCAGAGTCTGGGCAGCCTACGAACACCTAGACAACACCCGTCATTCCCGCGAAGGCGGGAATCCAGTGTCTGAACTAACCGCGTTAGTCTCCCTTATCCGCCGAGTTTGCGGTCTGGACAAAGAAATCACCCCTTTCACCGCCACCGTAAAGGAAAACTTCAAGCGCTGGATCTTCCAGCGCCACAGCGGCGCCGGCGAAAAATTCAACGAGGAACAAATGACCTGGCTCACCCTGATCCGCGATCACATTACCAGCTCCTTCCACCTGGAGCGCGACGACCTGGAAATGGCGCCCTTTGACAGCAAAGGTGGCCTGGGGAGAATGTATCAGTTGTTTGGGGATCAGATGGATGGGGTGATTGAGGAATTGAATCGGGAGTTGGTGGCGTGACAGAGGTAAGCTTGCCTGCTGGATGGAAAGAAACAAGTCTGGAAAACCTTATTGCCTTCGCTTTGGGAGGCGATTGGGGGAAAGATGAATCTTTCGATGATCCTGACTATGTTGCTGTTCGGTGTATTCGCGCCTCTGAAATCAAGAGATGGGAGGAGGAAAAAGGGCAAACAGCCGCATTAAGGAAGATCAAGAAGTCGAGCCTTGAGAAGCGAGCGCTAATTGAAGGCGATATTCTTGTTGAAATATCTGGAGGGGGGCCTGAGCAGCCGGTTGGAAGGACTGTCTTAATTGATAAGGCTGCACTTTCCCAGCATCCAGGTGTTGAAAAGGTGTGCACAAACTTTTTTCGCCTTATTCGACCTTCATCAATGGTTTATCCTAAGTATCTAAGTTATTTCCTCCATAGCTTTTACAAGTCGGGAAAAATATCTGACTATCAAGGAGGAAGTAACAATCTTAGAAACCTCAAATTTAAAGACTATGTGACTATTACTGTTCCATTGCCACCGATTGATGAGCAAAAGGGTATTGTCGCCAAAATCGAAACCCTATTTTCCGAACTCGACAAAGGCATCGAATCTCTGAAAACCGCCCGGCAACAACTCAAAGCCTACCGCCAAGCCGTCCTAAAACACGCCTTCGAAGGCAAACTCACCAAACAATGGCGCCAACAAAACCCCGACAAACTGGAATCCCCAGAACAACTCCTCGCCCGCATCCAGCAGGAGCGCGAACAGTGCTACCAGCAGAAATTTGAAGAATGGAAGCGGGCCATTAAGGCCTGGGAAGGCAGTGGCAAGGAGGGGAAGAAGCCCTCAAAACCAAAAAAAATCAAAGAGATATCCACCCTAGATAGCGAGGTTCTTTCCTCGCTTCCAGAAACCCCTCCAGGTTGGATGTGGGGAAAACTTGGCTTGATGACCTGTGGGGTTGAATATGGAACTTCGGCTAAATCCTCTGGTGTGGGAGATGTTCCTGTCGTGCGGATGGGAAACCTTCGAGGCGGAATTATTGATTGGTCTGACTTGGTCTTTACATCTGATAAAGAAGAGATTGATAAGTACTCGTTACAAGAAGGTGACGTTCTGTTCAATAGAACCAATAGTCCAGAGCTGGTGGGGAAAACGGCTATCTACAAAGGTGAGCAGGAGGCGCTGTTTGCTGGATATCTTATCCGGGTGAACCATATTCCAAGTATCGTGGATGGGCGGTATCTTAATTATTTTCTGAACTCTTTAATTGCGAAGGGATACGGGAATACGGTCAAAACAGATGGTGTCAACCAGTCAAACATCAATGGAGAGAAGTTACAGGGATACCCTTTCCCGTTCTGCTCTTTGGATGAGCAGGTGGAAATTGTAACTGTGCTTGACGAAAAACTTTCTACCGCCGAAAAAACATTGGAAGAGATAGGGGCGCAACTTGACAAGGCCGGAGCTCTCCGACAATCCATCCTGAAAAAAGCCTTTTCCGGCAAATTTCTCCCGAAATATAGACAGGAACAATAATGATTACGCCGTGTTACAAAGGAATGCGTTGGCTGAAATGTGATCTTCAGATGCAGACGCCTGCTGACTCTCGTCACTGGCAAGGAGATCGCCTTAAATCTGGCCAGGAAGCCGTGGCAGCGAAGGAGTTCGCCGAGGCTTGTTACTACGCTGGGTTGGACATAGTAGGAATAACGGATCACAACTTCCTAAGTAAGAACTTTATTCCCCATTTGCAGTCCGCCTTCGAGGAGCTTGAGCGCGAGCATAACCACAGCGTCTTCCTATTTCCTGGATTTGAATTTGAAGCAGCCGGGGTTGGGCGTGGCGCTCACATACTCTGCTTGTTTGAGCCTAAGGCTGAATTAGCCCAGCTCGATGCCATCCTCACAGAGTGTGGTGTTGCGTATCCAAGAGTTGGAGCAGACGGCCAACTGGCAAAGTCCGACAAAAATCTCAAAGACATATTGCGCATCGTTCAAGAAAAGCATGGTGGCATCGTGATCATGCCACACGCGATGAGTAATGATGGGATTTTCGATGACGAATCTATTTCAAATTGGTTGCAGCAAGATCAGTTTACCAATCCCGAACTGCTGGCGATTGAAGTTCCAAGACCTGTTCACCTCATGTCGGCGGGATATCAACGTTTGCTGAAGTCAGGGGGTGATTGTCAACCAGGGTGGAGTCGTGTACGCCCGATAGCAACGCTGATGTCCTCGGACAATAAGAAGCTAATTGACTGTGATCATGAAGAGGCACCAACACCCAACAGTATTGGTTACCGATACTCCTGGATAAAAATGTCGGCCCCTTCCATAGAATCGCTTCGGCAGGCTTTTCTTGATCACCAGTCTCGCATTGTTTTGCCGGAAAATGTGGTGAAAGATGTACATCCTGCCGATCGTGTTCGCCAAGCGGTAATTCAGTCTCTGTCGATTAAGAACGTAGCTTTCCTGGGCGATCAGGAGATTCACTTCTCATCAAACATGAATTGTGTGATTGGTGGTCGCGGAAGCGGAAAATCCACCTTGCTTGAATACCTGCGTATTATTTTTGGCAAGGATAAACCAGAGGACATTGATGCGGGCACGAGAAGCCGAATCAAACGGGTTCGGGACACCCTGAACCAACCAGGAGCAGAGCTTGAAGTGTCCTGGGTTAGCGCTGATGGCGTGGAAGATCGTATCGTATGGCAAAACGAGCAGCCTGCTGTACAACGCGATGATATGCATGATCCTGAGACGTTCTTCCAGAGCTTGCCTATCCGCTTCTTCAGCCAACAGCAGCTCAATCGTCTCACCGAGTCAAAAAAAGGGGATGACGGGCAGATACCCCAGGCACAGCGCCTGTTGGAACTGGTCGACGGGTTCGCTACAAACGAACTTTCTAATCTAGATGATCAGGAAAGAAAGCTGAAGCTTAAAATGCAGGCATCATTTTCCAACCTTCGGCAAGCCAAAGCGTTAGAGAAAGATCTCAAAAAATCCCAGCAAGAATATCAGGAGCTTGATCGCCAGTGGAAAGCACGAAGTGAGATTCAGGCAGATGCAATCAGGCACCAAAAACTAAAGGCGGAAAGCCGTTATCTCGACTCTCTCTATGGAAGTCAAGGGAGGCAATTCACAGATGTTGCCGAGCTCGCGGACGTTGTAGTGAACTCCCATGCTTCGTTTCAGATTGAAGATGCGCCCCATGGTCCTTGGCTTGAGCAGCTTGACGAGAAGGTCAAACAGGCCAAAGAGAGCCTTGCAAAGCATATTCGCCAAGCTGTTGAGCAGTACCAGAAAAGTGTTGAGTCGTTCAAGGCCGATGACCCTACTTGGAGCGCGATCCAGCAGGATCTTGATCAGGCCGATACCAAGTTTAGTCAGGCGTGCGCCGCCAAGGGGCTGACCCCTGACGATGTGGGGCACTTAAAGGAAGTTGATCAAGCCAGGGCCAAGAAGCAGAGAGAAATTACTGAGCTTCAGGCTGAAATCAAGAGATTGAAAGACGAGGCTGGCGACCCCGAGGTGCAGGTCCAGCTACTACATCAAATTTGGCAGGAACAACTACAAAAACGGGTTGAAGCTGCGAATCGCGCAAATGATCTAGCGGTTCTGACTGAGGAGCAGCGCAAGTTCATAGAAGTGACGGTGCAATATCAGTTTGACCAGGCTAGTTTCTCGGAGCTATGGAGTCACTTTGGCCCTAAAGACGGTCGAACCGCCCTGGCCCGCTCATGGAGCGATATAGGGCAGGCATTGATGGACCGATTCAGTCAGATACCAGACTGTAATCGCACTTCCCCCTGGGAACTGTTGAGAAATCTCTACCATGACAATGGCGGAGAGGGCGCTCAGCAACTTTTTCAGAATCAGGCTGGTAACCTCAAGCAGCACATCGTGGAAAACATAGAGAGCTGGGACCAGCTTCGGTTATCTCGTGTGAAGGATGTCGTTGATTTAAAACTGTTTCGATCTGATGGCTCAGTTGCCGGGAGCATCTCTGAAGGTTCCCTTTCCGACGGTCAACGCAATACCGCAGCGCTCGCCTTGCTGCTAGCTCAGAATGGCGGCCCCCTTGTGATAGATCAGCCCGAAGATGAACTGGACTCAAATTTTGTGTTCAAGGAGCTGATACCGATGCTTCGCAAGGTGAAAGCCGGTCGTCAAATCATACTGGCAACCCACAATGCCAACCTGCCAGTAAACGGTGATGCCGAGTTGGTTTATGCGCTTGAGGCCAAAGGTGGAAAGGGGGCGGTTCGCGCACAAGGAGGACTTGACGAGGCGAGTGTTACAGCCTCTGTCCTCGATATCATGGAAGGCACGGAAGAAGCTTTTAGACGCCGGCGAGAGAAGTATCACTTTTGAGCAGCCAGAAAATGACTTCCAAACTCCCCATCAACCTCGACTCCCTGCTCCACCACCGCACCATCGAAAGCGAGCGGGTGGAATACAAGACAGGCTGGAACCCGGAAGCAGTGCTGCACAGCATCTGTGCCTTCGCCAATGATTTTCACAATCTGGGCGGCGGCTATGTGGTGGTGGGTGTCGAAGAGCAGAATGGGCAACCCCTGATTTCGGAAGAAAGGCCGCCCGTGGGTTTACAGCCAGAGCAGATCGACGGCATCCAGAAGGAGCTGCTGAACCTGGGCAATGCGGCCATACAACCACCATATCATCCACTCACCGCCACTTATGAGGTGAAGGGCAAACTGATTCTGGTGCTGTGGGTACCGGGCGGGGAAACCCGGCCCTACAAGGCCAGAACCCGCCTGGGTGACAAGAAGGCGGATTGGGCGTACTACCTGCGCAAGCACACCAGCACCGTGCGCGCCAAAGGGGCGGACGAGCGGGAGCTGTTGTCGCTGGCGGCGACGGTGCCGTTTGATGACCGTTACCGGCAGGGGGCCAGTCTCACCGATCTGTCACCCCACCTGATGCGCGAATTTCTCCAGGAGATCGGCAGTGAGTTGACCGCCGAGGCCGCCACCCTCGATGCCGAGGCGCTGGGGCGGCGCATGAATGTGGTGGGTGGCCCGGCGGGGATGGCCTTCCCCAAGAACGTGGGGCTGCTGTTTTTCAACGAGCACCCGGAGCAGTTCTTCCCGGCCACCCAAATCGACGTGGTGTATTTCCCCGATGGGCCGGGCGGTGACCGCTTCGAGGAAAAGGAGTTTCGCGGCCCGCTGGGGCGTATTACCCGCGATGCGGTGGATTACATCGCCCGCAATTACCTGAAGGAAACCGTCATCAAGCACCCGGACCGGCCCCAGGCCGAGCGCTTCTGGAACTATCCGCTGGCGGCCATTGAAGAGGCGGTGGTAAATGCGGTATATCACCGCTCCTATGAAATCCGCGAGCCGATCGAGGTGCGTATCATCCCGGAGGAGCTGATGGTGCTGAGCTTCCCCGGCCCGGATCGCTCCATCCGCATGGAGGATCTGCAGGCGGGCCGCGCCGTCAGCCGCCGCTACCGCAACCGCCGCATTGGCCAGTTCCTGAAGGAACTGGATCTCACCGAGGGCCGCTCCACCGGCATTCCCAAGATTCTGCGGGTCATGCGGGCCAACGGCTCTCCTACTCCGATCTTTGAAAGCGATGATGAGCGCAGCTCGTTTTTGATTCGCTTGCCTGTGCATGAGGGGTTTACCGGGGAAGTCACCGGACAAGTAACCCAGCAAGTAACCCAGCAAGTAACCCAGCAAGTAACCCAGCAAGTAACCCAGCAAGTAACCCAGCAAGTAGAAGCCTTGATTTCGGCCTGTTCGGGAGAAATGAGCCGGTCTCAATTGATGGAAGCCCTGGGCCTGAAAGACCGGGTGAATTTCAGCAAAGCCTATCTGGAACCGGCGTTTGAATCTGGCCTTTTGGAAATGACCCAGCCCGACTCCCCGCGCAGCCCCACCCAGAAATACCGATTAACCAAAAAGGGCAGGCAGTGGCTTGCCCGCAAGCAGTAAGGACCCCGAATGAGCCCCGCAAGTGCCCCGATCATTTCCAAAGTCTGGAGTTTCTGCACCACCCTGCGCGACGATGGTGTGGGCTATGGAGACTATCTGGAGCAGCTCACCTACCTGATCTTCCTGAAGATGGCGGATGAGTACGCCAAACCGCCCTACGAGCGGGAGGTGGGCATCCCGAAGAAGTACGCCTGGCCAACCCTGAAGAACAAGAAGGGCGCTGAGCTGGAGGTGCATTACGTCGAGCTGCTGATGGCGCTGGGCAAAAAGAAAGGATTACTGGGGCAGGTGTTCACCAAGGCCCAGAACAAGATCCAGGACCCGGCCAAGCTGGCGCGTCTGATCGAGATGATCGACAGCACCCAGTGGCTGGTGATGGGGGCCGATGTCAAGGGCGATATCTACGAAGGGTTGTTGGAGCGCAACGCCGAGGATACCAAGTCCGGTGCTGGGCAGTACTTCACGCCCCGTGCGTTGATCCGGGCCATGGTGGAGTGCGTGCGCCCGGAGCCGGGCAAGACCATTGCCGACCCGGCCTGCGGCACCGGTGGCTTCTTTCTCGCGGCCTACGATTTTCTGGTGGAAAACCACAAGTTGGACAGGGAGCAGAAAGACTTCCTCAAGCACGACACTTTTGCCGGCAATGAGATTGTTGCCAATACCCGCCGCCTGTGCCTGATGAACATGTTCCTGCACAACATTGGCGAGATAGACGGCGAGGGCGCGGTGTCGCCCAACGATGCCCTGGTGGCGCCGCCATCCGACACCGTGGACTATGTGCTGGCCAATCCGCCCTTCGGCAAGAAGAGCTCCATGAGTTTTACCAACGACGAAGGCGAGCAGGAAACCGACGACCTCACCTACAACCGCCAGGACTTCTGGGCCACCACTTCCAACAAACAGCTCAATTTCGTGCAGCATATCCGCGCCATGCTGAAAACCACCGGCAGGGCCGCGGTGGTGGTCCCGGACAATGTGCTGTTCGAGGGCGGCGCCGGTGAGACGGTTCGCCGCAAGCTGCTGGAAACCACCGACCTGCACACCATCCTGCGCCTGCCCACAGGCATCTTCTATGCCCATGGGGTCAAGGCCAACGTGCTGTTTTTCGATAACCGCGAAGCCAGCCCCAAGCCGTGGACGAAGAAGGTATGGTTTTACGATTACCGCACCAATATTCATCACACCTTGAAGAAAAAGCCGCTGCGCTTTGAGCATTTGGAAGATTTCATCAAGTGCTACAAGCCGGAGAACCGCAACAAGCGCAGAGCGACATGGCACCCGGAGAAAAGAACAGATGGGCGTTGGCGCAGCTTCAGCTATGAGGAGTTGGTTGCCCGGGACAAGGCAAGCCTGGATGTTTTCTGGCTGAAGGACAAAAGCCTGACCGACCTCGATAACCTGCCGGAACCGGATGAGCTGGCGGAAGAAATCATCGAGAACCTGGAGGCGGGGCTCAACAGCTTTCGGGAGGTTTTGGGGCAGTTGCGGGGGTGAGTGGCTACTCAATACTCCAGTTTCGGAGTTCAGATCGAAAAAAAAATCGTCATAGATCCGCGTACTTCCGCCCCTCAATCTTCGCATGGACCACTAGCCTCCTAAAGTAAGCGCCGCTGAATACAAACCACCGACAGATGGGTAAACCGTAGCGAGTTGATTGCCCCGGAGCGTTAAGTTAGGCTCGGCGGTCACTTTCGGAACTGCAAGTGGATAAGGAAATGTCTCTTTGCGAACTCACGGATGACTTGGGTAATTTGTACCATCTCTCGGTAGGTCACCGATTCTTTCCTGTAGACCCAGGTGAATATTTCGCGGCTGTGGAGGCCGTTCAGCGGATCGATGGAGGACAACTGTTCAGAGCCGAATACGAAATATTCCACCCTCACAACATTGAACCCCGCCAGAGCTTGGAGCAGCGTCTGGGCCCAAACTGGCTGCACACCGCAAGTCTGGCGGCCTCCTATCTTTATCCCGGGCATTGGGGCATCATCCTCGATGCCATTCGCCACGGCGAGCTGCGTTTCAGCAAAATCGCCTCCGCCAAACCGGCCACACCAGTTGAAGAAGATAACCGAAGTATACTTCGGGTAAAGATTCGTCAGGCCCTGGCCGCGATCATTGTTCAGGAAATGGCTGAAGCCCGCCGGCACGCGCGTGCAATGGCAGTGGAAACGCCTATTAACCGCAAACTGATCCTCGCTGGTGGTTTTCTGACGAGCTTGGGAAATGCGGGCGCGGACTTGGTCCAGTGGCTCAAGGAGGTCAACGATGTAATCAGCCCTCTGCAGCGCAGCCTTCGGGGTATTCATGCCAGTCACCGGGCTTTGCAGAGCTATGGTGAAGAAGGCGAAGGCTTTCTGGCCACCTATCAGGATGAATATCTCACGGCGGAAAAGCGTGAAGTGGTACAGGTACTCGGCTTCGACCCCACCGCTATCACCCGGGAGCAATTCCACCAAGCCACGGAACTCGCCGACCTGATCTGGGAAGACCCGGCCCTGCAGGCCGACCTGCGCCGCTTCGTAAAGGACTACGTCAAAGCACAGCACCCTATCGAAATCACCGAATTCGCGGGCGCCGCGGCCTTTGAGGTACTTTTTACTGTAGTGCTGGTGGCGATCACCGCCGGAACTGGCCTTGGGGTCAGCCTGGCAGCGCAGACCAGACACCTCGCCCGCTTTCGCAGAGTGGGAGAGCTGTTGGTGGAATTTGGGGAGCAGGTAAAAAAGGCCAGGAGCCTCAAAAGACACGGCAGATCGGAAAAGCCAGCGCCCGACTTCGCCGACTTTGAAGTTCTGGAAGAGGCTGATGCACCCAAACCGGTCGAACCCGCCTCCACAAGCGACAAGCCCAAGTCAAAGGGAAAGACCGATTTCAGCCAGCGCAAAGGCATCCCGCCGGCCTCGCTCGATGATGCCGTGGAGCGCCTCAACTCCATGAAGAAGGAGATTGCCAGAAACGGCTATCAGCCCAAATATAGCGACGCGGAACTGAAGGCCATGGTGGAGGCTGGAGATGTCTCCAAAGAGCGCTATCAGGTACGCTTTATGGAAAGCCGCTACCTTACCTTCAATGGTGGGCCCGGGTTACTGGGCGCGCCCATGCGGGGTGTCAGCGGCAGTGGCGCCAAGTACTGGTCCACCAGTTTCGATCAGCTGGAAGATGCGGATACCGATGTGCGCGTGATTTCAGAGAAACTGGGGCTGGACTACGACCCAAAAAACAAATACGCCCTGATCGTAATCGACGCCGAAAAGGCCGCACCGCTTACCGGCGTTAAAAGCGTACCGGCCACGTTTGATAATGTCAGTGAGTTTGCCAATATGGAATTGCCAGATAAATTCCCCAAGGAGTTTACCGATGCGGCGATGACGCCGGAGTTTCAGGACCTGTATACGCGGCATTATCAGGCGGCGGTGGATGGGGGCTTCCTCAAAAACTCCTGGTCTACCGATACGAAAAGATTTGGGGAATACCTCGATACCACCGACCTTTCCCTGGAAGACATGGAACTCCTTAAGCAACGCATGGAAATGCAAAGCAAGGTAGGAAACAACCAGTACTACGAGGGCAATGGGCTAACCAGAGACAACATCGCCGAATCCGACAATAACTTTGGTGCGGTGGAAACCCTTAATTTTGAACGAAAACCGGTCAACCTGCAGCAACTGGAAGAGGCCGGGGCCATAACTTATGTCTCCAAGGGGTTATAAATGAGCTGGATACAAAAACCGAAATACCCGGTAAAAGAACAGTTACCTAAAATCGAGCACCATGAGCAGATTCCGTCCGGAGCAGTGGAACTCGCCCGAATGATAGAGCCCAACGAGGACGACATAATGGTCCTCGTTCGGCAAGGCGACTACCTGTCTATTTTGCAAGCAGATAAAGAGCCGAGAAAGCTCAGAAATGGAAAACTCATATATTCCTGTAGCCAAAACGATTTTCCACTGGGGGTTCTGCCATGGTTTTCCAAGGCCCTCACCGAATTCCAAAAACCACCGGCAGAAGGTGGGCTGCACGCGGGCGCTATGACTAGTCCGGACGAGGAAGTGGAAGGGGAGATGCTTTGTATTGAGCGCGCGATGAACGCGGGCCCTGGTATAGGTGGCTATGCTGTTGTTAACTGGTCCCGGAAAAGCCGATTGGTGCGTTTAGAGGGACACTTTAGACCGCAAGAAGTCACCTTCGCAGACAACCTCCTTTACGATTCTGGAATGCTAGACCTTGTCAAAGACCTGGGTGAAAAGTACCGTCGCGGCGAGCTGTAGATTCCCGCCGTACCATCAAAGAGCAATACAATCGGGCCACGGAACTCGCCGACCTGATCTGGGAAAGCCCGGCCCTGCGCCGCTTTACCACGCGCGAGGCCCTTTTTATTTTCAGGTCAATGAGTTACGTGATTTTTCACTCCAAATGAACTCCGAAACTCGGCTTTTTCTGCTTCCGTTAAAGGGTCCATGAATAGCATGGAGCCAACTGTCAATTGGCCAGCGGATCCGCCTCGGCATCGTAGGGCAGTTCCAGTAATTCCAGCACGCGTCCATCCGCCAGCTGCAGGGTCTCGCCATCTGCGACCTTGCGGTTGGTCAGTACTGCGAGCATGTCGATCGTTGATCCTCCTTCGCAGGCGAGTACCAGGTTACCCACGCTGGAACCGCCGGTGGCGGTAAAGATTTCGTCGCCTGGTGCGGGCAGTTCGCCGTTGTCGATACGTGCCCGGTACAGTCGACGCTTGGCGGCGCCCAGATATTGCATACGGGCGACCACTTCCTGGCCGGTATAGCAGCCCTTCTTGAAGTTGACCCCGCCCAGTACCTGCAGATTCAGCATTTGTGGAATAAACATTTCGCTGGTGGCGGCGTACAGCTGAGGAATGCCGGCATCAATTTGCTGTTGCACCCAATGCGAGTAGTTGCCGGGCGTGGCCGGTTTTTCTGCAAGTTTTTGCCACAGGTCCGCGGCCTGGTCTATCGGCAGGCCGATTGCCACCTGTCGCTCCTGTAGCATGACGGCGATGGCGCGGTGGCCGTTGTGATCGAAAGTAGCCAGTTTCCCGGGAGTCAGATCGTCGCTGCTGTGGTGGGCCAGGCTCAGCAGGTTGCTGGCACTGGTGCCAGCTTCGCGACCGCTGAAGCCGAGCCAGTGGTAGGTGTCGCTGATGTCGGTGAGTTCGGTTTTGAAAAACACCGCGTATTTTTTCAGTGCCGCCAGCGCGATGGGGGCCAGGTCCCGGGGCAACAGCAGGATGAATTCACTCTGGTCGATTTTCAGGGCCTGAAATGCGCTGATCATCCGTCCCTTGGGGTTGCAGTGGCTGCCCAGTGTGCTGTGTCCGTCCGGTAGGTTGACCAGATCACAGGTGAGCTGCCCCTGGAGAAACTTCTGGCTGTCCGGTCCCGTGACCGAGATAGCCCCGAGCGGGCTCAGGTCAACCAGTTGTAGCTCGCCCTGTTGTAGCTCGACGTTGTGGGCACTTTCCGTAAAACGGGCGGCGCCGTTCTTCCACTGGGCGCCCATGCCGGTAAGAAAGTCCTGCCACTGCTGTTGATCCATACTGCGCTCACTGGTCCTGATAGGGGGTCTGAATGGGGTGTCTGGTAAGAGTCTGCTGAGAAATCTGCTGAAAAAGAGTATCTGGGGATTTTCCGCAGGATTTCAAGGTTGCGGTATACTCCGCGAAATTTCGACAGCAATTTGGAAAGAAGTATGGATCGCAATCGCCTGTTTTGGGCCAGTCGCCGCGGCATGTTGGAGCTGGACCTGGTGCTGCAGCCGTTTCTGGAGAACGTGTACGAGACCCTGGCGCCAGAAGATCAGCAGCGCTATATCAAGTTGCTGGATGAACAGGATCAGGATCTGTTCTCTTGGTTCCTGCGTCGCGAAGATCCGCAGGATGAAGACCTCAAGCGTATCGTGCAGATAATCCGTGACAACACCGGCCTGCAGGAATAATCCCTCCCACCAGAACGCCCCTCGCGCTCATCCGGAGCGCAGCGCCAGGTTATCCTGCAATCTGGCGCCTTCCCTGTTGCTGCGTGGCTTGCTCGCCTTGGCCGCGCTGCAGTCGATCACCTTTCTCGCCCTGGCCGGGCTACCGCCGGGGGTGTTTGTGCTATTGCTGGTGGCCGCAACTGTCGTCGTCATAGCCGAATATCGTCGCCTCAATGCCATCAGCGGGCGGTTGACCACCCGTGAGCGCCGCTGGTTCTGGCGCCAAGGGGGGCTGCAGCGGGAATTCCAGTTCCGCGGTGAGCTGGTACTGTGGCGCTGGCTGATTGTCATTAATGGGCGCGACCTGGACGGCAGGCGGGTACAGCTGGTGTTGGCGCGGGACAGTGTCAGTGGGGATGACTGGCGCCGCTTGCAGGCGGCGCTGCGCTATTCCCGCGCCGGCGCCACCTGAAGTCCCGTGCTTATGTGGGCTCGATAAATTGCTGTTGGCCGGCAAAGTTTTCCGGTACCAGGATGGTGTCCATGGCCAGTTCCCGTAGACCCTGATAATCCAGCGAGTAATGCAGACCTCGGCTTTCTCGCCGGTCCAGTGCCGAGCGGATGATCAGCTCGGATACGACCGCCAGGTTGCGCAGTTCGATCAGGTCGCTGGTAATCCGGTAGTTGGCGTAGAATTCCCGGATTTCCTGCTGTAGCAGTTTCACCCGGTGTTGCGCCCGCAGCAGGCGTTTGCGGGTGCGCACAATACCGACAAAGTCCCACATAAACCGCCGCAGCTCATCCCAGTTGTGCGAAATCACTACGTCTTCGTCGGAATCGGTTACCCGTGAGGCATCCCAGGCCAGTGCGGGGCGTGGCGGGGTGACTTTGCCGATGGTCTGTTCAATATGCAGTGCGGCGGAGCGACCATACACCAGGCACTCCAGCAGGGAGTTGCTGGCCAGCCGGTTGGCGCCGTGGAGGCCGGTAAACGTGGTCTCGCCGATGGCGTAGAGCTGGTCCAGATCCGTACGGCCGTGTTCATCCACCATGACGCCGCCACAGGTATAGTGGGCCGCGGGCACCACCGGAATCGGCTCTTTGGTGATGTCGAACCCGTATTCCAGGCACTTTTTATACACCGTAGGGAAGTGCTCGCGTACAAACTGGGCGTCCTTATGGGAGATGTCCAGATAGAGGCAGTCTGCCCCCAGGCGTTTCATCTCATGGTCGATGGCGCGGGCGACAATATCCCGCGGAGCCAGCTCTTCACGTTTGTCAAAGCGGTGCATAAAGCGCTGGCCGCTGGGTAGTTTGAGTTGTGCCCCTTCGCCGCGCAGGGCCTCGGTGATCAGCATCGACTTGGCTTTGGGGTGATAGAGGCAGGTGGGGTGGAACTGGTTGAATTCCATGTTTGCCACCCGGCAGCCTGCGCGCCAGGCCATGGCGATGCCATCGCCGCTGGCGCCGTCGGGATTACTGGTGTACAGATAGGCTTTTGAAGCGCCACCTGTGGCCAGTACGACCGCGCGGCCCTGGAAGACCTCTACCTGTTCATTGGTCTTGTTGTACACGTAGCAGCCAGCGCAGCGAAAACGGCCGGTATTGGCGTCTGGCTGGCGGATCAGGTCAAGGGCGATATGGTGCTCAAAGCAGTCAATATTGGGGGTGTTGCGGACCTGTTCGATCAGGGTGCTGTGCACCGCACGGCCGGTGGCGTCGGCGCTGTGGATGATACGCCGGTGGCTGTGGCCGCCCTCTTTGGTAAGGTGGTACTCGCCGCTGTCTTCGCGGGTAAAGTCGACGCCTTCATCGATCAGCCACTGAATGGCATTGCGGCTGTTTTCCACCGTAAATCGCACTGCGTCCGGGTGGCAGAGGCCGGCACCGGCATCTAGAGTATCGGCTACATGCGCGTCGACCGAATCGAGTTCATCCAGGACAGCGGCAATGCCGCCCTGGGCAAACCAGGTGGAGCCATCCTGCAGGCGTTGTTTCGACAACAGGGCTACTCGATGGCGCTTTGCGAGGTGCAAAGCCAAGGTCAGGCCGGCGGCACCACTGCCAATGACCAATACATCGTAATCCTGTGACGGTGCGTTTTCCTGTTCGTTCATAGAGTTTTCATAGTCCGAAGGGGGGCGTAGTATACGCGATCTTGAAATTTGCTGGTTGGCAGAGCGCTGGCGGCATTAAATTCAATGGCCCGGGGAACTTATGACCGGCTTCTGGTGTCTGGTACTTAACAGAATAATCCTCGGCTCCGCGTTCCGATGCGGCGGGGTCGGTTGTGGGAGTAGGGGATGACAGCGCAACAGGCGTCACCAAGTGACCGCCAGCTGGTAGAACGTGTTCAAAAAGGCGACAAGCGCGCCTTTGACCTGCTTGTGCTGAAGTATCAGCACAAGATCATGGCGGTGGTCAGCCGCTATATCAGCGATCATGCAGAAGTAAACGATGTGGTGCAGGAAGCTTTTATCAAGGCCTACCGTGCCCTGGGCAACTTTCGTGGCGAAAGTGCCTTTTATACCTGGATGTACCGCATCGCCATCAATACTGCCAAGAATCACCTGGTGTCTCGCAGTCGCCGGCCACCGGCAAGTGACGTCGATCTGGAAGACGCCGAATTTTACTCCGGCGCAGATCTGCTGCGGGACAATGAAACCCCTGAGAACCAGTTGTTCCGGGATCAGCTCGAGGCCACGGTGCATCGCGCCATCCGCGAGTTGCCGGAAGATCTTCGTTCCGCAGTGACGCTGCGGGAGATGGAGGGGTTGAGCTACGAAGAAATCGCAGAAGTCATGAGTTGCCCTGTTGGTACTGTGCGTTCGCGTATCTTCCGCGCTCGGGAAGCGATTGACCGGGCGGTCCAGGCGGCAATGGCCGGTGAACCTGAGCCGGTGGATGGTCGTGGGTGAGTCGTGATCTGAGCGAAAGCCGTAAAAAATCCCCCGATTTCTCCGTATGCAGTAAAACTTTTTACGCGGTGGGTGGTCTCAACAGACAACACAAGAGGCGACAGTTGGCGCCTCGGTTTTGCACTCAAATACTTTGAAGCACATTTAAGAGGGTTGCCCCGTATGACACACGGGAATCATCAACAGAGGCTCAATGAGTCGCTATCTGCGCTAATGGATGGTGAGGCAGGTGAGCTGGAGGTTCAACGCCTGTTAAAGGCCAGTGAATCTGGCGCTGCTGCTGAAGAGGTCCGCATGCGGTGGTCCCGCTACCAGTTGGCGGCCAGTGCCATGCGCAATGAGCAGGTGGCCCCTGTGGATCTCGGGTTGGCAGCCAGTATTTCCGCTGCGATTGCCGATGAGCCAGCACACACTGAATCTCCCGTCCCTGAGGCGGCCAATGATGCGCCCCGCAGCCGTTGGTGGCGACCGCTCTCCCGCGGTGCCGTTGCAGCCACGGTGGCTTTTGCGGCGGTACTTGGTGTGCAGCAGATGCAGGCGCCAGAAAGCGATAACTCGGCAATGGTTGCGGAGATCGAGCGCCCTGCGCAGCCAGCGGTACAGTCTGCACCACAGCCCAACGGATTTGCGGTGCCGTCTCTCAACACCCGGGCAGTAGGTACTGCGGCGCCACTGGTGGTGTCCGAACAGCGCGGAGAAAGGCGCGTGCCGGTACAGGTAGTACCGTCCCCAGAGTTGATGCGCCACTTGAATCGGGTGATGGTCGAGCACTCTGAGCAGGCCGCACAGATGGGTAGCCAGGGGATGTTGCCTTATGCCCGAGCCTCTTATGGCGAGCGCCCAGCGGAGTAACTGTCCGCCTGAACCACTAGGCGCCACCCGTCAGTGCCACTAACGTCAATAATCAGGCCCGGAACGGGCGCTGGCTTGGCGAGAACCAATTAAGAATGATCATGCCGAATTTGAAGCTCATGCATGTACTCAAAGCCAACAGCGTGCTGTTGGCTTTGTCGTTCCTGATCCCTGCAACTCCGTTACAGGCACAGCAGGCTCCCGAAAAGCTCCCTACAAGCTCGTCCGAGTCCTCTGGGGCGACAGAAAAGACTCCTGTACCGGTGTTGCAGCCAGATCAATCGGCGCCTGAGAAGCCTGAATCGGGGCAAGAGCCAGAGGCGGTCGCGCCGCCTGCTGATACAGCCGCGCCTGCAGCTGTGTTACCGGAATCCGGAGCGGATACCGCTGCGTCAGTGCGTGTATGGCTGGAGAAGCTCGCAGAAGCCGTGACCAGTCTCGAGTACAGTGGGCTGGTGGCCTTTGAGCATCAAGGCATGCTCGAAACCCTCGAAGTGGTGCACGGATTGCGCAGTGGCGAGCAGGTGGAGCGGGTGCGCTATCTGAGTGGGGCGCCCAGAGAGTTGGTTTCCCGGGGGCACACAGCACACTGCCGGCGCGATGGAAGTCCGCTGTCGCGCGCGGGCCTGTGGACCAATATGGGCCAGAAAAACGTCCAGAGTCTGTATCACTTTTTGCTGCGCGGCACCGAGCGTGTAGCGGATCGCGACACGGTAGTGATTGAGGTTCGCCCGCGTGATATTCACCGGTTGGGGATGGTCATCAGTCTGGACAAGCAAACCGGCTTGCCATTGAAATCCATGCTGGTGGCCAGCAACGGCCAAGTGTTGGAGCGTTATCAATTTGTACAGTTGAACCTGAAGCCGGTTACCGATAAGGCGCTGCAGGCTCAGTCTGAAGTAGTGCGCGAATCGGATAGTGCGGAGGGGTGTGGCAGTACCGTCAGTCGCTGGGAGTTGCGTTGGGTGCCGCCGGGTTACAAGCCGGTGGCTACGCGGGAGCTTGCAGATGGTGAAATGCTGGTTTATAGCGATGGTTTGAGTGTATTTACGGTCTTCGTGCAATCCCTCGGCCCGGAAATGCGCTTTACCGGTCGCGCTGTTCGCGGCGCTACCGTGGCATACATGGATGGCCTGGAGGATAAAGGCGAACGTTATACGGTCACTGTCGTCGGGGAAATCCCGGAAAAGACAGCGCAGGTTTTAGTTCGGGCGGTGTCTGTCAAGTGAGTCGCCACGGGCAACAGGGTCAGTACCAACACCAGTGCCAGCAAGAGTCGGGTGGACATCCGTGCGTGGAAACCTAAATGATTGAAGAGCGTGGTAGGGTGGTGGCGATCGAGAGCGACGCCGTCTGGGTCGAGACTGTGCAGCGCAGCGGTTGTCACGGCTGTGCGGCAAAATCCGGCTGTGGTACCGGCCTATTGGGTGACTTCTGGTCGAAGGCTTCTCAGGTGCGGGTGCCTGCGAGCCAGTCGCAAGTAGATGATGTCACGCTGCACGATACCGTGGTGATTGGTATCCACGAAAATACGCTCGCGGTCAGTGCCCTGGTGGTGTATCTGTTGCCATTGCTGGCGCTGGTTGGGGGCGCGATGGTGGGGGAATCCCTGGTTTTCAATCGGTGGCCGTCGGGCGAGCCGGGCGCTATTCTGGGGGCCGTGTCCGGTTTTGTTCTGGGCGGGCTGGCCGTGCGGTGGTATGGCTTGCGGAATCGGAATAATCCCGCGATGGTGCCACAGTTTCTGCGTATCGAACGGCAAACACCCTGTGCGACTACGCTGGCGGAACAAGTGGTTACGATAGTCTCCCCCAAATAGCCCTCCTCAAAGCATTCATCGTATCGCCAGGCCCTTTCCGGGCTGGCAGCTACTCCTGTCTTGTTCCGCTCTTCCCGTCACCTCCCTGGTCACGCCGACTTGTTTTGTTTTCCTTTCGGATTCCCGCGGTTTTGTCAGCGATAGCGCGGGGTTCTCTACACTGAAGAGAGAGTGTGTTAACGGAATTCACCCTATGTTGCAGGTTCGCTGTTTTCCGGAAAGCTGGCCGCTGAAAACTGCCTTCGTTATTTCCCGTGGTGCGCGTACTACGGCAGATGTGGTCGTTGTAGAGGTTGAAGACCAGGGAGGGCGGATAGGTGTTGGCGAATGCACCCCTTATGCCCGCTATGGCGAGAGTGCGGCGTCCGTGTTGGCTGAAATTGCGACTGTGGTTCCGGCGCTGGCGTCCGGAATGGATTGCGATGCACTGCAGGCCATTTTGCCCGCTGGTGCGGCGCGCAATGCCATCGACAGCGCGCTGCGGGATCTTCAATTCCGCAAGGGTGCACAAGAGGGGGTACTGGCTGATCGCAGTGGTCAGTTTCTGCCTACCGTGCAAACCTTGGTCATCGATAGTCCGGAGGCGATGGCGGTGGCGGCTGCGACGGCGGTCAGCGAAGGGGTGCGCGTGTTGAAGCTGAAGCTGGATCAGGAGCAGGTACTGGAACGGGTGCGCGCGGTGAGTGCCGCCGCGCCCGACTCGGATCTGGTGATCGATGCCAATGAGGCCTGGTCGCAAAGGGGGTTGCCGGAACTATGCGTACAACTGGCGGACCTGGGGGTGACGATGTTGGAGCAGCCTTTACCGGCAGATGCCGATGATTTCCTGGAAACCTTTGACCATCCGCTGCCGATCTGCGCTGACGAGAGCTGTCACACCAGTGCAGACCTGCCGCGGCTGGCAGGGCGCTACGACATGGTCAATATCAAGCTGGATAAAACCGGCGGGTTGACCGAGGCGCTGTTGCTGGCAGACGCCGCTGAAACGCAGGGGTTTGAGTTGATGCTGGGGTGCATGTTGTGCACCTCCAGGGCGATACGGGCGGCCTGGCCTCTGGGAGCGCGCGCCCGATTTGTCGACCTGGATGGCCCGACCTGGTTGGCGAAAGATGTGTCACCGCTCAGGTTTGAAGCCGGTAAAGTGTACTGGACATGACGCCAGTTATCGGTGAATTCTCCGGTCTCAATGGGGGTACACCAGCAGTTCCATCAGTGCGGGCAGATAGTCTTCACTGGCCGCGTCGGCGGAAATCGGCGGAAACTCCAGAGTGATACAGGGGTACTCGTTATCCGCGCACCAGGTACCGAAAGAACCGGGAGTCGGGTACCCGAGCTCGGTGACCAGCGGGAGCTCGAGCTGTTCCGCCAGCCAGTGGCCCAGCGGGCTCTGACATGGATCTTCAACACAGGCGAGCGGTTCGTGGATCGAGACCATCCATGTGGGGGCCAGCGCGCGGATCAGATGACACAGGGCGCGGGTTTCCGGTTCCGACGCCGCACTTTCCCCGGTGGAAAGACGGACGTCGCGCTCTTCCGCCGCACTGTTCCAGCGGTAAACGGTTCCGTCACCGTTCCAGTTGTGGGTGCTGAAGTTGCGGTTCAGGTCCACGCCGCGGGCATTGGAACGGGTACCCAGTTGGCAGCCATCGGGATTGACCGCAAGAATGACATGATGGCGCAGTTGGCCCGGGCATAGCGAGCGCAGGGCGCAGGACAGGGCGACGACCGAGGCCACTTCGTCGCCATGAGTGCCGGCCATCACCAGCCCCGCTTGACCGTCGCAGGCGTCAGCGGGAAAGTAGAACAGCGGTGCGCCAAGCGCGGACTGGCCGTAGATCAGTCTGCGGTGGTCAAACTGGCCTCGCTCAGTGCGGGGGCGGGTCTCGAGCGGCTGGCGCGATTGCTTCATAGACGACTTAACACTGTTTTACACTGGATGCTGAGAACTTTCTCGAATAAATCCCAACTAACAAACTGTTGTCGGCGAATATCCACCATGCTGGCCGGCGCGTGACGGGCCAGTCTCAAATCACCGGGTGGATCCGATCAGTAAACGAACTTTTTGCATAGATTAGTATGAAGGGCTTATTAGGGGTAACAAATATGGTTACACGCTGTACACAGTTTTTGCTGGCTCTCTGTCTGCTGGTGTCCACCGCAGCCTCTGCGCGTGGATTGCCGGACTTGACCGGGCTGATTGAGCAGAATTCCCCGGCTGTGGTGAAGATCAATACCGTTGAGCGCAGCAGTCCATCGCGTTCGATGCCGCCGCAGTATCAGCAGGAAATTCCCGATATCTTCCGTCACTTGCTGGAACCACGCCGCGGACAGCCGCGCCCGGTTGCCAGCATGGGCTCTGGATTCATCATTTCCGAAGATGGCTATATCGTGACCAATAACCATGTGGTTGACGGTGCGGGTGAAGTGCGGGTAACCCTGACGGATCGCCGCGAATACGAAGCCAAGGTCATTGGGACCGACCCGCGCTCCGATCTGGCGCTGATCAAAGTGGAGGCCGAAGACCTGCCGGTAGTGCGCTGGGGGGATTCGGAAGAGGTCAAAGTGGGTGAATGGGTGGTTGCCATCGGCTCTCCCTTTGGTCTCGATTACTCCGCCAGTGCGGGTATTGTCAGCGCCATGGGGCGCAGTATCCCCAACGAGAGCCAGGAGAACTACGTACCCTTTATTCAGACGGACGTGGCCATTAACCCGGGTAACTCCGGTGGGCCGTTGTTCAATCTCGATGGTCAGGTAGTGGGCATTAATTCCCAGATCTACACCCGCAGTGGCGGTTCCATCGGGTTGTCGTTTGCCATTCCTTCCAACCTGGCCCAGGACGTGGTGGCGCAACTGAAAGAAAAGGGGCGCGTTGACCGCGGCTGGCTGGGTGTGGGGATTCAGAATGTCGATCGGAAACTGGCCAAAGCCATGGGGTTGGGCAAGCCCTCCGGTGCACTGGTCGGACAGGTGCAGCCAGATTCCCCCGCCTCCAAGGCTGGTATTCAGGTCGGTGATGTGATCCTGCGCTTTGATGGGCACAAGATCCGGATCTCCGGTGATCTGCCCCATGTGGTAGGGCAAACCCGCCCCGGTCACAAAGTGCCGGTAACCCTGATGCGCGAAGGCCAGGAAAGGAAGTTGACCGTATCGGTAGGTGCGTTGCCTGGGTCCGAAGACGCGCAGCAAAATGCCAGCGCGCCGGCAACGCCTGATGTCGGTGGGCGCCTCGGCCTGGCGGTGGATGAGATTCCGGACAGCCTCAAGCAGCGCTGGGGTGTTGAAACCGGAGTGCTCGTGAAGCAGGTGGTTCAGGGCAAGGCCGGTGCCAATGCCGGATTGCGCAGTGGCGATATCATTGCGCAGCTTGGCTTCGAAACCGTGGAGACGCTGGCGGATTACAAGCGGATTGTGAAGAAGTTGCCGGAAGGTGAGCTACTGCCGATTCGTTTCTTCCGAGCCGGGCAGCCGACCTTCCGCACGATCCAGATCGAGGAAGACTGAATCAGGACATAGTGGTGAGCACGTGGGCTCCGGTGCTGGATTGTTGGCTCGGAGTCCTCCTGTAATGGGGGCTCGTGTGGGATTGGATGCACTTTTTCCGCAACCTGTTAGACTTGCGCCCACAGCGCGGCCCCAGCCGCCCATTAACTCACTGATTTTTAAAAGGTTTTATCCTCGCAGTGGCAACTGATCTCTCCCATATCCGCAATTTTTCCATCATCGCCCATATCGACCACGGGAAATCCACCCTCGCCGACCGTTTTATCCAGGTTTGCGGCGGTCTGACTGACCGCGAGATGGCCCAGCAAGTACTCGACAGCATGGATCTCGAGCGGGAGCGGGGAATTACCATCAAGGCCCAGAGCGTGACCCTGGATTACAAGGCTCGCGACGGAAAAATCTATCAGCTGAATTTCATTGATACCCCCGGGCATGTGGACTTCTCCTACGAGGTATCCCGCTCGCTGGCCGCCTGTGAAGGTGCCCTGCTGGTGGTGGACGCGGCGCAGGGCGTGGAAGCCCAGTCCGTGGCCAACTGCTACACCGCTATCGAGCAGGGCCTGGAAGTGATTCCGGTGCTGAACAAGATGGACCTGCCCCAGGCGGAGCCGGAGCAGGTCGCAGAAGAGATTGAAGACATCATCGGTATCGATGCCACAGACGCGACCCGCTGTAGCGCCAAGTCCGGCCTCGGTGTGGAGGATGTACTGGAAGATCTGGTGCGCCTGGTGCCACCGCCGGAAGGCGATGTGGAAGCACCACTTCAGGCCCTGATCATCGATTCCTGGTTCGACAGCTATCTCGGCGTTGTGTCGCTGGTCCGGGTGGTTCAGGGCACCCTGAGTGCCAAAGACAAGATCGTGACCAAATCTATTGGTCGTTCCCATGTGGTGGATGACGTCGGCGTGTTTACGCCCAAGCGCAAGACCACCGGCGTATTGCGTGCCGGTGAGGTGGGTTATGTGGTTGCCGGCATCAAGGACATCCACGGGGCCCCTGTGGGCGATACCCTGACTCATGCCAAAGGCGCAGAAGAGGTTTCCATGCTGCCGGGCTTCCAGAAAGTGAAGCCGCAGGTATACGCTGGCCTGTTCCCGGTCAGTTCGGATGATTACGAAGCCTTCCGCGATGCCCTCGACAAGCTGTCTCTCAACGACGCCTCCCTGTTCTATGAGCCGGAAACCTCCGATGCTCTGGGCTTTGGTTTCCGCTGTGGCTTCCTTGGAATGCTGCACATGGAGATTATCCAGGAGCGCCTGGAGCGGGAATACAATCTCGACCTGATTACCACCGCGCCAACCGTTGTCTATGAGGTGGCATTAACCAATGGCGATCTGGTCAATATGGATAACCCCTCCCGCATGCCGGATCTGGGCATGATTGAGGAAATGCGTGAACCGATTGTGGAAGCCAATATCCTTGTTCCGCAGGACTATTTGGGGAACGTAATTACCCTGTGTGTAGAGAAGCGCGGTATCCAGAAGGACATGCAGTATGTGGGTGGGCAGGTTTCCCTGCGATACGAACTGCCCATGAGTGAAGTGGTGATGGACTTCTTTGACCGCCTCAAGTCGGTGAGCCGTGGTTTCGCCTCTCTGGATTACAACTTTGTGCGCTTTGACCCGGCAAACCTGGTGCGGCTTGATATCCTCATCAACGGTGAACGGGTGGATGCGCTGGCGGTGATTCTACATCGGGATAATGCTCAGCAGCGCGGGCGCGCCCTGGCGGAAAAAATGAAAGAGCTGATTCCGCGGCAGATGTTTGACGTCGCCATCCAGGCCGCCATCGGTGGTCAGGTGGTAGCCCGCACCACGGTCAAGGCGCTGCGCAAGAATGTAACAGCCAAGTGTTACGGCGGTGACGTGACACGTAAGAAAAAACTGCTGGAGAAGCAGAAAGCGGGTAAACGCCGCATGAAGCAGCTCGGCAGGGTCGAAGTGCCTCAGGATGCCTTCCTGGCAGTGCTCAAAGTAGACAGCTGACGGCAGGAGGCCGCAGCGAATAACAGATGACAGTCAGAACAAGAGAACTGTGAATGGATATCAATTTCCCGCTTATTTTACTGCTACTGGTGGTGGCAACTGGAGCCATCTGGCTGTTTGATGCACTGTTCCTGGCTCGTGGCCGCAATGCCGCTGTCGCCAGTAGCGGTGCCGGCGATAGCGCGGGCGCGCTGCAGCAAGGTGCGCGAGAGCCGGTGCTGGTGGAGTACGCCAAGTCGTTTTTCCCGGTACTGGCGATTGTCTTTGTTTTGCGTTCCTTCCTCGTGGAACCCTTCCAGATTCCATCGGCCTCTATGGACCCCACCCTGGAAGTCGGCGACTTTATTCTGGTAAACAAATTTGCCTATGGTTTGCGCCTGCCTGTCTCCCGTACCAAAGTCGTCGATATTGGTGAGCCCAAACGCGGCGATGTGATGGTGTTCTTCCCGCCGCATATGAACGACACCTACTACATCAAGCGGGTTATCGGATTGCCCGGCGATAAAATCCAGGTGGTCAACAATACCCTGTACATCAATGGCAAGCCCCAGCCGCAAACCCTGGAGCGTGCGCTGCCGCCGTATAACCCGCAACGGGAAATCCTGTGGGAAGATATCGACGGCCGGCGCCATCTGATGGCTAAACAGGTGAGGCCGAGTCCATACGCCAATATCCCCGCTCTGGTGGTGCCTGAGGGGCACTACTTCATGATGGGAGATAACCGGGATAACAGCCTGGATAGCCGCGAGTGGGGCGTCGTGCCGGAAGAGGACATTGTCGGTAAGGCCTTTGCAATCTGGATGCATTGGGACAAACTATTCAGCCTGCCCAGCTTTGCACGGGCAGGGGGCATCGAGTAAGGATTGCGATGCGGTCGACAGGTTATGTGTTCAGGGAAGACCGGCGTTCGTCAGAACGATAAATCAGAACAACAAAACGGTACAACATAATGTCTCTGCTACGTCATTGTCCGCAGTCACTGGCTGCTCAGAAGGGGATGAGCTACTGGGGTTGGTTGCTCGTTATTGCGGTTTTCGGGTTTGGTCTGACGGTGGTCTCCAAAATGGGGCCCGCATATGTCGACGCACATTTTGTGGAGGAGGGGCTGCTCAGCCTGACCGATAACACCGGGCTGCGTGAAATGAGCAACACCGAGATCAAGCGTGAGCTGGATCGTTTTTTCACCATCAATAACGTGCGCGGAGAGCCCACGCAATCGGTAAAGATTATTCGCGGTGCTGACAGTACTCTGGTCAGCATCAATTATGAACTGCGTCAGCCGTTGTTTCACAACGTGGACGTAGTCATGAAATTTGATAAACAACTGAATACTGCCCGGCCGGATCTCTGTTGTGAGCCTCTTGTCGACCTTGAGCAGTTTCGTAAACGTGACGATTACTAACCGGTGACAGACCTTCATCTGCAACGGCTCAGCAAACGGCTGGGCCATTCATTCGTTCAGCAAGACCTGCTGCTTCTGGCGCTCACCCACCGCTCCCACGGCAGCCGCAACAATGAGCGGCTGGAGTTTCTTGGTGATTCCATTCTCGGCTTCACCATCAGTGCTGCCCTGTTTGAACGGTTTCCCGATGGTCGCGAAGGGCAGATGAGCCGCCTGCGTGCCCAGTTGGTCAGTGGGGAAACACTGGCCAAGTTGGCGCGGGAAATGGATCTCGGCCCCTGCCTTCAACTGGGGGAAGGTGAGATGAAGAGCGGCGGTCATCGCCGTGCCTCCATTCTCGCCGATGCCGTTGAAGCGATTATCGGTGCGATCTATCTAGATGCTGGTCTGGAGGTCGCCCGAGAGCGGATACTGGCGTGGTATGACAGCCGCCTGCAGAGTTTGGCGCTCGATAGCGCCAAAGACCCCAAGACCCGCTTGCAGGAATGGTTGCAGGCGCGTCAGAAGCCACTGCCGGAATACGCCGTGATTGAGGTAGGGGGACAAGAGCACGCACAGGAATTTGTGGTGGAATGCCGGGTAGCCGGGCTACAGGAGCCGGTGCGCGGTAGCGCTGGCAATCGTCGCGCCGCCGAAAAGGCCGCCGCCACAGCTGCTTATGCGCGACTGACCGGCCAGAACTGATCCTGCAATCTGACGCTACAATAAGTGCGGGCAATTATTGATCCGGACGGGCTGCCGGGCGTACAGTTGTCCCAGGCCCGCTATCGGGCGAACTACCTTTCGGAGATGAATTTGAACGACCAACCCAGCCGCTGCGGTTACGTGGCTATTGTCGGCCGCCCCAACGTAGGCAAATCCACGCTGCTGAACCATGTGCTCGGGCAAAAGATCTGTATCACGTCCCGCAAGCCCCAGACTACCCGCCATAATATGCTCGGGATCAAGACTGAGGGGCCGAACCAGATCGTATTTGTGGATACGCCCGGACTGCACGCCGGCATGGAAAAGGCCATCAACCGCTATATGAATCGCGCTGCCATCAGTTCTACCCGTGACGTAGATGTGGTGGTGTTTGTGGTGGAGCGCGCGCGCTGGACGGAAGGGGATGAACTGGTCGCAGAAAAGCTGCGCGGCCTCAAATGTCCACTGATCATTGCCATCAACAAGGTGGACCAGCTGGATGACAAGGCTGCTTTGTTGCCACAACTACAGGCGCTGTCCGAGCGTTTTCCGGATGCGGAGATCGTACCTGTTTCCGCGCTTCGGGGCGGCAACCTGCCAGCGCTGGAAGAGGTGATTGTCCGCCATTTGCCCGAAGGTATGCACTTCTTTGAAGACGATCAGATTACCGATCGCAGCTCGCGTTTTCTGGCAGCGGAAATCGTACGGGAAAAAGTGATGCGCCAGTTGGGTGCCGAAATTCCCTACGCGGTGACGGTCGAGGTGGAAGAATTTGATCAGGATGGGCCGATTTTGCATATCAGCGCCGCTATTCTGGTGGAGCGCACGGGGCAGAAGCGGATCCTGATCGGTACCAAGGGTGAGCGTATCAAGCAGATCGGCCAACAGGCGCGGGAAGATATGGAGCGCCTGTTTGACAGCAAAGTGATGCTGAACCTCTGGGTCAAGGTCAAATCTGGCTGGTCGGACGACGAGCGCGCGCTGCGCAGTCTCGGCTACGTCGACCGGCGCTAAGCCTTTCCTTCTGCGATCGGGCGTTCGTTATTGTGCAGCAGCTGCCACCTCAACCGGCTTATATCCTGCACTCGCGCCCGTATCGCGATTCCAGTCTTATTCTTGAACTGCTGACGCCGGACTACGGCCGCATTGGCTGTATTGCCCGTGGTGCGCGGCGGGATAAGCAGCGTCGACAGAAATCCCTGCAGCCCTTTGCGCCTTTGCTGGTGACCCTGTTGGGGCGACACAGTCTGAAAACCCTGGGGCCGCTGGAAAATGCCGGGCAAGCCTACTGGCTGAAAGGGCGCGCCGTCTACGCCGGGCTGTATGCCAACGAATTGCTGGTGCGGTTGCTGCAGGAGGGGGAGGCGCAACTGGCCGTCTTTGCGGCTTACCAGACTCTGCTGGGGGAGTTGGGAGCGCTGCGCGGTGAGGTCAATGAGGAGCTGGAGGCGCCCCTGCGACGCTTTGAGTTGGCACTGCTGACCGCGCTCGGCTGTTGCCCACAACTGAACTACAGCACCCTGGATGGCGGCGCGGTACACGCCGGACGGGTGTATCGGTTGACGTTGGAAGATGGTCTTGTGCCCGTCGCTTTACCCGAGGGACAGGCGCCGCGGGGTAATGATTTCAAGGGCGAAACGCTACTTGCGTTGGCGTCCGTACTCGATGGTGCAGAGCTGGTAGCGCCGCTGATGGGGGAGGCCAAACGGCTGACACGCGCCCTGTTGGCACCGCAATTGGGCGATCGCCCGCTGCGCAGTCGCGAACTGTTTCGCCAGGTTTACAGCCTCGACTGAGGCCGACCACCGCTTGTTGAGGTGCGGCCCACAACGGCGAAGAAAACATCGCGCGGGAGGGGTTACCGAGTTATTCCTCAGTGCTTTCTAGAATCGTTTCTGAATTCGTTTCCAAACTCGTTCCCAAGCGTTAATTCAGCGCTTTCTTCGGTTCCGCCCCCGGATCCTGAGCCGATTCCAGACCAAAAAGCGCCGCCAGGTCCTGATCCGCGGCCCAGTCGCGCAGTGCCCGAACTTCCTGGATCACCGTGCGGTAGAGTTGGTCGTCAACCTTGCTGTCCTGATTTGCGGCGTGATTTTGACTGGCATCTTCCTGAGCGGCGTAGGGGCGCAGTTGTTCTTGCAGCTTTTCCGTTGCATCCCTAAGACGCGGTACGCCGCAATAGCAGCACCCGCCGTGTAAACGATGCACACGTTCAAAAAGCCCACGGTGATCCCCGGCGCGGTACAGGCGACCCAGTTCTTCCTCGTCTTCGTATAGCCCCTTCAGCAGCATCTGCAACAGGTCTCGTCCCAACTCCGGGTTTTTGTTGCTGAGTTTGAGGCTTTCACTGATGTCCACCGGCCTGGACTCCAGCCTCGGAGTTGCTTCCTGAGGCGGCTGTACACGCATTTCCATCCAGCGCTTGATGGTGTGATTCAGCTGGGCTTCGCTGACGGGCTTGCTGAGGTAGTCGTCGAGCCCGGCACTCAGCAGGCGGGATTTTTCCTCGGCACCTACATGGGCTGTGAGCGCAATGATCGGGGTGCGGGAGTTGGATTCCTCTGAACGGATCCTGGCTGTGGCCGCAATCCCATCCATGCCCGGCATCTGGATATCCATGAAAATCATATCGATTTGTTGTTCTCGCCACAGTGAGATCGCCTCTTCACCATTACTGGCGATGATGGCCTCAATATTCTGTCCGCGCAGCAGCTCACCCATCAGTAGGCGGTTGGCTTCATAGTCGTCCACCACCAAAACCCGGGGCTTTGTCGGCCAGGGTAGCGGAGGAAAGCTGCCGGTGAGTGGCCGCGGGTGGGATTGATGCGGAACTGCACGCTTCAGTGCGCGCAGCAGGCCTTCCCGTGCCACCGGCTTGCCGACAAAAGCCAGCACGCGGGTTCGCAGCGCGTCGTAACAGCGGCGAAGATCCATGGGCGAACCCTGGACGATGATCCGGCACTGAAAGGTGTCCACCAGTTTTTGTACGGTAGCGATAAACTGATCGAATTCTTCCCCTGCAAATGCGGTATCGATAATTACCGCATCTGGCAGGGCATCGTGCCGCCACAACTGCTCCAGTGTTGGTTCCAGCGTCTGGCTTTCATTGTGCGCCATTGGCTCCGCTCGCCACTGGTGCAGTAATTGGACTATCTGTTGGCGTGTCATCGGGTTGGGGTCGGCAATCATGATTCGGCAGGCGGGAAATTGCTCGCGGGTAACCGCGCTGCGATTGCGGTCCACCGCCAAGGGCAGGGACAGGCGGTAGGTAAATCCACCGCTCTCACCGTCACTGATACCGATCTCCCCCTGCATGGATTCGATCAGGCTGCGGGCGATGCTCAACCCCATCCCGTTGCTGCTCAACTGTTGTTGCTGTTGATGTCGCCTGCTGCTCAACAACTGTTTCAGTTCGCGACGGCCTGCTTCATCAATGCGGTTGCCGAGGTCCGTGATATTGATACGGGTTATCAATTCGGATTCTTTACCGCTTTGTACACTAACCCGGACAGATATGTTGCCATCGACAGAACAGCGGATGGCGTTGCTCACCAGGTTGCTCAAAATCTGCTTGATGCGCAGCGGGTCGCCGATTTGTGACGGCGGCAGTTGCGGATCGATGAATGGCACCAGCTCCAGATTGTGCTCGTAGGCGTAGGGTGCGAGTATCTGCAGCGTCTCTTCAAGTACCTGTCCCAGATTCATCGGTGTGTGTTCAAACACCAGGTTCCCGGACTCGATGCGGGAAAAATCCAGAATGTCGTTGATGGTGGTGAGCAGGCTTTCCGAAGAGCGCAGAATGGTCTGCAGGTAGTCCTGCTGCAGTTCATCCACTTCAGTTTTCAGCAACAGGTTGGTGAACCCGATAATGCCATTCAAGGGGGTGCGTATTTCGTGGCTGGTGTTGGCGAGGAACGTGCTCTTGACGCGACTGTTCTCCACCGCTTTTTTGCGCGCGAGCTCCAGTTCAATATTCTGCTCTTCCATGGCGTCCAGGGACTGGCGTAAATCCTCCATGGACTGATGCAGGCTTTCCTGATACTCCCGTTGGTGATCTGCCAGATTTTGTGCCATCTGGTTGATCTCGTCGGCAAACTGCGCGAGTTCCAGATTGTTCGGGGCTTCCACCCGAGCGCAAAAGTGCCCACTGCCAATGTCGCGGAGGGTGTCACGGAAACCGGAAATATGGCGGCTGGCCTTTTCGGACAGGTACACCGCCCAAATCAGTGCGGCCAGCGCACACAGGATCAGACCGATCAGACCGATCAGGGCAACCTGATAAGTGCCTACCAGGAAGTAGGGGCGGTGCAGCTCTATGACCAGCCAGCAATTGGTGCCTTCTCCTTTCAGCGGATGAAGTACTTGCAGGCTGTCGACATCTTCGTGGATATGCGCCTGTTTACCGCGCAGATCGTCAGGACTGTGCGTGGTGCGAGGCCGGGGGCCGACACTGGAGATCAGGGTGAATGTTTCCGTGTTGTCGGTGCCGTGATCCGAGCGATACAGCTGAATAGAGCGGATCATGTCGCGATCCAGCATCAACGCCAGCAGACTCTTGTCGAGCCACTCGATGCGCTCTTCAAATGAGTGACCACTGCTCAGGTGAATCAGTTCGATCAGCTGCTCGGCACTAGCGCGCCCGTGGCTCAGTAACAGATCTCGACGGTCATTCATCTGCTGCAGAGTGAAAACCAGGCACAGCAGGACGGCGAGGGCCAGGGTGGGGGCCAGGGTATAGCGGAACAGTATCGACCGCAGGGAGCGTGGGCGAGAGCGGGGAGCCGAGGGCCTGACGTCGGCTGGGGGCAGCGGTCGCTCGCCGCTGGCTGTCGGCGCGGTGCCGGACTTGTGGAGTTTGGCCATGACGGAGACTGGATCAGTTTGTGTTATTTTTGCCCAATTCTACCTGCCATAGGTGCAGATAGCACCCCATCCCAGCGGTCTGAACCGACATTTATCGGTGGGGGTATTGAGAGCAATTCGCAGCTTTGGATGTGGGGGGGTAGAATGTGCCCCCGATTTTTGATGAATCTGTCTGAGCTTATGCAATATCCGACCATCGCCGACTGCGTGGGAAATACGCCGCTGGTACGTCTACAGCGCCTGGCCGGCGAAACCAGCAACACCATCCTACTCAAGCTGGAAGGCAATAACCCTGCGGGCTCCGTCAAGGACCGGCCTGCGCTGTCGATGATTTCGCGCGCCGAGGCGCGGGGCCAGATCCAGCCAGGAGACACGCTGATCGAGGCGACCAGTGGCAATACCGGTATTGCTTTGGCCATGGCGGCGGCAATCAAAGGGTACCGTATGGTGCTGATCATGCCCGATAGCGCGACCGCCGAGCGCAAAGCGGCGATGACCGCGTACGGAGCCGAGCTGATCCTCGTGACCGCTGAGCAGGGAATGGAAGGCGCCCGTGATCTGGCACTGCAAATGCAGGAGGAAGGACGGGGTCTGGTGTTGGATCAGTTCTCCAATGCCGACAACCCCAGCGCGCATACCGAAACCACGGGCCCGGAAATCTGGCATCAGACCGGTGGGGAAATCACCCACTTCGTCTCTTCCATGGGCACTACCGGCACGATTATGGGTTGCGGTCGCTTCCTGAAGCAGCAGAATCCGGATATCCAGGTTGTGGGGCTGCAGCCCACGGACGGCTCTGCGATTCCAGGAATACGCCGCTGGCCCAGGGCATACTTACCCAGCATCTTTGTGCCGGACGAAGTTGACCGAGTAATGGATATCAGTCAGGTCGAGGCGGAGGAAATGACCCGCCGCCTGGCGCGAGAGGAGGGGATCTTCTGCGGCGTCTCCTCTGGCGGCGCCGTGGCGGGTGCATTGCGCGTTTCTGCGGAAGTGGAGAATGCCACCATCGTAGCGATTATCTGCGATCGCGGGGATCGATACCTGTCTTCCGGACTGTTTGATGGATAGCCGGAAAGATGTCGTCCGTTTTTGAGGGCTGTGTTGTCCGCACCGTGTCCCGGCGTCGGTAGAGTGACACTGTTGTAAAAGCGTCACAAAGACACCGTCACCGTACATCGACTTAATTTCAACCTGCAGGCTGCGAGTACTACCTTGGTTCAAGTCAGAAAGAAATATCCCCGCCTAGCCGATGGCACGCTGGATCGGGAAGCCTGGTTGCGACATGTGCAGGCGCTCGCCCAGCTCGACGGCGGCACCCTGGTCACGTTGCGCCGAGCGGTGGAGATCAGTGAAGAAGCTGAGCATAAGGCCATCGAGGCGGAGAACATCTGGGCGGAGGGCACCAGTAGCTTTTTGACCGGCCTGGAGATGGTGGAAATTCTCGCGGATCTGCAGATTGATGGCGAGGCCCTGTGTGCGGCCATGTTGTACCGCGCGGTGCGGGAAAATCGACTCTCCCTGAAAACCGTTGAAGAGGAAATGGGAGAGACGGTTGCGAAGCTGGTTCGCGGCGTGCTGCGCATGGCCGCCATTCGCAATCGTACTGCCGATACCGGTGAGGAAAACCAGAAGGGTGCGGTAGAAGAGCATTCGGAAAATATCCGTCGGATGCTGGTGGCGCTGGTAGACGATGTCCGGGTTGCTCTGATCAAGCTCGCCGAGCGCACCTGTGCAATCCGTGCGGCGAAAAACGCGGATGAAGACAAGCGCCGCCGGGTTGCCCGCGAAGTTTCCGATGTGTACGCCCCCCTGGCCCATCGCCTCGGGATCGGCCACATCAAGTGGGAGCTTGAAGATCTGGCGTTTCGTTACCTCGAGCCAGACGACTACATGCAGATCGCGCGCCTGCTCGATGAAAAGCGCCTGGCGCGGCAGGAGTACATCGACGATGTGCTGAAAATGCTGCGGGATGAGCTGTCAAAAGCGGAAATCGAAGGCGAGGTGTACGGTAGGGCGAAGCACATTTACAGCATCTGGCGAAAGATGCGCCGGAAAAATATCGGCTTTTCTCAAGTCTACGATATTCGTGCGGTGCGGATTCTGGTGCCTACGGTACGGGATTGCTACGCGGTACTCGGTATTGTGCACAACCTTTGGCGGAACATTCCCAACGAGTTTGACGATTACATCGCCTCGCCAAAAGAAAATGGTTACCGCTCACTGCACACTGCGGTGATCGGCCCGGATCGAAAGGTGCTGGAAGTACAGATTCGCACCTTCGCCATGCACGAAGAAGCCGAATACGGCGTGTGCGCGCACTGGCGCTATAAGGGTACCGACAAAAAGTCCGGGCAGTTGGATGGCCAGGATGGTTACGAGCAGAAAATTTCGTGGTTGCGCCAGGTGCTCGACTGGCATGAGGAGATTGGTGGTAATCCCCTTCAGGAGGATCTCAAGGCCAGTGATGTCGATACCCGGATATATGTCTTTACCCCCGATGGCCACGTGGTAGACCTGCCCCGCGGTGCTACGCCTCTGGATTTCGCCTACAAGATCCATACAGAGATCGGAAATCGCTGTCGGGGCGCAAAGGTCGATGGCCGTATCGTGCCACTCAATCACGAATTGCAGACCGCCAATCAGGTGGAAATCCTCACAGGCAAGCGGGAAGCCCCGAGTCGCGACTGGATCTCCAAAAGCATGGGATACATCACGACCTCCCGGGCCCGGGCGAAAGTCATTCACTGGTTTAAACAACAGGCGCGGGATCAGAACATTGCCGAGGGCCGCACTATCCTGGACGGTGAGTTCAAGCGCCTGGCATTGATCGATTTCGACTTTGGCCAGCTTCCCGGCAAGCTCAATATGCATTCCCTGGATGATCTGTACGCAGCGGTGGGTGCCGGAGATATCGGCGTCGGGCAGGTGCTGAATGCGGCCCAGAGAATGGTGAAGGTTGAGCGGTCTGAACCGGTGCTGCAGTTGACCGCGCCGGTTTCCCGCGATGGCCAGGCGGATGTATATATCGATGGTGTCGGCAGCCTGATGACGCAGATTGCAGGCTGCTGTAACCCGGTTCCGGGGGATGAAATCATGGGCTATATCACCCTCGGTCGGGGTGTGTCCATTCATCGTAAAGACTGCGCCAATATGTTGCGCATGCAGCGGGAAGAGCCCGAGCGGATTCTGCAGGTTGAGTGGGCGGAAAAACCGACCGAAGTCTACGCGGTGGAAATCATGGTGGAAGCCTACGACCGCCACGGATTGCTGCGGGATATCACTGCGATGCTGGACAGCCAGAGAATCAACATTACCGCCATGGAAACCCGCTCCAACAAACACAAGCATACTGTGGATATGGTGATCACTGCTGAGATTCATAACTTTGAAGAGTTGAGCCGGGTGTTGCACCGTATCAATCAGCTGCCCAACGTGGCTTCGGCGCAACGCAGAATTCTGCACTGAGGAGGGGGAATGAGCGAGCAGCGTTTTACCGTGGATGATCTCCTGCACCTGATGGCGCAATTGCGCAACCCGGATGGCGGGTGCCCCTGGGACCTGAAGCAGACGTTTGCCACGATCGTGCCCTCGACCATAGAAGAAGCATACGAGGTTGCGGAGGCGATTGAGCGGGAGGACTTCGAGCACCTCCATGAAGAGCTGGGAGATCTCCTGTTCCAGGTGATTTTCTATGCCCAACTGGGTAGTGAGCAGGAGCGTTTCGATTTTTCGCGCATCGTCGATACGCTGGTGCGCAAACTGGTGAGGCGGCACCCTCACGTTTTTCCTTCCGGGCAGCTTTATGGCGATAACAATATTGCGGATATCGATGAGTCTGAGGTAAAGCGTAACTGGGAAGCCATCAAAGCTGAGGAGCGTGAAGCGAAGGGGGAGAAAGGAACCCTCGATGGCGTGGCCGAGGGGTTGCCTGCATTGACCCGTGCTCTGAAACTGCAAAAGCGTGCCGCGGGTGTCGGGTTTGACTGGCCGGAAATCGACGGCGTACTGGAAAAGGTCGAGGAGGAAATCCGCGAGCTGAGGTCGGCGATTGCCAATGAAGGGGCGGAGCGGGCAAGAGAAGAGCTGGGGGACCTCCTGTTTTCCTGTGTCAATGTTGCACGGCATCTCAAGGTTGACCCGGAAGCTGCGCTGCGACAGTGCAATCGCAAGTTTGAGCGGCGTTTTAACCGGGTGGAAAGTGCCCTGAAGGAAGATGGTCGACAGCCGGCAGATGCTTCACTTGAGGAGCTGGATCGGCTCTGGGATCAGGCCAAATCCGGAGAGTAGAGAATCCGGTAAAGGGCACTCTGGGGAAGGCTCTCTCAGTCGGCAGGTATCCCAAAGCGCGAAAATCTTCAACTGGCTGCAATTTGTCAGGAACTCGATAGTTTTTGTAGCAAATTTACCGGATTTGGCCTGGCCGCTTGCGGGCTTGCTCCTTGCTGGGGCAGAGTGTAAGGTAGCGCTCTTTTTACGAACCGGTCGCCTATACCTGCCGAGCTTGTAGAAGCTAGCTAGCTGCTCTTAGATAGCCAACTAGTCAGTAGCTCCGGCGATAACGAATTGCGGCCTGTCGGCATAATCTGGAGAAAACTTTAATTATGCGAATTATTCTTCTGGGCGCTCCTGGCGCCGGCAAGGGTACTCAAGCCCAGTTCATCACAGAGAAGTTCGGAATTCCCCAGATTTCCACCGGCGACATGCTGCGTGCAGCGGTTAAAGCCGGCACCCCGCTCGGGCTGCAAGCCAAAGATATTATGGCGGCGGGCAAATTGGTGTCGGATGATCTGATCATCGCCCTGGTCAAGGAACGAATTGAGCAGCCGGACTGTGCGAACGGATTTCTGTTCGATGGCTTTCCGCGCACCATCCCGCAGGCACAGGCCCTGCTGGATGCAGACGTGAAAATCGATCATGTGCTGGAAATTGCGGTAGACGATGAAGAGATCGTCAAGCGTCTGTCCGGGCGTCGGGTGCATGAAGGGTCTGGCCGCGTCTATCATACGATTTACAATCCCCCTAAAACCGAGGGTGTAGACGATGTAACCGGCGAAGCACTGGTGCAGCGCGCGGACGATACCGAAGACACCGTGCGCAATCGCCTTTCGGTCTATCATGAGCAGACGGAACCGCTGGTGGGCTTTTACCGCGAGCTGGAGCAGCGTGCACCGGAGTCTGCCCCCAAATACAGCAAAGTGCTGGGGGTGGGTACTATGGATGATATTCGCGAGAAGGTGTTCTCCGCGTTGTCGTGAAATAGTGTATAGATGGCTTTCGGGCCGGAAAGATTGTAAAAGGCTCCCTCGCGGAGCCTTTTTTTGTGGCTGAACGAGCCACAATGTGACAATCAGCTGAATCGGAGAGAAGGTGGGGCTATGAAGCACGCAGTTATCGTGATGAACCTGGGAACACCGGCGGCGCCGACCCCTGATGGGGTGCGGCAATTCCTGAAGGAGTTTCTCTCAGACCCTCGTGTAGTGGAAATTCCCAGGCCGCTCTGGCAAGTGATTCTCAACCTGTTTATTTTGCCCCGCCGCCCGCAGGCCATAGCGCCCGCCTACGAGGAGATCTGGGATTGCGGGCTGGATGGGGAGCCAGTAACCGGGTCGCCCATTGATTATTACACCCGGCGCCAGGCTGCGTTGCTGCAGGAACGGCTGCAGAAATCGGTAGCGGGTGGTGGTTCCATGGTTGTCACCCACGCCATGACCTATGGCAAGCCAAATCTGGCCGAAACCGTGGCAGAGCTGCGGGAGCAGGGGGTTGAGTCTTTCACCGTGCTGCCGCTGTATCCTCAGTACTCGGCGACGACCACCGGTGCCATTTACGATCAGGTTGCGAAAATAATCCGTGGCCAGCGCAATATTCCGGATATTTCCGTGGCCCACGAGTACTGGCGCAACCCCGCATATATTGAAGCATTGGCCAATTCAGTACGCGAGCACTGGGAACAGCACGGCGCGGCGGAAAAGCTGCTGATGTCTTTTCACGGTATCCCGAAGGCCAATACCCGCAAGGGAGACCCCTACTATCACCAGTGTTGCGGGACGGCAGAGCTGCTCGCCGAGGCGCTTTCGCTGCCGAGGGAGAGATGGGAAATCTGCTTTCAGTCCCGTTTTGGGAAAGCGGAATGGCTGCAACCCTATACCGACAAAACCCTGATTGCGTGGGGCGAGAGTGGGGTTTCCAGCGTGGATGTGATCTGTCCTGCATTTTCATCGGATTGTCTGGAAACCCTGGAAGAAATCGCGGTGGAGAATCGCGCTAATTTTATCGACGCCGGTGGTCGGGAATACCGGTATATCCCGGCACTCAACGCGCGTGCGGATCATATTGACGCGCTGGAGTCGGTTTTGCGGCAGCGTTTAGCGGCAGATTTATTCTGAAATTTTGTTATTTTTTTGGTGCAGCGGAGGTTTTACTGGCTGATTGGCAAAAAATTCAATAAAAATGCCCTAAATGGGTCTTTTTTATTGGTTTCTTCTTGCAAACCGTCTTTTTTTTATTAACTTTGATACAGCTGTGTCATTTTTAATGGCGGAGCTGCTCCCAATATTCCCAGTCCAATGGGTGGGTGAGCCGGAATATCGACATCCAGTTTCCGGCGAGCAACTCAGAAGGCAGGTAGTGAAATGGAATTTCGGGAGTTGATCACGCTCCCGGCGGTGATAAATCCAGGGCTGATACCCGGGCAACTGTCGGCACACAATTCAGTGTTCAAAAAGACTTCTTTATATTAGAGAAGGAGGAGACAAGGGATGGCACGTGTAGCAAAGAAGAAGGCCGGTGCTAAAAAGGCGAAGACCGCAGCGCGGAAAAAGCCAGCAGTGAAGTCCACAGCAGGCGTATCGCCAGCGGTAACCAAGGCGCAAAAAGCGGTGGATTCAGCTGCGAAGGCCATGGATGCCCAGCTCGACCGTGTCGGCAAGGCCCGGGCCCGAGTGCAGAAATCGGGCACTCCCGCCGCCAAGAAGGCGTTGACGTCAGCCAATGCGAAGTTGAAAGATCAGCGCGCGAAAGTGGCTGAGGCCAAGTTGCAGCTGGCCAAGGCCAATGCTATGGACTCTGTGCGTCAGGCTGAAGAGTCCGCCAAACAGAAAGTCACAGAGGTGGCCGAGAAACTCTCCAGCAAAGCGGAAAAAGAGTTTGAGAAGGCGGTCAAAGCCTTTGAAAGCCGCTGGAAGAAGGCTCGAGAAAAGGCTGATACCAAGAAGGTGAAGGCTGCCGAAAAGAAAGCCGAAGCCAAGGTGAAGTCGGCGGCGAAGAAAGCGTCGGCCAAAATGAAAATGCTGGAGAAAAAGGCTGCGGCCAAGGCTAAGGCCGAAGCCAAAAAAGCTGCTAAAAAAGCCAAGACTAAAAAGGCGGTGAAGAAATCTGCGGCAAAAAAAGCCCCAGGTCGTCCTAAGAAGTCTCCGGGCCGCCCCAAGAAGTCGGCGGCGAAAAAGACTGCCGCCAGGAAAGCGGCGACCAAAAAGGTCAAGTCGGCGCCCAAGAAGTCTGCCCGTCGTGGCCGCCCGCCGAAGGCTGGTACCAAAACCGTTGCCCGTCGGGGAAGGCCGCCGAAGAAGGCCAGCTCCTAAGCTTACCTCTCCCGGCGCGATGGATGCAGCGCTTTTGGGCCCTGCTTCTCGCCCCTGTATGGACCCCGGCTTATGCCGGGGTCTTTCGTTATATTCGGTGTATTTCAGGCTCTGGTTGCGTTTGTCGTGCAGCGTGCCACAATTCCCTCCCACAACGTGCCCGGTGCACGCTCCGGCCTCTTCGTTTCCGGCCCCGTGAACGTCCCGGTCCTTTCTCGCTAATTAACTCGTGAAGGTCTCAGTTTGAAGATCCTGGCTATCGATACCACCTCTGGCGCCTGCTCCGTAGCCCTGCTGGATGGTGATGCCGTCAGTGAACAGTTTGTGCAGGCGGAGCGTGATCACACTCGACGGCTGCTGCCCATGGTGGACAGTATTTTGGCCGAGGGTGAGTGCAAATTATCGGAAATTGATGCGCTTGCAGTGAGCCGTGGACCGGGATCTTTCACCGGGTTACGAATCGCTGTCAGCTGTGTGCAGGGGCTGGCATTTGCCGCGGACAAGCCAGTGGTACCGGTTTCCAGTCTGGCGGCATTGGCTTCGGGGGCACGGAGAGTATCTCCAGGATGGGGGAGCAGTCCGGTGGTTGCGGCGCTGGATGCACGTATGCAGGAGGTGTATTGGGGGGTTTACGGAGGGGGCGATCCCGCAAACAGCCTGGTTGAGGAATCTGTTTCGGCACCTGAGCAGCTGGTTACCGCGTTGCAGTCAGGCCAGGTAATGGCCGCGGGAGCAGCCTGGTATGCCGCGGGCCCCGGCTGGCACTACCCGGGACTGGCTCCCTTGAGCCCGACCGAGACAGTCCAGGAATGCCATGTTCACGCGCAAGACATCGGGCGCCTAGCGCTTGAGCTGTGGCAGCGGGGGGAAATGGTATCCGCAGAGGCGCTGGAGCCGGCCTATCTGCGCAATGAGGTGACGTGGAAGAAACGTCAGCGGATTCGCCAGTAATCCGCCGGGCACACGCCATTAATCAGGATATTATCGGGCTGTCCATGCACAGACCACGATAAGAAAAGGCTACAAAGAGCAGTAAAATGGAAATCTTCCAGATCATTATCCTGTCCCTGATTCAGGGCATTACCGAGTTCCTGCCTATTTCCAGCTCGGCACACCTGATTTTGCCGCACCAGGTTCTGGGATGGTCGGATCAGGGGTTGGCATTTGATGTTGCGGTACATTTCGGCTCACTGCTCGCTGTGGTGACGTACTTTCGCAAGGATGTATGGTCGTTGATTTGCGATGGTCTGGGCGGCTTCCGCAGTGGCCAATTCAGCGACGATGGCAGGCTTGCCTGGTTGATCGTGCTGGCGACGATTCCTGCCGGTCTGGTGGGGTTAACCTTCAAGGGCTTCATCGAGACACACCTGCGTTCTTCGGCGGTCATTGCTACCACCACTATTCTGTTCGGTGCACTGTTGTGGTGGGCTGATGTACGCGGTACGCGCCGCGAGGGATTAGCGCAGCTGACCTGGAAGAAAGCGCTGATGATTGGAGCTGCCCAGGCCCTTGCATTGATTCCCGGTACTTCCCGTTCCGGTATCACCATGACGGCGGGACTGATGCTGGGGATGAAGCGGGAAGCGGCAGCGCGCTTTTCTTTTCTGATGTCTATTCCGGTGATCGCGCTCAGCGCACTATTGCTGACTCTGGAGCTTCTGGAAGCGCCCGCGGTAGATTGGAGTTCAATATTGCTTGGTGTGGTGCTTTCCGGCATCAGTGCCTATCTGTGTATCCATTTCTTTCTGCAATTTATCAGCCGTATCGGAATGGCGCCCTTCGCCATATATCGGTTTATTCTGGGCGGCGCGCTGTTTCTGATGATCTGGATGGCGTGACCGGGTGGCGGTCGAACATGCCTGAAAATACTCAACAAATACTGTGAAACACGAGACAGAGAGGTACCGACAATGGCGAAAGTGACATTTATTGGTCTTGGCGTGATGGGCTTTCCCATGGCAGGTTACCTGTCTGAAGCGGGGCACGAGGTGCGGGTATACAACCGAACCCCGCAAAAAGCGCAATTGTGGCTGGAGAAATACCGCGGCGCCGCCTTTGAGACGCCGGCACAAGCGGCGGAAGGCGCTGAGCTGGTTTTTGCCTGTGTGGGTAATGACGATGACCTGCGCTCGGTCACCATCGGAGAACATGGCGCGTTTGCCGCAATGGCCGCTGGTAGCCTGTTTGTGGATCACACCACAGCCTCCGCCGAGGTCGCCCGGGAACTGGATGCGGAAGCGCAATCCCGCGGTTTTTCATTTCTGGATGCGCCGGTATCCGGTGGACAGGCGGGTGCGGAAAATGGTGTGCTGACCATCATGGTGGGGGGTGCTCAGGCGGATTTTGATCGCGCCAAGCCAGTGTTGGACTGTTACGCCCGCGCAGCCAGTCTGCTCGGTCCCGTGGGCAGTGGTCAGCAGTGCAAAATGGTCAATCAGATCTGTATTGCCGGTCTGGTGCAGGGCCTCGCCGAAGGGCTGCACTTTGCCAAAGCGGCAGGGCTGGATGTAGAGCAGGTAGTGAATGTGATTTCCAAGGGGGCTGCCCAGAGCTGGCAGATGGAAAACCGCTACCAGACCATGATGGCGGGCGAATACGAGCACGGTTTCGCGGTAGACTGGATGCGCAAAGATCTTGGCATCGTACTGGAGGAGGCCAAGTCCAACGGCGCCCTGTTACCGGTGACGGCACTGGTGGATCAGTTTTACAGCGAGGTACAGGCGTTGGGAGGTGGCCGCTGGGATACCTCCAGCCTGCTGGCACGTCTCACCAATCTGCGGGACTTTGATGCGCCCGCAGACAAGTCCTGATCGTCGATTCTGGCTGCCGTGAAGGTATTACTGCTTTCTGCCTACGATGCCGACAGCCACAAGCGCTGGCGGCAGGGGCTGGTTGCTGCGCTGGCCGACTGGGCGTGGACGGTACTCACCTTGCCACCGCGATACTTCAGCTGGCGGGTTCGGGGTAACAGTCTGAGCTGGGGCAGGGGAGAAGCGCTGGATACGTTGCGTCAGGGCTGGGATCTCATTGTCGCCACCTCCATGACAGATCTTTCCGCCCTGCGAGGGCTGGTACCTGAAATCGCGCGGATACCTACCGCGGTGTATTTCCACGAGAACCAGTTCGATTATCCCCGCAGCAATGACGCGGTTTCGTCTATCGAACCCCAGTTGCTGAACATCTACACCGCGCTGTGCGGCGATTTACTGCTGTTTAATTCCGAGTACAACCGCAGCACGTTGCTCAGCGGCGCAGAAGCCCTGTTACGACGTTTTCCTGACGCTGTGCCAGAGGGAGTTTGTCGGGAGATCGCGGATAAATCCTCGGTTTTGCCAGTACCCCTGGAAGCTCACACGTTTGTTCCTTACGCTCACAAACCGGCGCGGCCGACGTTCGTATGGAATCATCGTTGGGAGTACGACAAGGGACCGGACATCCTTTGTGCGGCGCTACAGGATTTCGGCCGCCACCATATTCCCTATACCCTGCATATGGTCGGGCAGCAGTTTCGTCGCCAGCCGGCTGAATTTGACAGAATCCGGGCTTTACTGGAGGCGCAGGGGGCAGTGGGTGCCTGGGGGTATCAAGAAAGTGCTCAGGCGTACCGGCAATTGCTGGCCGGGAGCCACGGGGTGTTGTCCACTGCCCGCCACGATTTTCAGGGGCTGGCGGTACTGGAAGCGGTGGCTGCGGGGTGCGCGCCACTGGTCCCGGATAGCCTCGCGTATCCCGAGTGGTTTGGTGAGGGCGGCTGGCAGTACTCCGATGATGTGGAGACCTCAGGTGCTAATCTGAGTGCGGCGATGAAGCGCTGTGCAGAGCAGGTAGCCCGTGGTGAATCGCTGCAGGTCCCCGATGTCAGCCGTCTCGGCTGGCCGGAATTGGCCGGGCAGTACCGCCAGCGGCTCAGTCAATGCGCGGGTGCGTGAACGTACAATCCCATGCGGGAAAGGGGTATCATTCGCCCGGATAATTGATCTGAGCCTATTTGAATAGCGATCCCTGTTGAGTAAAAAGACGGGTGAACAGAAATACGGGAATTTCAAGGATTTATGAGCAAGCAGCGCGTACTAACCGGTATCACCACCACTGGCACCCCGCACCTCGGCAACTACGTTGGCGCCATCCGCCCGGCGATTGCCGCCAGCCAGGAAGAAAACAACCAGTCGTTCTACTTTCTTGCGGATTATCACGCGCTGATCAAATGCCATGATCCCGAGATGGTGCACCAGTCCACCCGCGAGATTGCCGCCACCTGGCTGGCGTTGGGATTGAATACGGATAATGTGGTGTTTTATCGCCAGTCCGATATTCATCAGATCCCCGAATTGACCTGGCTGCTCACCTGCATGACCGCCAAGGGCCTGATGAACCGTGCCCACGCCTACAAGGCCGCGGTGGATGCCAACCGGGACGATGGCGAAGACTCCGACTTCGGTATCACCATGGGGCTGTATAGCTATCCCGTGCTGATGGCCGCGGATATCCTGATGTTCAATGCCAACAAAGTACCGGTGGGTAAAGACCAGATTCAGCATATTGAGATGGCCCGGGATATTGCCCAGCGCTTCAATCACCACTATGGCGAGCACTTTGCGTTGCCCGAGGCAATTGTCGACGAACAGGTTTCGGTGTTGCAGGGGCTGGATGGCCGCAAAATGAGTAAGAGCTACGGCAATACCATTCCGCTGTTCCTGCCGGAGAAGAAACTCAAGAAGCACATCAACAAGATCAAAACGAATTTGCTGGAGCCCGGTGAGCCGAAAGACCCGGATACCTCCACGGTATTCCAGATCTGGCAGGCTTTTGCCACCCCGGAGCAGACGGCAGAGATGCGTCAGGCATTCGAAGAGGGCATTGCCTGGGGCGAGGCTAAAAAGCAGCTGTTCGAACTGATCAATGGCCAGATCGGCGAGGCGCGCGAGCGTTATAACGAGCTGCTGGAAAACCCCGCGGAGATTGAAGCCGAGCTGGAAAAGGGCGCGGAAAAAGCCCGTGCGTATTCCGCGCCATTCCTGGAAGAACTCCGCGCTGCCGTGGGTATCCGCAAGATCGGCTAATCGAACTCTGTCGTTCCGGGATATTTGGGAGTTTCCGCCATGAAGTCAGCCTATATCTATCTGGCGGTGGCCATCGCTGCCGAGGTCGCTGCGACCAGTGCGTTGAAGGCCTCGGAGCAATTCACCCGACTGTGGCCGTCGGTGATCGTGGTGGTGGGTTACGCTATCGCGTTTTATATGCTGACTCTGGTGCTGAAATCCATTCCCGTGGGCGTCGCGTATGCGATCTGGTCCGGGCTCGGTATTGTTCTGGTGGCAATCATCGGCGCAGTTGTGTATCGAGAGATTCCGGATCCGGCGGCCATTGTCGGTATGGGATTGATTATTGCCGGTGTGGTGGTGCTCAATGTTTTTTCTAAAAGCGTGCCCCATTAGCACATCAGTGGCGGTACCGCTACCGGGGACAGCTTTGTGAGACACGCCGTGAACCCATCCCTGGGGGCTCTGCAAAAACATCCCTGTTTTTGAAGGTCTCACAAAGCTGTCCCCGGCAGCGGTACCTTCGCGGAAACGTCTGCGCCTCGAAATCGCTACGTTCGTGGGCAGGCGGAGATTGGGTTATTCCGGCTCTGCTTTCTTTTTCGTCACCGGCCAGCCTTCGCGTGCCTGGCCCGGGCGCCCATCGTCATCGTCGGTTTGATCGTGAAACAGGTGCACCTGGGTCTCGAAAGGCATATCGATGCCGGCGGTATCCAGCGCAATCTTGATGGCTCGAATCACTTTGGGTCGGGTATGGGTGACATCAGACTGCACACTGCTGCTCCACCAGCGGACTTGGATGGTGACCCAGCTGGCATCCAGGCTCCAGGGCAGGGCCTCCGGGGCCGGTTCCGGTAATACTCCCTCTACCTCCCGCACGGCCTTCAGAATGACCTCACAGGCCTCATCGAGGTTATCCCCGTAGCCAATGCCGACTTCGAAATCGCTGCGGCGATGGGCATGCGCCGTCTTTACGGTAACCGCTGTGGTGTAAATCTCGCTGTTGGGGATGACGACCCGCTGCCCATCGTAGGTATCGAGCAGTGTAGCCCGGGTTTCGATTCTGGAGACCGTGCCCTCAAAGTCATTGACACGAATCTGATCGCCGATTTCGAAGGGTTGTCGTACCAGAATCAGCAGTCCCGCGAGCCAGTTTTGCAGAATGTCTTTGAAGGCGAAGCCGATGGCAACCGAGCCAACCCCCAGGCCTGCTACCAGGTCGCCGGGTTTCAGGCTTGGCATCACAATAGTGGCGGAAAGCAGGAAACCGATCAGGATCAGTCCCCATTTGAACAGTCCGCCCAATACCTCTCCGAGGTTGCTACGTTCCCGCCGGGTGAGCTGGCGCAATACCAGAAACCGGCACAAGGTTCCCAGCAGGACAAAGATTATCAGGAGCACCAGCGCGACCAGGATATTCGGTAGCAGGTGAATGGTGCCATCCACCCAGCTATCGACCTGCTGGATGGCAGCGTCATAATCCGCGTCGATCTGCGGAGGTTTCTCCGCCTGCCGGGGGAGTGATGTCGGAACCAGCATGACGGGCATTTAGCCTGGATCTGAAACGCGGATGTCGAGAGAGAACCGGGCAGCTTCACCCTCGCTTGCCGCGTTGCGCAGCAGAAAAACCACCACGCGATAGGTGCCGTCGCGGGGCAGGGTGGCGCTGAACCCTGGCCCACCGGGCCGGCTGGTAAACATCGCCCGGGGCGCCGCGGGGGCATTGATGCGAAAGAGGTTGTGACTGTTGGTGCTGGCAATCCGCACCTGCATGGATTGGCCGGTTTTGCCATCAACCAGATATTCCACCGTCTGGTAGCCGTTGATGGCGTCATACATCCGGGCGGCTCCAGCACCGGAGGGCGCTTCGGCGAGGCGTACGCGCTCACTGCGCCGCTCGTTCTGGGGGCCGGCGATGACGGTAATGGCGACGAGAAGCGGGATGGGAATGAATTTCCACAGGCTCTGCATCGGCGAACTGTCCTCGAGTATTGCCAGGGGAATTGACGCTTTCCCCGATTCCTCTTCGAGTCTAGTTGAAATTCGCGCAACCGAGGGGAGGCACACCTAAAGCCTGGTAATCAGGTGGGACTGTACTCAGAGAGCGCTGGATGAGAGAGGCCTGAAACCGGAAGCGTGAAGTTCAGCTCTGTTCCGACTCGGGGCGCAGAAACGTCCCGTGTTCCAGGTAATTCAGAACCTGAGAGATTACTTTGGCATTTTTCATCATGAAGACATGGGTCACCGGCATTTCCAGATGATCCTGCATACCTTCCAGCTTGGTGCTCTCCACAGTGACTTTTCCATCATCTGCGGCCGGGAGGAATTGTGACAGAATCAGGTTGATACTGCGGGTGCCGGCGATAATGCCAAGATCAAAGTGGGCTGCACCCAGTTGATTGGGGACGCTCATCTTGCCGGTACCGAGCTGTAATCCGGCCTCACCAAACATCATCTTGAAGCCGGGGAAGTTACCCAGGCGGTCCACCACCTCACTACCGTGGTTGGGTGGACCGAGCATGACCACGCGGCCAAGATTCGGCAGTTCCACCTTACTCAGATACTGGCGCACCAGAATGCCACCCATGGAATGGGTGACAAAGTGCAGCTTTTGCAGCTCCGGGGTACGTTTTTTGCAGTCATCTACCGCGGGTGCGATGGCGGGGCCGGCAAGCTGTTCGATGCGGCGTTCGGTGGAAGGGTAATGTACGTTTACCGTGGTGTAGCCAGCCTCCGATACGGCGGCCTCCAGTTTGGCCATCGACGCGTCGGATTTTGCCAGACCGTGGAGCAGAATAACGCATTCAGAGGCTGCCGCCGGCAGACTGAAAAGGGATGCGAGAAGCACCAGTATTTTTGCGGTAGGGGAAGTTGAGCAAATCACGCGCATGGCAGTCTGACCTGATCCTGTCAACATAATGTCTGAGAATCGCAAAGCTTACTATTTTTCAACCGGTTCAGACCAGCCGGACATTGATGGGCGAGCGGCGCTTGCGCCTGTCTGGCGGCAGATTCTACGTGCAGTGTGACGTTGTCTTACGGCGTTGTCCTATGGCGTTGCCTTATGCCCTCTCTTGCCGCAAAACAATCGATACCATAACGGAAAATAATTGGCGGGATCTGGTCACTTTGGCTACTTTCAGTGATCGAACGAGACGCGGCGGCCATCACCGCCGAATGTGATAATCGCACACTGCAAGCGCGGTGTTGTTACAAACCCAGTTCGGAATAACGAGAGGTTGTCCCAGGTGTCTGAATCCGTGAAATCGGCTCTTGTGGTTGAAGGTGGCGCGATGCGTGGCATTTTTGCCGCGGGTGTTCTGGATAGTTTCCTGGATGCCGCTTACCAGCCGTTTGATTTTGCGATCGGTGTGTCCGCCGGGTCTACAAATTTGATCGGATACCTGGCGGGGAATCCGGGACGTAGCCGCCGGATCCTGATGGACCATGCGCGTCGAGAGGATTTCATCAACTGGCGCCGCTATCTCAAAGGCGGGCACTTTTGTGACGTGGGGTGGTTGTGGCATGCATCATTTGACGAGGTCCCACTGGATACCGCGCGTTACCTGAATAACGGCGTTCCCTTATACGCGGTAACCACCAGCACCGAAACCGGGCGGCCACACTACCTGAAAGTCACGGCAGACAATATGCATCAGGTGTTTCCCGCCTCCTGTGCCATTCCGCTGTTCTATCGCGATTTTCCACAGGTTGACGGTGAGCCCATGACCGATGGCGGCCTGGGGGATTCTATCCCGGTCATTCAGGCCTATGAGCAGGGCGCGCGCGATATCACCGTGATACTTTCGCGCCCCAAAGGCTACAGAAAACATCAGGGCAGGGCGCCCCGTTTGATCAAGGAGTTCTTCCACGATCACGCGCGGTTGTTTGAGGCGGTACTGACACGGGGAGAGCGCTATAACCAGGCCCTGGACTTTATCGAATCACCGCCGGAAGATTGCCGGGTATCCGTCATTGCGCCGCCGCCCGATTTCCCGGTCAAGCGGTTCACGCGGGAGCCCGGCTTGCTCGAGCAGGGCTATCGGGTGGGGCGTGATGCAGGTGTAAATTATCTCCAAGCCATGCACCCGGTTGGGGCTGAAGACGGCTCAAACATGGTCCGCCGGGCGGTTTCAATGCCCCGGTAAATCAATCGCCGACTGCACTGTTTGCACAAAGCGCTGTGGATTGTCCGGGGTGACCACAATCTTGCGCTCGGCGTATTCCAGAACCGCGGCATTATCCGGGTCGGTGGCAAACGCACGATAGCGTCCCAGACGAGCGTTTCTGAACAAGCCGATGTAACCGAACAGACCGCCATTGCCAAACACCCGCGAGGATTGCGCCATCGCCCGTTCATCCGCGTGCACGGCCTGCACCCCATTGAGGGGAATCGAAGTCGACCAGCCGATACGCAGGATTTTCAGTGTGTGCCCCTCAAGCCGATAGCCGCGAATCGCAAACAGCACACTAAGGGCAAAAATGGCCGGTGGCAGCCAGATCCCGATCAGGTAACTGGTGGGCATCGGGTCCGGTGCCCGTGCCAGCATCACCATTGGCATACCAAGCAACAGGGCGGTAGAAATTGCCGTTAGCCAGCGCAGTTGCCTACACCACGGCGCGGAAAAGTCAGTGCGCGTTCGATACATCATTCGTGTGGCCAGTTTTTCCACTAAAGAGGGGCAGATTTGGTGAATATTATCCTACACGCTAAGACATACACAGTGGCATTCTTTAGATTGTCTCCCCGATCCTGAGCGCAATTGTTATACTCCGCGACCTTTTCCCCAGGCCGATTGGCCGCTTGTACCGGAGACTTCCATGGCAGAATCAGACACTCGCTGCGATATCGGTTTTATCGGCGCGGGGGTTATGGGTAAGAACCTGATCCTCAATCTGGTAGACAACGGCTATCGGGTCTGTGCATTTGACCTGGACCACAGCCGACTCGAAGCACTGCTCGCACAGGATGCGCAGGAACGTGGTGACCAGCCGCCGCGGGTCGAAATCTGCAATTCCTATACCGAGCTGCTGGCGCGCGTAAAAGCGCCGCATCTGATCATTCTGTCTGTGCCCGCCGGTGGGCCGGTAGATGATGTCTGCAACAAGCTGTTGGATGCCGGATTGCAGGCGGACGATATTGTCATCGATACCGGCAACAGCCTGTGGACCGACTCGGTAGATCGCTGCAAGCGCTACGACGGTAAACTGATTTTCTTCACCACCGCGGTTTCTGGCGGTGAAGTGGGCGCGCGTTTCGGACCTTCCCTGATGCCCAGTGGCGACCCCTATGCCTGGGCGCGGATTGAACCTGTCTGGCATGCGATTGCCGCCAAGGTGGATGCTGCCACCGGCCAGCCCATCGAGCGCTTCGAGCCCGGTAACCCGGTGAAAGAGGGAGAACCCTGCGCGGCCTATATCGGCCCGATCGGCTCCGGGCATTTCGTGAAGATGGTGCACAACGGCATTGAATACGCCGACATGCAGATGATCTGCGAGGCCTACGATGTCATGCGCAGCGCGCTGGAAATGACCCCACAGGAAATCGCCAAAGTGTTCCGCGAATGGAACAAGGGCGTACTCAACAGTTACCTGATCGACATCAGTGCGGAAGTGCTGGATACCCGGGATTCCGAGACCGGTGAGCCCCTGGTGGATGTGATCCTGGACCGCGCTGGCCAGAAAGGGACGGGGCTCTGGACTGCCGTGGGCGCACTGCAGGTGGGTTGTCCTGCGCCGAGCATTGCGGAAGCTGTATTCGCCCGTTCACTGTCTACCCGCAAGGTGCTGCGCACCCGCGCCGCGAGAAAGTTGGCGGGCCCGGAAGTCACTCCGGTACCTGCAGCAAAGCGTGAAGAAGCCATTGCGCAGCTGCACGATGCCCTCTATTGCGCCAAAATCTGTGTGTATGCGCAGGGCTTCGATCTGATGAAGCTTGCTGCCCGCGAGCAGGGGTGGGAATTGAACTTTGCCGAGATCGCCCGCATCTGGCGCGCCGGCTGTATCATCCGCGCGGTATTCCTGCAGTCCATCAGCGATGCCTATGAGCGTGACACCAAGCTCTCCAACCTGTTGCTGGATGACTTCTTTATCGAGCAGATCGCCAAGCACCAGGGCAACTGGCGCCGTGCGGTGGCGGATGCCACCATCGGCGGTATCCCGGTGCCCGCGTTGTCTTCCGCACTCAGCTACTACGATGCGTTCCGCCGCGAGTCATTGCCGGCGAATCTGTTGCAGGCGCAGCGGGATTTCTTCGGTGCGCATACCTTTTCCCGGGTGGATAAACCGGAGCAGCAGAAGTATCACGTGGAGTGGAGCAAGCCCGGTCGGCCGATGAGGCGGATGTAACGTCCTTTGTAAGCATTTTGATTTGCCCAGAAAAATGGCCGCTGTTACGGCCATTTTTTCATTGCAGGCAATGGTCACGCTTATCGCGCTTTCACTGGAAAGCTGCGAAAAGCATCATTTACGGCGCGGTCCAGCGCACGCTGGGGATTGTTCAGTCCTTGCCGGGTGACCGGTTGAAGTGCCTGACCTCGCCACAGGGTGCTTTTCTGTTTCGCGTCCATCAGGTCGATGGTCAGGTGGCCCGCGGTTGAACTCTTGACGTCTGCATGTATGCCGCGGCGATCACGTACCTGGGGGCCGGGCGTGGCAAACACATTCACATCCACCAGGACATCGGGGGTGTTGCTGAAGGTGAGGCCGCGGGCCATTAGTTGCTGGGCAACTTCCTGCTGGGCAATGGTCTGTCCACGGCTTGGGGGGCGGCCTTCGGCAAAGCCAAAGGTCTGATACTGGCTCCAGGACGCCGCGAGCGGGTCCGTGGAGTTGGTGGGGGAGCCGGCACATCCGGCAAGCAAGACCGCCGCAATGGCGGAGGCAGTTTTCCAGACTCTCATCTCTAGTCGCCTATTCATAACCTGTATATCCCGGATCTCGGGGCGTGGTACAGGTTAGTTTCGACGCGCTGTGAGTCAGTAGTCTGGAAACCGCCGGGTCAGAATACGACTTCCTCTGCTTCACTCGCTGCGGCCTGATCTTCTCTGGTGGCGCCAGCGACGATCTCTTCGACGCTGGCGGTATCGGTATTGAGGCCGCCGAAGGCGTTCAGCAGATCTTTCAGCAGGGCTGAAATTTCCAGCGCCATGACGGAGAACTCGATATCGAAACGCTGAGCGGCATTGTCGGCATCGACGTTGTCCGCCTTTTCAGTAACGGCGTCGCTGAATTTCAATCGTTTGATCGCCAGCTGGTCGTCGACCATCAGCTCCACCCCGTCGCGCCAGGTCAGTCCCAGCTTGTGGACTTGCATTCCCGCCACCAGGTGGTTGTGAATCTCTTCCGCACACAGGTCCTGGTTTTTGCAGCGGATCACGCTGCCGGATTCCTGTGGATCGCGCAGTTCACACTCGTGGCCAAACTCGAAATGCGTCGGTGCTTCCGGGGCCGTGAGCCAGTGGGTCATGGACTGTTGCGGAATGTTCTTTGCGGACAGCGGTACGACTGAGAGGCTGCTGATGGCTTCGCGCAGATTTTCCAGCAGTTCCTCTGCCGCCTTGGCGGAGGACGCATTGATCACCACCCAGCCATCTTTGGGGGCGATATAGGCGAATTGCAGGCGAGAGCGGGCGAAGGCCTTGGGGCGCATTTCCAGCAGCACGTCGTCCTTCAGGTTCTGCCGCTCCTTGCGGCCCACATTGCGGGCCTCTTTATCGGCGATGGCCTGGGCCATTTCCTCGACTTTCTCGTTCACCACCGCCGCGGGAATCACCTTCTCCTGCTTCTTGGCGCAGACCATCAGGTAGCCGTCGGTGTGGTGTACCAGCTGGGTTCCGTGTTTGCCCAGTGGCGGCACCCAGCCACAGCGGGCCGAGTCCTGGCTGCCACAGGGCGTAAATGTGGCGGGCTCCAGCAGTTCGTGTAGCTGTTCGGCGGAGAGGGAGAATTCGCGGGTGAGTCGATAGACTCGCAGGTTTTTAAACCACATACAGCAGGCCGTCAGGTTCGGGTTATTGGTAGGGTCAAGCGGCCGGGCATTATGCGGGTTCTGCGCGGCCGGGGCCAGAGGTTCAACGGGGGTTCAATCGCACAGCTGCAGCAGGTCGGCGGGTTCGCTGAACAGGTGCCGGGGGCTGTGTTGCGCAAGCTCCTCGCGGCTGCCGTACCCCCACAACACGCCGGCACTGGGCAGCCCGTTTTTATGTGCGGCCGTGAGGTCAAAGTGGCGGTCGCCGATCATCAGTGCATTGCTATCGATGGTGCGGGTTGCCAGCAGCGTTTCCAGTTGCTGCCATTTGGCAATGCCGACATCGCCACCGCTGACGAATTGAAAGTGACCCAGCAGGCCGAACATATCCAGGATCCGCTCGGCAAAATCCGCCCGTTTGGAGGTGCAGACCGCGAGCTTGATGTCGTTGTTCTGGCCGAGTTGTGCCAGCAACTCCGGAATGCCTGCGTAGAGCGCATTCTCCGCGTAGCCGACTTCCGCATAGCGCTCGCGGTATTTGTCCACCAGGGCCTGCACCAGAATCGGATCCTCGCTGCCACAGAGGTGCGACAGGGTGTGCTCCAGTGGTGGGCCGATATGTGGGGTAAGGGCTTCTGCCGGGCGCTCCGGAAGATCGTGGGCGGCGAGGGCGTAGTTCATGGAGTTGACGAACCCCTGGGCGGGGTCGCTGATAGTGCCGTCCAGGTCAAACAGTAGCCACTGGTGTTCTGTCATATTGCTACCTTGTTGTTGAGAGGGAGTGAGAAAAGATCAGGGAAAGCGAGATAAAGAGGGCGGCAAGCTACTGGGCTAGTGGTCCATGCGGAAAATTCTGTAACCGATCACTTCGCCACAAACTCCAGGGCGGCGCTGAAAAAGCTAGAATTAACGCTGCTAGTCCTGCGCTTTTTCAACGCCACCCTGGAGCCTGTGGCTGTGTGCTTTAGTTACCGAATTTCCCGCATGGACCACTAGCGCAGTGAATGTCGCTCCGGTCAGCTCAGCCAGTTGCTCTGGTGGAAGTTCAATCTCCAGACCGCGGCGACCGGCGCTGATATAAATGCTCGTGAACCCTGTAGCAGTCTGATCGATAAAAGTCTTCAGGCGCTTTTTCTGGCCCAGCGGGCTGACGCCACCCAGAACATATCCGGTGGTGCGCTCCACTTCTGTTTTATCCGCCATAATGGCTTTTTTGGCCCCGGCGGCTCTGGCGATCTGCTTCATGCTGAGCATGGCGGAAACCGGCAGTACCGCCACACCCAGCTCGCGTCCATCCAGTTTTACCACCAGCGTCTTGAATACACGCTCGGGGGCGACGGATAGTTTCTCCGCCGCTTCCAGCCCGTAGGATTCACTGGCCGCATCGTGCACATACTCATGTACTGTGTATGGGACCTTGGCCTTCCTGGCGGTGTTGATGGCGGGTGTCATTGTTGATCGATCTGCAGATTGCCGTGTCTATTTTGGCGGTAGAGGGTGAAGGGCAGGGCGATTGTATCGGTAGCGGCGGAAGCGACACTATCGAACACGTAAAAGCCCAGCACCCAACCGAACACCATGGAGTCTTGCGTGGAGTTCAGTTTACACGCGTTGTAAGAAACCCCGCTATACACCCGGGGCAGTGACTGACAATGCGTCTTCTGACGTTTCAGGTTGGCTGCTACTTCCTGATCAGAATTGGTCAGGGTGGTGAAGGTGCCGCATGCCGTAAGGGGTAGAGTGGCGAGTAATGTGGTGAATAGGGAGCGTGGTTTTGAAATACGTGGCAAGAGTCAATTCCTGTTGTTATTAGAAGGCGGTTTGTTATTGGGGGCGATCCAGTCACAAGAATAACAAGTTACTGAATTGCGCCGCCATAAGTCAAAACCGGAGTTGGGAACTGAGAAAGGTAGCCGGCCAAGGCAGTACAAACAGAAGGGGACGACGCCGGGTAAATCAATCATCCTGGCGTCGTGCAGCAATGGTCAGCTTTTTTGCGGAATGGCTGCCACCACTTTCAGGAAGTACGCCCAGAAATTGCCCACGCTCTCAATATGTACCCGCTCTTCCGGAGAGTGCGCGCGGCGGATGGTGGGGCCGAAGGAGATCATATCCCAGTGTGGGTAAGGTTTGGCCAGCAGTCCGCATTCGAGGCCCGCGTGGATGACTTTCACTTCCGGCTCTTTGCCTTCCATATCCTTATAGACGTCTTTCATCAACGCCAGCAGCGGAGACTGGATGTTGGGTGTCCAGCCGGGGTAGGCGTTATCCAGGGAGACATTTGCACCGGCCAGCTGGAAGGCGGCGGCGACGTTCAGACCGTGCTGGTCGCGGGCACTGTCGGACAGGCTGCGCACCAGGCACTGGATACGTACGCGATGGTCGCCGCCGTCACCTTCTTGAGCGCCTTCTTCAGTGACGACGCGAGCCAGGTTGTTGGAGGTCTCCGCAATACCTTCCAGTGAAGTGCTCATACGCTCCACGCCGTTGGGGCAGCAGCGGAGAGCGCGGACGAGTTTCTGCTGCGTATCACTGTCGAGCACGGTTTCCGGCGCTTTTGTGGCTTCCAGTGTGATATCCAGCTTCGCTTCATTGTCGAGCTCGGCCTTGATCAGTGCGATTTCCTGCAGGGCAATTTCCGACAGGCGTGCGGCCTTCTCTGCCGGCACGGTTACAACGCTGAAAGATTCCCGGGGAATGGCATTGCGCAGGCTGCCGCCGTCAAGTTCGGCGATATGCAGTTCGGTGATTTCCCCAAGGGCAGTGTCGATGATGCGGTTGGCTATCTTGTTGGCGTTGCCGCGGCCTTTATCGATATCGAGACCGGAGTGACCGCCGCGCAACCCGCGTACGTTCAACTTGAACGCTTTGTGGCCTACCGGTACCGGCTGCGCGCGGTAGGGCAGGGTGACATTGATGTCGACGCCGCCGGCACAACCCACGTAGAGTTCGCCCTCATCCTCGGTATCCAGGTTCAGCAGCAGTTCCGCCTCGAAGTGTCCCGGCTGCAGGTGTTTGGCACCGGTCATGCCCGCTTCTTCGTCGATGGTGAGCAGTGCTTCCAGCGGCGGGTGGGGAATATCTTCGGACTCCAGCAGGGCGAGGATAGCCGCTACGCCGATGCCGTTGTCCGCACCGAGGGTGGTGCCTTCCGCGGTAACCCATTCGCCGTCGACATACGGCTTGATGGCGTCAGTGAGGAAGTCGTGTTCGGTGTCGGCATTTTTCTGTGGCACCATATCCACGTGGCTCTGCATCGCCAGGATCTTACGGTTTTCCATCCCCGGGGTGGCGGGCTTTTTGATGATGATATTGCCGATCTGATCCAGTTTGACGTCCAGACCGCGCTGCTTGGCGAAATCCACGATGTATGCCACCACCTTGTCTTCGTGTTTGGAGGGACGGGGGATCTCGCACAGTTTAGCGAAGTGTTTCCACAGCGGGACGGGGTTCAGTTCAGCGATCGTGGACATGGGTTTTCCTTGATTCTTGCTTGATACTTTGGTGGACCATTGATGATGGTCTCTGATTGCCGCGGCGCTTTTGGCGCCGCGGCAGCATAGAGATATAGTCCCGGGGGCATCAGAGGGGCGGGGAACCTCTCCGGGAATTACGCCGCGGGTGTGGCTTCAGTGACCAGTTCAAAGGCGATACGGCGCTTGTCGGTATCGACCGCACTGATTTTCACCTGAACGTCCTGTTCCAGCTGGAAGGACTCCTCACCGCGGGTGATACGCAGGTGCTTGCCATCAAATTCAAACGGCTGCTTTTTGCTATTGAAGCGCACAAAACCGTTGACGCCGTACTCTTCCAGGCGCACACCGATGCCGGCACCATTTACCAGGGTGATTTTTCCGGTATGGGTCTCGCCAATTCTGTTTTCCAGAAACTGGCAGTACAGCCATTGTTGCAGTGCGCGATCCGCCTGGCGGCCGGTGGCGACCCGCTGTTGCAGGGATTCGCTACTGCTGGCGTCGAGTGATGGGAGGTTTGCGCCTTCACCTTCAAGGGCGGCACGCAGAACACGGTGGTTGTGCAAATCGTTGAATTTGCGGATCGGCGAGGTGACCGTGGCGTAATGGGTAAGGCCGAGTCCCAGGTGCGCAGCAGCCGTGTGGCTCAGCTCGCCGGGGCGGAGCATGCGCTTGAGTACTGCGAGTACATTCTGCATGGCCGGCTCAGAGTGGGATTCCAGGTGTTTTACCAGTTTGAGGTAATTATCCAGATCCAGCAGGTCCAGCTCGGTAAACTCCGGCAGGGTTTCTTTCAGTAGCGCGCGGACCTCCGCCATGCGTTCGTCGCGGAAACCGAGATGGATGGAGAAGCACCCTGCACCGAGTTCCGCCAGCTTCTTGCCGGCGCAGATATTGGTCGCGAGCATGGCTTCTTCCACCATGCGCTGGGCGGTGGTGCGCTCCTGCTTTTCGATGCGCTCGATTTTGCGCTGGGCGTTCAGAATCAGCGCGTAGTCCGGGCGATCTTCCATCACCAGAGAGTGGCCTGCGCGGTACTCGGCGCGGGCTTTGCTCAATGCATCCAGGTGGCGCAGGCTGGCGTGCTGCTCCACCGGCACAGCGGATTCGTCACCGTCGATAAACCGGGCAACCTGGGCATAGCTCAGCTTGTGCTGGGAACGGACAGCGGCAAATTCGTATTCAAAGCCATTCAGCGTTCCGTCTTTACCCACCTCAATATGCATCACCAGGGCCGGGCGCAGTTCATTCGCCAGCAGGGAGAAGCTGTTTTCACACAGGCTGGCGGGCAGCATAGGCAGGGTTTCGCCGGTCAGGTAGACACTATTGGCGCGCTGGCGTGCGTCTTTGTCCAGAGCGCTGCCAGGTTCAATCAGGCTGGCGGGATCGGCAACGGCAATGTGCAGGGTCCAGCCGCTGTCGGATTCGGTGACCGCCAGGGCATCGTCCATATCTTTGGTGGTTTCGGCGTCGATGGTGACAAAGCCCAGGTCGGACATATCTTTGCGCTCAGCGCAGAGTGTTTCCAGTTGTGCGGGAATATCTTCTGCCTGTGCCAGCGCTTCTTTACTGAACTGGTCCGGGAGCTGGTACTGGGCCACCACAAAAGCGTGCTCGATACCGGGCATTTCCGGTTTGCCGATAACGCGTTCTACCTTCGCCTGGGATCGACCGTCTTTAAAGGGATGGCGTGTGACACTACAGGCGATGAACTCACCGGGCTGGGCTTTACCGCGCGCCTTGGGCGGCAGAAATATCCAGCGGGACAGACCCGGTTGGCTGGGTTGGATGAAATGGCCCTGTCCGCGCTGAACGTACTGGCCGACCAGATACTTCAGCTCGCTGTCGATCAAGCTGTCCAGTTCTGCGGAGAGCTTTCCTTTGTCTTCGTCATTCAGGCTCACCCGCACCCGGTCGCCGGGGAACACGCGATCCATTTCAGCCGGTGGCAGGAACGCTTCGCGACCGTCATCTAGCACCACAAACCCAAACTTGCCGCTGCTGCCGCGTACCCGTCCTTCAGCATACTCCTTGGTGGAGCGGATGTCGGTTTTCAGTTGTGTCAGCTGCTTGAGAGCATCGGCATTGAGCATTGGGCGGTTCTCTGTGGGTCTGTTTGGGCGCGGATTCTACCAGATGGAGTAGGTCAGACCAGTGGCGGTGTGCCCGGTGGACGGCTGTGGCACAGCGATGAGGTGACTGGTGGGCCTTTTACGTTGTTCTGATGATGCTTGTCTCATATATTTGCATCTATTGTGATAAATTTATCGCATTGGGGTTTGTTTCAGCAAAAAATGCAATGCCCGTATGGGCACAGTACATATATGCTTTAGACCCTAGAATAAAACACGGTCTGCGGGCGACGCTGACACAATTGGCCGAGCTGATTGCTGCCGTAAAACCGGCCTCTGGAGAGGATTGTTATGAGTGTATTTTCCCATCCTGCCTACGATAATCATGAAGAAGTTGCCTTTTATCACGACGCCAAAAGCGGTCTGAAGGCCATTATCGCAGTACACAACACCAATCTGGGACCGTCCCTCGGCGGCTGTCGTATGTGGCCCTATGCAGATGATGGAGAAGCACTGAACGACGTGCTGCGTCTGTCCCGCGGTATGACCTACAAGTCCGCGATGGCCGGACTCAAGTTGGGTGGCGGTAAATCCGTCATTATTGGCGATCCTCGCAAACAGAAGACCCCCGAATTGCTGCACGCCATGGGAGACTTTCTGAACTCTCTCGGTGGCCGCTACATTACAGCGGAAGACTCCGGCACCAGTGTCGCGGACATGCAGATCATAGCCGAGCGCAGTGAATTCGTTTCCGGGGTGACTTCCGGACAGGAGCACGGTGGCGACCCGTCTCCCTCCACGGCCTACGGCGTATTTGTCGGCCTTAAGGCAGCGGTGGCCCACCGTTGGGGCCGTACCGACCTGAGCGGCCTGAAGGTTTCCATTCAGGGCGTGGGCAATGTCGGATTCCGTCTGGCCAAGCTGTTGAAAGATTCCGGCGCTGAACTGTTTGTTACCGATATCTTCCAGGACAACGTCGACCGCGCCGTCAATGAGCTGGGTGCCACCGCAGTGAGCGCGGAAGAAATTTTTGATCTGGACGTCGATCTGTTCGCCCCGTGTGCTCTGGGTGCGATTCTAAATGACGACACCATCGCTCGATTGAAAGTCGGTGCGATTGCCGGTGCTGCCAACAATCAGCTCGCAGAAGCCCACCATGCCCAGCTATTGAAAGACAAGGGGATTCTTTACGCCCCGGACTATGTCATCAATGCCGGTGGCATCATTGACGTTTACTACCAGCAACTGGGACAGCAGGGTGACTACGACCCCGCGCAGGTGCAAGCCCATATTGAAACCATTGGCACCACTATGGAAGAAGTTTTCCAGCGCGCAGATGACAGCGGCGAAACCACTGCGCATGTTGCCGATCGGATTGCGGAAGAGCGTTTTGGTCATGAGGATGCGCTTAAAAAGTCCGACTCTGCGGCGGCCTGATCTCCAGGCTGCATCACACGATTTTTACCTGATTTTCCCGCCAGTTCTCTATTCTCTGTGAGAAGTCTTCGGGCGCTACGGCGCCCGCTTTTTTGCCTACACTATCCCTACACATTAGACCTCCTTCGGTAATTACAACGGGATACTTCAGTATGGGAATGGGTAAGCTTTCCCGCGTCATTGTTGCGACTTCTTGCGTATTGTCAGCGTTGCTGATCGGATGTGAGCGGACGCGGGAAGCGGAAGTGGATTCGCATCCCAAAGCTGCTTTGTCGGCGGACAAAGAAGCTGCGGCAAGCAGCAAGACTGCGGCTCGTGGAAATGCGGCCTACGTAAAACCCCCTGAAATCGATATTCCATTTCATAAAGAGGTTTTAAAGAACGGTCTGACGGTGATCGTGCATGAGGACCGCAAGTCACCCATTGTCGCCATCAATATCTGGTATAAAGTCGGGTCCAAAGATGAGACCCGCGGCAAGACGGGCTTTGCCCACCTTTTTGAACACCTGATGTTCAACGGTTCGGAAAACTATCCCGGCGAGTATTTTGAGCCGTTCCAGCGCTCCGGTGCCACCAACATGAATGGCACCACCAGCAATGACCGCACGAATTATTTCGAGACGGTGCCTGTTGGTGCCCTGGATATGGCATTGTGGATGGAGTCGGACCGTATGGGGCACTTCAAGGGGGCCATCAGCCAGGACAAGCTGGACGAGCAGCGCGGCGTGGTGAAAAACGAGAAGCGCCAGGGCGAAAATGCGCCTTATGGCACGGCGTTTGATGTCATTGCCACCAGTACTTTCCCCTCAGATCACCCGTATTCCTGGACCACTATCGGCTCGATGGAAGACCTGGACCAGGCGAGTCTTGAAGACGTGAAACAGTGGTTCAGCGACTACTACCAGCCCGCTAATGCCATTCTGGTGATTGCGGGTGATATTTCTGTCAAAGAAGCCATGGAAAAGGCGCGGGAATACTTCGGGGATATTCCAAGCACCTCTGTGCCCGCGCGCATTGAAAACTGGGAGCTACCCACTCAGGTTAATAAACGCAAGGTGATGACCGATCAGGTGCCACAAACGCGTATTTACAAAGTCTGGAATGTACCTGCGATTGGTAGTAAAGACGAGGATGCACTGGACCTGATGACGTCGCTGCTGGCGAATCGCAAAAACTCTCTGTTGTACCGTCGACTGGTGCGTGACGAGCAGGTGGCCACCAGCGTCAGCGCCTATTACTACGGCCGCCAGCTGGCGGGCCAGTTGATCGTGATGGTCGATGTAAAGCCCGGGCAATCGGTAGAAAAAGTCGAGAAGCTGCTGGATGCGGAGCTGGCTGAATTCGCCAGTACTGGTGTGGATGGGGAAGAGCTGCGACGGATCAAGCAAAGTGAATTTGCCAGCCTGGTAAAAGGTCTGGAGAAAGTGGGGGGATTTGGCGGTAAGACCGATATCCTCGCCCGCTCCGAGTTTTACTATGGCGACCCGGGGGCGCTGATTGCGGGGCTGGAGAACTACGCCAAAGTTTCTGCCAGTGACGTGCAGAATGCGGCGCAGAAGTGGCTCAAACCGGAAAGCTTCACTCTCATCATCAAGCCCGAAGACAGCTACGCGGTAACGGGTAGCGATGTGGATCGTAGCAAGCTGCCGGCGGTGGATAAAACGGTCACCCTGGAGTTGCCGGAGCAGCAGACATTTACGCTGGATAATGGCCTCGAGGTAGTGCTGGCCGAGCGCCACGATACGCCGGTGGTATTGATGAATCTGCAGTATCGCAGTGGCGCCTCTGCCGACGGGGACCAGCCCGGGTTGGCATCGGTCGTTGCACGGATGTTGAGTGAGGGGGCCGGGAACCTCGACAGTCTTGCTTTCAGCGCCCGGCAGGAAGAGCTTGGGGCGAGTATCGGTGCCGGTAGCGGGCTCGACTTCAATTCCCTCAGCCTGTCTGCACTCAAAAGCCAGCTACAGCCTTCACTGGAGTTGTTTCGCGATGTGATCACCAGTCCGGTATTCCCCGAAGAGGATCTGACACGGGTGAAATCCAACTGGCTGGACTCCATTGCCCAAGAAGAGGCGCAGCCCCAGGGGTTGGCAATGCGCAAGCTGCCGCCGTTGCTGTTCGGTGAAAATCATCCCTACGGAGCGCCGCTTACAGGTTCCGGTACCCCGGAGGCGATCAAATCCATCACCCGCGATGATCTGGTGCAATTCCATCAGACCTGGCTGCGCCCGGACAATGCGCAGTTGACTGTGGTTGGGGATGTCACCCGCAAAGAACTGGAACCCCTGCTCAACAGTACCTTGGGGGGGTGGGTAGCTCCGAAGAGTGAAATCCCCGAGCTGGACCTGCCGGTAGTGGAGCGTCCGGAAGAGGCCCGCATTTTCCTGCTAGATCGCCCGGGCGCCCAGCAGAGTTATATCATGGCCGGACTGGTACTGCCGCCGTGGCAGCCGGACGGTGCAGAGGCATTTGAAGCCATGGCATCGGCAATCGCCGGTAAATTTACCTCTCGCGTCAACATGAACCTGCGCGAAGACAAGCACTGGTCATACGGCGCCCGCGCGGTGGCGATGGATACCGAAGCCCAGCGTCCGTATATTGTCTTCGCGCCAGTGCAGACGGATAAGACCGCACCCGCCATGCGTGAATTGCTCAAGGAGTACCGCGCCTATCTGGGTGACAACCCCATTACGGACGGTGAGTTGAAGGATTACCAGGACGATGAAGTCCTGAAACAGAGTGCGCGCTTTCAGACCAAAGGGCAGCTGCTCTCCAGTATCAGCTGGCAGCGTGAGAAGGGCATGTCTGCGGAGTACATCGCGAAGTATCCCGAGCGGGTCAGCGCACTGGACAAAGAGCAGGTCGAGGCATCCGCCAGAGAGTATCTGTCGCCGGATCAGTTTACCTGGGTGGTGGTGGGGGATCTGAGCAAAATACAGGACGAGATAGAAGCCTTAGGGCTCGGCCCGGTAGAAGTGTTGCCGTCTGAGAATTGATCCCCACCCCTGATTGACTCGCCTGTCTATGGCCCGGCCGCAACGCTATGGCGCGCGTCGGGCCTTTTTCTATCTGCACGGATTGCGTTAAATTGGCGCCTTTGCGCGCGTCCGGTGGTACTGTGCGCAGTCGAACTGAATAATAACAACACGACAACAAGACTGCGCTATCGGGTGTGCCGTTTACGCGGAAGTCCGGTAGTCGGTAACACGCCGATATTGGGGGGGTAGGTAGTGAAATTTCCTTTTAAAGGTACATGTAGAAGCGCAAGCTCACGGCTGAATCCACTGCTGATCGGGCTCGCGTGCACGCTGTTTTCCTCAGTGGTCTGCGCGGAAAAGCTGGCGATTCAGGCTGGCTGGCTGTTCGATAGCGAGCGGGGCAGACTGCTGGAAAAACGCACCGTACATGTGGTGGATGACCGGATTGAATCGGTAGAACGCGGGTTTCGCCAGCGTAGCGATGAAAAGGTGATCAACCTGCGGAACTACGCGCTGTTGCCGGGGCTGATGGATATGCATACCCATCTCGCATACGAGTATGGCCCCAAGACCTATGTGGAAACCTTTACCTGGAATCCTGCGGACTACACGTTGCGCGCGGTCAACACCGGCAAACGCACCTTGATGGCGGGGTTCACGACCGTGAGAGACCTGGGAGACAGCGGCAACGTTACCGTCAGTTTGCGCAACGCCATCAACCGCGGCGATATCGTGGGGCCGCGCATATTTACTGCGGGTAAATCCATTGCTACCACCGGCGGCCACGCAGACCCGACTAATGGCCATCGCCACAGCCTGATGGGGAGCCCCGGCCCTGCGGAGGGGGTGATAAACGGGGTTGCCAGTGCGCGGGAAGCGGTTCGCCAGCGCTACAAAGATGGTGCTGACCTGATCAAAATCACTGCCACCGGCGGTGTATTGAGTGTGGCCAAGAGTGGTCAAAACCCCCAGTTCATGGACGACGAGCTGGAGGCGATTGTCGCTACCGCGCGGGATTACGGCTTCACCATTGCGGTGCACGCCCACGGTAAAGAGGGGATGGAGCGCGCGATCCGCGCGGGGGTCGATTCGATCGAGCACGGCACCTACATGGACGATGAAACCATGGAGTTGATGGAGGATCACGATACCTGGTATGTGCCCACCCTGATGGCGGGTGACTGGGTTTCGCAGAAGTCGGCAGTGGAGGGGTTCTTTCCCGAGGTGGTTCAGGGCAAGGCGGCAACCATCGGTCCACGCTTGATGGATACTTTCGGTCGCGCCTACCGCAAGGGAGTGCGGATTGCATTCGGGACTGACTCCGGCGTAAGTCGCCACGGCGACAATGCCCGGGAGTTTGCGCTGATGGTAGAGGCCGGTATGAACCCCGCAGATGCCTTGCGCTCGGCCACCTGGAATGCGGCGGCGCTGTTAAACGCACAAGATCGCCTGGGGAGTATCAGCGCCGGAAAGCTGGCAGATATGGTGGCGGTTGCGGGCAACCCCCTGCAGGATATCGACACGCTGCAGAACGTCGAGTTTGTTATGAAAGATGGGAAAATATACAAACAGCCGGAATAATTTCCGCTTAGCCTGAATATGAAGAATCCCGCTAGCGATGATGCCAGCGGGATTCTTTTATTACGACAGTGCTACTTTTTCAGCTCGAAAACCAACTCAAGATTCACATTTACGGTGCTCTCACCGGGAGCGACCGGTGTGCTGGCGGAGTCCTTCGCTACCATAGCTGCTTCCGCGCGCATCATCGGGCGGGGCATGCCCCCGTGGCTGCCTTCAGAAATGCTGACAATACGCAGCACCTTGGTATCCAGCGCCTTGGCAAATGACTCAGCACGGGCTTTGGCCTGGGTGAGGGCCTTTTCGCGCGCTTCGGCCAGCAGAGGCTCCGGCTCACCGATGGAGAAGCTGGGGCCGTGAATCTGGTTGGCGCCGGCGGCGGTCAGGGCGTCGATGACTTTGCTCAGCTTATCCAGCTCACGCACAGTAATGCTCACGGTGTTGCGGGCCTGGTAACCGTTGATGGTGCGTTCGCGATTTTGCTGGTAATCGTAGCGCGGTGACAGGCTGATGCCGCTGGTCTGCACATCTTTCTTGTCGATGCCCGCTTTGTCGATGGCCTCCATCAGTTTTTCCATCTGTTCTGCATTGGCGGACATCGCCGCTTTGCTGTCAATGGCCTCAGTCACCACGCCAGCAGAGAGATTGGCGATATCCGGCGCCTGGCTGGCCTCGCCCTGGGCGGAAATGGAGACCAGTGTGCCCGATGGGCGTTCTCGATGCTCCGAGCCGCAGCCGGTACCGAAAATTACCAGGCCTGCGAGCAGGCCGGCGGAAAGCAATTTGAAGCTGTTTTGAAAGCCGGTTTGAAAGGTGTTTTGCATGGCGGATCCTTACTTTGCCAGGGAGAACTGATCGTTTAATTACGATGTTGTGTGTATTGTTAATTTTCCAGTATGAACATCAGGTGAACAGGCGTTCGAAATTTTCGTCCGCGGGATGGTAGATGGCAAACCCCAGACGGAGTAATTGTTGCCGGCGGTCACAGAGTATGCCCTTTGCCAGCAGTTCCTGCTGTAATTGTTCCGCGTTTTCGGCCGAACCACAGCGAAATGTAAAGAAGTGTCCGTGTCCGTTTTCCAGATCGTGGTAGATCAGGTTGTCACGATTGAGCAGCGGGTGTTCCGCAGCGTCCATGGCCGCTATAAAACGGCGCTGGTTGTTTTGTACGTAGCGGTGAATGGACGCCACCGAAATGCCGTCTTTTTCGAACAGCTCCAGTACCGCCAGCGCTTTATACAGCGCGCTGTAATCCATGGTGGCGCCGGCAAAACGCAGCCAGTCATTGCCATACCCCACACTGTCGTTGCGGTTCTCCAGTTCCGCCATCTCCGCAAACCAGCCTGTATTCAGCGGCCGCAACTGGCAGCCCCGAGGCACGCTCATAAAGCACATGCCTTCGCCGGCGCCCAGGTATTTGTAAGATCCCGCGGTGTAGAACACCTTGTCAGCGATAGCGGAAAGGTCCGTGGGGCGGGCGAAGAAACCGTGATAGCCGTCGATGACCATCTGCGTTGCTTCGGGCTTGCGGGCGGCGATGTCGAGCAGGCCGGGAAAGGCGACACCTGAGTCGAAAAACACCTGGCTGGCGTAGGCGAGGTCATATCGCCCGGACTGCAGCGCCTGTTCGAACCGCTCCGCCAGGGTATCAAAGGGTTGGGTGGCAATTCGCACCACTTCCACATTGGGCTGCTCTTCCATTCGCTGGAGCTGGCGGGCGAAACTGTAGAATTCGCCGTCGGTTGTCAGCAATCGCAGCGGCTGGCTGAGGTCAAAAGCGCTCAACAGGCGGTAAACTAGCTCATGGGTGTTGGGTGCGATGGCGATCTGCTCCGGGGCCGGCAGGGTCAGGTTGCGGGCAATCTGGCGCTGGAAGGCGGGGATCTTGTCTCCGAAAATCAAATCCCACTTGCGGTCTGCCAGTCTGGCGGCGTCTTGCCAGTACTGTTGCACCGCGTCTAGAGTTACGTCCGGCCAGTAGTGGTGGGAGTGGCACGCCATGTGCAACGGGCCCTGGGAGGCCTCTGCGGTGTCGAATGAGTCGCCGGAACGGTCTTCAGAGGCCGCTTTTTGTGCCGCCTGTAAAAACTGACGATAGTATTTTTGGTACATTTCGCTCTGGTATCTATGGGAGTAACTTAGTAAGTTGCTCGGCGATTGTAATCCCGCAAAGGAGTAGTTGCAGTGGAATATTTACACACTATGGTCCGCGTCGCAGACTTGGACGAATCATTGGCTTTTTATTGCGACAAGCTGGGGCTGGAAGAGGTCGCCCGCGATGACTATGAAAAAGGCCGCTTCACCCTGATATTTCTCGCCGCCCCCGGCGACAGGGAAACCGCACAGGAGAGCAAGCGTCCCTGTCTGGAGCTCACCTACAACTGGGATCCGGAAACCTATAGCGGTGGCCGTAACTTCGGGCACCTCGCCTATAGAGTCGACAATATCTACGAGACCTGCCAGCGCCTGATGGATCAGGGCGTCACCATTAATCGTCCGCCACGGGATGGTCATATGGCATTTGTACGCTCTCCCGACAATATTTCCATCGAGCTGCTGCAGAAGGGGGAACCCCTCGAGCCGCAGGAGCCGTGGGCCTCCATGGCCAATACCGGCGAGTGGTAGTTCCGGTGATTGGTAGTACCGGTGAGTGGTAACATCGGCGGTAAGCTGGATCTGGAAAGGGCCTGACGTCTGTGAAGAAAAGAAGTTGTGTCGTACTGGCGGGCGCTAATGCCGCTCGCCGGGTGCGGGAGGAAGGCCTGAACCAGAATATGGTGTCCACCCTGGTGGGCGCCTCTGGTGGGCCCAAGTGGCTGGCGATCAGTCAGCTCGATCGGGTTTTGATCGGGGAGTTTTTCCGCGATAGAAATCAGCCGATTGCGACTCTTGGGTCATCCATCGGCAGCTTTCGCAATATGTGTTACGCCACCGCCAGCCCGCTGGCGGCGCTGGAAAAGCTCGAATACGGCTATATCAACCAGGTCTACGACAGTGAAAAACCAACCCCGGCGGAAATTACTGCCGCGGGAGAAAAGATTCTGCGCGAAGTCCTGGGAGAGCAGGGCGCCCGTGAGGTGGCCGAGAACCCGGTCTGGCACAGTCACTTTGTGACGGTGCGCGGCCGTGGTCCCCTGGCCAGTGAACGCAAGGCCGTGTTGGGGCCGGCCCTGTTGGCATCCGCGCTGGCAAATGCGGTCAGCCGTCGCACCTTGCGGGCATTCTGGGATCGGGTGGTTTTCCATTCGCAGGCCCAGCCCTCGATCGCGTTTCGCAATCTGTCCACCGTCAATACGCGCCTCAGCCCCGATAGTGTGTGCCCGGCGGTACTGGCCAGTGGCTCCATTCCACTGGTGATGGCCGGTGTGCCAACGCCGGAAGGGGCACCCGCGGGTAATTACCGCGACGGCGGGATCACTGACTATCACTTTGATCTGGGTTTCCAGCATCCGGATGGACTGGTCCTGTATCCGCATTTCTTCCCCTATCTGGTACCGGGCTGGTTTGACAAGAGTTTTCGCTGGCGCTGGGTGCGCGGTGGTGCCATGCAGAATGTATTGCTGGTGGCGCCGGCACCGGATTGGGTGGCGAAGCTGCCGTTTGGCAAGATTCCGGATCGCGATGATTTCATCCAGCTGACTACCGATGAGCGGCTCAAGTATTGGAATCAGGTCACCGAGGCCGGCAAACAGGTGGCGGAGGATTTCTACGAATTGTGGCAAACTGGCGCCATAGCCGACGAGATGATTGAAGTTGGCAGTGACCAGGCCCCACATAAGCTGGCTCTGGCAATGTCCGCCTGATCCGGGTTAACCCAGAAAGCCGTATCCCAGAAGAGGCCCTATGCCAGAAGAAGCCCTATGAAAGACGCCGAGTTTACCGAGCCGCAGGAGGCGTTCCGTACCACCCAGGAGCGGGTGTATTACCAGGTGCGTGACGCCATTCTGCGGGGGCAGTTCCTGCCGGGTAACGCCATTACGATCCGTGGTCTGGCCGCAGAACTGGATTGCAGCCCGATGCCCGTGCGCGAGGCGCTGCGCCGCCTGACATCCGAAAGGGCACTGGAACTCTCTGATACCCGGCGGGTGCGGGTACCCAGTATGACCCCAGAGAAGCTCGCAGAGATCTGCGCCGCGCGGGTAGCGCTGGAGTGTCAGGCAGCAGAGCAGGCGCTGCCCAATGTCGGCGAGGCCGAACTGGCTCAACTGCGGGCCCTGGACGATCGTGTAACCGGCGCGCTGGCGAACAGGGATATTCAGGATTATGTGGCGGCCAACCTGGAGTTCCACTTTACCCTCTACAAGCTTGGGCGGCCCCACATCATTCTCTCCCTGATCGAAAGCCTCTGGTTGCAGACTGCGCCTCTGCAGCATCTGGTATTTCAGCGTTTCGGTGTACAAGAATTACCTGACCGCCACCAGGACTTGATCGAAGCCATTGCCAGTCACGATGTCCAGCGGGTGCGCACCGCCATTCGTCAGGATATCGAGGAAGGTCTCGGGTCTATCTCCGACGAAGAATTATTACAGTCCTGAAGTAAAAACAGATGTTCAATTTTCTCCATATCCTTCTGCACTTTGTGGTACCGGTTGCAGTTGCCTGGTTCTTTTTCCGTTCCGAATGGAAGCGCGCTGCACTCATCATGTTGGCCGCCAACCTGGTGGATCTCGACCACCTGCTCGCCAACCCGATTTACGACCCCGATCGCTGCAGCATCAACTTCCATCCTCTACACACCATGTTCCCCATTTCTTTCTATGGGGCGATGATGTTCTTACCATGGAAGCCGGTGCGCTGGTTGGGCATGGGGCTGGTCATCCATATGTTGCTGGACGCGGTGGATTGCGCGTTCTGAAACGGAGTGCATCAGTGGGGCGCAATCAGCGCCCCGATGATTGAGATAGCTCAATTCTCCTCCAGGGCTTCCCGTTGTCCTGTCTTTCTCCCTTCTTTTTTCCCCGTCTTTCGGTTTTCGGCGCTTGCTCGCCCGACTCCCCTTCCTTGTCTGGTGGTTCTGAGTCTGGTGGTTTTGACCCGTATTTCCTCATTATTCCGTCAGGGTAACCGCTTGACTCTTGACGCTTGAAAAGGGGCGCTGGGCCGCTCTGACTATAGTGTTATGCCCATCGACCCGTATTCGTCATGGGGTGGGTTGCGTTTCTTTGGGGAAGCGCTCTAGAATGTGATCACATTTTGCGGGCGACCACCGCTGGCGCCTTGAGATTCAGGAGTGAGTGCATGAACAAGAATCAGTTACAACAGCATGACCGCGAGCACCTGCTGCACCCGTTTACCGATTTCCACGACCTCGGCAAGCAGGGTACCCGTGTGATCACCAGCGCCGAGGGCGCCTACATTAGTGATATTGATGGTCACAAAATGCTCGATGGCATGTCGGGCCTGTGGTGCTGCAACCTGGGCTATAGCCGTCGCGAGATCTCGGAAGCGATCTACGAGCAGCTGAACAAACTGCCGTTCTACAACAGCTTCTTCCAGTGCACGACCGTGCCGTCCATCGAACTGGCGGACATGCTGGCGGAAGTTACCCCAGCGAAAATGAACAATGTGTTCTTTACCGGCTCCGGTAGTGAAGCTAATGACACCAACCTGCGTATTATCCGCCGCTACTGGGACCTGAAAGAGCAGCCTGAAAAGCGTATCGTGATTTCACGTAAAAATGCCTATCACGGTTCTACCATCGGTGGTGCCAGCCTCGGCGGGATGGGCGGTATGCACAAGCAGTTCCAGGCACTGGATTACATCGAGCACATCCAGCAGCCGTACTGGTTCGCCGAAGGCGGCGATATGTCGCCGGAAGAGTTCGGCATTTATGCCGCCCGTTGCCTGGATGAGAAAATTCAGGAGCTGGGGCCAGAGAAAGTAGCGGCGTTTATCGCCGAGCCGATCCAGGGTGCGGGCGGTGTGATCATTCCACCGGAAACCTACTGGCCGGAAGTCAAAAAAGTGCTCGATCAGTACGACATCCTGCTGGTGATGGATGAGGTGATTTTCGGTTTCGGCCGTACCGGTGAGTGGTTTGGCGCCGACTACTACGGGATGAAGCCGGATCTGATGACATTCGCCAAAGCAGTCACCAACGGCTACTTCCCGCTGGGTGGCACCATGGTGAGTGATCGTGTGGCAGATGTGATCAAGGCCAAGGGCGGTGAGTTTACCCATGGCTACACCTATTCCGCGCACCCCGCTGCCTGTATGGCCGGTATTGCGACCATCAACATTCTGCGCGATGAAAAAATCATCGACAATGTGCGCGATACCACCGGCCCTTATCTGGCCAAGCGCTGGGCCGAACTCTCGGAGCACCCGATCGTCGGTGAAGCCCGCTCGCTGGGCCTGGTCGGTGCGTTGGAACTGGTGAAGGACAAGAACAGCCGTGCCCGCTTCGATGACGACTGTACCGCTGGCGCTGTCTGCCGTGATATGAGTATCAAGCATGGTCTGGTGATGCGCGCCACCGGCGATACCATGATCATCGCGCCACCACTGATCATGACCACCGAGCAGATTGATGAGCTGGTGGAAAAGGCGCATCGTGCGTTGGATGATACCGCCAAGGCCATGGCCTGATACGCCAAGCCCTGCAACAGGACGCGGAGCAGCGTCTTTGTTGCCGGGGCTTCACGCGAGGCCCACTGGAATTGGACGCCCGCCCTTGCGTAGGGCGGGCCCGCTTTTTTATTCAATAATGTGAAACCGATTTATGGCAGCAGCAGAACAACAATATCGGCCGTCCCCGGCGTTGATCGAAGCGTCGGAACAGTTTCTCGAACAGCATCCGGACCTGAAATGGATCGAGGGGTTTACCTTCGATATCAACGGGGTGCCGAGAGGAAAGTGGTTGCCGGCTGATTCCGCTCGCAAATTACTTGGCGGCGGGCTGCAGATGCCCCGTAGTGCCGTCAGCCTGGATATCTGGGGGCGAGACATTGAAAACAGTCCTCTGGTTTTTGCCAGTGGTGACAGTGATGGTGTCTGCCTGCCCGTTGGGCCGATAAGTCTCGCACCCTGGCATCGGGAGCAGACAGCACAACTGCAGATGCAATTGTTCGAGGCCGATGGTTCCGATCTGTACGCAGACCCAAGATCACAGTTGAAGAAGGTGATCGAGCGGTTGGGGCAGCTTGGCTATAAAGCGGTTTGTGCGACGGAACTCGAGTTTTACCTTCTGCGAGAAGGTGCGGATGATCTCGGGAGACCGCGCCCGGTCAGCGAAAATGACGCTTCGCTGGTGCCATCCACGGATGTTTACGATCTCGCTGAACTCGATGCCCAGCGCCATTTCTTTGCCGACGTGCGCGCTGCCTGTGAAGCACAGGGGATCCCGGCGGATTCCATCCTCTCCGAGTGTGCACCTGGGCAGTTCGAGATCAACCTGCTGCATTGTGATGATCCGCTGAAGGTCGCGGATCAGACTCTGTTGTTCAAGCGTTTGCTGAAGGGGGTGGCCCGCAGCCATGGCCTGCGGGTAAGCGCGATGGCGAAACCCTTCGGGGATCAGGCGGGCAACGGTATGCACGTGCATATGAGCCTGATTGATTCTGACGGCAACAACGTATTTGACGATGGTTCAGATGAGGGGACTGATCTGTTGCGTCATGCGATTGCCGGGATGATGGAGACTGCCAATGATGCAATGGCAATCTTCGCTCCCCATGCCAATTCCTATCGCCGCTTTCAGGAAGGCAGCCACGCGCCACTGAACCTGTGCTGGGGTTACGACAACCGCACCGTCACATTCCGTGTTCCCGCCAGTGAGCCCAAAGCGCGGCGAATAGAGCACCGGATTGCCGGTGCCGATGTCAATGCGCATCTGGTACTGGCGGCGATCCTGGCGGGCGTCTGTCACGGGCTGGAAAATAAATTACAGCCGCCCGCTGCAGTGGAAGGGGATGCCTACCAGGTTGAAGGATGTGATCAGTTGATCAACACCTGGGGTGGGGCGCTGGAGCGGTTCGCTGACAGTTCACTGTGGCAGGAATACTTTGACCCGAAATTTGTCGAACTGTTTGTTTTGCTGAAGCAGCAGGAGCAGGCGGAAATTGCCGCCCGAGTAACGGACGTGGAATACGAAAGTTACTTGCAGCGGGTTTGATAGGAAGCCCGGGCAAGAGGTCGGCGAGTTGTGCGACAAGGCGTGGCTTCCAACCCGGGTTAAATGGCTTTGGTGACATTGTTCGACAGCGGGGGAGCCGGCTCTGCTATACCTAAATACAGACAGCTGTGGGCAAGTGCAAGCAGCGTGTCGAAAGCTCTCCTCCTGAAAGTGTGTTCGAGAAAACTGGCCCGCCATCTGGCGGGCATTTTTTTTGCCTGAAGAAAAAATGCGGAAATTTCTTCCCAAGGTGGCGTCATTGCTTAGAAGCAGCTTGCTGAATTTCTGAAAAGTGCGCCTATACTGAAGCTAACCGCATGCATGGGTCGCAGTCAGGAACGTGCCCAAGCGGCCATGGAGCTTTTCAGAGTTAAAAGGAGTTAACCGATGAATCTTAAGCGCCTCTACCTCCCCCTGTGCATGGTGGGTTTTGCCGGGTTGGCAGCGCAACCGGCATATTCGCAGTCTGCCTATGATGGTTCTGTGCTGATCCGCGTTGGCGCATCTTATGTAGAACCCGACAAGCATGTTTATTCAGAGCATCTGCCTTTTTATGCCGACGATCCCCTGACCGGCACCACCGACGTGCCGATCGATGAAATGGTGCCCGCGGATGTGTTTGTCGATGTCGACCTGGATGATGATACAACCTGGTATATCAGTGCCGCGTGGATGGCTGCTGACCACTGGGGAGTGGAGCTTTATCACTCTCATAGTGCGGATCTCAGTGCCAGCCTGTACTCGGACGCCTATGCAGAAGGTATGGTGATGAATGAATTCACCGCAGGTATCGGTGATTTCGAAACGAACACCACCAGCTTGCTGGCGAACTGGTATCCACTGGATGCTTCCTGTTTGATCCAGCCCTATGTGGGTGTCGGTGTTTCCTATGTGGATATCGACCAGGATTTTGTGCGCCCGGTCTTTGATGATCAATATGGCCGTGAGGGTTACCTGAACTTCGGTAGCGAATTCGGCTGGACTGCCCAGATTGGTGTAGATTTCAACTTTGGCCGCGACAGTGCCTGGCAGGTCAACGCTTCTGCCATGTATGTCAGCGCCAACCCGGAATTTGAAATGGGATACAACACACCAGTCAGTGTTCCGAGCTTTACCAACCCGGTGACAGATCCTGCGATTTATCCGGTACGTATTAAGGATGATCTGGATATGGATCCCTGGATCTTCAATCTTGGTGTGGGTTACAAGTTCAGCTTCTGATCTGAAAATCGCTCCATAGTTTGAAGCCCCGGCTGCTGCATTGCGTGTAACCGGGGCTTTTTCGGTTTTGGGACACCGGCTGCTTTATTCTATGATTGCTGGTCGGTGCTGACCGAGGGGCAAGAGTTGGGCTGCTCCGTGGGTCGTATTGTGGACGAAATGCGCCTGGCGGTCACAGCTTTGCCAGTGTATTCTTCGCCCTTTCGGCGACTGCGATTTTGAATTCGCCAGAACAATAATATACGGGGAGTTTATGACCGCCTTGGGAAATATGACAGACGGTCCTTCACCGGCCACACGGCCACTGAATATCTGCTTGCTGGGCTATCGCAGCCATCCCCACTGTGGCGGGCAGGGGGTTTACCTCCACTATCTTAGCAAGGCGCTGGTCGAGGCGGGACACCGGGTTGATGTGATCTCGGGCCAACCCTATCCGGAGTTGGATCCCCGTGTGCGCTTGATCAAGATGCCGGGGCTCAATCTTTACGAATGCGAACACCCCGCCCGCGCACTGCGCCCCCGACACCTGTTGAGTTGGGCGGACGTAGTGGAGTGGTTCAGTAAGTTGACCGGCGGGTTCGCTGAACCCTATGCGTTCGGTCGGCGCGTCGCCCGGTATCTGCGCAAGCACCGCGATCAATACGACATTGTTCACGACAACCAATCCCTGTGTGATGGCCTGCTGACCATCGAGAAAAGCGGCCTGCCAGTGGTCGCGACCATTCACCATCCAATCAGCCGGGACCGGCAGCTGGCGCTGGATGCGGCGCCGGACTGGCGCTACCGATTGCTGGTTCGGCGCTGGCATAGTTTCCTTGGTATGCAGAAAAAGGTTTCCCGGCGTTTGCAGCATATTGTTACCGTTTCTACCCAATCCCTTGATGATATCGTTCATTACTTTGGGGTAAAGCGGGAGCGGGTGGAGCTCATCTATAACGGTATCGACACTGATATTTTTTCTCCGGGCAGCGCACAGAAGCGCGCACAACCCCGGGTGATGACGACAGCGTCTGCGGACCAGCCGCTAAAGGGATTGCGCTTCCTGCTTCAGGCCGTGGCAACATTGCAACCGCGGTATCCGGACCTGAAAGTGCTGGTGGTTGGAAAGCTCCAGCAAGGTGGCGCCACCGAATCGTTACTGAAAACCCTCGATCTGGAGCGTACGGTCCGGTTTGTTTCCGGTATCTCCAATGAGGAGATGGCTGATTACTACCGCTCTTCGACCATGGTGGTTTGCCCCTCATTGTACGAAGGGTTCGGGCTACCCGCGGGCGAAGCCATGGCCTGTGGCGTGCCGGTAATCTCCAGTGACGGCGGCGCGCTGCCGGAAGTTGTTGGGGATGCGGGCATTGTGGTGCCGGCAGGGAACAGCGATGCGCTGGCTGAAGCCATGCAATCCCTGCTGGATAACCCTTCGTTGAGAGAAAAATTGGGGGCTGCGGGGCGCGAACGCATTGAGTCCCAATTCTCCTGGACGTTGTGTGCGAAACACCTGGTGGATTACTACCGAGCAATTATCGCGGCGCAGGCTTCTGGAAAGAAGCGGCAAGCCGAACTTCAGTATCAGGCTGAAATTTCCAACGCAAGTCTGAATAAGTCGGAACTGTCGGTGCCGGAGCGTGAAAAACTCTCGGCGTCTGGTCAGGGTAGGCTTCAAAGAGACGCCGGTAAGCCCGGGGAAGCAGCCTGATGATTACGGTAGATCCCGCGCTGTTGAACCTGCAGCCCGGCCAGCGGGTACTGGATCTCGGCTGTGGCGAAGGGCGTCATGCGATTCATCTGTCACTTTCCGATGAAGTGGAGGTGTTTGGTTTTGATCTCAGTGAGCAGGATATTCGTACCGCGCAGGAGCGGGCAGCGCCGTTCTTTGACAGTGAGGAAAATGCTGGCCATCTGTTGCTGGGTGTCGGGGATGCCTTGAACCTGCCATTTTCGGCAGACAGCTTTGATGTGGTCATCTGCTCTGAAGTGCTGGAGCACATAGAAGATTATTGCGGTGTACTCACAGAAATAAACCGCGTGCTGAAGCCCGGTGGTGTGTTTGCCGCGACGGTGCCTGCATTTTTTCCTGAGTGGATCTGTTGGAAGCTCTCCGACGCCTATCACGAGGTGGAAGGCGGGCATATCCGAATATTCCGTGAGAAGCAGCTGCGTGCGGATATTGAAAAAACCGGATACCGTTTTTTCGCTCGCCACAAGGCGCATGCGCTTCACGCGCCATACTGGTGGTTGAAGTGTCTGTTCTGGGGGCGGGATGATAACCGAGTGGTTACCGCTTACCATCGCTTTCTGGTCTGGGATCTGATGGATAGACCCAGACTGACCCGTTGGCTGGAAGCTTTCTTAAACCCGGTACTGGGAAAAAGTATCGCACTGTATTTTGTAAAGCCGGTCGAGTCGGAATCAGGTGTCGAGGCCCGGCTGCCGGGAAGCGCTGAATCAGATAATCTGTTGGCGAAAAATGAGGAAGCCGCGTGAAAAACAATACCGCGCTCCGTCTGGAGGGTTCGCCACTGGCGGCCGCTGAGTCTTCCTCCGATATTTTTCCACAAGATTTTGTGCAGCACAGTGCCGCCTATATTCTCTCTTGCCAGCAGGCGGACGGCAGTATTCCCTGGTTTGATGGTCACTATGCAGACCCTTGGGATCACGTCGAGGCGGCCATGGGGCTCAGTATTGCTGGCGAGTGGGAAGCGGCGGAGCGCGCTTATCAGTGGCTTGCGGATGTTCAGTTGCCCGACGGCAGCTGGTGGGCGGCTTATCGAAATGGCGAACCAGACAACCGCGAGCGACGGGAGACCAACTTCGTTGCCTATTTTGCCACCGGGGTCTGGCATCATTATCTTATCAGCGAAAACCAAGCCTTTCTGAAACATCACTGGTCCGTGGTGGAGCGGGCGCTCGAGTTTGTCCTTTCCCTGCAGTCTCCGCACGGTGATATTCAGTGGGCGGTGGATACCGAGGGCAAGGTGCTTGCGGATGCATTGGTCACCGGTTGCGCATCAATCTTCAAGAGCCTGGAGTGTGGCATTCGCATTGCCAATGCGCTGGGGCATCACCGGCCTCGCTGGGTGTCCGGTCACCAGCGGTTGGGTCAGGCGTTGCGCGATATGCCGGAAAGGTTCGATCGTACCTGGGAGAGCAAGGCGCGCTTTTCCATGGACTGGTTTTATCCGGTGCTGACCGGGGCCGTTACCGGGGATTGCGCGAGACTGCGTTTACAGCGTAAGTGGGATGAGTTTGTTGTGGCCGGGCTGGGCTGCCGCTGTGTCAATGACGAGCCCTGGGTGACCGTGGCGGAATCCTGTGAGCTCACCATGGCGCTGTTGGCGGCGGGTGAGAGAGAAAAAGCAGTGGATATATATTGTGGGCTGCATCGCTGGCAGGACGACGATGGCGGCTACTGGACCGGGTATGTTTATCGCGATAGTGCCATCTGGCCGGAGGAGAAAACCACCTGGACCGTCGGCGCCATGCTGCTGGCCGCAGATGCGCTGGCGGAGCTGACACCCGCCAGCGATCTGTTTACCCGGGTGGCGTTGCCGCAGCCGGGAGTGCCGATCGGGCAGGCGTCAGAGCCTGTCGTGGAGTAGCCCGCGTCGAATCTATAGACGCCGCAGAATACCCAGGGTCTTGACCATTTCCACGCGTTCGAACTGCCCGGAAGCGAGCGCCAGCTTATAGATCTCGTAGGGCGCCTGACCGCCATCTTCCGGGTTGGGAAATATATCGTGAATTGCCAGAAACCCGCCGGGCACGATGTGTCTTGCCCAGCTGCGGTAATCATTCAATGCCGCTTCCAGCGAGTGGCCGCCGTCGATAAATACCAATCCCAGTGGCGTGTTCCAGCGTTTGGCGGCAACCACTGAGGGTGCGACCACCGGAACCACGTGTTCCTCGAGATCAGCGGCGCGCATATTCATGCGAAACTGATGAAAACTGTCCATCAACTGCGTGCGTGAATCGAACAGTTCGTCATCGTGGTATTCCTCCCCGGGCTGATGCTCTTCTGATCCGCGATGGTGGTCTACGGCAAACAGGATACTGTCCATCCGCTTGCAGGCGCTGCCGAGATATACCGTGGATTTGCCACAGTAGCTGCCGACTTCGAGGCTGGGGCCGAGATCACTGGCGTCGGCCGCCAGTTGATGCAATGCCGCACCTTCAATCGGATCGAGGAAGCCTTTGATGGTGTTGATATCGATTTCGAAGTCGGGGGGAATTTTCATTTCCATAGGGATCGTTTTCGTTGTGATCTTATTTGTCGGTCTGGAAGACCATATTGTTTGACAGGATGCGGCACATTAGTGGGCTTCCAGGTTGAACGCAATGCGCAGCCCATGCAAATACACTGACGAATCTTTTAACAATAATCCAGCGGGCTCAAGAATGCGCAGAGAACACAGACCATACTGGCTGAAGCGGATCATGTTGTGGTGGCGCGATTGGCGCACTCGACACTTCCTGTTACCGCAGTTCGATGCAGTGGGAAAAGCGCCGGAAATCATGCATCCCGCTTCGGTGATTGTATTCGGATCCAATATCCGCCTGGGGAATTTCCCGCACCTGATTTCCACCGCCGACAACTGTATCCGTTTGACCGCCATGGGGCATCGGGGTGGGAAGGCAACGATCGACATTGGTGACTATGTGCTGATTTCTCCGGGAGTGCGCATATCTGCCGGGCAATCGATCTCCATTGGTAATGCCTGCATGATCGCGGCCAATGTGTATATATCAGACTCAGACTGGCACGGCCTGTACAACCGCACGCGACCGTTTCGCTGTACTGCGCCCATTTCCATTGGCGACAATGTCTGGATTGGCGATAGCGCGATTGTGTGCAAGGGCGTGAACATTGGTGATAACTCGGTAGTGGGGGCGGGCAGTGTGGTGACCCGGGATGTGCCGGCCAATGCAGTGGTCGCCGGCAACCCCGCCCGCGTGATCAAGGAGATTAATCCGCGCCGGCGGATGATTACCCGCGAGGCCCTGTTCGCCGACAGCTTCCGGCAGGCGCATAATCTCGACGAATTGGATAAAATGCTGCTCTCAGGAAACAATCTGATAGGCTGGCTGCGGTCGCTGTTGTGGCCGCGTCGTGGGGATTAAAGCAGTAGGAAGTCTGATAACAATGCATAAACAGGGTAGTGTGGTACTGATCGGGATGCCGGGGGCGGGGAAAAGTACCCTGGGAGTCTTGCTGGCCAAGGTGCTGGCAAAGGATTTTGTCGATACTGATGTGCTGATCCAGCTGCGGGAAGACAAGACCCTGCAGGAGATCATGAACGAGAGTGACTACCTGAACCTGCGTCGCATCGAAGGGGAGGTGCTTGCCGAGGCGAAGCTCCCGAACCACATCATTGCCACCGGTGGCAGTGCAGTATACAGCGAAGATGGGATGCGCAATCTGTTGCGCTTCGGCCCCGCAGTATTCCTGAACTGTTCTGCCGATGAGCTGCGCCGGCGGATTCATAATTACGAAAGCCGTGGTATTGCCAAGGCGCCGGGGCAAAGCTTCGAGGCCCTGTTTGAAGAGCGTCAGGCGCTGTACCGTCGCTACGCCGATATCGAGGTGGATTGCGATGGGCGGGATCTGGAGCAGGTGCTCGCTCAGGTTGTTAGCAAACTTCAGGACTGATCGGGAGTTTCGTGGCCGGGTTCTGTGGCGGTGCCTCCGCATCCTGTGGGTCGGCTGCGCAGTTACGCCAATGCTTGGCCGCCACTCCCGGTGAGTAGAGCAGGGCCAGGCTTGGGCCAATATTCAGAGTGGTAATTGGGTGGTGTACTTGACCTGCTTCAAAGCGAAGGTGGAATTCACTGAGGCGACATTTGGCAGGTGCACCAAGGAGCGCTTCAGTAGCTGCTCGTAGTGCTCCACACTATCTACTACAACACGCAGCACATAGTCTTTATCACCACTGGTGGAATAGCACTCCACCACTTCCTGTACGTCGTGTACGGCAGACTCGAAATTGTTTAGCGAATCTTCATCGTGGTTGTGAATGGTCACATAGCAGTATACTGTGACCCCAAGGTCAAGTTTACGCGGATCCAGGAGAGTGACGCGACCACGGATGATGCCTTCCGCCTCCAGACGCTTGATACGGCGCCAGCAGGGTGTATGGGACAGACCCACTTTGTCTCCAAGCTCCGCCATGGAATAATCGGCGTTTTCCTGCAGCGCCCGCAAAATCTTGCGGTCAAAATCATCCAGATCGCTCGAACGCTTCATATAAACTCCTGTCCTACAAAAATTGCATTTTTCGAGATGGTTATCATAATTCTACGTGCAAATGTGTAAATAAAGCAATGTTTCGTCGAGCCATAGGCATTAGCATGACTTGACCGCATCGTCGTAGCGCTTGGTAGTCGTGACAAACATAAATAGACAATACGAATAAATCGGCGCCAAAAGGCCGCGACAGAAGCCTCCAATCACAATAATTACCGCAATTTACCGTAAGTTTCGTGTGTACCGCGAAGCTTCACGAATACGGAAGTAGTAGGCGTATGAGCGAGCTGACCCCAGCAAAAACATCTCACGAGTCCACATCGATAGTTTCTGGCACCGGTAGCGAAACAGGCGCCGCAAAGTCCATCTCTCTGGATGATCGGTATACGGTCGAGAAGGGCCGCGTACTGCTGTCTGGCATCCAGGCCCTGGTACGGCTGCCCATCGATCAGATGCGCATTGACCGCGCCCGCGGCATGAATACCGCTACCTTTATCTCCGGCTATCGGGGTTCCCCCCTGGGTGGTTATGACCAGCAGTTGTCGCGGGTACAAAAACTGCTGGACGAATACAGTATCCGCTTTGTACCCGGTGTCAATGAAGAGCTGGCCGCGACCTCGGTATGGGGTTCCCAGCAAGTAGGCCTGTTTGAGGGCGCGGAAGTCGATGGTGTCTGCGGCATCTGGTACGGCAAAACGCCCGGTGTCGACCGCTCCTGTGACGCATTCCGCCATGCCAACGCCGCCGGCTCCGCGCCGAAGGGCGGCGCGCTGATCATCGCTGGTGACGATCACGGCTGTAAATCCTCGTCCTACCCCGGGCAGTCCGAATTCGCATTCGTGGACATGCATATCCCGGTGCTGAACCCCTCAACGGTGCAGGAAGTCCTGGACTACGGCCTCTACGGTCTGGAGTTGTCGCGTTTCAGCGGTTGCTGGGTGGCCATGATCACCCTGGCAGAGAACATGGATTCCTCTGCGACTGTCGATGTGAACCCGGCGGGAGTTTCGTTTTCTTACCCCGAGATCGAGCGACCGGAAGGTGGCCTGAATATCCGTAAACAGGACAACCCGCTGGAACAGGAAGAGCGTCTGTGGCGTTACAAGCGTCCGGCCGCGCTGGCCTTCGCTCGCGCCAATCAGCTGAACAAATTGGTTTTGGACAACCCCGAAGCCACCCTTGGCATTGTGACCACCGGTAAGGCGCATCTGGATCTGATGCAGGCGTTCGAGGATATGGGCATTGATGATGCCCAGGCGAGAGCGCTGGGTATCCGCATTCTGAAAGTGGGCATGACGTACCCCCTGGACGTACCGGGCATTCAGGAGTTTGCCCGCGGGCTGGATTCCCTGCTGGTACTGGAAGAAAAGCGCAGCCTGATGGAAGTGCAGTTGAAAGAAGAGCTGTACAACGTCCATCTGCGCGACCCCAATTTCCCACGTATCCTCGGTAAGGTCGATGAGCACGATCGGCCGCTGCTGCCCATGTATGGTGAATTGTCGCCGGCTGTGGTTGCGCAGGTCCTCGGTCACCTGCTCGGTGACGAGAAACTTAACGAGCGGGCCAGGCACCGCCTGATGCGACTGGATGCCCTGGCGGAGCGGATTTCCGCCCAGGCGGGCTCCAGCGTTGCGCGGCTGCCGATGTTCTGTGCCGGCTGCCCCCACAACCGTTCCACCCGCGTGCCGGAAGGCAGCCGTGCGCTGGCGGGCATTGGTTGCCACTACATGGCCCAGTGGCTGGATCGCGAGACTTACACCTTCACCCAGATGGGCGCCGAGGGCGTCAACTGGATCGGCCAGGCGGCCTTCACCAGTGAGTCCCACGTGTTCGTGAACCTTGGTGACGGGACCTATTTCCATTCGGGCATTCTCGCCATTCGTGCCGCGGTTGCCGCGAAAGTGAACATCACCTACAAAATCCTGTTCAATGATGCCGTGGCCATGACGGGCGGCCAGCCCCACGACGGCGAGCTGCACCCGGATATGATCTGTCGCCAGGTATTGGCGGAAGGGGTGCAGAAAGTGGTGCTGGTGATGGATGACACCGGCAAATACGGCGATGCGCTGACGTTCCCCAAAGAAGTGGAGATTCGTCACCGGGACCACATGCCGGCGGTGATGGAAGAATTGCGTGAGCAAGCCGGTTGTACCGTCATTATCTACGACCAGACCTGTGCCACCGAGCTGCGCCGCAAACGCAAGCGAGGTCTCCTGCCGAAGGCTGAAGGGCGTCCGTTTATCAACGAGCTGGTGTGTGAAGGCTGTGGCGACTGTGTCACGCAATCCAGCTGTATCGCGGTGGAAAAGGTGGACACCGCGCTGGGGGACAAGCGCCGCATCAACCAGACCAGCTGCAACCAGGATATGTCCTGCGTGAATGGTTTCTGTCCGTCTTTCGTTACGGTAAAAGGCGGCAAGCTGGCCAAGCGCGCAGGCGTCGGTGATGCCCTGTGTCAGGAGGCAGGCAAACTGCCAGTGCCGTCGTTGCCCGACCTGCAGGAACCCTACAACCTGCTGGTGACCGGCGTCGGCGGCACCGGCGTGGTGACGATCGGCGCACTGCTGGCAATGGCGGCGCACATCGAGGGCAAGGCCTGCAGTACGCTGGACCAGACCGGTCTGGCGCAAAAGGGCGGAGCGGTGTATTCCCACGTGCGCTTTGCCGACCAGCCCGAGGCGCTACAGGCAGTACGTATTTCCGATGGCCGCGCTGACGGCCTGATGGCCTGCGATCTGATTGCCGCCGGCAACCTGTCTGCGAGCCTGGCCAAACTGGATGAAACCCATAGCCGCGCGGTGGTCAATACCCATCTGAGTCCCACCGCCGCATCGGTGCTGGGGCGCGAAGACATCCATTCACCGCAGGCGGTCCTGGATACCATTCGCGATGCGGTGCAGGAACTGGATGTGGTGGAAGGCCACGAGCTCACCAAAGCCGCCCTGGGGGATACCCTGGCAGCCAATATCTTTATGCTCGGCTTTGCCTGGCAGAAAGGCCTGCTGCCGCTGGATCAGGCCTCCATCCTGCAGGCCATCGAGCTGAACGGTGTAGCGGTGCAGGCCAACCTGCAGGGGTTTGCCGCTGGTCGTCTGGCGGCAGCGGAGCGCAAAGCCCTGGATGCCCTGTTGGCCGGCGATCAGCAAGTTGCGCAGCCGCGGGGATTGGAGGCGGTCGTCGCCCATCGCATGACACATCTGACCGGTTACCAGAATGCGGCGCTGGCGCGACGCTATCGCGGGCTGGTGGACAAGGTACGGGATGCGGAAATTCTCAAGGTGCCCGGTAGCGAGGCGCTGGCGGAAGTGGTTGCGCGCAATTACGCCAAGCTGCTGTCGTACAAGGATGAATATGAAGTGGCTCGGCTCTATACCGACGGACGCTTTGTTGAATCCCTGCGGGAAAACTTCACCGGCGATTTCGAGCTGGAATTCAATCTTGCGCCGCCTTTGATGAGCCGCTTCGACAAGAATCTGGGCCGGCCGCGCAAGCTGAAGTTTGGTGGTTGGATGCACCGCGCATTTGGTGTTCTGGCGCGGTTCAAATTCCTGCGTGGCACCGCGCTGGATATCTTCGGCTACACCGCAGAGCGCAAAATGGAGCGCGCGTTGATCGGTGAATATGAAGCGTTGGTGGATCAGGTGATTGGGAAACTGAATGCGAATAACCACGCTGCCGCGATCGAGTTGCTGAATTACCCGGATATGATCCGCGGCTATGGCCTGATCAAGGATGCCAATGTGGAGAAGGCGGCTGCGATGAAATCACAGGCACTGGAGCGCTTCCTGAATCCCGATGCGCAGGAAAACGACAAGGCGGTGAAGGTTCAGGTGTTCGATCCGGCGCGTGCGCAACAAGTGGGTTGATCATGCCGGGTCAGACTAATCCGTCTGCAATAAAAAATGGCGAGCTGAAAAGCTCGCCATTTTTTTTGGAACGGTGATTTTGTTGGGTGAATTACCAGCGAACCTGTGCACGCAGGCCCAGTTGATTGGTTTCGTCACCGGTAAAGTCATCGTCGCCGAAGATGAAGTTCACCATAAAGCGGATATTGGAATTGGCGTAGTAGTTCAGGCCGATTGTGGTGCTGCTGGCCTCGAGAAAGTCGTAATCCCGGTTTTCCATGGTGTCGTAGCGTGCGGTCAGTTCCCAAGAGCCTCCCCAGAGGCCATTACCGGTGTGCTTGGCGGAATTGAAGGCCCCGCGCTTGACGTTGTAGGTCTTGTGCTCTCCGGTTAGCATCCAGCTGCCCTGTACATACCAGGTGTGTACGGTCTGGTTGCCGATAAAGCAGCCAAAGTCGGGATCGCAGGAGAAGGGGGCGGGTGCGCCAAACCAGTCTTCATAATCGAATTCAGACAGGTAGTAGTTACCCTCGAAGTCGCCGATGGCGTATTCCGCCTGCAGATACAGTGGACCGTAGCTGCCAGCCAGTTCCAGTCCAACGGTGCTGACGTCACCACCCAGATCGCCGGGGGTGAGCGCCATCAGCTGGGAGGGGCCGCGGCGGCCGGCGTAATCGGCCTCAGCGAGAATGTCAGTGGAATCCTGGTTGGCATTCTCATAGCTGACCGAGGTGCCGATGTGCAGGGTTTTGTAATCGGTATTGATGGGGTGCCAGGCAAGGCGGCCAGAGGCGCCTACGCCCTCATTGCGCGGGGTACCCGCGTCGCGGAGGTTGAACGCCATCATGCCCAGGGTGAAGCAGTCCAAAACGCCGGTCCAGCCAATGCCTTGTTGGAACTGATGTCCATCAAAGAGGCCCGTGGAGCTGGAAAAGGGCCGTTCCAGAAAAGTAATTTCATTGGAGCTGGTCATTTCGGACATGGAGCGGAAGGGTTTGAACTGCCCGATGCGTACTTCGCCGTTCAGAAATTCATGGGCCAGGAATACATCGCGAAAACCCGCATGGGTATCGCCGGCTGCAAAGTCCTGCTCCAGAACATATCGCCAGTCGTAAATATTCCCCTTCAGGGTAATACGTGCACGGCGGAAATCGGTGGTGCTGGTGGGGTCCTCGATATCGGTATCGAAAAGATAGGTATCAAAGTGGATACGCCCGCCGAGAGACCCGGAAAAGTTGCCATCATCAGAGGTAATCTTTAACCCGCCTTTGGTTTCTGCATTACCAGCCATCGCCGCGGTGGGGAGCATGCCAACTATGGAAAGTGCCAATAGCGTTTTCTGTGCGCGTTTCATCGGAAAGCCTTTAACCGTTATCGTGATTTGCAATGGCGGCGGATTGTATCAGCCAAAATTTACCTGTCACCCGTTAGCAACAAATATGAAACAAAAAAGTAAAAATAGTTGTTTTGTCATATTGCTGTAATAAAGTTGAAATATTCCCGTGGTAAAGCGGAATTTATGCCAGATATATAATCTGGATAGGCAAACTGGATATATAAACTGAAGGTGCTGGCAAATAAACGGTATACATGACCCGATAGGCCTGTCGTGTTATACCTGTTCCATTCTGCAGACAATTTCGCCATAAGCAGAGTTTAGGCACATTATGTTGCCTTGCGAGTGAATGGCGGATATCGGCAATTACCAGTGGGTCTGTGCGCACAGCCCCTGTTGGTTGGTGTCGTTACCGGTAAAGTATCGTAGCCGAAAGTCAGGTTAAGTATGAAACGCACGTTGGGCCTGGTGTGGTAATTGATACCAGGGATGGCTTTGCAGTGTGCGAGACGCCCTTTTTATCGTCGTAGCGGGCAACGGTGTATCCCCCGTAGATACAGTGGTTCGTAATCTTACTTTGGTGTGGCGCTTTGTGGAGTTTAAAGTTGCTTGATGCGGAACCCCTCTTTCTGCAGGAGATCGATAATGCTACGTGTTCCTACGAGATGCCCGGCGCCAACCACGACAAACAGGCTGGAGTGGGACTGGCTGAGTTGCAGGATTTTCTGTGCCATTTCCCGGTTGCGTTGAAAAAATAACTTGTCGTAGAGACCGGAGAACTCCGGGTGCTCTTGCAGCCCTTCCGAGATAACCAACTGATAGAGTTGTTCCGCGTTGCCGGATTTCCAGGCGTCGGTCATTCGTGGTACAAAATTTTCCAGCTCGCTGAGCTGTTCCAGGGTTTGCTCCAGAAGTCGCTCGGGGTGCTCCAGATTGTTCAGCATCTGAAGCTGTTGCACCACACTTTCCAGTTGCAGTATCTGTTTGCCGCTGCTGTGGGCCTGCTGTAAAAAGTAGCGGTCAATACCGAGGTTGGGGTTCAGTCCGATCCGCTGCATTTCCACCATGCTCAATGTAATACTGGCAATGGCGGGGCGCATACGTAGAAATACGGCAATGGGAATCTGGCGCTGTTGTAGCCAGGATTCCAGGGCACTGAAGGTTTTCTCGGGAATATGATCTCGTAGCGTTTCCCCCGGAGGGTAGGTGGATGCCGCCATGATCTGTTGCTGTAATTCGGGGTCTTTCGCCGAGGCGAGGATATCGGCTTCTACCACCAGGGCGCCACTGCTGCGATAGGCCGCTTCAATGGTCTTCGGCATTGGATAAAAACTGTCATCAGCCAGATGCACAGAGCCCAATAAGAAAACAGTCTGCCCGTCTTTTTCGGCTTCATATATCAGGCCGCGGTATTCAGTGGCAGAAACCGTCTGTACAGCAACCAGCGACAGCACGAGAGCGAGAAGGTGAGGCAGGTGCAGCCAATGCCGGGCAGTCAGGAAGGTGCTGTATTTCATGGTGCGTAGTCCAGGTTTCGTGACTCTGGTGGTTCGTGCGGAAGATTCGGTTACAGAATCTTCCGCATGGACCACTAACTGTATCGCACTGGGGTTGTGACCGCCGCCCATAACTGTAAAAGAGATCCTCGCTGGCGTAGAAATCAGCGGTACAATCCCGCTTTGTCATTGCAATGCCCGGAGTCGCGATAATGCGGATTGTTCAGTTGTTACCCGATATGGATAAAGGCGAGACGGCAAATACCGTATTGGATTTTGCCACTGAGCTGGTGCGGCAGGGGCATGAGTCCACGGTGATTTCTGCTGACGGTGCGCTGGTTTCTCGCCTGACGTTGCATGGCAGCGAGCATATTTCCATGCCCGTGCACAAGGCATCCTGGAGACGCCCGGGTATGGCTGGCCGTTTGCGTCGTCTGTTGCGGCGACTCGGGGCCGACGTTCTGCATGCCTATGGCCCCCGCGCCAGCTGGTTGGCATGGCGTGCCTGGCGCGGGATGCCAGAGGGGGCACGCCCCAAGCTTGTGACGGCACTTCACGAGCGGCCTGAGCCCCGGCTGATTCGTGGGCGTATTGTCAATCGCGCACTGGCGCGCGGCGAGTTGGTGGTTACCCCGTCTGAGCAGCTTTCCGATGTGCTACACCAGCGGTACTCCAATGTGCTCTCTGCCGCACCACCGGTGGTGTATCGCGGCGTAAACACCCGCGAGATGGATCGGGATGCACCGGTTTCCGGTCACTGGCACCAGCGGCTATTGAATCAGTATCCCCAGTTGGAAGGGCGGCACTGGTTATTGCTGCCGGCGCCCGTAGGGCCGGGGTGTGGTCAGGAGGAGTTCCTGCAATTATTGAAACAGTTATCCTCGGAAAGGGAAGATATTTTCGGGTTGATAGTCGGCGAGGTGCAATCGGGGCAGGAAAAGTTTGCCCGCAACCTGGAGCGTCGGGCGGCGGATATCGGTCTCAGCGACAAGGTGTTGTTTCTCGGCAACCGCCGGGATATGCGTGAGTTTTATGCGACTGCGCGGATTACCTATCAGTTTTCGGAAGGCGCCTCTGGCCGCGCGGTGGCACAGGCATTGGCAATGGGCTGCCCGGTGATTACCTGTAGCAACGGTGTCGGCAGGGAGATGACACAGCGTTGTTTCCCTCAGGGTGTTTGTGTTGAGCCGGACCTGGCAAAGATTCAGGCGGTCACTCTGGATATTCTTGCCCATGCGGAGCCGGTACGTTTTGACGGTTTCAGTCTGCAGGAAACGACAGGGCAGATGTTGGCGCTGTACGCTGGCGAGTCAGCAGTTCCCGCGTAATTCGAACCGTGGGGAGGCGCTAAGGAAAGCGCGCTTTAAGCAATCAGCTGGCGGTATACCCGCCAGGTAGCCTGGGCCATGGAGTCCAGTGTCAACTCTTTCGCGGCACGATCAAATACCGCGGTGAAGTCCCGCTGGACTTTATTCGGGGCGGCAAAAGCCATTTGAATCTTTTCAGCGATGGTCTGTGCGCCGAGCTCTTTCAGGAGATAACCTTCCGGCAGGTATTCCCCCGCGTTACCGGTGTCGCTGGCGATCACCGGGCGCCTGTGGAGCAGAGCCTCGATCAGCGTGTAGGGTGTCCCCTCGGTACGCGCGGGAATAACGACCAGATCCGAAGCCTGCAGGAAACTGGTGATGGCGTTATCGGCACTGAAGAAGGTTACCCGGTCCCGCAAGTGCAACGCCTGTGCCTGCTGTTGCAGCGCGCTCTTCTCCGGCCCATCTCCCACCACAAGCAGCTGTGCATCCGGCACCAGGGTCATCGCTTCGATCAGTATATCGATACCGCGTGCTTTGATCAGGCGGCTCGCGGCAAGCAGCGTGGGTCGGTTGCCGGTGGTGTGGGCCAGAGCGCGGGGGTTGGCGACGGGTTGGGGCAAGGGAACCCCATTTGGAATGATGTGCCAGTCCAGTTTTGAGTTTGCGACCGTACTTTTGCTGATGGCTATTCGCGCATCAAAGGTGCTGGCCAGTTTATCCCGCGGGTGACGGACATTGTGGCGGGTGATCACCTGAAGCGCATCCGTGTAGGGTTTTACCGCCGCGAGCAACTGTGCGGATTTACTGCCGTGGCCATGGGTTATCTGAAAACTCCCCTGGCGTATCTGGTTGGCCAGCCGCCAGACCAGATTGGGGTGATGTCGGCTGCGATCGGTATTGAGGGGAATAAAGTGTACGTTCTCATTCAGCGTCGACTGGTAGCGCGGATGGCCGATGACGGTAATCTGTGCAGCCGTATTGCGCGCCTGCCAGCTTGACAGGTCTGCGACATGTTTTTCCAGGCCCCCATGCTCGCGGCTGGCGATCAGGTGGCAGAGTTTTTGAATCATACGGCAGCACATCCACAGTCGGTGCAACGCCTCTTCCATGCCAGGCGTTACTTTGTGACGTGGATTATCACCGGTGACTATGACAACAGTTTTATCGTTTTGTGACGGTTTTGGGCTCAGAAAGGGATATGCCAATTGAGTGAGAAAAAGTCAAACCCGGGGTTCGGAGTGTTGGTATAACCATTTGAAAAATGGCTGTACCGCAGGCTGACAGCGCAGTCGCCTGGAAAGGTATAACCGGCGGCAAAATGCATGGAAAAATTGAGGTTTGTAGACAGGCTGATGTTGCCAAACTCCCGCTCATCGAGATACGCCGCTCCGAGTCCCGCCTCGCCAAAGAAGCCTTTGGCCTCTGCACCGGGGTACATCCGCAATACGGGTTTTACTTCCACAATATGCTGGCGATCCTCAATACCGCCAGCGCGCTCGTCCCACATGTAGGAGTAACTGACCTGCGCCCACCATTGCAGGTGGTGCTGTGAAGGGTAATCGTAAAATTGATAGGACCAGTTGGCGCCAACCAGTTTGGCCCCGGCATTGGAGTCTTGTTGGATAAGGAAGTTGCCCATACCGCCACCGCCACTCAGGATCAGTTCCTGATTGCCTTTCTCGGCATGGGATGGCGACGGGAGTGCTGCCAGGATCAGCAGCAGGCCGAAAAAATACGACTTTGTGACAGGGGTGTGGCTTTCAGACATGCAGGGAATCGCCAGTTATCTTTTTCGTTGTCTGCAAGGTTAGCCGGAAATAAGGTTGGCGCAAGTCAGTACGGGGTACCGGCTTGCGCCTTTAGCGGGGCGAAAGCTGGGCGCGGGTTAACGCCATTGCCGCTTGAGTTGCCGCAAAGCGTCGGAGTGCAGTTGCCGGGCGCGTTCCTGGCTGAGCCCCAGTTGTTCGCCGATTACCCTGAAGGAGCAATCGCGATCCGATATCAGCCCATAGCGCAGGCTCAGCACGGTACGCTGTCGTGGTGGCAGTCTGGAAACCGCTTCCCGCAGGCGTTCTGCGAGCTCCTGATTGGATACCAGCTCATCGGTATTGAACAGTTCATTGGCCGGTGCGTAATCCAGTCGGGTGCTGTTTTGATCATCGGAGATCGGGTCGTCCAGTGAGCCGGTGGGGCCTGGTAATTTCAACAGGCTTTGCACCCGCTCCAGCTCCAGTCCGGTTTCCCTGGCAATATTCTCGTCAGAAGCAGGGAGCCCTTCCGAGCGCACTTCGTTGATGGCGCGGTAAATACTGCGCAGGTCATCCTGCACATTGGCGGGCTGACGAACGATATCGTCGTTACGCCGCAGCGTCAGCTGTATTTCCTGCTGAATCCACCAGTAGGCGTAAGTCGAAAAGCGATAGCCCATTTGTGGTTTGAATCGCTCGATCGCTTTCATCAGCCCGACGTTGCCTTCCTGGATCAGGTCGATAAAGGGAACAGATGGATTGCGGAAGCGCTTGGCGATGGCGATCACTAGGCGCAGATTACACTGGATAAGCTTTTTGCGATTCGCGCGGAAGCGTCTCATCAGGCTGAGCAGGCTGCTGCGGTCGCGCTGGGAGATATTTCCCTGCGCCAGCAATGCTTCCGCTTTGGCAATGATCAGCCCGTGATCGTAGGCGCCGGTACTGCCGCGCTGTTCTACCCCCTCGCTGCGCAGTTCAACCAGCTCCACGCCACGTTTTTGCAGCAGCGCGATAATCTTGTCTTCCAGTTCCCGCAGCATGCAGGTGGTGGTGTGCTCTTCCTCCGGGGTCAGGAGATCCAGGCGGTAGAGGTGCTTGAGGTAGTTCTGCATCGGCGTACTGACGTTCTCCGCGATGGGTTCGTCAGACGCAGCGGGCTCGTCGTCGAAAAGTGCGCGGCCCGTCGGGGTGGGTTGCACCGGGGGTTCCTGGGTGAGGTCATCCCCGGCGATAGCGTTGCTAGTATCCTTCAGCCATTCATCATCCCTCGAGTGAATATTGACTCGGGACAAGATTCTGAACCTTATGCTGAGGCTGAACAGCGCAGCAGTCCCGCGCCACTCAGCAAGCCGTAACAATACCGGCGTCATCCCTGCGCAGGATTACCGCATGGCGTGTAATTTCCCATGCGGTCTCTCTGAATATAGACGAGGGTTGATTTATGCGCCGGTCAATGTGTGACTGGCGGGTATCTGGAGTGCAGACTTTGGTGGTGCGGGCGCGGGTCAGATTCAGTTGAGTCGTTTGACCCTGACCGATCGGCCGCCACGGGTCTTGCGCATCAGGAATGAGCCAAAGGCACCGCGTTCTACTTCCACCTGTTCGCCGCCTTTCCAGATAACCCGGCCGCTACCTACCTGCCGCCAGATCTGTCCGTTGTCGAGCCGGAAGGTATATTTGCCGTGAGCACCTTCTTCTGCCTCGGTGATGATCGCAGTGATGATGTCTGGCGCTTCTTCGATCGCGGCTCTCTGCTCCTGGCCAAACTGCTGTTCAGCATGTTGTTGCAGATTGCCGGTAAGCTTGTCATAACAGGCGAGGCGTTTGCTGTCATCGCTGAACTGGGCGCAGGTATGCAACTGGCTCTGGAGCGTGTCTGCACTGGCGGAGACGCAAAATGACAGTGTCAAAGGGAATGCGAGGGGAAGTGCCAGGGAGAAAATCTTGGAAATGGTGTGTCGCATATTGTCAGTTCCGGTAGTTGAGTTCTGTAGTTTATCGATTTTTGGGGGGTGCCGGCCGATCAAATTGTGTTTTCCGTCACAATGCGGCATTGGGGAGCATGGAACAATGATTGTGCGTTGCGTTAAACAATAATCACAAATAACACACTCTCAATCAGGGGTAGAAGATGAAAAAGCTCATTATTCCCGCTATCGCCATTGCTGCTGTGGGTGGATATCTTTATTACACCAATCTCGAAACTTCCGCACCGGAAATGGCCAAGGACGCAAGTCGAGAGGAGGCGATCGCCAATGAGATGGAAGCTGCAGTAGCGGAAGCTCAGGACACAGATGTCGAAGTTGCTGAAGAGATGATGGCCGCAGCGGACGGCGATGTATTTGCCGATGTGCCGGAAGCCATGTCTGACAGCGCCGAAGACGTTATGGATGAAGTTGCGGAAGCCGCTGAGGAAATCGATCACGCCAGCGAATAGGCTCGCGGCGCCAGATCGTTTCAATAGATACCCGATCAACCTGCTCCGGTGATCGGGTGTTTTTTGTCCGGAGTAGAACGGCGGGCGGTAACGGTAAATGTTGTCAGACGGCGTTTTTCTGACCGTCGTTGTCCAGTTGCTGCAATGCCAGTCGCAGAAAGCCGTTTGCACGCGCCAGGGCGGCTTCCGCAGGAGCGCGCTCGAGACCGCTTAAAATCATCATGATCGCCAGCTTGGCATTGTGCTCGCTATCGGCGAGCACCCGATCGGCCTCCTCGTAGCTGACACCCGTTGCCTCCATCACGATGCGGCGGGTGCGGTCCACCAGTTTCTGGTTGGTGGCTTTCACGTCCACCATCAGGTTGTAAAAGCTCTTGCCCATGCGGATCATGCTGGCGGTGGTGATCATGTTCAGCACCAGCTTCTGTGCGGTACCGGCTTTCATGCGTGTGGAGCCGGTGAGTACTTCAGGGCCTACTTCCGGCAAAATGGCGATATCCGCTTCCTCCGCAATGGCGGCATTCCTGTTGCAGGCCAGTGCCACCGTGGCGCAACCGAGACTGCGCGCATACCGCAACCCGCCGACCACGTAGGGTGTACGGCCACTGGCGGCGATGCCGACCACGACATCTTTGCCGCTCAACTGAATCTCTTTGAGGTCGGACGCCCCGAGGGCTGGATCGTCCTCCGCGCCCTCCTGAGCCCTGTGCACGGCAGCCTCGCCCCCGGCGATCAGAGGGATCACCATGCCCTCGGGGACGCCGTAGGTGGGAGGGCACTCCACGGCATCCAGCAGGCCGATGCGCCCGCTGGTACCTGCACCCATATAGATCAGCCTCCCGCCCTTTTCAAAAGCGGTTACCGTGGCTTCTACGGCTCGGGCGACCTGCGGTAGTACGCCGCGCACCACGGTGGGCACCTGAGTATCCGCCTCATTGATTTTCTCCAGGATACCCATGGTGGGTAACAGGTCGATATCGAGGGTATCCGGGTTGCGGGACTCACTGGTCAGCCCACTGAGGTCGTCGAACAGCCGATTTTTCATGTATCCCCTTGTTCACGGTCCCAGACCTGCAGGGGGACTGGGCGGTTGCGGGTAGCTATGCGCGAATTATTGGATTTTAATCACGGGAGGGGGTGGGTTCACAGTGAAACTATCCCGCGGTTCAGTTGAATCGTGTGCCGGGTGAGGAGAATGAGGAGCAGGATGAGAGGTGGGAGAGCTGGGAAAGACGGAAGAATAAGCAGCGCTGCTGAACTAATCCAGATAATCCCGCAGCGCTGTTTTCCGGCTCAGGTCTCCTCAGCCTTGTGCATTGAACTGTTTGCCGCTGACCCCAACACTGTCGGCACCCATCAGGTAGAGGTAGGTGGGCATGATGTCTTCCGGTGTCGCCACGGTCTTGGGGTCTTCAGCCGGGTAGGCCGCAGCGCGCATATTGGTGCGGGTGGCGCCGGGATTGATGCTGTTGACGCGTATATTCGATACGCCTTCCACTTCGTCGGCCAGCACCTGCATCAGGCCCTCGGTGGCAAACTTTGATACAGAATAGGCCCCCCAATAGGCGCGGCCCTTCAGGCCTACACCGGAACCGGTAAAGATCACCGAGCCGGAATCCGATGCTTCCAGCAGCGGCAGCATGGCCTTGGTGAGACCGAAGGCAGCGTTGACGTTCACCTGCATCACCTGCTGCCAGGTGGCGTAGTGGTAGTTGGCAATGGGGGTGCGCTGCCCGAGCAGGCTGGCGTTGTGCAACAGGCCGTCCAGGCGACCGAACTCCTGATCCACTCCCTGGGCAAGGTACTCCAGCTCTTCCCAGCGCACACCGGAGAGATCGACTGGCAATATCGCAGGTTTGGCGCCGCCAGCGGCTTCAATTTCGTCGTACACCGCTTCCAGTTTGGCGGTGGTACGGCCCAGCAGGATCACGGTGGCACCGTGGGCCGCATAGGTTTTGGCGGCTACGCGGCCGATGCCGTCGCCGGCGCCGGTTACCAGGATGATCTTGTCTTTCAGCAGGTCTGCGGGGGCGGTGTAATCGGTGATGGTTTCAGACATCAATAATCGGGCTCATTTTGCGATGGGGTTGATATGTTTGGACCAGAGCTGTGCGAACCGGGCGTGGTCAGCGCTGAATCAGCCCTGTTTCAGGTACTGCTGCTGCAGCAGTGGCCAGATTTCTCCGGCATTGTGGACCAGGTGGTCGGCGTTCCAGTTTTCGGGATCGTCTTCGCAATCAATGTAGCCATAGCTGCAGGCGATGGTGGGCATGCCGGCGGCGCGCCCGGCAATGATGTCGCGCTCGTGGTCACCCACATAAATGGCTTCCGACGGATCGCAGCCAATGCGGCGGCAGGCGAGCAGAATGGGCTCGGGGTCCGGCTTGCGATTGGTGACGTCATCCGGGCAAATGATGGCACCCGGTGTCGGCAGGTGGGTAAATGCCTTCATCAGCGGGATGGTGTAGGCAGACGGTTTGTTGGTGACGATGCCCCAGGCAATCTGGTTTTCCGCCAGTTGATGGAGCAGCAGTTCAATACCGGGAAAGGGGACGGTGTGACTGGCCAAGTGTGCGAGGTACAGATCCAGCAGGCGCTGTCGCAGTTCGTCGTACCCGAGCTCTCCTTCGTCAACCCCGAACCCGAGGCGCACCATGGCGCGCGCGCCATTGGAGACCACTTCGCGAATGGTGGTGTCCGCCAGTGGCGGTAGCTTTTCCTGTTCGCGCAGTTGATTGAGCACGACGACAAAGTCGGGTGCGGTGTCGAACAGGGTGCCGTCCAGATCAAATAATACTGCTTTCATTCGCGGGTACTTCTGATTTATTCAGCTGCTTTATTCAGCGGGTCGGGTGGCGTGTATCAGGTAGTTGACGTCCACGTCTTTCGGGTCGAGCTTATAGCTGCGCGTCAGGGGATTGTACGTCATCCCGGTGATGTCGCGGGTTTGCAGGCCGGCTTCCCGCCCCCAGCGCCCGAGCTCTGACGGGCGGATGAATTTGCCGTACTCGTGGGTGCCTTTGGGGAGCATGCGCAATACATATTCTGCACCGACGACGGCAAACAACCAGCCTTTGGGGGTGCGGTTGATGGTGGAGAAGAACACCTGGCCGCCGGGTTTGACCAGTTGGGTACAGGCGCGGACGACGGAGGCCGGATCGGGCACGTGCTCGAGCATTTCGAGGCAGGTGACGATGTCGAAGCTCTGGGGCTGCTGTTCGGCGAGTTCTTCGACGGCGATGCGGCGGTAGTCGATGTCGACGCCGGTCTCCAGCGCGTGCAATCTGGCGACGTTCAGTGGGGCTTCGCCCATGTCGATGCCGGTCACCTCGGCGCCGCGTTGGGCCATGGCTTCGGTGAGGATGCCGCCGCCGCAGCCGACGTCGAGCAGTTTCTTGCCGGCGACGGGGGCGCGCTGGTCGATGTAGTTGGCGCGCAGCGGGTTGATTTCATGCAGGGGTTTGAATTCACCCTGCTGGTCCCACCAGCGGCTGGCCAGTTGTTCAAATTTGGCGATTTCCGCCGGATCTACGTTGGTCATCAGATAACTATCGCCATTGTCAGTGCTTTATATGGCCCTGTGGCGGGAGTACAGGCGGGGGCTTCTTGCGGGACACGCCGTGAACCCATCCATGGGGGCTCGGCTGCGGCCGTCCTGGCCGCAGACGGTCCCGCAAGAAGCCCCCGCCTGCACTCCCTTCAATTTTGGGAGTCTCACTTCGTCAGCAAATCCGATAATCGGACTCAGCTGCCAAGACCGGCAATTCTATCACGCCAAACCCCGGCCCGTTGCTGCAGCTCTGCTTCATTCAATGTGGTCAGCCTGCGCTCGTCCAGCAGCTGCCTGCCTGCGACCCAGACATTGCGCACATGGTGCCCATTGGCGGTGTAAATAAGCTGTGACAGTGGGTCGTGCAGGGGTTGCTGCTCCAGGGCGCTGAGGTCGATGGCACACAGATCGGCGGCTTTGCCTACTTCCAGGCTGCCGGTGATGTGATCGATGCCGAGGGCTTTGGCGCCGTTGATGGTCGCCATGGCCAGGGCCTGGTGGGCGGGCAGGGCGGCGGCATTGCCGGAGACGGCTTTGGCCAACAGGGCGGCGGTGTTGGTTTCCAGAAGCATGTCGAGGCCATTGTTGCTGGCGGCGCCGTCGGTGCCGATGGCGACATTGACGCCGGCGTCCAGCAGGCTGGCGACGGGGCTGAAGCCGGAGGCGAGCTTGAGGTTGGAGCGGGGGCAATGGGCGATGTGGGCGCCGGTGGTTTGCAGCAGTTTGATATCGCTGTCGTCGACCGCTGTCATATGGACGCAGAGCATTTCTGGTGACAGCAGGCCGAGACGGTGCAGGCGCTGGGTGGGGCGCTCGCCGGTTTCCGCGAGGGCGCGCTCCACTTCGCCGGCGGTTTCGTGCAGGTGCATCTGTACGGGCATCTGCAGTTCGCTGGCATAGATGGCAATTTTCTTCAGCGTTTCGTCGCCCACGGTATAGGGGGCGTGGGGGGCAAACGCGAGGCCGATACGCGGGTGGGAGCGGTAGTCGTCCCGGAGCGCGAGGCCTTTTTCGAGGGCGTCGTCGCCGTTGCGGGACCAGGCGTTGGCGAAGTCGAGTACCGGGAAGGCGATTTGCGCGCGCATGCCGGCGTCGCGGGCGGCGGCGGCACTGGCTTCCGGGAAGAAGTATTGGTCCGAGAAGGTGGTAGTGCCGCTGCGGATCATTTCTGCCATGGCGAGGCGAGTGCCGTCGGCGATCATCTCGGGGCCCACCCATTGTTGCTCCGCGGGCCAGATATGGTCTTCCAGCCAGGTCATCAGCGGGTGGTCGTCGGCAAAACCGCGCAGCAGGCTCATCGCGGCGTGGTTGTGGGTGTTGATCAGGCCGGGGATGACCAGTTGATCGCCGAGGCTGTGTTCATTTGCTGCCGCAAAGCGGTGGCAGGCCTCACTGCGAGGCAGCAGGGCGGCGATCTTGCCGTCGTTTATGGCGATGGAGCAGTGTTCATATAGACGCTGCTCCGGTACCACCGGGATGATCCAGCGTGCGTGAATCAGGGTATCGATTGGTTGTTTATTAGGCACTCAGGTGTTGCTCCCTTTGATCGGCTTGTGGATCGCATTGATCGTCGCTGATCGATTTTTGTTCCTTTCCCATTCTTGTTTCCGGGCTCAGACTTTAGCCGCGAGGGTCCGCGTGAACAAGTCTGCGGAAACCGTCCACCTGCGCGCCACTCCAACAACAGTTGTGGTAGAATCGCCCGCTTGATCGGGGCTGCGACCAGTCAGCCCCCTCGGTTTCCCCAGCCTGGTGCCACGGTGGTGCTGTAACCCCAGAGACGGGGTCTGCCCCTGGGCCAGAATGGCGGGCGGCGTTAACGATAAGGAATGCCTGAAAATATGGGCGAAATAGCCAAAGAAATTTCTCCGATCAATATCGAAGAAGAGCTGAAGCAATCCTACCTTGACTATGCGATGAGTGTAATTGTGGGTCGTGCGCTGCCGGATGTGCGCGATGGCCTCAAGCCGGTGCACCGGCGCGTACTCTTCGCCATGAACGAGCTCAAGAACGACTGGAACAAGCCTTACAAGAAGTCTGCCCGTGTGGTGGGTGACGTAATCGGTAAATACCACCCGCACGGCGACAGTGCGGTATACGACACCATTGTGCGGATGGCGCAGCCGTTCTCCATGCGATATACGCTGGTAGACGGCCAGGGTAACTTCGGTTCTATCGATGGTGATAGCGCGGCCGCCATGCGTTACACCGAGATCCGCATGGACAAGCTCGCCCACGAGCTGCTGTCGGATCTGGATAAAGAAACGGTCAACTTTGTCGACAACTACGATGGCTCCGAGCAGATGCCGGAAGTGTTGCCATCGCGGGTGCCGAATCTGCTGGTCAACGGCTCTTCCGGCATTGCGGTGGGCATGGCCACCAATATTCCGCCTCACAACCTGAGTGAAGTGGTGCGCGGCTGCCTTGCCCTGATCGACAACAGTGAGCTGTCCATCGACGAGCTGATGGAGTTTATCCCGGGGCCGGATTTCCCTACCGGCGCCATCGTCAATGGTCGTGCGGGCATTCTGATGGCCTACCGCACGGGGCGCGGTCGTATCTATATCCGCTCCAAAGCCGAGGTCGTGCGGGATGAGAAGACCGGTCGCGAGACCATCATCATCCATGAGATTCCGTTCCAGCTGAATAAGGCGCGCCTGATCGAGCGCATTGCCGAACTGGTCAAAGAAAAGAAAATCGAAGGCATCTCCGAGCTGCGCGATGAGTCGGATAAAGACGGGCTGCGGGTCGTCATCGAGCTCAAGCGCGGTGAGCTGGGCGATGTGGTCCTGAACAACCTCTACGCGCAGACCCAGCTGGAAAGTGTGTTCGGCATCAATATGGTGGCGCTGGTGGATGGCCAGCCCAAACTGCTGAACCTGAAGCAGCTGCTCGAATACTTTATCCGTCACCGCCAGGAGGTGGTCACCCGCCGTACCGTGTACTTGCTGCGCAAGGCGCGGGAGCGTGGGCATATCCTTGAAGGCCTGGCGATTGCAATTTCCAATATCGATCCGGTGATCGAGCTGATTAAATCCTCTGCCACGCCTGCGGATGCGCGCGAGGCGCTGTTGGCTAAAGGTTGGCCGGTTGGGGATGTTCAGCAGTTCCTGGAGCGCGCCGGCGCCGATGCCTGTCGCCCCGACGACCTGCCAGAAGAGTTTGGTTTGCAGGAGGATGGCTATTACCTGTCTCCGGCCCAGGCGCAGGCAATTCTGGAATTGCGGCTGCACCGTCTGACCGGCATGGAGCACGACAAGCTGCTGGCGGAATACAGCGAGCGCCTGGAGCAAATCGCAGAATACCTGGAGATTCTCGGCAGTCCGGAGCGCCTGATGCAGGTAATCCGAGAAGAGCTGGAAGTGCTGGAGAAAGAGTACGGCGACGAGCGCCGCACCGATATCGTCGCTTCCCGTCAGGATCTGTCCGTAGAAGATCTGATTACCCCGGAAGACAAAGTGGTGACCATCTCTCACGGTGGTTACGCCAAGAGTCAGCCACTGGCGGATTATCAGGCGCAGCGCCGTGGCGGTATGGGTAAGTCGGCAACCCAGGTGAAAGACGAGGACTTCGTCGAGCACCTGCTGATTGCCAACTCCCACGACACTATCCTGTGTTTCTCCAATAAGGGTAAGGTCTACTGGCTGAAAGTATATGAAGTGCCCACCGCCGGCCGCGCGTCCCGCGGCCGTCCGATGGTGAATATGCTGCCGCTCGAGGATGACGAGCGCATCAGCAGCCTGATGCCGGTTTCCGAATACGACGAAGATCATTTCATCTTCTTTGCCACCGCCAAGGGCACCGTGAAGAAGACCCCGTTGACCGCATTCTCCCGTCCGCGGAGCGTGGGCCTGCGGGCCATTGAGCTTGAAGACGGTGATCGCCTGGTGGCGACCGCAGTTACCGATGGCAAGCGGGATATCCTGCTGCTCACCAGCGCCGGCAAGGCGGCGCGATTTGCGGAAGAAAATGTGCGCTCCATGGGGCGTATCTCCCGCGGTGTACGCGGTATCCGCATGGCTGAAGGTATTCACGTCATTGCCATGGTGATTCCGGAAGAGGGCGGCTCGGTGATGATGGTGACCGAAAAGGGTTACGGTAAGCGCACGGCCACCGATGACTTCCCCACCAAGGGGCGTGGCAACCAGGGGGTTATCGCTATCGCAGAGAGCGAGCGCAATGGTGCCCTGGTCGGCGCCTGTCAGGTTCATCCGGGTGAAGAAATCATGCTGATTTCCGATCAGGGGACATTGGTGCGTACTCGTGTGGATGAAGTCTCTGTGCTCGGTCGCAACACCCAGGGTGTGCGTGTGATTCGCCTGAAAGAGGGTGAGCGCATGGTCGGTCTGGCGCGTATCGAGGAGGCTGAGGATCCCGATGCCGAGGGTGGTGACGGTACTGGTGACGACAGCGGCGCTGTCGAGGAGTAACTCCTGATCTGCTGTAACCCTGAAAAGGCTGCGATGATTCGCGGCCTTTTTTGACTTTGGCCTGGCTGAACCGTTAAAGCTCGAAACCCCTGTAATAACACAGGTTCCCTTTGTGGTTGCTGGCTTTCGATATTTGCCGGATTTATAGCGTTTTAATTCAAGTCTGTTTTCTTCTGTGGAAGTGAATCAATGAGGAAGTTTAATTTCTGTGCGGGGCCCGCTGCGTTACCGGAACCGGTACTGGCGCAGGCGCAACAAGAGCTGCTGGACTGGCAGGGCCTTGGTTGTTCGGTGATGGAAGTGAGTCACCGGTCCCCAGAGTTTACCGCCGTGGCTGAGCGTGCGGAGCAGGACCTGCGGGATCTGATGGCAATCCCCGATAATTATAAAGTGTTGTTTTTGCAGGGCGGTGCCACCGGTCAGTTCAGCGCAATTCCCTGGAATCTATTTGGTGGCGGCAGCAAGAAGGCCGACTACATCCATACCGGTCAATGGGCGAACAAGGCGATCAATGAGGCGCGCCGCTACGGTGAGGTCAATGTTGTCGCCAGTTCTGAAGATCGCAATTTCTCTTATGCACCGACCGCGGATGCCTGGCGGGAAAGTGATAACGCAGCCTATTTTCACTACACCCCGAACGAGACCATCGGTGGTGTGGAGTTTCCGTATATCCCGGATGTGCAGAGCCCGCTGGTAGCGGATATGTCTTCCACCATCCTGTCTCAGCCCATCCCGGTGGAGAAGTTCGGGTTTATTTATGCGGGCGCGCAGAAAAATATCGGTCCCTCCGGCATCGCCGTGGGCATCGTGCGCGAAGACCTGTTGGATCGGGCGCTGCCGGATATTCCCCGCAGCCTGAGCTGGAAGATTGCGGCGGAAGCGCAGTCCATGGATAACACGCCGCCGACATTTGCCTGGTATCTGTCTGGTCTGGTGTTCCAGTGGCTGAAGGCGCAGGGCGGCGTTGAGGCAATGGCCGAGCTCAGTTTGAAAAAGTCACAGATGCTGTATGACTTTCTTGATCGCAGCGGGTTTTTCTCCAGCCCGGTGCAGAAAGAGAGTCGCTCCCGGATGAACGTGCCGTTTGTGTTGGCAGATGCGCGCCTGGATCAGCAGTTCCTGAAGGAGTCTGAAGAGGCCGGGTTGCTGAACCTCAAGGGGCACCGTTCTGTAGGCGGTATGCGCGCGTCCCTGTACAACGCCGTTCCCGTTGAAGCCGTGGAAGCGCTGGTAGCGTTTATGGCAGATTTCGAGCAGCGCCACGGTTAAAGAAAGCGAGTGAATTGATAAATAGGCGAGAGTTATGTCTGAAGATAAACCCGAGCAAGTGAAGCGCCTGCTGGAATTGCGTGACCGCATCGACGGTATCGACAGCGATATTGCGCGCCTGATTTCCGAGCGCGCCAACTGCGCGCTGGAAGTGGCGGAAGTGAAAAAGCACAGCGGTGAAGGCGAGAGTGCGCTGTATTACCGCCCGGAGCGGGAGGCGCAAGTGTTGCGGCGTGCGATGGAGCGCAATCCCGGGCCGCTGACCAATGAAGAAATGGCGCGACTGTTTCGTGAAATCATGTCCGCCTGTCTCGCACTGGAAGAGCCGGTCAAGGTGGCCTATCTGGGGCCGGAAGGCACTTTTACCCAGCAGGCGGCTCTGAAGCATTTCGGTCACTCTGCGGTATCCAAGCCTCTGGCGGCGATCGACGAAGTGTTCCGCGAGGTGGAAGCGGGTGCGGTGAACTACGGTGTGGTGCCGGTAGAAAACTCTACCGAGGGTGTGGTCAATCACACTCTGGATAGCTTTATGACTTCCAACCTGCAGGTTTGCGGGGAGGTGGAATTGCGGATTCACCAGCACCTGATGATCTCCGATATTACGCGCAAAGATTCCATCACCCGGATTTATTCCCACGCCCAGAGCCTGGCACAGTGTCGCAAGTGGCTGGATTCCTATTATCCGAATGTCGAACGCGTTGCAGTCGCCAGTAATGCGGAAGCGGCCAAGCGGGTAAAAGGTGAGTGGAATGCGGCGGCAATCGCTGGTGATATGGCCGCGGAGCTGTACGGGCTGAAAATCCTGTCGGAGAAAATTGAAGACCGTCCGGATAACTCCACCCGCTTCCTGATTATCGGCTCTCAGGCAGTGCCAGCCAGTGGCGACGATAAAACCTCGCTGATGGTTTCCATGCGCAACGAGCCGGGCGCATTGCACGACCTGCTGGCGCCGTTCCAGAAACACGGTATTGATCTGACCCGAGTGGAGACCCGTCCGGCGCAGTCCAGCAACTGGACCTACGTGTTCTTTATCGATTTTGTCGGCCACCGCGACAGCGAGAATGTCGCTGCGGCACTAAAGGAAGTGGGTGCTGGTGCTTCAGACATCAAAGTATTGGGTTCATACCCCCGCGGAGTGTTGTAAATGACAGTCGCCAGACAGGAGGGTGTCGGTCGCCTGGTGGTTGTAGGGATTGGCCTGATTGGTGGCAGTCTTGCCCTGGGACTGAAAGCGGCCAGCGGCTGCCGCGAAGTGATTGGTGTCGCCCGGCGCGTGGAAACCTGCGAGCAGGCGGTGGCATTGGGTATCGCCGATCGTGCAGTGACAGATGTTCGCGAAGTGTTGCCCGAGTTGGAGGCTGGCGATGTCATTTTTGTGTCAGTACCCACACTGACGGTGGAGGCGATCTTTGCGCAGTTGAAAGATCAATTGCCTGCAGGCGTCACCGTGACCGATGGCGCCAGCGTCAAAGGCAGTGTGATCGCGGCGGCGAGAAAGGTCTGGGGAGAGGTGCCGGAATTCCTGGTGCCGGGGCACCCGATCGCCGGCTCAGAGCAGAGTGGGGTTACCGCAGCCCGGGATGATCTCTATATTGCCCACCGGATTATTCTCACCCCCGCGGAATCTACCGGCGCGGCGCACCTGGGGCGTATCGATGCGATGTGGCGCGCGGTTGGTGCCGAGGTGCTTACCATGCCGGTGGCCGAGCACGATGAGGTGCTGGCGGCCACCAGCCATCTGCCCCATGTGATTGCGTACGGGCTGGTGGATACCCTGGCCCATGACGCGGAGAACGAAAATATCTTCCGCTACGCCGCCGGTGGTTTTCGGGATTTCACTCGTATCGCCTCCAGCGACCCGGTCATGTGGCGGGACATCATGCTCGCCAATCGGGATGCGATTCTGAAATCCATCGATCTTTACACCTCCAACCTGGAAGCTCTGCGCGGCGCCATTGCCAGCGGCGACAGCGAGCACCTGATGGGGGTTTTCACCCGGGCCAAGGCGGCGCGGGACCATTTCACAAAAATGCTGGCCAAAAAAGCGTACACGGAAACTATGGAAGTGAAGGATGTAACTTTTGTCGCCCATCCGGGCGGCGCGGTAAATGGCGAACTGCGGGTACCGGGAGACAAATCCATGTCTCACCGTTCCATCATGCTTGGCTCCCTGGCGGAAGGTGTGACCGAAGTCGAAGGGTTCCTGGAAGGCGAAGATGCGCTGGCTACCTTGCAGGCATTCCGCGACATGGGGGTGGTGATCGAGGGGCCTCACAATGGTCGGGTTACCATCCACGGTGTCGGCATGAATGGTCTGCAGGCACCCCCGGGACCACTGTACGTGGGGAACTCCGGGACATCCATGCGCCTGTTGGCGGGCCTGCTCGCCGGGCAGCAGTTTGACGTCACGCTGACCGGCGATGAGTCCCTGTCAAAACGCCCGATGAATCGGGTCGCCAACCCCCTGCGCGAGATGGGTGCAGTCGTGGAAACCGGAGAGGGTGGTCGTCCGCCGCTGAAGATCCGCGGCGGCAAGACCCTCAAGGCGATTGATTACCCATTGCCGATGGCAAGTGCCCAGGTGAAGTCCTGTGTGCTGCTGGCCGGTCTGTATGCCGAGGGCGACACCAGCACCACGGAGCCCGCCCCCACGCGGGATCACACCGAACGTATGCTGGCAGGCTTTGGCTACGATGTCCGCCGCGATGGCGCCCGCGCCTGTGTCACCGGTGGCGGTAAGTTGACGGCCTGCCACATCGATGTGCCGGCCGATATTTCCTCCGCGACCTTCTTTATGGTGGCGGCCTCCATTGCGCCCGGGTCCGACGTGCTGCTGGAGCATGTGGGTATCAACCCTACCCGCGATGGTGCCATCAATATCCTGCGGGCGATGGGTGCCGACATTACTCTTCAGAATCAGCGCGAAGTGGGCGGTGAGCCGGTGGCGGATATCCGCGTGCGTTACGCACCGCTCAAGGGGATCCGGATCCCGGAAGACCAGGTGCCGCTGGCGATCGACGAATTCCCGGCCATTTTTGTGGCCGCGGCCTGTGCTGAAGGCGAGACAGTCCTCACCGGTGCGGAAGAGTTGCGGGTGAAGGAAAGTGACCGTATCCAGGCCATGGCGGATGGCTTGAAGGTGCTTGGCATCAATGCCGAGCCCACCCCGGACGGTATCGTCATTCAAGGGCGCGGCGGTCAGGGTAGTGCGGAGGTCTTTGCCGGTGGTGAGGTGGATAGTCTCGGCGATCACCGGATTGCGATGTCATTTGCCGTGGCGGCCTTGCGTGCCGGGGCAGAAATCCGCATCCTCCACTGCGCCAACGTAGCCACCTCCTTTCCGAATTTCGCAGAACTGGCGGGTCGGGCAGGAATGAAGCTGACAGTAAGCTGACGCTACCGCGGTGTTCGGGCCAGTCGGCGGGAATCGGATGCCATTGGCAGTTTAAATGACGGATTGAGAAGCACCTATTACACATGACTGAACATTCCATTCAGGCCCCAGTGATCACCATTGATGGGCCCAGTGGTTCCGGGAAGGGGACAATCGCCAAGCTGGTGGCAGACCGGCTCGGGTACGCGTTGCTGGATTCCGGCGCCCTGTACCGATTGACTGCGCTGGCTGCGTTGAATGCCGATGTCGATCTCAATGATCAGGCGAAGCTGGCGGAAGTGGCGGCCAATCTCGATATCCGTTTCGATATCGCCAATGGCGAGGTGAGCGCGGTGATGGATGGCAAAGATGTCAGTCGTGATATCCGCATGGAGCGTGTCAGTATGGCAGCCTCCAAGGTGGCTGCGGTTCCCGCAGTGCGTGAGGCATTGTTGCAACGCCAGCGCGACTTTCGGGCTGCCCCGGGACTGGTTGCCGACGGGCGTGATATGGGTACTACGGTATTCCCTGACGCGCCAGTCAAGATCTTCCTTACCGCCAGCGCCGAAGAGCGCGCCCGGCGGCGCTATGAGCAGTTGCGGGGCAGGGGGGTTTCTGTTAGCCTCCGCGACCTGCTGGAGGACATCCGCGCCCGGGACGACCGGGATATGAACCGCGCAACCTCCCCGCTGGCACCGGCTGAAGATGCGGTGGTGCTGGATAGTACGGACATCGATATAGATGCTGTACTACAGAAGGTGCTCGACCTGGTACATGCGCGTACCCAGTGAGCCATACTGGAAAACCAGTTTCCGACAGCTCGCTTTTATCAGCTGGGATGTCACTACAGATTTTTAACGACAGCGGCCGGGGTCAGCCAGAATTGCCCGGCCGCCGTTGTAATTCGACCCGCGTGCTGGCAGCGCGGTGGGGCTCCGACTGGCGGTTGACTGATTCAACAGTTGCCATCGGTTGAGCCCAACTATATAGGTAATGTAATGAGCGAGAGCTTTGCTGATCTATTTGAAGAGAGCCTGAAGAGCGTCGAAATGGCACCGGGCGCCATCGTCACCGGTGTTGTCATCGACGTAGATAAAGACTGGGTAACCGTGCACGCGGGCCTGAAGTCTGAAGGCGTTATCCCTGCAGACCAATTCAAGAATGAAAATGGTGAAGTGGAACTGCAGGTGGGCGACGAAGTACAGGTTGCCCTGGAAGCGGTAGAAGATGGTTTCGGTGAAACCCGTCTGTCCCGTGAAAAAGCCAAGCGCGCTGAAGCCTGGAAAATCCTCGACGCTGCGCATGCAGCTGACGAAGTGGTTAAGGGTGTTATCAGCGGCAAGGTTAAAGGTGGCTTCACTGTTGACGTTGCCAATATCCGTGCATTCCTGCCGGGTTCCCTGGTAGACGTACGTCCGGTTCGCGACACCGCGCACCTGGAAGGCAAAGAGCTCGACTTTAAAGTGATCAAGCTGGACGCCAAGCGTAACAACGTTGTGGTATCCCGTCGTGCCGTTATGGAAGCTGCGAACAGCGAAGAGCGCGAAGCGCTGCTGGCCAGCCTGCAGGAAGGCATGACCATCAAAGGTATCGTGAAGAACCTGACCGACTACGGTGCTTTCGTAGATCTGGGTGGTATCGACGGCCTGCTGCACATCACCGATATGGCCTGGAAGCGCATCAAGCATCCGAGCGAAATCGTGAATGTTGGCGACGAGATCGACGTAAAAGTCCTCAAGTTCGACCGCGAACGCAGCCGTGTATCCCTGGGCCTCAAGCAGCTGGGCGAAGATCCCTGGGTCTCCATCAAGCAGCGTTACCCGGAAAACAGCCGCGTAAAAGCGACTGTTACCAACCTGACCGACTACGGCTGCTTCGCCGAGCTGGAAGAAGGTGTGGAAGGTCTGGTGCACGTTTCCGAAATGGATTGGACCAACAAGAACATCCACCCGTCCAAAGTTGTCAATGTTGGCGACGAGATCGAGGTGATGATTCTGGATATCGACGAAGAGCGTCGTCGTATCTCCCTGGGTATCAAGCAGTGTCAGGAAAATCCGTGGGATGCCTTCGCGCGTAAATTCGCTAAAGGCGACAAGATCTCCGGTAAGATCAAGTCCATCACTGACTTCGGTATCTTCATCGGTCTGGACGGCAGCATCGACGGTCTGGTTCACCTGTCCGACATCTCCTGGAACGAAGCTGGCGAAGACGCCGTACGCAAGTTCAAGAAAGGTGACGAGCTGGAAACCGTTATCCTGGGTATCGACTCCGATCGCGAGCGTATTTCCCTGGGTATCAAGCAGCTGGAATCCGATCCGTTCTCTGACTACGTAACCACCAACGATCGCGGCAGCATCGTTATGGGTACCATCAAAGAAGTGGATGCCAAGCAGGCCATCATCACTCTGGCGGATGAAGTAGAGGGTGTACTGCGCGCTTCCGAAATCAGCCGCGACAAGGTGGAAGATGCTCGCAATGCCCTGAAAGAAGGCGAAGAGATCGAGACCAAGATCACCAGCGTGGATCGCAAGAACCGCGTGATCAGCCTCTCCATCAAAGCCAAGGATCAGGACGACGAGAAGCAAGCCGTCAAGGATCACAGCAAGAAGCAGGCTGAGCAGGTTCAGCCGGCGACTATCGGTGACCTGATCAAGGCGCAAATGAATAACAAAGATTAATAGATCTTTGCTATTCTCGGTCTCGGCTCAATGAGCCGGGGCTATCCGAAAGCCGGACTGGGGTTGCCCAGTCCGGCTTTCTATTAGATGATTGCCGCTATTCCAGAATAATCAATGACTTAGAAAGGATTGCGGAGTGCATGACAAAGTCTGAACTGATCGAAAAGATTGCTCTGAGGTTGGATCAGCTGCCGGTAAAGGATGTGGAACTGGCGGTAAAAGTCATGCTGGACACCATGTCGGGTGTCTTGGCAGAAGGAGAGCGGATTGAGATCCGCGGTTTTGGCAGTTTCTCACTGCATTACCGCGCGCCGCGCACTGGGCGGAACCCCAAAACCGGGGATTCTGTGGAGCTTTCAGGTAAGTACGTTCCACACTTCAAACCCGGTAAGGAGCTCAGGGACAGGGTCAACCAGCAGATGCAGCGGGAAACGCCGGAAAACGCGTAATTGCCCGTTGGCTGATGGTGGGCTAACACTTTAACGGATATAACCATCTATTTACTCCTCGGCCGGAGGTTCTCTTGTCATTCTTGCGCTGGTTGTCGCGTCTCTTGTTTGGCGTTCTCGCATTGCTTTGCATTGCCGTCGGTGTCTATTTCGCAGTGGATAACCCTGAAAGCATCTCACCACGCTTTGCGGGCTATACGCTTTTTCCTGGCAGCGTAGGGTTCTGGTTGATCGGTTTTCTATTGATTGGAGCGTTGTTGGGGTTTTTAGCCAGTCTTTTGCCGTACTATACCGAGCGCCGTCGCGTCCGCGGATTGGAGCGTCAGCTCCTGAGAACCGAGCGCGAGTTGCAGACAGTAAGGCGTCAAGTGTCTGGAGACTGACTTGAGCGACCTGACATTTTTTATCTTTGTTTTTGCCGCCATTGCCATTGGATGGTACCTGGGTAGAAAGAGCGGCAAAAAGAAAGGCGCCAAGAGCAATCAGCATCAGGCGTTGGCTCAGTCTTACGCCCAGGGGCTGAATTATCTCCTCAGTGAGCGACATGACGACGCCATCGACAAATTTATCGATGCGCTGGAAGTCAGTAGTGCCACATTCGACACGCATCTCGCTCTCGGTAACCTGCTGCGCAAGCGCGGTGAGCACGACCAGGCGATCAAGGTGCACCAGAACCTGCTGGCCCGCCCCAGTCTCAGCCGGGGCAGTCAACAGAAGGCCCAGCTGGAGTTGGCGCGGGATTACATTGCTGCCGGTTGGCTGGATAGGGCGGAGCGATTGCTACAGGAGCTGGTGGAGACCGCCAGTGATCTGCGCAATGTCAGCCTGGAGCATCTGGTTGAGGTATACCGCGATGAGCGGGAATGGGCCAAGGCCATTCACGCGGTCAACCTGCTTCACGGGCGGAGGTTCAAGCGATTGCCGGCGGAATGGGCGCCGATCCAGGCGCACTTCTGCTGTGAACTCGCCGAAGAGGCGATTGCCGGGAAAGACTATCTCAGTGCCCGCAAACACCTGGATGCAGCGCTCAATTACGACCGCCATTCGGTACGTGCGAACCTGCTGTTGGGGCGTTTGGAGCATCTGTTGGGGCGCCCGGCAGAGGCCATTCGTGTGTTGGAGCGGGTACCCAGGCAAAACCCGGATTACATCCCGGAAATTCTCGAATTGCTGATCACCTGCTACGAGGAGGTGGGTGATGAAAAGGGACTGGAAAGCTACCTGGAATCCCTGCAGCGGGAGCATCCCTCCAACAGTGTCCTGATCGCACTGACGGAGCGTATTTATCAGCAGCAGAGTGAGTCCGCGGCGGCTGCCTTTATGGGCAAGCAGCTGGCTATGCGGCCGTCACTGCGCGGATTGGGGCATTTTCTCAACCTGCATATGGATTCCACCCAGGGCCGGGCGCGGGAAAATCTGTTCCTGCTGAAAAACCTGATCGATCAATTGATTGCCAGCCGGCCCCACTACCGTTGTAACAACTGTGGTTTTTCCGGCAACCAGTTGCATTGGTTGTGCCCAAGCTGTAAGCGCTGGGACAGCGTGCGCTCGGTCCGAGGGATCGAGGGTGAGTAATTTTTAAACAATTTTAAACGTCAGAGGTTGTATTGAGCAGTCAAGTTGCTTCCCCAGTGATCGTTGCACTGGATTACGATACCCCCGAGGCCGCGCTGGCCATGGCAGAGCGTCTTGACCCCGCCAAGTGTCGGGTCAAGGTGGGCAAAGAGCTGTTTACCATTGCCGGTCCGGATCTGGTGCGTGCACTGGTGAAGAGTGGATTTGATGTTTTCCTGGACCTGAAATTTCACGATATTCCCAATACGGTGGCAGCGGCAGTGAAGGCGGCCGCGCAGCTCGGTGTATGGATGGTGAATGTGCATGCGAGCGGTGGTGAGCGCATGATGCGCGCCGCGGCCGAGGCGCTGGCGCCGCTGGGCAGTGATAAGCCTCTGCTGATCGGTGTCACCGTATTGACCAGCACCGCTGAAGAGGAACTGCCGGCCATCGGTGTCAGCAGGCCTCTGGCAGAGCAGGTGAAAGCGCTGGCGGAGCTGGCAAAGGCCAGCGGACTCGACGGTGTCGTCTGTTCCGCGATGGAGGCTCAGGCGCTGAAAGCGGCATGTGGTGAAGACTTCGCGCTGGTGACCCCGGGCATTCGGCCTGCAGGATCGGCGTCGGACGACCAGCGTCGGATCGTGACCCCTTCGGAAGCCCTGAAAAATGGATCTGATTATCTGGTGATCGGTCGGCCGATCACTGGTGCCAGCGATCCTCTGGCAGCATTGGACGCAATCGTGAGTGAAATTGGTACGAATGTCTGAAATATTTCTGTAATAAGATGTAATCGGGGAGTGTGTCAGCCGCGCCGTTTTTAATGGTAGAGTTCTGTGGTCTTGGGGATTTACGTGGTCCCAAGGGATTGAAGACCAACCTGCAAAAGGAATTTTCACATGAAAGTGATTAAGACGACTCTGGTTGCCGTATTGGCAACCCTGCTGCTGGGGACAGCCACGGTATACGCCGCTGACGAAACTACTGCCGAGAGCAGTGCGCAGGCGAGCGTTGAAATACAATCTGTCAATGTGAATACCGCTACGGCGGCGCAGCTCGCAGAGGCGCTGGATGGCGTCGGCGAGGCCCGGGCAGAACTGATCATCCAGTACCGGGAAGAGAAGGGTGGCTTTTCCAGTGTGGAGGAGCTGCTGGAAATCAAGGGGATAGGAATGGCGACCCTGGAGAAAAACCGGGAGCGCATTCAGCTTTGATTGCATTGAAAGACAGCGCCATTCGGCGCTGTCTTTCTTCATGGGTAACAATAATGTGGTTAGTGGTCCATGCGGTGGGTGATAATCGGGAGTTCAGGGTATATCGGCGGCGCGCTCTGCAGGCATTTGCAAATCCTGGGAGAACCGGTCATATCGGTGTCGCGTCGTGAAATAGGGCCGCGGGGCTGTACGCATATAAAGATTAATCAGTTCACTGCCGAGGCCATCGGGGCGCTGTTCAGGCCCGGAGATCGAGTGGTCTACGCCGCGGGTGTTGCATCCGCTGCCGAATGCGCGAAGCACCCTGAAAAGGCGTCCTGGTTGAATTGTGATCTGCCGGTGGCGCTGTTGCGTCGTGCAGATGACACCAGAGTGGCATCATTTTTGTATTTCTCCAGCGTCAAGGCGCGCAACATTGCCTCTGGCGTTCTCGCGGATGAGACGTCCGGGGAGCCCGCTACCGACGCCTACGGTGCAAGCAAGTGGCAGGCTGAATCTGCTCTGTTTGCAGAGAACATTAGCTGTCGCTTGAATGTCATCAGACCGGCGGCAGTATTTGGTGGTATCGCGGGGGATCGCGAGCAAGTGGCTGCAGGGGGATCGTCATCCGGCCAGGCTGGTCAGGCTGGTCAGGCTGGTAGAGAAGCTGGGACCAGAAAAACCCATAAACTCAAGCGTGCGCTGAGCGCATACAGCAGGGTGCTGCGATTTGTTCCCAGTACCGGCTACCGGAGTGTCGTGAGCCTGCAGGATCTGCTGCAAGCGGTGGTTTTGATTGAGCGGCATCAGTGCGATCGAGAGCGGTTTATCGCTGCTGAACCTCGTTATTACGATATGGCAGGCATGATAGAAGCAGTGGCGGGGCGCCGCCCGCGAATAAGCCGGAGTTTCTCCCGGCTGTTGAGTATTGGCCTTGGGAGTCGGTATCGACGCCTGCAGCAGAGTGAAATGTACAGCGCGCGCCGTTTGAGGCGGTTGCTCAATTGGAACCCCACGCAGTTTTACGCGGATTTTTTAAGAGGTAATTGATGGCGATTGATCATCAGGGCTGGCTGTTGGCTATGTTGGTGGCTGCTGCGGGTACCTTCGGTGCGATTCAGTTGCTGTTGTCGCGGTTGCGTCAATTGGCTCTGGATGTACCCAATCACCGCTCTATGCATACGGCACCGGTACCGCGCACCGGGGGCTGGGCCATCTGGGCGGGGGTGGCTTCAGCCCTGGCGCTGAGTCCGGTCGCCCTGCGTTGGGACGTTGCGCTGCCATTTGCGCTGCTGCTGACCGTGTCGCTGATGGATGATTTGAAACCGCTTTCGGCCAGGGTGCGGTTTCTGGTGCAGTCACTTTCTGTGTGGCTGGTTTTGACAGCGCTGGTACCGGAGCTGGTTGTATGGTGGCTGGCGCCGTTGGTGGTGGTCGGGATCTGGGTGGTGAACCTGTATAACTTTATGGACGGCATGGACGGGTTTGCCGGCAGCATGACCGCAATCGGTTTTGCTACGCTGTGCGGGATCAGTTTCTGGAAGGGAAATGGAGAGCTCGCCGGGATTTGCGCCGTAATTGCAGTCAGTACGTTGGTTTTTCTGTATTTCAACTTGCCGGGGGCAAAGATTTTTCTCGGTGATGCGGGCTCCACGGTCATTGGCTTGGCGGTGTTTGCTGTCGCGGTGTCCGGGTGGTCCGACGAAGTCTTCAGTCCACTGATCCCGCTTTTGGTGTTTGCGCCTTTCTGGGTAGATGCCACCTGGACACTGCTAAAGCGTATACGGAAGGGGGAGCGCTGGTGGGAAGCGCACCGGCAGCACTATTACCAGCGTACGGCGCTGAAAATCGGGGTGGGGAAGACGCTGCGGCGTGAAGTGATCGTGATGGCCGGCCTGTCGGTGACGGCTGTCGCACTGGTGGTATCGGGGCTGCAGTAACCGGCGCTGAAAAATCGATAAATTGGGGATGCGGTTCACGAAACCGACTAATGAGCGCCCGCCTGGGAACCTTTCCGGGAGGTGCGGCGTTTTTGTAAGTGGTATTGGGAGCATCCGGAAGACGTTCCGGTGCAAGTGCCGGAGATGTTGGCAATGGAAAACTCGGGGGAAGGGTGAAGCGCTTATATACGCTCGCACAAAAAAACTACAAGCCAGTACTGATGCTGTCGTACGACCTGTTGATGTTGACGGTAGCATTCCTGTTGGCGATGACTGTCCGCTTTAACGGGGCCGGCCTGATCACTGAAAAGAACATGGCGCTGTGCGTGGGGATAACCCTGATGTCCAGCAGCCTGATTTTTCTGCGCTTGGGGCTGTATCGCACCGTGATCCGCTACATGGGGCAGCAGGCAATCGTCGCCGTCTTGCAAGGGGTGACTGCCTCTGCGGTAGTCCTGGCGGTAGCTTCCTATCTAACCTATGCCGGGGTTCCCCGGTCCGTTCCGGTCATTTACTGGTGTTTTGCTCTGGTCTTTGTGGGGGGGTCCCGTTGGCTGGTGCGCCTTTACTACCAGATGGCGCTGGAGATTCATAAAACCCGGGTCGCGATTTACGGTGCCGGTACTGCCGGTTTGCAGCTCTATAAAGGGTTGATCCACGGCGAGATGTACAAAACGGTAGCGTTTTTTGATGACAATGCCTCAAAGCAGAACACCCTGATCGATGGGGTGCTGGTGTACAGCCCGGCAAAAATTCTTGATGTCATTGCCGATCGGGATATTTCCGAGATTTTGCTGGCCATGCCGGGCGTCCCGAAGCGGCGTCGTCGTGAAATCACCCGGAGCCTGAGAGAGCGCGGCGTTGTGGTAAAAGTGATTCCCGGTATGGAGGAGCTTGTCGACAGCGCAGGCCGGGTTTCCGATGTGGCGCAAATCTACGAGAACATTCTTGGTCGTGCGCCCGTTGAACCGCAGAAAGACCTGATCGCGGGCTCCATCGCCGGCAAAGTGGTGCTGGTAACGGGAGCGGGTGGCTCGATAGGCTCTGAACTCTGTCGGCAGATCGTCCAGTGGGGGCCAGTTCAGTTGATCTTGCTGGAGGCATCCGAATTCTCCCTCTACCAGCTCGAGCGGGAACTGCGCCAGCAGCAACAGGATGAGGGATCAGCGGTGCACGTGATCCCATTGCTGGGTGATGTACGCAATCGCGCGCGAATGGCGGAAATCATTCAGGCCTTTTCCGTGCAGACCATCTATCACGCCGCGGCTTACAAGCATGTTCCACTGGTAGAGCAGAACGTTGTGGTGGGCGCCGACAACAATGTGTTGGGAACCCTCTCGGTACTCGAGGCTGCCGAAGCGCATGGTGTCGAACAGTTTGTACTGGTTTCTACCGATAAGGCAGTGCGCCCCACCAATGTGATGGGGGCCACCAAGCGCCTGGCGGAACTCGTATGTCAGGATTTCGGACGCCGCTTTGGCCGTACTCGGGTATGCATGGTCCGCTTCGGTAATGTGCTGGGCTCGTCAGGCTCCGTGATCCCGCTGTTTACCGATCAGATTAATGCCGGCGGACCGGTGACCGTCACGCACCCCAAGGTCACTCGATTCTTCATGACGATTCCGGAGGCTGCGCAGCTGGTGTTGCAGGCCGGGAATATGGGGCGCCACGGTGAGGTGTTCGTACTGGATATGGGGGAGCCGGTGCGCATTTACGATATCGCGCGGCGCCTGATCCAGATTATGGGGCACACGGTGCGCGAAGAGTCCAACCCTGATGGTGATATAGAGATTCAGATTACCGGTCTGCGCCCCGGGGAAAAGCTTTACGAAGAGCTGCTGCTCGGGGATAAGGTTGCCGGAACCGAGCACCCCATGATCATGCGTGCGGAAGAGGAGCGCCTCACCAGCGAACGGTTGCAATTGATCCTGGGGGATCTGAGAGAGGCCTGTGCCCAGAATGATTGCGAGAAGGTACATCGACTGCTGACAGAAGCAGTGAAAGACTACTCGCCCAAGCAGAGCCTGGTGGATTCAGTGTGGCAGTGTACCGAAGGGATGGAGCGGAAAGCTGCAGTAGCCGTGGTAAAGCGGTTGCCGGTGGGGGAGAGTGGTCGCAGCTGACAGGTAGCCTGTCGGCTAGCTAACCATAAGCGCTCAGTGTCTGCAGCATCTGGGCGCTTTTTATTGGTGGGGCGATTGTTGGAAAAGGGGAGGTGGCAGAAGCCGGGGAGTATTCCCATTTCTGCGGCACAACGAAAAAAGGCTTAACCCGTAAGAGTTAAGCCTTTTCGAATTTGGCTCCGCCTGCTGGGCTCGAACCAGCGACCCAATGATTAACAGTCATTTGCTCTACCAACTGAGCTAAGGCGGAATTTTTTGGAGCGGCACTATAAGCGGTGCGGCGCTAAATCTAAATAAAAACCCCGTAATCTTTACGATCTACGGGGTTTTCAAATTTGGCTCCGCCTGCTGGGCTCGAACCAGCGACCCAATGATTAACAGTCATTTGCTCTACCAACTGAGCTAAGGCGGAACTGTGATCTGAACCGAATTGCAGATGCCGTCCCGGTCAGATGGCGCGTATCTTATAGAGCCCCTCTGGGCAGGTCAACCCTTTTGTTCAAAATTAACTTGTTGATTTTGCAGTGTTTATTTTCTCGCCGCCGCGGTCAGGTGAGGGGCTTTATTTGTCGCATTGCCACCAGTGCGCCTACAATTTCCCATTCCCCGGTATCGGGGGTGACGACAGTTTAATTTGGTAAGCAGTGTATGGAATCTCGCCCGTTCAAGGTGGAAAGCAAGTATGCGCCCGCAGGTGACCAGCCAGCCGCCATTGAGGCGCTGGTGGAAGGCGTGGGGGATGGTCTCGCCCATCAGACGCTATTGGGTGTGACCGGGTCCGGTAAAACGTTCACCATGGCCAATGTCATCGAGCGCGTGCAGCGCCCTGCCATTGTCATGGCGCACAACAAAACCCTGGCGGCGCAGTTGTACGGTGAGCTGAAAGAGTTCTTCCCCAAAAATGCGGTGGAGTATTTCGTCTCCTACTACGACTACTACCAGCCGGAAGCCTATGTGCCGTCTTCGGATACCTTTATCGAGAAGGACGCATCGGTCAACGAGCACATTGAGCAGATGCGCCTCTCCGCCACCAAGGCGCTGATTGAGCGTAAAGACGTTATCGTCGTTGCCACGGTTTCCGCGATCTACGGTCTGGGGGATCCGGACAAGTACCTGAAGATGGTGTTGCACCTGGATCGCGGTGATCTGGTGGATCAGCGGACTATTCTGCGTCGCCTCGCCGAGCTGCAGTACACCCGCAACGATGCGGATTTCCGGCGTGCCACCTATCGGGTGCGCGGCGACATCATCGATATCTATCCGGCGGACTCCGATATGGAGGCGGTACGCCTGTCGCTGTTTGATGAAGAGATCGAAGAAATCACCCTGTTCGATCCGCTGACGGGAGAAGTGCTGCAAAAAGTGCCCCGGATCACCATCTTTCCCAAGTCGCACTATGTCACACCGCGGGAAACGATTGTGGATGCCATCGACCGGATCAAAGAGGAGCTGAAAGAGCGCCTCAAGCAGATGCGGGACAACAATAAGTTGCTGGAAGCGCAACGGCTGGAGCAGCGCACCCGCTATGACCTTGAGATGATGCAGGAGTTGGGATACTGCAACGGCGTAGAGAATTACTCCCGCTATCTCTCCGGGCGCGATCCTGGTCAGCCGCCGCCGACCCTGTTTGATTACCTGCCCCACGATGCGCTGCTGTTTATTGATGAAAGCCACGTAACCGTGCCGCAGATCGGCGGGATGTACCGCGGTGACCGGTCGCGTAAGGAAACCCTGGTGGAATACGGCTTTCGTCTGCCGTCGGCGCTGGATAATCGTCCGCTCAAGTTTGAAGAGTGGGAGCAGCTATCCCCGCAGACCATTTTTGTGTCCGCCACACCGGGGAAATATGAAGCGGAACACGCCGGTGCCGTGGTGGAGCAGGTGGTGCGGCCTACAGGTCTGGTAGACCCGAAAGTGGAAGTGCGCCCCGCGGCCACTCAGGTGGACGATGCGTTGTCTGAAATCCGCCGCTGCGTGGAGGCGGAGCAGCGCGTGCTGATTACCGTACTCACCAAACGCATGGCGGAAGACCTCACCGAGTACCTGCAGGACAACAATGTACGGGTGCGTTACCTGCACTCGGATATCGATACCGTGGAGCGGGTCGAGATTATTCGCGACCTGCGTATCGGCGAGTTCGATGTGCTGGTGGGGATCAACCTGTTGCGGGAAGGTCTGGATATGCCCGAGGTCGCCCTGGTGGCGATTTTCGATGCGGACAAGGAGGGCTTCCTGCGTTCGGATCGCTCACTGATCCAGACCATCGGTCGCGCCGCGCGGAATCTGGAGGGCCGGGCGATTCTCTATGCGGACAAGGTAACCGACTCCATGCGCCGGGCACTGGATGAAACCGAGCGGCGCCGAGAGAAACAGCTCAGTCACAACGCCGAGCACGGTATCACTCCGATAGGGATCAGTAAGAGCGTCGCTGACATCATGGAGGGCGCCATTGCCCCCGGCGTGCCAGCCCGTGGCAAGCGCAAGGTGGCGGAGAAGGGCGGCACCTACAATGCCGGGCAGAAACCGCTGTCAGACAAAGAGCGCTGGGCGCGTATCGAAGAGCTGGAGCAGGAGATGTACGAAAGCGCCAAGAACCTCGAATTCGAAACGGCCGCCAAGCTGCGCGACGAAATCTCCCGGCTCAAAGCGCTGCAGTAGTTGCCGGCAGGTGCGTACGGCGACGATTCGGGCGGCGTCTTCGCGTGTTGCGCCCTGTGGAGGGATTGGGTAGTCTGCGGTAATAATTTGAATATCGTATTACGAGTGTGGTGTAACGAACTAGAAGCACTCAACGATCTCAATGGATTGACGCGTGATAAAAATAACAGGGCTGCGCAGGGAGTATGGCGACGGGGATGCCAGAGTTACGGCGCTTCGCGATGTCTCACTGCACATCGAGCAAAACGAATTTGTCGCAGTCATGGGCTCTTCCGGGTCCGGCAAGTCGACATTGATGAATATCCTCGGTTGTCTGGATCAACAGACGGCCGGTCACTACTGGCTCGATGGCCGCGAAGTCTCGAGCTTTGATGACGAATCCCTCTCTGCTATCCGCAATCGCCATATCGGCTTTATTTTCCAGACCTTTCACCTGCTGCCGCGACTGACTGCGCGGCAGAACGTGATGTTGCCCCTGCGTTTTGCCGACACCGGGGCCGCCGAGACGGAAGGGCTGCTGGAGGATCCCGGTGAGCGCGCCGTGGAAATGCTCACCCGGGTCGGCCTTGGACACCGTATTGATCATCGCCCATTCGAAATGTCCGGTGGGCAACGCCAGCGGGTGGCGATTGCGCGCGCGTTGATCAATCGCCCAAAGGTTATCTTTGCTGACGAGCCCACCGGCAACCTGGATAGCAAAACCTCCGAAGAAATTCTTGAATTGCTCTGCGCCCTGCACGGTGAGGGACAGACGATTGTCATGGTGACCCACGAGCCGGAGGTGGCCAGTCGTGCCCAGCGTATTATCCGGATGAGCGATGGCACTGTTATAGAGGATTCAAAAACGGAGGCTACGCAATGCGTTGTATAGCCCTGCGGTTTCCGTTGATGGCGTGCTTGCTGCTGAGTCTTGTGCCTTCGGTGGTATGGGCGGAGCAAGCACCACTGTTGCTGAGTGGTCAGGTGCGGGCAGAGAAAAGCCAGTCTTTCATCTCGCCGATGACCGATAACTGGCGCGTAGAGGTGCAATGGCTGATGCCAGAGGGTCAGGTGGCGCAGCCCGGTGACATTGTCGCCGTGTTTGACGGTGCGGCCATCCAGGGGGAAATCGATTCGGAAGAGGTTGTTCTGGATACCGCGCGGGAAAAGCTTGACAAAGATGACAGCAAATTCGCGCAGGATGAGCTGGAGAAAACCTATGCTCTGGAGCGTGCGCAGTTACTGCTGAAAAAGGCCGCTATTGATGCCGCGGTCCCCAAAAAGTACCTGAGCGCCTACGAGTATGAATCCTACCAGGTGGCCAAAAAAGAGGCCGAGTCCGCGGTGCGTAAAGCAGAGAAAGATTTGGCCCAGGCGGAATTGACTCGACAGGTGGCGGCAAAAAAACAACGGGTAAAGATCGCCGGTGCCGAGACCAGGCTCGAATACAAGCGCGGACAGCTGGCGTCTATGTCCCTGCATGCAGAGCGTTCCGGGCCGGTGCTATATGGCAAGCACCCTTGGACTGGTGAGCGGGTGTTTGTGGGAATGACGGCGCAGCCGGGGTGGACGATTGCAGAGATCCCCTCCATGAGCGACCTCTACGTAGAGGCCTGGTTGCATGAAATTGACGTTGACCGGGTGCGCAGTGGTCAGGCAGCCGAGCTCATTTTTGATGCCTATCTCCAGCGCCGCTTCCCGGCGCAGCTCGCCGAAATCGCAGTCCAGCCGCAAAAGCGACAGGAGCTGGGCCCCGGGCTGTATTACCGGTTGATGTTTGAATTTAGCGAAACACCGGAGCTGGAATTGTTGCCGGGCATGAGCGCGCGGATTGAGTTCCCGGAGGCCGTTCAATGAAGTGGCAAGTATGCATTCTGGCGTTTCTGGTTACCGCCTGCGGTGACAACAGTGCGGGTGACAGCAGTGCGGGCGGGAGCACTTCGGGAAAGGTTGATGGCGCACCCGTGGCAGCGGTGCGGAGCTCGCCGTTATCGGTTTCGGGGGAGTTGGAGTCCGCGCGCGCGGTAATGGTGGCGCCGCCGGCAATTCATCGCATGTGGCAGTACAACATCAAGCACATGGTGCCGGAAAACAGCTTCGTGGAAGAAGGGATGGTGGTCGTCGAGTTTGGCGATAAGCCCGTACGGGAGCGCTTGATCGAAAAGCAATCTGAGCTGAAGCATTGGCGGAGTGAGCTTAACAATACCTTGCTGAAGGAAAAGCAGATCGCAAAGGACGATATTCTGGCGATTGAAGAAAAGCGGGCGGAATTCGAGAAGGCCCAACGCCGCGCCAGTATTCTCGATCATTCCATGTCCAGAAATGAGCGGGAAAAAGCCGCAATTGATTTTGAAATTGCCAGTAACGATCTGGCCCTGGTGCGGAAGCTGGCAGAAATGCATAAGCGTACCGGTGCGCTGCGCATTTCCATGGCCCGACGCAAGGTGACGCGGTTCGAGGGAGAGGTGGCGGCGCTGGAAGCGGAGCTGGAAAAGCTGAAGGTAAAGGCGTCCATCGGTGGTCTGGTGCAGTACGTCGCAAACTGGAAAGGCGAGAAACCTTCCGAGGGCGAATCGGTGCGTTTTGGTCAGCCGGTGATACAGATCTCCGACCTCAGCCAGATGCGGGTGCGCGCACAGGCAGACGAGGTGGACAAGGCTTTTCTCCGCGTAGGCGCGGATATGGAAGTGGTTATTGATGGTGCCGAAGCGATCACCCTGCGGGGCCAGATTCAGGAGCAGGGGCGTGTGGTACGTGATCGCGCCCGAGGGGATCGTCGCCGGGTGGTGGATCTGTTGGTGGGCCTGGAAGACGATGGCAGTCGTACGTTGAAACCGGGTATGACAGCGGCCCTTTCACTGATTGCCTCCACCAGCCAAGGGGCGCAGCAAGTGTCGTCGACCGGGGAGGCACCATGAGAATACGCGCGATCGTTTGGTTGGGGGTCTCCCTTTTTCTATCCGCTTGTGCGGAAAAACAGTCGGACCCGCTGCTGTACCAAATCCAGTACAGCGAGCGCCAGGCGCTGGTGCCGGCACGGGGTGAACTGGAGGCGGCATCCGCGACCTCGATTCAGGCGCCGTCTTCCGGGCCACCGAAGTTTATCTCGTGGCTTGCACCGGAGTATTCCCTGGTCAAAAAAGGGGATGTAATTGCACGCTTTGACGGCAAATCGATGCGGCGCCAAAAGAGCAGGGCCGTAGGGGAGCTGTCTTTGGCAGAGGAGGACCTGCGGGAAAAGCGTGGCCTTCTGGATACGGAACAAATGGGTATTTTGACGGATATCGATCAGGTATCGGTGGAGAAACGATTTGCCGAGCGGTTTTCAGTGGATGACGAACGCCTCAAGTCGCGCCTGGAAATTCTCGAAGAACAGCTGGATACCCGTTATCTGCAGTCGAAGCTCAGCTACCTGGATTGGAAAAATGCGCGCTTTTCCGCGGGTGCCGAAGGAGAGCTGGCGGTCCTTTCCGTACAGCAACAGAAGCACAGTGCGCAGATTGCGCGATTGTCACAGGGGTTGTCAGAGCTGGAAGTTGTTGCCCCGCACGATGGGCTGTTGACCTATTCCGCCAATTGGCGCGGGGAAAAGCCTCAGGTGGGTGGTCAGATCTGGCCGGGACACAAGGTGGCGGATCTGCCGGACACCAGTGTGATGCAGGCAAAGTTGCAGGTTGCGGAGCGAGAAGCGGTAGGCCTTACTGAGGGGCAGGGAATCACGCTGTGGTTTGAAACGGATCCGGCGCAGCGTTTTGCCGGTCAAGTGGAAAGCATTAGCGCGGCGCCGTCTACCATCGAACGCGGCAATCCGCAGAAGTATTACCAGGTGGTCGCGGTATTCGATAAGCAGTTCCCGCAGCAGTTCAAGCTCGGCCGTGGTGTGCGCGCACAGATCCGGGTGGCGGATGCCGGGCGACGTCTCGAAGTGCCAGCGCAGTGCCTGTTTCGGGACAGCACGGGTGTGTTTGTCTATCTATACCGCGGCGGTCAGTTCCTGCGGCGCAACGTTACCCCCGGGCGTGCCACGCCCACCCATGTGGAGATTGTCGACGGCCTGGCCCCCGGCGATCGAATTGCCCTGTATGAAGTCAGCCCGGGTAGTGTCTTGTCGCAGGAGGTCGGAACATGAGTGCACAAGACGCAGGTGTTGAACCGACAGATGCTGCACAAGATGGTGCGGTCAGTTCGGCCTGGTATTTGCGGCTGTCGTCATTGCTTCGGCCGTCCCAGGGTCGCCGGGCACTGTTGGCGAGCTTTCGTGAAGCGTTGGGGGAGTTGGCTCAGCACAAGTTGCGCACGCTGCTGACGCTATTGGGGATGATCTTTGGTGTCGGTGCAGTGATCGCGATGCTCAATATCGGTAAGGGGGCTGAGCGCGAGGCCCTGCGCATGATCGAAACCATGGGGCTCAACAATCTGATCGTGCAGGGCGTCGAGCTGGAGCAGGAGGAGCTCTTCGAGCAGCGCAAGCATTCTACCGGCCTCAGTTTCCGCGATGGTGAAGCGGTGCTTGCTACTCTGGGTTTTGTGGAGGCTTTTGCTGCGCAGAAATCCATTGAGACTTACAGTCTGTTTAGCGCGTACGGCAAGAGTGAGGCTGCTGCCACCGGTGTCAGCCCCGGTTATTTTCGTATGTCCCCGTTTCAGCTGTCCGCCGGACGTCTGATCGACGATGCAGATGAGCAGTACTTTGCCCAGGTGGCGGTATTGGGCGAGTCGGTGGCGCAGCAGTTGTTTCCCGCGCGGTCCGCAGTGGGAGAGCAGATCAAGATCAACCAGCTGTGGTTCACCGTGGTCGGCGTGCTGGATTCTCCGTTTGTAGCCGGGTCCGAGTTTGAAGGTGTGCGGCTGGGGGCAGAGCAGGGTCAGGTGTTTATCCCGCTATCCGCCGCCATGCAACGGTTTCCCAGTGAGGCGCTGGCAGCGGAAGTGAGTGAGCTGAAGTTTCAGTTGGTAGATGGTACGGATGCCGGCGAGGCGGCGCGGGCCATTACCCATCTGCTCAATCGTCGCCACAGCAATGTCAAAGATTTCACCATGGTGGTGCCCGCTGCCCTGATGGCGCAGAAGATGGAAACCCAGGCCATTTTCAATATCGTCATGTCCTGTGTTGCCGGCATTTCCCTGCTGGTTGGCGGGATCGGAATCATGAATATCATGCTGGCGACCGTGCTGGAGCGTACTAGCGAGATCGGCCTGTTGCGGGCTGTCGGTGCTACCCGGCGGGATATTCGTAATCAGTATCTGGTGGAGAGCTTTACCATTGCCATTCTCGGCGGTCTGTTGGGTATTCTGTTCGGTGTGCTGTTGTCCGAGGTGATTGCCCTCTATGCGGGGTGGGCTGTTTCCTGGTCCGTGAGCGGAATCCTGTTGTCGTTCACAGTGTGTGCTGCCATCGGCCTGCTGTTCGGGGTTTACCCCGCGATCAAGGCTTCCCGCCTCAATCCTATCGACGCATTGCAGAGCGACTGAAGTGCTGGCCGGTAATCTCCTGCGGGAGTTGCCGGTCAGCGCTTGCTCAACCCGCTTGCTGGGCCTTCTCGGTCGGGCGTTTTGTCTCCTGGCTGGCCACGCGTTTCATCAGCAGCAGGCTGCCGATAATGATGGCCATTCCCCCGAGGTGATAGGCGGTGAATGGTTCCCCCAATACCAGCGCCGCGGCAATCAGGGTGATCACCGGGCCGGACGAGCCGATGGCGCCGGTGCTGGCGGAGCCAATTTGCGCAATGGCCGCGCTCATCATCAGTGACGGAACCACGGTGCACACAAAGGCTACCGTCAGTGCATACCCGTAAACCTGCCAGGGCTGACTGATCCTGCTCCAGTCTGCCTGCAGGGCAAAGTGCAGGGCGATGGCCGCGCTCGCTACCAGCATCGCCAGCGCGGTGAACTGGCGGCTGCCCAGTTGCCGAATCACGCCCTCGCTGAATGCGACATAAAACGAGAAGCTCAGCGCACTGCCGAAGGTCAGCAGTGCGCCCCAGCTGGTGCCATCGAGCTGGACCCAGGATGGGGGCAGGGCACTGGTGCTGAAGTTCTGATCCTGCCAGTAAATCAGCAGAATGCCGGCATAGGCGCCAAAGATGCATAGCAACTGTGGCAGGGAAATCGGTTTGCGCAGAAAGCACCATCCCAGAAAAAGCACCAGCGTCGGGTACAGGTAAATGATCAGGCGTTCAAAGTTGGCGCTGATATAGCGCAGCCCCTGCAGGTCGAGAAAGCTCGCCAGGTAGTAGCTGCAAAGTCCCAGCACGACCGTCAGTAGCAGATTGCGGCGGCTTATCGGACGCCACGCACGCTGCCGCTTCAGCAGCATCAGGATTGCAAGGTAGAACGGTAAGGCAAGGGCCATGCGTAGCAGGATGAAGGTTTCCACGTCGACGCCGTGGCGATAGGCCAACTTGATAAAGATGGCTTTCACCGAGAATAGGGCGGCCGCAGCTAGTGCCAACAGATAACCATTGTTCGCAATGGTGTTGGCGGTAGTGGAGGCGATGGGGGAAGAGGGGGATGACTGCTGCATGCGTCCTGCTGCGTCCTGTTCCAGGCTCGATCTAGATGGAGATAAGGCACGATACAGCAACAACCTCCAGTGGCGGAAAAATTTTCTTATTTTGCTTGTTGAAAAGCAAAAAAGCTGGTGCTAAAGTTCGCGTCCTCTGCAGCCGGGCGTGTTTTTGAGTATTCCCGGTTTGCCAGTCTTCAGACCCGTAGCTCAGTTGGTTAGAGCGCTGCCTTGACATGGCAGAGGTCAGCAGTTCAAATCTGCTCGGGTCTACCAATTTCCCGCGTGTTACTTCTGTTAAAGCAAATGCTGCTAGGCTGTTGTGACCCGCTCCGGGCGTCTCGCCCGCTATCTACACCATGATCAATCACGCGGTCTTTCGTAGGGATCGCCACTGATAGAAAAGGAAGTGCAATGCCTGTTGTCACCCTCCCTGACGGTTCCCGTCGCGAGTTCTCCAATCCTGTTTCCGTATTCGACGTTGCCAATGATATTGGTCCCGGTCTGGCGAAAGCTGCCCTGGCTGGTGTGGTCGACGGCAAGGAAGTGGATACCAGTTTTGTCATCGATCACGATACCGATCTCGCGATCGTGACCGATCGCCAGCCGGAAGGGCTGGAAATTATCCGTCACTCCACTGCGCACCTGTTGGCCCAGGCGGTCAAGCAGCTCTACCCCGGTGCTCAGGTCACCATCGGCCCGGTGATCGAAGACGGCTTTTATTACGACTTTGCCTACGAGCGTCAGTTTACCCCGGAAGATCTCGAGAAGATCGAGAAGCGGATGGAAGAGCTGGCCAAGCAAGATATCCCGGTCAGTCGCCGCCTGCTGCCGCGGGACGAAGCGGTCAAATACTTCCGCGAAATGGGCGAGGAATACAAGGCAGAGATTATTGCCAGTATTCCCACCAACGAAGATATCTCCCTGTATCGCCAGGGTGACTTCGAAGACCTGTGCCGCGGCCCGCACGTGCCCAGCACCGGCAAGCTGAAAGCCTTCAAGCTGACCAAAGTGGCCGGCGCCTACTGGCGCGGCGATGCCAAAAACGAAATGCTGACCCGCGTTTACGGCACTGCCTGGTCCAACAAGAAAGAACTCAAAGCGTATCTGCGCCGCATTGAAGAGGCGGAGAAGCGCGACCACCGCAAGCTGGCGAAGAAGTTCGACCTGTTCCATATCCAGGAAGAGGCGCCGGGCATGGTGTTCTGGCACCCCAATGGCTGGACCATCTACAGTACCGTTGAGCAGTATATGCGTCAGCGTCAGCGCGCTTGCGGCTATAGTGAAATCAAGACCCCGCAATTGGTGGACTTCTCCCTGTGGGAGAAATCCGGCCACGCGGACAAGTTCGGCGATGACATGTTCTCGCTGACCAGCGAAGACCGCCAGTTCGCCATCAAGCCCATGAACTGCCCCTGCCACGTGCAGGTGTTCAACCAGGGCCTGCGCAGCTACCGCGATCTGCCCCTGCGCCTGGCGGAATTTGGTTCCTGTCACCGCAGCGAGCCGTCCGGCTCCCTGCATGGCCTGATGCGCGTACGTGGCTTTGTGCAGGACGATGGTCATATCTTCTGTACCGAAGACCAGATTCAGTCGGAAGTGTCCGACTTTATGGACCTGCTGCACGCGGTCTACAAGGACTTCGGCTTTGAAGAGGTGATTTACCGCCTCTCCACCCGTCCCGAGCAGCGCGTCGGCTCCGACGAAAGCTGGGATAAGGCAGAAAAAGCCCTGGCGGATGCCCTGAATGCGGCGGAACTGCCCTGGGAAGAACTGCCGGGTGAGGGCGCCTTCTACGGACCGAAGATCGAATTCTCCCTGAAGGACTGTCTCGGCCGGGTATGGCAGTGCGGTACTATTCAGGTGGATTTCTCCATGCCGGGTCGTCTCGACGCCCAGTATGTGGCGGAAGACGGCTCCCGTCAGACCCCGGTGATGCTGCACCGGGCGACTCTCGGGTCGTTCGAGCGCTTTATCGGTATCCTGATCGAGCATTACGAAGGGGCATTCCCCACCTGGTTGGCGCCGCAGCAGGTTTCAATCATGAATATCACCGATCGACAGTCGGAATACTGTCGAAATCTTGAGTCTCAGCTCACTGATGGCGGCTTCCGTGCCGCTGCCGACTTGAGAAACGAGAAGATCGGTTTTAAAATCCGCGAGCACACGCTACAGCGTGTTCCTTATCTGCTGGTAATCGGCGATAAGGAAGTTGAAAACCAGACGGTCGCCGTGCGGACACGAAGCGGTGAGGACCTCGGAACAATGACTTTCGAGTCATTCCTTGAACTCCTCCGGCAGGATGTGGATCGCCGCGGCCGTTCGTCTATTGAGGGTGCTGTTGAGAGTGCCGAGGCCTGATCAGGTCGACGTATTCCTGAATGTGCCGAGGCAGCAACAGAAACTGCCAAGGCATCAGGCGCCCCACAGACATTTTTTTGAATAACCGGAGAAGAGTGTTATTAAACGAGATATGAAAGGAAAGTCCAAAAAGGCTCGCATTAACGATCAGATCGAGGCGAAAGAAGTACGGCTGATCGGCGCGGATGGTGAACAGGTCGGCATTGTGTCTCTGGATGAGGCACTGGACAAGGCACAGAGTGCAAGCCTGGATCTCGTTGAAATCGCCCCGGACTCCGATCCCATCGTCTGTAAGATCATGGACTATGGTAAGCACGTTTTTGAGGCCAAAAAGGCCAAAAACGCTGCCAAGAAGAAACAGAAGCAGCAACAGATCAAGGAAATGAAGTTCCGTCCCGGTACCGATATCGGCGACTACCAGATCAAGTTGCGCAACCTGACCAAGTTCCTGGAACAGGGCGACAAAGCCAAGGTTTCCCTGCGTTTCCGCGGCCGTGAAATGGCACACCAGGAGCTGGGCATGGAAATGATGCAGCGCATCGAGAAAGATCTCGAGGAGCTGGGCACTGTGGAGCAGCGGCCGAAAATGGAAGGCCGCCAGATGATCATGGTCATCGCTCCCAGTAAAAAGAAAAAGTAAGGCCTGGGGTTCAACCCCGAGTCTTCTTTTAGGGATGTGATCGGGCGACGGCTGCCTTCTCACTCCCAAGAAAGCCACCCGGTTGGGTGGTCAACATCAATACGGGCTCCTGTTTTCAGGTCCGCCTTAATATTTGGAGTACAAAATGCCGAAAGCAAAAGTACACAGCGGCGCTGCCAAGCGCTTCAAGAAGACGGCTGCGGGCTACAAGCACAAGCACGCTAACAAGAGCCACATCCTCACCAAGATGACCACCAAGCGTAAGCGTCAGCTGCGCGGCACTCAGACCATGAACAAGTCTGACGCCACCCTGGTCGATCGCATGCTGCGCGCCAAGTAATTGGCTCCACTCGCAAAGGTTTAAGAGGATATAGTTATGGCCCGTGTTAAACGTGGTGTAGTGGCGCGTCGTAGTCACAAGAAGATTCTGAAGCAGGCTAAAGGTTATTACGGTGCGCGTTCGCGCGTATTCCGCGTAGCCAAGCAGGCAGTCATCAAAGCTGGTCAGTACGCTTACCGCGACCGTCGCGTTAAGAAGCGTAACTTCCGCGCACTGTGGATCACGCGTATCAACGCGCAATCCCGCGCTGAAGGTCTGTCCTACAGCCGACTGATCGCCGGCCTGAAGAAAGCAGACATCGCTCTGGATCGCCGTGTTCTGGCTGATCTGGCGGTATACGATAAAGCCGCTTTTGCTGCCGTAGTTGAAAAAGCCAAGGCAGCCCTGGCCGCTTAATTGCGTCTGCATAATAAATCCATCCGTCCGGGTGGATTTATGCTTTAAAAATAGGGAAGGGCTGTAATGGCTCTTCCCTATTTTTTTACCGGTTGTTCTGCCGGTTTTGGCCAAGCGTATCGCAACAGCGTATAAAAACCGCACAGGCGGACGTAAAACACGCAACTCATCGATCAAAACGAGAAGCTTTCAATGCAAGATTTGCAGTCCCTCACCGATCAGGCGCTGGAACTGGTTGGCCAGGCGGATGGCCTGGCAGCACTGGATCAGGTGCGGGTAGATTACCTGGGCAAAAAGGGCCACCTCACCGCGTTACTGAAAGGTCTCGGCAAACTGTCTGCCGAAGAACGCCCCGCGGCTGGTGCCAAAATCAATGAAGCCAAGCAGCAGGTGCAGGCGGCCATCAATACCCGCCGCGAAGCGATGGAAAAGGCCGCGATTGAAGAAAAGCTCGCGAAAGAAACCATCGATGTCACGCTGCCTGGCCGCGGAGAAGAGCAGGGCAATGCGCACCCGATCACCCGCACCCTGCGCCGTATTGAAGAGATTTTCCAGCGCCTCGGATTTTCCGTGGAGCAAGGGCCGGAAGTTGAAGGCGACTACTACAACTTTGAAGCCCTGAATATTCCCGCGCACCACCCGGCGCGCGCCATGCACGATACGTTCTATATCGATCCGACTACCGTGCTGCGCACCCATACCTCCTCGGTGCAGATCCGCACCATGGAGAAAAAGAATCCGCCGCTGCGCATCATCTGCCCCGGCCGCGTATACCGCTGCGATTCCGACGTTACCCACTCGCCCATGTTCCACCAGGTGGAAGGGCTGGTAGTGGATGAAGGGGTGAGCTTTGCGCACCTCAAGGGCTGTATTGATCAGTTCCTGAAAGCCTTCTTTGAGGCGGACGTGCCCGTGCGCTTCCGTCCGTCCTACTTCCCGTTCACCGAGCCCTCTGCAGAAGCGGACATTCAATGTACTGCCTGTGGCGGCGACGGCTGCCGTGTATGTTCCGGTACCGGCTGGCTGGAAATTCTCGGTTGCGGCATGGTGCATCCGAACGTGTTTGCCTCCTGTGATATCGACAGCGAGAAGTACTCCGGTTTTGCCTTCGGCCTCGGGGTAGAGCGTATGGCCATGCTGCGCTACGGCGTCAACGACCTGCGCCTGTTCTTCGACAACGACCTGCGCTTCCTCAAGCAGTTCTGACCCCCGGGAACGCGGAGCTCCCGCTCCGCAAACGGGCCAAAGGCCCGCCCAACGAACAGCAGCAAGAAAGAATTCTGAACTAGAGAACGCTTATGAAATTCAGCAACGCCTGGTTACGGGAGTGGGTAAACCCGGACCTGACAGCGCAACAACTGGCAGACCAGATCACCATGGCCGGCCTGGAAGTGGACGCAGTAGAGCCGGTTGCCGGTACCTTTTCCGGCGTCGTGGTCGGCGAGATCGTCGCCTGCGAACAGCACCCGGACGCGGACAAGCTGCGCGTATGTAAAGTGCAGGGCCACCCGGAAGGGGAAATGCAGGTGGTCTGCGGCGCACCCAATGCCCGCGTCGGCATCAAGATACCGTTTGCCCTGGTAGGCGCCAAGCTACCCGGTGATTTCAAAATCAAGAAAGCCAAGCTGCGGGGTGTCGAAAGCTTCGGCATGCTGTGCGCACAGACCGAACTGGAACTGGGCGATGACAGCGACGGTATCTGGGAGCTGCCCGCCGATGCCCCCACCGGTACCGATCTGCGGGAATACCTGCAGCTTGACGACAGCATCATCGAAGTCGACCTGACCCCGAACCGTTCCGACTGCCTCGGGGTGGCCGGTATCGCGCGCGAAGTGGGCGTACTCAACCGCGCCGCGGTAGAGGGCCCGGCAGTTGAACCGGTCGCGCCGCAAATCGACGACAGCCTGCAGGTCTCCCTGTTGGCGGAAGACGCCTGTCCGCGCTATGTGGGTCGCGTCATCCGCAATATTGATATCAGTGCGACTACGCCTCTGTGGATGCAGGAACGCCTGCGTCGCAGCGGCCTGCGCAGTATCGATCCGGTGGTAGACGTCACCAACTATGTCCTGCTGGAATTCGGTCAGCCCATGCATGCCTTCGATCTCGCCAAACTGAATGGCGGCATCCAGGTACGCATGGCGGAAGCCGGCGAGCAACTCACGCTGCTGGACGAGCAGGAAGTGAAACTGCAGCAGGGCACCCTGGTCATCGCCGACGACAAGGGCCCGCTGGCCATCGCCGGTATCATGGGGGGGCTGGATTCTTCGGTAACCACCGAGACCAAAGACATCTTCCTCGAGAGCGCCTTCTTCAGCCCACTGGCGATTGCCGGCAAGGCGCGCTCCTATGGTCTGCACACCGACTCCTCCCACCGCTTCGAGCGCGGCGTAGACTATCGCCTGCAGGAGAAAGCGGTAGAGCGCGCCACCCAGCTGCTGCTGGATATCGTCGGCGGTGAGCCGGGCCCGGTACATCTACGTGAGATCACAGAATCCGTACCTGCCGAGCGCCGCATTACCCTGCGCCGCGCACGGGTGAAGAACGGCCTCGGTATCGATATGGCGGACGACGAGATCGTCGAGATCATCACCCGCCTGGGCCTGGAAAAGCTGAGCGAAGACGGGGAAGGCTGGACCTTCCTGGTGCCCAGCTTCCGCTTCGACCTCGCTATCGAATCCGACCTGCTGGAGGAGCTGGCCCGGGTATACGGCTACAACCGTATCCCCAGCATCAGCTTCAGTGCGGCCCTGGATGTTGTGCCCGAGCGCGAAGACAAGCTGGACCGCGAGCGCCTGGAGCGCACCCTACTGTCCCGTGGCTATCAAGAGGCGATCACCTTCAGCTTTATCGATCGCGAATCCGCCGCCCAGTTCGATCCGGACGTAGAGCCGCTCGCCCTGCAGAATCCTATCAGTGCCGAACTGTCCGTGATGCGCTCCACCCTGATGCCCGGACTGGTCAAAGCGCTGCAGTACAACCTGAACCGTCAGCAAGACCGCGTTCGCCTGTTTGAAACCGGTCTGCGGTTTGTGCCCGGTGCCGATCAGTCCCGCGAGAACCTGGCGCAGGAGCCGATGATTGCAGGCCTGATCTACGGCACCCGTGCCCCGGAAGGCTGGACTGGCGGTAAAGACCTGGTGGACTTCTACGATATCAAAGCCGATGTGGAAGCCCTGGTCTCTCACCTGTCGGCCGATGACGAGTTCACTTTCGAGCCCGCACGCCACCCGGCGCTGCACCCGGGGCAGTGCGCCCAGGTACTGCGCAACGGCAAGCCTGTCGGCGTACTGGGAACCCTGCACCCGCAACTGCAGAAAGCGCTGGACCTGCCCAAGGCCGCGTTCCTGTTCGAACTCAGCCTGAAGGCAATGGGCGACACCCGGCTGCCGGCCTTTGCGCCGCTGTCCAAATTCCCGGAAGTGCGTCGCGATCTGGCCGTGCTGGTGGATGTAGATGTCACCGCCGGCAGCCTCAAACAGACCGCCGTCGAAACTGCCGGAGAATTCTTGACCGACTTCAACATTTTTGACGTCTATCAGGGCAAAGGCATTGATTTTAATAGAAAAAGTGTCGCTATGGGCTTGACCTTTCAGCATCCCTCGCGCACCCTTAACGACGAAGAAATCAATGCCGCAGTGGATGCGGTAGTCCGTGAACTAGAACAAAAATACAACGCCAGTCTGCGTTAACCGACAGTGCTCGGGGTGCGCAGCCTGATATGCGCACCCCGAGAGCGTCTGCCTCCGGGTTAAAGCCGCTGCGGTACTGGGCTTACAACCGGGAGTCGACGCCTCTGGACTTATTGGCAGGAACCAATGACAGAGGCACTGACAAAGGCCGGGCTCGCCGAAAAGCTGTACGAAGAGCTGGGTTTTAACAAACGCGAAGCCAAAGAAATCGTCGAGTATTTCTTTGAAGAAATCCGTAATGCCCTCGAAAATAACGAGCAGGTGAAGCTATCCGGTTTCGGTAACTTCGATCTGCGTGACAAAAGCCAGCGCCCGGGAAGGAATCCCAAAACTGGTGAAGAAATCCCCATTTCCGCGAGAAGGGTGGTTACCTTCAAGCCAGGGCAAAAACTCAAGGCACGAGTAGAAGAAGATGCTGGAAGCGAGTCATAACAGCGAACTGCCGGTAATCCCCGGTAAACGCTATTTCACCATCGGTGAGGTCAGCGAGCTGTGCGCCGTCAAACCTCATGTACTGCGCTACTGGGAACAGGAATTCCCGCAGCTTAGCCCGGTCAAACGCCGCGGCAACCGCCGCTACTACCAACATCAGGACGTCATCCTGATCCGCCAGATCCGCGCGCTCTTGTACGAAGAGGGCTACACTATCGGCGGTGCACGGCTGCAGATGGAATCCGGCGCCTCAGAGAAGGTGCAGACGGTACAGGCACAGCAGATCATCCCGCAGATGATCGCCGAACTGGAAGACGTTCTGACCCTGCTGGAGACCTGAACGTCACAAAGCCCAAAAGGCGCAAATTCGGGCTTGCATTCCCCCGGCACTTCGGTATTATTTGCGCCTCATCGCCAAGCGATGCCCCTTATAAATCAATCACTTAGCTGATTTTTCCAAGGAAAGCGGCACGATTGATTGCTACTTGTCGGAGCGTAGCGCAGCCTGGTAGCGCACCACACTGGGGGTGTGGTGGTCGTCGGTTCAAATCCGGCCGCTCCGACCATATCTATCTGTTTTTAAAACAGTTTTTTGTGAACTCCCGGTTCCTTGAACCGGGCGCACATTAACTGCACAGAAACACCGCACACAAACTCAAAACTCCCCACCTATCACATCATCCGGTAACACAAAATTCATCGGCGTATAGGGCAGGGCGTCCGCGTCCTGGTAGCCCAGGGTTGTGCCCTTGCTCTCGTGTGCCATCAATTCCTGTATTTGCTCCACACCATATCCCGCGATCCGGTATAGCGTTGATGCGAGCCCCCTGACCTCGTGGAATGACTGCCCGCCCTTGATCCCGCAGGCGTCCCGCACCTCTGCAAACATCCTGCTAAGCCGCTCCGGCGTGACTTGAGCCAAATGTTCCTTGCTCCCCCAGATTCTACGCTCTGGCCAGTGGCTGACGATGAATGGGCATCTGCGATTCTGCAGACTCAGTTCTCGCGCCCGATTTATTACCCTCGCAAGCGCTGGGTATTGATCCAGGTTCCATGCCTGCCGGGCTGCGCGGGCGTGGCCTTTCTGCGCGGCGCTTTTGGCGACTACGAGCTGCAGGGTGCGGTCTTTGATGTTTTGATCCCACTGCAGGCTGCAGATGTCCTCCCGACGCCAGGTGGTGAGCAGGGATAGGGCCATAGCGACCTGCAGGGCCTCCAGCTCCATTTCCCCGGCCTGCCGGTAGATTTTCCAGTACTGGGCAACAGTGAGTGCGGCGCGAGATTTTGGCGGCTTTTGCTTGGCGATCAGGCGCGGTCGGTCGTCAGCGGTGGTGAACGGGTTGTACTGCAGCTTTGGCATCAGGCCTTTGGCCATCAGCCAATTGAACAGCTTGCGGAACTCCGCATGGCGCAGCTTCTGCTGGTTGTAGGTGAGATCGTCCCACCAGGTGGAAACCTGCTGCCACGTGATGTGGCCCACTGGGGTAGCGCTGAACTTTTCGGCGAACTGGTGCAGCGCGTAGACCCGGTTGTGCCAGCTCTTTTTGCCGACCAGCGCGGGGTTTAGGCGCTGCTGGTAAGCGATGTACTCGGGCACATGGAATGCCAGCTGCTGGCGATTAGGAACGCGCTCTGGCGTGGCCACGGCAGTATCGCGCAGCGCGTTGGCCTCAGTGGCAATACGATTTGCTTCCTGAACGCTTTCCGCCTGGAAAATCTTGTCCGTGCCATTGGCGCGGCGGTACCGGTAGTAACCGGGACGTTTGCGCGGATCGGGGTAGAGGTTGTCTACCAGCTCCGTGCCGTCGACGATGCGGGTTTTTTTCGGCCTTACCATTACGTTATCTCAGCAGGTCCATTGCGGTTGTTTTTACCTCTTCTGGTGGCGGCGCCATGCAGTCATTCGCGGCGAACCAGTTGGCGTCGATGTAGGGTGCGCCGTCGATGATCTTGCCGCGCACCACGCCACGCGCTATCCAATCGCACCACTTAGTGCGTGCAGGGGCGGCTCCGGGGGCGAAAAATTCGCGGTTGGCTTTGGTGTGGGGAATCAGGTCACACATCTATGCGACCCTCCTAAGCCCTGTAGATTTACTCATATACCTCAGGATTTCACCGCCTATCCAGCGGCCAACCGGTACCGATACGCCGTTGCCGATCTGTCGATATGCGGCCGTGTCCGAGACTGGGAATGTGAAGCTATCCGGCAGGCCCTGCAGGCGAGCATACTCACGAACGGAGTAGGGCCGCACTCCCAGCGGGTAGCGCTTATCCCGCACCAGCCGGGTGCTCTTGTCCTTTGCGTAGTGAGCCACGCAGGTCGGTGCCTGGTCGTCGTTGGCCGGGTCGCTGATAATCGGAAGGTCGCGGTACTTGCCACCCATGCGCTCGCCTATGGCCTTCGGCAGAGTTACGCGCGGTTCTTCCTCGAGGATCTCGGACAACCTCACCGCTCGGGCAGACTCCGGTGGCCGAATGGCGAACTCACGGCGGGTGCCGATGATAATCAGCCGACTGCGCCGCTGCGGTAGCCAGGTACTGGACTCGACAGGGCAGAACACATGCACGTAGTAATCCGGCAGCTGGCACATGGCCTCCATCACTACTGGGAAAGCTCGCAGCCCCGGCACATTCTCAACCACATAGAATTCAGGACGGGCAAGAGCGAGATGGCGCAGTGCGTGAAGGAACAGCTCGTCACCGGTGCGCGTGCCGTGAATGTCCGCAATGGTGCTGTATTTGGTGCAGGGATAGGTGAACACCATGCCATCTGCCGCGCCTTGCTCCAGCACCAATTCTTCGGTCAGGTCGCACTGGCGGACGTGATTTCCGAGATTGTGTCGGTAGGTCTTGCAGGCGTCGGTGTCCAGTTCAAACGCCTGATTGATCTGCACTCCCGCCTGCAGCAGACCCACATCCATCAACCCGGCCCCACAGAAATAGCTATTCACAGAGATTGAATTCATTTTTCTCATTCCGATACTAAAGCCGCCCCTACCGGCGCGACCCAACTAAACTAATTTTATTGGAACTGTTCGCTCTTCAAGCCGGTAGTCAAACTTCCGTTTTCTGATGGCGGTAGGAAGCCAAGGAAATTCCCGATTCATCTTTTGTTTGAGCCTTGCGCTATTGGCGTGCCGAAAGTGGCCCTCGTAACTGGCTGCGGTAGACGCGATGGATCGGTACTGCTCCGGCGTTGCCTGGATGGTTCCGCCGCGCACACACTTTTTCTGCCAATCCGATAGTGCCTGGCGCGCATGAGTTACAACCCGGCGGCGCACAAGGGTGTGGGTTGGTCGGACGATGTAACCGAGAAAGTCGATTCCATCTTTCAGGGGCCGCAATCGGATGTCTGGTTTCAAGCGAAGTTGTAGCTCTCTGTCTATGAATTCCACAATCTGCCGTTGCCATTCGGCGAGCTGGTTTCTGTCGCTGTGAACTATCACGAAATCGTCGACATAGCGCAGGTATCTCTTTGCCTTCAAGGTGTGCTTTACGAACTGGTCGAGCTTGTCCAGGTAAACATTGGCAAAAAACTGGGAGCTCAGGTTTCCGATAGGCAGTCCACAACCAGGGCGCGCATTCTCCAGTCGCTTGTGTGGTGGCACCATTGCACGCTCTTCTGCCGTACCGTGGTAGATCACTCCGACATGTAGTGGCGGCCTACGCAGCAGGGCATGGGTGGCATGCATCACCTGGTTGGATGCGTTGGCTTTGGTCAACTTCTTCTTGAGCATCGCCCACAGGGTTGGGCGGTGAATGGAATTGAAGAAGTTGTGAATGTCGAGCTGCAGATACCAGCCGCTGTGCTGGCCGCTGTCGACTTGGCGAACGAACTTCTGCAGGCGACGCACGGCGGCATGGCTGCCCTTGCCTTTGCGATTGGCGTAGCTGTCGAAAATAAACGCTGGCTCCCATAGCTTTTCCAGCTGGGGCACCAGCCAGTGATGGACTACGCGATCAGCGAAGTCCGGGGCGTGGATTTCCCGGGCCTTAGGGCGCGTGGCCACAAAGCAGGCGCTGCGCCCTGGTTCCCATGATCCATCGTTGATGCGACGCTGAAGACCCAGCAGACCATCGGCCCACCTGGCATCGAACGCCAGCTGGTTCTGGCTTGGCTTTTTACCTGATCGGGCGCCGCGCCATGCTTTGTGCAGCTCTTGAAGAGAAACTTCCCTGTCACCGTGATACTCACCGGAACGAACCGCCCGAACACACGCGTTGTTGTTGCGGTGGTTGTTGTTGACATTGCCGTTGTTGAAATTGACGCACCAAACAGCAGCTTTGCCGCACTCTTTCGACCCTTCCGAACATCCAGCACGGTAGTACGGTTTCGTCATTGGTTGGCCCCCACATACCCTGCAGAGGCGGCGCGGCCACTCAGTATCTGGGCACGCTCCGGGGAGGCATTGCTACCCGAATTCTGGCCCTTTCGGTGAAGTTGACGTTTCCAGCCACCCGCGCACCGGCCAACTTCCTCGGCGGCGCGAATTAACGACTCGAACTGCTTGAAGCTTTTAAAGGCATGAAGCTGGCTTCCCAGTTGCAGGCTCAACTTGAGCTCATCGATTGCCCATACCAGTTCGTTTACCCAGTAAAGCTGACGACTGCGATCGCGCCAGGCGCGGTGACACATGCGCAGCACGGCCATGGCCTGACGGCGCATGTCAGTTCCGAGGGTGTACTTGTGGTATCGGGCGAATCCGCGCACTGCCTGTTCAATATCAACAAGCAGGCGCTCGGACTTTTTCACGATTTCTGGCAACTGGTAAGGCTTCATGGCATCACATCAAAAAATCAAAAATTACTGACCGGAACGAACCGCCCGAACACACGCGCTGTCGTAGCGGCGGTCGTGGTGGACAGTGCCGAGGCGGAAACTGACGCACCAAACAGCAGCGTCATTCCAAGCACAAGGGGTAGAAGTCCAATAAGCTCGGCTTTTGGTATCCGGATATTTGTCGGTATCGATTGCCGGGTCGTGCCGGTTTCGGTCCACCAGGGTTGCGAGCTCGTCGACAGTGGGCATGCGCCACCCATCGCCCATTTCTGAGATGGCATCCTCTGCGGCCTCATAGGTTACGACCTCTCCTTCGAGCAGTGTGTGGCTCCACTCCAGCTCTGCTGTGGATTGATTGCTGGCGACTCCGGAATCCATGTTGATCGACAGATCACCACCGTTTATGTCGATACTGATGGTCTTGCCGGGCATCTTGATATTTAGGTTTTGCATTTCCCCTCCGGTTATTGACTGATTGGCCGGGCACCAGGCCCGGCGCGGAGTTAAGCAGCGAAGCTGCCGATGTAGGTCTTGATGTCGGTACCGCTGAATGCAGAGGCCAGCTTCTCCTGCAATTCGCGCCCCATCTCTTCTTGCTGCGCCTCCAGGCGCTTGATACGCGCGATCAGGGAGGGAGCGTCGCCACCGGTGAGGACCGATAGGCGCAGCTCAAAACTGCGGATATTGAGACCGTTGTAGGGGGTACACTCGAATCGGAACCCTGCCGGCAAACCGTGTTCGCTGCGCGCCTCGATACTCTCCAAGGCGCTGCGGCTGGCCTTGAAGTCCTGTGACTCGTGATCCTCTCTGCGAGAGGCTTCGATGGTCAGACGGCGAACTGCAGCGATCGCTTTGGAGTTGGGAATTGCTTCACCATCCGCTGCGTAGCAGACGATCGAGTCTTGGTAGTCCTCGAGGAACTCGGCCATGGTCTTCTGGTTGCTACGGCTGCCGTTGATGTCCAGGAGCGCCGAATACTCTGCGGTTTTGACAAGTGACAGCTTTGCGGAGAAATCGGCGTGGCCGGGTTCCACGATGTCACCCAAATTGAAAATACTGCGGGCCGTCATCTTCTGCGGGTCGACGAAACAGGCCGCGCCGGCAGCCGAAAATTCTTCACAGTAGTTGGTGAAGTCATCCAGGGCGACGGTCTCCATGGTGCCGCGGTACCGGCAGCGGCCGGGGAGATACTGCTCCAGGCTGGATAGCCTGAAATTATCCGGCACGGCTGCCAGCGGCGTTTTAAGCTCTGCGTCTTTCAGTGCCAGGGTTAAGTCGGCAACTGTCTGCGCCGCCTGGATGGCCTCAATTGCGCTTTTATCCATACTCATTTACATGTTTCCTCTAATGGTCAGGAGTTTTACTGGTTACTGAGGGTTCTGTTTTTATCTGGGTTACGACTTACGGAGCGGGGTCACCTCGTTCACTCCGCCTTTCTTGTCGAACATCTGGTCCTGTTTTTCCGGGAAGAAAGACAGGGAGCCTTTGGTGCCGACATACATCGGGGTGGTGGTGGAATTGTCCTCGGTCACGGAGCCGCGCGAGGTCGGGCGCTTGTACTTCAGCGTGTGGTCAATCTGCACCTGACTGCTGTTGTTGATGTGCGCCATCTTCAGGGTGATGGTCACCTCACCTTTGCGCTGGTGGTCGGTTACCGCCGAAGCCACCTCGCTGAGGATGTGGGACAGCTTTTCCTCGAACACACCGCCGTCGAGGTCGCCAAGAAACTCACTTACGTTTGTGGACATGATTCTCTCCAGTTTGTTGAAAAGAGGGCCCCATACCAGCGGCCCGATGGTTACTACTGACTGTGCGCTGAGCGCGGTTAAAAATTGCTTGCGGCCGGTTCTTCGATAAATTCCTGAATCGCTTGCTTCAGCGTTTTTCCGGAGGTGCCGACATATTGGGTTCCGTCTTTCCAGTGCGCGAATGCCTTGAGGCCGTCGATGTATCCTCGTTGGTATTCGGAAAATTGAGGCTCTTGTTGTGGCCTGGGGTCGCGACCGGGCACAGCTCGAGGTGCAGCACCGTGTGATCTCGCTTCAGCACCCCGAGCTTGCTCTACATTTTCCCGCTGGGTAGATGCAGCCTGTCGGCGCTCCTCGGCAGTTTTGTGATCCGCAATCCGTGCAGTGATAACCGCTTTCAGATCATCGCTTTCCTTGAGCACCAGCTGCTGGGAATCGGCGAACAGGGTTTCAAAACCAGCAGTTTCATTACGCAGCGTTTCCAGGTTGAGGCGAATCTTGTCGGCGACCTGGTTGGCCTCGATCTTCGCGCGCGCCAGTTCGGTATCCACTGCATCGCGCAGGCTGCTGATTGTCCGCTTGTTCTTCATCGCACCTGCAAAATCGGTGGGAATCGGTGGTAGCCGCACATCGCCACCCAGTGACTGGTTGATCTGGTCGACGTGCTTTGTCATGGATTCGGCGGCGGTCATGCGAATTTCGTCGCGGATCTGCGTCTTACGGGCCTTGACCAGCTTCTCCAGCTCCAGGCGCTTGCCGCGCGCCTGCTCGCTGATGTCGTCGATTGCCCGGAACAGTTCATCAATGCTCTGGGTCTGGCTCAGGGCGTGGTCCTTGGCGGCGCTCAGGCGCTGCTCGACTTCTTTGCACCACTTCACAGTCTTCTCTGCGTCGGCGAAGTGCTGGTCTGTCTGCAGCTCGGTATTGATGCCCTTGAAGACTGTCACGGCGTGGTCGTGGAACTGCTTCAGGTTGCTGGCGGTGACCATGCCGGTGACCTCGATACGCAGCGCCGGCAGGGTTTCAGGGGCTTGGCCAACGGCTTCGAGCTGCTCGGCCTCTGGTTGGTAGCTGGCGAGGTCTTGCGCGAACTGCTGCCAGCCGGCGATCAGTGCGGCGCGACGCTCAGGCACGGACACATACTCCATGCTGTAACAGGCATCTGGTGTGCCGTCGGACGTGGTGAATATCGCCTTCTCGGCGCCGCTGACCAGAAGCTGGTGCTCCAGTTGCCAGTAGTAGTGCGGCTCGAGGTTGCCGGCGCGCACATTGTCGGCCAAGCCAGCGCTGTAGAGCTTGTGCTCCCAGATCGTGGATTCGTCCATGGTCACGCCATCGAACGACGCCAGGCAGGTTTCGCAATCGCTGACAGCGGTCGCGGGGAACAGCTCGTCCATCAACTCCAGCTCAATATGCGGCCGGATAGATGCCTCTGCAGCGTGCCCCTTGTCGAACAGGAACTGCTTGGATTCGGAAACCTTTTCGGCAACGCCGGTGGATTTCTCCTTGAGCAACTGGGAGCGAGATTTATATTTGCTCTCGCCCATCATTGCCGGCGCCTCACTGGCGGTGAAATAATTTGAGCGGGCGGCATGCCATTCTGGTGTTCCTTGGGTAAGGTTCAAAATTTTCACGCTTCGGCCTCCTCTTTGCCGATGTTCAGGATTTTCTGGCGCTGCTGCTCACTGAGTGCCGCGCGGCTCTCTACCGTGGCTAGGATTTGCTCGGGCGATTTTTTGCCGGCTTCGACCAACCCCTTCCAAGCCTCAAAGTTCGCGTCGAACTTTTCTTCCGGATAGTGTTCAAGTGCGCTCTGTTGCGCGGGTTCTTTCCGTGGCGTGATGTTGCGCTCGGTCGGCATATCTTCAGCCTCCTCCCGAGTGATCAGGCCCGCCAGTGCATCGGCGAACTGATCACGAACTGCAAAACCGCGAGCCCGAAAAGTGAGCATCCGTTTTGGATACTGAGTCCAAGGGCCAGCCTTCTCCCAAAGTCCCGCAGTTTTTGCGTCGGCAGCGCTGAACGTCTGGGTATGCTTTTCGCCACCCTTGCGCCATACGGTGCAGGTTGCGGTCATGGTCGATTCGTCGAATGACTCAACGATCCCGCCGAACGATGGGTGGTTCTGAACCAGCGCCAGCAGGGCGTCCCCGTAGATGGAAGGCTTGCCGTTGATCACCGCAATGTTCTGCAGCGCCTGGATAGGGTTCAGTCCAAGCTCAGAGCCCATCATCATCGCCACCAGGGTGTCTTGCGGCTTGTTCTGGTAGTTCTTCGGCACCATCTGACTACCGGAGAGCATGTTGGCCATTTCCATGGCCTCGCCCATGTTCTGTGGCTGCAATGCAAAGCCGCCGGTTTTTGCGATTTGGTTAGACATGCACAAACTCTCCATTCCATTGGATCAGCCGCGCCGCTTGCGGCAACTCCTCCTCGAATTCTTCTTCCGGTACCGGAGCGGGCGGCAGAGGCATATCCTCGCCATCGTCATCGTCATCGCCGCATACTTCCCGAACACAATCGGCGGTCAGGTATTCCGGATCGTTTACAACCTTGCTGAGTGATTCGCGCACTAGGTTGCAGGTCTCCTCCACCCACAGGCCTCGGCGCAAAGGCCAGGTGGCGGGGTAGGGGTGTTCGCAGTGGTGCCACTTCCGGAAAGATTCCTGGCAGCGCTTTCTGATGGCCGCCACCTCTTCACCGGCAACCTCTGAGGGCTCCGGAAATAGAGCGGTGACCCAGCGAGTGAGCGCTACGAAGTAAGCGACGATGGTTGATAGATTGAATTTCAAGACTTTTCCCCTTTTGTTGTTAGATCCAGCCCCGCATCTTTTCGCGCAGCTTCACTTTTTCGATCAGCGGCATACTTCCCGCCAGTGAATTACATTTCTGGTGAGCCAGAACCATGTTCTCAATCCGATCCGGCCCCTTCTGGTTTACCGGCATCAGGTGCTCTACTGTCATGTCCTCGCCGAGCTTTTCGCCGCAGAAGAAACATTCGTCACCATCGCGCTTTAGAAGCCGCTCTTTCCTGCGGCCGATCTTTCCGCGCTTGGTTGGCTGGGCTTTTCCTCTCCAGCTCTCGCCCGCGAAGTAAGCAGTCAGGGCCTCCGTGACGAGAGGCCCACTAACGGAATGCTTGCCTCTGCTGTTCTTGTAGATAACCCCGGTTCCGAGCTGGCACTTAAAACGCAACACTTCGTATTCGTTGGTGGTTGGGAGCATTTCTGCCCCCTGTGCCGACAACCACTTCATAAACGCGATTACGCGCTTTTCTGAAAGTTTGTTAATCATTCGATCCAGCCCCATTCCCGGGCTTCGTTTTCAAATTCGTCGTAGTGAGTTACCGCAATCTCGTCAGCAACTTCTCGGGCCATCCGCGCCAGTGCCATTCCGGCTTCTGCGCCGTCACTCAGTGCGGTGATGGCTACGGCAGAAAGTGACTCGGCGCGATCACCGATGAGGTCTTCAAAGAGCCGCTGAGCCAGCACCTGGTTCTCACTGAGGCGCCCAGCAGAGGAAAGCAGGCGACGCTCCACAAACTGCGCCATCTTTTCGATCTGCGGCTCACGCTCGGCCTCAATCTGACGCTGGAATTTGTATTCGCTGAGCTCTACAGGTTCTGCTGAGTTCACGGCACGTCTCCATTCAAAAAATCAAAGATTACTGACCGGAACGAACCGCCCGAACACACGCGCCGTAGTCGCGGTGGTAGTTGCCGACATAGCCGAGGCTGAAATCGACGCACCAAACAGCAGCGTCATTCCAAGCACAGGGCGTAGAAGCCCAGTAAAAATCGCTTTGGGTGTCGGGGAATTTCTCGGTATCTACGGCGGGATCTACTCGAGACAGGTCCAGAATGGATTCCAGCTCGAGGCGAGTCGGCATGCGCCAGCCTTCGCCGAGTTCTGCAATGGCTTTCTCGGCCTCTTCGAAAGTTACATCTTCGCCATCCAGGAGTGTTTCGCTCCATTCGAGGTTGGCGTGGGTGATGGTTTTGGGGGCTGTGGTTTCGTTCATGTCTGCTGCCTCGGGATTGGTTGTTGTTGCTGTCGGTGTAGCCATATTAGGCTAGTCAAAATTGACGTGTCAAGCCATAAATGGCTATAAAGTGGCAAAAAGATATGCCAGATTTTTCCGGATTTGATAGGAGGGTCTGATTCTGCTATCGCGCTGACATGCGGCCAGCAAGGAATGACTGCAGCGCGTCCGCATCCCAGTCGGTCAGATCCCCAGACTCGAACCCTGACACCAAGGTTTTCACCAGGGCTTGCTGACGTTTACTGAGGCGCCTTGAGGTCACCTTGTTGTCTGGGGGAGGCTCCCCGACCGCCATGTCAGGGGGCGAAGGCTCCTCCTCGAAAAGGTAGGTTACAGGCTTACCAAAAGCGCCTGCGATGTCAGCCAGGGTGCCTATCTGTGGGTCAGTGGCCGCCCTGGCTATCCGCCCGACAGTTGACTGGCCGACGCCACTGCGCTTCGCGATGGCCTGCTGATTTCCCAGCTCTGGATAAGCATCCTGCAGCGCCCTCAGGCGCCGGGCTATCCGTTTAAAAAGGTCGTCTTTTTTCATGCGCCAATATTGCCAGCAATGGCTAACCATGTATGGCTTGACGAATAAGCCATAGATGGCTAATCTAGCCGTAAATGGAGGATTCAATGGACAACAAAGCCGACCTGCTACAGCAGGTTAAAGCCAAATTGCGTGATCGTCGGGGCGAGTGGCGGCAGATTGCCGAAGCCTCCGGAGTGCCTTATTTCACCCTGGCCAAAGTTGCCAGCGGAGCCACTGACAACCCTAGGTGGCAGACGCTTTCTAGGCTGGCGGAGCATCTGGAGCAGGGAGCAGCATAACCCCATGGACCCCATAGCAATCGCACTGACAGCAGAGCTACTGATTGTTGGTCTGATGATTTTGATAGAAGCAGTAACAGAAGCATAAGGAAATCCCATGTACGCAAATCCCAAACACATAAGGGATCGTGAAATTAAATTGCGTGTTGATGACGCGACGTATCAGCTGATTGAAGCGATGGCCCAGTACCACCGCACCCAAAAAGCGGTATTGGTGCGCGATATGGTCGAGGCACAACTATCACGACTGGAAGCAGAAGATACCAACGAAGGTCAGGCGGCCTGAAGGCCCTTGGGAGGGCCTATGAAAGAACTCGCAGACCTGTTGAGTCGCGAGCAGCTTGAGCGTATTCGCCGGCAGGCTCATCGCCTGGGGTTAGATCCGGAAGATTTGGCCGTAGATTTATTGGATAGGGAGTTGAAGTCAACGCAGCCAAAAAGCAGTGGCGGAAAGATCATGCAGTTTCGGAGGGCCTCAAGAGGCCCTGAAAAGTGACTTATTGAGGGGCGCTCAAATGGGCCAGCCTATACAGAAAAATTCAGAACGCCGGTTCGATTTGACCCGCAGCCCAGATGGAGTTTATCGCGTCGATGGGAGGGTTATCCCAGTTGCTGATAACGCCACTGTGCGCATTGATGACAGCAATTCGGTCGTTGGTGTCAGCTGCCGCCGCAACGATGCTAAACGCCGTACTGGGGTTGTGCTGGGTGTGGACATAGAACAGTGACAGTTGGAATTGGTGCCACTGGCCAAGTGATTTTATTGCATCCCGAACAGCTTCGTAATTTTGGCCCGGGGTCATCAAATCGTAGGCGATGAACAGGTTATAGGACATAGCAATTTCTCCGGTATCTGTTGGTGTAGGAGCTTTCAGTGTACCGAGAAACCCGTCACCTGGGGAGTGGTGAGGCTGCCGGGCTGCCGGCGCGAATTCCCCCGCACGCTTGGGATGTGTTGTTGGAGACACGCGGGGAAATACCAGCAACTCGCAGTGCTGGTGCTCTTTGCCTGCCGGGGGCTAATACCCGGCACCTATTCGCATGCCGATTGGGAGACGCGGTCCCATACAGCCGCTCCGTGTATGGCGGGTACCAGTCGGCAGTCGAATAGGTAAAACAAATCGGCACAGCAGATAGCGGATTCACCGGCGTTGCCTACCGCCGGGGCACATCCCACCGGCACCCCACACGCCACGGTGCCAGAGTCCGCTGCCTGGTGTGTCGAGCACCATCAAGAGCATTACAGAGCCGCAGAAGCGGACGGGGGCGTTAATGAGTGATAAGCGCGCTTTTCAGGGCGTTTGGATACCGGCAGAGCTGTGGCTCTCCAGGGACCTGAGCCTGCAGGAAAAGGTCATGCTGGTGGAGATCAGGAGCTTGTCTGTGGATGCCGCCAGGGGCTGTTACAAGTCGAATAAAGCATTCGCTGAATTCTTCAATCTGTCCGCATCCAGAGTGTCAGAAATAATCTCCAGCCTGGAGAAAAAAGGCTATCTGAAAATTGCCCAAAAGCGTGACGGGAAGCGAATTGTTGAGCGCAACATTTTCGTTCAAAAGGGGTATTCGGAATCCCGAAGGGGGTATTCGGAAAACGCGGCGAACCCTATTCGGAATCCCGAAGGGGGGTATTCGGAAAACGCTGAGGGGAGTAATACACCTAAGAGCAATACAGTAGGAGATATATCTACTGAGCACGAACCCCCTGTCGACCCGATCGAATCCGAATTTGATCAACTCTGGACTGACTACCCAAAACGCGCAGGTGGCAACCCTCGGGCCGATGCCCTGAAGGCGTACCGCAAGCAGAGAAAATCTCACCCGTTTGACGAAATCCATGCTGGATTGCTCCGCTATCGCCGGTTCTGTGAGCTGACCAACAAGATCGAGACTGAGTACGTCCAGCAAGCGAAAACATTCTTCGGCCCTGGCAAGCACTGGCAGGGCGATTTCCCGCTACCGACCCACGGAGGAAGCCGTGAAAACCATCGACCAAATCCGAAAAACGCCATTCGACGCATCGAGGAGCAGGCAGCAGCAGGATTCGCTGCTGCCGAGGCACGAGAAGCTGCTGAACGCCCTGTGGCAACGCATGACCCAACTGTTCGGCCACAAGTGGGTATCCCAGGAAGGTGAGATCCGAAACGAGCGCGGGGAGTATTCCAGAAACTTTCTGTTCTGGGCCCGCAAGACCGCCCACCTGAGCGATACGCAATGGCGCCGGGGGATGGATCACGTTGAGTACAAGGTTCGGGAGGCGGCCCGTCAGGGCGGTGACGACGAGTGGCCGCCCAGCTACGCAGCGTTCCTCGGGTTTTGCGACCCGCGCCCCGGATCACAGATGTACAAGTCATTCGAGCCCCTAAAGCTCCCCGACAAAGGGGCGCAGGAGCGGGCGCAGGAGGCCGGGGCTAGAGCCCTGGACGAGATGAAATCACTGTTCAACGAGGAAACCGCATGACCGTAACCAACCTATCAACCGCTCTGGAGCGGATCGAGAAAACCGACCCGAGCAGCCCGCTAGCGTGTTTCCGGGCGCGGGTACCAGGCAGTGTCAACACGATGTTTGCCGGTACCGTGCTGACCCAGCGCCGCATCGAGCAGGGAGATATTAACTACCTGGGCACATTCCACCGCGACAACCTCCCGGAGGCTCGCGAGAAGCTGCGCGAGTACGTCAGCGAGGCAGCGTAACGATCACCATCACAGGGTGGGCCCGCGCCAGTATGGGCGGGCAAATTATTTGAGGGTAGGGCATGAGCATAACTCACACAGCTACACAGAAAACTCTGAACGCTCGCGAGCTCATTAACGAGCAAATCGCGGCGTACCTGGAACGCGGAGGAAGCATTACCGAAATTCCGCGCGGACAGAGCGTCCACAATCTGCAGATTCGACCAGTTGAGGATAAAAACCGAGGCACTCGCCGCTGCTACGCTGACCCGAAGATGAATCTCCAGAGTGCGGAGGGTAAGGCCTCAAGCATCCGTCAGCGCCAGGCGAGGGAAAAATCCAGAGAGGCGCTCAGAAAGAACGCTGAGGCTCTGAATGAGGCCGCCCGTGCCCGGAGACAAAAGCAAATGCCGAAGGTCCGCCAGATGCTGGCCGAGGGGAAGAGCCGGCGCGAGATCGGAAAAGTCATCGGAGTTGCACACGGCACAATCAATTACTGGCTGAAACTGGAGAGGTCGACCGATGGGGAATGACAGAATTTGGAACCTCTTCATCACCCTGCTGTTGCTGGCGGGGCCCGCATTCGCCGCCTTGACTTCGTTCGGCCTTGCGTGGCTGTGCCACATATTGGGAGAGTCGTGGACGATGCCCATTGAGGTGATTCTGATTTTAGGCTCTGCCTGGATGGTTCACGGCTGCCGGGTGATTTGGGCAGAACGAAAATTTATTGAGGAGGTGGACGATGAAAGCCCCTGATAGTTTTGACTGGTTACCGGAAGTAAAGCGGGAGATCCGCAAGCAAGAGGTCAAAGACGCGATTGTCGGCGCCGTGGTGGCTCTGGTGTTTGTGGTTTGCACTTTGGGGATAGTGGGCTGATGGAGATCATCATTGGTGACCAGCAGTCTCTCCGCGAGCGGATGCTGGCTGTTTGGAATCTGGTGTGTCGCGGAATCCAGGCCGGCCCGGTGGTGGTAACACTCGGGCGCCCGAAGCGCGATGGCAACCAGAACCGCCACTTCCATGCCCTAATCGGTGAGATAGCCCAGCAGGTCACGGTGATGGGGAAACGCTACCGCCCTGAGATCTGGAAGGCAATGCTGGTGGACGCATTCGAGCAAGAGTGCGAGTCGATGGGCGAGCCGTTGAGTAAACCGGGTCAGGTGGTTCCCAGCCTGGATGGGCGTCGAGTGGTTACGGTGCGCCCCAGTACAACCGACCTCAAAAAACGAGAAGCGGCTGCGTTCATTGAGTTCCTGTACGCGCAGGGCGTGGATATGGGTGTGACGTTCACCCCGCCGACTATCGAGATATACGAACAGTACAGAGAGGCGAAGTAGCATGGGGGCAATCAAGCGGACGCCGGCAGACATAGCATTCAGCAAGTGCATTCGTGAGCGGGCAGGGTGGACCTGTGAGCGCTGCGGCGCGCAGCACCAGATCAATTCCATGGGACTGCACTGTTCGCATTTCCATGGTCGCGGCAAATGGTCGGTACGGTTCGACCCTGATAACGCGTTCTCGCACTGCTACGGATGCCACCAGTACCTGGGTAGCCGTCCACAGGAGTTCTCGGATTGGGTGCGCCGCCAGCAGGGAGACGGTCTGTTCGAAATCGTCCTGGAGCGGGCGAATGATACGAAGCTGGGCAGGCTGGCGAAGCGGGAAAAGGCGGAGATCGCGAAGTACTACCGGGACCAGCACAAGAACATGCTGACACAGCGCGATCTGGGTATTACCGGACGCCTCGAAATCGTGGGGTATTTCTGATGGACATTGACGAGCAGATTGCGTGTGTGAAGAAAGAGTATCAGCGTCGCAAGAGGCTTTTCCCGAAGCTGGTGGAAGACGGAAAGATACCTCGGGATATGGCGCAGGCTGAGATTGCCAGGATGAAGGCTGTGATGGAGACGCTGTCGCAGCTGAGGGCGCTGGCCGGGAGGCGTGAATGAGATTCGCAACAGCCCGCCAGGCGTGGCACGACGCCTATGACAGCCCCACGGCAGAATCCGATTACGAGGCGATGGTGGCCGGCAAGACCGACCGCAGCCGAACTCGCCGGCAGACCTACGACACGATCACCGACGACGAGGGCCGGGTTATCGCCAGCGCCCGGGTTCCGACCACCTACGCGGTTGAAACGCGAGTAGGGCGGGGCAGTAGCGCCCGCATCATGGATGCCTGTGAAAAGGGCATGGTCCAAAGCGTGATAGGCAAGATCCGCCAGCGCGATCCGCTGGCGTACTGCTGGGGTATGGCCGCCTACGCACCGCCAGCCTCCAGGGTAACCGAGCGCGCGGCGCTCCTGCAGCACCTTATGACCGAGTTCGATACATGGGGGGAGCCGCATGATCGGACCAAGGTCGGCCAGCTGGCGGTATTCTGCATCCAGGCCTGCGCCCTGCGAGATGTGAATGGCCGGCATGTGGATCTGCGGCAGGCGCGCATTATTCTGGCTGTGGACAAGGCGGAGTGGGATAGGGATTGGGTGCGGGTCTGGAGGCGCCTACAGCGGCGCCTGGACCCGTTGCCGGGCAGGGCTCTTGGGCCGGTTGCGGAGCTGGTTGAAGATTATCAGGAGAGATGCCGCGCTCAGAAATAAAGGCGCCTTTTTCCTCAAATAACCAAAGAAACTTGTTGCAAGGTGCCACTTGCAGTGGCACTATATCCATGTGGTTGAGAAAAAGACCACATCAACTGAAGAACTGGCCCATACCGGGCGCAGAACTAAGAGGAAAATATCATGGCTACTAAAACTCGCACTACCCGCACAGGCCGCGTGATCATCGAACTGGACGGCTGCTCAGACTACTACGGCGGCGCAATGGTGCAGGGCGCACTGATCTGCAAAGTCAGCCTGCCGGCCGACACTGACATAAATGAGTCGATCAACGAACTCCGTGCCCTGCGCGCTCCGGATGCTGGCCCGAACTACATTGGCGCCATTCGCGAAGCGCTTCCGGGTGTCCGCGTCCTTGAGTGGCGCCGGGTTCAGTAACCACAGCAAGCCCCGCTCCGGCGGGGCTCTTAATTTCTGGAGGATCTATGTCGAAACAAAAACGCCCCAGCATCTACCTGAACCCGCCGCTGGAAAAAGTGCAGGCGGCACTCAGAGAGGGACAGAGCTTTAGCGCCCGCCTTGGCGAAATCGCCGAGCGCTACGCCCTAATCTGCCGGCAAGTACCGGAACTGACCGACAGCGAGCGCAACATCATCGGCAACACCCTGTCCGGCTCGCTGGTGGAGCCCCTGCTGATCCGCCACTTGGACGGCGAGATTGAGGACAGCGACGCAGCCGACGAGTCCACTCTGCGCGACCTGGCGGAGCGCATACGCGGCATGAGCATCGCCGATCGCGTGGCACTAGTGGAGTCTCTCGACATGTGAGTTGACAATTTTGTCCCACGGCAGTACATTTTTACCAGCATGCGGTTTTTCCGCTCTGAACACCAGAAACCGGCCTTGAGCCGGTTTTTTTGTGCCTGAAAATCCATTTTCCCCAAGAATGGTCTTGCGCCCGCTCATCCCCCGAGCGGGCTTTTTTATTTGGAGCGCCCATGGATTTGATATTCATCGGCCTGGCCGTGGCCTGCGCGCTGCTGGCCGGCGGCCGGAGTCCGTTCCTGTGGCTGATCGCCGCGGAATTCGCGGTCTCTGCTGCCTGGATCAATCTACCTGTTGGCGACCCCTGGTGGTTCCTCGCTTACGCCGGCCAAAACTGTGTGTTTGTCTGGCTGGTAATGAAGGTTCGCCACCGGCTCGCCCGGGAGTACGCCGCCACCCTGATCCTGTCCGCCCTGCTATCGACGGCAGTATTCTGCGAATTTTTTGTAGGCGCATCAGTGGTTTACGCCGCCCGCCCCGCTCTGATGACGTGGCTGTGCATATATCAGCTGTGGCTGTCCGCCGTCGGCGCCGGCATGGCGGAGGGGACGATTCGGGAGGCGATCCATGGAGTACGTTATCGCAGCTCTGGCCGCCTCCGCCGTCCTCGTTTTGATAATCCGCCTCGGGATGTGGGTGGTCGGCTGTAAATGGTTTCACCGGTCGAAGCGCTGATTCATAAGCTGTCCACTGCCATCGCCTTCTTCGGCGGTCTGGCATCCGCGGTATTTGCCGAGCTGCAGGACCTGGTGGCCGCGAATGCCGCCGTCGTCGTCAGCATCACGGCCCTAGCGATCAACTGGTACTACCAGCGCCGCCGGGATCGTCGGGACCAAATTCGATTTGAGCAGGAGATGGAACAGTGAGCAGCACCAGTCAGCCCCCGCGGAAACCCCGCAGCGCCGTTTACCAAGTCGAAGAACTGAACACTCTGGCTGCGGAACTGGAGCGCGACGAGAGGCTGCGCCTGCGACCGTATCGCTGCACCGGCAACAAGCTGACCATCGGCATTGGCCGAAACCTGGATGATGTGGGGATCACCGAGGGGGAGGCTCGAACCCTGTTACGCGGCGATATTTCCCGGGTTCTGGGAGAGCTGGAAACGCAGCAGTGGTTCCATCCGCTCACCGGTGCCCGCCGCCGCGCGATCGCAAATATGTGCTTCAACCTGGGGCTTAATGGCCTGCTGCAGTTTCGCCGGATGATCGCCGCGATCCAGTCTGAGGATTGGGAGGAGGCCTCTGCACAGCTCCTGAATAGCCTCTACGCCCGCCAGGTCGGCGCTCGCGCTGATCGATTGGCTGAAATGCTGAGATCTGGCTGATGGATCTGAATCCCCTCGACTCGATACTGGATCTCGGCAAGGCCGCCATTGAGCGCATCTGGCCGGATCCCCTAAAGCGGGCAGAGGAGGTGCGCAAGCTCGAGGAGCTGCACCAGCAAGGCGACATGGCCCGGCTGGATGCGCAGGTGAAGCTGCTGCTCGGCCAGCTGGAGGTCAACAAGGCCGAGGCGCAGCACAAAAGCGTGTTTGTCGCCGGCTGGCGCCCCTGGATCGGCTGGGTTGGCGGTATGGCCATGGCCTACCAGTTCGTTATCTATCCGCCCCTCCTGTGGGCTTGGGCAATCTGGGGCGCCGCAGGTGTAGAGCCCCCTCCGGTGATGGAGACCGGTGCTCTGTTTTCGATCGTGACGGGCATGCTGGGCATAGGGGTAATGCGCAGCCACGACAAACGCGCTGGCACGCAGACAGATTCAATCCGGAGCAGGTAATGCGCACCGTAATCGTCAACAGTCGCGGCAAAGTGATGCCGACCCGGATCAGCAAAGAGGCCCGGGATATCACACCGGTGAATTTCGACTTCTCCCTACTGCTGCCCGAGATCGACAGCTACACCATTGAGGGCGACATGCCGGTAACCGGTGACACTCAGGACGGTGCCACTGTCACTGTGACACTGGACGAGGGCCGCGCGCACGGTCTGTACGACCTGGCTGTGATTGCGACTGGCGGAGGTGAGACGAGAGCGGCCACGGTCCAGATCAAGGTCGAAGATCGAGAGCGTGGCTGGAACGCGTGGCCGTATTACGGTTATGGCTATGGAGCGTGGTGGTAATGGCGTTGACTGCAAAACAGCAGCGATTCGTCGATGAGTACCTGATCGATCTCAATGCCACTCAGGCGGCTATCAGGGCTGGATACAGCGAAAAGACAGCTGCCGCAGTGGGCGCTGAGAACCTGAGAAAACCTCATATCGCAAAACTCGTTGCGGAAGCCAAAAGAAGCCGGTCCGAGCGCACCAAGATCGACGCCGACTACGTTCTCGGCCGCCTGGTGGAGATAGACCAGATGGACGTGCTGGACATCATGGCCGATGGAGGCTCACTGAAGCCGATCAAGGACTGGCCGAAGGTCTGGAGGCAGTTTATCGCCGGCATGGATCTGGCCGAGATTTGGGATGGCCGGGGCGAAGAGCGCGAAATTATCGGTGTGCTAAAGAAGATCAAATGGCCCGACAAATTGAAGAATCTCGAGCTCCTGGGCAAGCACATCGAAGTCAGTGCGTTCCGGGAGCAGGTGGATCACTCCAGTACTGACGGCTCAATGACTCCGCAACCCACCCGAATAGAGTTTGTCGCACCCGGTGACGACAGCGCGAATTGAACTTCCGCCAAAGCTGATACCAGTATTCAGTGGAGAGGCGGACTACCGTGGCGCTTACGGAGGCCGAGGGAGCGCGAAAACACGATCGTTTGCCCTGATGTCTGCTGTGTTCGGCTACCGGTTTGGCATGGCTGGCGTCAGCGGAATGATTCTCGGCTGTCGAGAGTTCATGAACAGCCTCGAGGACTCCTCGCTCGAGGAGATCAAGGCGGCGATCAGGGCCACCGACAAAGATGGCAATCTCCTCTATCCCTGGCTGGATGAATACTACGAGATCGGCGAGAAATACATTCGCAGCCGGGATGGTCGGATCAAGTACGGGTTTGCCGGCCTGCGTCACAACATTGACAGCATCAAGGGCAAATCGAGGGTGCTGATTGCCTGGGCCGATGAGGCAGAGCCGGTATCGCAAACGGCGTGGGACAAACTGGACGCGACCGTTCGAGAGGATGGATCAGAGGTCTGGGTAACTTGGAATCCGGAAAGCGAGGATTCCGAGACCAAGAAGCGGTACCAGGACAACCCGCCGCCGAACTCCAAAATTGTCGAGATGAACTTTCGGGACAATCCGTGGTTCCCGGCTCGGCTGGATCGAGTTCGCCGCCGACAAAAAGACCTCGATCCGGAGCGGTACGCCTGGATATGGGAGGGCAAGTGCCTAACCCTGTCTGATGCCCAGATACTGGCCGGGAAATGGGCTGTTAGGGAATTCGAGCCTGGTAGCAGCTGGAACGGCCCCTATTTCGGCCTGGACTTCGGCTTTGCCCAAGACCCCGCCGCAGCGGTTAAGTGTTGGGTTCATGACCAACGGCTATGGATTGAGTACGAGGGCGGCAAGACCGGCCTGGAACTGGACGATACCGCCGCATTTATGCGCGAGCGCCTGCCGGGCATAGACCGGCATGTGGTGAGGGCTGACAACGCCCGCCCCGAGTCAATCAGCTATCTGCGCCGCCACGGGATGCCCCAGGTGGTAGGCGTCAAGAAAGGCCCCGGCAGCGTAGAGGATGGCATTCGATACCTACGCAGCTTTCGGGAGATCGTCGTTCATCCGCGATGCGAAGAAACCGCGCGGGAATGCCGGCTGTACTCCTACAAAACCGACCGACTATCCGGCGATATTCTCCCTGTCCCGCTGGACCTGAATAACCACTATATCGACGCAACCCGCTATGCCCTGCAACCGATGATTGCAGCGGGGCTCAGTGGTTACGACCCGGTACCGGAAGAAAAAGCGAAAGACCCCCTGGACGACTACACCGACGACGACTTCGAGGCCGACGACTCGTGGAAAATGGCATGAATGATGAACTGACCGTTGAAGAGCTGAAGCGGCAGTTCGAAGATTTCGACGATACGACACGTGACGCGCGTCTGTGGTCCGAGAAATGCCGCGATTACCGCGACCTAAAGCAGTGGTCTGGTGATGAGATCGCCGAGCTTGCCCGCCGGAAGCAGGCGGCGCTGGTGATTCCGAAGATCCCCGAAAAGGTCGATTTCCTGTGTGGCCTGGAGCGGCAGCAGCGCATGGACCCCAGGGCCTGGCCGCGTACCCGGGAAGACGAAGACGCGGCCGATGCCATCACCGACGCGCTCCGGTACGTCGCCGACAACGTGGATTTCGACGAGACGGCCAGCGATGTATTTGAGCAGGGCATGATTGTCGAGGGCTACGCCGGCGCGATCATTGAGCCGAAGATGGTGCGCGGTCAGGTCGAGATAGCGGTCAATTTTGTCCCGTTCGACCGTTGCTACTACGACCCCTACAGTCGCAAGCGCGATTTCTCCGACTGCACCTATAAGGGGTTTGTGGTCTGGATGGATATGGCCGAGGCAAAGCGTAAATACCCAGAGAGTGCCGGGAAAATATCCGAGCTGCAGACTCAGTACAGCGGCGGTGACACATTCGACGATAAGCCACGCTGGGTGGATGGAAAGCGCAAGCGGGTGAAGGTCTGCCAGCACTATTTCCTGCACAAGGGTGTTTGGCATGTCGCTCACTTCACCGACCAAATATTCCTGCTAAAGCCTCAGCCGTGCCCTCTCGTGGATGAGTACGGTGAACCGGAGTGTCCGATCGAATTGGTTCATGCCTACATCACCCGCGATGGGGAGCGTTACGGCCTGGTTCTGTCGATGCTGGGATTGCAGGACGAGATCAACCACCGCCGATCTAAGGCGCTGCACAGTTTCAGCTCGAAACAGGTTCTGTACGAGACCGGTGCCCTGACTGACCCACGCAAAACCGCCAACGAGCTGAAAAAGGCTGATGGCGCTGTAGAGCTACCGCCGGGCTCCCTATCTGAAGGAAAGGTACAGATAGAGCGCAACACCGACATGGGCGCCGGCCAGTTTGAGTTGCTGCAGGAGGCGAAATCGGAGTTCGACTCCCGCGGTGCCAGCAATATCCTGAACAGCCTGTCGGCCAGCGGCGCGGAGATGAGCGGCCGCGCCCTCCGCACCATCCAGAACAACGCACAGATGGAAATCGGTCCGTTGATGGATGCCTACCGAGGTTGGAAGCGCCGCTGTTACCGCCAGATCTGGAACCGCATAAAGCAGTTCTGGGATGAGGAGAAATGGGTCCGTGTCACCGATGACGAAGACAACCTCAAGTGGATTGGCCTGAATCAGCCAGTAACCGTTGGAGACCGCCTGAAAGAGAAGGCCCAGGAAGGTGACGAGCGTGCAGTCATGATGCTGCGCGAAATGATCGCCAACCAGGATCCGCGCCTTAACGAGGTTTACGAGATCCGCAACAACGTCGCCGAAACCGATGTGGACATCATCATAGGTGAGGCGCCAGACGCGGTGACGGTGCAGCAGGAACAGTTCGAGACTATCTCCGAGCTGGCGAAGATTTACGGCCCGCAACATGTGCCATTTTCCACCATCGTCAAGCTTTCCAGCCTGCGTAATAAGGAGCGCGTCCTGGATGAGCTTAAGGGAGATCCACAACAGGCAGCCCGCGCCGCACAACTGCAAGAGATGCAGCAGCGCCTGCAGGAGTTGGCCGCGCAGCTTGACCTGGAGAAGACCGCCGCCGAGCGCGACCAGATCCGCGCGGAAACCGCCGAGATTGCCGCCAAGGTGCGCAAGCTGATGGCCGAAACCCGCAATACCGAGATTCAGACCCGGCAGACGGAAATCGAGAACGCCACAGTAACGGCATGGCCGGATATCAGACCAAACGTGAATATCTGACAACCGAATTACCCGCACGAAGAACCCGCCACTGAGCGGGTTTTTTTGTGCCCGGACGCCGCGGAACGGGCGAGAGCGGACGACGCGCTAACCGGTCGAGATAGAGGTGTGTATGTCTGAATACAGTACAGAGGATTTGCTGAGCGATAAGGAGATTCCAGCGGCAGAACCGGAAACACCGGAGACGCCGACGGAACCCACGGGCGAGGAGCCGGAACCCGAAAAGCCGACAGGCGAAGAGCCTGAGAAGCCGGAAGGTGACGACCCGAAAAAAGACGACTCGACGCCGGAGCCGGAAAAGCCCAGTGACCCGCCTGAGGATGAGGAGCCGAAAGACTGGACCTTTAAAGCCGTCAAGGACGAGCGAACCAAGCGGCAGGCCGCAGAGGCGCGCGCCAAAGAACTGGAGGAGAAACTCCAACAGTTCATCGGCGGGCAGCAACAGCAGCCGGAGCAGCCGAAAAAGCCCGATTGGTTCAACGATCCGGAAACGGCGGCCCAGCAGCAACAACAGCAGATGCAGCAAATGCTGTTCGAGCAGCGGGCGCAGATAGGTCAGGAAATCATGCGTGACCAGCATGATGATTTCGACGAGATGGAAACGCGATTTTTCCAAATGCTCGAAGAAAACCCGCAATTGGGTGCCGGCCTGCATTCTGCCGCAAACCCGGCCAAATATGCGTACGAGACAGCCAAGAAGGCGATGGAGGCGGAAGCGTTGAAAGACGTGGACGGCTACAAAGCCAGGCTGCGCGAAGAAGTACGCAAAGAAGAAGAGGCCAAAGTGCGCGCAGAGTACGAAGCCAAGCTCCAAAAGCAGCAGGAGAAAGAGGGCGCAATTTTGCCCAGCCTCTCCGACGCTCCCTCCAGAGGCGGATTGAAATCCGATGACTGGTCAGGACCAACACCCCTCGACGAAATCTTGAAATAAATAGCGCGGCCGATGCGCCGCTAAATCGAGGATTTAATCATGGCTCAGACCATTATCAACGATGCGAATCGCGTCAAACAGTGGGACGACAAAGCCCACATGGAATACATTCGCTCCAACCGCTTCAAGCGGTACATGGGGTCGAATGAAAACGCCATCATCCAGGTCAAAGAAGACCTGACCAAAAAGCGCGGCGATGCGATCACCATCCCTCTGGTGGGCGCTCTGGATGCCAGTGGCGGCCCGAACGATGGCTCATCCAACCTGGTCGGCAACGAAAAGGCTCTACCCAACGACGGCCACCGCGTAACCGTCCGCGTCGTGCGTGACGCGACCGTGGTGAACGTCGAGGAAGAGCAGGCCTCGCCGATCAACATCCGCAACTCCGGCAAGGTCGCCCTCAAGGATTTGCAGATGCGCTACCTGCGCAACGACACCATCACTGCCCTGGGCAGCATCGATGGAGTTGCGTACGGAACGGCCACAGCGGGTCAGCGCAACACTTGGCACGACAACAATGCCGACCGGGTCCTGTACGGCTCTGCGAAGTCCAACTTCGTGGCCGGCGATCATGCCGCATCCCTGGCCAACATCGACAACACCGATGACAAGCTGACCCACGGTGTCGTTTCCTTGGCAAAACGCATCGCCCAGACAGCGCAAACTGTCAACGGTGATGGTATCCGCCCATACAAGTACGGTGAGGACATGGAGTCGTTCGTCATGTTCGTCCCCAGCTTCGCCTTCCGCGATCTGCGTGAAGACATGATCGCCAAAGGCTACTGGCAGGACGCGCTGCGCCGTTCCAAGGAAAATCCGCTGTTCTCCGGTCCTACCTCTATCGAATGGGACGGCGTGATTGTGCGGGAAATCCCCGAAATCGCCACCCTGTCTGGTGTCGGCGCAGGAACCCCGGCCATTGATGTGGCCCCGTGCTATCTGTGCGGCGCGCAGGCACTCGCTGCGGTGTGGGCGATGCGCACCAAGACCACCACCCGGAAAGAGGATGACTACGGCTTCTTCTACGGCGTGGGCTTCCAGGAGCTGCGCGAGGTGTCCAAACTGCAGTATGGCCAGGGCAGCACCGGCGCGGTTGATTGGAGTGTAGTCAGCGTCTTCGCCGCCGGCGTAGCCGACGCATAACCTGTGCACTTCGCAGTAGGAGAGGGGACGGTTACGGCCGCCCCCAAGGCCGGCAGCTCCAGTATTCGCATGGCGCTGTTCGGCCGCCTCTACGATGTGCGAGAGCGCGAGGAGCCAGAGGGATATTGGGTGGCATTTGTCCGTCACCCTTTAGCCCGCCTGGTCTCCTGCTATCAGCACTGGATTGTCGACCGGTTTCACCACCGGATGGCAATCCAAGGATTGACGGAGCGGATGCCGTTTCCCTATTTCGTGGAGGCGGTTTCGGCAATCCCTGATTCCAGGGCTGATATGCACTTCCAAAGCCAGTCCGCAATTATCCGCGGGGAGCCCGACTTTATCGGTAGGGTTGAATCCCTCGCGGAAGACTGGCGCCACGTCCAGAAACACTTCAACGCCCGGCCAATCGGCCGGCACAACTCAACTCAGCATGCCGACTGGCAATCGTTCTACACCCCCGAACTTCGGGCGGTGGCGGTGGAACGATACCGGGAGGATATGGAGCGATTTTATGAAAGTGACCTACACCGGTGAGAGCCGTTCGGTCGAGTTTGACAGCACGATTTTCGTGCAGGGCCAGCCCACCGACTACGACGGCAAATATGCGGAAAAGCTCCGCAAAAATCGGTATTTCTCCGTTGAGGAGTCGGCAAAATCTCTGACCGAGACCGAGACCGAGACCGAGACCGAGACCGAGACCGAGACCGAGACCGAGACCGAGACCACCGGTACGCGTCCGTTCCCGACCGATGACAAAGGCAAGCTCGAGATCTGGGCAAAACGAAATCTCGGCATCGACCTCGACAAGCGAAAAGGCCTGAAAAAGCTAATCGCCGAAGTGGAAGCGGCCCTGGCGGAGAAAGAGAATGGCGGCGACGCCTAAAGACCTTGCCAAACGCATCATGTTGCGGCTCGGAATCCTCCAATCTGGAGAGGAGCCGTCGCACGAGGAGTCGCAGGACATCATCACCGTGATGACCAGTGTCCACGCCTCACTGTTGGATATGGGTCTGATCGACTGGCCTTTATCCAGCATTCCGATGCGCTGTGAGGATGCGTGGATCAACCACATGGCCTGGAAGGTTTCCGGAGATTTCGGAACTACCACGCAAGAGATTGTCGCCCGCGGCGAAGAGGGTTACCGAATGTTGATCGGCCTGTCCGCCCAGCCTGTCGACGAGCGCGATATACCGGTGTGTGACTTCTGATGCGCATCCCAATAGCCACTAGCTCCTCGCAGGGCCGAAGCATTCCGCTCACTGCTGAGCGCCTGGTCAACATGTATGCCGAGAAAGCGCCGGCTGGGTCGAAATCGCCGGTGGTGGTTCTTGGTTGCCCGGGCCTGACACGGTTTGCCGACATCGACGTGCGCCGAACTCGAGGCCTGTACCGGACGCCGGCAGATGGACGACTATATGCCGTAGTCCGCAACACCTTGTATTTTATCGACGCTGACGGAAATTCCACGGCGTTGGGCACAATCGCTGGCTCTGGCCGCGTAGGGATGGCAGATAATGGCCTCCAGCTGTGCATCGTGACTGGCGCCACCGGTTACACTTATTCAGTATCTGACGGCCTGCAGGAAATCACTGACGACGGGTTTCCGGGTGCCGATACGGTGACTTTTCTCGACGGCTATTTCATATTCAACAATTCCACGGCAGGAAATCGCGGCCAGTTTTTCATTTCCGATTTACTGAATGGCCAAGTTTACGACGCGACCGATTTCGCCACCGCCGAGAGTTATCCGGATAACCTGCTACGGGTATTCGCCGATCACTCCCAGCTGCTGCTGTTCGGCTCCGAGACAATCGAAATTTGGTTCAACGGCGGCGCGGCTGATTTCCCATTTGTCCGCGCTCAGGGCTCGGTTATCGAGCAAGGGTTGGGCGCACGATGGTCCGTCGCGAAACTGGACGAAACCGTGGTCTGGCTGGATAACGAGGGCATTGTCCGACGCCTGGAGGGCAGCACACCCGTTCGCATCTCCACCCACGCCATTGAGTTCGACATTTCCCGTGGTGACTGGGGAAACGCCTCCGCCTGGTCCTATGTGGAGGAGGGCCACCAATTCTACGTCCTGACCGTTCCCGCTCGTGACCTGGCAACGCAGCAGGCCGGCACCTACGTCTACGACGCTGCCACCCAGCTCTGGCACGAACGCAAATCCTACCGTCAGGACTATTCCCGCTCCGGCTTCTACGCCCGCGCTTACGGCAAGCACATTACTGCGGATATAGACCGCGGCCGGCTGTACGAGCAGAGCCTCGACGTTTACGAAGAGGACGGCGAGCACCTGATTGCAGAAATGCAGTTCCCGCAAATACAAAATGACGGCAACCGATTCATTGTCCGCAAATTCCAAGTTGATTGCGAAGTCGGAATAGGACAAGGTTTCCAGGCTCCAGTTGCGGAAGAAACAAGTTTAATTGGCCTAATTGAAAGCAATGGAGACACAATAAGCACATACAAATTAGATGGTGGCTCAATATCTCTTGTGTCTGGCCCCACATCATTAGGATTTAACGCCAATATTTTGCGAATTGATACGCTAAGGGGGAGAGCTATACCTCTAACCGAGAGGAATATAGCACTTCACCAAGCAACTAGGATAAGAAATTGGACTTATAATTTAAATACAGGCTGGGAGCAAGCAAGTCCTGGGTCTCTCACTGGAATTGGTGGGAGTCCCAGCGGGATGGCTGTATGCGCTCTAACCGATAATTTGATTGTTTATGTTGATAACTCTGACAATCTTCTAAGAGCGATGGAGACAGACGGAGCAACATGGTCTCAAAAGGGTAATAGCCTTTTTTACTTGGGGGGGGCGAATGCAGATGTATATTTTTCTAGATATTCATCAAATAAATTTATAACGAATGAATTTGTTTTGGGTGGAGATACTCAGCTTGCCTTGTATATGGTTAATTTTGATGGCCAAGATTTTTCACAGGTAGGGAACACGTTCGATGACGGAAACACTAATATTCCTATATATATGGGCAATAATAGGGTAGCCATATTTGGGATTGAAAGCCGGACAGTGAAATGTTTAACTTGGGATGGGTCTAATTTTTCTCAGATAGGAAATACATTAGGATTTCCGTTAGGAACTTCCTTTGAATCTGGATGCGCACTATCTGATAGGCTTATTGTCGCTTTAGATGATGGCAATAGTAGGCTGCTAGCGCTTGACTTTGATGGTGAGAATTGGTCGATTAAGGCTCAATTATCTGGTGTTTCTTCTGGAAATTATTTGTGCGCAATTGGCCAGTACGAAGAGTCCGATCTCGCTGTTAATAATTCTGGAGTGGACCCTCAAGTTATATTGGATGTGTCAGGGAATACAAGAATATTCGACATGACCCAAAACTGGCGCAGCATGGGCAAAAAGGGCGAGTACAATAAACGGGTCATCTGGCGCCGGCTCGGACAGCACCGCTCATTCACCCCACGCATTGCCATCTCCGCTCCGGTCAAACGGGCTGTTATTGCTGCCTACGCCGACATTGAGCCCAGCAACTCATGACCGACCGCAATCTGTTTTTTAACGGGATCTGGTGGCGCCAGCACCTGAAAAACGAGCAAGCCGTTCGTTTTCTCGAGGAACTGTGGCGGCGCGCCGGCGGTGGCCCAGTGCCAGACCAAAATCTGAATCAGGTCGTCAACGAAATTACCCAGATTGATCAGTCAACGACCGAACAGGGCGCCAGCCTGCACCAGGCGAGACGGATTGCCGAGCAGATGGCGGCAGAGATTGAGAGCGACTCAGTTACTGCCGCTAATATAAAGCGCCTCTCCGGCGCTCTGGAGCACCTTTCTGACGAACTCAACACCGAGCGCGCAGCAATACTCTCCGAGCTCAAAAAACTGAAACACAGAATCAGCCAGCTGGAGGACACCCAGTGAGTACGAATACATTCCCTGTGCTATTTGATACGCAGATGCTGGGAGCCACGTTATCAACGCCGTATACCGTCTCTGGCGGACCGTCCGGGCAGTCTCTGCAAAATCTACAGCTGAAATTTACCAACGTCACGTCAGCAACCCGGACAATAACTGCGCATGCCGTGCCATCTGGAGGTAGCGCATCTGCAAATAATGCAATCGCTGTAGACATGTCCGTACCACCAAACGATTACATCATCATCCCGGTGCCACGCCTCGCCAACGGCGGATCCATTCAGGCACTGGCCGATCAGGCATCATCCGTCAACGTCGCGCCAATCGGCGGCAAGCTGCACACACCGTAAGGGGGGGGGGAATCATGGGATTCGTAACTAACCTGTTCGGCGCCGATGAAGCCAAGCGCGCAGCCGATGCGCAGCGCCAGGGCTACCAGCAGGCCGGGCAGACTATCCAGGCCGGCGGTGACTCTGCGCTCGATAGATACGCTCCATACGCCCAGACTGGGCAAACTGCCAACAGGATGATTCAGGATGTGATGGATGGGGACTTCTCATCGTTCTACGAATCGCCCGACTACCAGTTCCGTCTGGAGCAGGGCGAGCAGGCCCTGGAGCGCGGCGCGGCTGCCCGGGGTATGAACCTGTCCGGAGCCACGCTGAAAGACCTCAACCGTTTCGGTCAGGGCCTCGCAAGTACCGAGTACGGCAACTGGTACAACCGGCTGGTCGGCCAGCAGGGCCTCGGCGCCAATGTCGCCGGCGCGCAGGCGGGAATCGACCAGGACACGGCCTCCGGTGTGGCCAATACCCAGATCGGTGCCGCTGGTGCCCGGGCCTCCGGCTACATGGCCGACGCAAACATCAAAAACTCGCTGATGAGCGGCATCACAAATGCGGTTACAGGTTACGGGGCGTCGTGGCTCCCGCAGCCATCCTGAGGCAGGTAATATAAATGGTTGATATTTCAAACTATGTCGCGCAGTTCGGGCGTGGATCAGGAGCCGGAATTGCCAGCTCTGTAGATCGTGGATTGGAGCGGGGTTACCGCAACCGGATGGTTGAGCAGGAGCGCCAGGATGTTATGCAGGATCGCAATCGAATGGCGCAGGCGCAGCAGGTCGAGGAGCAGAGGCAATTCCTGCGTGAGGGCGTCGAGGCGCTGCAATCAGTTCCTGAGACCGCTCAGCCGCAGGTCTACGCCGGCTGGTACAGCGAGGCCCAGCGCCGCGGCTACGACCTGGAGGGCGAGCCCACGCCGGACCAGTACAGCCCGCAGGTGCTGCAGAGGCTTCGGGGAGTGGCTGGGGTGGCGGCGCCGGGGACGCAAGAGCAAGGCGGCCCACGATTCGGCACCATCAACCCGCGCGACTACACAGCGGAGTCCCTGGCCCAGTACCAGCAGAGCGGCGACTTCCGGGACCTGCAGCGCTATGAGTCTCAGCGTAGCGTTGATATTGGCGGCGTCCCCCATCGGTTTGATCCGGCCAGTGGCGGGTGGTACCCGGCTGAGGTGACTCAGGTCGGCGGGGCTCCCGGTGGGGCCCCTGGCGGCGCGCCTCAAGCGGGTGCAGATGGCGGCCGCAGGCAAATCACTGCTGAGGATGTGGCTCAAAATGAGGCAGAAAGAGCTGGGGCGGTCACAAGGGCACAACAAGAGGCCAGAAAGCAAGCTGAACTAGAAAACCCGAAAGCCGTTCAAATGCGGGAAACCGGGGCGCGATTGGTCCGAGAGCTGCTGAGCCCGGAGATGATCGAGAGCACCAAAAAGCTGTTTGGCCCCCTCCAGGGGACTAACTTTGCGCGCGGCATGACATTCGACCCCGATGTGCTCAATGCGAAAGCCAAGCTGAAGCAGCTGCAGGATATTGCGACCGCTGAAAACATGGGGATCATGTCCGGCGTGCTGTCTGAAAGCGACCTTAAGGTGATTGGCAATATTGCCGGCGGCGGCCTTGTAGGCAGGCAGAGCGACGAGCAGGCCATCGCCAACCTGGAGCAGCTGGGGCAGGCGTTTGGCGGCGGACCGTCGCAATCTGGATCTGAGCAACGCCAAGCTGATGCACAGGAGTATCCGGATGGAACCGTAATTCGCAATCCACAGACGGGCGAACGCCTGATCATGCGCGGTGGCCAATGGGCACCGGCGGGGGATCAATAATGCCACTACCCGAAGGGTTTGAAATAGAATCGCAGCCGCAACGGCAGCAAGCACAGCCATCAGGTGGGATCCCTGCCGGATTTGAGGTTGAGCAGATGCCGGCCCAGGCCCGGCAGCAAGAGGAAGAGCCAGGGCTTATGGATGTCCAGAAGCAGCTAACTGGCAGCATGGTCGAGCCTATATTAACCCTAGGCTCCGCTGCTGTTGGTGAGGTGGCCGGCGGCCTCGCTGGCCTTTATGAGCTTGCAGCTACACGAGATCCGGATGCCGCCGAAGCTTTGAGACAAAGGGTGTCTGGAGCTTTGGCCTATGAGCCCAAGACCGCCGGGGGTCAAATAGCCTCACAGGTGCTCACTGCCCCCTCAGCCGCGCCTGCCGCAGCCATGGAAAAGGCCACAGAGCTGTCCGGAGAGGCCGGCTATAGAGCTGGAGGCCCTGAGGTGGGGGCTGTGGCCTCCACGTTCCCCACCATTGCATCCATGGTTTATGGAGGCGTACAGGGCCGCGCCATGCGGCCACGGACTGACCCCGGCAGGCAGGAGGTCGGGGGATTGCCCGCGATCCGCGACGCTGATGCGCCGATAGACGCCACACCTACCGCTCAGGGTGTAGGTGTGACCCCGCCAGCACGGCCATCTGCTGCTGACTTATCTCCACAAAAACAGGAGATTGCTCGAAATATTGAGCAAGGCTCAACAGATGCGAGCGTGGCACCGTACCGCCTGGACCGATGGCAAGGCGTGGCCGGTGATCCAGTGGCGAAAAAGGCCATTAATCAGGGGTTCGATGAATCTGTAATTTCCGCCGTCAAGGCAGCCACCCCGGAAGATCGCCAAAAGATGATGCGGATGTTGGCAATACGTCAGCGGGGCCATAAAAACGCCCGCTATGCGATGGACAACCGCGCTTCCGATGTGGCCGGTGATTCGCTCATGCGGCGCGTTCGCCATGTAAAGCGCACCAATGAAGGTGCCGGCAAGAGACTGGACTCTGTGGCTAAAACTCTCAAAGGTCAGCAGGTGAATTACAACGGCCCTATAGGTGATTTCCTATCTAGCCTGCGCGATATGGGCGTAACCATGGACGATCGCCTGAGGCCGGCTTTCAAAGGGTCGGATATTGAGGGGGTCGAAGGCGCAGAAAGGGTGGTCAAGCGAATAATTGCCCGGATGCGAGACACGAAAACGCCGGATGCATACGACCTGCACCGACTAAAACGCTACATCGACGAGCAGGTTACCTATGGGAAGAGCGCCGACGGGTTGGGAGGAAAAACAGAGCGAGTCCTCAAAAAGCTGCGCCGAGATTTGGACAGCACGCTGGATAGCCAGTTCGAGGAATACAACCGCGTCAACACCCAGTATTCGGACACTGTCAACGCCATCGACGCGCTCCAGGATGCGGCCGGTACCAAGGTGAATCTTTACGGGGAGAATGCCGACAAGGCTATCGGCACCGTCCTGCGCCGGCTGATGAGCAATACCCAATCCCGCGTCAACCTGATCGATGCAATTGATGAGCTGGAGACTGTAGGCCGGAAATATGGCGGCAGGTTCACCGACGACTTGAAAGCACAGATGCTGTTTGCCGACGAGCTGGATAAGCGTTTCGGCCCGACTGCTCGTACTTCCTTGGCGGGAGAGGTTGAAAAGGGAACAAAGCGAGCCGCCGAACTTGCCACCGGGCAAAGAACGGTTACCGGCGCTGCGGCAGAAGCTGCGGCTGAGGCTTTGGCGAAGGCCCGGGGGGTTAACGATGACGCCGCGTTTCGGTCAATGAGGGAGTTGCTAAAACAACAACTTTAAAAGAAACCGTTCAGACGATAGTAAGCAACACCGATAACGCGGCCTATAAATCCTGAAATAAATCCGATGACACACATTCCCAAGGCCGCCAATATTTGAAAATGGACGGCATAGGCCAGCATGGTCAGGAAGCAGGCGGCAGCACCCAAGTAGAAGGCGATTATCCAAAACCAAGGACGCATGGCGAGATAAATGGCCAATGCCAGGAAAATAGCCCCAAAAAAACATAAGGCCGCCATCTCGGCGCCATATTCATCATGTATCGTATAGACGGCTAACGCGGATATCAAAACTATCGGGATGATCAATCCCCAGTCGATCCTATCGAAAAACGAGCGCTGTTTGGCTGGCACGTATCGCTCCACACGGCAAAAGAACCATTATCTGGGGCAATTACAGTGTGGAGCAAGGTGGACAGGTATACAGGTCAGTGCCGCGGCCCGAACCAGGTGTTGAGCCCGCGCATCAGCGCATTATCCGCCAGGTCGCGCATCTCGTGCATGATGCTGCTGCCGGTGCGGGCCAGCAGGTACAGGGCTTTGTACTCCTGCGCCGCGCCTGAAATGTCGTGCCCGTTCGCCGCCAGCTCGTTGAGCAATTTCTCGCACGGCCGGCCATAGCCCGGGTCGAGTACGGCCTCATGCGTCAGCCACGCCTGCTGTGGTAGCGGCATGGTCCGGGGCTTTGCGGTCTCGATGGGGTAGTGGTACAGGGTCGGCGGGGCCGGTTCGTAGTCGCCCTCGATCGACTCCACGCCCATTAGAAACGCCTTGGCCGATCCGAACCGCTCCGCCGGGATGTCCTTGTAGGTGCCGACCTGAAAGTGGTCCTTCAATCCTCGGTACAGGCTGGCGTAGGTGTTGCCGGGGCGCTGGGCCAGGCGGGAGACAATCTGCTGAATCTCGCGCTGCTGGGCTGGAGTGAGGCCCTGAATAGGCCCTCCATAAAGCTGAGCGGCCATTTCGTTGAAGGCCGCGATATAGGCCTCTTTGACCTGGGCGGCCTTGTGGCCAGTGAAGCCCATGACCAGGAAGACAAAGCCGTCTTTGGTCATCTCGAAGGCCGGTTTCTGACGGCCGCGGCCATCGGTGTATTCAATGCCCTCAAAATTGAGTTCATTGAATTTTTGAGAGCAATCAATGGTTTGCAGCTTGCGTATCACGTTGTCATGGCGCTTGCCGAAGGCTTCGGCAACCTTGAGGGAGGTGGTGCGCACTTGATTGTCATGCAGGACGATAGCGTCAGTGGGGATAAGGGGTTGAGCGGTCATGGAGACCTCCTATGTGCATCTTTTGAGGGATGTTGCCCAATTAGGGCGCCGGGAGGCTCAAAACCCCACATAGAGGGCGGACGGTATTACCCGGAGGCTATTTCCGTCCCCTCCCGACATAAAAAGATGCACCCCGAGGCAAATCGCAGGCACAAAAAAACCGCTGGCTGTCGGGCGCGGTTACCGCTATGTGAAGAGTTTTGAGGCTCCAGGAAGAATCATAGCCGCCCCCGTCTATGGGTGCAACTGGACAGATAGACAGCAGAAAAAGTAGACATGCCAAAAAACAAAGGCCCCGTCAGTTGCAGCTGGCGGGGCCTTTTTATTTCACCCCTTGAGATAGACAAGGAGCATAAATGGATTATAGCAGCTGGCTGCTTGCAGCCAAAGAGATTAGGAGGCTGGTGATGAACATCCCAATCCTTCGGTATTGGGCGCTCTGCATCCCAATTCTTGTTTTTGCGTTCATATGGAAGGCGCCAGATTTCATGGACGCCGCGGCAAAGCTCTGGCCTCCAGCTCAAACCACAGCACCCCCGCAGACCACTACCGACAGTAACTAAGCCCCGCCACTGAGCGGGGCTTTTTGTTTCAGGAGGCACAATTGTGACCGCAGTAATATTCCATGAGCCAGTATTTGCCACGATTGTGGAGTCTGGTGACCAGCTCTATTTCTATGAGGTGGGCACCACCACCGACCTGACTGTCTACCTCGACGCAGGCCTATCCACTCCCGCACCGCAGCCCATCGTAGCTGACGCTGCTGGCCGGTTCCCGCCGATCTATATCGACTCCACCGGCAACCCGCCGAAGGTGGTTCTCGACGACGCCAACGACGTTCAGAGGTGGACCACGAACGAGTACCCCATCGAGGATAGCGCGGGTCTTTCCCAGAGCGTTGCGCAGCTCCAGCTCGATGTTGAGGCCGTAGAGGGAGACCTACTGACCGCTGAGAGTGATATTGACCAGCTGCAGACTGATGTTTCGGACCATGAGTCACGCATTACGGCGCTAGAGGGCCAGGAGGTCGATTTAGGAAATATCGGGCTCGGGGCAAAAATCACCCGCGGTGCTACTCAGCCCGCCCCCAGCGGAGATACCACTGTTGTATTCACAGCCACTGATTTCGACGATGCTGACATCGTTGTATCAAATGAAATTGTCATACCCGCTGGAGTGACCCGAGTATCTATAACGGGGGGGTGTAAATTGACAGTCAACCAGGAGGGTAGCTATCAATTGCGATTGCTGCGCGACGGCAGCCATCCGGCGACGTATCCGGCTGACGGTAATTACGTGACGGATATAGGCGGCAGCGCCCCGCTGGCATTCAACATTTCCTCCGGCGAAATTTCGGTTTCAGAGGGGCAGACGTTCCAGCTGGAACTGGTCAATGGATCGGGACAGTCCGCGACTATCGGCGGCGGCGCCTTTATGAGCGCGACAATTTTACGGTGACCAGATGCCGATCGTAGAGTTTCAGCCAGACCTGATACTAAATTCTGTTCTCGCGCCCCGCTGGCGGCTGGAGTTTGTAGATTCGGACACCATGTCCCGGGCGCCCGTTTTCTCTGATGCTGGCGCAACGATAGAGCATGCCCAGCCGGTTACCCTGGACAGGATGGGGCAGCTTCCTGCGATATTTGTTGATGATACGGTCAGCTATCAGGTTTCTGCCTACAACGAGTTTGGGGTGTTTCGATACCAGCAAACATTCCCGGGCCCCGGGGTGGCGATACGGTTTGATGATCTGGCCGACACGCCAGATAGCAAGACTGGCGAGGATGGGCGGTTCCCGACTGTGGATGAATCCAGCGATCGGCTGGTTTACCGAGCGCCACCGTCAGAGTTCACCGGAGACTGGTTCTACGCCGCAGATACCACGATGGTTGATCCGGGGCTTGGATTCGTTCGCACGGACGACGCTCCAGTGTCGGCCACCAGCATGGCTATCAGCGTATCCGGTTCAACTGGGAACGATTTCACGGCTCTATTTCAGACATTGCGGGCTGGCGACATTCTTTACGCTCAGACCTCCAGCGGTGCCAATTGGGCTCGGTTTGAAATCACCGGTACGCCGACAGATAACACCACCTGGTTCCTGATTCCCATCAATCGGGTGGATGGGTCTGGAACGGTCAATACCGGCGACAACATCATTATCCGGTTCAGTTACGGAGTGTCAGCCACATCGCTGGTCCCCACTGTTCAGCCTATTAAGAGCTCGAGCTTCACGATCCCCGCACCTGACAACACCAGCCGCACAATAATCGTCCCGACTGATTCCAGCTCCGGAGCATTCACGCTCACCCCGGATTCCGCCGGATGGCAGCCAGGAGACAGCCTGATTGTTGTCGATAGCCCGGGCACATCGTGGGCGGTTAATGCCGTATCCCTGGATATACAGGGCGGGGGGCACAACTACCACGAGGACGGTGCTACCACTATTTCTCTCACTGGCGGGGGCATCAAACGGTATGTCTACGTCAATTCAACCACGGGATTTGCCGATGGAATCCCACCATAGGAAAACAGCCATGAAAACAGTAACTGCCACCCTGTTAGCGATCATTCTTTCCGCGTTCTGCAGTGTCGCCACCGCGGCAGAATTCAACGTCCCGAAACAGCTTCACGCCGGGTTCCAGGCGCACCGCGTTAGCTACTCAATCAAAATGTCCAAGGTGGTTACTCTGGGGCTTCAGGAGGTCACCGGTACTGCCCGTCTCTATGTCGGCAGCAGCCCTACAACCCTGGAGCAGGTGGCAGAAATAGGGTTTGACTACGATCTCGCCCTGGGCGTCTCTGTTGGTCAAGAAATCGGCGTCACACAGCAGCTGTACTGGGAGAAAATAAACCCTCAGTGGTATGTGCTGGTAGAGACGGATGGCAACGCAGATTTTGAGATGGTGTGGCAGCTAGAGCAGGCGTACTAACGGATTCAAAATTATCCAAACAGTGCCCCTGCCATTATCCAGAGCAGCAAACCCAAAAACATAACGGCGATAGTGCCCATTCCGGCCAGAATGAGCCAATCCGGTATGATGCCGGGCTCCTCTATAGTTCTTCCGCCTGGGCCCGGCTTGAGTCGGCCGAAAAGCCATGATTTGATCATATTTTGACCTCCTTTCAGGGTATGATCTCACGTCGCGGCTATTCGGTCACGGGTGAAGCTTGGTGATTGTCGTTTTCACATTTAGAATCAATAACTTGGGTTAGTGTTCCAGCTAGACTGGGGGTGTGGTGGTCGTCGGTTCAAATCCGGCCGCTCCGACCATACAATCGTTGTAAATCAACGGCTTAGAAGCCCGCCAATTGAGCGGGCTTTTTTGTGTCTGGAATTTAAGTCCAGAGCTCAGATCTGCTATTGCCGTCTTTTGTAAGTGTGCGATCCTCTAGTGGTTATCTGCAAGTCATCTAAGATTCGCTCCCTCATTGTCGTCGAAAGCATTGCAAGTACCCTGGAAGTTAGGATATTTTCCTAATGGAGAATTCGCTCACCCGGGTTTTGAGATCTCGGTCAAAAAAGATAAGAAGAAAGGAATCGCAAGTGTTTTTGTCTGAATCCAGTTTGGATGATCTGCTCCAAACGGTATTTACAAGGCTTTTTTCAAAAGGTCGCTCTGTTAGCTCAACTCGCGGGAAGTCTACAGAGCTAATTGGCGTACTTCTCGAGCTTAAAAACCCACTTTCCAGGCTAAGTCGATCGGAAACTAAGGGAAAGCTCTTTAGCGCTTTAGGTGAGCTGCTGTGGTATCTCTCGGGCTCAAACGAAGTGGACTTTATTGAGTACTACCTTCCACGTTACGGTGAGAATTCCGATGATGGCAAGACTATTTACGGCGGTTATGGCCCCAGGATCTTTCGGCATCGAGGACATTACGATCAACTAGCAAATGTGATTGAGCTTCTTGAAAGGAAGAGCTCAACTAGGAGAGCGGTGATCCAGCTTTTCGATGGTGAAGATCTTTTCGAACATCATACAGATATTCCTTGCACCTGCACGTTACAGTTTTTCGTTCGTCAAGAAATGCTGCATCTGCATGTAAACATGCGGTCAAACGATGCATTTAGAGGGTTGCCACACGATATTTTTGCATTCACATTTTTACAGGAGATAGTCGCAAGAACACTAAAAGTAAAGGTGGGAACTTATAAGCACTCAGTTGGAAGTTTGCATTTGTACGATGTAGAGGAAACAAAGGCGGTTAGTTTTATTGACGAAGGCTTCCAGTCAAACATACCAATGCCGCCTATGCCTACTGGCGATCCTTGGCCAAGTATAGAGGTTTTACTTAACGTGGAAGGGAGAATCCGGAGGGGCGAAAAAATTGATATAGAGAAAATTGATGTCGGAAGTTATTGGAAGGATTTGATTATACTTCTGCTTATTTTTAGGGAGTCCAAAACAGCGGGTGGGGCTCAGGTAGTTTCCTATTTAAAGAGTAAGCTTTCGTCGGAAATATATGTTCCGTATATAGCAATGCGGGAGAGAGTTTTGAAAGAGGTGACGAAGCAAAGAGAGCTTTTCGAGAAGGAAGGAGCCTGATTTGGAGGGGGTTATTAAAAGTACAATCCTTGATTTGGTTAAGAAAATGGATAGCTTGGAGCGCTCACGTGTTCAAGTGATACCTTGGAGTACGCCAGTTCCTTCATTTGGTGATCCTGTGAAGTCTTATGTGGCGACGTTAGGGCTGAATCCGAGCAATAAAGAGTTCGTTGATGATGCCGGGTTGGAGTTGAATGGTAAGGACCGGAGATTCGAGACTTTAAAATCTTTGGGGGTAAAAAATTGGTCTGATGTTAAAGGGAGTCACTTATCTCGAATTGAAATTTCTTGCAGAAAATATTTCGAGAAAAACCCTTATGATAGGTGGTTTGGTGCTTTGGATGAATTAATATCGGGTACCGGATTCTCTTATTACAATGAAATGTCTCCCGCATGCCATTTGGATTTAGTGCCGTTCGCAACTGACTGCAAATGGTCAAGCTTAAATTCTGCAGAGAAAAAAATCTTGCTTGAGAGCTCTATAGGCTCTCTTGCTAACTTGTTAAAGATATCAAAGATAAAACTGATTGTTTTGAACGGTGCAACCGTGGTCAATCAATTTAACAAGGTCACTCAAGCTAACTTTTCGATAAGGGAGAAGGCTTCCTGGTGCCTGCCTCGGAGTAATGGGGCGCATGTTAAGGGTGTTTCTTACGTTGGTAGTATCGATCATGTCAACGGAGTTGAATTAGGAAGGAGTATAAAGGTTGTCGGGTTTAACCATAACATCCAGAGCAGTTTTGGAGTGACGAAAAAAGTTAAAAGCTCCATTAAGAAATGGATTTCTAGTTATTCATGAGGGCGTATTTGTGCAAATTATGAGTCGTGAAGAGTATCGGGCACTGCTAGGAAACCAGCTGGAGCAGCTCGATGGGGTTGTTCCGCTCCAGGGGATACGTAACGAAAATATGCGTAGCTGCTTGGTTGAGCAGTTTATAGATAGCATTAGAAGAATTGATTACGTTCGTGTACTTAGCGAGAGGGGGGTTTCTGAGCAAGTTTCTGATCCTACTAATGACATGTTTGATCCTATAAAGGCGGCAGTCCACTATCAAGAGCAAGGAAGCATCGATGAGGCATGCTGGCTGGTTTTCTTGGCTATCCATGTAGGTAAAAATGCCAGATCCGGCTGGGTGAGAGTTCGAGACTTATACGGAGCATTGGGTGCCGATATTTGGTCCTGGGAGAGGGTGTGCGGTAATTTGGATGATTTTGGTGTATGGCTTGAACGCAACTATATGAATATAGGTGGGGCGTTCGGAAATCATCGAAAATATGAATCATTAAGACCGAATGTACAGGGAAGCCCGATAAATGTAGTGCGGAGCTACGTTGAATGGGTTGGCGGGAGTCATCAAGCATTTTTCTCCTTTACGCAACAGGAAGTCGACTGTTGTCCGAATGCTCACTTTGATTACTTGTATAACTCAATGTTTTTTGTGCGACGTTTCTCTAGGTTGTCAATATTTGATTATTTGACGATGTTGGCCAAAGTCGGTGTTGTTGATATATCCCCTCCTCGTGCCTACTTGAAGATGGCCACCGGCCCCAAAAAAGGTGCAAAGCTACTTTTCACTGGTAGTCGAGATTCAAATGAAAGCACTGAAAATTTAGAAGGCTTTCTAGTCCTGCTAAATGAGAACATGTCACTTGGATATTTGAGTATGCAAGTGTTAGAAGATGCGTTATGTAATTGGCAAAAAAGTCCAGAACGGCACGTCAGATTCAGAGGTTAATTAATGTTGAGGTATAGATTTCCAATTGTATCTATTCTTTAGTTTGTTCAGATAGTCATGCCTCAACAATCCTGCGTGCTGGAGTTGCCCTACGACGATACCTGGAGAAATTTTTAATTTCTTTGCGAAGCGAATGATTTCTCTCCATTTTCGTGAATTTAATTTTGAGAATTCATTCTCGTATTCTTCTGGAATGAGGATGTTTCTTGCAAACTGATTGGCTTCAGTCTCTGCCGCAGCTTCCGATATGTGCTTTTCTTCTATGAATAACTCGCGATCACTATGGAGAATCAGGTGACCTATTTCATGGAACAGAGTGAACCAAAAATGATCATCGGAAAGGTATCTAAAGCTAAGCATTACCACTGCTTTACCATTTGGAGTTGAAAACGTCGCTCCGCTTGCTCTACAGCCAGAGGGGGTTGGGGCAATAACAAGTACAACTCCACAGTTGGCTAGTATTTCCTTAAGTGGAGGGAGAAATGTTGCAGGGTTTTTTTCTTGACTCAGTGTTTTTATTTTATCTGTGGCGCTTAAAAGTTTCCGCTTGCACAGTGGTGTGCAGTTTGAATTTTCACTTACGATAGACCCTTGCCTAAGCCAAGATATAGTTGCCTCTACAACAGGCTCAAAGGTTTCAGTTGTTCTGAATGCAGTGTCTAAAATTAGACCTTTGTACTTATTTTCCCACTCTTGCATGGATGAAACTTTAAAAAAATCCAGTAGATTTTTGAATTTTTCTCTTTTTGATCTTGTCTTCGGAATCCACCCAAAACTTGCCATATCTCTAGTTGGAAACTTGGACAACCAGGTCTCTTGCTCATTTTCGCTATTAGCTATATGAAGTAGATCATTTCTATATTGCTTCTCACGGTTGATCCAGAATTCCATCGAGCCACCGACGATTTTTTCCAAATCAAGTGCCAATTCTTCATCTATAGGAAAATTACCTTTTAGTAATTTAGCGGTGTCTCTGACAGACTTTTCTATTGTTCGTGCAAACTCGCTAACTTCGATATTTTTCTCATGCAAAATGTCTTTTATTGTATCGCCAGGAGGGCTTGCCCAATTTGGCTGAAAAGCTATGGAATTGTTCATTTTATTTCTCGATCCCTAAAATTTTAATTCGGTAAATTTTTGACCAGTCAATTTGATCATTGACTAATCTAGGGTTTGAAACGTGATTAGCTGAAAATTTGATTAAGTATTGATCAGCTAACTCCAGAACAAACAGTTCATCTCCATTTTCCAGTATTGGCCTAGGCTTCCCCACCAGCAAGTCAAATACCGTGGTTGCTGAACGAATATCAGCCAGTCTTTTTTTCAAGACTTCAGTTACATTAATCCCAAAACAGTCTTGGGCAACGCATTCATTCTCGCATTGATCACGAAGCGCTTTAGTCAAAAATGCGATTTCCAAGTTGTTATCAAGCTAGGTATCCATAGGTTGTACAATCTTATCATTAATGGCGTGATGACTCTCAAGTTATGGCACTTTTAGGTTGAAAATTACGCTGACAGTGGCTTTTGAGCTGCGGCCGTACAGTTATTGACAGTACTCCAAGGGAGGGGCGTTAGCCCCTCCTATTGCCCTCGCTTCCACTCCGTAACTTTCAAATTCAGCAACCGGTCGAACTGTCCACTCGTGAAAGCGCGTGATAACCCTGGATCTCCCCTGAAATAGCAGTCCAATCAATTTTTGAGCTTCTTGGCCGTACTTGTTGAGTCTCTCTTTGATGACATGCAGCGCCCGCAACGGCAGGCTGGCTCGTTCTGGAGTAGGGCCGCGGGACAGCTCGGCGAAGGGAGGAGCTAACGGTCAAACCTTGACTCAACAGCTTTCATGTAAACCCATTCTGATCCAGGAGCGAAGCCGCGAGTCATCGCACGCCGCCATTCCCCACAGAGAGCGGGGCCAGTGGCCCCTTTCGTCTGCTGACAGCTAACAGGCTGATCGATCAAAACCGAACGGTATAGGAGCCGGTCAGCAGAGCAGGTTGGTCACCATCTACCGCGAACTGGGTGTATTCCAGTCCCAGTTCCCCGATCGGCGCGTTCCATACGGCAAAGGCACCGTAAAAGGGATCCTGGCCGTTCTCGCTTCTTCTGCTCTCATACCTATAGCTTTCAGATATCGGAGGTTCCTCCGAGTATTCTTCATAAAAAAAGCCGAGGTCGTATGTGTATTCCTGCATCAAATTGGAAAGCGTAGCGACTCTCCAGTATTGATATCCGGCCGAGAATCCTACGTAGACGGGTTGTTGCATGTCGGTGTGCAGCCGGACGGATGCCCCGAGCAAACGCCCGGCGAAAGTCTGGGTCCCCCGTACTCTGCCTTCCTCGCCATAGAGTGCCAGGTCGCCATATTCGTAATCTATGTGAGTATCGCTCTCGCCGATATCGTAGAGACCAAGTTCGAAGGCGATATAGCGATTGTATTGATAGCCGCCAACCACAGAGAAGCCGAAACTGCGGTCCTTGGTAAAGTCTTCGGCCCTTTCGTCGAGTTTTAGGCTCGCTACCCCGATGCTGCTGCGGAGGTAGGCTTTATCCAGGAAGCCTGGGCGCTGGTCGCTGACTTGCGCATTGGCTGAGATGGATGTCGTCGCAGCGATGGCTGCCATAAATACTTTGTACAACGTTGTATCCCCGTTAACTGGTCATTTTTGGAGGTGGCGTATTCTTCCACAAGGACGTGCTTGACGCGATAGCGTATTGGGGGAGGGGGCAGACGCGGGGCGGTGGTGCGGGGAGTGTTGAGCGCACTCGGTGGGCATCTCGCAGCAGTTGGAGTAGGAGGTGTGCTGTTTGGCCCTGGAGGCACCGCGCCGAGTGGCGCGATGCCTTCGCTGATTAAAAGATGGCCTTATTGATAGTTAACAATCCAGCGTTGTGGCTCGCCACCCCAGTACTCCCACTGACGAATGTCACCGCCGTCTTCGGTACTGAATTCGTAGACATCCAACGCTTTACCGCTAAAGCGCGAAATAATGCCATAGGTGCCGTTGCCTTCATCGATAATCTGCCATTGCTGGTTTTCGCCGCCCTGGTATTCCCACTGGCGAATCTCGCCACCGTCTTCGGTGCTCCAGCCGTACACGTCCAGTGATTTACCGCTGTGGGCGGCGCGTATGGAGTAATAGCCGTTGTTTAAATTGACAATATCCCACTTCTGATTCGCGCTGCCGTTGTCTTCCCACTGGACAACGTTGGCACCGTCGTCGTGGCTGCCAGACTGCACTTCTAACAGTTTTCCGCTGTGCACAGAGGTGAAGGTTACCCGGCCATTTGACAGGGGGCCGGCGGGTTCATCGGCCAGCGAGAAGTTGCGGTTAAACGTCGGCCAGCCATTGGAAAATGACATTTCCAGGATGTCCAAACGGGCAGGCCAACCGGTGGGGCTGGTGCCATCGTAGTAATGAATGGTCGCCAGGTTTTGGCCGTGGTTGTTCAGGTAACCGAAATGCCCGGGGCCAATGTAGATGCCGTCGGTGGCAAGAACAGGGCTGCCGCCGTGGTTCCACATGTCGACGCCGCCCTGATCAATATAAGGGCCGGTCGGGCTGGTGGAGCGTCCCATGACAATGTAATAGTCACTTTCGTTACCGGCACAGCATTCGCCCAGATTGACGAACATATAGTAGTAGCCGTTTATGTACTGTACCTGGGCGGCTTCAAACTCGTGCCAGGCGCCGTTGTTACCAACCACGGGGTAGCGGTTGCCGTTCAGCAAGTGGCCGGTGGCTGGATTGATCTGGCGCATGTAGATACCGGCGTAGTGCGAGCCGTAGACCATCCAGACATTGTTATCGGCATCGCGAAACAGCCCGGCATCAATCGCGTTGACGGGCTGCCCACCGGAATAGGGTTCGTCGACGGTGGAGACCACCATGCCTAGATCTTGCCAGTTGGGGTTATTCAGCGAGTCGGTCACCATAACGCCGATGGCCGATTTCATTCCGGTGGTGTTGGAAAACGCCGAATAGTACAGGTAGTACCTGCCGTTCATTTTAATCAGATCAGGTGCCCAGAAGTTGCCATCAAACCCCGGGACTTTGTCATTGATCCAGTTGGGATAAGTATTAAGGGGCACCGGTGATGGGCCTCGCGACCAGTTGATCAGGTCGGTGGAATAGAGCGCGTTAATCGGGAAGTTGCCTGCCCCTGCGCCAGTACCAAAGGTCCAATAGGTATCACCATCTTTTACGATGGTTGAAGGATCGTGAATATCCGTGGTGCCATTTAAGGTAATGGCATGGCCCTGTAGAGCGCAAAGCAGGCCGAAAAATAGACCCAATACCCTGAAGGTATCTCTCATTTTCATCATTGTACTATCCATCTTGTACTATCCATTCATTCGTTATTTTTGGGGAAAGCACGCACTACTTAAGCGTGATCGACACCTATTTTTAATAGGTAATACAATAGTATTATAATTAGTATGTTTAGAGGGTGATGAATGCCCAGGTACGGGCGTTTTTAAATATCGATTGGAAATAACGGGAGTGGCAGTCCCAAGATATTTGAATATGCGGGGCGCCATTCGTCGACGCTAGCGGATGAGGCTTGTGGGAATGGCTGCTCGACGGGCGCCTATCTTGTCTCGATGGGCAAAGCGCTGCGGCTGGATAACCCATCTATGTTGTCGGTTTATGTCCCAGCGCACGGGCGGGCAACATGAGTACTGCGCGCAGGAACGCAAACAGGGCCTCGAAGGTGATGCCCACAAGGCGAAATGGCAGTGACAGAAGCCAGACGATTGGCCACAGCAGAAGAGCGAGCAGAGCGAGCGGCCAGCAGAAAACGAATAGTATGAGCCAGAGTAGAAAGTTGAGCATTGTGAGTCCTTGTCGGTAGTAACTGTGGTGCGAATTCAGCCCGCCTTAATGGTCGCTATCTCTATAGTCGGGTTTTTGCTGCCGAAATAAAAGTTTTCATTTCTCGTTGAGTTGCTACCGTCTTAGCCACCTAAATTGCTTGGTAAGGAATAGGCTAGTGAGCCACTGGAGGCACTATGAATCTATATATCGCTCACTTCTCGCTCAATAAGATTAGAAAGTCCTGATAACCCTCTTGCTCCTGCTCGTTGTCGTGCCATCGTTGCAAACTTGCAAGATTGACCGGGTGCGCTCTGGCAACCAAAAGGGCCTGTTCCAGGCACTGTTTATCACCGAAATAGTAGTAGTTCGCCAGCCTGTCTTTCACGCAGTCCGTTGGAGTCAGCAACCTGAGGGTGCCGTGTTCTGTCGCTATCGAGTTCACAGCACTGGATGGAATGTATTCATCGCCGATAGTCAGTGGTGCTGAGGGAAACTCTACAGATAACTCTGTGTCGGGATGGATAAAATGACGGCTGTTTTTGGGCTGGTTTTCGAAGCCGAGTGACTGAATGGCTTTGGCGATCTGGCGGTTGCTCTTCAGACTGATATCAATGAAATCCAGATCTTTGGATACATAGTTTTCTGACGAGTAGATTGAGACGCAGGAGCCTCCCGAAAGAACCACGTTGATGCCCGCCTTCTTTAAGGTCTCTGCGATTAAGGCGGCGAGTTCAAGACGAGTCAGTCCACTTATGGGGCTCATAATGGCTTGCCCTTTTTCCGGGGGCGGCGACGATCTAGCTCCAGTTGTTCACGAAGTTCATCGGGGAGCATGCTTAGGGCCTTTTCTATCAAGAGTTTCAGCTCGGGCACAAAAGGGTACCGGGGGTTGTAGCTATAAACTCGGGTCCGCCCGACTTTTTGGCTGATCAACAGGCTATCTCGCTCCATGCGATCCAGCTGTTTCTGAATTGGGCTGAGGTCAGTGGAGAACGTCTTGGCTATCTCTGCCGCGTAACCAGATTCTCTGGCGGTAATGAATAGCAGAACCCGTTCGGCGCTCAGGGAGCCCAGAATTGCTTCGATCATCGATGAACCTATAAAGTGGGTTTTAAAACCTACAAAGTAGGTTTATAAACCTACTTTGTAGGTTTGTCGAGTGTTCTTTTCCAAGCGGTTTAAGTTGCCTCTCGGGCAAGTTTAGATTGCATGCATACTAGGGCGACACGTGGAATGAATTTTTAGACTCGCTTTTGAGGGCCTGTGTAGTTAGTTGGAGCCACTCGCTCGACGGGTCGCACCATCAGCGGCTGACCGCCCACCGGATTCTTGCCACGCTGGCTCTCTGTCATCAGCGTCAAATAGGCTGCACATCGTCTGTCCTCTGTCCTCCATGTGATGGCGGCGGGCCAGTTTATCGGCGCATATCATCCGGAAGCGTGGTGCACCATCTCTATGTGTGGAATGCCATCTTCATCATAGGTCCCGGAAGTTTGTTCAAACCCAAACTCTTCGTAGAAACGCTTTAGATACAACTGCGCTGAAATACGAATGGCGGCCTGCGGGTATTCTCGCTGTGTGTGTTGAATCCCCAGTCGTAATAACTCTCTACCGACCCCGGTGCCTCGTACACTGTTTCGAGTCAGCACCCGGCCGATAGAGGGTTCGCTGTATTTCTCTCCCGGCATCACTACCCGCAGGTAGGCGAGCAGGGTGGGTGCCTCAGCGTTGCTGTCCCAGCAAGTGAGGTGCCAGGCGCGCTGGTCTATTTCGTCCGCATCCTGATAGGCGCAGTTCTGTTCCACGATGAATACTTCCTGGCGGGTGCGAAGGATTTCGTAGAGCTCGGTGGATGTCAGCTGGTCGAAGGTTGACCAGCAGAATTTGGTGTGAACTGTAGTATTTGGCATAAGGATTATTCTATTCGTCATTTTCGGAGTGTGGATATTGCTTTTTACGGCTAATTGGAACAGAAGTCTCAATACTGTTCGATAAGTAGTATAAAAATATAATATTGTTTATGATCCTGCCGTCGAGGTTTTCTTTGCCTCGACCAATGCTGCATGTAACGCGCTGTAGCCTTTCGGTTTGCCATCTTGTTTCTGGTGCCGGGTTGACGTTTGAAGTCTTGTGGCTTCACGACGGCTTTGGTTCTTCGTTCCTGAATGAACCCAAATCCAAAAATAATGTAAAAAAATCAGGAATAGTGTGATGAGAAAAGTTCTATTAATTCTTTCTTTGCTGCTGTTGTGTGCAAACGCATCGGCCATTTCCTCGGGCCGGTATGTCATCGTTTCCAAGCTTAACGGTAATGCGCTGGATGTGAGTGACTTCGATACCGCCGATGGTGCCAATGTGATGACCTGGCTGACGCTGGGTAATAACAATCAGCAGTTCGATGTCACCCAGTTGTCGGATGGAAGTTATTCCATCCGCCCGGTGCACAGTGGCAAGTCTCTCGATGTTTATGAGTGGAATACCGAAGACGGTGCGGAGGTTCGTCAGTGGACGTACACCGGCGGCGACAACCAGCGCTGGTGGATTGATCATCAGGGCGGCGATTATTACTCGATTAGCTCCAAGCTGAGTAACAAGGCCATCGATGTGTGGGAAATGAGTATGTATGCGGGAGCGGATGCCCGTCTGTTTACCTACTGGGGCGGCGCCGGCCAGCTGTGGGCGTTCCAGCGAGTGGGTAGCTCCAGTGAATGCTATGCCGGCGCATCCATCAGTGACCGCTTTGTGGACTGTGGCGGTAAGACAATCGGCCTCAGTTGCACCGGTGACAGCGAATCCCAGTCGCCGGTGCTGAGGCTCAATAATGCTTCGGTCCGCAATGTAAAGCTCGCCGCGAATGGCGGTGCAGATGGTATCCACTGCGAGGGCGGTAACTGTACCCTGGCGGATGTTGTCTGGAATGATATCTGCGAGGACGCGGCCACCAACAAGTCAGAGGGCGGGACAATGACCATTGTCGGTGGGTCTGCCTATAACAGTAATGGTGGGTATGGCGGCAATCCGGACAAGATCTTTCAGCATAACTCCAAAAACAGCACCACGATCATTACCGGCGGATTTACCGCTGTGGGAACCCACGGCAAGCTGTGGCGCTCCTGTGGTAACTGCACCAACAACGGTGGTCCGCGCAATGCGCTGATTTACGATGTAAATATCAATGCGGATATCGGCTCTATTGCCGGGGTCAACGGTAACTACGGCGATGTGGCCACCATCCGGGATTTGCGGATTCTGAACTACAGCAGCAGTAATCCGCCGGTATGTGAGGAATACCTGGGTGTGCAGAAGGGGAGTTCTTCGACCAAGTACGGTGAACGCTGGAATACGGCCAGTTGCGATGTGTCTCCGTCTGATGTCAGCCAGTACTGATTGCCGTATATCCGGCTGATCCCGAGGGGTGAGGCCGGAGCTGGCAGAAGACAATGTAGAAGACAATAAAAAAGGCCTGATCCTTGCGGATCAGGCCTTTTCTGTATGGCGCGCTCGGGAGGATTCGAACCTCCGACCGCCTGGTTCGTAGCCAGGTACTCTATCCAGCTGAGCTACGAGCGCGTCGAGGAGGCGAACAATACAGAGCGGTGGCGGGGAGGTCAAGAGGTACTTTGGGAATTTGTATGGAAATCATAGGGTTAACGGAAAATTCGCTCACTGTTTAACCTGATTTCTCCCCGACACCCATTAATACTGCATCAAAACCGGATATTTCATATACGCCTGGTCGTAATACCGGCTGCGCTCGTAGAAGAAGGCCAGCCGTGCACGGGGATCGTCGGCGAAGGACTTGTCCTGCAGGCGCTCTTCAAACGCCTTTTTGAGTTTTGGATCCTGTGCCAGCATCTTTTCGGCCAGAGGGACCAGGGCGTAGGGCTCGGCGTATTCCGTGCGCTGGAAGCTCTGGTTGAAGAATCCCCACTGGAAGAAGGAGTCCGGCCCTCTGGGGTCGAGCAGTGCCACCGCCACTTCACCCAGCGGCTGGTCGGTGCTGACCTCGATGTAATTCGCCAGCGAAGTTTCTATATTCTCCTTGGTGAATTTTGCATTGACCCGGAGATGCCCTTCAAAGGGAGCCTCGGCAAATTCGGGTTCACTGATACTGAAGCGCGTGAGGGTTGCGGATTCCCGTTTGGGCTTGCCTAACTGGATTCCGTGGGCTTTGAGCCTGGAGATCACGAGGGCGTCGTGGCGCGGAATGTAGAAGGCCTTGGGGACTGTTACCTCTACAGCTTTCACTTCGTCCCGGAATACCGGGAGCTTGAAGTAGTCCTTGGCTTTGCCCAGCCAGACTACCCGCTCGTCACCGCTGATGGGATTCTTTGTTTTCTCGTAGGCCATGCCTTTGAAGGGCTTGTCTGCGTAGACAGAAAGATCCGGCTCGTCGTTGGCTTTCCAGGCCAGAACCTGGGTCCTGGGGCGGCGTTTCCGGTCGCTGGCGATGGCTTTCTGCAGTGCGCTGCTGTGCTCCGCCACAGAGGCTAGAGCAGCCTTGATCAGTACATAGGTGCCGAGAACGCGTTGGCGGTAAGGTTTGAGCGAATGGTTCTCTACCAGAACGGTGGGTGTGTGGCGCAGGTCGCCGAGACCGTTTGAGAAACGTGGGCTGGCTGTCCAATGGCTGATGCCATCGGAGAACTCGTCGTAGTTGACTCCGAAGATCAGCGGCCCCGGAATATGGCCGGCTTCCTTGAGGGCGGAGTCGATATCGCCCTGCAGCTGTTGTTCCAGCCAGGTAGCGATTGCGGGGGAGTCGCTGGCGAAAGCGCCGTTGTAACCGTAGGTGATGTCGTACTGGTAGTCCTCACCATCGGTGACGTGGATATCGAGATATAGCTCTGGCTGGTAGTCGTTGATGATGTCCATCACTGCACGCAGTTCCGGCGTGTCCAGCTTGGTGTAATCGCGGTTGAGATTCAGGTTGTTGCCGTTGGTGCGCCAGCCTGCATTTTCCGGTCCCCGTTGATTCATGCGGGTATAGGGGCCGGCGCGTTCGTGGCCATCCACATTGAGAATCGGGATGATCAGCAGATTTGCGCGTTCCACCAGCCGCTGCAGCTCCTGATCGCCATTGATGTAATCCCGGAGCAACATAAAGCTCGCATCCTTGCCGTCAATCTCACCGGAGTGGATTCCGGCCTGGGCGAGCAGGGTAGGTTTGCCGTTGTTGCGCGGGTCACTGCCATCGGCGCTGAGGGTGATCAACTGGATGGCGCGGCCACTGCTGGCGTGGCCAATATCTTCAACGCGGATATCTTTACTCGCTGCGGCGAGCTTTTCTGCGAAGGCTCGGGTGGCGGTGTAATCGGGGGTAGTTTTGAAGCCGGTTGCCTCCGCTGGTGTCACCCATTGTCCTTCGCTGACAATCAGTTGCTCGGAGGCGCCTTGCCAGGGCAGTAGCGGCGGTAAGGGCGCCTGGATAGAAGGGATGGAATCTGCAGCCATTGCACCGCCGCCGATAGAGAAAAGGGCGATACCGCCAATGAGTGCTGTTGTCAGGTGATTCCGTTTATGCGTTGGTTGGGCGCGAAAGAAGTTGCTTTTCATACCGGGCGGGGTCTCTGCTTTTTTTCGAAAAGGGGTTGACTTACTTTTTTCAGGCAATATGCTTGCCGGCAATTATTAACGCACACTCTGTGTGCCCGTCAAAGGAGCCATGAAATGTACAACCCGAGATTAATCAACAAATCGAACTGATTTACCTTTCATGCGCTCGAGCTTGAAAGGTGTCAGAAAATCGATGCCTTTCAAGCCGGAACTTCCTGAAGCCCTGGCTTGTGCCGGGGCTTTTTCGTTTCTGATACCGAGCATTCGGTAATCTATCTGGAAACACCGCCTGGTACTCGGAAAGGCATTTCCAAGCTATAAATCGTGGAGAAATCCAGGGAATCATTATGCCTGTAAAAATGGTACTGAACAGCAATGCACCGCCGAATACCGTGCCGGTAAAAATCTATACCGAGGATGTGGAAGCGGCAGCATTGCAACAACTTAAAAACATCGCCCAGTTGCCGATTGTGCATTCTCACGTGGCGGCCATGCCGGACGTGCATATGGGGATTGGTGCAACGGTAGGGTCTGTAATTCCCACCCTCGGCGCCATTATTCCCGCCGCTGTGGGGGTGGACATCGGCTGTGGTATGAACGCGGTGCGCACGTCTCTGCAAGCACACCAGCTGCCGGACAATCTGAAGCCGCTGCGTGACGCGATTGAGCGCCGTGTACCGGTGGGGTTTGGTCGACACAAGCGGATAAGCGCTCGTGAAGCGGCAGCAAAACAGCTGGCGGGGGGGCGGATCACCTATTTGCCAAGCACCCGGAATTGCTGAAGAAGCTGCGCAAACCACAGGAAACCTGGGTAACCCAACTGGGGACCCTGGGTGGTGGCAATCACTTTATCGAGATCTGTCTCGACGAAGACAATATGGTCTGGGTGATGCTGCACTCCGGTAGCCGTGGCATTGGCAATGCCATCGGCCAGCACTTTATCCGCCTGGCAAAGCGGGACATGGAAGGGCATATGCATAATCTGCCCGACCGAGATCTGGCGTATTTCAGCGAAGGCAACGGCCACTTCGACGATTACATCGAGGCCGTGCATTGGGCGCAGGAATACGCGCGGGTGAACCGCCAGGAGATGATGAAGCTGGTAGTGAGCGTACTACAGCAACAGTTGCCGCCGTTCCAGCTGACCTCTGAGGCCATCAATTGCCACCACAATTATGTGGTGCGTGAGCAGCACTTTGGGCGCGATGTATTTGTGACCCGCAAGGGCGCGATCAGTGCGCAGAAAGATCAGTTGGGAATCATTCCGGGTTCCATGGGGGCACGTTCGTACATCGTTCGCGGCCGTGGCAATCCGGAGTCCTTCTGTTCCTGTGCCCACGGCGCCGGTCGCCGTATGAGTCGGACCGCTGCGCGCAAGCGCTTCTCACGGGAGGATCTGGAGGCGCAGACCCGCGGGGTACAGTGCCGCAAGGACAAGGGCGTCATCGACGAGATTCCGGCGGCCTACAAAGATATCGACCGGGTGATGGAAAACCAACGTGACCTGGTGGATGTGGTGCATACCCTGAAGCAGGTGGTCTGCATCAAAGGATAAACATCGTTATGAAAAGGAGAGACTATTAATGTCGAAAAAACGATCGGGGAAATCTACCCGAAAGACTGTGCGCAGCGCGGCTGTTCTAAAACCAAGTCGCAATCGCGTTGCCTGCAACCCGCTGTTGCGTAAAGGCGGCCCTCATGTGAAGGCCAAGTCCGGAGAGCGTTTCAGCGGCAAACAGCAAACCAGAAAAGCGGCACGGGAGTGGCAGGGCTCCCGTGCCCACGACACGGCCTTTACTGTCCTTCCTCCACTGTCCTTTCCCCGATATCCCTTCCTCAATCCCCCCCCTTTATTGCAGCCTGACTGTCAATTCTGACACCTACCTCCGACACCTATCCTCCGACACCCATCTCCGAACATTAGGAATCTTCGATCCGGATTCTATACTTGGGCTTCATGCTTAAGGGATGGTCAATCTTCGGGAGGTTGATATGGAAGGGCTATTAGGACTGTTGATACTAATTGCCGATATCTACGCAATCGTAAAGATCCTGCAAAGCTCGGCTTCCACGCTGAAGAAGGTGATCTGGGTGCTGGTAGTGCTGATTCTGCCGGTGATCGGTCTGATTTTGTGGTTCTTTGCTGGTCCAGGGGGGAGAAGTGGCTGATAGAGGCAATCTTTATGGGGGCGGCGAGTCGTGCTCTCCCTGTTGGGAGTACGACTGAGCTGTTCTCCAAGTTTTAACCCGAATACAATGCCTCGGAGCTTTTTTAATAAGATTCCGGCATGCCGCATAAGCTTTCACCAATAATCGAATATTTCCGCCGCTGCTACAGGGCGGACAGCTACGATCTCTCTATTTCCAATATTGAGAAACTTCCCAAAAATCGTCGAATTTATCTTGAAGGTGAAGATGAGCTGGCTTCCGGCTCGCTGCCGCGTGTGCCTTTGGTTTCTTCGGCTGCTGAGAATTTGCGGGAGCTCAGTGATAGCTATCGTAGGGAGCGGAAGCTGGTTTATTGCATTTTCTCTGTTACCGGCAGCATCGCCAGTGCCGGTGGCTTTGCTTCCCAGCGTAAACTGTGCGCGCCGCTTATTTACACCCCGGCAACCCTGACTCGTGATGAGGACATCTTTCTCGAGGCAGATGCGACTGATATACGGATAAACCTTCCAGTCTTACGGCTATTGCTGAAACCTGAAGAAGACTCGGCCGCTGTCGAGCAATTTCCGGTACCTCGCTGGCCGCTGGATACGAGCCAGGTGGCCGCGATGGGACGATGGCTGCACAAGTACAGTGTGTTGGGTGATGTGGAGGAGCTTGGGTGTTGGCCCCGATTGCTCAGTGGTGATGAAGTGGCGGCGAGAGCGAGTCAAAAAGGCTTGCAGTTGTCGTCGACGGCTTGTGTGGTTCTCGCGGATCGCAGCAAGGGGGTACGTGGCGTCCTGCATGAGTTGACGTTGCTGACCGAGCGTGAAGATTTGTCTCGGCCGGTCTTGCAGTTGCTGAGTGAGGGCGGGCAGCAGACCAAGTCCTCTGCCAGCACCCCAAATGTGCTGCCCGGGCTGCTGAGCGAAGCGCAAAAGCGGGCACTGCACAATGCCGCCAAGAGCGGCTTGAGTTTAGTCTCGGGGCCTCCGGGTACGGGGAAAAGTTTCACCATTGCGGCGATGGCAATTGATCGCATCTTGCAGGGAGAATCGGTACTTATCGTATCCAAAACACCGCAGGCCATTGATGTGGTGGGCGAGAAGCTTGCCAGTGGTTACGGGTTGCAAGCCGGGTTTGTGCGGGCAGGGGAGAATGGGGTTTCCCAAAGCCTGAAGTCCCATCTGGAGTCGGTTCTCAAAGAAGGGGTAGACGCCGCGAGCAAACCACTCTCGGAGGTCCGCAAAGATCGCGACCAGGCCTACGAGGCGCTGTGCCGGGAAGAGCGGCGCTTTACACGCGCCTTGCGTGGGGCAAGGAAATTCGGTTCCAGTACATTGCCCAACTGGCTGGTCAAGGTGTTGGGGGCGGTTTACGGATCCTTCCCCGATACAGAAACACTGTGGGCGCAACAGGCGTCCATTGGTCGTCGTCGGGATACTTTTGAAAAAGCGGCGACACAGTACCTGAACGCTGTCTGGTTAAACCGTCTGACGCAGCTGCTGGATACGGAGCGGGGGACACTGTCGCTGTTCAATCAGGCGCTCCGGTCTCGAACTTCCAAGCGCCAGGCGGAACGATTCGCCCAGCTGGATTTTAATGTCATCCTTCAGGCCTATCCGATCTGGCTGGTCGGGCTGGATGAAATAAGTCAGGTACTACCCAATATTGGGTCGCTTTTCGATTTGGTGATCTTTGACGAAGCAACCCAGTGTGATATTGCCAGCGCTCTACCAGCGGTGCAGCGCAGCAAGCGTGCCGTGGTAGTCGGAGATGGTAAGCAGTTGCGTCATGTGTCCTTTCTGTCGAAGAGTGTTCAGGAAAGAATCTGGTATGACTGTACGGGAGAAGAGGGCCCCCCATCTTGCTACCGTTATCGTGAACACGCGTTTTTGGACCTGACCTCGGACATGATCAGTAGCCAATCGTCGGTGACCATGCTGGATGAGCACTACCGAAGCAGGCCTGAGTTGATCCACTTTAGCAATCGGCATTTTTACCGCGGGCGCCTGAAAATCATGCAGTCACGCCCGGGGGTGTCCGGAGAGCTTTCGTTGGAATTTCTCCGGGTAGCGGGCAGGAGAGCTTCGAATGGCCGGAATAAGGTGGAATGCGAGGAGGTCATCCGCGTGGTCGGCGCGCATATAGCGCAACATGCTGCATCTCCAGTCAAGCCATCTATAGGGGTGCTGTCGCCCTATCGTGAACAGGCCGAATATCTTGACCGGGAGGTGCGGAAGGCATATTCAACGGGTGTGCTGGATGAGTACGCTTTTCGTGCAGCAACCCCTTATGGGTTTCAGGGAGAGGAGCGGGATCTCATAGTGCTCTCGATATCGATTGATGCCGATTCCACCCGCGCTGCCGCTTATCTAAATCGGCCGGATATGTTTAACGTTGCTGTGACTCGGGCGAGAAAGCGCCAGTTGGTGATTCACTCGGTCGATGCCGGCAGTTTGCCCCCGGAGAACCTGTTCGCGCGCTACCTGTCGTATGATCATCGGGAAAATAATGCCGGTGGCAATGACGTTCTCTGCAGTTTTGCCGAGGAAGTGAAAGGTGCGCTGGAGCAAGCCGGAGCCAACTCCTGGATTGGGTTTACTATTGCCGGGCATGAAGTGGATGTCGTCTGCGAGAGGGATGGGCGCCTGCTCGGTATAGACCTGGTTGGGTATCCTGGTGCATTTTTTGACCACTTCTCACTGCAGGCTTACCACGTATTGCACCGGGCGGGGGTGCACATGGTTCCGTTGGTTTACCGGCAGTGGAAACAGGGGCGTGAAGAGTGTGTCAGAGGTCTGCTTCAGCGCTTGGGGCGCGGGTAAGCTGGCAACGATGAAACTTTGCGCGCTTTAGCGTTTTTCCAATAGATCGCGTGCGATAATCCTCAGGCGGTTATTGCGGTTCATTTTGCATTTCCCGCGCCTGCTTGAGAATATCGGGCACTGCGCTGTCTTCTACGCCCAGTACGTCGATAATCGCTACCAGCAGGTCTGCTGAGAACATGCACTTGCTGACCTTGCTGCGCAGGTTTTCCGGCGTGACGCTGATGCCCCGTTCAGCCAGGGCACTGGCCAGATCGTTGTAGCGTACGTTTTTGAGTGCCATAGAGGCGCGCACGTAGCGGGCTATGGCCTGTTTATAGGGTGTCAGTGCTCGGTGGTTCTCGAGGCTTTGCTTCTGATCCATGGGTTTTCCTCTGCTTTGTTGCTCATAATAGCCTTGTGTGTCTTATTTGCAACAAAAGTGCCGCCAAGGCATTGACCTAGAAAAAATTACTGATATATTTGTGACTCATATTCCACATCAACTAGTCCATATCAACAAGGGAGTTGAAATGACCTGGAACAACGAAAATCTGCGCCAGCTGGCCGAACAGCATCCCGACTGGGTGGTCGAGGCAGAGGGTGATTGCCTCAGCGTATCTAATGATGAGGGCGTCGATGCCTTTGTTTATGTGGGCGAACGCCAGATTGTGGTTGAAAGCATTCTGTTTCCCGTCAGTCAGGTAGACGATGAGGCGGCGCTGAACAAGCTGATTCTGCAAACCCATCAGCTGCTGCCGTTGACGACCGTCGCCATCAAGAACATCGGTGGGGAGGACTATTACGTAGCCTTTGGCGCATTGTCTGTGTCCAGCAAGGACGAGGTGGTGATTGAAGAGGTGGAAACCCTGTTTGGTAACGTGGGTGACTTCCTGGACCTGTACGCGGCACATTTTGAACTGGAGGGTGTAGCATGAGCCTGAAGAAACTTTGGACCGCTCTGCGCGGCGCTGTAAACGAAGGTACCGAGGCAGTCGCTGACAGCCAGTCTCTGCGGATCCTGGATCAGGAACTGCGCGATGCAAAATCGGAACTGAAAGCCTGCGATGAAAACCTGACCAAAATCATGGCCAAGCGCAAGCTGGCGGAGAATAAGGTGAAGGCGCTGCAAGCCGATATCGATAACTACACCACGCACGCGATTGCTGCGAGCGAGAAGGGCGATGAGGCACTGGCGATCGAGTGTGCCGAACGGGTCGCCGAGCTGGAGTCCCAGATCGAGGTGGAGCAGGGCTTGCTGCAAGGCTTCAAATCTTCCGAGACTTCTCTGAAGAGCAATATCTCCAAGGCGAAGGCCAATGTGCGCCGCATGGAACAGCAGATCGACCAGATCAAGGCCACCGAGTCTGTACAGAAGGCGCAGGTAGCCGTTTCCACCCGCCATATGGGGGCCAACAGCAAAGTAAAGACCGCGCTGGATAGTATGGAGCGCATCAAAGCCAAGCAGCAGCAACGAGCTGCGGAGCTGGAAGCGGCGGACGAGCTGGCCTCGGAAGAGAGCGGCTCCAGCCTGGACTCCAAGCTGAAGGCTGCCGGTATTGCGCCGGGAGGCCAGGTCAGCGGGAGCGACAAGTTGGCGCAGCTGCTGGCCAAGAAAAGCACCCAGGCCTAAGCCATGGTGCTGTATAAAGTGCGACGCCTTTTGGCGTCGCTTTTTATTAGGGCTAGTGGAACCACGGTCGTACTCGCTACTGCGATATATGTGTTGGGCAGCTATGTGTTCCTGGCCGCAGTGGGAGAATCGGACATCGTCGCGCCGGGTAATTTTATTTACTGGCTGGTAGTGACGGCCTCCACTGTGGGGTACGGGGATTTTTCTCCGGTGACACCCGCGGGTAAATGGGTGGTCAGTCTCTGGGTGATTCCCCTGGGGCTCAGTCTGTTCGCGATGATTGTTACTCGCGTTGGGTTCGGGGTTTCCGAGTTTGTACAGCGGGGTAAGAAAGGTTTACGCAATATGAGTCATGAAAACCATACGGTGATTGTGGGCTGGAACGGTTCCCGCACCTTGCGCCTGATTGAGTTGTTGCTGTCCAAAACCAATGGCGATGCTGCAGAGATTGTTCTCTGCGTGGAAGCCGATATCGAAAATCCGATGCCCAGACAGATCGATTTTGTGCGGGTGGAGTCTTTCTCCCACAAGGAAAGTATGCTGCGCGCAAGCCTGGATAAGGCGGCACGCATTATCATTGATAATCCACTGGATGACGTTACCCTTACCACGGCGCTGTTCTGCGAGCAAATGAGCCCTGACAGCCATAAAACGGCGTACTTCCAGGACGAAAGCGTTGGCGAATTGTTGCGCTCACACTGCCCGAAGATTGAATGCATCCCTTCGGTGGCGGTGGAGTTGCTGGCGAAGTCTTCGCTGGATCCGGGCTCTGCCCGGTTGCACCGCCAATTGCTCGACAGCACTTACGGTATGACGCAATACAGCGTAGAGTACCGGGGCGAAACGCCACTGCCGGTTGGTGCGCTGTTTGATCACTTCAAGCACAACCTGTCTGCGACGATGATTGGCGTGCGCCATAAAGGTGAGGAGAAAATCGCGATCAATCCGGGGCTGGATGAAAATGTTTCTACTGGCGATTCTTTGTATTACATTGCCGCGAAACGTTTACCGGAACAGCGCTGCTTTGATGTTCCAAGTTCCGGTAATGATAAAACCGACAGGGATAAGCTCGGCGAATGTTTGACAAACTGATCAATAAATTTAAAAAGCCCGAGGTCAAGCCACAGACCCCGGAAATCATCGGGCTGCGCCTGGGCGCCAGCTTTGAGATCGATCCTCTGGCCATCCGCCTGATATTGGATGAGCTGGCGATCGAGTCGTTTGAACCTACCCAGATCATCAAAGCCGCTGGTGTGGTGGACCTCGATGGCACCTGGGTATACCGCTTTTATACGGATGACGACGCCTGGTTGCAGGTTGTGGCCGAAGGTGGGCAGCGGGACGAGCATGTCGTCGATGTAAAGCTGTTCCATTTTTACGATACCCGGGACATCGCCAACGAAGCGGCGTGGAATACACTGTTGAAGCAGGAAATCGGGGCGGGTAGTTATACACTCGATGGCCGCGAATACACACGAGTATGGACAGCCGCCGGGGATTATCACAATCCGGTACATATGGCGGAAACCACCTACGAAGAGGGTGGTGACCACTCCAGTACGGATCAGTTCACCATGTTGTTCGAGCGCCCGCTCTCCGATCAGCGCACGGAATCCCTGTTCCTGTCTGCAGAAGAAAAGCTCGAGCCTGGGGGCTACCTCAGCCGCTGCCTGGTGCTCAGTACCGGTGTTACACTAACCCCATCACAAATTACGATTCACGGATAAATTACAAATCACGTTTAACACGTATAAAAAGGAGAAGTATCAATGGACCAGGCCTATAACCTTATGACTGGTATCCTGCATTTTGCTGCTTATTTTGGCCTGTCTCTGGCCTTGCTGATTGCATTCAAGTTTCTGTATACCCTGGTGACGCCCCACGACGAATGGAAACTGATCCGTGAAGATAAGAATACCGCGGCGGCCGTTGGTTTCGGCGGTGCGGTACTCGGCTTTGCTATTGCCCTGGGTGGCGCTGCCAGCAATTCCGTTTCCTTGGTGGATTTTGCCACCTGGGCGGCAATTGCCCTGATTGCCCAGCTTCTGGCCTTTGCCATTATTCGTTTCGTGTTTATGCCGCGTATTGTGAAGCGTATTGAAGACGGTGAGATCAGTGCCGGTGTGATGCTGGCGGCGACGACCATTTCTGTTGGCGTGCTGAACGCAGCCTGTATGTCCTACTGAGTTGGGGGTGGCATGAAACCGACAAAACGTACACGGTCCATCAATCTGGACCACATGCGCAAGAAGACTGCCCGCAATCTGGTATTGCGCCCGATTGCCCTGGGGGTGGTTGCGGCCCTGATGGGGTGTAGCTCCAAAGAAGAAGTGAAAGTGGTTGCCTCGGTGACCGAATGTGTCGATCAGACCGAGCTGGATCAGGAGCAGTGTGAGGCGGCGTATCAGCAGGCACTGCGGGAGGCCGAACGCACCGGGCCCAAGTACGATTCGCGCCAACTGTGTGAGGCGGAATTTGGTTCCTGCCGTGATTCCGGCAGTTTCTGGATGCCGCTGATGACCGGCTTTATGGTGGGGCAGATGCTGGACGGACGCGATCGTCACCACTACTACAATCCGGTTTACCGTTACTCCAACCCGTATTCCCGCCATTACGATCGCCTGATGACCGCCGATGGCGGTGTGGTGGGGCGTTCCGGACGAGCGAGTTACACCGTCCCCAAATCCGCCACCAAGCCGAAACCGGCGGTGTCCAGAACCGTTTCCCGCGGTGGCTTCGGCGCTGTTGCTTCGGCCAAGTCCAGCTGGGGTGGTGGACGTTCCGGGGGCTGGGGAGGCTGATCCTTGCTGCGTATGCCCATCAAACCGCGCCCGGACTGGAAAGACCGGGCGCGGGAATTCGGCTTCGGCTTTCATACCATGTATGGCGAACCCTACTGGGATGAATCTGCCTACTACCAGTTTTCCCTGCAACAGATAGAGCAGGACCTGGAAAACCCCACAGAAGAAATCCACCAGATGTGTCTGGAAGTGGTGGCGCAGGTCATCGCGGACGACGCACTGATGCGCCGCTTCTGTATTCCGGAAAAGCACTGGGACTTTGTGCGCGATTCCTGGAAAAACGGTGACCCCAGCCTGTATTCCCGTCTGGACTTCGCCTACACCGGCAGCGGTCCCGCCAAGCTGTATGAAAACAACGCGGACACCCCAACCAGCCTGTTTGAAACGGGGTTCTGGCAGTGGTTGTGGCTGGAGGACAATGTAGATCGCGGCGCATTGCCACGGCAGTCGGACCAGTTCAACAGCCTACAGGAGAAGCTGGTCAACCGCTTTCGCGACTTGCAGTTTCTCACTCCCGGCCGTGCGCTCCACTTTGCATGTTGTAAAGATACCGAGGAAGATCGCGGTACGGTGCAGTACCTGCAGGATTGTGCGCAGGAAGCGGGTATCGAAGAGTATTTTGTCTTCGTCGAGGATATTGGCCGCGATGCCAAAGGCCAGTTTACCGATCTGAAGGATCAGGTGATCACCTGGATGTTCAAGCTCTACCCGTGGGAGTTTATGTTCCGCGAAGAGTTTGGGGATTACCTCGGTGGCAACAATATCCGCTGGTTGGAACCGCCGTGGAAATCCATTCTCTCCAACAAGGCGCTGTTGCCCATGCTGTGGCGGCTGTTTCCGGAGCATCCGAATCTACTGCCGGCGTTTTTCGAAGACGAGCTGGATAGGGCAGGGGACTGCGATGCGCTGGTGAAAAAACCCATCTTCTCACGTGAAGGGGCCAATATCTCCATCGTGAAAAATGGTCAGCAGGAAATAGAATCGCTTTCTGACGGCCCGTACGGGGAAGAGGGTTTTGTCTATCAGGCCATGTACCCCTTACCGAAGTTCGGCGACAGCTACACCCTGGTGGGCAGCTGGCTGGTGGATGACGAGGCGGCTGGTATTTCCCTGCGGGAAGACAGTAGCTTGATCACCCTCGATTCCAGCCGTTATCTGCCGCATATCATTCTCTGATCGTTTCTGTTTCCCAGCAGTTTCCCCAGGGCGATCAGCTCGGTTACACCTGCCAGCCGAGCTGATCCATCAGTAACCGGAAGCTCCCCTGTAGTGGCGCTTCCAGTTTCAGTCGTTCTCCAGTCATCGGATGATCCAGCTCCAGTCTGGAAGCGTGGAGCAGCAGGCGCGCGCAGCCGAAATGTTCGGTGAAAAACCGGTTGTGCACTGACTTGCCATACTTCGGGCAGCCGATCAGCGGATGATGAATATGCTTGAAGTGGCGGCGGATCTGGTGGCGACGGCCGGTTTTCAGCTGGATCGACACCAGGGAATAGCGACTGGTGGGATATCGATCGACTTCAATTGGCAGTTCCACCGTCTCCAGGCGCTGAAACAGGGTGACGGCCTCCTGTCGCGGCAACTCACTTTTGGGGCGTTTGCGCTGATGCCTGAAATCACTCACCGGCGGTAGAGGATAATCAATGGTCCCCGATTCCGGGCAGTAGCCCCGGCATACCGCCAGGTATTGTTTGAGCGTATTGTCACTTTCCATTTGTGCCTGCACTCGGGCGGCGATCTCCCCACTCTTGCCAAACACGATGACACCGGAAGTGGGCTTGTCCAGGCGGTGAATGGGATACAGGTGGCAGCCTACCTGGTCCCGCAGGGTTTGCAGTAGAAAGCGTGTCTCATGGCGGTCGATGGAGGAACGGTGTACCAGCCAGCCCTCGGGCTTGTAGGCTGCGACCAACGCTTCGTCCTGATACAGGATTTGTGGTTGCGCCAGCGCTTGGCTCCCGGTCTCGTTCAGGGCCATTGTGGTAGTGCCTCTACGTACACCCAGCGCTTTTTGTATAGTTTGAACAGCGAGATTTCGTGCAACGCACGTTCGTGCTCACCGTCATTGAACCACGCCCGAAACTCCACAATGGATTTCTTCAGGCCCTGTTTGGCCTTCACCACTTCGAGGCGCTGCCAGTCAGTGGTCAGGTCCTCGGCACTGAGTTCCGGACAAGTGTCCGGGTGCCAGGTTTGACGCAGCCACGCGAGGTTGCTGGTGGTGAACGCCGTATATCGGCTGCGCATCAAAGCTTCGGCAGTATTGGGGTAGCTCTTTCCAGAAAGATAGAGGTCGCAGCACTGTGCGAATGGTTTGCTGGATCCACAGGGGCAGTTTTGGGGCATCGCAGGTCTCTGGTCGGTCGCTGTATTGCGGTTGGCGTGTATCTGGGGGCGGGATGATACCAGTATGCACCGCAGGCGGTCAGTGATAGGCAGACTGCTGGGTCTAGTATGGGGGAGCTTGATTGATAAAAGTATTAGTCAGGGCGCCAAGGAAAAATGCGCCAGCGGCTGCTAGTCTGAATTAGAGAGTTCATTGACCGAGCAGGTGGCGGCATGCACCGTTGGCATTTTTTCGGAGTCAGTGCGGTAACGTTGGTCGTCGGGGCTTTGCTTGCGACACCATCGGGCGCACAGGATGGGCAGGATTCAATCCAGATAGATGCTGGGGGGCAGAGTCCGTCTATCAGCTTCTGTCAGGAGCGCTTCTATGACGAGGATGACGGGCTGCTGCGTTGTAACTGGGCAGTCAACTTCAATTTTGCCTGTTTTATATCCTATCCTTCAGACAAGGTGATCCAGGCGGGGGCGAAGTTGTCAGACCCGGAAGTGGTCGGTGAGTGTGACAATGGCGAGAAGATTCTTAAATTGCGCCACTACTGATGCTCAGTTCGATAAACAGTGTAGCGCCGTTTTGTTCGATCCCTGGTTCACTCATTCTCAGGTGGAATAATACCGTCCGCCACCAATGTGGAAATTTTTGCCTGTAGCTGATCGTAGGTAAATGGCTTTTTGATACAGTCCAGAATACCTGCCTTCAGGATCTCCTGAACCTTGCTCTCTACGCTGTATCCAGATGACAGCATGGCCTTGATGTCCGGGTTGATACGCTTCAGCTCCGCAAACAGTTGTTGTCCATCCATTTGCGGCATGATCATATCCAGCAAGACCAGATCGATTTTGTGGCTGTTTTTCCGGTAATGCTCTATAGCTTCCTGCGGGGAGGCAAAGGTATCGACGGTGTGACCGTGCATTTCGAAAAGCGTCTTGGAATAACTGCGTACGATGGCCTCATCATCTACCACCATCATGTGAATGCTTCTTTCTGTCGCTTTGACTTTGGAAACTTTGGACAATTCTTTACTGCAGTCTTTGATGATGGGGAGGTAGAGGTCAAAGCTGCTGCCTTTGCCGAATTCTGAGCGACACTGAATGGCCCCCTTGTGTAAATGCGTGGTGCCGTAAACCGCGGCGAGCCCGAGACCAGCGCCGCGCCCACTGGCCTTGGTAGTAAAGAAGGGCTCGAAAATTCTCTGGCGTACTTCCTCCGACATACCCGTGCCGCTGTCACTGACGTTGATCTGTAGATACTTGCCTGCTTCCAGCTGAAAGTCAGAAATAGAAATGGGTCTGTCTACGGTGACATCACTGGTGCTGAAAACCAGCGTGCCGCCTGCCGGCATTGCGTCTTTGGCATTGATGCCCAGATTGAGCAGCGCACTCTGCAATTGAGCACTGTCACCTTTCACATGTGGCCGCTCGGCATTCAGTTGTTGTTGAACCTGTATTTTCCGGTCGATGGTGCGCTCCAACATGGCGCATACGTCGCGAATGATATCGTGGGTGTTACAGTCGCTCAGGTGGTAGGAACCCTTGCGGGCGAAGGTCAGTAGCTGTTTGGTGAGTTCAGTGGCGTGCTGCGCGGTTGTCAGGATCTGCTTTGAGTACTCGGCAGTTTTGGAATCGCATGTGGTCTGGTGAATGATTTCAGCGAAGCCGGCGATACCGTGAATCATGTTGTTGAAATCGTGCGCGATACCGCCGGCCAATTCACCAATTGCCTGCATTTTCTGCGCCTGTCGCAGTTCCTCTTCGAGCAGTCGCTGTTTGGTGATGTCACTGCCGATACTGAGCACACCGATAGCGTCGCCGTCATCATTTCGCAGCAGCTTGTTGGTCCATGCGACCCAGACTCTTTTTCCGCATTTGGTGACGTTTTCGTTGACGTTGTATCGATGCTCATCCGGGTGGTTGCAGATATGATCCATCAGTGGGCGAAGGTCACGGCCGGTGCTTTCACTTTCTGGTACGATCGTTCCGACTACATGTTGGCCAATGATCTCGTGTTCACTGTACCCGAAGAAGCGCTGTGCGTACTCATTGAAAAAGGTAACGATGCCGTTCTTGTTCCAGCGGAGAATGATGGAATTGGCATGTTCAACCAGCTCCCGGTAGCGTTCTTCACTTTTCCGAAGCGCCTCATAGACCAGGTGAGAGTTGGGCTCCGATAGGTCCCGGTAAGTGGATTTTAAGCGTACCTTTTCCTTGTCTTCTTCCATTCCGTCAGTCCCGACCCTTGGTGTGAAAGGATTGCAACATGCTGTAGCAAGCATGTCTACATGAAGCCGCGTGTTGTGCAAAGTTGTACGTATGATTGTAGCTTTCGGTGTTATCGCATCCCGTAGACGGTGCTAGCATTAAAGGTCTGTTGTACTTGCCAGAATAATAAGGGGGACAGGGTGATACAAAGCAGGACTAATTTACGCACGCCCAGAGTGCAGCTCAGCACCGGGTTGAAACGCTACTGTAGCGCGTGGGCGTTCACGGTATTGGGCGTGTTGCTGACCGGATGTGGTGGCGACGATAGCAAAAGCGCAGATGATACCCGGGGCTTTGCCCGTCAGAGTGCTTTTCCGTCGACCTATGAAGTTAAAGAGACCAAACCGGTATTGATCCAGAGCGCCACCATCCTGACCGGGACCGGTGAGAGGCTGGAAGACACGGATCTGCTGTTGAAAGACGGCAAGATCGCTCGCTTGGGTAAAGATCTCAAAGCTTCGGAGGACACTCTGGTCGTAGTGGCGGAAGGAAAGTGGGTGACCCCTGGCATCATTGATGTGCACTCGCACCTGGGGGATTACCCCGCGCCCGCCATCGAATCTTCCCAGGACGGTAATGAAATGACGGCTCCCAACACCGCACAGGTGTGGGCCGAGCACTCTGTGTGGACCCAGGATCCCCAGTTCTCTCTGGCCCTGGCTGGCGGGGTCACTACACTGCAGATCCTGCCGGGTTCCGCCAACCTGTTTGGGGGCCGCGGCGTGACGTTGAAGAACGTCCCCGGCCGACGGGTTCAGGACATGAAGTTTCCGGGCGCGCCTTATGGCTTGAAGATGGCCTGCGGCGAAAACCCCAAGCGGGTATACGGCGGCAAGGGCCAGCTTCCTTCTACGCGCATGGGAAATGTGGCCGGGTATCGCGAGGCATGGATTGCTGCCGCTGCCTATAAGAAGAAGTGGGAGGAATACCGGGAAAATGGTGGCGATGCACCCGAACGGGATCTGCAGCTGGAAACTCTGGCCGGCGTCCTGAGCGGTGAAATCCTGGTGCACAACCATTGTTATCGCGGTGAGGAAATGGCGATCATGATGGATGTTGCCAGCGAATTTGATTTTCAGATCTCCACCTTCCATCACGCGGTTGAGGCTTACAAGGTTGCGGATCTGCTGGCAGAAAATAACGTCTGTGCGGCCATGTGGGCGGACTGGTGGGGGTTCAAGCATGAGGCCTTCGATATGACCGAGGCCAATATTGCCATCGTTGACCAGGCTGGTGCCTGCGCCATGATCCATTCCGATTCCGCCATTGGTATCCAGCACCTGAACGAGGAGACTGCCAAGGCTATGGCCGCAGGTCGTCGGGCCGGATTCGATATCCAGCCCGAACACGCGGTGCAGTGGATGACCCTGAATCCGGCTAAGGCACTGGGCATCGAAGAAATGACCGGAACACTAGAGAAAGGCAAGATGGGGGATGTTGTGGTCTGGTCCGGCGATCCCTTCAGCGTTTATAGCAAAGCGGAAAAAGTCTTTATCGACGGCGAGCTGATGTTCGACCGTGACGATCCTTCCCGCCAGCCCCGCAGCGATTTTGAACTGGGAATTCTTGATGCAGAAGGAGAGCGGCTGTGATTTTGATCAATCGTAAATCGGATAACCAGCTGCGCGCCCTGGTGCAGTGTTCGCGTCTGCTCCTGCAGCGCCTGAGCACCGCCTTTGTCCTTGGCCTGATGATGACCACTTCGGCCGCCGCCGAAACCGTTTTGATCAAAGGCGGTAAGGTAATGACACTGGGGGAGGCGGGTACTCTGGCGCGGGCGGACATTCTGGTGCGCGATGACCGGATCGTGAACGTTGCAGCGGATCTGTCTGACAGCCCTGTAGATCGAACAATCGATGCCAGTGGAAAGTTGGTAACGCCCGGGCTCTGGGCGCCAATCACCGAACTCGGGTTGATCGAAATCGGCGCCGCGGCTTCTACCAACGATGCAGCGGTAATGGACGAGCATATCGGAGCCGCATTTGATCCCGTACCGGCATTCAATCCGCGCTCCACCCTGATTCCGTTCAATCGTGCCGGTGGGATCACCCGCGCCATTGTGATGCCCGCCAGTGAGGATAAGATCTTTGCCGGTAAAGGGTTTGCGATCAACCTGTCCGGTAGTTTCGACAGTGTGGTAAAACCGTCGTTGGCGCAGCGTATTTACCTGGGGGAGTACGGTGCCGAACTTGCCGGTGGAAGCCGGGCCAATGCCTATGCACAGGTGAAGGCGGCGCTCACTCAGGCTCGTGAGTATGCAGATAACAAGGCGGCGATTCGGCGCGGTGATTGGCGAACATTGGACTATTCACTGGAAGACCTGGCGGCACTGCAACCGATAATTTCTGGCGAGCAACCGGTATTGATCCGTGCGGACAGAGCCAGCGATATTCTGCAGGTGCTTGAACTCGCCGACACATTCCGTTTGAACGTGATTATCGAAGGTGCCGCGGAGGGCTGGATGGTGGCGGAACAACTGGCCGCGGCCGGTGTTCCCGTCGTGCTGGACCCGTTGCGGAACAGTCCCGACGCATTCGAGCGGCTTGGCGCCCGCCTCGAAAACCCGGCATTACTACAAAAAGCCGGTGTTACGATATTGATCGGCAGCCCCGGCTACGCCGGTACGCACAATAGCTATCTCTCTCGTCAGGGGGCGGGAAATGCTGTGGCCTACGGGCTGCCCTATGATGAGGCGCTAAAGGCTGTGTCGGTCAATATTGCGCGCGCTTTCGGGTTCGATGGTGGTGTGATCGCGCCGGGTGCGGTGGCTGATATCGTGATCTGGAGCGGCGACCCGCTGGAAGTTACTTCCCATCCGGAAGTGGTGCTGATTGATGGGGCAACGCAATCGCTGGTTACCCGCTCCACACGATTGAGAGACCGCTATCTGCATCCGAAACCTGGACACGAACACGGGTACAGTTATTGAGCGCCTGAGTGGGCCATGCGCATGTTGCAGCATTTTACGCACGGCCCACCAGGCAATATAAATTCAGAAGTAAACCGTTGAAGGAATGATGATGTTGGCAATAAAAGTGACCGCGTTGTATGCGGGAATCTGCGCACTATTGGTGATCGCGCTGGCCTACCGGGTGGTGGCTTTTCGGCGTGGAGAAAAGGTGGGTCTCGGTAGTGGCGGGCACCACATGGGGCAGGTGGCGGTCCGGGCCCACGCCAATGCCATTGAATATGTGCCGCTCGCACTCATCCTGATGATGATTGCGGAAATCAACGGGCTAAGCGCTGTCTGGTTACACTGCCTTGGTGCAACGTTTGTGCTGGCCCGCCTGATGCACGCGGTCGGCCTGGTGTCGGGGAAAGGTGGGTATCATCCGGGGCGTTTTGGCGGCACTGCGCTGAGTTGGCTGGTTATTTTGATTCTTGCGGTGATCAATATTGTTTCGGCACTCTAAGTTTCGACCCTATAAAAAGGCCGAAACAAAAAAAGCCCGGTGAACCGGGCAGAGTACAGGGATGGAATCTTAGGTGGGTCAATCTTCTATTGGAGAGAAATCGTGACCCACCTGATATCACTGCGAATTACTGGTTCGCAGCGAGTGGGGTAACCTGGTCATCCTCACTTTCTGGAGCGGCTTCTTCTGATGCCTTGCTCGCCGGAGTGTCATTTTCTTCGTCGCTCTCCAGCAGAACGTCTGGCTTGCCTTTGCAGGCCTTGGCCAGCGCGTCGCGGCGCTTGGCCAGCATCAAACCGATATTTTCGCTGGCTTCTTCAGAGACACCTTCAACATGCCGCTCAATCAGGGCGGTAATATTGGCGGCCAGCTCCAGCATCTTGTCGTGTTCTTCAGCGTCTTTCTTGTTATCGAACATGGCTCCGTCTCTGTCGCATTTCCAAACGGCTACTACCGCCATAACGGCCTCCTGTATCTACGAGTACTATGTGTACCGCTTATTGCTTGGTTGTTGTGTTTAGTGGTTTTTTGTATGTATGAATATACAGTACTGGTAAGCGTGTTCGCTGTCAACGAGCACTGATCAATTGCGTACCGCCGGGTGCGCATCTCAAGGCGCCCAACTTACAGGCTCCACAGCAGGCGCAGGGCGAGGCCGATCAGCAGTACACCGAATATCCGCTGCAGCCAGGGGCGCCAGGAGCCGGTAGTGAGTCCACGCCGGCTACCGTAGATCACCACCAGGGCCACGATGAGATACCAGGCGGTGTCGATGGTGGCTGCCAGCACAGCCATGGAGATCTTGGTGGCCAGGGCCTGCTCATTGGAGACAAACTGACTGAACAGGGCACCAAAGAAAAGCGCGACCTTGGGATTGAAAAAGGCAATGCCGAAGCCCTGCAGCGCCGCTTTGCCGACGCTCAAGGAGGCTGTCGAGGCTTGTTTTGATTGGGACTCTCCCGGCTGGGGGGCACCGGCGTGTCGCAAGGCCTGAACCCCCAGATAGGCGAGAAACAGCGCGCCGGCCCACTGCAGACCGTTGAAGAGCATCGGTGTCTGGGTGATCACGACGGCGAGGCCAAGGGCGGTCAGTAGGGCATAGATCCCGATGCCCAGGCCATGGGCGATGGCACTGGCCAGCCCCTGATAGAGCCCCGCGCTGGCGCTGCGCAGGACGATCAGCAGGCTGGGGCCCGGTGTCATGGCGCCCAGAGCGCAGATGCCGGCCAGTGACAGCCACTCAATCCAATACATTGTTTACTGCTCTTGTAATGCTATTGCTCAAAAACCGCCGCCGTTGTCCAGCCACTCCTGCTCCTCGCCACTGCTGTCGCGTGCCAGAGCCGCGTTGCGGTGAGGAAAGCGGCCGAAGCGCTCGATGACATCGCGGTGGGAAACGGCGAAGCCGTAGTAACTGCGCGCGCGCTTGGCGTCGGCAGATGATACCCCCTGGTCCTCGCTGAAGTCCTGTTGCAGCTGGCTGAAATAGGTGACGGACTGTGCCTGTACCTCTGGCAGCTCCGAGTGCTCCAGCGGCATGCCGAGAAAAGCCCGTTGATCGAGACCGAAGCCGGTCTGCAGGTTGTCGCGGATCATCGCCTGACTGGTCGACAGGGCGAGTGGGTCTCCGGCGAAGGCGCGCTCGCTGCCGCGATATATATTGCGGGTGAATTGGTCACACACGAGGATCAGCGCCAACTGCTCTGCTGGAGATTGTTGCCAGTGATCGAGGCCACCCGCCAGGGCGATGTCTACCGTGTGGCCAAACCGGGTGCGGATTTCCTCGTCGAAACCGTCTCCACCATTGAACCAGCGGCCAATCTGCTGAGGGGAAGAGGCGTGGTCGGGACTGTGACCACCAAACCAGAAGGTCAGTACCGCATCGGGTGTTGCGACTTGAGACATATCCGCTCCTTGCTGTCGTCGGCCACAGGGTGTTGAGTGTTGGGCCGTCGATAAATTCTTATTCGGGTTGCATCCATTTAGGCTTCCCGTGTCGTCCATCTGGGAAAGGGAAGCAGGAAAGAGCCTACCTGTCGGGCGCTCCCGATGCGAATTTCCTGATGATTTTCCTGAAGCATGTGATCAAAAAAGGTACAATCGAGTGGAGACCTGTACCGGGACTGCTTGATCTGAACGAGATAATACCAATGACACTGAGCGAACCCATGACTCTAATCACAAACCGTTTTGCCGCGCTGGTACTGGCGGCGATGGTGGCGGCGGGAAGCTGGGCCCCCGCCTGGGCACAGGACGGTGGCAACGAGCCGGAAGCGCCAAGCACTCCCGCAGTGCCGGCGCCGCCCCCGGCATCCAAAGTGGATGGAACCAGCAAACAGGTACGGATTCTGCGTCAGGATGATGGCTCGCTGCGTATCATCGCGCGCGGCGAAGGCGGTGAGAATGCGGATATCCAGGTTGACCTGGGCGAGGAGTTCGGCGGTGCGGTAACCCGCCGGATCTACGAGAAGCTCGAGGAAAAGGGCATTCTCGATGAACAGGGCCTAGTGGTGGAAGAAGCCATGGATTCTGCACTGGAGTCGGTACCGCGCAATATCGACATCGGAATCTCGGCGGAGATGGAAAGAGCTCACCGGATTGCGGAGAACCACCGCCGCGCACACGAGCACGAAATAGAGCAGAGCGTCCGCAATAACGATAGTGACGAGATCAGTGAGCTGAATGTCGCCATCGTTGCGATCCTGGCGGTGTTCATGACCCCGGTGCTGATCGTGTGGCTGGTGACCCGCAACAGCTACCGCAAGAAGCAGCTGATGATGGAGAACATCAATCGCCTGGTAGCGGAAGGCCGCGATATCCCGCAGGAGCTGCTGGATGCTATGGATGAGACGAGTCCGGCCAAGACCAAGGATCGTGGTTTTACCCTGATTGCGGTAGGTGCCGCAGTATTTATCTGGCTGAGCGCCAGCGCCGGGATTGGTGTTGGCAGTCTTGGCCTGATCCCGCTGTTCATCGGTGTGGCGCGTTATATCAACTGGAAGCTCGACAACCAGCAAGTCAACCCGACCGTCTAGGGATCGCCCATCATGAACCTCACTGACGAGGAACTGATCCGGCGAGTGGTCGAGGACGGGGACCAGCGGGCGTACGCCCAGCTGGTTCGCAGCTATCAGTCGCAACTGCGCTATTCGTTACGGCAGTTGTGCGACGGGGACCAGGGGCTGGCCGACGATATGGCCCAGGAAGCCTTTATCAAGGCTTACAAGGCATTGCCTGCGTTTCGCGGTGATGCGCGGTTCAGTACCTGGCTGTATCGGATCGCCTACAATCTCGTAATGAGCCACAAGCGCAAGAATGCGCCGGATGTGGATCAGGAGGCGGTAGACCGCGCCCAGTCGCAGGAATCAGTAGAAGAATCACAACAATTGGGGATGGCCAGAGATCTGAACTCTGCCATGGGGGAGCTGAGCGAAGCCCAGAGACAGGCGGTGCACCTCTGTATGCAACGAGGCTTTTCACACGAGGAAGCTGCCAGCATTATGAAGTTGCCGCTGGGCACGGTAAAATCCCACGTTAACCGCGCACGGGCAAAATTGCAGTCATTGCTGCAGGCCTGGCGGGAGGAGGTAGTCAGTGGCTAATTCCAGGACTTTTGGTACAGAAGTGACCGGTACAGAATCAGGCATGGTTGGTAAAGACGGAATGGTGGATATGCCCAGTGGAGCCGGCGACGAGCCGGATTTCGATACCTGGCTTTCGCAGCAGCTGCAATTCAACGAGCCACATCTGGATAATGACGGGTTCTGTGAGCAGGTAATGGCGGCGCTGCCTGCAGTGCCGGCCAGGCGCGCTCAGCGTCGCGCGAGCCGTTTCCAGTATGGGGCGGTGATTGCCGCTTCCGCGATTGTGTGTTGGCAGTTCCCTCTGGAATCTGTCTTGGCCCAGTTGGCGCAACAGAGCATCAGCCTGTACAGCCTGCTGGGGGTTGGTGCCTTGGCCTCATTGGTGGCGATGACCGGCGGGATTGTCGCTGCGCGCCGCTGATCAGGAGGGGGTTCTGCCTTCTACAGACAATCTTTAGACAACCTTTCACAAAAAAATGGCCGACTATTGTCGGCCATTTTTATTTGAACCCTTCACAACTTCGCCTTATCGGTACTGGTCCAGCTGGATCTGTCCATCCCTGCGTACCTTGATGTACGGTACCAGCGATCGCCTCAGCCCCAGTCTCGCCTCCAGCTCATAGGGTACGGTATTGCCCTGCATCTTGAGCAGCTCTGCTGCCGCCATGAAGGACCCCATCACGCTCGCTGAGGCATCCACCACAATGGCGTCCTGCCCGAACGGGGTGATGGTAGGCAGGTCGCTCGAGGTGCCGGTGACTACCTTGTGGCCGGCAAGACTCAGGGTGTAGTAGAGCCCGGATAGCGCGAGTTCGGTGTTGTTTGGATTGAATACCCGCAAATGGATTCGGAAGCGAAGATCGCCGCCTGTGGAGGGAAGGGGCTCCACCGAAGTGATCTGTACGTCCGGTTTCTCGAAGTCGGGAGATAGTACCGCGCAGCCGCTCATTACGCCGATGGCGATTATGGCTATGGCACTGCGCAACCAGGAAAACCAATGATGTTGGCGGATAGAAGCATTATTGGGGGGCAAAATTCGTCCTCAGTGGGGCCAAAGAGCTGAATGGGTGAAAAGCGTGTAAACGCGGCCGTATCGCACTCATATTACACCCCAGACCGCAGGTGGAGCGGGCTTTGCTAGTCTGGAATATCAAAAGGGCGAAACCGCTCGCGATTGTATGACACCTTATGAATTCTTTTGATCCGCCCATGGCGTTCACACTCTCTCTATGGGCACAAGGCCAGCAGTTGCCAGGACAGGATAAGGCGAAAGAGCTGGCGGAATCCCTTGAGCTTGCCAAGGCGGCTCCCTCTTCACTTACGGGTATCGTACAGACGGTATCTGACTCTCTGCTGAATATCTGGCAGGCGTTTCTCGGGCACACGCCATTCTTCGTTGCCAGCCTGCTGATGCTGGTGTTTACCTGGATACTGGCGACCTTGGCCGGTAAGGCTACCCGGCGCTTTATGCGCAAAACCACCCAGCGTCCCTCGCTGCAAGACCTGATGGTGCGGCTGACCAAGATTGTGATCTGGGTGATTGGGCTGCTGTTCACCGCAATGGTGCTTTTCCCTGGCCTTACCCCGGGAAGGGCGCTGGGTGGCCTGGGGTTGCTGTCGGTGGCGGTGGGGCTTGCCTTCAAAGATATCTTCGAAAACTTCTTCGCCGGCATCCTGATTCTCTGGCGCTTTCCGTTCGAGGCCGGTGATGTGATCAAGTGCTGCGATGTGGAGGGGCGGGTAGAGGCGGTGGAGGTGCGCAATACCGCGATCCGCAGAACCACCGGGGAGCTGGTGATCGTACCCAACCTGTTTCTGTTCAAGAACCCCTGCGAGATATTGACCGATCGCAACAAGCGCAGAATCACCATCATTGCCGGCGTGGCCTATGGCGAAGATGTCGCCACGGCGGTCAAAGTCATTGAAGCCGCGGTGCTCGACTGCGAAACGGTGCGCGACGATGAGCCTGTGCAGATTTTTCCGCAAGGCTTCGGTGACAGCTGCATCGATATTGAAGTCACCTGGTGGTCCGGTTCCTCTCCGCTGGAGGGACGCCGATCCCGCGGAGAGGTGGTCACGGCAGTCAAGAAGGCCCTGGACGATGCCGGTATCGAGATTCCCTTCCCGTACCGCACGCTGACGTTCAAAGAGTCGCTCACCGTCGGCAAGGCCGAGGCAAACGACGTCTGACCTGTCTCGGTCAGTGGCCGGGCTGGGCGTTTCAGATCGTGCTGTCGGGTTGGTTTTCCGGGCGTGCGCGCTCGAAGGCGGGGAGGGCGGTGCAGGCCTCGGCAATACGGTGAATTCTCGGGTAGGGTTTGGTATCGAGACCAAAGCGCTCGGCATTGTATATCTGTGGCATCAGGCAGCACTCGAACAGCCCCGGATTTTCCCCGCCGATAAAGGGCCCTTTGCCGTTTGTCGCCAGTTGCTCTTCCAGAGCGCCAAACCCCATATTGATCCAGTGGCGGATCCACGCCAGCTTCTGCTCGTCGCTGGCACCCAGCTCGGATTGCAAGTACTTCAATACCCGCAGGTTCTGTATCGGTTGTATGTCACAGGCGACGTTGTAGGCGAGGGCGCGGGCGCGGGCGCGCTCCAGAGGTGACGTCGGCAAGAGCGGAGGCTGGGGGTGCTGTTCGTCCAGCCACTCCATGATCGCCAGGGACTGGGTCAGCACCGCTCCATCATCCACCAGCGCTGGTACCAGTCCCTGCGGGTTGAGGGCCCGGTACGCTGTACCGCGCTGTTCCCCCTTCAGCAGGTTCACCGGGTGGTAGGTGTACTCCAGTCCCTTCAGATTGAGGGCGATGCGTACGCGATAGCTGGCAGAAGAGCGAAAGTATCCGTGTAATTCCATATTCACTATTCACTGTGTTCAGAAGGCTGTGTGTCGGCTTGAATAAGTAGGGCGGAAAAGGCTGCGTGGCGCGAATATTTTGCGTGACAATGCGCTATTTCTGACAAAAATGGCGTGGCAACCCTTATAATGCGTAGCCGCGGAGTCTGCAGTGCGCAAAAAATTCCTGCGGCAGTGGTTACAATTGAAACCAATTTTAGATACATTTAGCCACCGGTACAAGTGAGTTCCAGTACCAGTCAATCTCGATTGCCGGAAGTCGAATGTTGTAGCAGTGCCTCAACAGTTGAGAAGCCGCGGGATTGAGGTGGATTGCGCGCAGGAAAAAACAGCAGGTAAACGAACCGCATGACAGTAGAAAAAGACATAAGGGAAATCAAGGAACGGGAAGGAACCGATCATATTGACGCGATGCGTCCCGATGACCTGCGGCTGGAAAAATTTCTGCCGTACCGGCTCTCGGTGCTCTCCAACCGGGTGAGCAATGCCATTGCCCAGGCCTATGGCGCCCGGTTTGATCTCACTATTCCGGCGTGGCGGGTGATGGCGATCCTCGGGCGCTTCCCCAATCTGTCCGCCGCAGACCTGGTAGAACAGACCGCAATGGACAAAGTGGCCATCAGTCGCGCGGTATCCATACTGATCAAGAATGATTACATCACCCGCAGCGAAGATCCTGCCGACCGCCGTCGCCAGGTCCTGAATCTTTCGGAAATCGGCCGCGATGTCTATGACCGCATCGTGCCCCTGGCTCAGCAGTACGAAAACGACCTGATGGCCTCACTTTCGGATGATGAGCGCGGCCAGCTCGACAGCATTATCGAGAAGCTGATGAGCCGTGCCCAGGATTGGGCCAATCGTGGTCTGATCGATTGAATCTGCGCCGGTGCGGGCCCTCCGCGCCGACACCCCAAATTCATGCCGCATTGCCAGGCGTCTGCTCCGCACCGTAAGTGTGGGCGAGGCAAGCAGCGTGCGACACAACCTGAATACAGGAGTACCCATGTTTGATCACCTGAACAGCCTGCCGGCGGACCCCATCCTCGGCCTACTGGCCACTTATCGCGCCGACGAAAACCCCAACAAAATTGATCTGGGGGTGGGTGTTTATAAGGATGAAGCCGGTCATACCCCGGTGCTGCAGGCAGTAAAGCAGGCCGAGACCCGCCTGTTGCAGAGCGAAGAAACCAAGGCTTACGTAGGACCTGCCGGTACACCCGGGTTTAACACAGCCATGCAGGAGCTGGTGCTGGGCGCTGGCCATCCGGCGCTGGTAGCGAACCGTGTGCGCTCTGCGCAGACTCCGGGCGGCTGTGGCGCGCTGCGCGTACTGGCGGAGTTTGCGGACCGTGCGAAAAAGGGGGCAACCATCTGGGTGAGCGATCCCACGTGGGCCAACCATGTGCCCCTGTTGGGCAACGCCGGCCTGGAGATCAAGAGCTACCCCTATTACGACCGCGCTACCAGCAGCTTGCAGTTCGATGCCATGGTGGAGACGCTGAAGAATGTCGGTGAGGGCGATCTGGTATTGTTCCACGCCTGCTGTCACAACCCCTGTGGTGCCGATCTGACCCGCGAGCAGTGGCACGTGCTGGTGGAAATGGCGCAGAAGCAGGGCTTCACGCCGTTTATCGATATGGCCTATCAGGGCTTTGGTGACAGTCTCGGCGACGACGCCTACGGTGTGCGCCTGATGGCGGAATCGGTGCCCGAGTTGCTGGTGGCGGCATCCTGCTCCAAGAACTTTGGCTTGTACCGTGAGCGCGTAGGCATGGCAATGGTGGTTTACAACGATGCCGCTGCCGCCGACAAAGGCCAGAGCCAGATGCTGAATGTGGTGCGCGGAAATTATTCCATGCCGCCCAATCACGGCGGTGCGATCGTCGAAAGCATTCTGACTGACGCCAGCCTGAAGGCGAACTGGGAAGCGGAATTGACAGAGATGCGCGAACGCATCAACAGTCTGCGTTCTGGTGTGGTGGAAAGCCTGGCCGCCGCTGGCGCACCCGGTGATTTCAGCTTTATTCAGCGGCAGAAGGGGATGTTCTCATTTCTGGGAATCACCCCGGAGCAGGTGCAGAAACTGCAACAGGATTATTCTATTTATATGGTAGATTCCAGTCGCATCAGTATTGCTGGTCTGAGCCAGTCCAATATGGAGTATTTCTGCCAGTCCGTGGCTGAAGTACTCGGCTGATTGGTTCAGGGGTGGGTATCATGGCCCACCCTTGAACGGTTAAAATTGTTTCAATAGCAGAACAGAATATGGAAGTTGAGGTACCGTCCCCCGTGTCTGAATCCGTCGTGCATCCCTGGGATCCCGCCAGCTGGCGCAATCGCGAAGCGCATCAGCAGCCTAAATACCAATCCGCAGAAGCCGTAGCCGAAGTCGAACAGCAGCTGGCCAGTTATCCGCCGCTGGTGTTTGCGGAAGAGGCTCGCGAGCTGCGCCGGCAACTGGCACAAGTTGCTGAAGGCAAAGCGTTCCTGTTACAGGGTGGCGACTGCGCGGAGTCGTTTGCTGACTTCAATGCCAACCGCATTCGCGACACCTTCAAGGTTCTGCTGCAGATGGCCGTGGTACTGACGTTTTCCGGTAACCTGCCGGTGGTCAAAGTGGCGCGTATGGCAGGGCAGTATGCCAAGCCGCGCTCTGCCGATCTGGAGACTGTCAACGGCATCGAGCTGCCCAGTTATCGCGGCGATATCATCAATGGAATCGATTTCACCGCCAAAGCGCGGGTGCCCGATCCCCAGCGCATGATCACCGCTTACAACCAGTCCGCTGCGACCCTCAATCTGCTGCGCGCCTTTGCCCAGGGTGGCCTGGCGGATCTGCATCAGGTGCACGCGTGGAACCTGAGTTACCTCGAAAATAACCCGCAGCGGGATCGCTACCTGCAGTTGGCCGAGCGCCTGCAGGATGCGCTGGAGTTTATGGCCGTCTGCGGGGTGAATTCCGACAATACACCGGCGTTGCGGGAAACTACCCTGTACACCTCTCACGAGGCGCTGCTACTGAATTACGAGCAAGCGTTGACCCGTTCCGACAGTCTTACCGGCAAGTGGTATGACTGCTCTGCCCATATGTTGTGGATCGGCGAGCGCACCCGTCAGTTGGATGCGGCGCACGTGGAGTTCCTGGCCGGAGTCTGGAACCCCATCGGGGTAAAAGTTGGCCCCGGAATGGACACCGAAGAGCTGATCCGCCTGATCGACCGCCTCAACCCCAATAATGAGCCGGGAAGGCTCACGCTGATTACCCGCATGGGGGCCGATACACTGGGCGATAAACTGCCGGCGCTGGTGCGTGCGGTAGAAAGGGAAGGGCGCTCGGTGGTGTGGAGTACGGACCCCATGCACGGGAACACCGTCAAGGCATCCAGCGGCTACAAGACCCGGAACTTTGACAGTATCCTGCGGGAAATTCGTGATTTCTTCGCCGTGCACCGCGCGGAAGGCTCTCATCCCGGTGGCATCCACCTGGAAATGACCGGCCAGCACGTGACCGAGTGTACTGGGGGTGCCTGGGGTATTTCCGAAACAGATCTGGCGAGCTGCTACCGCACCCAGTGTGATCCGCGCCTGAATGCTGACCAGGTGCTTGAGCTCGCGTTCTGTATTTCTGAAATGCTGCGGGACGGCCGTAGCAGCTGAGAAAGCAATAATCCGAAAGGGAAGTTAGCAGCCAGAAAAAGAGGGGGCTGGGATGTTGAAGCTTTACATTGGCAATAAAAACTACTCGTCCTGGTCTCTGCGACCCTGGCTGCTGGCGAAACAGTTGGACATTCCGTTCGAGGAAAAACTAGTTCCCTTCGATGACGGGAGCAGCTGGTCCAAGTTTCGCACCTTCTCTCCTACCGGTCTGGTGCCTTGTCTGGAAGACGGCGATGTGACCGTGTGGGAGTCCCTCGCCATTACCGAGTATCTCTACGAATCCTCGCCCGGAGTCTGGCCCGAGGACCGTGAAGCACGGGCCTGGGCACGCTGCGCGGCAGCGGAAATGCACGCGGGCTTTCTTTCCTTGCGCAATCAGTGCAGCATGAACTGCGGCGTTACCGTCCGCTTGCATGAGATTGATGCGAAATTGCAGAAGGACCTGGATCGACTGGAAGAGCTCTGGCAGCAGGGGCTCAAGCGCTTTGGCGGGCCTTATCTGGCGGGGGAGGCGTTTACCGCGGTGGATGCCTTTTTTGCACCAGTGGTGATCCGACTACGTGGCTACGGCCTCGCTCTCAGTGAATCGTCCATGGATTACGCTGAGCGCATCCTTTCACTGCCGGCAATGCAGCAATGGATAGATGAGGGCACCCGTGAACCGTGGCGCGAAGCGGGGCACGATGATGAATTGCTGCAGGTTGGCACCATTGTGGAAGATCGCCGAAGCTGACAGCGGTCGCGGACGGAGCTGAGCCATAAAGACCGTCCACAATGTTACAAGGGGTAAAAGAATACACTTAATAAGCCGTTATCATAATGGGTTAATGGGTTATCACAACAAACCTGTCCTATCGGTTAACCAGAAGGAGGGGATTAACGTGCCAGGCAGTCGCTTTATCGCGGTCACTGTTGGCCGGATTGGTGGATCGTAGCGATATCTGTCATCCCGCGGTACACTCGACCGGTCACAATTTTAACAATCCATGCTTAGGAGAGGATCGAGCCGATGCGTCAGACATTGATCGCTATGTCCATTGCCGCCGCCCTGGCGACCGTGGCCGGTTGTAGTAAAGAATCCGATGAATCACAGGCTGCCAAAGGGGCAGACCAATCGATGACCACGCAAGGTGTCGCTGCCAATGACGCGGCGGGCAAGGCCAATAGCAATCCGCTGCTGGCAGAGTGGACCGGCCCATTCGGAGGCGTGCCGGCGTTTGACAAGGCAAAGGTCGCAGACCTGAAGCCGGCACTGGAAACTGCCATGGCCCAGAATCTCGCCGAGATCGACGCCATTGCCAATAATCCGGAAGCCCCCACGTTCGCCAATACGATTGAAGAAATGGAACGCAGTGGCGCAGCGCTGAGCCGGGTGTTTACCTACTGGGGCATCTGGAGCAGCAATATGTCTTCTCCTGAGTTCCGCGCGGTTCAGAGTGAGATGGCCCCGAAACTGGCGGACTTCAGCTCGAAGATCATTCAGAACGACAAGCTTTTCCAGCGCGTAAAAGCCGTGTACGACGCACGTAATAATTCCGGTCTCAATGCCGAACAGAAGCGTGTGGTAGAGCTGACTTACGACGAGTTCGCCACCAACGGCGCGACACTAACCGGCGAAGCCAAAGCCCGCTATGCGGCGATCAATAAGCGTCTTGCGGAGCTGCACACCACATTTTCCAACAACGTGTTGGCGGATGAAGAAGGCTACGATATTTTCCTGCGCAGTGATCAGCTGAGCGGTCTGCCGGAATCGTTTGTCAAGGCTGCAGCGGCGCTGGCGGAAGAAAAAGGGCAGAAGGGTAATTACGCGATTACCAATACCCGCTCGTCCATGGATCCGTTCCTTACTTATTCTGACAACCGTGAACTGCGTGAGAAGGTCTGGACCAATTACTACAGCCGTGGTGACAACGGCGATGAGCACGATAACAATGCTATCATTGCTGAAATCCTGCAGCTGCGTGACGAGCGAGTTGGCCTGCTGGGCTTCGATAATTACGCCGAGTGGCGCCTGCAGAATCGCATGGCGAAAAATCCGGCCAACGCGATCGAGCTGATGGAGGCGGTCTGGCCGGCAGCGGTTGCCCGGGTACATGAAGAAGTGGCGGATATGCAGGCGGTTGCCGATAAGGAAAAAGCCGGCATTACTATCAAGCCGTGGGACTATCGTTATTACGCGGAGAAGGTGCGTAAAGCCAAATACGACCTGAATTCCGATGAAGTGAAGCAGTATCTGCAGCTGGATAAGCTGCGTGAAGGCATGTTCTTTGTTGCCGGTGAGCTGTTCAACTTCGAGTTCACTCCGGTGAAAGAGGGTACCGTTCCCGTCTTCCACGAAGATGTGAAAGTCTGGGAAGTGACCGACAAAACCTCTGGTGAGCACATCGGTCTGTGGTACCTGGATCCGTACGCCCGCGCCGGCAAGCGCTCCGGTGCGTGGGCCACCATGTACCGCGATCACACCACCTTTGATGGCAAGGAAACCGTGCTGGCTTCCAACAACTCCAACTTTATCAAGGGGGCGCCGGGTGAACCGGTACTGGTGAGCTGGGACGATGCGGAAACCTTCTTCCACGAGTTTGGCCACGCACTGCACTTCCTCGCTTCCAACGTGACCTATCCGACCCTGAACAGCGGTGTACGCGATTACACCGAGTTCCAGTCGCAACTGCTGGAGCGTTGGCTGAGCACCGATCCGATCATCGACAATTACCTGGTGCACTACAAAACCGGTGAACCGATTCCCGCGGCGCTGGTGGCCAAGATCAAGAAAGCGGCCAACTTCAACCAGGGCTTTGCCACTACCGAATACCTGGCGTCCGCGCTGGTGGATATGAAGTTGCACACCAGTGATCCTGAGGGAATCGACCCTGACAAGTTCGAGCGGGAAACTCTCGAAAGTCTGGGGATGCCATCCGAGCTGGTAATGCGTCACCGTACCCCGCACTTCGGCCATATCTTCTCTGGTGAAGGTTATTCCGCGGGCTACTACGGCTATATGTGGGCAGACGTTCTGACCTCAGACGCGTCCGAAGCCTTTGCAGAAGCGGAAGGTGGCTTCTACGACAAGGAAGTGGCTGGCAAGCTGGTGAAGTATTTGTTCGCACCGCGCAACGCGATGGATCCAGCGGAAGCCTACCGCAAGTTCCGCGGTCGCGATGCGGGGATCGAGCCGTTGATGCGTGACCGTGGCTTCCCCTTGCCTGGTGAAGAGTCGGGCGAAAAAGCGGAAGAGACTGCATCCGCCGGCGGGTAATTCTCTACCTGACGATAAGTCTCATCTGAAAAGCCGCGGTGCGCACGCCCGCGGCTTTTTTAATGTGTTCGTGTTGTATGTGCTTGGGTCTCTGCCGCTACGGCTGGGGGGGATCCGCTATGCTGAATTCAGGTTTAGGCGTTAGGTCAAGGTAGGGGAGTGTGGTGATGCCGAAATGGCTGATCGTGGCCGGGTGTGCACTGGTGGTAATCGGGTTACTGCTGCACTTCTTTCCGAACCTGTTTTCCTGGTTCGGCCGGCTTCCCGGCGATATCCGGGTTGAATCCGAGCGCAGCAGGTTCTATTTCCCGATCACCTCCATGATCATTATCAGCGTGATCCTGAGTGTGGTTCTGAGCTTTTTTCGACGCTGAAGTGTTCAGCGTCAGCCTTCGAGTAATTGATCCAGGGGCAACTCCGTACGGTAGCGCACCTGCTTGAGGGAGAAGCTGCTCTTGATATGGTCGATCCCCGGTAACTCAGTCAATTTCTTGTCGAGAAACTCCTGATAGGCGTGCAGGTTGGGCACAACCACACGCAGCAGGTAATCAAAATCCCCGGTCATCAGATAACACTCCATTACCTCCGGCCATTGGCCGATGGTGGATTCAAAGTGCTGTAGTTCTTTCTTCACCTGGTGGTTGAGAGTGACCTGGATAAAGACGCTGACCGGCAGCCCCACCATGTCCGGCTCCAGCAGCGTGACCGCGCGCTTGATGAAGCCCTGTTCGTGCAGGTTCTTCACCCGGCGGGAGCAGGGGGAGGGAGACAGGTGCACCTTTTCCGCCAGCTCGATATTGGGGATGGTGGCGTCCTGCTGCAGGATCTCCAGGATGTTCTTGTCGATGGCATCGAGTATGTAAGCCATAAATGTTCGCTCTCAACGATTCGTTCTGATCCGTTCTGCCCCGGTGCACCGGCGTCAATGAGCCGATGTACCGTTCCTATTGCCCGAAAATGACATCCTTTCTCATCTTCCGGCTTCTAGTTGCTAATTATTGCAGAAATAAGGGTTTTTGTGGCGATTATTGTTGGTGTTCTGGGGGCTCTGTGGTCAATTTGGTATGACCTGCCCGTACTGCCAGTGATAATTTACGGAAAAACAGCAGCGATGCCGTGTAATCCGCGGTAGCCGGTTAGCAGCATAATAAGATGAGAAGGTAACAGCCATGGCGATGGTCGAAAGTGATCAGGAACTGGGGTTCAATCCGAGTCCCGGTATTGATAGTGAGTATTCCCTGAAGGACGCCTTTACCCGCGACTGCGGTCGTGTTTTTCTCACCGGGATAGATGCCCTGGTACGCCTGCCCCTGATGCAGAAGCAGCTGGATGAACAGGCCGGGCTCCATACCGCCGGGTTTATTTCCGGTTATCGGGGCTCTCCTCTGGGCGGATACGACCAGACTCTCTGGCGCCATAAACAGCTGCTCGCGGAGCGCGATATCCACTTCGAGCCGGGTATCAACGAAGACCTGGGCGCCACCAATATCTGGGGTACCCAGCTTCTCGACCACTACCGCCAGCAGGCCACCCGCGACGGTGTATTCTCCATCTGGTACGGCAAAGGCCACGGTGTGGATCGCAGTGCCGACGTGTTCCGTCAGGCCAATGTGCAGGGTACATCGAAGCTCGGCGGGGTACTCGCCCTTTGTGGGGATGACCACACCGCCGAATCCTCCATGTTCTCCCACAACACCGATCAGATTTTCGAGTCGGTGATGATGCCGTTACTGTTTCCCACTACCATCGATGAGTATCTGACCCTGGGGCTCGCGGGTATTGCGCTGTCGCGGTTCAGCGGTTTGTGGGTGGGCTTCAAGACCATTACCGAAACCGTGGAATCCGGTGCATCCATTGTTGTTCCCTCGTTGCCGCAGTTTGTCTGTCCGGAATCTTTCCCGATCCCTCCCCACGGGCTGAATTACGACCCGAATCTCAACTGGCCGGCAGAGCGGATGGAATACGAGCGCCGCATGCTCGAAGAGCGCTTGCCGGCGGCCAAGGCCTTTGCCTATGCCAATGGCCTGGATAAAACCATCGTCGAGGCGCCGCAAAAGCGCTGCGGTATTGTGACCGTGGGTAAAGCCCACGGTGATCTGCTGGAAGCGCTCAAGCTGCTGGAACTGAACGAGCAGGATCTGAAAGCGGCGGGCATCTCCATCTACAAGGTTGCCATGAGCTGGCCGTTGGAACCGCGCGGCATCAGTAAATTTGCCGAGGGGATGGAGCGACTGCTGGTGGTCGAAGAAAAGCGACCGCTGGTGGAAGGGCAGATCAAGGATCTGCTCTACGGCTGGGACGACAGCGTGCGCCCGAAAGTGGTGGGCAAAAAAGACTTGAATGGTGCGGATCTGTTGCCGGCGATCTGGGGCTTCGGCCCCGATCAGGTGGCCAAAGCCATCACCCGCTGGTTGGCGGATACACCACTGGCAGAAAAACTGATTCCCCTAGCGGAAAAGCTTGGCACCAATACGCCGCAGAAGGCTACCGGTCTGCTGGCGCGCGAGCCCATCTTCTGCGCTGGTTGCCCCCACAATACCTCTACCAAGTTGCCTGAGGGCAGTACCGGCAGTGCCGGTATCGGTTGCCATATCATGGCATTGGGGAAAGGGCTGCGTACCGATACCTATTCCCACATGGGTGGAGAAGGGGCCCACTGGGTGGGGCTGCACCGCTTCTCCAGTGACGCGCATATTTTTCAGAATATGGGGGATGGCACCTACAACCATTCCGGGCTACTGGCCATCCGCCAGGCGGTCGCCAGCCAGATCAATATTACCTACAAAATCCTGTTGAACGATGCGGTGGCCATGACCGGCGGCCAGCCCACCGACGGCGAAGTGACGGTGCCGACACTGTCCCGTCAGTTGCTGGCGGAGGGTGTCGGCACGGTTTGCCTGGTGAGTGAGAATCCGGATCACTGGCGTCAACATCGGGATCAGGTTCCCGCGGAAGTACAGGTCTATCACCGCGATGATCTGGAAACGGTGCAGAAGAAGCTGCGTGATACCGCAGGGGTCACTGCAATCATCTACGAGCAGGTCTGTGCGGCGGAAAAACGCCGTCGCCGCAAGAAAGGCCTGATGCCCGACCCCGCCAACCGCCTGCTGATCAATCACCGGGTGTGCGAAGGCTGCGGCGATTGTAGCGTGCAGTCGAACTGTATTGCGGTAGAGCCGCTGGAAACCGAATTTGGCCGCAAACGCCAGGTAAACCAGTCCAGCTGCAACAAAGACATGCGCTGCGCCGACGGCTTCTGTCCCAGCTTTGTGCGCGTGGAAGGCGGCGAGCTGAAAAAGCCGGAACTCAATGCGCTGGCTGCCGCCATCGATCGCGCCAGTGAAAATCTTCCGGCATCGCCGGCGCCGGATTTGCGTGCGCCACTCAATATTCTGGTGGCGGGTATCGGAGGCAGTGGTGTTCTCACTGTCGCGGCGCTATTGGGGATGGCCGCGCATCTGGAAGAGAAGGGCAGTACTACGTTGTACTTTACCGGCCTCTCCCAGAAAAACGGTGCGGTTGTGGCCCACGTGAAAGTGGCGAACACCCCGGGCGATATCACCACCGCGCGTATTCGCGACGGTGCCGCGGGCCTGCTGTTGGGCTGCGACATGGTGACTGCCGCCGGACAGCGCAACAAGTTTGCTCTGGGCGAAATGCAGGCGGTCGTAAACACCGCGGAAGTGCCAGTAGCGGCGTTTGTGCGTGACAACGATCTCGCTTTTCCGGCAGATGCGACTACCAACAGTATTCAATCGGCAGCCGGCGAGTATTTTGCGTTTGATGCCAACCGCTACGCCCAGGCACTGTTCGGAGATACCGTCGCTGCCAACCTGATGATGTTGGGTTATACGTGCCAGAAAGGCTTGCTGCCCGTGTCTCAGGACGCGTTGGAGCGGGCGGTAGAGTTGAATGGCGTCGCAGTGGAAAACAACCTACGTGCATTCCGCGCCGGCCGCCTGCTAGCGGAAGATCCGCAGGCTGTTGAGCAGCTGTGTTCTCCGGCACAGCCGGTGAAGATAATGGAGCCCGGAGAAAGTGTGGCTCAGACTATTGTCCGGCTGGCAGAAGAGCTGAAAGAATATCAGAGCGCGTTTTACGCCCGACGTTTTACTCGAGCGGTAACCGAGCTCAAACAAGTGGAGGATCAAATCCCGGGTAGCAATGGCGTATTGACCCGGGCGGCAGCCGCCAGTCTGTTCAAGGCGATGGCTTACAAAGATGAGTACGAAGTGGCGCGTCTGTATAGCGGTGAGGCATTCAAGCGGCAGCTATCAGAAACCTTCACCGGGGACTATAAGCTGCGCTTTTTGATGGCGCCCCCGCTGATTGCGCGACCGGATGCCAGTGGCAAAATTCGTAAAATCAGTCTTGGCCCCTGGTTGCAGAAGTGTCTGCCGATACTGGCCAAAGGGAAGGTCTTACGGGGTACGCCTCTGGATCCATTCGGATACACGGCAGAGCGGCGTGAGGAGCGTCGCTGGGCACGGGAGGTGTTGGACACAGTGAAAGCAGTAACGGCGAATCTATCTGTAGCGAATATCGAGCCCGCGACCGAATTACTCTCGCTGCCGCAGCAGGTACGCGGTTACGGTTATGTACGTGCACAGAAGATGGCTGCAATCACTGAGCGCTGGCACAACCTGAAAGCGAAGTTCGTCCACCGCAATTCTGACTTTGATGATGGGAAGGGATTGACGGAAGTGCGCAACTGACTGGAGCGGTATCCATCAAGCCACAGACTTACTGCGGCTTGATGGTTAAAAATGGATTGATCAGTTTACCCAGCAGCCCCGTCAGCGTGACAGGCGCTTCCACTACCGACAGGCACAAACACTCTTCATCTTGTGTGGCAGTGGGGCGATGGGTTTCCCCTGGCTCCCGCACCAGGAAATCTCCCGGTGTATAAACCCCATCGGCATCGGAAAAGCTCCCGTACAGCACCATGGTAATTTCCTTGCCGCGATGATCATGCTCCGCGACCTTACTCCCAGGGGCAATGCGGTGAAAAGATACCTGATGCCGCTGCTGTCCGGTTTCAAGCAGAGCTTCTTTGAGCCCCCTGGATAACCGCTGCCATTTGAGCTTGCCATTGGTTCGGATCAACTTGTCGACCACCGGTGGTACGTGTTTAAAAATGGGATCGGAGGGCGGTCGTGGAAGCACAGCCGTTGAAGCCTCGTTAGATTCCTGTGGTGCTTTTTCCGCTGCATTAATGCGCTCCATCAGCCGGGAGAAAGCCTGTGTCTGCTGCTCAGACATGCTGGGCTCCATGGTGCTCGAATCGCTAGAGACTGTGTCCAGCAGGGCACCACCAATCCCGTTCAGCAGCTTCAGTTGCGCCGTGCACTCGTTGCACAGCTGCAGATGCGCGGAGACCACCAGGCTGTGGGCTCTATTGAGGCTGCCGCTGGCATATTCCAGGAGCATATTGTTGTCGGGGTGGTGGTTAATCCCATTAGGGTGATAATTCATGGTTACCTACCTGACAAGCGTGCTTTGCAGTTTCTTCAAAGCGAGTCTGACCCGGGATTTGACGGTCCCGAGTGGCAGACCCAGTTCCTCGGAAATCTCACTGTGCGATTTTCCCTCTACATACGCCTTTTCGATGATATGACTCTGTTCTGGCGGCAGGCTTGCGAGCCCGGTTCTCACGGATTGCTGGTTGCGGGCTTGTTGTAGAAACAGCAGTGGCTGTTCGTCCTGACTGTCGTCCCAGATGTCGTCCACATTGAGGCCGTGGTCAGTTTCCGGCTGTCGCTGGTCCTTGCGCAGGGCATCAATGCGACAGTTACGCATAATGGTGTAGATCCAGGTGCTGGCAGAGGCCTTGGCCGGATCGAAGTTGGCGGATTTACGCCACACCCGGAACATGACCTCCTGTACCAGCTCGTCGGCCGCCTCCACGGCGGTACTCTGGCCGCCGCGGCTCAGCTGGAAGCCCTTAATTAACGGGGCAAAGTGTGCGAACAACTGCTCAAAGGCAGCCCGATCGCGCTCTTTACCCACGCGCACGAGCAGCGTACTCCATTCGTCACTTCTGGTTTGCTGGGAAACCTTCACGGCGTTCCTCTTCCCCTGATTCTGTTCCGCTGCCGCCATAGTAATGGTTTTCAGTTGATCTTGTATGGAAAAGTGTCCGATGTCTGGCTTATATACGGGGCGCGCTCACCGCTGGATCACCGCCGCGCACATAGATTTCGAGAACACCGGAATGACAAGATTACAGTCATCCGAATGGCGGCATTTGACGTAAAAGTCACTGAGAACCCGAACAATGAGAGGATTCACTGATGGAGGCTTTGCTGCAGCGCTTGCAACAGCTGTATTCGGATTTCATGACCATCGAGCCACAGAGTATGGCGGCGATCTATGCCGAAGATGTGCTGTTCCGCGATCCCGTGCATGAAATGCGTGGTCTACCTGCTCTGCAGGCCTACTTTGAGGGAATTTCGACCAATTTGATCAGCTGTGAATTCAATTTTGAGGAAATTATCGAGAAGGGCGGTCGAGTTGCTCTTTGGTGGGAAATGCACTACCGACACCCTCGGCTGAACGGTGGGCGCTCCCTGTCGCTGCGTGGCAATTCCCGTTTACATCTGGATCTCCTTTCTGATCGGGTGATTTTTCACGAGGACTACTACGACCTGGGCGCCATGGTTTATGAGCGAATCCCGCTGCTGGGAAGCACGGTACGGTTTGTGAAGTCTGGGTTGATGAGAGGCGGGCACAACACAAGTGGGTACAAAAATCGCAACGAGGTGGGAGTCAAACAATGAGGGGGATACCTGCTGCTGCCGACAGAAAAAACATCTGGATCACGGGGGCAAGCTCCGGAATAGGCGGGGCGCTGGTGCAGCAACTGGTCAACGATGGGCACTTTGTCATTATCAGTGGTCGCAGCCCGGAACCGTTGCTCGAACTACAGAAGGCGGCGCCCAAGCTGACAAAAGTTCTCACATGCGATGTCGGGGATGACGCATCCATGGCCCAAGCCGGTCGGGAGATTACCGAAATTATCGATCAGTTGGACCTGGTGATCGCCTGTGCAGGCACCTGCGAGTATGAAGATGACCTGTCGTTGAAGGTCGACATGTATCGCCGGGTATTCAATACCAATTTCTTTGGAGTGGTGAATACATTGCATCAGGCGCTACCACTGTTGATGCGCAGCCGTGAGCCCGTTTTTGTCGCGGTCGGCAGCCTGTCCTCCCTGGTGGGCTTTCCTCGGGCCGAGGCGTACGGCGCATCCAAAGCTGCGCTCGGTTATTTTATCGACGCCGTGCGCGCGGATACTGCACAGACAAATCTGCGCACCGTGCTGGTTCGTCCAGGGTTTGTCGATACGCCACTGACAAAAACCAATGATTTCAATATGCCGTTTCTGATGACGCCTGCACAGGCTGCAAATCGCATTCTGCAGGGGCTTGCGGATAAACGTTCGGTGATCGATTTTCCCCGCCGTTTGAGCTGGCCGCTCAAGCTGCTCAGTGTTTTTCGCCCTGTCTGGTTTCGACTCTGTGCACCGCGCATGACCCGTATAAAAAAATTGAGGAAAACCTGATGCGTATCGCCATTATCGGTAGCGGTATTTCCGGATTGACGGTAGCCCATCTCCTGCACCGAAAACATGATATTACCCTGTTTGAATCGGATGATCGCCTGGGGGGGCATACGGCCACGGTGGATGTGGAAGAAGATGGGCAAAGTCTTGCGGTGGATACGGGATTTATCGTATTCAATGACTGGACTTACCCGAACTTTATCAAGTTGATGGATCGCTTGAATGTTGCCTCTCAGCCCACGGATATGGGGTTCAGTGTTGCCTCGCCGGATGATGGGTTTGAGTACGCCGGCAACAATCTCAACTCCCTGTTTGCCCAGCGCCGCAATCTGCTGGATGGGGGGCACTGGAGGATGCTGCGGGATATCGTACGTTTCAATCGGGATGCCGTTGCAGATTGGAAAAGTGGTCGTCTGGAAGAGTCGGATACCCTGGGCGGCTACCTGAGCGCCAATGGCTACTCTTCAGAATTCGCTCATCGTTATCTGGTGCCCATGGGGTCGGCAATCTGGTCGGCCAGTATGGCGCGTATGCTGGATTTCTCCGTACACTTCTTCATTCAGTTCTTCTATAACCATGGTTTGCTGAACATCTTCAAACGGCCGCAGTGGCGGGTGATCCAGGGCGGGTCGCGTAGTTATATCGCGCCACTGACGGCGGGGTTTCAAAACCGTATTCGCCTTTCCAGCCCGGTAACGTCTATTGCTCGTAGAGATCGCGGGGTTGTGGTGTCTTATCGAGATGCCGGTGGGCAAGTGCTGGAAGAAACCTTCGATCAAGTGGTGTTGGCCTGCCATTCCGGCCAGGCATTAGCGTTACTCGCGGACACGGCTGCCGAAGAATCCGAAATCCTGCAGCAGATCCCGTATGAGAAGAATTCGGTGGTTTTGCATACCGATATCCGTCTGTTGCCGAAGCGACAGTCAGCCTGGGCAAGCTGGAACTACCGCCTGCAAAGCGGGCACGATCGGCTTCCGGTCCTTACCTACAACATGAATATCCTGCAGCGGCTGAAAAGCCGCCATACCTACTGTGTCACCCTGAACGCAGATGATGCCATTGACCCGGATAAAGTGATCCAACGCTTTGAGTATGCCCACCCACAATTTTCCGCAGAGGGCAATCGTGCACAGAGTCGTTGGGGAGAAATCAATGGCATACGTAATACCTGGTTTTGTGGTGCCTACTGGGCCAATGGTTTTCATGAAGACGGGGTTACCAGCGCGATTCGCGTGGCCAAACGCCTGGGTGTGGACTTCTAGTGCGTAGCGGACTTTACACTGGCTGGGTGCAGCACAGACGTTTCAAACCTCGGGAGCACAGCTTCCGGTACCGGACGTTTATGGTCTATGCATTTCTGGATGAGATCCCGGAACTGCTCGACCAGACCCGTCTCTGGTCAGATCGACCCTGGGCACCGGCTCGGTTTCAGCGGGCGGACTTCTTCGGTGATCCGGCTACTCCGCTGGATCAGGCGGTGCGAGATAGAGTGGAGGAGGTGAGTGGCCAGAGGCCCCGCGGCCAAATCGCGCTGCTCGCCAACTGGCGCTACTTTGGCTACAACATGAACCCCATCAGCGTCTACTACTGCTTCGATAGTGCGGGTGGACAGGTGGAAGCATTGTTGGTGGATGTACACAATACGCCTTGGAACGAACGGCACGGGTATGTGCTTTCTCAATACGGCCAACCGGGTAGGGTGCAGAGGGCGGTATTTGAAAAAGCGCTCCACGTATCGCCATTTATGCCACTGGAACAGTCTTACCGGTGGCGAAGTACGACCCCGGGCAAGCGATTGAGCGTCAGTATTCGTTCTCTGGAGGGGGAAGACTCTGTGTTTGACGCCTGCATGAGTCTCGAGAGGCAAGAGATTAGCGCAGTCTCCCTGCGCCGAAAATTGATCCAGTATCCATTCTTTACCGTAAAAGTCATTACAGCGATTTACTGGCAGGCATTGAGATTACTGCTGAAACGTATCCCCCTGTTTGCCCATCCGGGGAACGCGAAATCTGAGCGTCAGCCGGGTAGGGAGAAGTCCTCAGGATATGGAGTCAAGAAAGTATGAAATCGGCGCAACGCAACGTAAACCCGTATCTGGAAAAATATCTCGACGCGGGAATGGCATTGGAGCCTGGTACACAGGCTACCTGGTTTGATCGACTCGCCAGAAAGATCGTGCTGGCCCAACTGGAAACGCTTGAGTTTGGCCGCCTCACTGTCCATGAGAAATACATGGAGGGTGAACACCTGTCGGCTCAAAATGTGGTGCATGTGCATCAATTTGGTTGTGGGGTCGAGTGTGAAGATCTGGACGCCCACCTGTACATTCTGCATCCATCGGTATATAGCCAGGTCCTGATCAGTGGCTCTATCGGTGCCGGTGAAGCGTATATGGACGGAGCCTGGCGCTCTCCAGATTTGGTCAAGGTTATTCGTGTCATGGTGGCCAATATGGCATTGCTGGATCAGCTTGATTCCCGTTGGAGCTCTGTTTCCAGGTGGGCGTTAAAGCTGATGCACCGCATGAATGCCAATTCCGTGTCCGGTTCGCGTAAGAATATTGCCGCACACTACGATCTGGGGAACGGATTCTTCAGTCTGTTTCTCGATCCCACCATGTTGTATTCCTCTGCCGTTTATCCTCGCTCCGATGCCAGTCTGGCAGAAGCCTCAGAGTTCAAGCTGGAAAAAATTTGTCGCAAGTTAAAATTGCAATCCTCAGATCACTTGCTGGAAATAGGTACCGGCTGGGGTGGGATGGCGGTATACGCGGCCAAACATTACGGTTGTCGCGTTACCACAACCACGATCTCCAGAGAGCAGTATGAGTATGCCAATTCTTGGGTAGAGCGGGAAGGGCTGCAGGATCAAGTGACGCTGCTGTTGAAAGACTATCGTGAGCTGGAAGGTCAGTTTGACAAGCTGGTCTCGATCGAAATGATCGAAGCTGTAGGGCATGAATATTACGAGACCTTCTTTTCCCGATGTAGCCAGTTACTGAAGCCGCAGGGATTGATGGTGATGCAGGCGATTACCATCCAGGATCAGCGCTATCACAGCTACAAGAACAGTGTGGACTTTATTCAACGCTATATTTTCCCGGGTGGCTGCCTGCCGTCCAACCAGATTATCGCCCAGCATATTGCGCGAGATACCGATATGCAAATTGTGGGGATGGATGATATTACCTTCGATTATGCGAGAACCCTGGCGTCGTGGCGAGAGCATTTCTTTGCCCGGATCGATGACGTAAAGGCACAGGGGTTTGATCAGCGATTTATCAATATGTGGGAGTATTATCTCTGTTATTGCGAAGGGGGCTTTCTGGAGCGTGCGATCAGTACCGCCCAGTTTGTGTTTGCCAAGCCCCGTTGCCGTGCCCTGCCAGAGTTTTACTAAGCGAGTAGGGAAGGGGCTACCTATGTTATGGGCCGCTTGCCACAGGCTGACTGAAGTCGGAAGGGCGCCACTACCGAGTCTGATCATAGCTGGATTACTGTTTGAAGTGATGTGGTTTGTGTGTGTATTCGCCCCGGGAACTCTGCTGGTGTTGGTGGTTACCGCGGGAAACCTGGCCGTGCACTACAGGCTATTTTGTATTTCCAGCCCACTGATAACTTCACCAAGAGGATTGCGAAGTACCCTGAGCTGGGTGGTGATGATCAGTGCAATCGGCATTGGGATGGACACTGCGCTTTTCCAGGCTGGCTTGTTAATACCCGCAAATCCAGAGACTCTGGGGTTTGGTATACCACTCTGGTTAGCCTGCCTGTGGGTCAACTTTGCACTCGCGTTACGGTTTGCCTTTGTATTTTTGCGCAAACATCTTTTACTGGCGGCGGTGTTCGGCGCGATCGGTGGCCCGGTGAGTTACCTGGCGGGATCAAAAATTGCCGGTGAAGTGGTTCTGCAATCCCCGATCTGGTTGAGCCTGAGTGTGCTTGGTGTGCTCTGGGCAATTTTTCTTGCCGGCGCAATGAAGCTTGCCAGATTGAAACTATTTGCAACAGGCTCTCAAATTGGAGCGCACTAATGCTTGAGATACTCGCGGCCGCTGCGATTACTGTAACCGGCTGTCAGGCTCCCGATTGGGTTGCGGATGAGGCTGTGGCAATAGGTCGAGCCGTGCCGGCAAAAAAGGTGCCGCCAGGCAATAAGGCTATCCAATATTGTGAGTACTTTGTGCCGCAGGGCGCAGATGCAGTACGGGTTTTGTACTTTGATTCTCAGGGCGAAAAGATCGCAGAAAAACGCTTGGCCAAAGCTACCGGCAGCGATGCATCGTCTGTAGCGGATGATTCCTTGCCCGAGGTAAATCAGAAGGATTTTCGCCTGGGAGAAGTTCGTGAGGTAGGGCGGTCGGAGAACGGCTGGACGTTCCGTTATCGCAAGAATCACGACAGTCAATGGCGGGAAACCACGGTGGGTATTCAGGATCTGGATGTCATCGATGCCGGTTTCGATCCCTATGTCCGCGAGCATTGGTCTCAACTCTCCCGGGGACAGGAGGTCGCTTTCGGGTTTGCTTCTCCGGTACACGGGCGGGTAATCCGATTGCGTGCGCGATCGGTGAGCTGCCAGCGTGCTGATCATGCCCGCAATCACCTCTGCGTTAAGGTAGATCTCGCTCAGCCGTGGCTGCGCTGGCTGGCAGGGGACATTTATCTTGTCTACTCCAGCGACGATCGCCGTTTGCGCTACTTTGATGGGGTGGTCAATATTCTGGATGCCGGTGGTGACTCCCAGCCCCTGCAGATCGAGTACTTTTATCCGTCCAAGCCCACATCATGAATGATGCGGGCTTCACGCCATGGCCCTCTAGTCATCCTTTATCCCGTTAACTCGCTCCCAGCAAACTCACATCTGATTGGCGCAATCTTCAACTATCGTCTAAACCTAATGATGATACAGGCGACAAAATGATATTGGGAGCGCCAAATGAGCTTGAAAACATTGGCCGCTGTAGGCCTTAGCGCAGCCACACTCTTCGGGTGTGCCGCCCAGCAGGAACAGGTGCCGGGTGCGGGAAACGTGGTGATTGATACCTACGGGGTCAATATGCGGCAATACCAGCTGGATCTTGCGGATTGCAAGGGCATGTCCATGGCCGCACGCAACTCCGCTGGAAGCCGGGCCTTTGCCCGCGGTGCTGGAGGGGCCTTAGTCGGCGGTGCCCTCGGTGCGATTATCGGAGATACCAGTAGCGCCGCAGCCGCAGCAGCGGGTGCGGGAGCTTTGATAGGTGGCGTGAGTGGTGCGGGCAGCGCTCATTCGGAGCAGAATTATATCGTACGCAACTGCCTGAGAGGGCGGGGTTATCGTGTACTGAACTGACGGTTTATTCGGCAAACCACAGGAACTTCGCCGGGCCTTGTGCCCGGCTTTTTTGCTGTCTGGCCGCTGTCACGGCACTTTTCTTACCTTTAATCTTTGTCGGGCTGTCACTAAATCGTCATCAAAAATTCACCTGGCTGACGCCATCCCATCGAATATGTCGTTAGAATCTCCGGGAAATTTAAAGGGGGTTCCATGCGAATTATTTCCACGCTTTTTCTTGCATTCACACTGTGCTGCACCACGGGACTGTCGGCCGCCAACGCGGCGGAGTCGGTCCATTCAGAATTGGAAGGGCAGGTATCTTCGATCATCGATCGCATGTCCCGGGAGCTCACCCCCGAACAACGAATCGCACTGACCCCGGAATCTACCGCAGATTTCTTTACCACTGCCGAGCGCGAGTATCTCGCCACGGCGTTCAGCCACTTTCGTGTGGATCGGCCGGCCAAACTCTATGTGGCCTTTGATGCGACCTATGGCGAGACACCATTCTGGCTGCGGGACCTGGGTTTCGAGCGCCGCAAGACACTGGATTTTATCGTGGACGAAGCTGACCCGTACCACGTGTGGTCAAAAGCGGTGGCGGCCGGAGAGGTTAAACTGGGCGTGCCCAGCCTTTCCGGGGAGATGAAGCCCTATCTCGTGTTTGCGGCACCCGCAGAGGGGAAGAAGCCGGTTGAGATTTCTCCGCTGGTAGCGGGAACTGACGTACAGATCGCCGAGATCGGCGGCGAGCCGTTTATCGATGACAACGACTACTTCAATACCTTGCCAGACGCACTATCCGGCCTGCCGGTGCTGCGTTCCTACGAAAGCTGGGAACTGGTATCCCGCTTTGTCGGCTACTTCCGCGAAACCGACTACCCCTCATCATCGCGTGCAGATCATTTCCAGCTCACCTGGCAGAAAGATCCTGCGACCTCCACAACAGTTCAGTGGCGCACAGACGATAGCGTGGATCAGAGCCTGCTGTGGGTAGCGCCCAAAGACAGTTTCGTGGCGCTGGGCAGCGATGCCGTTACCCGCAAAAAGGCTACTTTTACCGAGTTGCACAGCCGTCAGGTGGTGAATGATCCGGTTGTACGCTTGCATCGGGTCGCATTGGACGGGCTGCAGCCGGCAACGGACTACCTGTACGCGGTCAGCACCGATAATGGTAAAAGCTGGACGGCGCCGCGTGAGTTTCATACCGCGGACGCTACTGCCAGCGAACCGTATTCTTTCGTTTATCTGGGCGACCCTCAGAATGGCCTCGACCGCTGGGGGCAGTTGATCCGCCAGGCAGATTTTGAATTTCCGCATGCCCGTTTCTACATGATTGCCGGCGACCTGATTGACCACGGTCAGGAACAGGATAACTGGGACCAATTCTTCCACGAGGGCAGTTCGGTGTTTGACCGCACCATGTTGGTACCGGCGCTGGGTAACCACGACAGCCACGGCGGCCATCCGACCCTGTACCTGAAGCAGTTTGCGCTGCCGGACAACGGCTCGGAAAATCTGGACCCGGGCCGGACTTATCATGTGACCTATCAGGATCTGCTGGTGGTGGTGATGGATTCCAACTACCACCTGGTGGAGCCGGAGCTGCAGGCGGATTGGCTGGACCGCGTGCTGGGGGAGAGTGACGCCCGCTGGAAAGTGGTGATCTACCACCATCCGTTTTACGCCTCGCGTGAAGGTCGTGACAACAAGTCCATCCGCGATACCTGGGGTCCGATTTTTGACAAGCACAATGTCGATATCGCTTTCCAGGGCCACGACCACGCCTATATGCGCACGGTGCCCATGCGCGGTAACGAGCCGGCTGCAGAGGGAGAGCAGGGGACGGTCTATCTGGTGGCGGTATCCGGTACCAAGATGTACGAGCAGGAACTGCCGGACTTTGCCGCCTTTGGTGCCGTCAACACCCGCACTTATCAGGTCATCGATGTAGATCCGAAAACGGCTTCACTGAAATACCGCGCAATTGATGGCAAAGGGGATGTGATTGACGAATTTTCCCTGTCAAAAGGGTTGGGAGAGCAGGTCCGTCGCTGAGCAATTAGTAACTTAGTGGCGGCGGCGCTACCGGGTACGCGCTTGCGCGACACGCCGTAAACCCATCCATGGGGGCTCGGCTGCGGCCGTCCTGGCCGCAGACGGTCGCGCAAGCGCGTACCCGGTATCGCCGCCTTAGCCCGCGGCTTCGGTCAAATAAAAACCGCTAGCGTCACTGCCACCTGTAAGTTCAAGTAATAAAAGCCCGGGAAAGTCCCGGGGTTTTTTGTCTGTGGAAAGTGGCGATTATTGACCAAGAGAGAACAGCTCGGTATTGCCCCCGGTCGCCACGGTATTGATGGTCTTGGTTTTCTCGTTGGCAAAGCGGAACAGGTAGTGTGGACCACCGGCTTTAGGGCCGGTGCCGGACAGGCCCATGCCGCCGAACGGGTTCACACCCACAACCGCGCCCACCATGTCCCGGTTCACATAACAGTTACCGGCATCTACGCGCTTGAAGATCGCACCCGCACGGCCTTCGATGCGGGAGTGCAGGCCGAAGGTCAGGCCGTAACCCGTCGCATTGATACGGCGGATCACATCTTCCAGCTCTTCCGCTTTAAAGCGCACTACATGCAGGAACGGGCCGAATACTTCGCGCTTGAGTACATTGAAATCTTCGATCTCAACCACCTGCGGCCCGAAGAATGTACCCGTGGACGGCATCTTGTCTTCCGCAAAAGCAAACAGCGGTTTGGCTTCCTGCTGCATGCGCTCGCGGTGTTTCTGCAGCAGGCCCAGCGCTTTCTCGTCGATCACCGGACCGATATCGGTATCCAGTTTTGACGGATCGCCCAGGCTCAATTCGTCGCAGGCGCCTTTCAGCATGTTCAGCAGGTTGTCTGCAATCACATCCTGCACACACAGAATACGCAGCGCGGAGCAGCGTTGACCGGCGCTCAGGAATGCGGACTGGATGACATCGTCCACTACCTGTTCCGGCAGCGCCGTGGAGTCCACGATCATCACATTCTGGCCGCCGGTCTCGGCGATAAACGGCACGATGGGGCCGTCTTTGGCCGCCAGCTGCATATTGATGTGCTTGGCGGTTTCGGTGGAGCCGGTAAAGGCGACGCCGGCCACACGCGGATCGTCCAGCAGCGGCTTGCCGATGGCGGCACCGGTGCCGGTGATCAGGTGCAGGATTTTCTGGGGTACGCCGGCCTCGTGCATCAGCTGTACTGCGCGGTGGGCGATACACGCGGTCTGTTCTGCCGGTTTCGCCAGCACGCCATTACCCGCCGCCAGCGCGGCCACCACCTGGCCGGTGAAAATAGCCAGGGGGAAGTTCCACGGGCTGATACATACGAAGACACCGCGGCCACTGAGGCTCAGTTCATTGCTTTCGCCGGTGGGGCCAGGGAGTTCGGTGGGCTCACTGAAATGCTTGCGCGCGCCATTGGCGTAGTAGCGGCAGAAGTCTACCGCTTCACGTACCTCGGAGATGCCGTCGTTGAGGGTGCGTCCCGCTTCGCGGCAGATGATGGCTACCAGCTCGTCCAGGTGAGCCTCGTACAGATCGGCTACTTTATCCAGGATCTTTGCGCGGGCGTCGCCGCCAAGGCGGTTCCAGGCGCGCTGGTTTTCTGCCGCGGAGGTAAACGCCTTGTCAATCTGAGCGGCATCGGTGTCGGCAGTATGGCCGATGGTTTCTCCGGTGGCCGGATTGACTACCGGCTGGTCGGCCTGTCCGGCAACGCCATCGATGATAGGGCTGCCGCTCCAGGTTTTACCGGCGGAATTGGCTACTGCATCCTTCAGCGGGGCAACGCCAATGGGATCGGTGAGCTCAATGCCATGAGAATTTTTGCGTGGCAATGCTTCGCGGCCGATGTAGATGTCCGCTGGTACCGGAATTTCCGGATGGCGATAGGGATTGCAGGATTCGCTCTGTTTGAGCGTATCCTGCACCAGTTCTCTGACCGGGGTCTTCTCGTCCATAAAGCGGTTGACGAAAGAGCTGTTGGCGCCGTTTTCTAACAGGCGACGCACCAGGTAGGGCAGTAGGTCTTTGTGCGCACCGACCGGAGCATAAACCCGCACCGGCACGCGCTTGCCGTGTACCGCTTCAATCTGGTCATACAGCAGGTGGCCCATGCCGTGCAGGCGCTGGAATTCAAAGCCGTCAGAATCCGCGGCCAGCTCCAGAATCAGGCCCACGGTGTAGGCGTTGTGGGTGGCGAATTGCGGGTAGATCGCATCGCGGGCGTCCAGCAGCTTTTTCGCACACACCTGATAAGACAGGTCCGTGTGGCATTTGCGGGTGTACACCGGGTAATCGGTAAGCCCCATCTGCTGGGCGTGTTTGATTTCGGTATCCCAGTATGCACCTTTTACCAGCCGTACCATCAACTTGCGGCCGGTGTCGCGACCCAGTGCAATCAGCCAGTCTGCCACGTGCGGGGAGCGCTTCTGGTAGGCCTGCAGTACAAATCCGAGCCCTTGCCAGTTTTTCAGCTCCGGATCCCGGGCCAGCGCTTCAAAAATATCCAGGGAGATATCCAGGCGGTCTGCTTCTTCCGCATCGATATTGAGGCCCATATCGTACTTGGCGGCGGCCGCGCACAGGGTTTTGACTCGGGGCAGCAGTTCATTCATGACCCGGTCGCGCTGCAGTTCGCTGTAGCGGGGGTGCAGCGCGGAGAGTTTGATGGAGATGCCGTTGGCTTCCACCACATCCCGCTTGTCGTTGTCGGCGCCGATGGCTTCAATGGCCATCATGTAGGCGTCGAAATAGCGCTGGGCATCCGCCATGGTGCGGGCGCCTTCGCCGAGCATATCGAAGGAGAAGCGGGTGCCCGGGACATTTTCCGCCGGGCCGCGCTTCAGAGCCTCTTTAATAGTGCGCCCGAGTACGTACTGGCCGCCCATGATCTTCATCGCCTGCATCATGGAGGTCCGCACCATGGGTTCGCCCATGCGGCTGACCATACGCTTGATCAGGGTCGAGGGCTTCTCGGTGATATCCGGATCCAGCTCGACAATATTGCCGGTCAACATCAACCCCCAGGTGGAGGCATTGACAAACAGGGAGTCTGACTGGCCTCGGTGGCTGGCCCAGTTGCCGGAATGCACTTTCTCGGCGATCAGTTTGTCCGCCGTGTCCGCGTCGGGCACCCGCAACAGGGACTCCGCCAGACACATCAGCGCCACGCCTTCTTTATTGGAAAGACCGAATTGCTGGAGGAAGGCATCTAACGTGCCGCGCTTGCTGCGCTGCTCGCGGGATTTGACCACCAGTTCACTGGCTGTATTCAGGATCTTCTCCCGCAGCGCCTCCCCGGGGCGGGGGGCGGCCAGCAGTTCGCTGACGCATTGGTTTTCGTCGGCGTGCAGATATTCTCGGGCCTTCTGGCGGGCGTTGTGCAACTCTTCGGTCAATTGGCCGGCGAACTGTTTAGGCATGTGTACTCCCAGACTGAAATAAGGTGCAGGATAAAAAACCGGATTATGTGGCAAATGTCCCAGAATTAATCGCCATTTTGGATGCCAGTGTGGTTAAATATAGGGCTTATCGGGTTAATCACCAGTAGGGTATTTTGTTATGTCTCGGAAATTGGAAGATCTGGACCGTATTGACCGCCAGATTCTGCGGATTCTGCAGCGCGCTGGCCGCCTGCCCAATGTAGAGCTGGCCCGTCGGGTCAACCTCAGTCCAACTCCCTGTCTTGAACGGGTCAAGCGCCTTGAACGCGAAGGCTTTATCCGTGATTACGTAGCGCTTCTGGATCCGCTCAAGGTACACGCGGGTCTGGTGGTCTATATCCAGGTATCCCTGTCGGATACCGCGACAGAGGCACTGGAAGCGTTCAATCAGCATGTTTCCAGCCTGGAAGAAGTTCAGGAATGCCATATGGTTGCAGGCGGTTTCGATTACCTGGTGAAAATTCGTATCAAGGATATGCTCGGTTATCGTCAATTCCTCGGCGAGAAGCTCGCGTCGGTACCCGGCGTGCGGGAAACCCATACCTATGTGGTCATACAGGAAGTGAAAACCGACACTTCCGTGGCGGTTCCGGATCCGGAGCCCAAAACCACCAAGCGTTGAATACGACGTGCTGTTTACCCTGTCCCGCCATAGCGCCGGTGTATTGTCTGTGTTGCGAGGTAGAAGGTAATGGCGCAGGTGGAATCCGCGCGCGCCGCTAATCCGGTCAATCGCCGCGCCACCATTCTTGCGTTGGCGGCTGTACTCTGCTGGTCTACTGTGGCCAGTGCGTTCAAGCTGTCTCTGCAGTATCTGACGCCGTTGCAGCTGGTCAGTATTGCTTCGGCGGTATCGGCCCTGTTTATGCTGGGTGTCATCGCCTGGCAACGGCGTCTGGGTGAACTCACTAAAAGTTGGCAGAGCAGCCGCTGGTGGTTTATCGCACTCGGTTTCTGTAATCCTTTTCTCTATTACCTGGTCCTGTTCCACGCCTATGAACTGCTGCCCGCACAGCAGGCACAGCCTCTGAATTACACCTGGGGTGTGGTACTGGCGCTGTTATCAGTCCCGTTGCTGAAGCAAAAACTGCGCAGTCGGGACCTGCTGGCCGGCCTGGTGTGTTACACCGGGGTACTGGTGATTGCGACCAAAGGCAATCTGCTGGCGCTACAGTTCGACCAACCCATGGGCGTTGCACTGGCCCTGCTGAGCACGTTGATCTGGTCTTGCTACTGGTTATTGAATACGCGTATCGGCGGCAACGCCGCGGTCAATCTGTTCCTGACCTTTTGCTGTGGCCTGCCGTGGCTGGCCGCGGCACTGTATTGGCAAAGCCTGAGCGGAGACGGCTGGCAGTGGCCGCCGATCCAGGGGTGGATTGGTGCCATCTACGTCGGCTTGTTTGAAATGGGGATCGCTTTCCTGCTGTGGCAGGCAGCAATGCTCACCTGTGAAAATACCGCTCGTATCAGTAACTTCATTTACCTGTCTCCACCGCTGTCGCTGCTGCTGATTGCACTGCTGGTGGGAGAACAGATTCACATCGCCACCATAGCGGGGCTGGGCCTGATTCTGTTGGGTGTGGCTATCCAGCAGGGTGTATTGCGGCGATGGTTACCGGGGCGGGCAACCTGAAACCGTCAGAGGCGACGCCATCCCGGTGGCTCAAACCTTTTTAAATCTGAACAATAAATTCAATAATTAATATGAACGAGAGAGTGAGCGAATCATGAATTTTGAACTGAGCGAAGAGCAGCAGATGATTCAGGACGCCGCGCGTCAGTTTGCCGACAGCGAACTGAAGCCCGTGGCAGCAGAGCTCGATAAAACCGGTGATCGTGCGCTGTTTCTGAGCAAACTGAAGCAGCTCGCCGAGCTGGGCTTTATGGGCATCAATATCGATCCCGAGTTCGGTGGCACCGGAGCAGGCACCATTGCCTTCAGTCTCGCGATTACCGAACTCGCACGGGGCTGCGCTTCTACCGCCACCACGACGTCGGTCACCAACATGGTTGCGGAAGTGATTCAGGCAAAAGGCACCGAGGCGCAGAAAGCCCGCTACCTGCCGAAGATCTGCAGTGGCGAATACGCCGCGGGTTCTTTCTGTCTGACAGAACCCAGCTCCGGCTCCGACGCTGCCGCCATGCGCACCCGCGCGAAAAAAGACGGCGATCACTACGTGTTGAACGGCAGTAAGCTGTTTATCAGTAGTGCCGAATTTGCCGGCATTTTTGTGGTATGGGCGGTAACTGACAATGAAGCGCCGAAAGGGAAGGGTATTTCCTGCTTTCTGATTGAAGCGGGTACCCCCGGGTTGGTGATCGGCAAAGCGGAAGAGAAAATGGGGCAGAAAGCCTCCGTGACCAATGAAGTTTCTTTCGAGGATTGCCGGATACCCGCAGCCAATATGCTGGGTGAAGAGAACCGGGGTTTCCGTATTGCCGCCGGTGAACTGGCTGGGGGACGCATCGGTATCGGCTCACTGGCACTGGGTATCGGCCTGGAAGCGCTGGATTGCGCCCGCGTCTACCTGCAGGAGCGCGAGCAGTTCGGAAAAGCGCTGGCCCAGTTCCAGGGGCTGCAGTGGCAACTCGCAGATAAATACACCGAGATGGAAGCAGCGCGCCTGTTGTTGATGCAGGCCGCGTGGCAGAAAGACACCGGTCAGGCATTTGGCCCGGCGGCCTCGATGGCAAAACTGTACGCCGCGGAAAAGGCCAACGAAGCCTGCTACGTGGCGCTGCAGATGCACGGTGGAGTCGGGTATACGAGGGAATTCCCGCTGGAGCGGATGGCGCGCGATGTGCGTATCACTACCATCTACGAAGGCACCAGTGAGATCCAGCGCCTGATTATTGCGCGGCATCTGTTGGACGGTGTACGTTAAGCCCTGACCACTAGGTTCTCGATTGATTACAGGCCTCAGCAGCTGGTAACGGCTACTGGGGCTTTATATTTTAGAGGGTGGCTCGATTCGTCGCTCTGACGTAGAGGCGCAGAAAGGAATAATAGAAGGGGCGAATTTTGAGTTCAAAGACTGCTGCAACTACAAATCGTCCGTGGTTGGTGGGCGTACGCGAGGCCATTCCGTTACTGGGTGGATATATCCCCGTGGCGATTTCCTTTGGTCTTATTGCGGTGCAATCCGGCTTCAGTGGCTGGGAGGCGGTGCTGATTTCTACGCTGGTGTACGCGGGTGCGTCCCAATTCCTGTTTGTGGCCATGGTCGCAGCCGGGGCGCCATTGTGGTTTGTGGTAGTGATGACCCTGCTGATCAATGCGCGCCATGTGGTGTACGGGCCGAATATTGCCCCCTGGCTGACAACGAGCCGCTGGTGGCCCTGGCTGATGCACGGACTCACCGATCAGATCTTTGCACTGTCTCATGTACGCCTGCCGCAGCTTCAGCCCCGTGATCGCATGGGCTGGTATATCGGGGTTTCCGTTGTGGCTTGGTTCAGCTGGATTGGCGGTACCGCTATTGGCGCGGTTGCCGGCAAGGAGTTGACCCAACGCTGGCCACTGCTTGGGGAAGTCATGCCGTTTGCGCTGCCGGCACTGTTTCTGGTGTTGCTGGCTCCGCGGTTTGCGAACCGCCTGTGGGCAATCACCCTCGGTGCTACGGTCATAATCGCTCTGCTGTTTGCAGTGAATGGGATGAAGAATGCCGCCATTCCCATTGCTGCGGTCTGCGGCGCACTGGTGTACTACGGGATAAGCGCTTTGGCCCGCGAAAAAACGAGGCGGGGAGGGGAGTCGCGGAATGGATAGCAAGCTCTGGATTGCCCTATTGGCAACGGCCATCGGAACCCTGTTGATGCGCGCGCTGCCGCTGTTGTGGATGCAGCGTCATCTGGTCCGCAAGCAGGCAAGCAATACGTTGGATGCCACGCCGACCTGGCTCACCGTGCTGGGGCCACTGATGATCGCCGCCATGTTTGGCGTATCGCTGGTGCCGTCTACCGTCAGTACTGCCACCTGGGCGGCTACTGCCATTGGTGTGCTCAGTACCTATCTGGTGTGGAAGCGCACCAATTCCTTGGGCTGGCCGGTGTTTGCCGGTGTGGCCGTGTATGGCGGCATCATGCTGTTGGTGAATGCCGTCGCGTGGCTTTGATGGATTGAGGGTGTTTTGGCGATAGCGTAAATGCATCCGCGGTGTCAAAAAAATGGCGCCGCGATCTTTGGACGCGCGGATGATGTCAATCATTGAGTGGCGGTATGGCGCCGTTGTTTCATACTTACGATTCATATTCTGTGTACCTTGAATAAAGGGCGCAGACGTTATCTTGAAACAGAATAAATCGTCATACAGGCCACTGAGTTGCAATATCTGGATTTGACTGTCGTAGAGCAGGCTTGGGCATGGTTGAACCGGGACGAAACCGTTTGGCTTTGCACCGTGCTCTCCACCTTCGGCTCGTCTCCGCGGGAGCCGGGAGCAATGCTTGTCGCACGTGCCGACGGACAGCATGTGGGTTCGCTCTCCGGGGGCTGTGTTGAAGAAGACTTTCTGGAGCGCTTGAGCGCAGGGGCGTTCAGCCAGCCGGTACAGTGTGTTCGCTATGGTGGCCAGGAGGGCCTTGGGGGCTCGCGGGTGACACTGCCCTGCGGAGGTACCCTGGATGTGTTGATCGAGCGCATGGCGCCGGGAAGCGATAGCCTGCTGCATCTGGAAACCCTGCTGGCCACTTTGCGTGGCGAGCAGGCGCTGACACGGCGGGTGGATCTGGACTCGGGCGAGAAAACCTTTGTCGAGGATGGCGGGGTGGGGCCCAGGGTAGTCCTGTCTGAGGCGTGTAGGGTTGCCTCGATCCGCGTCGGCCCCGCGGTGCGCCTGATTATTGCCGGCCTTTCCACTGTATCTATTGCCTGCGCCGAGTTTGCCAGGCAGTTGGGCTACGAAGTGATTGTCTGTGATCCGCGGGAAGAGGCGCTGAACAGTGTTCACCTTGAAGGCTTGAGTGTCGAGCCGGTACTGCCTTCCATTTACATTGCTTCGCCGGGGGCCTGTCATCCGGCTACAGCGATCGTCGCGCTGACCCATGATCCGCGGATTGATGATCTGGCGATGATGGAAGCGGTCAATACGCCAGCTTTTTATATTGGGGTCATGGGGTCCCGGCAGTCTTCCCTGGCCCGCGCCGAGAGATTGCGTCGCACGGGTGGCCTGAGTGAGTCTGAAATTGCCCGTATCAATATGCCTATTGGCTTGGCGCTGGGTAGCAAAACCCCGGCGGAAATTGCCCTGGCGGTGATGGCCGACATACTGCGAGTGCAGCGTGGGAAGACTCGCGATGCGCTCTGAGTCTTCTGAATCTGTCGTTGGCCTGATTCTTGCCGCGGGATATTCCCGTCGGTTTGGCATGCAAGATAAACGCACTGCTTCCTTTGGCGATACCGGGACACTGTTGTCCGAAACTCTGAGTCGTGTGACAGAATGCTTTGCGCATTGGTATGTGGTCGTGCGCGAAGAAGATGATCTCGGTGCCTTACATTTGCCGCTTCATACGCCCGTGATCCGTACTTGTCGAGCGTCACTCGGGCAGGGTGCGAGTATGGCTGATGCTTTCGCTGCTATTGGCGAGTTAGACGGGTTGCGAAACTGTAACGCGGCGGCAGTACTCCTGGGGGATATGCCCTATATACAGCCGGACACCATCAGCGGACTGTGCGTGTACGCCGACGAGCAAAGCCTACTGCGAGCTACTTATGCCGGGCGGCCGGGGCATCCGGTCATTTTTGGCCGCAGATTCTGGACGGAACTTACCAAAGTGACCGGGGATCGGGGCGGCCTGGACGTGATCTGTCAACACCCTACGTGTTATCGGGAGATACCCAGCGCGGACGCTGGTGTTTGCCGGGATATTGATCATTTATCTGATTTTACGGTTGCCCCGGAAACGCAATAATGTAACGCGATCTGAGATCCCGCTACATTTCAAGACCATAGCCCTGTCAGGTTTCGGTGCCAGGCTCCGGATATTGGATCTCGACAATATAGTAGGTGACCCACTGCTCCATCTGCTGGATTTCAATTTCATCGTCCAATCGCTTGCCGATCAGTGCGCGGGCCACTGGGGAGTCCATCGAGATCAAGCCTTCTTTCACATTAAACTCGTCCGGACCGACGATGCGGTATTTCACTTCCTTGCCGTCGTCATCTTCCAATGTTACCCAGGCGCCGAAAAAAACTTTTTCACGGTCTTCGGGAATACGATCCACTACGGTGATTTCTTCCAGACGCTTGGTCAGGAAACGTACCCGGCTGTCGATTTCCCGCAACCTTTTCTTGCCGTAGATATAATCGGCGTTTTCTGAGCGATCCCCGAGTTTGGCGGCATCGCTTACTGCCTGGGTTACCCTTGGGCGCTCTTCTTCCCAAAGGAATTTCACTTCTGCGCGCATACGCTGCGCGCCTTCCGGGGTGATGTAACGGGAGCCGCGGGGGCGCGGCGGTCGCCAGCGGCCCATCAGCCATTTTCCTTCAGGTTATGGATGTTGATACCGGGCCCGGGAACTGGCAGGGGGAAATCGAAGATACGGCTGTAAAACTCGAGCTCTCCTTCCAATGCCATCTTTATACTGTCGGCACTGCGGAAGCCGTGACCTTCCTCCGCGAAGGTAATATAGGCTACCGGTAACCCGCGGGCTTTCAGGGCATTGACCATGGCTTCGGCCTGGTTGGGCGGCACCACCTTGTCTTCCATACCCTGGAAGAAAATCACCGGGCAGTTGAGTTTTTCGATGTGCTCGATAGGCGAGCGTTCACGGTATAGGGATTCCGCCTCCGGCCAGGGACCGACCAGCTTGTCCAGATAGCGGGATTCAAATTTGTGGGTGTCCTGGGCGAGAGTGGTGAGGTCGCCGATGCCGTAGTGGCTGGCACCTGCAGAAAAAGTGTCGTGAAACGCGAGGGCGGCGAGCACGGTGTAGCCGCCGGCGCTACCGCCTTTGATCAGCAGGCGCTGTGGATCTGCGAGGCCTTTCCGAACCAGGTATTCCGCACCGGCACAGACATCCTCTACATCGACAACTCCCCAGCTGTCCTTCAGGCGGTCGCGATATTCACGGCCGTAACCGGTGCTACCAGAGTAGTTCACGTCCAGGATGGCGATACCGCAGCTGGTCCAGTACTGGATTTTCAGGTTGAGGGCCGCGGAAGTGGCGCCAGTGGGGCCCCCGTGACTGAACACGATCAGTGGCGGTAACTCCCCGTCCGGGGCGGTGAATGCCGGGTTGGTGGGTGGATAGTAAAACCCGTGCACTTCGCGTTCTGCGACCTGAAAACTGATCGGCTCTGCGCGGGAATAGGTGGCTTTGGGCAGCGTCAGTTCTCCGCCTTGCGCGATGGTTTGAAACTGCTCGTCGACCGCTGAGAACAGGGCGATTTCCGGCAGCGAGTCTGCGCTACCGGCAATCATCAGTGCCTTGCCTTCGGTGCAGCTGATGCTCTCGAAGTCACAGCCGGGGTGCGGCAGCAATTTGGACGCTCCGCTGTTCAGGTTGATGGTAGCCAATTGCCAGAGACCGTTTTGTGTAAAGGTGCAGAAAATGTCGTGTTCAGAAATGAATCCGTAAGTGGACATGCCAAATACCCACTGGGGCGTGGCAAATTCTGCGGGCTTTTCCCAGATCGGCGTATCGCTTCCCAGGCGGTACAGGTTCCACCAGTTGTTGCGATCGGAGACGTAAAACAGCGCTCCTTTGGGCGACCACTGCGGCTGAAAAATGGATTCGTTGCTGCCGCCGGCGACTTTGCGGACGTTGGTATTTTTTCCGTCTGCATCAATGTCGGCGAGCATAAGCTCGGTGGTATCCCATGGCATATCCGGGTGGTGCCATTGCAAAAAGCTCAACTGGTTGCCGTCGGGACTGACGGCGGGGTTGGAATAGAAATCGGCGCCTTCCGCGATGACTTCGCTGGGCGCATTGCCAGCGGGATCGATGGCGACAATACGGGCGATCGCTTCGCGGTCACTTTGCGATTCGTCTTCCTGCACACAGATCAGCCGTTGTCGCGCTTTATCCAGGGTCAGGTCTGCATAGCGGAAGGGGCCTTCCGGGGTCAGCGGCTCCGGTACTTCCCCGTCCAGCGGCATACGGTAGATCCGTTGATCTGCCGCCAGCACGAAATAGATCCAGCCGTCCGCCACCAGATAACTGCCGCCGCCATATTCGTGGGCTTTCGAGCGCACACTGAGGGGCGCGGGTAAAAGATCGCGACGCCCGGAATCAGGGTCAAACGCTACCAGCACGGAGCGTCCCTTTTCCGCCGGACGGGATTCGAGCCAGTAGGCCCGGCCATCAAACAGTCGCGCTTCACTCAGACGGACATTACCGGCAGTCAGCAGGTCGCTGCTGATCTGTGAAAGCCAACTGCCATAGGGGGCCTGTTCCGGGGTGTTTTCTGATGCGGAATCCGTAGTGGCCAAAGTCTTTTCTCCTGTCGCTTGCCGGACATCGGGCGGCGTGAATGTGGGCACTGTACGCGGGCATTGTACGCGGGCTTGTGGGGGCGGCAAGGGGCGCTGATGCAGGTGGCACGGGGGGCAGGTCGCAAAGTGGTTTACGCAGCAGAGCGCGGGAGAGGTCTCTGAAAGTCACTGGTTGATTGCAATACCTTTCTGCGCGGCTGCTAGTCTTATTGTAGTCGCGTCATTTGGCGCCAGCCGGCCTGATATCTACTGCTGCTATTCATCGGACCGGGACTTTATGGCGGAGAGCGGTATGCAAGGTTTTTTGGACGGATTGGCATCCCTGGTGGGTTGGGGAAGCAACCTGACCTGGGGCGGTCTGGGCGGATACTGGTGGCTGGGTATCCTGATTGCCGCACTGTTACCTGCCGGGCTGTATTTCAGTATTCGGACGCGTTTTGTACAGTTTCGCGCCTTTGGTCATATGTGCCGGGTGATGTCGCACAGCTTCCGCAAGGAACACGATGACTCCGTGTCGTCCTTTCAGGCTTTTGCCACCAGTGCCGCGGCCCGAGTGGGGACTGGTAATATTGCCGGCGTTGCCGTTGCCATTACTGCCGGTGGACCCGGTGCCATTTTCTGGATGTGGCTGGTGGCGATGGTGGGGATGGCCACTAGCCTGGTGGAAAATACGCTGGCGCAGGTTTTCAAAGAGCAGGGGGAAGTGGCGGGCACTTTCCGTGGTGGTCCTGCTTACTACATCGACAAGGGACTGGGCAAGCGCTGGAAATGGTTGTCTATCGTCTTTTCTGTTTTTCTCGTTTTCTGCTTCGGTTTTTTCTTCAATGCGGTGCAGGCGAATGCCATGTCCGAGGCGATACATGCAGCCTGGGGCATCAATCCGTTATTGGTTGGCGTGTTCATTGCGATTCTGGCCGGGTTGATTGTGTTTGGAGGAATCAGGTCCATCGGTAAGTTTGCCGGTATTGTGGTCCCGATCATGGCGCTGTGCTATATCGCCATCGCTATTTATGTGATTGTTACCAATGTGTCGCGACTCCCCGAAGTATTCGGGCTGATTTTTTCAAATGCGTTTGGCATACAGGAAGCGGGTGCCGGGGCATTCGGTGCGGTGGTGGCCAACGGCATCAAGCGAGGCTTGTTTTCCAATGAAGCCGGTATGGGGTCGTCGCCGAACGTGGGTGCGGTAGCGGATGTCAAGCATCCGGTGGTGCAGGGCTACGTACAGATGGCGTCGGTGTTTCTGGATACCATGTTGATCTGTACTGCGACCGCAGCGCTTATCCTGCTGAGCAATGTAGAGTTGAGCGGGGCTATGGAAGGGGTAACGCTGACACAGGCGGCCCTGGCCAGCGAGGTGGGGAGCTGGGGGAACAGTTTTATTGCCGTGGCACTGATATTTTTTGCGTTTACTTCCGTAATTGCCAACTACTACTACGCCGAGACCAATATTTTCTACCTCTGGCATACACGTGCATCGATATTTTGTTATCGGTTTTTATATATCGTATTTATTCTGTTTGGTGCTTGGGTGGCCTGGAGCGGCAGTTCGGATAACTTCCAGTTATTGTGGAATATGGCGGATATGTCCATGGGCTTTATGGCGTCAGCCAATCTGCTGGCCATCCTGTTGTTGTCCGGCGTGGCGATCAAGGTGTTTGCGGACTATGAGGCCCAGCGGGATCGAGGGATTGCCGAGCCGGTATTCGATGCCCGGCGGCACGACATTCCAGGTATCGAAGCCGATGTCTGGCAGGGTGGTCCGCATATCCCCGGTGAACATACCGAAACGCATTGAGGCGGGCGACCTGGGGCACAGCGTCCTGTGGCGCGACATCGACCTGAATGGATGGGATGGCCCGCAGGGTGATCGCCCGAATGTGATGGGCTTTGTATTTTGGAGAAGGGGAGTGAGACCCTGTTCCGCCATTGCTTGTGATCCCGGTTGGTAAACCGGAAACCTGTCCTATTTTGCCAGTTCTCCTGAGAACCAGTGCGCAATGAGTGTTGCGGGAATCTTTTACAGTCCCGGCTGGAGAGAAACATCAGGAAACCACCATGCCGGGCCAGCAAAAATTTCAGATCGTTTCCACCGGAAAAACCCTACGTGCAGCACCGCCTCAGGATGTACTACGGCAGGCAGCACGCGCCTTTTCCGTAAGCGCGGGGCAAGCGCGGAAGCTGTTGCTCAAAGGTTGGGTGATCAAAGACGAGCTGACATCCGGTCAGGTGGTTCAATACCGTACCCAGTTGCAACAGATCGGCCTCAGGGTTGAGGTATATCCCGCGGGAAAGTTCGACAATCGCGTGTTGCTGTCGCGGCTGGAGTACGCGCAAAGACGCCGCGAGCGAAAGCTGGCCGGTGGTGTCCGCCCTGCGCAGGCGGCGAACGCGGGCGAAGTGACAGAAGCGACGGCGCCCCGCACCGTGAGTCAGTCCTCAGCCCCCAAAGCGGTTGCGCCAGCGCGAGAGGTGTCCACGTCGGAAGCCGAAGTTCCACCAGGCACCCAACCCCAATCTGTCCCCGTGAAGCCCAACAACGGAAAGGCTCGCCAGCAGTTGGTATCGTTGTTTGATGACGCTGGTAAACCCGCTCCGCGCAATGTTGCCACAGAGACACTGTACCTCTGGTTTGGCATTGTGTTCGCCGCGACGGTGCCGATGCTTTTTGCATTATTGGCTGCGGTTTGCCTGTATCAGGGGGGATTGGCGCTGTGGCGAATCCCCGCTGCGATAATGGCCGGAGAATTTGGCGCGGGGACGGTGGCCGGCAGCGGTGTGGCGCTGTTACTGCTCGCACTGTTTGCCAGCCTTTTCCTGTGGCCATACTACCGCTCTGGTAGGGCCTTGGCCAGCGAACATTCGCCAGCGACGATCCCTCTCAAACAGTCCGATGCCCCAGGACTGTTCCTGTTACTCGAAGTGCTGCAAGAAAAAACCGGATTGCCGCTCCCCCGGCAAGTGGCGGTCACTCCGGGGGCAGATATTGCTGCCCGTAGTGCAGGTATACGCGCCCACTTACGTGGGGAAGTCACGCTCACACTGGGGTTGGCAAGTGCGCGCGGTCTGTCCGGTGGAGAAAGCCTCGCCCTGATCGCGCGCGCCCTGTGTTTTCATCGTGGGCTACCTCTGTCTCTTGCGAGCTGGCTGGTGACAGAGCCCGCGCGGCGCCTGGAATCAATGCAGGTGGTATTGGAGAGCGAGCAGACCCCGGTTTCCGATTTGGCACGCAATGGGCCAGCGAAGGTTTTGCAGACACTGCTGGCCAGTTCGGGGTTGGCTTTGATCCCCATCGTCGAGCGCCTGCAAGCTCTGCACCGCCTGGTAAGTGGAAGACTGGCAACTCGAGTGCAGGGGCAGGGAGACGCTTGGGCTGCGCATATCATAGGCAGTGATGCCTTTACCGCATTTGCTGAGCGCTGGCACCAGTTGGTGCACGCGGACCTGGTTACGGGAGAGATCAACCGGGAAGCGCAATTGATGGGCAAGCGGCTCCAGGACTATCCCGCTGCGGTGCAGTGGCTGTTTGAGAATCTGGATCAGTCCACGCGTTTGGGGATCGAAGTCGCCATGGGCGAGGAGGCCGATATCTGGAACCCGCTGGAGCCAGCGAACAACGAGCGGGTCTTTCAGGTTGAGGAGCGCGAAGTGAGCGCGGTGCTCGCCCATCAGGATTTTTCTCTGGTAAAGCTGTTTGCGGACTTTGCTGAGCTCAGTGCCCGGATCAGCAAGCTCGGAGGTGAAGAAGGTTGCCGGGTGGTGGAAAACCGCCTGCTGATGACGGCCAGTGAAAAGTCCGAACAGGCGCAAAAGGTATTGGCGGAATACTTCAACCGCGCCATACCGCGCGACATGCTGCCGCTCGAAGGACCAAAGAATGAGGCGCTGCAGCGGCTTGACCTGCAGGAAACCATCGACTGGTTGCGCGAGCGGTTGGTGGAACTGCAGGAGCTGGAGCAACGCCGCAACAGCCTGCTTGTACAGGCTGCCAGGATTCAGCTGGGCACTGCACTGATTCGTGCCAGTTCAAACAGAGAACCCGCGACGGTGGATGCCGGAAAGTATCACCTGAATGGATTTACCCCCGCGGCTGCCGATGAGTCCCGCCGTGACAATCGCGCCAGGATGAAAGAGTGCATGCAACAGCGAGAGCGAGTCTTCAGCATGTTTTATCAGCGGATTGAAAAATCTCTGGCAGGGTTGGGCGCTGGTGGACAGGAGAAGGCGCGCAAGCTCTATCGTGAGCTTAAAGCCTATAAAGCCCTTGCCGAACCCCTGTCTGCTGTAGAAGGGTGCGGTGACCTGCTCAGTGAGATGGTGGCGGAGGTACCCGCGGAGCGTGTCGCCCCACCGCTGGTGCAAAAGTACATCAATCTGGCAGTGGCGCAGGTGACGAAGTTGCGGGAAGCCGTTGCCGGCCACGCAGAAGTGTTGGGTGATGACCTGTCGGAAGCGTTGGTTGCGTTTGTCGAGTCCACTGCGTTGAGTGAGAGCGAGATACCTGAGGGCGGGCGGGAGACGGCGGATCGACTACAGGCTGTGGGGCTGTGTTGTAAAAGCGCCGGTGCGGTCGTACTGGAGCGCTATCACCACACATTGGCTTCACTACTGCGCCTGTGTCTGGAAGAGGAACGTCGCCTGAATATCAGACCGTTACGACTCGCTGCGTTCGCGTGATACCTGACCGGCAGTTCTCGCAGAGGGTAGGGGTCTGTGGGCCTGATCAGCCACCTGCCAGTTTCACTTTCAGGTTTTTAGCCTCCAGTGCCGCCTTGATTTCGGTGCGCTTGTCGCCCTGTATCTCAATTACCCCGTCTTTTAACGTGCCGCCACAGCCACAGCGCTTTTTCAGCTCTGCGAGTATCAGCTTAAGCTCGCTATCGGACCCTTCCAGGCCGCGCACACAGGTCACGCCCTTGCCCTTACGACCTTTGGTTTCCCGCTGAATGCGCACGATACCATCGCCGCTGTGACGGGTCTCTTTTGGCGCTTCTTCTTTGATGCGTCCACGATCAGTGGAATACACCAGGCGATTCTTGTCTCTCATAAAACTTCCCGAGATTTATTGCGGTTCGGAATTGGCGAAGGATAGCGGAATTGCCCGGGGTGACCAACCGGATGCCGGCCGAGTGCCCCAATTGAGTGTTGACCGTGTGATAGAACCGGACTATTTGTCGTAAACTGTGGGGAATAACCGGGCGAGACGCAGTAAAAGGAATCATTCATGGCATTGACTGGCACCCGAAAGTTACTGAATGAGGTAATTTTTGGTACCGATACCCCGGCGGGGAAGTACTTTGATGTGTTCCTGATCTGGACCATCCTGTTCAGTGTCGGACTGGTAATGCTGGCATCTGTACAGAGTTGGGCGGTAAGGCACGGCAGTACTTTCGTGACGCTGGAGTGGTTTTTCACCGCGCTGTTTACGGTGGAATACCTGACCCGCATCTACTGCGCGACGGACCGACGGGCTTATATCTTCAGCTTTTACGGCGTCGTGGACCTGCTGGCGATATTACCCAGCTACCTGGCTTTGATTTTTACCGGTGCCACCTACCTGATGGTGATCCGCCTGCTGCGGGTGCTGCGTATCTTCCGGATCCTGAAACTGGTGCGCTATCTGAGAGATGCCAATCTGCTGGTGCGCTCACTGTGGCAGGTGCGGCGGCGGATTCTGGTCTTTTATGCCAGTGTGCTGGTGATCTGTATCATTTTTGGCTCGGTGATGTTTATCGTAGAAGGGCCCAAACATGGGTTTACCAGTATCCCGATCAGTATTTACTGGACCATCGTCACCATTACTACCGTGGGCTTCGGTGATATTACCCCCCACACGCCACTGGGACAGACCATCGCTTCGCTGACGATGCTGATTGGCTACTCGATTATTGCCGTCCCTACCGGGATTGTCACCGCAGAGCTTGCCCATGAACTGGGGCGCGACAAATCCCTGGCGCGTTGCGCTAATTGTGGGCGCGCGGGTCACGATACCGACTCCGAGTATTGTAAGCATTGCGGTTACAAGCTGGAGGATCTTGATCCCCCCACTGAGGCGTCCTAGAAACACTCATCCCCTCGGGGTCGCCGCACCTGAAGGTTTGCTTGCTTGCGCGGAACTCATTACTCTTGCCGCCTTTCGGGCAGTGGTCTTGCTTCCTAATCGGGGGCATCGTTTTCTGTCCAGTCAATACGCCCAGATTTGAGGTGGCACCAGCCGATGGATATTCAGGGATACTGCGCCCCGGGGTTTGAGCCCCTGTACGACGTCTTTGCCGAAAACTTCCGTTCCCGCGGGGATGCCGGTGCCGCATTCTGTGCGGTCCAGCACGGAGAGGTGATTGCCTCCCTGTGGGCTGGCAGTGCCGACCGTGAGGGCGCACAGGACTTTGAGGAAGACACGTTGGTCAATGTGTTTTCCTCTTCGAAGGGAATTCTGGCCCTGATCGCCCTGCAGCAGGTCGCCGCCGGCAAGCTGGATCTGGATCGGCCGGTAGCGGAGTACTGGCCGGAATTTGCCGACGCAGGAAAGGCTTCTATAACCGGGCGTCAGCTGCTCTGCCATCGATCCGGTGTCATTGCCTTCTGCGAGCGCGTGGCGGATGAACTGATCTACGACTGGCCCGCCGCGCTGAAACAAGTGGCCGCAACTGAGCCGTGGTGGGAGCCGGGCAGCCAGCAGGGCTATTCCCCGTTCCTGTACGGATGGACCCTTGGCGGTCTGATCGAGAAGGCCAGTGGTGAATCGCTGCGAGACCTCTACCGCAAGGGAGTCGGTGAGCCTCTGAGCCTGGATGGCGGCTTTGGTGCCGTCGGGCACAAGTCATCTGCCATTGCCGATGTGGGCCCGCTGAAAAAGCCATTACCGGAACTGCGCGAGAATGCCATTGGCCGCTCGATCAAAGAGGATCGCCAGGGCCCGGTGGCCACTGCATTTACCAATCCGGTGTCTCTGATGATGGGCACCAATGGAGACGCGTGGCGCAGTGCACTGATCCCGGCCGCCAATGGTCACTTCAGTGCCCGGGATCTGGCGCGGGTGTACGGTGATCTGGCCTCTGAGTCTCCGCAATTGCTGTCGGTGGATGCGATCTCCGCTGCGACCGTTGAGCAGAGCAGGGGGCAGGACGCGATACTGCAGACCGAAGTCGCGTTCGGCAGCGGCTTTATCCTTTCTGGCGCTGCGCAGGATCTGTACTTTGGCAGCGAGCGGGGGTTTGGCCACCCGGGTGCCGGCGGTAGCATCGGGTTTGCCGATCCGTCCGAGGGGCTCGGGTTTGGCTATGTCACCTCCCGTATGGGGCAAAGCCTGTTTATGGATCAGCGTGCTGTCAGCCTGGTGGAATCTCTCTACGGGCTCATCTGATCTGCTTACTTCACTCTTCTCCGGGCCCAGTTTCGGTGAGGCCCGGCAAACCCTCCTTGAGTATTGCGATGAACGACGACTCTCAAGCGCTGGTCGCGCGCGTAGATGAGCTGGAATCCCGGCTCGCTTTTCAGGAAGACACATTAGCACAGCTGAATGACGTGATTGCGCAGCAGGACGTGCAGATACGGAACCTGGTGGAGCGCCTTCGGGATATTAGCCAGAAGTACCAGGACCTGTCTTTCGATATGCACAAAGGGACTGTCCCCGGCAATGAAAAACCGCCGCACTATTGAGCATCCTGTGAGCATGCCTGGTGTGCGCCCTGAGGCTGCGCAACGTCGTGCTCACGGCCTGTAGTGTGGAAAAGGTGTCACTTCTTTTCCTGTTGTCACTTTGATCGTCCGGAGCAGTGGATAAGATTGTGCGCAGTTTTCAACGCTCGTTGTAAAATTTTCCCTCAGACGCCGCATTTTGGCTTCAAGTCAACTCTTGACAAACTTTTTTCCACATGGATTACCGTTTTTTTTACACCGCTTGTTGTGGCGTAGCAATTGGTACGAATGTGTCTAAAATTTACCTAAGTTATTGATTTTAAAGGTGTAATATGTGGTGAGCAAAAAATGAACAAACTGCTGGAGGCAAGAGACTGCGCCGCTTTCACTGAACTTCCACATGTTCTTGCACAGAGTTATCCACAGTTACTGTGGAATACTTGATTACACCCAATAACATCGCGGTCTCCTGTGGAATTCATTCAAAAGCTTAACCGCCAAAGGTGTCTAGAAAGGCACGTAGAAAAATGCATAGGCAGAAGCACTACCGAAGATTTTCTCTATCAGTTGTGTTCATAGAATCTGAGCTTTGTTGAGTTTTGCGCAGTGGGTGCTAGACGTTGCAGCGCTTTCCGCATAGTCTTGCAGCCCATGGCAAATGCGGTTCAGCTGCCAGTCAGCAACTGGCAGCGATACTACAGATAACAGTCAAAGGGCGGCAGATATCCGGCACACTGTGCCGCATAAAAAGCCCGCGGAGGATACTGCGCAATGACTGGCCGATTCTTACCCGTTAATAGTAAAGCGTTAGGAGAAGCTTCAATGAAGAAGTGGGTTGCAATTCTTGCTCTTGGTTCACTGGTCGGTTGTACCACCCTGGATCCTTATACCCAGGAGAGCAAAACCAGTAATGCCGCCAAAGGGGCTGGCGCAGGTGCTGTTGCAGGCGCCATCATCGGCGCGGCTACCGCCAGCAAGAACGACCGCAAGAAAGGTGCCATTACCGGCGCGCTGGGTGGCGCGGCGATCGGTGGCGGTGTTGGTTACTACATGGATCGTCAGGAAATGGCTTTGCGCCAGCGCCTGGAAGGCACTGGTGTGCGCGTACAGCGTGAAGGCGACAATATCCGCCTGATCATGCCGGGTAACATTACTTTCGACACCAACCGTTACAATATCCGCAATGACTTCACCGGTACCCTGGATTCCGTTGTACTGGTACTGAATGAATTCGACAAAACGGCAATTCGTGTCAGCGGCCACACTGACAGCACCGGTTCTGATGTAACCAATCAGACCCTGAGTGAGCGTCGCGCCCAGTCCGTTGCTGACTTCTTTACCTCCCGCGGCGTTGCCGGCGGCCGGGTTCAGGCAGTGGGCTACGGTGAGCGTTATCCCATCGCTGGTAATGACAGCGATGCAGGTCGGCAGGCCAACCGCCGAGTGGAGCTTGAGTTGCTTCCTCTGCAGTAGCCAGACGAAAGGGCGCTTCGGCGCCCTTTTTTGTGTCTGGATGTTTTGTGCGTCCCGGGTGAGGCAATCATTTGAATATAGGGGGAATTTCAGTGAAGGGTGGAGCGGGTGAATGGAATCGCGCGGGACGCCGACATGGTTATGGGCTGAGGTGTACTTTTCGGTTGCTGGCGGTATTGCTTGGCATTGAACTTCTGCCGCTGGCGCATGCTGCGCCAGAGAGTGCGTTCAAGGAGCGTTTTTACAACGCAGAATTGATCGCCAAGGTGCGGATCGCCAGCGTTCACCGCATGGTGGATCAGGCGCTGTCGGAGCCGGGTATGACAGCAATCAAGGGGTATGTATATGCTGGCGTTACGCAAAAGGTCTGGCGAGGGCCGGCGGGAAACCTGGTGGCGTTTCGCCTGTCACTGGATGCTTGCCAGCAAAAGCTGCACTCCGGAGAAACGTACCTGATATTCGCACGTACAGATGCTGACGGGCGTCTGGAGTTGATGGACTGTAGCGATGCGGTTGAGGAGGGGCAGGCAGCTTCACTCCTGGCCCAGCTGAACCGGGACAGTCAGGGCTAGTGGTCCATGCGGGATGGGCCGCGTCAGTATATCGCGTCCTAATATAGGCGGAGATCCATATAGCCATAAAGCCTTGGTGGGTGGAACATAATTCCTTGAAGTGTGGCTGATGAGGATTATTCTTATCAGTATTGGCGCGGTCTTCTTCGGTTGGGGTGTCCCACTGAAGAAACATCGGACAGGTCCGGAAGTCGGCGTCAACGGAAAAGGTCGGGGTGGCCTCTTGGCGGTGTCCCATTGCCAGGCTGGTGCACTCGGGTCACAGTCGAAATGATCGGGCTGCCGCCACTTCGACACATTCAACGCCAACCACCAGGGGTCTTTGGGTTTATGAAAAAGCTACTGTTGCCACTGATTATTCTGCTGCTGATTATCGGATATTTCATGACGCAGAGATCAGACGATACCACCGGCGATGCCTACGATAATCTGGAGCAGCCGAAGTCAGAAAGTATGGACGATACGGCTCCCGGAACGACGCCAGACAGCGGTACTACGCCGGATAGCACGATGCCGGATACCGATTCCGATCCCACCATGCCACAAGAGAGCGATGATGTGGCTCCGGCTACAGATGATCCGCAAACATCGGATCGCCTGATTGACGATGCGAAAGACGCCGCGACGGACACTGGAGACGCCCTCAAGGACGCGGCCAAAGATGCCGGAGATACGTTGAAAGAGGCTGCGGATGATGCTGGCGATGCCCTCAAAGATGCCGGAGAATCCACCAAAGACGCTGCGCAGAAGGCATTGGACAAGATCGACGGTGATGAGCCGAAAAAGGATGAGCCACAGCAGTAGTCTGTAACGTATTGCTCAAAAAAGGCCGCGACACCGTCGCGGCCTTTTTGTTTCGTGAAATGTTTTCTACGCTTAATACAGTTGTCATCTGTAAAGCGGTAATGATTGAGCATTTCTGGCACCACAACCACGACATTCTGGAGATCCGCCCCATAGCGGAATTGAGCCCGGCTGAGTTCAGGGCGTTGGCGGCTCAGGTGGATCCGATAATTTGTGAGCACGGCACTCTGCACGGGTTGTTGATTGATGCCGGGCACTTCAATGGTTGGAAGAACTTTACTTACCAGATTTCAAGTTGTGTCTTCTTCCGCGACCAGCACCGACAGGTGCACCGTATCGCCGTACTGTCTGACCACATGCTGATTGGCTTTATGCCGCAGCTTCTCAACCACTTTGTTGCCGCGGAAGCCCGCCCTTTTCCGCGCAACGAAAGCTCCCGCGCACTGGCATGGCTGCTTGAATCGGGGTAAATTCGCCCCTTTTCATCGGACCCCTCACTATGCAACTGGCTGTAACTGCGACAGAAACGGCTGCGGCTCCCTATGCCCAGGCACTCGCGGAAGAGCTCCGGCTGGAGTATCTCGGCGTTGCCGACTCGCGCAACATCAGTAGCGTCGCTTATGTGTTGGAGTGCGGAGGGAAATTGCAGTTGCAGGCCACTGGCCGCAAAGCACCGGGCCCAATATTGGTGGATTTTGTGTCTGGCGTCGCCGCGCACCGGCGGAAATTTGGTGGAGGCAAGGGGCAGCAGATTGCCAAAGCCGTGGGGATGAAAGGCAGCTTTTATCCCCGGGTTCTGGACGCCACCGCGGGCCTTGGACGGGACGCTTTTGTACTGGCCTCCCTGGGTTGTGAGGTGCAGATGCTGGAGCGGAATCCCGTGGTGCACGCGTTGTTGAATGATGGGGTAAAACGCTTGCAAGCTGCTGCAACCAGCGATCCTGATCTGGCATCGATTGCGGCACGTCTGAAGTTGTTGCCTCGAGTCGATAGCGCGGCTGCCTGGCTGTCACAGCAGCCTGGGGAATCTCTGCCGGTCATTTACCTGGATCCCATGTTCCCCAGCCGGGAGAAAAGCGCGAAAGTAAAGAAGGAGATGGTTGCATTTCACCAACTGGTGGGGAGCGATGAAGACGCAGACCAGCTGATGGCGCCGGCGATAGCTGCGTGTTACTACCGCACGGTCGTAAAACGGCCGCGGTTGGCGCCCTGGCTTGCGGAGCTGAAGCCGAACCTGGCACTGGAAGGAAAATCCGGCCGGTTTGATATCTACACCCGACACGGGGTGCCGGGTTGAATGTGTTACCGCGCAATTGTCAGCAGTTCACTGCGTTGACCGCCAGCCCCCCCAGTGAGGTTTCCTTGTATTTGCTCTGCATATCAATGCCCGTCTGACGCATGGTTTCGATCACGCTGTCCAGCGGGACAATGTGCGCACCGCTGCCGCGCAAAGCGAGGCGGGCGGCATTGATGGCCTTCACTGCTCCCATGGTGTTGCGCTCAATGCAGGGCACCTGAACCAGCCCGCCAACCGGGTCGCAGGTTAGCCCCAAATTGTGTTCCATACCGATTTCCGCGGCATTTTCAACCTGCTGGTTGCTACCTCCCTGGACCGCTGCCAAGCCGGCAGATGCCATGGAGCAGGCCACGCCGATTTCTCCCTGGCAGCCCACTTCCGCTGCCGAAATAGAGGCGTTTTTCTTGAACAGCATGCCGATGGCGCCCGCCGTCAGCATGAATTTCACGACCTGGTCTTTCAGGTCGCCGTGGATCTCGGGGTCGTGTACGAACTGCACGTAGTAGGCAATGGTGGCCGGGATCACCCCTGCGGCGCCGTTGGTGGGGGCGGTGACAATGCGGCCGCGAGCGGCATTCTCTTCGTTGACAGCCAGGGCAAACAGGCTGACCCAGTCCAGGATCGCGAGCCCCTGACGACGCTCCTCGTGGGTCTGCTTGCTCAGTTCCCGGTAGTGTTCCTCCGCCCGTCGACGCACATTCAGCCCACCGGGCAGGACGCCACTCTGGTGACAGCCCCGCTCGATGGAGGCATCCATCACTTCCCAGATCTGCCACAGGCGATCTTTGATTTCGGCTTCGCCGAGATACGCTTTTTCATTCGCCATGGCCAGTTCGGCAATGGTCCACCCGTGCCGTTCACACAGTGTCATCAGCTCCTCTGCGGAGCTGAAGTCGTAGGGCAGTACGGTGGCGATCTGCTCTTTGTTCTCGAAATCCTCTTCCGACAACACGAAGCCACCGCCAATGGAGAAGTAGCTGCGCTCGAACAGGCAGGTTTCGCCGTTGAAAGCGCGGCAGGTCATTCCATTGGAATGTTGCGGCAGGAAGGTCTCCTTGTGGAACAGTAAATCCCGGTCGCGCACAAACGGGATGGCGCGCTCGCCGCCGAGTCGAATGGATTGCTCGCGTTCCATTTCGGCAAGGCGATCATCGATCGCGTCTACGTCGATGGTCTCTGGGGACTCTCCCTCCAGCCCCATCAGCACTGCCATATCCGTGCCGTGGCCGATTCCGGTGAGCGCCAGAGATCCGTACAGGCTTACTTCGACGCGATCGGTTTTTGCCAGTGTGCCCTGATCTTTGAGGTCGGCAATAAATTGCCGCGCGGCAACCATCGGGCCCACGGTATGGGAGCTGGAGGGGCCAACGCCGATCTTGAACAGCTCGAATACGCTGATGCTCATGCAGTTTGTCTCGCCTTAAAGTCTTGTCTAATTGTAGTTTCCGGCTGATATCGTCCGAGCCGGCCGGTGGCCGGCGAAAGTCGACGACAAATTCGCGCAAGCGGACAGACGTTGCAACACGTTGGGGCGAGATCAAAATTATATTTGGTGGGGTAGGGGTATAGGGCAACAAACCACTAGTTTGGCGGGCTTTGAGAGTGGGATTATTGCGGACAAAGTGGCGGCCCCTGGTCAGGGGCCTTAGCTGGCTCAACCGCGTCAAAGGGCCTCAGCCACTTAGGGAGCCTCAGCCACTTAGGGAGCCTCGGCAACCAGGGTCGCCCGCAACGGGGCCGGATGGCCCTCAACGGTTTTGCTGTGGTCGTCGGGGTCGAGAAAGTCCACCAGCGACTCGAAGCGCATCCAGTCGGTACTGCGTTGCTCTTCCAGGCGGGTTTTGTCCAGATCGACGGTGCGTGGGTTTACAAATCCGCACTTGCGCAGCCAGCTTTCCAGAGTGGCCGTGCTGGGAAGGAACCACACATTGCGCATCTTCGCGTAGCGCCCTTCGGGAACCAGGCAGGCACCCGGACCGCCGTCGATTACGAGCGTCTCCAGCAGCAACTGGCCACCGGGGCGCAGGGTTTCCCGCAGTTCCCGCAAATGGTCCAGGGGAGAGCGCCGATGGTAGAGTACGCCCATGGATAGCGTGGTATCAAATGCCTGTAGTTGGGGCGGGATCGCCTCAATACCGAGGGGTAGTACGTCTACCGGTTTGTCCATGCCCAGGTATTTTTTCAGTGCGTAGAACTGGGCAACGAACTTGGCGGAGGGATCGATCCCCAGAACCCGTCGCGCACCGGCCCCAAACAGGCGCCAACAGTGATATCCGCTGCCACACCCTACGTCCAGTACCAGGCGGTTATCCAGGTCGTCCAGGTGGGGGGCTACACGGTCCCATTTCCAGTCCGAGCGCCACTCGGTATCGATATGTAAATCGAACAGGCTCCATGGACCCTTGCGCCATGGATGCAGGGCGCGCAGCTGCTGCTCCAGCTGTCGCAGCTGTTCGCTGGTGGCATCGCCTGCGCACCCGGCGCGGACCACCGGGTCGTAGCTGACGCTGCTGGGCACAATATCCGGCAGACTGTCGAAAGCCGCCTGCCAGTCCGGCAGGTCGCCCCAGCGCTCCGGCGCGAGGCCGGCAGCAACCTGGTTGGGTAAAGAGGGCAGCCAGGAGCGCAGAGCAGGGGTGTGCTGCAGGCCGGCGTAGAGCGGGGTGTAGTCGATCATCGGTCAGGGATTCAGTCGCGTTATTTGATGGCGATCAGCGATGCAAAGTTGAAACACTGGAACCAGACATCGACGCTGTTGAAGCCGACGCTTTTCAGGCGTTCGCGGTGGTCGTGCAGTGTTTCCGGGATCAGCACATTTTCCAGGGCGCTACGCTTCTGGGCAATTTCTAGGGCACTGTAGCCGTTGGCCGCTTTAAACGCATGGTGCAGGTCAATCATCAGCTCCTGGTGATCGCCATCGGAAAACGCGACTTTCTCCGACAGGATCAGCACGCCGCCCGGGCGCAGTCCGTCGTAGATTTTCTGTAGAATCTCCCGGCGTTCGCTGGTGGGGATGAACTGCAAAGTGAAGTTCAGCACCGCCACGGAGGCATTCGTGATGGGCACGTTCTGCAGGTCGTCACAGATCAACTGCACCGGTACCTGGCCGCTGTCTGCGGCCAGTATGGTGCGGGCCTGCTGGATCATAGCCTCGGAATTGTCCACGGCGAAGATTTCACACTCCGCAGCGGGAATACGATGGCGCATAGCGAGGGTGGCGGCACCCAGGGAGCAGCCCAGGTCGTAACAGCGACTGCCGGATTGCGCGAAGCGCTCGGCCAATGTGCCAATCATGGCCACAATGGTGGTGTAACCCGGCACCGAGCGCTGGATCATATCGGGGAAAACTTCGACCACTTTCTGGTCGAAGCTGAACCCGGCCACTTCTCCCAGTGGCTTGGCAAAAATGTTGTCTTTTTCGCTCACGGCTGTGCCTTTTCCGCTGAAGGCTCTGCCCGTCCCGCTTCCACAGCTTCCGCACTGCTTTCCTGAGAAAGTGCTTCCACCTTCAATCCAAGTTCAATCCCGGCTTCGCGGCCCTGGCTGCCGGTCACCACCGCCGTGCTGGCGTTTTCCGGCTGCAGGTAGGTTTTGCCCACCCGTTGCAGGTCGTCGAGCGTGACCTCGCTGACTTTTTTGCGGAATGCCTGGCGCACGGCGTGAGTGCGTCCGTACAGGTTGGAGTGGAACGCTTTTTTCGCTTCTCCGGCGGGGGACCCGGGTTTATCCATGCTGCCGATAACCCCGAGGATGGCTTCTTCCACCTGGCTGTCTTCGTGAGACTCATTCAGCAGCCAGCCGATAGAGTCGTCGAAGTCCTGCAAGGTTTCTGCCATGCGCGGATCGCGATAGGAGAAGAACCGGAATGCGCCGATATTGACGTCGTGGCTCGCGCCGCCACCGTAGGCGCCGCCTTGCTCACGAATGGTGCGGTGCAGATAGCCGTTGCGCAGGAAGCCCCCTAGTACCGCCAGTGCCGGAGCATCTTCATGGGACATGGGCACGGTGGGGTAGGCTTTGGCGCAGAAGTTGACCTGGCTGTTGGCAAGCCAGACTTCTTCAACCTTGCGCGGCGTAAACGGCGCGCTGGCGGGCTCGCGCGCGACGGTTGCCTCATTCACCAGTGGCTGCAATGCCTGGGTAAAGCTTTCCAGGCGCTCTTCTTCACCGATGACCAGGAACTGCCGCTGACTGCCGCTAATCTTGTGGTGAATCGTGCGGAATTTCTCCGCCATGGATTCGAGGCCTGCTTCATTGTCCAGGGTGCGCATCAGGGATTTCAATTGGCGCAGCCCCAGCAGGCCGCCCTGTTCGTGCCCCTCAAACGCCGCGCGATTGAAGCCCGCACTGGCCGCAGCCATGGCCAGCGCGTGGCCACTGCCCACCACAGACTGTTCCCGACGCGCCAGGGTCTGCAGCAAGAGCTCTTTTATGCGGGACAGCTCATCAAAGCGGACTTGCTCCATGGTGGCCTGCATCAGTTCGCTGAGCGCAGCCTGATTCGCCGCCAGCGCCTTGCCGGACAGAATGAAGTGGCCGGATTGGTTGTGCAGGTTGTCCAGATCCGTGCGGTGGCTGGTAAAGCCGTGCAGGGAGCCGGCAACCGCGGCTTGCCACTGTTGTACCTGCAGGTAACTCTTGTCACCGACGCCCAACTCACTGAGTACCTGGGTGTAGTAGGGCAGCAGCAGGCGCTCCTCGTCGGTAAATTCCGGCAGGGTGGCGATCAATTGTTGGTACACCAGACCGTTGGTGCCGGCACTGTAGCGGGTTACTTTCTGTTGGTGTTTTGCGCCTTCGGCAACCGGGCTGACCAGGACTTCCTCGCCTTCAACCTTGGGCAGCTCCGGTGGGATGTCTTCCACGCCGACCTTGGGCAGGATGGATTCATCGTCCTTGCGCTGCTGACGCTCGGCCAGTGCCTTGGCGGTCTGTATAATCTGCTGCTTCTCGCCATCGGTCAGTCGGGATTTGATCTCTGCCAGGCGGGCCTTTTCCGCCTCGTCTGCGCGGTTTGCCATTTCGCTGTCCGGCGCGAGCACCAGCCGGACACGGTGTTGGTTTTCCAGCAGCAGTTTGCGCGCGGCATCGGCGATAAACTTCGGATCCTTGATCTGCTCACGCAGCTTTTCCAGGGTGCTGTCGATATTCAGCAGACCGATGGCATCGCCGCGGTGGGTGGCGCCGGTGAGGGCGGTGAGGATCAATTGCAGGCCGTAGGGGAAACCGTCACCGCCAATTTCCCGCTGCTGCAGTTCCAGCTGGTGCAGGGCGGCGGCTACCTGCTCGTAGGGAACCCCCTTTTCTGCCACTTCTTCGAGGACCTTGAGCACTTCCTGCTCCAGAGTATCGGCGCGGTCCGCTTCACTGCCCTCGATACCACAGACGAACACCAGCTCGCGCTGGGAGTCGTCGAGGCCAATCAGGGGAGAAGGGGACTGGCCCAGCTCCGTGGTTTCCAGCAGGCGCATCAGTGGAGACGCGCTGTTGTCCAGGAGTACACCGGCAAGCAGGTGGGCGGTCAGTGCCTGCTCCAGATCGGTCACGTCGCCCAGTAACCAGCCCAGCACAATATGGGTTTTTTCACTCTGGGACTCGTCTCCGGGTAGAGGATAATATTCTTCGACTTTTACCGGCGCCAGATAGTTTTTCTCACGGCCCACGGCAATGGTCTTTTGCAGCGGATCGAATTTATGCAGTGCCTTTTCTTCGAACACTGCTTGATGTTCCGCGGCCTCTATGTCCCCGAATGTCATGAAGATTGCATTACTGGGGTGGTAGTGGCTGCGGTAAAATTCCACCAACTGCTCGTAGGTGAGGTCGGGAATGTCGGCAGGTTCACCGCCGGAATTGAAGTGGTAGGTGGTGGTCGGGAACAGGTATTTGCTCAGGGTCTGCCACAGTTGCGAAGTGACTGAACTCATGGCGCCTTTCATTTCATTGAATACGACGCCCTTGAACACCAGATCGCTATCGGCATTTTCCGGCTCTTTGAACTCGAGGCGGTGGCCTTCCTGTGCGAAGTCCAGCGGGTCCAGGCGGGCGAAGAACACCGCGTCCAGATAGACATCCAACAGGTTGTCAAAATCCTTGCGGTTCTGGCTCGCGAAGGGGTAGGCAGTCCAGTCAGAACTGGTGAGCGCGTTCATAAAGGTGTTCAGGGAACGCCGTATCATCATGAAGAAGGGGTCGCGCACCGGGTACTTGTCACTGCCGCACAGGGCGGTGTGCTCCAGGATGTGGGCGACACCGGAGGAGTCATGGGGCACGGTGCGCAGGGCCACCATAAAAACATTTTCCGGGTTGTCTGCGGCAATGTGCAGATGTTGGGCACCGGTGCGGCGGTGGCGGTACTCTTCCACCCGGACACCGAGGGATTCGATCTCGGCACTGGTAATCGGTTCGAAAGCAGGGTGTACGTTGCTCAAAAGACAGCTCCAGTCGGAAAGTTTTGCAGGCCGTGGCCTGCGCCGCGGACAATATTGGCCGCTATTCTAGCGCTGAGAGGTGGCGAAATGACAGTGTTGACAGGAGAGTGTTGACACCTACGCCACCGGTGCGAAACTTCATGGGTTTTATCAACGCAATAAATGTAGACGAACAGGGGGACAGGCATTGACCTGGATGGATTTCGCGAGTTTGGCGGGTTTCTGCCTGACATGGGCCGGCTATACGGTATTTGCCCGTAAAAAGGCCAAAACCGCCTGGTGCCTGGCCTCTTCCATGCAGTGGTACCGCGTGGAATGGATGCTGCGCATGCTGGAGCGGGATATGCGGATGCCCGATGCCGCCATTCTCAGTAACCTGGAGCGGGTGATCGGCTTTTTTGCGTCTACCAGCATCCTGATTCTCGCGGGTCTGGTAACAGCGCTGTCGGCCAATAGCGCCGCTGTCGAAGTTTTGAGTACGCTGCCTTTTGCCGAAGGTACCACTGTTGAGCAGTTTGAGCTCAAGGTGTTTGTGCTGATCCTGATTTACATCTTTGCGTTTTTTAACTTCACCTGGTCCCTGCGCCAGTATTCCTTTGCCAATGTCCTGTTGGGTGCTGCGCCGGCGGTGGATGAGGATGATGTATCCAGAGATGAGCGACGCCGCTACGCGATCAGTGCTGCCAAGGTGATCGACCAGGCGGGCCACAGCTACAATTACGGATTGCGGTCGTTCTATTTCTCGATGGCGGTCATGGGCTGGTTTATCCACCCGCTACTGTTTGTGGTCGGGTACCTGCTGGTCGTGCTGGTGTTGTATTTGCGAGAGTTCCGCTCGCGCACGCTGCAGGTCATTCTGGCGGCCGAGGGACGGTCCCTGGATCAGGCGCGGGACAAGTAACGGGTGCGCGACCGCAACTTTGACGATCTGGCGCATCGCTTCAAAGATCGTATTTACGGGGGCCTGAAAGGCGATATCCGCCTCGCCGTATTGAACCGGGATCTTGCGCCGTTACTGGCAGCGGGCGGCAGGCCGCTCACGGTAGTGGATGCGGGCGGTGGCCAGGGGCAGTTTGCGCTGGACCTGGCGGGCGCAGGGCACCGGGTATGGATCACCGATATCTCCGAGGCCATGTTGGCGCTCGCGGAGCAGGCTGCCATCGAGCGCGGGCTGGCATCCCGGGTGAGCCTGCACCAGATGCCATTACAGGCACTTGCCAACTCACCCGATATTCCCGCCGCTGACCTCCTGTTATGCCACGCGGTACTGGAGTGGCTGGCGGAGCCTGCGCAGGCGATCCAATCGCTTACGGAATCCGTCGTTGCCGGTGGCTACCTTTCCCTGACTTTCTACAACCGCCGGGCGCTGGAATTCCGCCTGTTACAGCGGGGCAGCCTGCGTCAGCTGGCGCGCAACCGCAACACTGAATACTGGGGCGGTCACCCCGGTAGTCTTACCCCGCAGAATCCGCTGCTGTCGGAATCGGTGTTCGATTGGATTGCACAGGCGGGGCTGACGGTCGTGGCACACAGTGGCATTCGCTGCTTTCACGATTTCATGGAACCGGAAATTCGGGCGCGATTGCCGGCGTCAGCCATTGTGGAAGAAGAATTGCGCTATTCCCGCATCGACCCATATCGGCAGATGGCGCGCTATATCCATTTACTGTGCCGAAAATCCTGACGCGTGGCAGACTCTGTCAGTCGAACTGTTTCAGCAGCAGCGCCTTTGCCGCGTTAATACGGGAAGCGAGGTAGTCGTTACCGCCGCGATCCGGGTGGAATTTCTGAATCAGCCTGCGGTGTGCGCCAATGATTTCTTCGCGCGTGGCATCGGCGGAGACACTCAGCACCTGTCGGGCTTCTGCAATGGTGAGGTTGGGCTGGTGTGGCTTCTGCTGTTGTTGGAATTGATCTTGCCCGGATTGATCAGAATCCGATTGCTGACCCTGCCGATTGTCCTTTTTTTGTTGTCGCGCCTGGGCGTGCTTTGCGATCAGTGGCGCGAGCCAGGGGATATGCCGCCCGAAAGTGCGCCACAGGCGATTGGCGATGGGGAGTATTGCGGCGATGGCGGCGCCTACCCAATGCAGGCGTCCGGAGATCGCAAGGAGAACGGCGGCCAATGCCACCGCGACCAGGGTCCACTGCACGATCAGCTTGCGCCGTTCCTGCGGTGTACTGGATTTGAATTTTTGTAGCGCCAGCCAGGCCAGAATGGCTACGGCGATCAGCAGAATCATGCGGCCCACGGGCGCTCCCTCTCAAAACAGGTCTGGCCACAAGGGTATCAGATGTCTACGCGAATGCCGACGGCGGTAAAGTTGTCGAATTCCGGCCGCGCGACAACATTGCTGTTGTCGAAGGCGTTCTCCATATAGAGCTTGACGCGTTCTGTCCAGCGATACTCAAACCCGAGATATATCTGTTGCAACTTGTATCTGTTTGCCCGCACCAGTGCGGCCTCAAACCCCGGGTCGTCGGACTCCAGCAGGTTGTGGCCACCGTAGACCGAGTAGCAGTTCTGGGGGCCCCAGCTGTAGCTGATAAAGGACTCCGAGCCCCTGGCATCGAAGAAGTTTGTGATGCCCTCTACCGAGCCCACGGGTGCCAATTGGTTGTTCTGGGAGCGCTGGTACACCAATGCAGCGTAGAGTCCGGGCTGGAATGCCCCCTTGCCATAGAAGGCGCCAACAGCGGAGGCCCAGTCGTTGCTACTTGAATTGAATGCAAACCGGTCGGAAATCAGTACCGGCTCATCACCGGAGGTGTCAAAGATGAGCCCACGTTGGCTGGCAATATCCAGTTTGACCCGGTTATAAGCCGCGCCGAAGAAAAGGCCGTCGCCGATATCGGTGCGATAGGTGAGGGAAATACCGTGGCTCAAACCGTACTCGCAATCCCCTGATGGACAGACGAGCTGCGTATCCGGCCCCTGTATGTCATCGACCATGATATCCAGGTCCGCCACATGGGCAGCGTACTGGAGACCCAGCTTGAGTTCCCCGGCGTCAAATTTCCAGCTTTTACGCCAGGCCAGCGCACTGTCGGCGCGGCCGGTGCCCGCGGGCCCTCCGTCCGAATTCAGTCCATAGGTACCGCTGGCGAGTCCACCTGACACATTGTACCAGTCGGTAATGTAGGTCACCTCGTAATAGACGCCCCATTGTTTGCCTGCTGAGAAATCCCCCCATTTTTCGTGTTTGGCGAATGCGTGCCCCTGGCGCAGATAGAGCGATTGATCTCTGTCACCCGGTTGCGCCTGCTGGTCACCCTGTATAACCAGATCCTGGGCGGAGCTGATTGCCCGGACACCCCATTCGAGGTTGAACCCAGTGTCCCAATTGTCGTAGGCGGGGATGTTCAGCCCAAAGCGGATACGGGAGGCGCCATCCTGCATTTTTGTATCGCCAAAAGTATTCACCATGTGGGCGGTAAAATAGCCCTCCATGTACAGGGTGACCTCATTGGACTGATAGATTGGCACCGCTTTGGCCGCAGAAACTGCGAGTAGCGTGGTTGCTGCCAGTGGCAGTGGGCCGACAATTATTTTGCGCATTTCCCCAAAAATCCTTTTTGAAATCTGATTGCGGGATATCTGCAAAGGTAGCCCAATCGACTGAATCGACGCACCAGAAGGCGTACACTGTGGCGGATTGGCAGGGGTTTGTTTATTTCGATGCGAATTATTTAGAATATCTGTCGAAGATTGAACGATTTATGGAATAAGACAGGAGTGCGAAACTTGGCGGATATCCGATCACTCAGCCGTCGAATGCATGGTTTAACCATCCGTAAAAATGCCCACCCCGATATGCGCAAGCTCCGGCGTGAAGCGGGGGAGGCCAGTCTGCATGGTAATAAGTTCTGGAGAAGTTCCTGTCTGACCATGGACTACCTCAAAAAGCACCCTCTTAAAAAGGGCGCCCGTGTACTGGATCTGGGGTGCGGCTGGGGACTGGGTGGTATTTACTGCGCCAAAGCTTTCGATGCGGAAGTGACGGCACTGGATGCAGACAAGAGCGTTTTCCCGTTTGCGGAATACCATGCCGAACTTAACAAGGTGGAGATTACCACCTGGCAATGCCGTTACGAGAAAGTGACCCAGAAGGAGTTGGCCAATTTTGATGCAGTGATCGGCACCGATATCTGCTTCTGGGACAAACTTGAAGCTCCACTCTACAATCTTACCCGCAGGGCGCTGCGCGCCGGCGTCGGGCGTGTCATGCTGGTCGACCCGGGGCGTTCCCCGTTTCGCAGCCTGGCACAACGGGCAGAAGAAAAGCTGGATGCACAATATTTTGAGTGGCAGACTTCGCGCCCCATGAAGGCGTCCGGCTGTATCATGTTGGCCGGAGAGTAGGCTGGCATTTCCCTGTCCCGCTATTCTTTACCCTCCAAACTGAGTTGTAGTAGCAACTACTGAGGTAACCCATGCATTACGACAAGACCCAGATCCCCACTGCAGAGGAGGCCTTGCCGGGCCGTGATACCCCTATGCCTGTCAGTGGCAAGCACTTTGTCTCAGGTCATTCCACGGTGCCGCCGTTTCCGGATGGCATGGAGCAGGCGGTTTTCGGAATGGGGTGTTTCTGGGGCGCCGAGCGGCTGTTCTGGGAGATTGAAGGCGTATACAGCACAGCAGCCGGATACAGCGGCGGCCATACGCCGAACCCCGATTATCGCGAAGTCTGTTCCGGTGGCACCGGCCATGCCGAGGTAGTGCTGGTCGTATTCGATCCTGCCAAGGTAAGTTATGAAGCGCTATTGAGACGATTCTGGGAAGAGCACGACCCCACCCAGGGTATGCGCCAGGGGAATGACCTTGGTACCCAGTACCGCTCCTGTATTTACTGTTTCAGTGACACCCAGCTGGAGCAGGCACAGGCATCACAGCGGGAATTTCAGCAGGCCTTGCAGGATAAGGGCTATGGGGGCATTACCACGGAAATCCGCCAGGCGCCGGTGTTTTATTATGCAGAGGAAGACCACCAGCAATACCTGGCGAAGAACCCCGATGGCTATTGCGGCCTGGCCGGTACCGGGGCCTGCCTGATTCGTTGATTCAGGAGGCGAGACGGGATGCGAACGCCGGTTTCAGGGTTGTGAGGCCGACGTTTGCTGATGGCGCGGGTGAAGAATCTGCGCACACCAGTCGCTCCAGCTACCGGGATACAGGCGCGCCTCGCGGCCGATCAGGTACAGGGAAAACAGGTTTACACAGGCAGTGACCCCGGAGCCGCAATAACACAGAATGTCGTCATCGGCCGGAATGCTCTGCCAGTGCTCCCGCAGCTCCGACAGCGGGCGGATGAAGCCATTTTCATTGGTCAGCAGTGCCCAGGGCTTGTTGACCGCAGTGGGGATGTGCCCGGCAATGGGGTCGATAGGTTCCTCGTTACCGGAAAAGCGCCGCGGTTCGCGTGCATCCACCAGTTGCCACGGCGGATTGTTCAGATAGGGATAAATATCATCGTGATGCAGCAGCTCGGAAGGGTGCGCGGATGCGATAAAGTCGCTTACCTGCGCCTCGTCTTTGGTGCCAGGCCCCTCCTGAACCGGTAACCCTGCATCTTTCCAGGCCTTAAAGCCGCCATTCAAAATCGCGACCTGCTGATGCCCGAAGTGCCGCAGTAACCACCAGGCTCTGGCCGCAAAGGCACAGCGTTGGTCGTCATAAACAACCACTTGAGTGTCCTTTTGAACCCCTGCACGGCGTGCGAAATCGGTAAATGCGGTTACATCCGGCAGGGGGTGGCGCCCGCCATAGCGCTGTACCGGGCCGGAAAGATCGCGGTGCAGGCTGGCATAACGCGCACCGGGGATGTGCGCTGTAGAATAGTCTCGCTCGCCGGCTTCTGTGTCGGCGAGATTGTAGCGACAGTCGAGAACGACAAGTTTGTCATTTCCCAACAGGTCCGCCAGCTCGGCAGTTTCGATCACACCCTGAAAGCTCATAGCTACTGCATTTATTTATCGTCGTTATAACGGTCAAATTAAGCGCCTGGGGAGCGTTTGTCCAGCGTTGATTGCGGACAAAAAGTGGCTGTTACCCGACTACAAGGACTCCTGCTGCCTGGGTGGAACAGCGCCGCCCTGAGGCTGCGCCGGGGTGGGTTTACGAGCAGCGGCCGGCGACTGATCCGATTGTGGGGGCACGGTTTCTTCTTCGACTGGCAGGGCCTGGTCCGCTTGCTTGCGCATTTCGGCGAGTTTCTGCTCCAGCTCCTTTTGTCGGGCAAGCTCTTCGTTGCGGCATGTGATTGCGTCGTCCACCACCGCCTGTTGCGGGTCATCCAGAAATTGGGCCGCAGCCTTTTCCGCACAATCGCTGGCCGAGATCACATCGTGGGCGAGTTCCGGGAACAGCAGCCACTGGTGGTGGGGCAATTTGCGGCCGGACTTCTCCGCATCCCGGGCCGAAAGTACCGGATCCAGGCCCCCATGCATAATCAGCGTCGGCACCGGTGTGGTGATCGGTTGCGACTCCCGCATCGAGGCTGAGGGTATCGCCCAGATACGACACTGTACCTGCATCAAATCAATGTCCGAGCGCACCGATCCACCCAGTATGCCGCTGTTGGCGGCAGTACTCCGGGCCTGATCAAAATCCACGAACGGCGCCTCTTCATAGCAGAAGTGGCTGATGCCGGCGGCATCACCGAAGTTGGGGTCGAGCACGAGCCCCATAAAGCTGGCGATGGAGGATTTCAGTAGCGTGGCCTGGCCGGACTCCAGTTCCTGAATGATGGCCGGCAGTTGCCGGTAAAAACTCTCATTGTAGAGTGCCTGAAACAGTACGCGCAGCAGGCGTTGTCCGGTAAGCACGAAGGGGTAGGGGCCGTCGGGTTGGATATTGCTGGTCTCTACTGTCAGCGGTTCTTCATCCAATATCTGTACCAGTGCTTCCAGGCGTTGTTTCAGGTCGGGGTATTCTTTCGCGCACGTCTTGTCTTTGCTGCAGTAGTCGAGGCCCCGTTGATACGCAGCGATTACATCTTGCGGTAATTGCTGGGTGTAAATGATTTCAGGGAAAACTGCGCTGTTAAGCACCATGGCACGGACCGTATCGGGGAAGTCACGGGCCACGGTAAGTGCGTATCGGCTGGCATAGGAGACGCCGTACAGGTTGAGCTTGGGGACGCCGATGGCCCGGCGCAACGCTTCGATATCTGCGGCAATAGCGCTGCTATTGTAGTGTGCCAGGTCGGCAGTTTTGCTCAGGCGGCTGTAACACCGCTCCATACTGTAGGTGAATACCCGGGACTCTTCATCGGTGCTGAGGTTGCGGGTAAAGGCCAGGTTCGCATCTTCGATAAATTCCGTGCAGGACAGTTTGGGGGTCGCCATACCTGTACCGCGCGGGTCGATCACGATCAGGTCGCGGCCGTCATCCACGCTCATGTCGGCATAGTTTGCCCATAACCAGTCACTGACATTTTCAGCTTCCAGCCCCATGCTGGCGCCGGGACCGCCGGCGCCCAAGTGGAGCAGCGGCTCTTTATCCGGGTCGGTGATGTTGGCAAAAAAACGTACCACTGGAAACTGAATGCGTCGTCCGGCCGGTTTCTGATGATTTTCCGGTACCTCCATCATGTAACACTGGGTGGTCGGCCAGTCGCGCTCGGTATCAAACCAGCAGGGCTTGGGGATCAGGCGACTGGGCTCGGCGACCACCGTTTTCCCGTCACTTTCTGACGCTTTCTGTTCACAGCCGGTGGTAACGGACAGCAAGACGGTGATACCAGCGGCATAAAATACCCCGCGGCAGTATCTGGCGCAGTTACCGTGCAGTGTGGTCAGGGCGTGAAAGAGCAGTCTGGTGGCTGGTGAGCTTGTGGCGCGCACGTCTCGTCCTTACTTCAAGTTGGCCAAACGGCCGGTGGATAGGCTTTGGTGGCCGGTCAGTGGGAGCGCATGCGGGCAATGGGCGCAGACAGGTTCCAGCGCAGTGCGGCAAGGCGGATTCCCAGGGTAACCAGTACCGCGATGGCGACCACGGCCTCACCGGGCAGCACATCAAGATCGTTCAGTATTACCAGAGTGGCGGCGCCGCTCAAGGCCGCAGTGGCATAAATTTCCCGGCGCAGCAGCAGGGGGATGTCGCCGCAGAGAATGTCCCGGATCAGCCCCCCGAAAGTCCCCGTCATCACCCCCATGACCATGGCGATCGCCGGGGTGTGGCCGAGGGCGAGGACTTTCTGGGTGCCGATCACCACAAACACCGCCAGCCCGGCGGCATCGGCGATCATCAGCAGGCGCATGGGGACCTGCAGGTAGCGAATCAGATAGAAACTGATGACCCCGGTGGCTGCGGCGATCCACAGGTAGTAGCTCTCGGCGAGCCAGAATACCGGCACGTTGAGAATCATATCCCGCGTGGTGCCACCGCCGGTGGCGGTAACACAGGCCAGCACTACTGCACCAAATAGATCCATCTGCTTGTGACCGGCCGCCAAGACGCCGGTGAAGGCGAAGACGACAATGCCGATCAGGTCAAACCATTGCAGCAGTGTTTCCATAAATGAGAGATCCCGGTCTAAAAGAAGCGATGCCAGTTTAGTTCAGCCCGGATTATGCGTTTTTGTATTTGATTAAGCGATAGTCAATGGGAAGGTGCGTCTACCGGGGACAGCTTTGCGAGACCTTCTGCGAGAGGGATCTCGCAGTAGAGCCCCCAGGGATGGGTGTACGGCGTGTCTTGCAAAGCTGTCCCCGGTAGACGTACCGCCACGGAATCTGAAGAAAGCACAGCGTGAGAGGGGAAATGACACTCGCGGCAATTGGTAAAACGCCGCGAGTACCGGAGGGAAAGGGGGTTAGAAGAATGCCTGCAGACCGGTCTGAGCACGGCCGAGGATCAGTGCGTGTACATCGTGCGTACCTTCGTAGGTATTGACCGCTTCCAGGTTCATCACATGGCGAATCACATGGAATTCGTCGGCAATACCGTTGCCGCCGTGCATATCGCGGGCCGTGCGGGCAATATCCAGCGCCTTGCCACAGTTATTGCGCTTGATCAGCGAAATCATGGTCGGATCAAAGTGCTTTTTCTGTTCGTCCATAATGCGGCCTACGCGCAGGGAACCCTGCAGGCCCAACGCGATTTCCGTCTGCATATCTGCCAGTTTCTTCTGGAACAGCTGAGTCTGCGCCAGCGGGCGGTCAAACTGCTTGCGGTCGAGGCCATACTGACGCGCTGCGTGCCAGCAGTACTCCGCCGCCCCCATTGCGCCCCAGGAGATGCCATAACGGGCGCGATTCAGGCAGCCGAAGGGGCCGCGCAGGCCTTTGATATCCGGGAAGCGGTTGTCTTCCGGCACGAATACATTGTCCATTACAATTTCGCCGGTAATGGAGGCGCGCAGGGAGAACTTGCCTTCGATCTTCGGTGCACTCAGGCCCTCCATGCCTTTTTCCAGCACAAAGCCGCGGATATCGCCCTCATCATCCTTCGCCCACACCACGAAGACATCGGCGATCGGGCTGTTGGTGATCCACATTTTTGAGCCGTTCAGGCGATAGCCGCCGTCTACTTTTTTCGCCCGGGTTTTCATGCCGCCGGGATCGGAACCAGCATCGGGCTCGGTGAGGCCGAAGCAGCCTACCCATTCGCCGGTCGCCAGCCTGGGCAGGTACTTTTCCTTCTGCGCTTCGCTGCCATAGGCGTAAATCGGGTGCATTACCAGGCTGGACTGCACGCTCATGGCGGAGCGGTAGCCTGAGTCCACCCGTTCCACTTCCCGCGCGACCAGGCCGTAGGAGACATAGTTCAGGCCGGCACAGCCGTAACCGTCAATGGTAGATCCCAGCAGGCCCAACGCTCCCATCTCTTCCATGATCTCGCGGTCGAATATCTCGTGCCGGTTGGCCTCGAGGACCCGCGGCATCAACTTCGACTGGCAGTACTCCCGTGCGGTGTCACGGATCATGCGCTCTTCGTCGCTCAATTGCTGATCCAGCAACAGTATGTCGTCCCAGTGCAAAAGAGGCTGGTTTTTACTCATGTTTGGTTCCTTAGCATCATGTGGCTGGCGAGTACTCGCCGTGCGATCTTCATTTTTATTGGCCGGTCAACCAGATAGCATGATAACCAACAGACCCATCGGCCACAGCGCTATCGGGCGTTTTCCCGGAAAGTCAGAGAAATCTCCGGTAGGGTAGTTATAGGAGCGCAGACTATCCGCTTACAAACGTAAACTACCGTAAATCCTCTTGCGCCTGCTCAGACGGGATCCATAATTGGCTCAATAATTTATATGCCAAAAAGTTATTGAGAGTCTCAAGTTGTCTTTACGACGCGCCATTGTCCTTTTCCCGGTTTTCCTGCTGTCAGCCTGTGCCAGCCAGCCTCTGCCTACCGAGGTTCCCGCAGCCGCGCTCGGGTTGCCGCCCGCGTTCCGTGTCAGCGGCGAGATGCCGGTGGATATGCGCTGGTGGCAGAGTTTTGGTGATCCGCAGATGACCCGGTTGGTGGAGCAGGCTTTGCAAGCCAATCCCGATCTGCAGGCTACCTACTGGCGCCTGCAGCAGGCGGATGCGGCGGCAGATCGCGCCCGTGCCGGGTTCTGGCCGCGGTTGACGGGGAGTCTGGAGAACACCGAGCAGCGCCGTGCCTCCAACAATAGCTTCGACTTTTCCGAAGGGGAAAACGAGGGCAATAGCTGGAGCGGTAGTCTGGCCGCAAGCTATGAAGTGGATCTGTGGGGACGCGTACGCAGTGGCGCTCGCGCTGCGGAGGCCAATCGACTGGGCCAGGAGGATGCGCTTCAGACCGCTGCGCTCACCCTGGCAGCAGAGGTTGCCGGTGTTTGGATGCAGCTACAGGAGCAGCGCGGCCAGGTACAGTTGCTGCAGGAACAGCTTGAACTGAACCGCAAAACGCTTCAGGCCCTGGGGTTGCGATTCGGCAGCGGTGTCAGTACCGCGGCGGATGTATTGCAGCAGCGCCAGCTGGTAGAGCAGTCCCGGCAGGAATTGGATCAGGCACGCGCGGATGCCGCGGTGCTTGAGGTCCAGCTCGCTGCGCTGTTGGGCGTAGCTCCGCACAACCTTCCCGACTACAGCACAGCCACGGGCGTGCTACCCGCACTGCCGGCCATGCCGGAGACCGGTGTACCCGCGGACTTGTTGCTGCGCCGCCCCGATGTCCGTCAGGCCCAGCGCGCTCTGTTACAGGGGCACTACCTCGCGAACCAGGCGTGGGCGGAGCGTCTGCCAAGCCTGAATCTCAGTCTTTTCTTCAGTGGCGGTGGCACTGCGCTGTCGGATATAGCCGAAAACTGGTTGGCCAACCTGACTGCCGCGGTTGACGGCGTCATCTTTGATGGCGGGGCACTCGCCGCTGATCAGCGCCAGCAGGAAGCCGTAGAGCAGGAGCGCTGGGTGGCGTACCGCAACACCGTTATGCAGGCGCTTTCTGAAGTGGAGCAGGCGCTGATCAATGAGCGCGCGATCCAGACGCGGATCGAACACCTGCAGGAAAGAACAGCCCTGGCGGATCAGATTACCCTACGTCAACGGCGTGCCTACACCCGTGGCGCGGTGGATTTTCTCAATGTGTTGTCCGCTACTGATAACCAACAATCTCTCAAGCGGCAGCTGCTGACTGCGCGTCGCGAATTACTGGAAAACCGGGTAACGCTGTATCGCGCTCTGTCCGGGGGCGTACCGGCGGATAATCTGCCGCATCCACCGGCGTTGCAGCTGGAAGTTTACCGGGTGGAGGAATCCTGATGTGGAAGAAAATCAACTGGAGCATTGCGCTGCCCATCGCCCTGATCGTGCTGGCGTTGTTTCTGTCCAGTTGGCTACTGCGTGAAAAGCCGACCATGAGCCGGGGCGAGCACCGCGCCCCGCCGGTGACGGTGGAGGTAGCGACGGCGGAATACGGTCGCTATCCGCTCACTGTCACAGCACTGGGCAGAGTCTCTGCGCGGGAAATGGTTGAGCTCGAACCCCAGGTAGAAGGGCGCGTGGAATGGCTGGATTACGATCTCGGTCCCGGCTCCACCCTGCGCGAAGGGGAAGAGCTCCTGCAGATCGAGCAGGAACCCTATCAACTGGCCCTGCAATCTGCCCGCAGTACGCTGGCAGAACGCCGTGCAGAGCTGCAACAGGAAGAGGGGCAGCGCCGCGTCGCGCAGGAGGAGTTCGCCTTGCTGGGCTCGGATCTGCCCGCCGCAGATAGCGCGCTGGTGTTGCGCGAGCCCCAGCTTGCCGCCGCGCGTGCGCGGGTGGATGCTGCAGAGGCCGACGTCAGCCTGGCCCGGCGGGATCTGCGCCTGACCCGCCTGAGCGCGCCGTTTAACGCCTTGCTGGTAAGCCGCTCGGTGGATATCGGTGATCGGGTGGGACCGGGAACAGTTCTGTATACCCTGGCCGGTGCCGATCGTTTTCAGATCGAGGTGGAAGTACCGCCAAGCCAGTTGCGCCAGCTGAATGCGCCGGGGGCCGAGGTACGCATTCACGGCAGTCAGTGGGCAGAAAACGAGTACCGTCAGGGGCAGTTTGTGCGCGTGATTCCGGTGCTGGAAGAGCAGGGCCGTCTGGCAACGGTGCTGGTGGAGTTGAAGGATCCATTGGGGATTGAGGACCCGGACCTGCCGCCGCTGTTACTGAACGATCTCGCGCGGGTAGAAATTACCGGGCGCGCGGACGGGCAACAGGTACGTATTCCCATCACCGCACTACACGATGGCGATGTTGTCTGGGTAGTGGAAAATGGAAAGGTGCGTATCCAGCCGGTAAAGATTGCGCATCTGACGGAGACACATGTGGTCCTCGAATCCGGCCTGCAGGGTGGCGAAACACTGATCACCACCCGTCTGGCGGCGGTGAGCAATGGCATGCCGGTACGCACCGTGGAAGAAGCGCGAGCGGCCAGTGGTTCGCACGGCGACGATCGCCGTAACGGTGAATCTCCCGGCTTGCCTACAGATTCCGGAAAACCGCAAGCGGACCCTGATCCTGGCAAAGCCGCTCGTCCGAAAGTACCGCCGGAAGAGTCCTCCAACCACGGTCCGGCTGATCGTCTGCGCCAGGGTGGAGAGCGCGGATGAGTACCCTCGACAATAAAGGCCGCAGCCACAAGCGTCATGCCGTGGATACCCACCACGGCCCCATCGCCTGGATGGCCAACAATCATGTCACCGCCAATCTGTTGATGCTGGTGCTGATTCTCGGCGGCCTGGTGTTTTCCTTCACCATCAAGAAAGAGGTATTTCCCGAGTTCAGCCTGGATATGGTCTCGGTCAGTATTTCCTATCCCGGTGCCAGCCCGGAGGAAGTCGAGCGCGGTGTGCTCGTGGCCGCGGAGCAGGCGGTACAGGGGCTGGTGGGTATCAAGGAGCTGCGCGGCAGCGCTGGCGAAGGCAGCGCTTCGTTGACGCTGGAGTTGGAAGAAGATGCCGATCCCAACCAGGTCTACCAGAATGTGCAGGCGGCGATCGATCGGATTACTACCTTCCCGTCCGACATCGAGCGCCCCCGAGTGAGCTTGACCGAACGAAAGCGGGATGTGTTGGATCTGGTGGTGCACGGCAACGTGGATGATCGCACCCTGCGTCAGTACGTCATGCATGTGCACGACCAGCTGGAGGCGCATCCGGATATCACCCAGCTCGAAGCCTACGGTGTGCGCGATTACGAAGTAGCGATAGAGATCCACCGCGATGATCTGCGCCGTTACAACCTGTCCCTACCTGAAGTCGCACAGCTGGTCAGTAACGCCGCGGTGGATGTGCCGGCGGGCGGGGTGAAATCCGAGGCCGGTGAAATTCTGGTGCGGGTGACCGAGCGCCGGGACTGGGCGCGCCAGTTTGGCGATATCACCGTTGCCCGCAGTCCGGGAGGCGGGACTGTACGTCTCAAGGATATCGCCACCATCCGCGATGCGTTGGTGGATGAGCCGCGCAATATGGTATTCAACGGCGAGCCCGCCGCGGGTATCGATGTATACCGCATTGGCGATCAGACCCCCATGAGTGTCAGTGATGCCACGCACGAAGTGCTCGACGAATTGAAGCAGACCCTGCCGCCGGGCATTCAGGTCAGCGTGCGCGATGACGATTCTGAAATTTTTAAAGAGCGCCTGTCGCTGCTGTTGAAAAACGGCTTTCTCGGCTTGCTGTTGGTTTTTGTGGTGCTGGGGGCATTTCTGGAATTGCGTCTCGCATTCTGGGTAACCCTGGGTATCCCCACCAGCTTCCTCGGTGCACTGTTGTTCCTGCCGGCGATGGATATTTCCATCAATATGGTGAGCATGTTCGCGTTCATCATCGCCCTCGGTATCGTGGTGGACGATGCCATCATCGCTGGTGAAAACATCCACGAGTGGCGACAGAAAGGCTACAGCAATCTCGAGGCCGCAGTCGCCGGTGCCCGACAGGTATCGGTGCCACTGACATTTGCGATTCTCACCAACATCGTCGCCTTCCTGCCGCTGATGGAGCTGCCCGGATTTATGGGCAAAATCTTCGGCATCATTCCCTTCGTGGTGGCTTCAGTATTTGTGATCTCCTGGATTGAAGCGCTGTACATCCTGCCCGGACACCTGGCGCACTCCAAACGCGGTTACAAAAGCCGCACCGCGCGTCGCTTTGCCGCGCGCCAGAAAATGCTTGCACGCAGCCTAGACCGTTTTGTGGAGAAACGCTTCAAGCCCGCGCTGGATACCTGCGTCAAACATCGATATATCACCATCGCGGTTTCCGTTGCCATCCTCATCTTCATGTCCGCTTACGCCGGCAGTGGGCGTATGGGCTTTACGCTGATGCCGAAGGTGGAGCGGGATTCCGGCCGGGTGGAGGTGGTATTTCCTCCCGGTACCGCAGAAGCAGACCTGAATCGCGCCCGTCAGCAAATCATGGGCGCTGCAGATCGGATTCTGGAAGAGGTCGGGCGCGATGGGTTTTTCATCGGCATGCGCGGGCTGGTGCGCGATGACCAGGTCCAGGTGGATGTTTACCTCACGCCCGGTGATCAGCGGGAAGTTTCCACCGGCGACTTTGTCCGTCGCTGGCGGCAGGAAGTGGGCCCTGTTCCCGGTGCGCTCAGTTCCAGTTTTGCCAGTGATCGCGGCGGCCCCGGTGCAGGTCCGGCACTCACGGTCGAGTTGCGACATACGGACACGGATTTGTTGGAAGAGGCCGCCGCGCAACTGGCGACTGCGCTACGGGAGTTTCCGGCGGTGGGAGATATCGACTCCGGTGTTTCTCTCGGCAAGCGACAGCTGGACCTGACCCTGACCGATACCGCAAAAAGCCTCGGTCTCAATGCCGAAGATATCGGGCGTCAGTTACGCGCATCCTTGTATGGTGCTGAAGCCATGCGCCAGCAGCGCGGGCGGGATCAGGTAAAAGTGATGGTGCGGTTGCCGGAATCGGAACGGGTCACACTGGATGATGTGAACAACATCATGATCCAGGCGGCCGATGGTATCTGGCTGCCGTTACCGGATCTGGTAGAAGTGGATCAGGGCCGCGCCTATGCCACCATCAATCGCCGTGCGGGACGGCGGGTGACCACCGTTACCGCGGAAGTGGTTCCGGCAGATCAGGCGGCACTGGTGATCAACGAGCTGAACCAGAGCGTGATGCCACGCCTGCAAGCGCAGTATCCGGGATTGAGCATTTCTTACGAGGGACGGCAGCGGGATGAACGTGAAGGGCTGGCTTCACTGGGGCTGACTTTTACGCTGACATTGGCTGCGCTGTATTTTCTGCTGGCAATTCCGCTGAAGAGCTATATCCAGCCGCTGACGGTAATGGTGGCGATTCCGTTTGGGGTGATCGGTGCGCTGTTGGGGCATCTGATCATGGGCTATGGTCTCAGCATGGTGAGCCTGCTGGGGATGGTGGCGCTGGCGGGGGTTGTGATCAACGATACGCTGGTGATGATCGAGTATGGCAACCGTTTGCGGGAGGAGGGGACACCGATTACCGAGGCGATCAAGGCGGCCGCAGCGCGGCGTTTCCGTCCGATTATTCTCACCACGGTGACCACGTTCTGTGGCCTGATGCCGATGATTTTTGAAACGTCGGTACAGGCGAAGTTTATGATTCCGATGGCGGTGTCGCTGGGCTATGGCATTCTGGCGGCAACCACCATCTCACTGTTGCTGGTGCCTTGTCTGTATCTGATGTTTTCCAAGGATATTCCCGCGCTTTTCGGACTTTTGAAAAGTAAAACTCAGGGGAAGGTAGCTTCGTAGCTGCTCAGCGCTCCGCCTAAGATTTTACCTATTGCACTTTGACCCGACGTTCACCGGGTTTGTGTTAAGGCAAAGTGCTGGGGATGGGGTTTCGAAAGCGTCGGCGACAGGGACGTCGCCGCCGCAGCGTACAGGGATGTATCAACAGCGGTTTCGAAAACCCATACCCAGTGCTTTGCCGCCACAGGGAGAGTTCGGGGCTCCGACGCTGCCGGGACGTTAATCCCGCCGCAAATGATCCTTGATCGCAATCGGATTGGGGAAGTTCAGAACCACGATGTACGAAGACACCAGGAAGGTAAGAATCGCGGTGGCCTGGATCAGGTGGGAGGCTTCGCTGCCGATCAGTTTCTGGCTCATGGCGAGATAGGCGATCAGTAGGGAGAACTCACTGATCTGCCCCAGACGGAAGCCAAGATCCCACGCAAGAATCTTGCGCTCACTCTGTTGGCCCAATAGATAGCGGAAAACCACCGGTTTGAACATCAGCACGGCGGCGGCTGCCACGATGGCAGGCAGCGCGATCTGCGGCACCATGTCCAGGTTGAATTGTGCCCCGAGGCTGAAGAAAAACAGCACCAGGAAAAAGTCCCGCAACGGCTTCAGGTTCAGTGCAATGTATTGAGAGATCGGGCTGGTCGCCAGGGTGATTCCGGCAATGAAGGCGCCGATTTCCCTCGAGAGTCCCATGATCTCCGCTAACTCTGCCAGTCCCAGGCACCAGCCCAGCGCGAGTAGAAACACGTACTCGTGAAAGCGGTCAAAGCGTGTCAACAGTGGTTGCAGCACAAAGCGCACGCCGCCCCAGGCAATGGCGATCAGCAGGGGGAGTGCGGCAAAGGAGATGCCCAGTTGTGCAAAGTCCACTGCGCCGGTGCTGCCGCTCAACAGGATCATCAAGCACGCGATGGCGACAAAGTCCTGAAATAACAGCAGACCGACCATCATTTCCCCCAGGTGCTTGTGGTGCAGTACCGTGGTGGGAAGCAGCTTGATGCCGATAATGGTGCTGGAGAACATCATCGCCATGCCGATCACCCAGCGCTCGATGGGCGTAAAGCCGAACATCCAGCCGATAAGATAACCCAACCCCAGAAACAGGCCGCAACTGATCAGCCCCACAAACGTTGCCTTGCGCATGACGGAAATCAGCGCTTTTGGCTGCATATCCAGCCCAAGCAGGAATAGCAGGAAGATGATGCCGATACTCGACATTTCTGCCATCAGTTTCACGTTGTCGACAATCGCGAGGCCGGAGGAACCGAAAAGGACACCGAGAGCGATATAGGCTACCAATAACGGCTGACGGCCATAGAGGGCGAGGGATGCCAATACCGCGGCACCGCTGAAAATCAGGAAAAACGACTGAAACAGAGAGGTCTCAGGCACTGCACATCCTTGTAGTTAACTTGAGAGTTGAGTCGTGGGAATACTGCTCCCGGGTGAGGACTTCGGGCGGTACTGGTAACCCGAAATCCTGCAGTTGCCCATTATCGGCTGATGATCCCTCTGAATTCCACCCTGGCTACCAACAAGAGCAGTGCACTCAGAGATTGAACCAGCGCAGATTTTCCCCCTCTGGTGACAGAATTGGCTGTTGGCAGACCTCGCCGGGCGGCTGTGCCAGCAGCGCCCGGGCCTGGTCAATGAACGTGTGCAGCGGCAGGGTGACCTGGCCCGGCGGTGTTGTTTCCTCTTCGACAGAAAACTGCAGCGCGGGGGCGGCGCTCTTGCCCTGATAGCGCCATACACCGCTTTCACTGTCGTACTGGTAGTAAGGCAGTAACCGGTGGCCGTGCTCCGCGATGACTTCAATGGCGTCAATCAGGTAATCAACGGTTTCCTGATCCAGGAAATAATTGAAATTCAGTCTTACCCAGCCCGGTTTGAGGATACTCTCTCCGGCACTGACCAGTTGCTCCAGTGCCGCACTCTGCTCTTCGGTCAGGTGCAACAGTTTGTGGCCGTAAGGGCCGGCACAGGAGCAGCCGCCACGGACCTGGATGCCGAACAGATCGTTTAGCAACGCAACGACAAACCCGTGATGCAGGGGTTTACCTCTCCGAAGAATATGCAGGGAGACAATACTGACGCGCTCTGCACGGGTGCCGCCGAGAATCTCGATATTGGGGTTGTCCGACCAGCGGGAGAATGCCTGCGTCAGCCAGGCCGCCTCGCGCGCCTCGATTTCCTCTGCGCCCACCGCATCTTTCAGAGCAAATACCATGCCTGCACGCACGGATTCGATAATGGCGGGGGTGCCCGCTTCTTCCCGCCGTTCCCCTGGGGGCAGGTAAGTGTGCCGGCCGGGGCCCACCCACGAGACGGTGCCGCCGCCGGGCATCGCGGGTTGGCTGTCTGGCAACAGTGTTCTTCGCACTACGAGGATACCCGGTGTGCCGGGGCCGCCGACAAATTTGTGCGGTGAAATAAAGATCGCATCTTTGCTGCCACCGCTGCCCTGCATGTCGATATTGACATAGGGAGCAGCGGCAGCGTAATCCCAGAAAGACAGCGCGCCGTTGTCCTGTAGCAGTCGGGTGACGGCTTCCACATCGGAGCGAATGCCGGTGACATTGGAGGCGGCGGAGAAACTACCGATTTTCAGTGGCCGCTCGGCATGGCGGTCCAGCGCCTGCTGCAGTTCTTCCAGATTGACCCCACCGTCTTCGTTCTGCGCAATGGTGACCACATCTGCGATGGACTCCCGCCATGGCAGATCGTTGGAGTGGTGCTCGAATGGACCGATAAACACCACCGGTCGTTTTTCCTGCGGGATGTGGCTGGCGGTTACGCCGAAGCGATCGTAACAATCGCGGCGTAATCCGAGACTGTCTACCAAACGATTGATGGCGGAGGTTGCGCCGGCGCCGCAGAAAATCACAGCGTGTTCATCGCCGGCGTTTACCGAGTGGCGTATCACCGTGCGCGCCTGCTCCCGAAACGCGGTGGTCTGGCGGCCGGTGGCGGAGGTTTCGCTATGGGTGTTGGCATACCAGGGAAGCACCTGATGGCGGATGTTGTCTTCGATAAAGCCGAGACTGCGGCCGGAGGCGGTGTAATCGGCGTAGACCAGCGGGCGCTCGCCGAAAGGCGTCGCGAGGGGGGCGCGCTCGCCTATCACGCTTTCGCGGATTCGGGTCAGTAGCGGCTCGACCGCTGGGTTCAGGGCTGGGCTTTGGTTATTATTTTTTCTATTGCGTGGAGCGGCCATGGCTACCTCAAATACTGAAGAGCCGCCTACGGGGATCACCCACGGGCGGCAGGGCTGAACAGCGGCTGAGCTGGCTGGGCGTCATTTTCCGTCTTTCCATTTTCCCGTCATTCGTCGGAAGGAATCGGCAGCTCGGTGCTGCTTTTGATCTGTTCCATGGCGAAATTGGAGGCGACGTCGGATATGCCGGAATGGGAGATCAGCTTTTTGTAAAAGTGGTCATAAGCGGCCACGTCTCTGACCACTACCCGGAGAATATAGTCGTAGTCCCCGGCCATGCGGTAGCAATCTACCACCTCCGGGAAATCCGCAATACTGCGGGAAAAGGAGTCCGCCCACTCCGCACTGTGCTGGTTGGTTTTGACCTGGGCAAATACCGACACCGGCAACCCCAGAATCTCCGCATCCAGCAAGGCGACTTTGCGGCGGATGATCCCACTTTTCTCCAGTTTCTGAATCCGACGCCAGCAGGGGGTCTTGGTCAATCCCACGCGCTCGGCCAGCTCTTCGATGGAGAGGCTAACATCAGATTGGAGGATGGCAAGAAGTTGTCGATCAATCGCGTCGAGTGAGGACATATTTCTACAAATCTCCCTTCAGCGCGAGGATAAATTCCGTAGAGCGTGTTTTCAGTGCCTCCAATGGCAACAAATTACCCCGGCAGTTTTCGGTGTTGCGGCGGTATCCGACTTTTTGCGGTCTCTTTAATCAGAACCCTTTGGTTACCGGCGCATGCATGGGGGTAACGATAACCTCCCAATTGAAGGGTCAGTAGTGGAATTTTCTCTGTGCCCGATCAAACACAAAAAAGCCGGGCGGGGGCCCGGCGGATCAACAGAGGGTGTTGAACAAGGTGCGGAGAAGAAAAAACGATTATGCGGCTTCTTTGGGTGGGAACAGTGGTTCGAAAAGCCCCGCGGCCATGGCCTCGCGTACACGCGCCATCAGATCAATCTCGGTGAGCTGCTGCAGCTGATCGAGACTGCTGAGAACGTAGTACAGCGGCTGTACGATATCGATGCGATAGGGCGTACGCAGCGCATCCACCACCTCGAATGGCGCTCTTAACGGTTCTTCGCTCATGGCATACAGGGTTTCCTTTGGGGAGGAGAGGATGCCGCCACCGTATATCCTGAGTCCGTCGGGCGTGTTCATCAGACCGAATTCGACTGTAAACCAGTACAGGCGGGCGAGGTAAGCGCGCTCTTTGGGCGTTGCTTTGAGGCCGAGCTCGCCGTAATTCTGGGTAAAGTTGGCGAACGCGGGGTTGGTGAGCATGGCACAGTGGCCAAAAATCTCGTGGAAGATATCCGGCTCCTGCAGGTAGTCAAACTCTTCCGGTGTGCGGATAAAGGTTGCGACAGGAAACTTGCGCTCAGACAGCAGACGGAAAAACGTCTCAAATCCGATCAGGGCGGGTACCCGGGCTACTTCCCAGCCGGTCTCACGGCGCAGTACCTGACTGATCTCCTCCAGCTGGGGGATCCGATCCCGGGGCAGGTCGAGCAACTCGAGACCGTGCAGGTATTCGTCACAGGCGCGCCCCGGGAGGATTTTCAGCTGGCGCTCAATCAGCGCCTGCCAGGTCTGGTGCTCGCGCTCGGTGTAGTGGATAAAGCCGCTGGCATCCGGTTCGCGGGCTACGTATTTACTCGGCTCTTTGCCGCTCTTAGCTGCGTCTGCTTGAGTGCTGCGCTTCTGACGGTTGGCGCTGGTTTTGCCAGTCTGGTCACGGTTCATCATGACGGCCTCCATTGAGCCGGTCAGCCGGGGATGGTGTCTCCGGTGTCCGGGGATCTTGTTGTTATGTGCCCTCTATTCTTAGACATCTTCAGCGGCCACCGGCAGTGCGGAATGGACCTGCTTGTGCCCAAAAGCCAATAAGGGCTACACTTTTTGTAAAGATAAGTTTACAGGAGGCGCGGGTTTTCCAATGAGAGTTGAAATTACCTGTAGTAACCGCGTGGGTATCTTGCAGGAAATCATGGCTATCTTCGGTGAATATAGGGTGAATATAACGTCCGGTGAGCTTGGAGGTGATGACGGGGATAAGGTGTACCTGGCCGCCCCCGGATTACTGATGACCCAATACCAGACCATCGAGCGCGCCCTGAGCCGGGTTCCGGGGTTGCGGCGGGTCCGCCGGATTGAGCTGATGCCCTCGGAGCGGCGCCACTTTGAGCTGGATACTCTGTTGCAGCATGTCGTGGACGAGCCGGTGCTGTCGGTAGACCCCGAAGGACGCATCATCGCTGCCAACCTCGCGGCAGCAAAAGCCTGCGGCGTCAGCCAGGGGCAGCTGGCGGGGATGCAGCTGCAGCGCTTTGTGCCCAGGTTGCAGCTCGACGCGTTACTGGAAGGCTACACGGTGCCGCGCTACGGGTTGCCGGTCACCCTGCGAGGGAAGACTTATCGGCTGGATTGGTCGCCCATCGCTCTGCGGGAAAACCCGGCGGGCCCGGAGTCCCTCGCGGGTGCCGTGCTGACCCTGGCTCCCGTAGAGGCCTCGTATTTTGAACCGGGAGTACAGGGTGGCTCGGCCAACTTCGTATCCGACAGTTCTCCACCGGTTCTGTGGGATTCCGGTCGGCGCCGAGAGGCCTGCCTCCGGCTCCAGCAGTTGGCACCACTGTCAGAACCCTTGCTGATCATCGGCGAGCGGGGTGCAGGCAAAACCACTTTTGCCGCGGCGGCACATCACCTTTCGCCACTGGCGGATCGCTGTGGTGCGCGCTGGCTTGCCTGCGACAGGGTCGCCGAGCTGTCTAAGTGTGCGGATGACGTCGTCATCATCGATGACCTGGATTTGTGGTCGCCCGAGGGACAGATTCAGCTGGTTAGCGCAATGCGGCAGAAGTCCGCGGGCAGACGGCTGATTGCCACTGTGGCATCCGTCGACAAGCTGGCCCCGGCTTTATTGCAGTTCCTATCCACGCTGACTCTTCGGCTGCCCCCGCTGCGTACGATGCGCCCCGTACTGGGTGCGTTTGCCAGCAGGATCCTTGCAATGCAGGGAGAAACGGTGATGCTGGACGAGGGTGCGCAAGGCGCACTGATGCTTTCAGACTGGCCGAATAACTTTTGCGGTCTGACCGCAGTCCTGCTTGCAGGCTCGGAACATGCCCGCAAGCGGGGCTCTGGCACGCTTGTCCGTGAAGATTTACCTGGTCTGATGACTGAAACGCGCCTGCCATGGCACGCCTGGGGAGAGGGACTCGGTTACCGGGAGATGATGGAAAAGATAGAGCGGGCGCTATTGGAAGAGTTTACCCGTACCCAGCCCTCTACACGGGAATTGGCCCGACGGCTGGGCATTTCCCATACCGCCGTGGCCAACAAGTTGCGCAAATACGGGCTTAACGTTAAGCACCCGAGTTAGCGCTGGATATTGCCCAGCAATATATCCTTGAACATGACGAAATCCCCCCACAGTGAATAGAGCGGGTGCTTGAACGTGGCGGGGCGGTTGTGCTCAAAAAAGAAATGTCCAACCCAGGCAAAGCCGTATCCGGCAAAGGGAACCGCGATCAATAGAGAAAGGTCCCCGCTTACCAGCGCGGTGATCAGCAGTGCAATCACCAGTGATGTGCCGATGAAATGCAGGCGGCGGCAGGTAAGGTTGCTGTGTTCCTGCAGGTAGAATGGGTAGAATTCGCGGAAGGAGGTGAAACCGGACTGGTTCCCTTCTCTTCGCACCTCGTCGCTCTGCACTGTATCAGCGGAATGCTGTGCCATCTTTACTATCCTGTTTCGAGATTATTGTTGGTGTCGGCTCTTTGCGGCCAGATAAAAGTGTACGGCTCTTACGCATTTAGACCAATCAGTCTAAATAATGGTACTGTCAGCGGTTAAATAGTCAGGCAATTTTACAGGCAGGCAGCAATATGGCCGGACCCCTCACACATCTTAAAGTACTCGATCTCAGTCGTATTCTGGCGGGCCCCTGGGCAAGCCAGGTACTGGCGGACTTTGGTGCTGAAGTCATCAAGGTGGAACGGCCGGAGCGCGGAGATGATACCCGCCACTGGGGCCCCCCCTACCTCAAGCGGGAAGATGGTGCGGATACCGCGGAAGCCGCGTATTACCTGAGCGCCAATCGCGGTAAAAAATCCATCACCGTGGATATTACGCGCCCGGAAGGTCAGCAGTTGGTAAGGGAACTGGCCCAGCAGTGCGATATTTTGCTGGAAAACTATAAAGTCGGTGGCCTGAAAAAGTACGGGCTGGACTACGATTCGCTCAAAAGCATCAACCCGAAAATCATTTACTGTTCCATTACCGGATTCGGGCAGACGGGCCCTTACGCCAATCGCGCCGGTTACGATGCCATGATCCAGGGCATGGGGGGATTGATGAGTGTTACCGGCGTGCCGGAAGGCGAGCCTGGAGCCGGTCCGCAAAAAGTCGGTGTCGCGGTCGCGGACCTGATGACCGGGATGTATGCGGTTTCCGCGGTTCTGGCGGCGGTAGTACATCGCGACCAGACGGGCACCGGGCAGCAGATCGACTTGGCTCTGCTGGACACCCAGGTGGCCTGGCTGGCGAATCAGGCGCAGAACTACCTGACTTCCGGTCGCGCCCCCCAGCGCCAGGGCACGGCGCACCCGAATATCGTGCCGTATCAGGCGGTTCCCGCCAGCGATGGCTATTTCATGCTCGCGGTTGGGAATGATCTCCAGTTTCAGAAATTCTGTGGAATAGCCGGGTTGAATGAAATTGGTAGCGATCCGGCCTACGCCACCAATGCCGCCCGTGTGCAGGCCCGTGCGCAATTGATCCCTCTGATCGAAGCCGCCACTCGAGAAAAACCGGCGGCCTGGTGGCTGGAGAAACTGAGCGAAGCCCATGTACCCTGCGGTCCCATCAATGACCTTGAGCAGGTGTTTGCCGATGATCAGGTGCGGGCGCGACAAATGGTGGTAGAGCAGTCACACCCTGAAGCCGGCACGGTAAAAACCGTGCGCAACCCGGTGATCTATTCCGAAAGTGCACTGGAGTACGAGGCACCACCGCCACTACTGGGCCAGCATACTGACGCTATTCTGAAAGATATGTTGGGTAAAACGGTTGACGATATAGCGGAGCTCAAGCGCAACGGCGTCATCTGAGTCCACTGATCACTGGCGAAGAGTCGATTGATATTGTCCACCGCTGAGCCCTGAGTCAGCGCGGGAGCGGTCATGATGAAGCAGGTTGTCAGTAGTGTGATTTTCGCAGTTGGTGTTCTGGCCGGCTGTGGGGCCAGCGAGGATTCAGAACAGAACAATATAGAGGCAAATACTCCCAATCTGACCAGCGAAACGCCCAGGACGCAGACGGCGTTGGGGGAGGCCGCAACTCCGGCATTGGATTGCAGTAAACCTGACGATTCCATTGAAGAAATGGTGTGCGCTGACAGTGAGCTGGCAATGCTCGATCGCAAATTGGAACTGGTGTATCAAACTGCGCTCATGTCTCCGAAAGGGAAGGGCGATAGCTGGCTGAAAGCCAGCCAGATCGGCTGGGTAAAGGCGCGCGCTGAGTGCCGGGCGGCGACGGATAAACGCCCGTGTGTGCTGAACAGCTACCAGCGCCGTATTGCGGAACTACAGGCCCTGTATTCGCTGGTGCCAGGCAATGGCCCGGTCGTTTATCGCTGCAGCGAGGGAGATGTCACTGCGACCTATTACCAGACCGACCCACCCAGTGCGGTGGTGGAATATGGTGGTAAGCAATCTTTGATGTTTCTGCAGCCCAGTGGCAGTGGCGCGCGCTACGAAGGCAGAAATGAGAGCCTGTGGGAGCATCAGGGGGAGGCCAGCGTTATCTGGGGGCACGGCGCGGCGGAAATGCGTTGTAAAATCAATTAATCTAGGGAACCTCTGATCAGGTCACGCTGAGGCATTGCGGGCTTGATCAGGGTTCCCTGGTCGTTAGTTAGATAGAACCATAATAAGGACGTTTTCATGAGCGCGATTTTACTGATGTTGCTCGGCCTCGGGGGCATGGCGGCCGGCTACTTCTTTTACTCCCGCTACATCGCCGAGCGCATCTACCGCTTTGATCCCGATTTCATTACCCCGGCTCATGAGTACGACGACGGCATCGACTATGTGCCCACCAACAAGTTTGTACTCTGGGGGCATCACTTTACGTCGGTTGCCGGTGCAGCGCCGATTGTGGGGCCGGCTATTGCGGTGATCTGGGGCTGGCTGCCGGCGTTCCTGTGGGTAGTGTTTGGTACCGTTTTCTTCGCTGGTGTGCACGATAGTGGCGCTATCTGGGCCAGCGTACGCAATCGGGCGTTGTCCGTAGGTGCGCTTACCGGCCACGTGGTGGGCAAGCGCGCCCGCAGCATTTTCATGATCGTTATCTTTCTCGTGTTACTGATGGTCAACGCGGTCTTCGGCGTGGTGATTGCGCGGCTATTGATGGAAAACCCGGGTTCGGTGTTGCCCATCTGGGGTGCGATTGCAGTGGCGCTAGTTATCGGGCAGTTGATCTATCGGTTTAAATTCAATCTGCCGCTGGTATCCCTGTTTGGGGTGGCCGCGCTCTATGCGCTGATCTATCTCGGCCCTCAGATTCCCATGGCGCTGCCGGAAACCGTTGGTGGGCTTTCTGCAAATGCGGCCTGGATTCTGATTCTGTTTGCATACGCCGCGATTGCCTCTCTGCTGCCGGTCTGGGTGCTGCTGCAGCCAAGGGATTACATCAATGGCCTGCAGTTGTTTGTGGGGTTGATCCTGCTGTATTCCGCTGTGGCCATTGGTAACCCCGAGATTGTGGCGCCGATGATCAACCACCAGGTACCGGTAGGGACGCCGTCCATCGTGCCGTTGCTGTTCGTCACCATCGCTTGCGGGGCGATCTCCGGGTTTCACGGGCTGGTAGCCTCGGGCACCACATCCAAGCAATTGAATAAAGAAACCGATGCGCGCTTTGTCGGCTACTTCGGTGCGGTGGGCGAGGGCGCGCTTGCGTTGGCAGCGATCCTCGCGGCTACGGCCGGGTTTGCCACCCTGGGGGAATGGCAAGAAGTTTATAGCGGGTTCGGCCAGGGCGGTGTTCAGGCCTTCGTCGATGGCGGAGCGACCATTTTGAGCCAGGGGACGGGCATCAGTGCTGCTGTGGCGGGGACCATGCTTACGGTCATGGCGGCACTGTTTGCCGGTACTACCATGGACACGGGGCTGCGATTACAGCGCTATATTTTCCAGGAGTTTGGTGAAATCTACGGTATCCGCTGGCTCGGTCGTCCGTTACCGGCGACCCTGATGGCGGTGGGGTGCTGTGTATTGCTGGCGTTTGGTGCCGGCGGTGCCGACGGCTCTGGTGGGTTGCTGATCTGGCCATTGTTCGGAACCACCAACCAGTTACTGGCAGGGCTGACACTGCTGGTGATCACAGTAATGCTGGTGCGCCTGAAGCGGCCGGTGTGGGTTACCCTGATTCCGCTTGTGTTCCTGTTGTTGATGACATTGGCCGCGCTGTTGATACAGCTCAATGAGTTCTATCAGAAGAAAGACTGGTTCCTGCTTTCCGTCGATCTGGTGGTTCTGATCGCGGCAATACTGGTCACCCTGGAGTGTATTTCGGTATTCCGTAAACCGACAGAGGTTGAGGAAACCTGACCCGGAAAACAACACAACAGGAGGTTGTGGACTGTGGGAAACGAAATCAGAGAGTTGCGCGAATCCTGTAAAGCTGGAGATGAAGATGGCTCTAGTGGCGCTGTTTCGGGACAGACCAGGTCAGATCTTCCAAGAAATTTGAAACTGGTATTTTCCAGAATCGGGCGTCAGTTAGAGGCGTTTTACAATGCGCCCTATCGTCAGGCTATCGCGCGGGCCGAGCGCGACGAAGAAGATCTGTTTCTGTTGCTCGTCTATGGCGAATCTCTGGGAATTCCCAATCCCGCCGCGTTCTATATGCTGGAGTTACAACCGCTCTTGCTGGAGCGCTTTCATCAGTGGCATAAGCGGATGGGAATGGAGCGCTCCCCGCTGGATGAATTTCGCTGCTGCTGACTTCAAACTTCAAAGGGGAACAGAGCATGGCGAGCATTGACCTGCAATCACTCCTTCGGCACCGGCTCTTGATGGTCGGTGGCAAAGGTGGCGTGGGTAAAACCTCGATCGCGGCCTCCCTGGCTCTCATTGCAGCAAAGCGCGGCCGCCGAACGCTACTGGTATCCACGGATCCGGCGCACAATCTCAGTGATATTTTTCAGGTGCCACTCGGGCCTGATAGTAAAACGATCGCGCACAATCTGGACGCCGTAGAGCTATCACCGGAGCGCGAGCTGGATGAGTATCTCGAGAGCATCCGCAAACAGATGTTGCCCCATGTCGCGGTAGGCATGCGTCCGGCGCTGGAGCGGCAACTTCAGTCGACCCGTCACTCTCCCGGTGCCGAAGAGGCCGCGCTGCTGGAGCGCATTACCTACCTGATGGATCAGAGGGAAGAGTACGACCTGCTGATCTTCGATACCGCACCCACCGGCCACACCCTGCGCCTGCTTTCACTGCCCCAGACAATGGCGGCGTGGAGCGCGGGACTGCTGGCCCAGAAGCAGCGCAGCAAGGGGCTGGCTTCCCTGCTTGCCCACCTGGACCCTGGAAGAGACATCAATAACCCACTGGCGGAGCCGGAAAAGCGGCAGCCAGGCGCTTCGAATTCTCCTGTGCTGGCACCAATGGAGGCGCGAGAGCAGCGTTTTCGTCGCGCTGCAAAGTGCCTGACCGATACGACGGAATCAACTTTCCTGTTTGTGATGACACCAGAGCGCTTGCCGCTATTGGAAACCGGCCGCGCGGTAAAAGCGCTGTCAGAAAAAGGGGTATCCATCGCCGGTGTCTTGTGTAATCGGGTGCTTCCTCCGCAGGCGGAGACGGTGGGCTTTCTGAAAGCGGTGCTGCATCAGCAGCGGACGGTACTGGCGGAGTCCGAACGTGTATTCAAAAAGATTCCACAAGGACAGTTGGCGCTGATGGAAAATGCAGTTGCGGGCAGGGAAGGGGTAGAGTTGTTCGCCAAAGAACTTGAGCAGGTTTTGGACGGGGCGTTGAAGCAGTCTGTCGAGGCCGGCAGATCCTCCGCCGATGCGGCAGGCTAGTGGTCCATGCGGAAAATTCTGTAACCGATCACTTCGCCACAGACTCCAGGGCGACGCTGAAAAAGCTTGAATTAACGCTGCTAGTCCTGCGCTTTTTCAACGCCACCCTGGAGCCTGTGGCTGTGTGCTTTAGTTACCGAATTTCCCGCATGGACCACTAGCCACTGACCGGCGTGAAGCCGGCCAGGGTAGGGTGCCTTTTTTTATCCCAGCGCGCGACGCCTGAAGATCGGCAGGGTCTGATCTACGGCGGTCTGATAGGCGTCGGTAAAGTCCTGCATGGAATCCAGCAGATCCGCCAGCGGCTGATCGCCCTGATAGGCAAAGGCGTTAAAACCACAGCGATTCAGATAGGTGAGCTGGTCGCGAATAAAGTTGCCGACAGCCCGCAGCTCCCCTTGAAAGCCATAGCGCTGGCGCAACAGGCGGCCAGCGGTAAAGGCGCGGCCATCGGTAAAGGCCGGGAAGTTGGTGGCGATCAGCGGCAGCTCCTGCGCGTATTCGCCGATCAGGTCTGCGGTTTCGTCGCTATCCAGCCATACGCCAATCTCGTCCTTGCGGGCCGCAAGGTGTTCGCGCAGCTCCAACCATACGGTCAATGGCAGAATGATCTTGCCCGGGGCGAGATTGTCCGCGGTGATCTCTGGCTCGTCCTCTCCGCTACCCAGCGGGAGCAGGTTCCACTGATTCTCCACCACCGCGCCGTCGACAAGCAGTTGCGCGGGATTGTCTGGCTGTGCACCTACCGGCTTTTTCACTGACAGTTTCTCAGCTGGCTTTGGCATACACACGCTCCTTGAATGGCTTGAGTCCTATACGGCTGTAGGTGTCGATAAAGAGTTCATCCGGCTGGCGATTTTCCACGAATACATCGAGGATCTTGCCGATGGTGTCCGGCATCTCCTCGCGGGAGAAACTGGGGCCGAGTACCTTACCCAGGCTGGCATTTTCAGAGCTGTTGCCGCCCAGCTGCACCTGATAGAACTCCTCGCCTTTCTTGTCCACACCGAGAATACCGATGTGGCCGATATGGTGGTGGCCACAGGCATTCATGCAGCCGGAAATATTCAGGTCCAGGTCGCCCAGGTCGTACAGGTAGTCCAGGTCGTCGAACTTGCGCTGAATAGCTTCTGCCACCGGAATCGACTTGGCATTGGCCAGAGAGCAGTAATCGCCACCGGGGCAGCAGATCATGTCTGTCAGGGTGCCGATATTGGGTGTGGCAAAACCGTTCGCGCGGGCTGCCTGCCACAGGTCATACAGTTTTTCCTGTTCCACATCCGCCAGCACCACATTCTGCTCGTGGGTTACGCGTACTTCACCGAAGCTGAACTGATCCGCGAGCTCGGCGATGGCTTCCAGCTGCCGGTCGGTGACGTCACCGGGGGGGATGCCTGTCGGCTTGGTGCTCAGTGTCACCGACTGGTAACCGGAAACCCGGTGCGGGAAGGTGTTGCGTTCCAGCCAGCGGGCAAATGCTTTATTGCCACCGGCCTGATCCTGTAGTACCGCTTCCGTATGGTTCTGATCGAACGATTTGTAATCCTGTTCCGGGAAGAAGCGCTTCGCCCAGGTAATCGCTTCCGGCGTGAGTTCTTCGGCGCTGTCTTTGATCTGCTCCCATTCCGCTTCTACACGGCGGGCAAACTCTTCCGGACCCAGTGCCTTCACCAGGATCTTGATGCGCGCCTTGAACTTGTTGTCGCGGCGACCCAGCTGGTTGTATACGCGGACAATCGCCTCCAGGTAGGAGAGCAGATGAGTTTCCGGCAGGAAGTCGCGGATGGCGACGCCGATGATTGGGGTGCGGCCAAGACCGCCGCCGACAAAGATCTGATAGCCGATCTCGCCCTGATCATTCTTCACGATCTGTACGCCGATATCGTGTGCGCGAATCGCTGCACGGTCCGCCTCTGAGGCGCAGACAGCAATCTTGAACTTGCGTGGCAGGAAGGCGAACTCCGGGTGGAAGGTGGACCACTGGCGGATCAGTTCACAGTAGGGGCGGGGGTCGACGTACTCGTCTGCGGCAACGCCGGCAAACTGGTCCGTGGTGGTATTGCGGATACAGTTGCCACTGGTCTGTACTGCGTGCATTTCCACTTCCGCCAGCTCGGCGAGAATATCCGGTACGTCTTCCAGATTCGGCCAGTTCAGCTGCACATTCTGGCGGGTGGTGAAGTGCGCATAGCCCTTATCGTATTTACGTGTGATATGGGCCAGACGACGCAGTTGAACGCTGTTGAGCATGCCGTAGGGCACGGCAATACGCAGCATGGGGGCGAGTCGCTGGACATAAAGACCATTTTGCAGCCGCAGCGGGAGGAATTCCTCCTCACTCAACTTGCCGTCGAGATAGCGCTCGGTCTGGCCGCGGAACTGGGCCACCCGTTCCCGGATCAGCTTGTGGTCCTGTTCGTCATATCGATACATAAGAGCTTGATTCCATTGCTTTTTTACGCCTGTACCCGGCATCCGGAGGGTATTCTGGACCCTACCTGAGACCCTGAGTGGCGCATAACATACCAGCCGCCTTATACAAAAAATAACAATTTTTTTCGCTAGCTTAGTAACCGGTAGTTATAAGGAGTTAGGAGACTCAACAATAGCGCTGTTGCGCCCCGCAGAGGGATTTGCTCTACTTGAGAATCCGCCTGCGGGCGGTGCTGCTACAGTAAAAACAATAATGCGTTCTTGAGTGACGGAGTATTCCGATGAGTGATCAAGTAGCCCGGGAAGTAGTAGTTGTATCCGACGATAGCGATAATGTTGTAGATGCCATTGCGGCAGTCGCGCTGGTGGCGATATTTGTTGCTACCTGCGTGTTCTGGGTAGCCTCTCAGGGCTGATTCCGGCCCGGTCAACCCAGACCACAGTTCAATACCGGTTATCCCGGCGCTGGTTAGCAGTCCAGCCCCGGGAGCTGTACGGTATTCCCCCCTCAAAATGGTCAGCCCATATTACCCAACACCGTTTTCACCACCAGAATCAGGGTCACCACAAACAGCGCGGTAAAGATGACACCGGCTGCGATATACGCCTTGATGCTGCCTGCCTTGAAATCCCGTTCCCGATTCTTGTTGGACTGCACGCCAATCGCGGCGGCCAGGGTGCTCAGCACTATCTGCCCGAATGAAGGTTTTTGCTTTTCGTTTTCATCTTTCATGGTGAAGTCCCTACTGAAATGAGGGTTAAGGAGCCACGTCACTGGATTCGTACCTACTCAATCCTCGAGGTTGGGCCGCAACCAACGCTCCAGCGCTTCTTCGCTCATCCCTTTGCGCTCGGCCAGGCTCTGCAGCTGATCGCGGCTGATCTTGCCCACATTAAAGTATTTTGATTCCGGATGTGCAAAGTACCAGCCACTCACTGCCGCCGCCGGCATCATCGCAAAGCTGGATGTCAGTTCCATACCCGCATTTTCTTCCGCGTTGAGCAGTTTGAACAATGTGGCTTTTTCCGTGTGGTCCGGGCAGGCAGGGTAGCCCGGAGCAGGGCGGATGCCGGTGTAGGCCTCTTTGATCAGGGATTCGTTGTCCAGATTCTCATCCGGCTGGTATCCCCAGTACTTTGTGCGTACTTCCCGGTGCAGGTATTCCGCCAGGGACTCCGCCAGTCGATCCGCCAGCGCCTTCACCATGATCGCGCTGTAATCGTCGTGCCTGGCTTCGTACTCCGCCGCCAGTTCATCGGCACCGATACCCGTAGTGACCGCAAAGCCGCCAATGTAATCCGCCACGCCGGAATCCACCGGCGCTATAAAGTCTGCCAGTGAACGGCAAAGGCCATCGCCGCCGCGTTTCTGTACCTGCTGGCGCATCTGGTGCAGCCGCGCGAGCTCTTCGGAGCGGCTCTCGTCGGTGTAAACGATGATGTCGTCACCGTCCGCATTCGCCGGCCACAGGCCGAATACCGCGCGGGCTTTCAGGCGCTTGTTGTCGATCAGGTCCGCCAGCATGGTCTGGGCATTTCTGAACAGATCCGTTGCCGCTTCGCCCACCACTTTATCGTTCAGGATCGCTGGATACTTGCCGGCCAGATCCCAGGAGATGAAGAAGGGCGTCCAGTCGATGGTATCCACCAGTTTTTCCAGTGGGAAATCATCCAGCACCGTCAGCCCCGGATTGTTGGGCGCCTTCGGCTTGAAGTTAGCCCAGTCAAACTGTGGCCCGGCTTTCAGTGCTTCTTCATAGCTCAGCCGCGGGTCATTGCGTTTGCGGCTGGCGGTGCGCTTGCGCACCTTGTCGTACTCTTCCTGAATGTCTTTCACAAACGCCGGTCGCAGCTCGTCGGACAGCAGGTTGCTGGCCACACCCACAGCGCGGGAGGCATCGGCCACGTAGACTGTCTGGTTGCGGTTGAACTGCGGATCGATTTTCACCGCCGTGTGCGCCTTGGAAGTGGTGGCGCCGCCGATCATCAGCGGGATATCAAAACCCTGCCGTTCCATTTCTGCCGCCACGTGCACCATCTCGTCCAGGGATGGGGTGATCAGGCCGGACAGGCCGATGATATCGCAGTTCTTTTCTTTCGCGGTCTGCAGAATCTTGTCTGCCGGCACCATCACGCCGAGGTCGATCACCTCGAAGTTATTACAGGCCAGCACCACGCCAACGATGTTTTTGCCGATATCGTGTACGTCGCCCTTCACCGTCGCCATCAGAATGCGGCCGTTGGGCTTGCTGTCGACGGTCTTCTCGGCCTCGATATAGGGCTGGAGGTAGGCCACCGCCTGCTTCATTACGCGGGCCGATTTCACCACCTGGGGCAGGAACATTTTGCCCTCACCGAACAGGTCGCCGACCACGTTCATGCCGTCCATCAGTGGGCCTTCGATCACATCCAGCGGGCGGGTGGCCTGTTGGCGTGCGGCTTCGGTGTCTTCTTCGATAAAGTTGTTGATGCCCTTGACCAGCGAGTGCGCCAGGCGCTCATTGACCGGCAGCTGACGCCAGGCCAGGTCTTCCTTGCGTTCTGCGGTGGAACCGTCACCACGGTATTTCTCCGCAATATCCAGCAGCGCTTCGGTTCCTTCCGGTGTGCGGTTGAGGATTACGTCCTCAACCTTGTCCCGCAGTTCGTCAGGGAGTTCGTCGTACACCGCCAGCTGGCCGGCGTTGACGATCCCCATATTCAGGCCGGCCTTGATCGCGTGGTACAGGAATACGGAGTGGATCGCTTCCCGTACCGGGTTATTGCCGCGGAAGGAGAAGGACACGTTGGAAACACCACCGGATACGTTGGCTCCCGGCAGGTTTTCACGGATCCACTGGGTGGCCTGGATAAAGTCCACCGCGTAGTTGTTGTGTTCCTCGATACCGGTGGCGACGGCGAAAATATTGGGGTCGAAAATGATATCGCAGGGGTTAAAGCCAACCTGCTCGACCAGAATATCGTAGCTGCGCTTACAGATTTCAGTCTTGCGCTCGAAGGTGTCTGCCTGGCCTTTCTCATCAAATGCCATCACTACCACGGCGGCGCCGTAGCGCAGACAGGCGCGGGCCTTGGCCAGGAAGTCCTCTTCGCCTTCCTTGAGGCTGATGGAGTTGACGATGGCCTTGCCCTGGATGCACTGCAGGCCGGCCTCGATGACTTCCCACTTGGAGGAATCCACCATGAACGGCACTTTGGAAATGTCCGGCTCGGTAGCGCAGAGGTTCAGGAAGCGGCGCATGGCGAAGACGGAATCCAGCATCGCTTCGTCCATATTGAAGTCGATGATCTGTGCACCGTCTTCCACCTGGGCGGCGGCCACTTGCAGCGCGGTGTCGTAATCCTCTTCCATGATCAGGCGTTTGAAGCGCGCGGACCCGGTGACGTTACAGCGCTCGCCCACGTTCACGAACAGGGCGTTTTCGTCGACGACATAAGGTTCCAACCCGGACAGGCGCAGTGCCGGCTTCTGTTCCGGCAGTTTGCGCGGTGCTATGTCCGCAACCGCGTCGGCAATCGCGCGGATATGCTCCGGGGTGGTACCGCAACAGCCGCCCAGAATATTGATAAATCCGCTGCGGGCGAACTCCGCCACAATGGCTGCGGTCTGTTCCGGTGTCTCGTCGTACTCGCCAAATTCGTTCGGCAAGCCCGCGTTGGGGTGGGCGGAGACATGTTCCGCGCACACGCCGGAGAGTGCCTCCACATAGGGGCGCAGCTCTGTAGCGCCGAGGGCGCAGTTCAGGCCGACAGACAGCGGCTTGGCGTGGGCGATGGAGTAATAGAAAGCTTCGGTAGTCTGGCCGGAGAGGGTGCGACCGGAGGCATCGGTGATGGTGCCGGAGATCATGATCGGCAGCTCGAAGCCGCGCTGATCAAACACTTCCATCAACGCGTAGATCGCGGCCTTGGCGTTCAGGGTATCGAAGATGGTTTCGATCAGGATCAAGTCCGAGCCGCCATCGATCAGCGCGTTGGCGGACTCGATGTAGTTGTCTACCAGCGCCTCAAAGGTGACATTGCGCGCGCCGGGATCATTCACGTCGGGAGAGATACTCGCGGTGCGCGATGTCGGACCCAGCACCCCGGCCACGTAGCGGGGCTTCTCCGGTGTGGAGACTGCGTCTGCGGCCCGTCGCGCCACCTCGGCAGCCACCCGGTTCAGTTCCGGCACCAAGTCTTCCATATCGTAGTCCGACTGGGAGAGGCGGGTGGCGTTAAAGGTGTTGGTCTCGATGATATCGGCACCGGCTTCCAGGTACTCCCGGTGCAGGCGCTCGATCAGATCCGGTTGAGTCAGTACCAGCAGGTCATTGTTGCCCTTGAGATCCGAGGGGTAGTCGGCAAAGCGTTCCCCCCGGTACTCCGCCTCGGACAGCTTCTCCTGCTGGATCATGGTCCCCATACCGCCATCCAGGATAACAATGCGCTCCTCGAGGGCGGCATACAGCTGTTTCAGGCGTTGATCGCGGGACTGCTCAGACATGGATTTTTCCTTAAACCGAGGATCAAAAGGGCGGCAATGTTAGCACAATTGATAGTCCGAAACGGCGCTTCCGCGACCGAACAAGACCATGTGTTCATAACCTTGTAACCAATTAATCTAGCCCCTGGCGGTTGCATCCGGCCAGTTGGCCCCAAGCCTGTTCCCGGGCCCCGAAAAGTCCCTTTGACACTACTATCTGTATACCAGTATTCAGATTAATGATTCAGAACACCGACCCCGGAGGGTGAAATGAAGATTCTTATGGTGCTGACCTCGCACGACCAGCTGGGCGATACCGGCGAGAAAACCGGCTTCTGGCTGGAGGAGTTCGCCGCGCCTTACTACGTATTCGTGGATGCCGGGGCAGAAGTTACACTGGCATCGCCGAAAGGCGGGCAGCCGCCCCTGGATCCGAAAAGTGACGCCGACGACGCGCAGACACCAGCGACGAAGCGTTTTCGCGACGATCCCGTGGCCCAGCAGGCGCTGGCGAACACCGTGCCGCTGGATAATCTGGACGCAGAAGACTTTGATGCGCTGTTCTACCCCGGTGGCCACGGCCCGCTGTGGGATCTGGCGGAGGATCAGCTATCCATCGCGCTGATCCACGGATTTTACCGTGGGAACAAGCCCGTCGGGGCGGTTTGCCACGCGCCGGCGGTGTTCCGGCACACCGTGGACAAGGCGGGGGAACCCCTGGTCAAAGGGAAAAAGGTCACCGGGTTCAGTAACAGCGAGGAAGCTGGCGTACAGCTCACCGAAGTGGTGCCGTTTCTGGTGGAGGACATGCTCAAGGAGCGCGGTGCCGAGTACAGCAAAGGGGGTGACTGGGAGAGCAACGTCAGTACCGATGGGCTGCTGATCACCGGGCAGAATCCGGCCTCGTCGGAGGCCACCGCACGCGCGCTTCTGGGGGCTCTCGCGCAGGGCTGACAGGCCCTCGCTGTGAACCCATCAACAAGAGGAAAGCGGTCGCCGGTTTAATTTGTGGCTCACAAGCCGTAAAATACCCGACCGCAAAACTCGGTTATTTGAGAAGGTCTATGTCAGAACAACCGTCAGAACTGAATGTCACCATCACGGACTCCGCTCAGGAGTACCTGCGAGACCTGCTCGCCAAGCAGGATTGCGAGGGCATAGCCATTCGCATGTTCGTGTCCAATCCGGGCACACCCAATGCGGAAACCTGTATCGCCTACAGCCGCCCGGGCGAAGAGAAAGAAGGCGACCTGGAAATGCAGCTGAACGGTTTCAAAGCCTACTTTGAAGGCCGTAGTGTGCCGTACCTGGATGAGGCGCGGGTAGACTATGCGTCAGACAAAATGGGCGGTCAGCTGACGATTCGCGCGCCCAACTCGCGTATGCCCAAAGTTACCGATGACAGCCCCATCGAAGACCGTATCAATTACGTGCTCTACAGCGACGTAAACCCCGGTCTCGCTGCCCACGGTGGGCAGGTCAGTCTGATGGAAGTCACAGAAGATCACTACGCGGTGTTGAAATTCGGTGGTGGTTGCCAGGGTTGCGGCATGGTGGATATGACCCTGAAAGAGGGTGTAGAAAAAACGCTCAAGGAGAAAATTCCAGAGCTTGCCGGTGTGAAGGATATTACCGACCACACGGATAAGTCGCAGGCTTATTATTGATCTGCTAGCAGCACCAAAAAAATCGCGGCAATTGCCGCGATTTTTTTTGCCTGTTTCAGGCTCCGATCGCGGACTTACTGGTATACACGTACGTAATCTACATACATGCGTTGCGGGAAGGTGCTGCTCCCATCCGGGCTGCCGGGCCAACTGCCACCGACGGCAACGTTGAGCAAAATGAAGAAAGGTTGGTCGTAAACCCAGGGGCCATACTGCTCCACCTGTGCACGGGAGGCGTTGTAGAAATTGTTCCCGTCTACATACCAGCTGATCCCGTTACTGTTCCACTCCACCGCATACACATGATAACCGGCATCTACACTTTGCCCCAGGTCGTGGGTGCCCGTCAGTGGCGTATTGCCCGAGTATCCTGGGCCGTGCAGGGCCCCGTGGGTGAGGGTCGGTTCATAGCCCACGTGCTCCATAATATCGATTTCACCGGAGTTCGGCCAAGGAGTGCCGGTGAAGAAACTGCTGCCCAGCATCCAGAAAGCGGGCCAGATGCCCTGTGTCTGCGGCAATTTGATCCGCGCTTCGATACGGCCATATTGGAACTCTTTTTTACCGGCGGTGATCATGCGGCTGGACGTGTACTGGCAGGCGCCGTACCAGCAGCTTTGGCCACCTTCATTACGGGCTTCGATCACCAGCACATTGCTGCCGGCCTGATCGTCATACTGAATAGATGCATTTTGTCCGGCGGTGTAGTACTGCAACTCACTGTTGCCCCAGCCACCGCCGCCGGTTTCAAATGTCCAGTTATCGGTGTTGATGCTATCGAATTCGTCGGCCCAGACCACCCCATTGCCAGCGGCGGGGCTGACCACGATGGAGCTCACATTATCGTTGAAGCCTTCGTTGTTCAGGCAGCCATCATTACCGGTGATGGTTACCGATGCACCGGTAAAATTGTCGCCGTCATAAAGCGTTGCCTGGTACCCGGAAGCCACTTGAATGGATGAAGCATCGTTGTCGACAAAGCCGAGCGCCTGCAGACTGGCAAGGTTGTAGCTGCCAACACCGAGCGGTGTGGACCAACCGTTGAAATCACAATGTTGATAAACAGTTGCCACTCCTTCAGGGTTGCTGGGGACGACCTCTATCCAGTTCAGATTCCAGTCTCCAGTTACCGCGTAGACACCAAGATTGTAGGTCCCGGCATTGATATGGACCTGGTGGGAAATGGTCTGCCAGTTCTGCCATCCGCCGGTGTTGGGAATCTCTAAAGTGCCGAGCACCGTTGCCCCGCCATTGAGGTCATTGGAAAGCGTACCCCCGGTTGCGCTAGCCACACGAAAACGGATGGTGTATTCGCCGCTACTGGGAATGGTGAGATTGTTATAGGCGAGCCATTCGCCGGCGGCTACCCAGCCGACATTGTATCCACCGCCAGTGTCCGTGGTCTCTTCGATGTCGACATCATCTGCTCGATACACACCACCGGTGTTTCCCGGGGTTGTGTCGTAGAAGGCATTGTAGTCTTCCGCTTGGAACACCGTTGCATGCGCTTCTGCGAAGAACAGAGCTCCACATAGCCCTGCCAGAAAAGTGCGCGCGAGCACGCTTTTCCGGATGTGTGTCAGGTTTCTCATTATCGCTATCTCTGTTTTGATGGAAGGTGAACCCGCTGAAACATCGCTAACCCACAAGCGGGCCCCAAAATATCTAGAGATTTTTCTGGAGTGGCGTCCCAGAAACGACCAAATCTGAAAGTGGCACGGCAGAATGGGGCAGTTTGGCGCGCTATTGTTTTAGCGGCGGACAGCGCTATCGATCTGGCCGGGAGGGGGCCAAAAGGGTTGGGGGGAAAACAGAAAGCGCGTTTTCGCCGACGGAGGTGAGAAAGCGCTTGTCGTAAGTGGTACAAACAAATCACTTTGATCTTCTGATGATCAGTGGGATGTGGATGCACCACTCGTTGAGACGTGAAATTGACGGAGCCCCGAGCTTCAATGGGGTCGCATAGCTCTAGCCCTCGGAGTCAGATTCTTCGTTGACGGGCTCCAGGTTTTCAAAATAGTCGTAAACCCCGACACCTTTCAGGTATACGCCATCAAAGCCCGCATCGATAATCCGGAACAGGTAGGAATCGTCGTTGCCATAGAGGATGTCTTTCCAGCCTTTTCTCCAGTAGTCCACGTAATAGGCGTTATCCGTGCCGGCAACCCGGTCTCTGAGCCATTCCGGGGGATTGGTGGGCCAGAAGGACTCCCAGTAGTAGCGGTTATCCTCCGCATATCCCACATTCATGGTGGCAATCAACAAGCGGCGGCGTCCGTTATCTTTGAACTTCAGGTCGTTGATCTGATCGGCTGTGTATGCAACACCGTCAAAGAAAAAGTCCATCACGATCAGGTCGTAATCGGTATTGCGGACGTCATTCACCAGATCCTGACGGGTGGAGTAGCCGCCGGTGTTCGTGAGATTGAGAAAGTTCTGCGCCTGGCTCAGTCGGTCTACATCGAAGCGGTTGCCATTGTAGATCGGTACCGGGAAATCCGGGATGGTGTCCAGGATTTTCTGTTCCGCAACAAAGCCCACGTAGCCGGCGTTGTCGCTGAGGTCATAGGCGTTGTCGATATTTGCTTCTGTGAAAGCAAAATCAGTCACCAGAATATTGGCGCCGTTCCCCTGTGCCAGGTCCAGATAGGCCTGAAGCCGGTTGCGCTCCGACGCCGAGGTGGCCTGATCGACGGTGATCTGTCCGTAAAACAGACCGGTCTGCGCAACACCGTCCAGGGCGCTGACATAATCACTGTCTATCTGGGCACTCTGGCGGCCGGTGGTGGTGATCAGTTCCGGCGCATCTTCGGCAATCACAACAAAGCCGCTATCCAGACTGCTGGCGTAACTGCTAATGCTTTCGACCAAGCCTCGCATTTCCCGCTTGTAGTTGAACTCGCCTTCTGTAGAGAAATCCGGGAATTCGTCGAAATTACAGCCACCAAATACCAGAGGTATCAGTAGGGCGGTGAACAGCCTTTTCAAGAGCCTTCTCCTTGAGATCTTTTATCTTTCCATCAGGCGCCAGTCTAACAGCGATGCCTGAATTCCACATGAATCAATCCATGCGTTTTTTGGTTTTATTGGTGGCCTGTGCATTGACGGGATCCTCGGGCCAGAAATGTTTCTGGTATTTGATCCGGAGTTCTTTGCGCACCTCGTGATAAGTGTTGGCCCAAAAACTGTTCAGGTCCCGGGTCACCTGTACCGGCCGGCGGGCGGGTGACAATAGATGGATCATCAGCGGGTAGCGGCCTTTCAGGATGGAGGGTGTCTGCGCCAGCCCGAACATTTCCTGTAGTCGTACGGCCAGCACCGGCGGAGATTCCGCGTAATCGATGGCAACCCGGGAGCCGCTGGGCACCGCAATGTGTGCGGGGGCGAGCTCATCGATTTGCTGGGGCAGGGGCCAGGGTAATTGCCCCTGTAAAACCGCGTTCATATTCAGCTGTTTGAGCTGCTCCAGACGGCTCATACCCTGGAGGTGGGGGAGCAGCCAATCGTTGAGCGAAGCCAGTAGCGTCTCGTCGCTCCAGTCAGGCAGCGACAGCGCCTCAAGCAGGTCGCCAAAAGTCTCCCGCTGCTGGTATAGAAACTGGACCCGCCCGCGCAGGCTGGTCGACTCTTTATCCCACGGAAGAACCTCGAGGCCTTTTTGGCGGATAGCGTCCAACAATGCATGACTCAGCAATTCAGGGGATATCCGCTGCGACGGTTTATCTTCCAGCACGATACGCCCGAGGGTGATCCGCTCACTGGCGATGGCGCGCCCGCTGGTGTCGTCCCAGCGTACGGATTCTGCAGTGTCGATCAGGTCGGCGAAGTGCTCGCGCAGGGTCGACTCGGAGACCGACGCCGCTAGTTGAATGCGGGCATCGCGTCCTTGGCCATCGAGGTCGGCGATGACCAGATAATCCGCGTGGGCCAGTTCGTCGTCGTGGGAGAAGTGTGCGCCGCGACCATTGGCCAGCAGAAAGCGCCGGCCTTTATCGTGGCGGTTCTGCGCAATGCGGTCGGGGTAAGCGAGCCCGAGCAGCACGCCGCACCAGTCCAGTTCGTCTACGGGACGTGCTGCACTGTTAGCCGGTAACTGTTTCTGCCAGATGGCGGCCTGCTGACGTATCCGTTGAATCGCGCCACGGTCGGCGTTGCCGGCCCTGGCGCTTCCATCTAACACTGACAGTCTTTTTTGCAGGTCGCGGTCCCAACGCTGTTCTCCCTTAAAGATATCGCGCTCGGAAAGCAAAGCAGCCAACAAGCAGGCTTCCCGCGGAAGGCCGAGGTCAGTGCTTTTCAGCATCATATGTGCGAGGCGCGGGTGAGCCCCGAGCTTTAGAATGTCGCTACCGTGGGCGGTAATGCGCGCCCTGCTATCCAGGGCGCCCAACTGCTGCAGTAGAGACCGCGCCTGGCTCACAGGGCCCGGCGGCGGCAGATCCAGCCAGCGCAGTTCACTGACATCGGTCGCGCCCCACTGCGCCAGCTCCAACACCAGTGGGGCGAGGTCGCTGAGGAGTATTTCCGGAGTGTTCTTCCGGGCCAGCTCCCGCTGGCGGGATTCACTCCACAATCGGAGGCAGGCCCCTGCGCTCAAGCGCCCGGCGCGGCCACTGCGCTGGGTAGCGGAAGCCTGGGAAATCTGAGTGGTTACCAGTCGGTTCATCCCGGTATTGGGATCAAAGCGGGATTCCCGCATCAGCCCGGAATCCACCACCAGGCGGATGCCCTCGATGGTGAGAGAAGTTTCCGCCACATTGGTTGCCAGCACGATTTTGCGTTTTCCCGCCGGGCTGGGGGCTATAGCAGCGTCCTGCTGTTGTTTGTTCAGGTTGCCATACAGTGGCGCCACCACAATATCGTCGCGGGTTGCCAACGCTTCGCGCAGTTCACGTTCAACGGAGAGGATTTCCCCCACACCGGGCAGAAACGCCAGCACGCTACCGTCTTCCTGCTCTACCAGCTCCCAGATTTTACGGCTCATGAGGGCGGGGAGCCGGCGAGCGTCTTCCGGCACCTGCTGATGGGGCAGGTAGTGGATATCCACCGGGTAGGCGCGGCCCTCGCTGGTGATGGTGGGGGCGTTGTCCAGCAGCTCGGCCACCGCGTCCGCATCAAGGGTGGCGGACATCACCAGCAGTTTCAGGTCATCGCGCAGCACCTCCTGGGATTGCAGGCACAGCGCCAGAGCCAGGTCACCCTGCAGGTTGCGCTCGTGGAATTCGTCGAAGATCACCAGGGCGGTATCTGCCAGTTCGGGATCCGATTGCAGCAGGCGGGTGAGGATGCCTTCGGTGACCACGAGAATCCGGGTGTCCCGGCTGGTTTTGCGCTCGGCGCGAATCTGGTAACCCACGGTTTTGCCCACCGGCTCGCCCAGTAGATCTGCCATGCGCGCTGCCGCCGAGCGCGCGGCCAGGCGGCGGGGTTCCAGCATGATGATCTTGCGGCCTTGCAGCCAATCGCTTTGGAGCAGGGCGAGGGGCACGGCCGATGTCTTACCGGCGCCCGGGGGCGCCTGCAACACCGCATTGTTGTGGCTTTCCAGCTTGTCCAGCAGTGTGGGCAGTACGTCGTGGATGGGTAGCTGTTTTATGGCTAAGTCAGTCATGGCGCTGATTATACCGGCGCGGCGCCGTTATGCCTGTGGAAGTTGATGCTTGAGTAAGCTGTGTTTGTGAGAATGGTTGACAATATCATCAACTTTGGCTTATGGTTGATATTGTCAATTAACTGCTCAATCCATTTAAGGCTGCACTACACCATGTCCGACTCGACACTCAGTGACAATTTGCACCGGCTGATGCATGTCTATCGCAGCCGCCTGCGCGCAGAGGTCTCCGTGCGGGACTTGGGCCTTCCCATCACCCACATCCGGGCGCTCAAGGGCATCTGCAGTAACCCCGAATCCACCGCTCATTCCATCGCTCAGCGCATGCAGCGGGATAAGGCGCAGATCACCCGGGTTCTGAAGGAGTTGCTGAACGACGGCCTGATCGAAAAGCAGCCCAACCCGAAAGACGGGCGCAGTCAGCTGTTATTTCCCACAGCAAAGGGATCCGCCGTACTGACGGAAGTACTGAAAGCAGAACAGCACACGGCGGATGTGATGACCCGCAGCCTGTCGAGCAAAGAGCTCGAGCGGTTTACCGAGCTCACCGCCCGCATGGTGGAGAATCTCACCAACAAATCTGAAGGAGGTCGCTGAAATGCCTAAACCAGCACCGAGAGAACTTGAAGTCATACGTCGCGAAACTATCACACCGCACATGTTGCGGATCACGCTGGGCGGAGAAGGTCTGCAAGGATTCCCCGAAGATCAGGAAAGTGCGTATGTGAAGCTCTTGTTTGAACAGGGGGCTAATGAACGACCGCTGATGCGCACCTACACCATCCGGCAACAACGGGATAATGAAATCGATATCGATTTTGTGGTGCACGATCATCCGGGCCCGGCGGGTGCCTGGGCCATGCAGGCGGAACCCGGCCAGCGTATCCGGGTTGGCGGCCCCGGTGCGCGAAAGCTGATCAACCCCGAGGGAGACTGGTTCCTGTTGGTAGGTGATATGACCGCGCTCCCCGCAATCAGCGTCAATCTGGCTGCATTGCCGGCAGATGCCAAAGGCCATGTGATTCTTGAAGTGGCCAGTGAATCCGATCGCCAGGATTTGATCTGTCCGCCCGATATGAAAGTTCACTGGATTGTCAGCCCGGATCCCAATGCACCGGGTCAGGCACTGCTGGATGCGGTCAGTGAACTGCCATGGATGGAAGGCAATCCCGCAGTCTGGTGTGCCTGTGAATTCACCACCATGCGGCACCTGCGCGAACTGTTCCGCAAAGAGCGCGTGGTGGAGCCGAAACGCCGATATATTTCCAGCTACTGGAAACACGGTCTTAGCGAAGAACAGCACAAAGTGGTCAAGCGCGAAGACGAAGCAATTGCCTCGGTTTTTTAACGGGGTCAAGAGACTAGAGCTATAGACTATGGAAAAAGCATTCTGGCTGGAAAAATGGCAGAAAATGGAAATCGGCTTTCATAATGCCGAGGCCCATCCACTGCTGGTGAAGCATTTTGACGCGCTTAACCTTCCAAAGGGCAGTCGACTGTTCCTGCCGCTTTGTGGCAAAACCCTGGATATTGGTTGGTTACTGGGCAACGGCTATCAAGTCGCTGGCGCGGAACTGAGTGAGACCGCGGTAGTGCAGCTGTTTGAGCAATTGCAGGTTGCGCCAACAATCGACGAGCTGGGTGAACTTAAGCGCTACAGCGCCGATGGGATCGATATCTTTGTGGGCGATATTTTCCAGCTTGACCCAGATACCCTGGGGCAAGTCGACGCGATCTATGACCGCGCAGCGCTGGTGGCCCTACCGGAATCCATGCGCGCCCGCTATGCCCAGCTCTTGATAGCCCTTACAACAACGGCACAACAGCTGCTGATCACTTTCGATTACGATCAGAGTCAGATTGCTGGCCCGCCGTTTTGTGTCGATAGCGATGAAGTAAAAGCGCTGTATTCCGAAAACTATACGCTAAGTCTGTTGCAGGAAGTGAATGTCCCCGGTGGGCTCAAGGGTAAATGTCCCGCACAGGAGCAGGTCTGGAGATTACTGCCAAGATAATAGACTGGCAGCGTGGCTTGCACGCTGCCATAGGTCGGCGCGATATAGCCGCTGTCAGGCCGCCACCGTCACCGGCGAGTGATCGCGACTGCTGAGAAATGCGGGCCGCGGTCTGGGGGCTCCAAACGGGGCTTGGGGGCGATTGTGTACACTGTTGTACACGCACATGGCCACTTGGCGCGCGTCGCCGGAGATGTTGTCGGGCGAGCCGTGCAGCAGGTTGCATTCATGGATCACCAGTGTGCCCGGTTTACCGGTGATGGCGTGGATATCCCGGTCGCGCAGTACTTCCCGCATGGTATCCGCTTGGGGAACCCCCAGTTTCTGCTCGCGCAGGGAAGACTTGTAATTGTCCTCTGCGGTTTCTCCGCTACAGGAAATGTACAGCTTGTGGGAGCCAGGAATCACGTAGAGGGGCCCGTTATGGTGGTGGTTCTCGTTGAGCATGATCCACGCCGTCAGTGCGCGCATACGCGGCATGCCGTCCTCCACGTGCCAGGTTTCAAAATCGGAATGCCAGGCAAAGGAGCGGCCATGGAAAGCCGGTTTGTTGTTGATGCGGGATTGCATGCGGTAAACATCTGAGCCCAGTAGTTGCTGCACAATGGGAAGGACTTCCGGATGACGGAAAAAGCGATCAAATGCATCGCTGAACCCACAGGGATTGAAGATTGTGCGCAGCGTATTGTCATGGGGCTCGCAGACCAGCTCTTCGCGGCCCGCCAGTTTCTCCCGCAGCTGCTGAGTCTCCTCACGTAGAGGCTCTACCAGTTGTGGCAGTAGCTCCGGAAAAATGAGGTATCCGTTGTCCCGGTAAAAGGACAGTTGTGTGCTGTTTAAGGGGCCGTGGTTATCGGCGGGATCGGCGTAAATCACGGGATCTTTACGCGGGATGATTTGCTCCCTTCCTCCAACCCGGGAAGGGTACATATCATCGGTCATAGTGCATTTTCCTCCTTTACTGATGGGTTAAGTGCAGGGGGCCTCACAGGCCCGGCCTGTAAAAATGCAAAACTTAGTACCTGGCGGCAGTGCCGCGGAAATCAGTGCGAACGAATGGATTGGGGGCGCCGCGCTGAACTGGTTGACCGGTGATGGATCACCGAGTGATCGCGGAAATAGGATGACTTCCCTGAACGATCCGATTGACTTAGCCCCAGGTGATAGGGCAATGGGTTGTCTAATCGGCGCGATATTCAAACGCTTGAGAAATATGAAGTCAAGTGGCCTCGACACCGTCCATAGTCCTCCCGTCAGTGGAGTCTTTGCAATAAGTACTGTGAGTATATCCGGGAGTAGGCGATATGAAACTGAATCGGCTTTCTATTCTGCGTTTCGCGTCGATTGCGCTTCTCATCGCGGCAGTCATTGCCAAACTTTATATTGTGCTGAGAGGGGCGGGTGGAAGCGCTTCCGATCTGAATTCATCGGGAGCGATAACTACGCCGGAAATACCGTCCCGTGATGCCGAGTCTTCGACACGCCGACAAGAAGCCTCGCCTCCACGGCAACCTGAAACGCAACGCCACCCAAAAGAGCAGGGTAATCCTGAAATCCAGGCAGTGCTCAGCCTGCCGCCTCACATCGCATACCAGAAGTTCCTGGAGCGCGCCGAGACCGGTGACGCCAGAGCCCAGTTGATGCTGACGGAAATTCTCGATCGGTGTCGCCATTCCTCCGTTCAGTCAGAAGAGGCGCTGTCGCGTCTGGAGCGCCGGGGAGAGATGCCCACGGACATGCTGGCGTACTATCGGGAGAATCTCGAACAGTGTACAGGACTGTACGACATGCTTGAGGAGTACGACCTGGATACGTTGTGGGCCTTCTGGATGGAAGAGGCCGCCGATAAGCTCGCGGTGGCCAGGATTGCGCTTTCGTTAAATAGTCTTGAAGCAGAATACAGTGATGAGCTCTACCAGCAGTTACAGGCCGGAATTTCCGCTACTGGTGAAGACTGGATTCAGCAGCGCGTTGCCCGGCAGGCGGCCTTCGCATTTTTCCGTTCGTTTGTAGAACCGACCCAGTACGACGGGGCGACCCATGATGCCGGATACTATCTGCGATCGGACGATAGCCTTGCCTGGGACTACCTGATGTGTGAGCACTCTGTGCACTGTGATCTGAAGGCAATGGAGCAGCAGGTTTCCGATCATTACTACGAGTACCAGATCAGCGATATGCGCAAACGGGCCAAGGAGCTGGATCGGGCATTACGGGACGGTGACTGGGAGCGCCTGGGACTGCGGCTAGACACGGATTGATTCGACTTGGTATTCCCGTCAGACTACCGAAAAGCACAATAAAAAGGTGGATATCGTGAGTAACCGTCGTTTCAGTAGCGCCCTACCGTGGGTTGCCCTAACCGTAGTGGGAATAGTTGGCGGAGTCCTGCCCTCAAACAGTTTGGCTGGTCCACTTTCCGAAGAATCCCGTTATCAACCCATCTCCATCGACGGATTCTACGACGCTATCAAGCACTGGGATGATCGCACCGGCGAAAACGCCGTGCCTCATTACCAGCTCCACCAGATAGAAAAGATTGCCGATAATATCCTGCTTTATCAGCGCGACAGTGGTGGCTGGCCTACCAACAAGCATCCGCTGCGTGTGGTATTGGACGAGGAGCGGGTAGTTGCGCTTGAAAACCAGAACCTGGCTGATGCCAGCTTTGACAATCGCAATATTTACCCGCAGATTCAATACCTGTCCGAGGTCTACAAACAGACCGGTAATGTCCGCTATCGCGACGCCGCACTCAGGGGATTGCGTTATACCCTGGACCGCCAGTATCCGAACGGCGGCTGGGCCCACTCTCCGGATCGCCACGAGCGGGCTTACTATCGCCATATCACCATTGCGGATGAGGTTATGCCCGGCGTTCTGGGTTTTTTGCGCAAGGTGGCCGAAGGTAAGCCGCCTTTCGGATATATAGACTCCAAGTTGCGCCAGCGGGCGGCGAGCGCCGTCGCCAGAGGTGATGCACTGTTGCTGAGGCTGCAGGTCCGCATCGACGGTAAACCCACTGGCTGGGCCGGCCAGTACCACGAAACCTCGCTAGAACCCGTCAAGGGCAGGGCCTATGAGCTGCCCGGCATTCTCGCCTGGGAGACAGTCCCGGTGCTGGAATACCTGATGTCCATTCCCAATCCGTCCGCTGACGTCATTGCCGCAGTGCAGGGCGGTAGTGCCTGGTTGGAATCGGCAAAACTTTCCGGGTTCCGCATCGCTAAAGTGGACACCGCGGGGCAACGCTTTGACTACCACGCCGCGGATTACGATCTGGTGGTGGTTGAAGACGAGCAGGCGAAACCCATCTGGGCCAGATTCTACGATCTGAAATCCAGCGAACCTTTTTTGGCGAACCGCGATGGAAGCAAGGTGTACCAGCTTTCGGCGGTGGATATAGAGCGCCGCACCGGCTACAGCTGGTACGGTTACTGGCCGGAACGATTACTGCAGGAGCGGTACCCTGTGTGGAAGCAAGATAACGGTCTCTGATCGGGGAATCTCAGAACCGCAAGTTGGGGCGTTCAGGGAGCAGAATGAATCAGAGTATCACAGGAATTGATTGGCTGATTATTGCCGCCTACTGTGTAGGTTTGCTGGCCATGGCCTACTGGCTCGCACGGCGACAGGAGAGCAGGGAAGACTATTATGTTGCCGGGCGCAATGTTGGCCCCTGGCCGGTGGGGCTCTCTATTATGGCGACTCAGTGCTCCACCAACAGTATTCTCGGGGCGCCCGCATTCGTCGCATTTGCTGCTGGAGGCGGCCTGCTGTGGCTACAGTATGAACTGGCGGTTCCGCTGGCGATGGCAGTACTGATCCTGTTTGTAATGCCGCTGTTCCGTCACCTGCGGCTGGTTTCGGTCTATGCCTATCTGGAACAACGTTTTGACCTCCAGACCCGCCTTACCCTGAGCGGGCTCTTTCTTTTTGTGCGCGCCTTCGCTACCGCAGTTACAGTGTATAGCATCGCACTGGTGATCGATCTGATCACTGGCCTGGGCTTTACCGCCTCGGTATTGTTACTGGGGGCGTTTACCGTCCTGTATGACGTAATGGGCGGCATTCGTGGTGTGATCTATTCCGATGTCATACAGCTGGTGATTCTGGCGGCGATGCTGGTGCTGGTGCTGCTGTTTCTACTGGATGCCAGCGGTGGGTTCAGCCAGATGTGGCAAGCATTCTCTGCAGAGCGCAAGAGCGCGTTGGATTTCGAACATCACGGTTTTGGTGACGGGCAGACATTTGCCTTCTGGCCCATGTTGCTTGGTGGCCTGTTTCTGTATGTGTCTTATTACGGTTGCGACCAGAGCCAGGTTCAACGCCAGCTGAGTACGCGCGATATCGACGCCACCAACAATGCACTGCTGATCAACGGCCTGCTGCGTTTTCCGCTGGTATTGCTGTACTGCCTGGTGGGTGTCGGCATTGCGGTTTACGCCGCCGGTAACCCGGAATTTGTTGCTGCGTTGCCGGAGTCCGACAATGGGCCGGAATACAACCTTGCAGTGCCCTTGTACATGATCAATGTATTGCCGACGGGGCTCGTTGGATTGAGCCTGGTGGCCCTGTTCGCCGCCGCTATGTCATCGCTGGATTCCGTGCTCAACTCCCTGAGCGCCACCACCATGGAAGACTTCGTACGACGGTTTCACCGCGGCGACTGGAGCGAACACCACGAGCTGATCCTGTCGCGCGGGATTACTGGGGTATGGGGCGGTATCACACTGGTAATGGCGTTTTGCGTCGGTGATATTGCCCCTACAGTGCTGGAGGCCATCAACAAGATCGGGTCCCTGGCAAATGGGCCCATCCTTGCGGTGTTTGTGATGGGGTTCATTACGCACCATGTGCGCGGTCCCCACGTCATAGCAGGGTTATTGCTGGGTATGGCGGTTAACGGTGCCTGCTGGTTGCTCCGCCCGGAAATTTCGTGGCTGTGGTGGAATGTTATTGGTTTTGCGGTGGCAGTCACGGTGGCAATGGCATTCGCCCTGGTGTGGCGCTCAATAGCGGTCGATGGCACTGTCGATGAAGCCAGGGCGCCTTCAGGCTCAGACCTGTATGAGACTGCAATCCGACACCACTTGCAGGAAGAGGCCCACTATAACTGGTACCGTCGCAGTTTGTGGCTCGTAGCCTGGTTTGCAGCGCTGCTGGGGTTACTCATTTTTATCAATGATTAGGGAGTATTCATGATTTTCAACCAGATACCCTGGGCGTGGTTGGTTCCAATTGTCCTCAGCTTTTCTATCAATTCAGCGTGGGCCAAAACTCCCGAAGTTTCTGACGACGAGAAATCCGCAGTCGCCGTACAATTGGATGCCTTTCACCAGGCTGCTGCGGATGCAGATTATGACGCTTACTTCGATAGTTTCAGCAAAGAGGGTGTTTTTATCGGCACTGACGCCAGCGAGCGCTGGACCGTGGATACCTTCAAAGATTATGTGCGACCGTACTTCAGTCAGGGCATAGGTTGGACCTATGTGCCGAGAGACCGCACCATCGTGATTCGTGGGGATGTCGCCTGGTTTGACGAGTTACTGGATAACGCAGCCTACGGAGAATGTCGGGGTAGTGGCGTATTGGTGAAAGTGGGCAATCGGTGGAAGATCGCCCAGTACAATTTACATTTCCCGGTGCCCAATAATCTCGCCAGGCAGATCACTCAAATGATCAAGCAGGCCGCCTCAACGGTACACTAGCGGGCCATTATATCGTGCCCATCGTTACTTCAGCGTTGCTGCCGCGCCTCTCAATGGCGCGTCCCGCGAAAAAGACCAGCAAGCCTCCAATCGCCAGAACCGTACCTACCGGCCCGGTGATCGACCAGGTGAACCCCGCATTGATCGCGACGCCCGCCAGCCAGGCACCGAGGGCATTGGCGAGATTGAATGCAGCGTGATTGAGTGAGGCAGCCATCGTCTGGCCGTCTTCAGCCACATCCATCAGGCGTGTTTGTAACGCAGGGCCGAGCGCCATGCTGGTGCCTACCAGACCCACAAACAGAATCCCCGGCCACACATAATCGGCGGCGAAATAAAAACCGCCCTGTACCAGTGCACACCAGATCAGAATCAGCGGGATTGCCCGCAACAGGTTCCAGTCCGCGGCCCTTGCGCCCAGCAAGCTACCTGCAGTGGCCCCCAACCCGAATACGACCAGTACCAGCGGACCGAGCACTTCGGACATGCCCGCTTGCTCTGTCAATGTCGGCATCACGTAGCTGAACACGGAAAACATACCGCCAAACCCGATACTGGCAATGCCCAGGGTGAACAGTACCCGGTGTTTCAATAGCGCGGAAAGTTCGCGTACAGGGCTGGCGTTCGGGTCAGTCGGTTGAGCTGGTACAAAGCGCCATACCATCAAGGCTGTGAGCAGTGCTACCACACCTACGCCTGCGAAGGCGAGTTGCCAGCCGAACAGATTGCCTGCCCAGGTGGCAAGTGGCGCTCCGATCAGGATTGCCAGGGTGAGGCCTAGCATGACCCTCGCTACTGCACGCGCACGCTGATTGGGTGGAACAGATGCTGCCGCGACAAGAGCCGCAACACCAAAATAGGCGCCGTGAGGCAGACCGGCGAGGAAGCGCAATCCGACAAAGGACAGGAAACCCGGCGCAAAGGCGCTGGCGATATTACCTACCGCAAATACCAGCATCAGAGCGATCAACAGTGTCTTGCGGGGCGCGCGCGCTGCCAGTACTGCAATAATCGGCGCACCCACCACAACCCCGAGCGCATAACTGCTGATCGCATATCCGACCTGTGGGGCAGTTACGCCAAGATCCGTCGCCACCCGGTTCATCAACCCCATGATGACAAATTCCCCGGTGCCAATGCCGAAGCCACCAAGCGCCAGGGCAATCTCCGCGAGGCGAGAACGAGACGGCGCGCCAACGGATGAATCCGTAGCGAGGGAGGAGGGTACAGACATGGATGATCCTTAAGGGAGTACAACAACGGGGCACACGGCGTTGCCGTGGCCGCGCACATTAACCAAGGTGTTGAAATTATGCGAGGGAGTTCATCGCGGAAATCTGTACGACTGCCGAGTTAGCAGCGGCAAAGCCCGCTGCGTGATGACTACAAGGTATCGACGACGTGGTCACCCCATCGAACTGGCAAATAGATATCAGTAACCATCTCGTTCTCCGGAACCTCTGGGAAAAACTTCACCCGCTCAAAGAAGATAGGAAAGTCCCTGACCTCAAAGTCGGACTGGGGCAGCCACTCTGAATAGAGATAGTTCACCGCAACACCGATAGCGTCATCGCTGCCAATATGCCGGATAACGGCACATCTCCCGGCAGGTATCACCTTGTACGCGATCCCGCAGGTATTCTCCTCCAGGGGTTGCGCGATAGCGCAGGCGACGTCGAATCGATAGTCCTCTGCTGTCACAGTGTTCGGATCGTTATAGATCAGGTTGAAGGTTCTGCTTTTGCTTGGCGGAAGCCGATTGGCTTTGCGCCACTCGATAAACTGCCTGATCGTATTGCCCAATTCCTGAGGTGCACCGCGGTGCTCAAGGGCAGCGAGTCGGGTTTCAGGGAAGTCGACGATCTGTACATCAAAGTTGGCATTCTCTCTCACGAGCTTGGTCCTCAGCGTCAATATAGGTTCATAGTGCGTGTGCCAAGGAGTCCAGTCAGGAGAGTGCCTGAAGTCAGTTGGACTTTTGTGAAAAAGCTTTTTGAACGCGCGGGAAAATGCCTCGTGGCTGTCGTAACCATTTGCCAGCGCGATATCAACCACCCGACTATCTCTGTATGCCAGCTGATACGCGGCCCGCTTCAGGCGAAGCGCCTTCACCAATGCCATCACAGACATGCCAAAGAAAGCAGAGCACTGCCGGTGAAAGTGATACTTTGAAAAATGGCTGACCTGGCACAATTGGTCGATATCGAGGTCTTCTTCCAGGTGCTTCTCAATATAGTTTACAACCGTAGAGAACTGCGCTTCATACCTGCTCACTGCATTAACTCCGTCTCCTCAGCAAGTGAAGATTAAAACCGAATGACCCCGTTAGCTTGATCAAAATTGCGGATCTATACAGTGGCTGGCAGCAGAGCTTTACTTGCGGATAGCCGACTCAATGGCTGCAATGTCGATTTTTTTCATCTGCATCATTGCGTCAAAAGCACGCTTGGCGACCTCAGGATCGGAACTGGTCACGGCTTGAGTGAGCGCGATCGGTGTTATCTGCCAGGACAGGCCCCACTTGTCCTTGCACCAGCCGCAGGCGCTTTCCTGTCCGCCATTGGAAACAATGGCATCCCAATAGCGGTCAGTTTCCGCCTGATCGACCGTTGCTACCTGAAACGAGAAGGCTTCGTCGTGCTTGAATGCCGGTCCGCCATTTAGCCCGAGGCAGGGAATACCCAGTACCGTGAATTCGACAGTAAGCACGTCGCCTTGCTTGCCAGCGGGGAAGTCTCCCGGAGCGTGGTTAACCGCTTCCACGGAGGAGTCAGGAAAAACGCTGGCATAGAAGTTTGCGGCTTCCTCGGCACAGCCGTCATACCAGAGGCAAATGGTATTTTTTGCGGGTGTCGTCATATCTGGTCTTCCTTGTTTATGAGATGATCACCGTTTGGGAGCAGTATTTTATCCGGCCAGTTAGTCTGCTGCTTCAGGGGCCTTGATCGCCTTACTGTAAAAACCGGATGTATCAAAGCAGCACACCTTCTTTTTTCCAGAGGCGAGCATGTCACAGGCGTCATGGATCCGCTTAGTGCGTGTTTTTTCCTGCTTGGCAGAGGTGATCCAGTGAATCCAGTCAATACGGGAGATGGTGGTCGTATTCTCCCAAGTGGACTTGGCATCGGGAGAGGCAGATAGGGCTTGTGAAAAGTCGGAAGGAACCTCAGGTTCCAGCTCTTCTGCGGCGGACCAGATTTCCAATTCCACAGTGTCCCCGAAATCAGCTCCTGAGCTTTCAAACAGGGGTTGGTCGATTTTTAGCCAGTGGCTTTTCTTGCCATCTGGTTCAAGCAGGACCGTGAAGGGCTTACCATTGATAGTCCCCTCGACGGTAGTGCGGCCGCGCCTTGGTAGCTTTGCGCTCACCTCTTTGGGCAGAATGACGAACCCCCAGCGATTGTCGCTACCGGGCGTTCTGGGCTTGAGGATCCGCGCTTTGAACTGGGAGTCTGTATTTGCTTGCGCCATTTTTCTACATACTTACTAGAGGAGATGTAATGTCATGAGCATATATCTCGCAACGTCATCAGGGAACCCCGGTATTTTGTCGGTATCCTCAAGATTGTAGAAAAGGCACTGATTTCTACATACTCATTAATGCTCGTTGATAAGTTCCAATGTCTCTATGAGCCGCCGAACCTCCGGAAAGCCCTTTGCCAGGTAGGCATTTATTCCGAGCGCCTTGGCAGTAGCCACATTGGCCGCATTATCATCAATGAACACTACTTTCTCCGGTGATACGTCAAGTTCCTGCAAGGCGTACCGATAAATAGAAGAATCTGGCTTTGCCATGCCTACCTTGTGCGATGCAATGATGGCTTCAAAGTATCGATGTGCACCAAATTCGTCCGTGATTTTCGGCCAATGAATTTCATTGGTATTGGATAGCGCCGCCACTCGATACACATTGGACAACTGGCTGAGTAGGTCGGTCGCTCCCGGATAAAATCCTTTGGGCCAGTTTCTGAAATGGGTAATTATATCTTCGGTGGACGCTTTGATACGGAGTGTCTCGCGGAAGTTTTCAGCAAACTCCTGTTTAGATATAAAACCGCGCTCAAAATCCTTGGCGATACTGGATGAGAGCCATTCGGTAGCTTCCATGTGGGAGCCGGGTAAGGGCGTTCCGTCCAGCTCAATCAGAACACCACCGAGGTCAAACAGGTAAAGTTCAGTTTTTTGGAACATAGGATATTCTGCAAGCTGCCCCTCAGTAGCGTCTGGTTATGAATTTCCCGTTCTTGGCTGATGATGTAGAAACATAACTAGATTTCTTACAGATGTGACCTGGTTGAAGTAGGGGTTCTCTTCGGGCTTTTCTGTGTCAATGGCCAAGCGATCAGCAACAGTCCAGTATATTTCATCCAGATCATCCGTATGCAGGTTGTACGTATCTTCGAAAAGGTCATCCGCCTGGACAGGAAATGGTGTGCCGTTGTAGCTGCCTAGGTAATCCTGAACCTCCTTCCAGACCTCCCGAATAATACTTGTATCTACATTTCGATAGTCAAAGGATCTTGCGTACTCACATATATTTGGCTTGCCACGTTTTAGTGCGAGCCTTTTCATTCTAAAGTGGTCAAAAATGGCGTAAATCATTCCTACCAACAGTAGTGCTCCGATTGTGTATAAAATAGCCATGGTTTCACCTATGCATAACAGTGTAATCGGGGCGGGTGACTAATATTGTAACCCCACTTTCCTTTTCATTCAGTGGATTCTCGGGGCCTGGAAACCTGTAAGTGAGGGCCGGTCCGGCTAAAAAAAAGACCGGCAATGCCGGTCTCGTAGCGATGAATACGGAGTTACAGGCCTAAACTTGGCAATACAAATGATTTGGTGTTCGGATGGAGCCTGATCCATAACCCTGGATTGGCATTCAGCTGCCCCAGTAATTCTTCGGGGGCTGTACTTAACTTGGTGTTAAGGACATTGGCATAAGTTTGCACTTTCGCTGGGGCGGAATCCGCATCGACTACTGACTGCACAACTTTCTTGGCCTGCAATATCGCTGCCGGCCCGAGGGTAAGGATGTATCCGGCAGATCTGCACTCTTCTTCATCCTGTTCGTTTACGATGCTGCCACCCGCTTTAAACTTGCTGATGTGGTGTTCCAGAATACTGCTTGAAATCGGAATCAGTCCGGCAACATGAGTGCTCTGGGCGCCGGAAAAGGGCTTGATGTAGGCGAGGTGGGATGCCTGGTTTTCTTCCGGGCCGTGGCCGATAAAGAAGATATCCAGGCCGCCCAGCGCTTCCAGTTTGTTCAGGTACTCGATCAGTCCGGCTTCCAGATCTTCTTTGTCCGTCTGCATCGGGGTGAAGCTTTTCACTTTCTTGAAAAAGTCCGGGCCCAGGATGCGCTCGAAGTCCCGGACAAAGCTGAAGCAGTTGTTCATGCTCATGGGGGCGAGAGCATCTTGTGTGAATACGTTCAGGCGGCCGAACAGTTCATCTTGCTCGGATGTCTTCGCCAGCTCGCCCAGCAGGCGGTGCATCTGCTGGGCGCCGCGGCCGCCGAGCAGGGCGATATTGATGTCGCCTTCTTTGGATGCCGCGGTTTCCAGTAGCTCATTTAACATCGCTTTGCCGACCTCGGCCTCATTGTCGAGGACCGTGGGCTGGATGCCGTGATCTGTGAGGTCGGAGGTCTGTACGTTGTTCTGAGACAGCCACACGTTGCCGCCGTCTTCCTGTTTGGTGAATGTAGAGCTGTCTGTATTCAAATCGATTACCTCATTTATAAAAAAGGATCGGCATTGCCGATCCTTTCAGGTTGGGGTGGGTAGAGCTGAATGCTAGCCTTTGCGGGCTTTCAGCGGCTCGTGCAGCTGCTCCGCCATGCCCAGTAGCAGCTTCTCGGTGGTTTCCCAGTCGATACATTTATCGGTCACGGAAACGCCGTATTCCATCTGGCTGCGGTCTTTGTTGATCTTCTGGTTGCCGGCTTTCAGGTTGCTTTCCACCATGATGCCGATGATGGACTTGTTACCATCCAGGATCTGGTGGGTGACGTTGTCCACGACCAGAGGCTGTAGCTCATGGTTCTTGTTGGAGTTGGCGTGGCTGCAGTCGACCATGATGTTGGGCACCAGGCCCGCGTCTTCCAGTTCTTTCTCGCACACAGCGACGCTGACGGAGTCGTAGTTGGGCTTGTCGTTACCGCCGCGCAGTACCACGTGGCCGTATTTGTTGCCGGCAGTGTGGATGATGGCTACCTGGCCTTCTTTGTTGATGCCCAGGAAGCGGTGCGGATTGGCGGTGGACTGGAGCGCGTTGATGGCCACTTCCAGATTGCCATCGGTACCGTTTTTGAAGCCCACGGCGGAGGAGAGGCCGCTCGCCATTTCGCGGTGGGTCTGGGATTCGGTGGTGCGCGCGCCGATGGCGGACCAGGAGATCAGATCCTGCAGGTACTGGGGAGAAATCGGGTCCAGTGCCTCGGTGGAGGTGGGCAGACCCAACTCGGAGATATCCAGCAGCAGTTTGCGGCCGATGTGCAGTCCGTCTTCGATTTTGAACGAGTCGTCCAGGTGCGGGTCGTTGATCAGGCCTTTCCAGCCCACGGTGGTACGGGGCTTTTCAAAATACACGCGCATGACGATCAGCAGGGTGTCGGAGACCTTGTCTGCCAGCGCCTTCAGGCGGTTGGCATAGTCCATTGCGGCCTCGACATCGTGAACGGAACAGGGGCCGATGACCACCATCAGGCGGTGGTCTTTACGGTCCAGAATATCGCGCACGGCGGCGCGGCCGGCGGCTACGGATTTCTCGGCAGCCTCGCTGACGGGCAGTTCCGTTTTCAGCGCTTCCGGGGTGATGAGAACGTCCTGGGAGAGAACATTTAAGTCGTCGAACTGCTGCGTGGTCATGATATTTCTGTCACTACTTTCTGAATTTGAGATCGTCATCCATGCCGCAGGGCGTGCGCTGCGGGGCAGTTATGCTACCTAGTGGCCGGGGGCAGGGCTAGGGTTTCATTTGAAACAGTTTTAGGTGTCACCAGTTTCGGTGCTACGCGCATAGTTTGTTCGCGCCCTCTCGGTGTGTTGAGGACAGTTTTGCGCATGTGGCCGGTGGTTTAGGGGTGGATAGGATGGTGGGTGCGCTGCGCTTACTGCCCACCCTATGGATGCCTAACCCTCTGTGTTTTTACTGAGCGGGGAGCTCGGCCAAGTGCTGCAGTAGCGGGAAATAGAGGGCGCAGCGGATGGATCTTTCTCCGCGCTGGTAGAACAGGCGGCGGTAGTTTTCCAGTTGGCCGCGGTACTTTTCCAGCTGGTGCTCGATGAAGGTCTCCAGTGGTTCCTCTGCGGCGGGTTCTGCGGTTTTGTAGTCGATGATCCAGCGGGTGCCTTCAGCATCAATGAAGGTGCGATCGACAATATTGCGACGCAGCTCGCGGCCGCCGCTGTGGAGTTCCAGCTCTGCGGCGCTGTCCTGGTGGTTGGCGTCCAGTAGCCAGCGGCCGGTCTCGCAGTTGAGGGTGCGCAATACGGACTGTTCCACCTTCTCCAATGCCTTCTCCAGCGTGCCGCCGTTCAGCCCGGCCTGAGTCAGTCGCAATTGCCACAGGGGAGTGAGCTCCTGCATCAATTGATCTGGCGCGGTAGCCAGTCGTTCGGGAGATTCGGTGAGGGTTGCCAGTGTCTCGTGGGCGACGGTGCCGGCGTGGCGGTACCAGCGTTGATGTACCTGGCCAAGTTCCGGCAGGTTGGCTTCCTCGTCGTCCTTCCGGTGAAAGTCTCCCATGCGGTAGCGGGCGAGATATTCCTGGCGCGGGTGTGCCGGCGTTTGCCATTGTTGCGGCAGGTGCAGCAGGTAGCTGCGGTCCTGTACCTCCGCCTGTTGTGCGGGGGCCTCTGCTTCCAGCCAGTGGCACCAGGGGCTTTCACTATTTTCCAGCACGGTGGACCAGATGCTGGCCAGCAGGGAAGCGCTGCCGGGAGCTTTGAAATCTTCGTTTTTCTTGTCCGAGGATTTCACACACGCCAGCAGGTGCAGGGAGTGGATTGCGCGGGTGCAGCCGACGTAGAGCAGGCGCGTGCCTTCCAGGCGTTCCCGTTCACTGTTGTCGTGTTTGACGTAGGCGTACAGCGGGTCTTTACCGCTGCGGGGGCTTTTGGGGGCGAGCAGAAAGCGGGTATCCGCGTCGCTGTTGAGCCAGGTACACCAGCGCAGTAGCTGATCGCTGCCACCGCCGCCGCCGGATTTGTCGAGGCCCGGGATCAGTACGTGATCGAACTCCAGGCCTTTGGATTTGTGAATGGTCATTACCTGTACCCGCGCTTCCTGGGTGGGGCGGGCGAAGAGTTTTTCCAGTGCCTGTTCGAACGCAGGCCAGTCACTGATACTGCCGCCCTGATCGTATTTTTCCAGCAGCTGGAAAAAGTCGGCGGCGTTACTCAATTCGCGTTTGTCCGCAACGGTGGCAGGGCCACCGAGGGCGAGCCACAGGCCTTCGACCCACACCCGTAAAGGTTTGCGTCCGCGTTCCTGCCAGCATTGCAGCAACTGTGGTGCACAGCGTTGCAGGCGCTGACGGCCGGCTTCACTGAGGGGTTCTACGGCATCGAGGTCACGCAGGGTATTGAGGATCGGTGCCAACTTGGGATCGCGGGGGCTTTGCTCTTCAATGTTGTGATTGGCCACGGCGTACAGGTCGGGCAGTGACAGGCCACACCAGGGCGCGCGCAGGATGGCGAGCCAGCTGATGCGGTCGCTCGGGTCCTGTAAGGCGCGGGTCAGGCTCAACAGGTCCAATACCACCATTTTACTGGCCAGTGGCGCCAGGTCCTGGGCCTGGTAGGCGATACCGGCACGGGTCAGTGCGGGCAGGATTTGTTGCAGGTGTTTTTTGTTGCGCACCAGTACCGCGATGCTGTCTTCTGGCGCTTTGGCTTGCAGGCCCTGAATGATCTCCACCGCCTGTTCCGCTTCCTGCAGGCGTTCGCTGTCATCCACACAGCCGTAAAAACTGACCGGTTCGCCGTCCCAGCTGCGGGGCTTGAAGGCGACGGAATCCAGATAACGCACCGCGCCGCGGCTGATATTGTCCCGCGGCGGGAAGGCGCGCAGGAAAGTGTGATTGACCCAGTCCACTACTGCGGTGCTGGAGCGGAAGTTGACCTGCAGGTTGAGTGGCGTCAGGGCTAGTTCGCCGATGCCTTCGTTGCGCGCGTCGAGAAAGATCCCCACGTTGGCGTTGCGGAAGCCGTAACAGGACTGCATGCCGTCGCCGACGATAAACAGGCTGCGCCCGTCATCGGGTTCCCAGCCGGCGGTGAGTTTATGCAACAGTTCCAGCTGCAGCTGGGAGGTATCCTGAAATTCGTCCACCAGAATATGCTGAATCTGTACGTCCAGCTTGAGTGCGACGTCCGTGGGGGCGTCGCTGTCTCCGAGGGCAACCAGTGCGGCCTGGGAAATTTCGGTGAAATCGGTGCTGCCCAGTTGCTGGAATACCAGTTTCAGTTCCGCGACCAGTAGCGGCAGAACGCGCGCGAGGGATCTGAGAATCTGCCATTGGCTGTCACTCATGCCGGCGGGCAGGGTGCGCACTTCGGCAATGATCTGCAGTAGTTCTGTGTTGTCCCTGATGTCTTCCAGCAGTGCGGTCATGCGCTCTTTCTGCGCCTTTGCCCGCTCCGGATCAGGAGACTTCTTGTCTGCCGCTGGAAAGCCGATGGTTTTGGTGACGGACTTGCGAAAAGTGCCTGTGCCGGTGGCCAGCAGTTCCGCCAGTGCCAGCCACTGTGGTAGCCCTTGATCACTACAGGGGGGGAGGGCGCTGATGCCGGCGAGGTTGCTGACAATATGTTCCGGCTTTTCTTTCTGCAGGTTGTTGCCGGCGTAGTCCGCCAGTTGCAGCAGTTCTCCGGCGAAGGTGCCGAGGCTATTCTGGAATGCGGTCAGCTGCTGTTCGATCAGTTCTTCGATGACGAAGGTGAAGTAGTCTTCTGCCTCGGAGTTATGGACCGAGAGCAGCGGCTCCAGCCACTGTTCGCGTTTTTCCAGCAAGGTTTTCAGCAAGTCGCTGACTTCTGGCAGGTTGTTGTCCAGGTGCAGCAGCAGGCGGCCGAGGTCTTCGTCCAGTTGTTCCTGTTCAAGTTTTTTCAGCAGGTTGGCGATGGCCATTTCGTAGGCGATGGCGGGCTGATCCAGTGGTTCACCGGGGGCGCCGAGGCCGCTGTCGATGGGCAGTTGGCTGGCGATGTTGCGGCAGAGGCCGTCGATGGTCTGGATACGCAGGCGTTGCGGGCTTTGCAGCAGGTGCCACTGGTGTTGCTGGTCGTGGGCCAACAGGTTGCGGGCCAGTTGCCAGGTGATTCTGGCGTGGGGGGTTTCCGGTTCGGGGTTGTCGCGGGCATCCAGTAGTGCGTCGAGAAGGCGTTCGCGCATTTCGCCGGCGGCTTTGCGGGTGAAAGTGATGGCGAGAACTTCTTCTGGTTGCTGGCAGGCGCTGAGGAGTTTTAACAGGCGCTGGGTAAGCAGGCCGGTTTTGCCGGAGCCGGCGGGCGCGGAGACGGCAAAGCTCTGGGTAATGTCCAGGGCTTCTTTTCGTTGCTCGGCGTCTACTGGGGTGTTTGTGTTTGCCGCGTTTGTCATTTCGTCAGGTCTTCAGTGTCGGGCCCCGGTACCACGGTGGTCGGAACTTGGTCCGGTGGCGGCAAAGCACCGGGTATAGGTTTTCAAGACCGCTATGGATACATCCCTGTACGCTGCGTCGGCGACGTCCCTGTCGCCGACGCTCTTGAAAACCTATACCCGGCACTTTGCCTTCGATTTTTACATTGCTACTGCGTAGCTACGGTTAGCCTTCAGTTCTTACTGTCTTTCCGGCCAGCGGTTTAACGGCCAGAGGGATTTCTGGTTTTCGTTGTCTGCCGGGCGATCAAAAATCAGCGGGGCCTGGCCGGTGCGGTACTCGTCGGCGAGGCCTTCGAGTGCCTGCTGCCAGTGTTGTTTCAACTGGTCCCAGTGCACGATCTCCGGTTCCTGTTGTTTTGAAGCGCCTTTCTGCGCGTCAGCGACGAGCTTGATGCCGTTGATGGGCTGGGCGAGTTCGCCGCAGCCCTGGTATTTGCAGTCCCCGTTTTTTACCCCACCGAAGGCGATGGCTTTGGCCTGCGGGTGGAAGAGGGCGTAGAGGGGAAGCTGGGGTTCGCGGACGCGCGCCTGTAGCCAGTCGCTGAGTGAGGTCTGGCCGGTTTTGTAGTCGATCACCAGTTGTTCGCCATCGACGAGGGTATCCAGTCGGTCGAGGCGCAATGTGAAGGTGAGGCCTTGTAGAGTGACGGTGAGTTCGGATTCCACCTGACTGACGGTGAAAGCCGGACGTGCCTGTTCCAGGGGGAGCCATTGGTCGAAGATGGTTTTGAGCCGGGTTTGTTCCAGGGCCCAGAAGGCTTCGGGGAGTTCCGGGTGTTTTTTCTTGAGGCGACCGATGGCGGTGTCGATGCTGCTACTGATTTGCAGGTTGCGCTGTTCGTCGCCCATCGCGGCGAGGTTTTGCGAGTTTTCGCAATTGAGCCAGAAGGCGGCGAGCATTTCGTGGATCAGGTTACCGCGTTCCGCGGCACTGAGGCCGAGGCCCGGCTCGGAGAACTCTTCGGCCCCCAGGCGGTAGCGCAGTTGGGCGTTGAGCGGGCACAGGGCCTGGGCTTTGAGTACACCGGCGCCGCCGCGGACCTGGGCGCAGTCTGCGGGGCTGAGTGGGGGCAGTTCTCGGTCGTCGGTCTGTTCCAGAGTCGGGCCATTTTCCAGTGCCTGGTAAAAATCGCTGATGGCGTCCTGGCCCAGCTGTTCGGCGGGTTGTGGAGCGCCGAACAGAGCGCTGAGGGATTGGCCGACGCCGTCTTCTTCGCAGGCGTAGCTGACGACGATTTCGCTGCTGGCGTTCATCAGGTCCTGGGTCAGTTCCTGGGCGAGCTTGAGTTCTCGCTCGGCACTGGCGCGGGGCATTTCCCAGTCTTTCTGCCACTGTACCGGCAGCATGGGATTGGGGGATGGGGGCGGTGGCCACTGCTGCTGGCCGAAGCCTACCAGGCGGATGTGATCAAAGGCGAGGCCGCCGGCTTCCAGTACGCCGAGAATCTGCAGCGGGCCGTCGCGGGTCTCTGCCTGGAACGGGGTGCGGCTGGCGATCTGTCGCAGCAATTGCAATGCTTTGGAAAGCGGTAGGCTGCCGGTGAATTCATTGAGGCCGGCGAAGTTTTCCAGTGCCTGTTCCCACAGCATAAGCTGCTGGTATTCCTGACTGTTGGGGTTGCGCTTGCCGGGCCATTGCAGGCGCGCGAGCAGTTCGGAGAAGCGCTGCGCCCAGATTTCTGCCGGCGCGCGCTGCCAGCGCCGGGCCCACTCCCCGAGTTGGTTCAGCTGTGCGGGCAGGGGACTTTCCGGGGCGATCTCGCTGGCGAGCTTTTCCGTGCAGGTGCACAGGATATTGCCGGGGACTTCCCGTAACTCCTGTTTTTGCAGACGGCGAAAGAGGGCGCTGCGCAGGTGTTGTTCCTCGTTGCTGTCGTCGCCCCAGAATGGCGAGAACAGCAGATTGCGTAACTGGCTGTAATCGAATTTGTCGCGCAGGGTTTCCAGTAACTGCAGGGTGGCGGCACCTACCGGGGTCTTGGCGAGCGGGGTACCGGCTGAGAAGTTAAATGGCAGGGTATAGGCCGCTTGCGCCGGGGCCAGCCACTGGGGTTCCAGAACACGGGCAAATACCTGTTCCACCAGGGGGCGGCATTGGCCGAGGTTGTTCACCACAATACCGACACTGTTGTCCGGATTCTGCGCGAGCTTTTGCGCGGCCCAGCGCGCGGCCTGTTGCAGTTCTTCTTCCAGATTGTGGCAACGTGCAACCTGGATCTTCGCTTGGTCTTTTTCCGGAATAGGATAGCGCTGCAGCGATTCTGTAGCGCTGGCAAAGATGCGATCCGTGAGAGGGGAATTCTGCACGAAGCCCGCGAGTGATATCTGCGGCAATTTCGCAAGTTGCCCTTCGTCAAACGCGCGCGCGATCAGCAGGTCGCGCTGGTCCGGGGTGATGGCGTTGCGCTGTTGCAACTGTTGCTGGAACAGCGGTAATACCTGGAACAACGGATAGTCGCCTGCCTGCAGACCGATCTTTTCCCAGTGTGGTGCCAGCGCTTCGTCGGCGGCTGTGAGGTCTTCAACTTTCAGCCACTGAATCAGTTGCGACAGCGCCGTGTCGCAATTGCCGGCGAGCAGCTGGGTGTTGATCAGCCCTTTGTCCAGCGTGTCTTCCACACACTGCTGCCACAGCAGTTGCCGCTGCTCGCGGTTCAGTACCCTGCACATGGCCGGTTGCCACTGTTTCTGCTGCAGTGTAAACCAGAGTGTATCCAGCCAGCCCTGCAGGGATTCCACGGCCGGCGGCGCCCAGTTTTTATTCGCCTGCTGGCTGGTGCCGAACACCTGCTGGCAGCGGTTGCGCAGGCGGTTGGTGGGTGTGAGCAGCAGACCGCCCTCGGGCAGCTGGTCGAGAATGTGCAGCAGGGGGAATGCGGGTTGCAGCATGGAGACGTCTGGTTATTTGCGTTGTGTTTGTTGCATCGTGGTAGGGCGTGAGCGCGCCGTCGATGTCACAGTCTAACCGGGATAACGGCACTGCGGTAATCCGGGGTGAACTCGGAAAAGGCGCGGAGGATGGTTTCCCGATGGTCGTCGCTGCTGGTGAGTAACTGGCTGCTGTCAGGCGTGTTCGGCAATGTGATATCCAGTTCATCCAGCCACCAGCGTACGCGACGGGCAATGGCATCGCCGGAATCCAGCCAGGTAAGGGCGCGTGGGGAAGCCGCGGCGAGCTCCTCGCGCAACAGCGGGAAGTGGGTGCAGGCGAGTACCGCGGTGTCGACGATATCACCGCCGGGGGCATCAAAAATCCGTTCGATCACCGGCGCCAGATCGGCGGCGCTGATGTGCTCTCCGCGGAGCTTGGCTTCCGCCAGCGCCACCAGTTCCGGTGCCGGCACATTGATCACCTGATGACCATTGGCAAACTGGTCGATCAGCTCACGGGTGTAGTGACGGTTGACGGTGCCCTCGGTGGCGATCAGTGCGATGGTGCCGGAGCGGCTGCCGGCGGCGGCGGGTTTGATGGCGGGCACCACGCCGACTACGGGCTGCTTGAGTACTTCTCGCAGTGGCGGTAATGCCAGGGTGCTGGCGGTGTTACAGCCCACCACCAATATATCGGCCTCGCACGTGGCCATCATGGTGCTGGCCACCTCGACAATACGCGGGCGCAGCATCTCCTCGGATTTTGTGCCGTAGGGATAGAAGCCATTGTCGATGCCGAAATGCAACGTCAGGCCGGGGATCTGACGGCGGATCTCCCGCGCGATGCTGATGGCTCCCACCCCTGAATCGAATATCAATACAGAGGGTGCCTTGTTAGAATGGCGGCTTCCTGATGGCATGTAACAGGCTGTCTCCCGAAGCGGATTTGCGAACGGCAAAGGATACCCCAGCCGGCGCTCTGTAATAAGTTTAAGTGATTTTTTATGACCTGGTTCCCCCTGCAGATCTCCCTTGAACAGTCGATCCTCGCCGGCGTAGTGCTGCTGGCGCTGTTGCTGCTGGTGTTCTGGGCGGGCAGGGCGCGTCTGGTCGGTCAGTTGCGGTCTTTACAGGCGGAGCAGCAGGTGCTGGATGCGCGGCTGCAAAGTGCCAGCGAGCGGGAAGCGCAGCAGGAGCTGGAGATCCAGCATCTGCGGGATGAGGTGTCCAGCAAGTCCCAGCAACTGGCGCGCTATCAGGTGCTGGTGGAGAAAAGCGAAGCCTCGCTGGCGGAGCAGAAGCAACAGCTGGAGCAGACCCGCACGGCCATGACCCAGCAGTTCGAGAATCTTGCCAACCGCATCTTCGAAGAGAAGCAGCAGATGTTTGTGCGCCGCAGCGAAGACAGTCTGCGCAAGAGCCTGGACCCGCTGGAGCGTCAGCTGGGGGATTTCCGCAAGCGGGTAGAGCATGTCTACGATCAGGAAAACCGCGAGCGCGGCAGCCTCATGGGGCAGATCAAGGCGCTGCGGGAGCAGACCCAGCGCATCAGTGACGAGGCCCTGAATCTGACTTCCGCTCTCAAGGGCGACCGCAAGATTCAGGGCAACTGGGGCGAGGTGGTACTGGAGCGCCTGCTGGAAGAGTCCGGCCTGCAGAAGGGGCGCGAGTACGAAACCCAGGTCTCGTTTACCAGCGACGGCCGCCGCCGCCAGCCGGATGTGATCGTGCGCCTGCCGGAGAACAAGGACCTGATCATCGATTCCAAGGTCTCGCTGGTGGATTACGAACGCTATGCTTCCGCGGAGACCGACGAGGAGCGCACACAGGCCCTGAAGCAACACGTGAACTCTCTGCGCGCCCATATCACCGGCCTCAACAAGAAAGCCTACGAGCAGCTGGAAGGGGTGCGCACGCTGGATTTTGTATTCATCTTCGTACCCATCGAGGCAGCGTACATGCTGGCGATGCAGGCTGATCCGGAGCTGTTCCGCTTTGCCTATGAGAAACAGATTGTGCTGGTGAGCCCCACCAGCCTGATGGCCACACTGCGCACTGTGGAAAATATCTGGCGCTACGAAAAGCAGAACAAGAACGCGGAAAAGATCGCTGCGGAGGCGGGCAAACTGCACGACCAGTTTGCCCTGGTGCTGGAGTCTCTCGACAATCTCGGCAGCCGTATCCGCCAGGCGGACGAGGCCTTCCAGGAAACCTACAAACGTCTGGCCACCGGCCGCGGCAATGCGGTGAAACGGATCGACAGCCTGCGCAAGCTCGGAGCCAAGACCCGCAAACAGATTGCCGCGGACCTGCGGGAAAAAGCCGAAGACAGCCACAAATTGCCCGGGCCCGATGCCGAGGATTCTGTGGAAGATGAAGTATCCACGGAAAGCGAAGCGGAATAATCCTTGGACGCCGTCGCTGAAACCTTTTCTTTTGCGCTCTCGGTTACTGCGCCGATTTTTCTTACCCTGCTGGTGGGCTACGGGCTGGCGCGGGTAAAGCTGCTCAGTGACTCTTTTGTGGACGATGCATCCAAGCTCGTTTTCCTGGTGACCCTGCCGGCGCTGTTGTTTTTCAACATCTTTGGCTCTGACGCCCGCTTGGGTGACGAGTGGCCGTTGTTGCTGGCGGGGCTGATCGGTACCGTACTGACGGTGCCGCTGGCCTGGGTGTTTGCAAGGCCACTCGAATACGGCGATCGCAGTGCGTTTATCCAAGGGGCTTTTCGCGGCAACCTGGGCATTATCGGCCTTGCCTGGGCGGCCAATGCCTACGGCCCCCACGGGCTTGCCCAGGCCGCGCTGTTGATGGCGGTGATCACTATTTTCTATAACGTCGCCGCTGTGTCACTGTTTGCGGTGTACAGCCAGAAAGCCAGGTTCAGCTGGAAGAAACTGGGCGTGGATATTCTGCGCAATCCGCTGATTGTGGCCATCGTGCTGGCGTTGATCGCAAAGGGCGTGGGCCTCAAACTGCCGCAGATGATCGTGCAGACCGGGGATTATCTGGCCTCGGTAACTCTGCCGCTGGCGCTGTTGTGTATCGGTGCCAGCCTGGATCTCAGTATGCTCCGCCGCAGTTCATTTGGCGCGTTTGTAGCCAGTGGATTCAAACTGTTCGCGGTGCCGCTGGTACTGCTCGGGGTGGGGTTCCTGTTTCAGCTGGATGGGCAGGCCATGGCCATCCTGTTTCTGCTCGCGGCTACGCCTACGGCGTCCGCCTCGTTTATCATGGCCCGCGCGCTCGGTGGCAACAGCCAGCTGGCAGCGAATATTATTGCCATTAGTACGCTATTTTCGATCGTTACCGCCAGTCTCGGGCTGGCGCTGTTGAAGGTATATCTCCCATGACTGAAGTACCCGTCTGGATCGTGTTGATCGCAGCATTGATTATCGTCGCACTTTCTGCGGTGGCCACTTATTACAGCCTGGCGCTGCACAAGGCGCAAAAGCGACAGAAACGGCAGTTGGCGGAGCTGGAAACGGCTGCGGAGGAGCAGCGGGAGCGGGTGAATAACAGTATCCAGATTATTGCCAAGACGTTGCTGGATGATGGTGTTGGGCTCACTGAGGCTTCGTTGCGGATTCGCGTCTTACTGGATTCGCTGCAGGTGGAGCCTGCGGTGAAAGAGGAGTTTGTGGCTTTTTACCAGATTGCGGAACAGACCAACCATATTCCGATTCTGGGAGAGTGGAAAAAGCTTTCCCGCAAGGAGCAGTTCGCGTTTGAGAAAGATATGGCGCGGGTGGAATCCGAGTACCGGGATTTTGCGCTGGATGCGGCGAAGCGGATTCTGGGACGTAACTTCTGAGGTTTGGTTTTCGTCCGGTGGCGGTGCCGCTGCCGGGTACAGCCTTGTGAGACACGAGCTAGGCGCCCCCTCTTAACCCATCTCTGGGGACTCGTCTAAAACATCCCTGTTTTAGAAGGTCTCACAAGACTGTACCCGGCAGCGACACCTTCGCATCGGCATCTGTAGCTTCTGAATACCTTAGCCCCATGTCATCCCGGACTTGATCCGGGATCCAGTACTACTATTTCCTGATCAACAACACCCCAGACTCGGTGTGATCTGTATAGGGAAACTGGTCAAAAATCGCAAACCGCTCCACTTTGTGGGTCTTGGTCAATTCTTCCAGATTCTCAAGCTGCGTTTGCGGGTTGCAGGAGATGTACAGAATCCGCGGAAAGCGCGCGATCATCGCGCAGGTGTCTGCATCCAGCCCGGCACGGGGTGGGTCTACCAATACGGTTGAGAAATCGTAACTATCCAGATCGAACTCTTTCAGGCGACGGAAGGGGCGGACTTTGTCGATGGCCTGGGTGAATTCCTCACTGGACAGGCGCACGATATCCAGGTTCTCCACGCTGTTTGCGGCAATGTTGTCCTGTGCGGAGTTGACGGAAACCTTGGAGATTTCCGTCGCCAGCGCTTTGCGGAATTTGTTCGCCAGCGGAATGGTGAAATTGCCGTTGCCGCAGTAGAGCTCCAGCAGATCCCGGTCTTGCGTCTCTTCACAACAGCTTCTCGCCCACCGGATCATCGAACGGCAGATCTCGCCGTTGGGCTGGGTAAAGCTGCCCTCGACCTGTTTGTACTCGTAAGTACGGCCGTCAATATCCAGCTTCTCGATCACATAGTCTCGCTCCAGTACCAGCTTCTGCTTGCGCGAGCGGCCCAGGATTGGCACGCCCAGTTGTGTCTGCAGTGCACGGGCTTCGGCTTCCCAGGTTTCATCCAGTGGTTTGTGGTAGATCAGGGTGATCAGTGCATCGCCGCTCAGGGTGGTGAGGAACTCGGAGGAGAACAGGCGTTTGCGCAGGATCTCGCTCTGGTTGATGGCTTCCAGCAGTGGTGGCATCAGTTCGTTGATCCGCGCGGAGCCCACGGTAAACTCGTCGATCACAAACGGCTTTTTGTATTCGCCCTGTTTGTACATGGCATAGTCCACGCGGCCTTTCTCCTGCCACATCTTGAACTCCGCACGCAGGCGGTAGTGGCTGGGCGGGGAGGGGAAGACTTCCGGCTCCAGATTGGTAAAGGGCGCGTACGCCTCGCGCAGGCGGTCTACCTTCTGGTCCAGTTGCTGCTGGTAGTCGTCGGTGTTTACGCGGTGAAGTGCCATGTGTTGAGCCGTACAATTGGGAAATAGATCGGGGCGCGGATTATAGCGGAAGCGGCCTGTAGTTAAATGTTTACGCGGAGGGAGTGTGCTTATGGCCACAGGACAGCTGGAAATACTAGTGCGCGGCCAGGGGCTGCACGAGTTTACCGGTGAAATAGAGCGCTGGCTGACCGGTCAGAGTTATGGCGGTGATGGCCTGTGCACGCTGTTTATCCAGCACACCTCCGCCAGCCTGCTGATTCAGGAGAACGCCGACCCGAGCGCGCGGGTGGATCTGGAAAACTGGCTGAACCGGTTGGTACCGGAAAATGATCCGCTGTATACCCATACCATGGAAGGGCCAGACGACATGCCGGCCCACATCAAGGCGGCGCTGACGGCATCCAGCCTGAGTATTCCGGTGATGAATGGTCGTCTGGCGCTGGGTACCTGGCAGGGGATCTACCTCTGGGAGCACAGACACCATCGCGGCAAGCGACGGGTGATTGTGAATTTGACACAGTAATCCCGGCGCACAAACCCGTCATGCCGGCCTGCGCCGGAATGACGATGGCAGGCGTTACAGACAGTTAGTGGGCTTGGGCAAACCGGCGATCTTGCTGCCAATCTTGGCGGGGCTGGGCGGGAACAGCTGCATCAGAAAGATACTGCGGCCTTTATCCGCGCCCAGATGCTGGCCGACATATTTAACCAGCGGGCGCATGGCAGGAGAGAGTTCGAACTCGCGGTAAAACGCCTGTAACAGACGGATGACATCCCAGTGATCCGGGGTCAGTTCAATGCCTTCCTGTGCGGCAATTGCTTCCGCGATTTCGGGACTCCAGTCGTCCAGATTGCGCAGGAAGCCTTCTTTGTCCAGGGGGATTTTACGGCCGTCTATTTCCAGGGCTTTCTCAGGGTTGGTCATCGTCTGTGTCACCGGAACCAGCTGACAATCGGGTTGTGTTGGGTACAGAGGTCTACCCACTGGGCGTCGTCAATGGCGCTGATGGATGGATCAATGGTAATCCCGCGCGCCTCTGCATCGGCACTCAGACAGTAGGCCGCATTTTGTGGCAGTCCGGTCAGCGTTGCGCCACGTGCCGCGTAGACGCCATCTTCGATCAACAGCAGTACATCGCCTTGGTGGAAGGCTTGCAGGCAGTCGTTGAGTGCGTTCCCGGCGTGGGGCGATTGATTGACGATATGCAGTGTCATCTTAAAAGCTCAATACCTGATTGAACCCGGCAATAAACTGGCCGGTGTCTTGCACCAATTTCAATTCGGCGCCGGGGATGTCCAGCTCTGCTGGATCAATGCGGCGGGACACCAGGCTGCGTTCGCACAGATACAGGGTCTCTACGCCGAACATGGGCAGCGCCTGGAGGTTTCGGCGCAGGTTCTTTTCGTTGATCCTGTCCGGTTTTTGCTCCAGCAACTGGAATACCCCGTCGTTGATAAACAGCACTTCCGGCACCTGATCCATCGCGGCGCAGGCGAGTACCGCTTCCAGGCCCTCGCGGGCAAGCGCGTTGCCGTAGGGGGCGTGGCGGCAGAGTGCGAGAATGGATTTGGCCACGCTTTAACCTCCGAACGTCACGATGCGGTCACTCAGCGCAGCGGCTTCCGCCAGTTGGCCGAGGCCCGCGAGTTCAAACCCTTCGGCGAGGTTGGCGGCGGGCTTTTCCAGCCGGGACGCTTCACTCTCGCTCAATACACCACGGCGCTGCGCGGCGGCAATGCACACGGTCAGATCCAGCTGGTGCTGCTGTTGCAGATCCTGCCACTGGCCGAGTAGATCCTGCTCATCCTGGGGGGGAGCGGTGAGGGCGCTGCCGTTGTGGATGCCGTCTGCATAGAAGAACACCCGGTAGATACCGTGGCCGGAAGTGAGCACCGCGCGGGCAAAGCGCAGCGCGGTGGCTGCACCTTGTGACCCGTGGGGGGCGCCGTAGACGACGAGGGTGAACTGCATGGCGTGTCGATGACCTGAGGGGTTGCACGGATAAAAAAATGCCCCGCAGGGCGGGGCACTGTGTGAACTTGCTCAGCGAGCTGATCAGTCGTCGGAAGCGAAACCGAAGATGTGCAGCAGGCTGGTGAACAGGTTCAGGATGTTCAGGTACAGCGAGGTGGTGGCCATGATGTAGTTGGTCTCACCGCCGTTCACGATACGGCTGGTGTCATACAGGATGAAACCGGAGAACAGCAGGGCAATCACGCCACTCAGGGCAACGCTGGCCAGCGGCATGTGAACGCCGAAGAAGCTGGCAACTACCAGTGCCAGGGCACAGACCAATACCGCAATCAGGCCGACAAACAGGAAGCCGCCCATAAAGCTGAAGTCTTTACGGGTGGTCAGCACGTAGGCAGACAGAGCAAAGAAGATCAGCGCGGTGGTGCCGAGCGCCTGCATTACGATCTGGCCGCCGCCGGCGAGGCCTACGTAGTGGTTCAGCATCGGGCCCAGAGAGGCACCCAGCAGGCCGGTAAACGCGAATACCACACCTACGCCCGCCGCAGAGTTGGCGGTGCGCGGCAGAACGAACCATACCAGCACGATGGCGGCGATGGAGCAGATCAGGCTCAGGCCACGAGGCATGCCGACGGCCATGGAAATACCAGCAGTGACTGCACTGAACAGGACAGTCATTGCCAGCAGCGCGTAGGTATTGCGCAGTACTTTGGCGGATTCCGAGCGGTCCAGCGCTCGGGACTGTGTGTAAACATTGGGTTGCATTAGCGTCTCCTGCTAGCGATTAAAATCAAACCTGACGGAATCATATAACCACCTTGTTTGACCATCAAGTAGGCGGCGGGTTCGACGATTCCAAAATATTTAGGGCAAAATGGTGCTTTCTCTGGGAGGGACCGAAATGAATTTGCAGCACAAGCCGATCGCCGGCGGCCCCTGGGCCGCACTCCTTTTTCTCGTACTGGTCATACCGTGGCTTTCGGTGGTTGCCGAAGAGGGTGCCAGCGGCGATGCCAAAGAGGTGCCCTTCGGGGACAATATGGGGGCGGAAGTCACCAATTACAATCGCCTGCGCCCACATATTGCCACCGGCGGCACCCTGGATCTCTCCGCAATCCCCCAGCTCAAGGCGAAAGGGTTCAAGACCATTATCGACCTGCGCACGCCGGAAGAGGGCACCGCGGAAGAAAAGACGGCGGTAGAAGCCACGGGTATGCACTATGTGAACCTTCCTGTGGCGAAAGGGCGGCCGTCAGATGAGCAGATTCAGACGTTGGCGGAAATTCTCGCTGACAGTGGTAACAGGCCGGTTTTGATTCACTGTGCCTCCGGCAATCGCGTCGGTACTGCCTGGGCCATCTACAGGCTGCAGCAGGGGATTCCGCTGGAGATCGCCATCGAGGAAGGTCGTACCGCGGGCATGCGGCCTTCCAGAGAGGCTCAGGTGCGGACATTTGCGGAATCCTGCTGCTGAGCTGGACAGTGACTATCGATCGGCGTCCGGTGCCGGGACTTTCAGGTCGACAATCAACGGCAGATGGTCCGACGCGAGGCGGGTCAGCTCGCTGCGGGGCACGTGAACGCCATGTACCGCCAGTTCCGGGTCGATGAATACATAGTCAATCCGGGCCTTGGGCAGGCGGCTGAAAAAAGTCCCAAGTGGCTTGTGGCCGGGAAGTTTCAGCTGCGCGTCGTCGAGCACGCTGGTCAATCGCCGAATTTCTGTAGAGCCGGGCAGTGCATTGAAGTCGCCTACCAGTATTCTCGGGCGGTGACACTCGGGATTGTCTATCCAGTCTGCGCCCAGCAATGCTTCCACCTGTCGCATCCGCTCCCCTTTAGAGAGCCCCAGGTGCGTGTTGAATACCTGCACCCTGGTGCCGTGAAAGTCCACTTCCACCCACAGGGCGCCGCGCGGCTCTGCGCGACCGTGTTGGCGCGAGCGGGGAGAGGGGCCGGGTAAAATGTCTTTCCTGATCAGGCGCAGTGGCCAGGGTGATAGGATGGCATCTCCATAGCGTTCGTCCTCCAGATGCATCGCCGGCTGGAAGTGGCAGTCCATGGATAACAACCGCGCGATCTGCTGGGCCTGATCCACGCCGCCGGTGCGCTGACGGCGAACATCCACTTCTTGCAACGCCACCACATCCGGCGAGTATCGGGCAATCACACGGGCAATGCGCTCCGGAGACAGCTTGCCGTCCACGCCTTCGCAGATGTGCACGTTGTACGTCATCACCCGTAGTTTGCGGCGGGGGCAATGGTTGCCGTCCTTTTTTGATGACCGTGTGTGCGCGCTGGAGGTGGGGGCGGTCTCGACGCGCGCGCTCGGTTCTTCTGATGCAGCCTGAGCGGTAGAGGGCGGTGGGGAGCGCTTGTCCAGCACCGAAATTGCCGGCGGTGATTTGAGTTTCTGCGCCGGTTGCGCTTTCAGGAATGCGAGCGCCGCATCGCGGATATCCTTTGGCCGCCAGTGTCCGTTGGTGTTGCCGGATAAATGATCAGGGAGGTGAATATCCCCAGGCATCAGGGCGAAGGCGTGGGTTTCATTGGGCGCGGCGCCCCCGTGGCTGCCGCTTTCGATAGCAAAGGTGATACTTTTACTGCCGGCGCACCATCCGCTGATCACGAAATCTCCCGAGTCTGGATGACGCACGAGGTTGACCAGGTCTTCCGCTGCCTCGTCGGTAAACGGGTGATCGGAGCCAAGTACTTTGTGGCCATCTTTCGGGAGCTCGAAGGGGCCGTCACGCCACCAGCCGAGCACCCGGGGTTTGGTGCCTTCCGCCGGGTTCTTTTCCTGATACAGAATCATCGGCACTTTGGTCTGCTCGACGATCAGTTGGGCGATCCTGGCCGGGTCAGTGCCATTGAGATGAATGTTGTACAGCAGAGCCAACGGTCCCATGGCGGACAGCGCCATCGGGCTTTCGCCTTCCTCCTGCTGCTCGTGGGTACGGATAGGAAACAACTTCTGTACCCATTGGCCGCCGAACAAACGTACACGCTGTAACTGCAGACCCTCGCGGCCGGCGGCGCGATAACCACTGGGACTTTTGGGCAGGCTATTGAGAGCATCGCAAATCGCGTCTGCCAGCGGTTTCCCATGCAGCGTTTCGTAGGGAATGCTGTCTTCCTGGCCGTGATCGGAATAGATCCAGACGTCGTAATGTCGCCGCGAAGAACGGTGTGCGGCGCGCCAGATCCTGGCGATGGCATCGTCGATACCTTTCAGGGTCCAGTGGGCAAATGCGGAGCTGGGGCCGCGGCGGTGGGACTGCTCGTCGTACCCCAGAAAGTTGACATAGATGACCGGTAGCCCGCGGGCAATATCGATTTTTACGCCGACGGTAGACAGCTCCCGCAACAAAATGGTGATGGCGATGCGCGTGGGAATGAACATCAGCTCCCGCATAAAGTCCTGACCGCGGTGGATACCGCGCACGAAATCCACCAGTGACAGAATCAACTCCAGCACTACGAGGCCACCGGTGCGAATCAGGCTCCAGATATTCGCCAGCAGCAGTACCAGCAGCGCCAACGGACCGGCCTGTTTAAGGCTGTTTCCCCAGCCGTAGGTGGCAGCGCAGTAGTGTGCATCATCAAATTCGGCGCCGCCGCTGAACAGACTGACGTAACAGCTGCCGTGTTTCAGCAGGGGCTCGTGGCCCGTATCTTTGAGCTTCTGCTCCACCTGAGTAGCTGCTTTGGCTTCGTACATCCGCAGCATTTCCTGGGAGTCGGTGGACATAAAGCCGAAGGCCGGTACCGCCGCTTTCACACCGTAGAAAATCTCCGCCTGTACCGCTGGCGTGGTTGCCGGAACGCCGGAATACATATGGTCCAGGTGGTAATGTTCGCGCTCGATGAGTTTTTTCAGGAAGGGCATTTTGCCGTCGGCCAGGGCGCGGTCCAATTGGGGCCGCGCGAGGCCGTCAACCTGGATCAGCACCAGCGCTGGTGCATCTGGGGCGCGCTCGTTGATCTGCAACTTGAGCATACGCGCCAGCCATTCACTGCGGCTGATGCGCCGTCGCCAGCGACGCAGGGTGCTCTCAATGCGAGTCAACATATCGGGTTGCTCTTACTCCTGAGGGTTTCCAAAACAGAATTTAGTGGTGATGGTTTTTGTGTGGGTGATCAAATGCCGCACTGGCAGCACTGGTGACACCCTCAAGAATTTCCCACTGGGCGCCAATCATATTGCGCAGGCGCATCCACTGCGCATACAGTGAGGCATCTACCGGACAGTGCTGGTGAACCAGAGACTGGTAGTGATCCAACGCAGCTGCAGCGCAGCTTTCCATGGAGTAGGCGTTGGCTGTTTTCAATGCTTCGCGCATTAGCGCGGATCGGCTATTGTCATCGAGGTCCACTGCCCACTGCAGGGCCTCGATCATGGCGCGTTCTGTGTGCGGGAGCACCAGGCGGCCATTGATGCGATCTTCCACCACCTCGCGACAGCCACTGGCATCCAGCGCTACGACGGGTACGCCTGCGGCCATGGCTTCTGTAAGCACCATGCCCTGCGTCTCACTGGTAGAGGCAAAGGCGAACAGATCCATGGCGGAGTAGGCATTGCGCAGCGACTCGCCTTGCAAGGTGCCGGTAAAATGCGTGCGTCTTTCCAGCTCGTGCTCGACAAACAGGGATTCCATCGCGCGTCGCGAAGGGCCATCGCCGACAATCAGGAAATGGCATTGCGGGTTGCGCTGCAGAATTTCCAGCACGCTGTGGGAAAGGAAGCCGAGATTCTTTTCCTCTGCGAGCCGACCGAGATGCCCGATTACAAACGCGGAATCCGGAATGCCGTATTGCATTCGCACGGCGGTGCCGTCGCCGTCCTGGAAGTTCTCCAGCTGCACACCGGTAGGCACCACGGCAATAGGAGATTTCACCCCGCGCTCTCGCAGGAGTTCGGCGACACTTTCGCTGGGCGCAAATACCGTGCTGGCCAGGTTGCCGTAGCGGGTCGCCAGCTCGATGACAAACCGTTTAAGCGCTTCGGAATCCGCCGGCACATAGTGAGTGTAGCGCTCGTACAGCGTGTGATGAGTGAAGATCAGCGGCAGCTCGCGGCTGCGTGCTATGCGCAATGCTGACATGCCGAGCAAGAATGGATGATGCGCATGGACAATATCGGGTTCAAAGAAATCCAGTTGCTCCGTGAGCTCGCCAGATAATGGCAGGGCGACGGAGAAGTCGCTGCCGTTGAAATTCTGTATCGCGGGAATGCGCACCACGTCGCGCTCATCTGGAATTTTCTGCGAAAACTCAGGCGCGACAATAAGCACTTTGTGTCCACGTTTCCGGTACTCGCGGGTGAATGCTTCCACCGAGCGCGCTACGCCGCCCACGTGGGGCAGGTAGGTATTCGTCAGCATAACGATGTTCACAGACTCTGTAGCTCCATCATTTCCGCATCTTGCGATGCTTCAACAGTCTTGAAGCCAAAAGCGCGGATTTCAATGGTGGGCGCCGCGCCATGCCAGCGCGCGGACCAGCTGATACGGGGTTTCTTCCCGGGCGTGATCTCGATAGAAATGGGGCCAAAATGCGTGGGCGCCGGGCCGAATTGGATGGGTTCTTGCGCATTGCTATCTCGCAGCCATTCTTCCGGCAGGCCAGAGGCCAGTATCAATACATCGCCTTCCTCACGCACGAAGCAATTGCGCTGCATGGTGACCCACTCTGCCGCAGCCCAGGCATGCTGGCCGTCGCCCATACAACCACCGAATGAATGCGGGTGAATGGCTTCAGGCCACTGGCCAGTGGGGGAGGCGAGCTTGGCGACGTTGCGCATCAGGTCAATGCAGCGGCGGTCGCCCGCGCGCAGTAGGACCTGGGCAACATGAATCGTAAGATAGGCGTTGATTCCGGAGTGGATCATATCCTGGAAAAAACCACCGGAGACAAAGCATTTTTCCATCAGGAATTCCACCAGATCCAACAGCCTTGGATCGTTTTCGGGGAAAAGTTTCAGCGGGTAGCCCGCGGCAATGGAGCCAATTGCCCCGGCGTCCAGGCGGCGGTTGGGGGAGGCGGGCATGGCCGGGCGGCCAAGCCTCTCCTGGCACTGGCGCAGACTTTCGTCAACCGTGAGCATAAAGTCGTCGGCCTGACTCTGGAACGTCTCGGCATCTTGTGGATGTGACTCCCGTTGACAGATGGCGACGGCGGAATGCTGGCCCGCGATACCCCAAAAGTCATCCCAGTAGTAACAATCGTTGGGCCCGAGGTGTTCGGCACTGAAGCCCGCTGGTAGCAGCCCCCCGGTGCGACTGCCGTCTTTGGGGCGGCGCTTGTTGTGGATCCACTGGGTACCGCGTAGCACCGGGTCCAGAAACTCGGCTTTCAGCTTCTGGCCGGTCGTGCGACAGAACTGGTCGAGTATCCAGAGCGCTTCGCCATTGGAATCCCATTCTCCATCCTGTGAATGGAAATAGCCGTTGCGCTTCTGCCGTGAAGGAAAGCGCTCCAGCGCACGCTCGGCGCGCTCGAGCAGGCCCGCATGCAACAGAGACTGGATCATGAATGCGGCATCCCGAAACCAGAAGCGCTTGTAGGTATAAGGGCCGGGATACACATCGTGTGGAGAGTGCAGTATCAGCGTGCGCACGGCAGCATCGTAGAGAAACTGCATTTCGCTGTCCGGTACCGTCATTTTGCAGTGACTGTCCAGATTGTCTTGCCAGCTGGACCGCGCATTGCGGCTGTTCAGCTTGCTGTGCTGGGGGATTGTCACCAGCGTATCCACCGTTTCCCCTGGCGCCATACGGAACAGTGCCGCCGCAGTGGCCATACCGACTTCGCATTCGGCGTGGGTTTCGTTGCTCTCATCGCGCAGGTAGAGGGAAATGTCGCCGCGTCGATAATCGGAAGCGTGGTGCCGGTCAATCGGTCGGTCGAACAGGATCTTGTCAGCGCCATCCACGAGCCATTGATTGCGGTTATTGTTCAGGGTCACTTTGTGTACCAGCGCCACCCCTTCCGGATTGCAGGGGCGTAGCGACACAACAAGCCAACCACCGGCCGCGTGGCTTCCGCGCAGATGCAGCAGGCAGTTGTTGTTCTGTTCTGTCAGCTCGGCCCAGACCCGGGTAGTCAATTTGGCGCCCGCGTTTTCGCTGGTAGTGCGGATGGCCACCCCGTCTTCGAATTCCAGTGACTGGTCCAGGTCGTCTATCTGTGAAGGGTAAAGGGCACTGCCGTCATCGCCGATGATCCAGCAGTCAATCGACCAGCTGTCGTAGTGCGGGGTCAACAGGCCACGGGGGTCTACGACGGGCATTTCCTCACTACCCGGCACTCCTACTGCGGTCCAATTGCGATGGCTCAGGTTACAGTGGGTAATGGAAAATGCCCGAGGAATAAATGAGATATCTGAAGGGTCGAACTGGCGCTCAATCCAATAGGGCCAAACCCAATCGAGATTGTGCTGGATGACTTTGCTGTTCATCAGCGCGCGGGCGTGGAAAATCACTCCGGCGCGCAGAAGCTCTATGGGTTCACTGACTTCGGAAGGCTCTGCAAACCGTTGCAGCCGCGCCATTACCGTCAGCGGGTCGAGAAATCCGTGGGCTGTCGCAAATCTGCGTATGAAGAACCGCCAGGGGAGCCATTTCATCCACGGCATCAGAGGTCTCCTTCGTCGATTTTCTGTTTCAGTGCACGCCGCGCCATCCGGGTGAGACCAATAATGGCGATGATCGCCAGCAGGAAGCCCAGTCCATACAGCGTCCACTCAACCGGTGTCCGGGCGTTGCGCGCGGTACCGATACTGGTGATATCCGCGGCGATGGAACCGATGTAGACGTTATTGACGGTGATGGGAATAACCCCAAACAGGTTCCCGATAACAAAATCGCGAAATCGCAGTGGGGTCAGCCCGAAGAAATAGTTCGATAGCTTGAAGGGAAACAGGGGCACCATCCGTGTCAGCATGACCATTCGCCACCCCTCATCGCGCAGAATCTCCCCGAGATTTGGGGGGCGGACCTTGGAAAGTACCCAGTTGGAGACGCGTTGACCGAACAGATAGCGGGCGATGAGAAATGCGATGGCTGCGCCCAACACTGTACCCAGGACCACATAGAGGGTGCCTTTCGCGACGCCGAACACAAACCCGGCACCCATGGTAAAGACCACGCCGGGCAGCAGGAATACGATGGCGGCAGCGATGATCAGCATAAACCAGACACCGGCCTGCCAGCCGAGTGTATCCAGCCACTGCAGGAGACGCAGGATTTCATCATCAAGGTTGAAATAGTGGAGGATGCCCAGCGCCGCGCCCACGGCAGCGGTGCAGATGACAAGCAACCAAATTGGTGAATACTTCACGCCATATTGTTCCGCTGGGCCGGCTTCTGCTACGGCCGAATTCTCAAAGACGATTCCGTATGACTACGCTGTACCCCTTAAGACTAGTCAAGTTAATGACATCTGCGTCGACATCGTGATGCGATTAATTTCTCATGGGTATAAGTGATCACGATCTAATTCCACTAAGTGCAGATGAAAGCGGGGACGTTATGGCCACAGCCATAAAACCGCGAGGCCAGCGATGAAGGGGATGGCGAACAGGGCTGTTACGCCGCGCAACAATGAAAGTCCACCGAGAAAGCCGGCAGCGCCCACTTTGAACGTCAGGTTGGCGAGGCTCGCGATCACCATCGCGCGCCAGGCGGTATCTACCTCCAGACTGCCCGCCGCTGCGAGGTTGGCGGTAGAGAGCGTTATGGCGTCTACGTCGGTAAAGCCGGAAATCAGGGCCACCACATAGATGCCGCGGTTGCCTAAGTACTCCTCGGCTGCGGCAATCGCCAGTAAGACCAGGGCATAAAGAGCGCCGAAAAGCAGCGCCGGCTTCAACTCCGCCGGATTGCTCGGTTCCGGCATCGTGTTTTCCCGCTGTCGAATCCGCAGGTAACCGAATGCACAGACTGCAATGCTGATCATGAACAGCAGGATAAGTGGCGGCCACAGAGCCAGGGTCTGCCGCGGTGCCACCACGGCAATTTCCACAAACATTCGAATGAACATGCTGGTGGATGCAATCAGTATGACCAGCGCTGCCAGCCCGGTAGCTTTCTGCTGTGTTCGCGCCAGGCGGGCATAAGTCACGGTGGTGGCCGTGGACGAAATCAGCCCGCCAATAATCCCGCTAAGGAGCGTCCCGGCACGTGCGCCAACAAACTTGTAAGCCGCATAACCACCGAGGCCAATACCGACAATCAATACGACCAGCAGCCAAATGGAGAAGGGGTTCAGTACGTCATAGGGGCCGAAGGTGCGGTCGGGGAGAACCGGCAGGATAATCAGTGACAGGACGGTGAACTGCATGATCGACCGCAGATCTTTCTCAGACATTTTCTTCGCAAACGCATGCATTCCGGGTTTGAAATGCAAAAGTACTGCGATGGTTCCACCCAGGGTGACGGCCACCGTTTTATCCCCCAGAACCAGGAAAGCTCCGAGAAAAAACACCAGCAGGGCACTGATTTCAGTGGTGATCCCTTTGTTCTCCTCGTTGCCTCTGAGACGTTCCAGATTACCCAGCAGAATCAAAACCGTCATTGCGATAACACCGGCAAGCAACAGCCACTCCATTCCCTGGTTGCGGCTCAAATGCGCAGTAAGGGCGCCGAATAACGCGATCAGGGGAAAAGTGCGTATTCCGCCCAGGCGATCTGTTGTGCGCTCACGCTGCAGACCGATCAGCAGACCAAGCCCCAATGCGATGGCAAAAGAGAGGATGCTGTCGAGATCGACCAGTGGTGGAAGAGACGCAGGGTCTTCAAGGTTGCTATTCATGTTGCCAATCAGTATTGGCTAAGATTGGTGCCGTGACACGAACGCAATGTTTCGCTGGCGGAAGAATTTCCGTGTTTTTTGGCTGGCAGGCCTTTTCGCCGGTAATGACACGCTTTCAGGTTTCAGAACCTGTATTGCAGAGTGAGCTCAGTGAAATTGAGATCGGATGATGGCCCCGTTTCCTTCAGGAATGATTCGGGGACACCAAAGGTGTGAATGGCGGTAAAGACGAGACCGCGGGAAAAGGTGTATTCAGCGGTTAGTGAAAGGGTGGTTGCGGCAAAGTGACGGTTGCTACCCTCCGGAAAGCGGATAATCTGTCCACTGGGGCTGTAGAGTCCATCTTCAGTCTGCAGGCGCCAGAAAAAGTTCAGATCCGCGGTGAGTGACCAGTCCGTACTGGGCACCAGGTTGATGAAAGTATGAAAGTTGTAGAAGTTGCGGGGGCCGAAAACCGCCGCTTCAGAAAAGTAGTTGCCGCGGGGGAATAGGGGGTTGAATGTGCCAAGCTCTCTGTCCTCGGCATCAGTATCGCCGCTGGCAATATTGATACTGAAGAGTATCTCCGGTTTCCAGGCTCGATCACGCCAGCGGTAGCCAGTTTCTGTGGCCAGCGTCCAGGCGTGAATATCGCTGCGGGAAAATCGGCCAAACTGATAGAGCGTCTCCCAGTTCCAGCGCCAGTTGCCCTGGTCCCCCCAGGCTCTGAGCCCAAGGGAGTGACGTATTTCCCGGCCTGCGCCCTGAGCGTAGATCGCATCCCGATCCTCAAAGCCCAGATAGAAAAAGTCCAGGTTCCCCGGATAGCCAAAAGGGGTGCCGCTGGTGCCATATGCCCCCCACAATGCGAAACGGTCACTGGTTTCATCGTCGAATGCGCCGGGCTCATCGGTACGTGGCCGCACAGCCACCAGATCCCAGCGAAGCTTGTCGCGAATGTGAAAACCGCGGACACCATCAAATGTCCGCCGTACGTTGGGGCCTTCACGGACATCGACCAGGCGGCCGGAGCCAAGCACGATTTCCTGGCGCCCGGTGCGAAGTGTCGTGGATGTCTTGTTGTCCGAGGGGATCTTGAGGTCGACAAACAGGTTCTGCCACGCGAGCTTGTTTTCATCTACTGGACTGGGGCCGCCCTCACGTCCGCTTTGCAGCGCGCTGTTCAATTGGGTAAAGAGCCGAAAATAGTCCCGCCAGTGGAAGTCGGCCAGTATGGAATAACGCTGAAACCAGACACCGTGAGGGTCTTGAGGATCCTGTCCAAACACGGGGTTGTTGGTGTATTCATAGCGCTGCCGGATTTCGCCTCCGAGTGTGAGGTAGCGCTCCCCGGAGTTATCCAATGGGATAAATTTCCAGCATCCTGGCCAGCAGGTCGCGGGAGGGGCGTTGCGTAATGCGGAGTAATCTTCGTCAAAACGCAGCTTTTTAATTGCCGGCAGCGGTTCACTGGCACCCACTGGCGCGATGCTGCAGATCAAGAAACAGCTGGATAAGACTGGCGGAATCACCGGGTTCATCAGAGGAGGGAATCATCGATACCCGGGGGCTCGGCCGGGTGGGGGCGGTCGGGTTCAGGTGCGAGCAGGTGGGTAACCCGAGGTTCAACCCCGGAGCGCTGGAAAGCAATGACGCGCTGTTGAATTTCTCTGTCCAGCACTGAAGTCCGCTGGTGGTGACGCATATGCGCGACCCAGGATTCCTCGATGAAATATTCAAGCATTCTGCCTGGCTTTGCGACGTCTTCAAATACTCCCCAGGCGTAGGCACCATGACGCTGCCGGGATGCTTTCAGGTCACAGATGGCGGCAAGAAAGTCTGCTGCGCTGGCCGGGTCAATCTCGTACTCGATAGTTACCATAACCGGTCCCCGGTCCATGGCTATTTCGTCCGCAACCAATGGCTGGGGCCAATAGGCACTTGAGGAGTGATTCAGCCCTTCCCCCTGCAATAATTTGAACCGCCAACTAAGCAGCCCTGCAATGACGGCGCCGGCGGCCGCAATCAACTGGGTATTCGGAATTCCGATTTTTGTTGCGAGTTGGCCCCACAAGATACTGCCCAGCGTCATCGCACCGAAGAATATCGTGATGAATATGGAAAGCCCTCTGGCGCGAACCCAGTCGGGCAATGCGAGTTGTGCGGATACGTTCAGCCGCGAGAGTACAGTGATCCAGCAGGCTCCAGCGAGAAGACTCGCGATAATGGCGGTGTCTGTCCGTTTGATCAGTGCCAACACTACTAATACCAGTGCGGTGCCCAGGGTACCCATGGCGACCAGTTGATCGGCATCAAACTTTCTGGTCAGCCAGGGGAGGAACAAAGCACCGCCAACCGCCCCGACACCAACCGCACCAAGGATGATTCCATATAGCTGCGGACCACCGTTTAGTTCTTGCCGCGCAACGAGCGGCAGCAGCGCCCAGAAGGCACTGACAAACAGGAAGAACGCCACGGCGCGCACCAGGGTCGACTGCATGGAGCGGCTGGCCTTGACATAGCGCAGTCCTGCGCGCATCGCACTGAAAAACCTTTCCGCGGGTAGATCACTGGGTGGGGCTTGTGGTGGACGCCACCAGGCTAGTGCCGCGACGACTACCAGGAAACTCACCGCATTGATCAGGTATGGCCAGGCGATACCGATAGCGGCAATGATGGCCCCCGCAAGTGCAGGGCCGATAGCGCGGCTGATATTGATACCCACGCCATTCAGCGCGATGGCGGACTGGAGATCTGACCGGGGGACCAATTGCGGTACGATCGCCTGCCAGGCTGGGGCTACAAAGGCTGCTCCGGTGCCGGATATAAACGTGAACAGGAGTAGTATCCAGGGCGTGACTCTTTCCGTAAGTACAAGGGCTGCCAGTGCCAGGGTATTCAGGAACAACAAAACCATGACGGTTGTCAGCAGTTTACGCCGGCTGGCAAGGTCGGCGAGGGCACCTGCGACGAGTGCAAACAGGAAAACGGGGGCGCTGGTGGCGGCCTGTACTAATGCGACCATCAGTGGTGAGGGCGAAAGGGATGTCATCAGCCAGCCGGATGCGACATCGTGCATCCAGGTGCCGATGTTGGATATCACCGTGGCCGTCCACAAAACCGCAAACGCGCCGTGGCGAAAGGGGGCCCAGGCGGACCCGCTTTTCGTCGTTGCTTCAGCCGACATCTTTCCCTCGCAATTCAGATCGCGAAGCAGGAGCAGCCCAGAGCGCCCCAGAAGTCCCGTGGGTTCTGCGTGGGAATCGGAGAGTTCCAGGCTATCTGATGGTGATGTCCGTGCAGGGCGCAGGCACTGGCGCATCCATCGTTGCAGGCACGCATGCTTTGTTGGCGGGTCTGTGCCTTTGCTCCCATACCAGACTGACGCATCCCCGGTGTGGGCTCGCTGTTTACCGGGCTCCAGTCCGGGCTGGCCGGCGGCAGGGGCGGGTCGAACTTCCCGAAGGGGCCGGCGGCGTAGACGATTTCGCCACCAACCACCGTCAACTCGGAAACAATACGCCTGATTGCTTCGTCGGATACGCTGAAATAATCCTGTGACAGAACTGCCAGATCGGCATATTGACCGGGCTTCAGGCTGCCTTTGACGTCATCCTCGCCCGAGAACCACGCGGAGCCTTGGGTCCAAAGGCGCAGTGCGGTCGCTCTGTCGAGGATGTTCTCCCGGCTGTACAGTGAGAGACCGCCAATGGTTTTCCCGGTGGCGAGCCAATACAGGGCGGTCCATGGATCGTACGATGCCACGCGCGTAGCGTCCGTACCCGCACCTACCGGAAGGTCCATCTCCAACATTTTTGCGATTGGTGGCGTCGATTTGGCAGCGTCGGCACCGTAGCGATCGACAAAATATTCGCCCTGGAACGCCATGCGATGCTGCGTGGCGATACCGCCGCCGAGCGCTTTGATTCGCTCGATATTGCGATCACTGATGGTTTCCGCGTGATCGATAATAAACCGGGTCTTGAACGGCGTTTTGCCATTCACACGCTCGAACAGGGTGAGGAAGCGGTCGATGGATTCATCATAGGTGGCGTGAATGCGGAACGGCCACTCCCTTTCTGCCAGCAACTCGACGATGGGCTCGAGCTCTTTTTCCATGGTCGGCGCCAGATCGGGGCGGGGCTCGAGAAAGTTTTCAAAGTCTGCGGCAGACCAGGTCAGGTTTTCCCCGCCGCCATTCATACGCAACATATCATCGCCAGCACCGGGCTCAGTCATTTCTACCCAACGTTCGTAGTCGTTGAGTTCAGAACCGGCTTTCTGCGCAAATAGGTTATAGGCGATACGTACGGTCAATTGATCGTCATCGTGCAGTTTCTGGACAACCTCGTAGTCGTCGGGATAGTTCTGGCCGCCACCTCCGGCGTCTATGACGGATGTGATACCCAGTCGGTTCATTTCACGCATGAAATGTCGTGTGGAGTTAATCTGGTCCTGCAGTGGAAGTTTCGGTCCTTTGGACAGGGTGGAATACAGGATCATCGCCGAAGGCTTGGCGATCAGCATGCCGGTGGGTTCACCTTTGGAATCCCTTTCAATCACCCCGCCTGGTGGGTTGGGGGCGTTGCGGTCGATTCCCGCGGCTTTCAGTGCGGCTCGGTTCAGCAGCGCATGAGAGTAAAGGTGGAGAATGAATACCGGCGTGTCCGGCGCAGCCTTGTTGATTTCATCGAGTGTTGGCATCCGCCGCTCGGCAAACTGAAACTCAGACCACCCACCCACTACCCGTACCCACTGGGGAGCGGGCGTGCGGTCTGCCTGCTGTTTCAGCATTTGCAGGGCATCGGAAAGGGAGGGGACATTCTCCCAGCGCAACTCCATGTTGAAATTGAGGCCGCCGCGAATCAGGTGCGTGTGGCTGTCATTGAGGCCGGGGATAACCCGCTTGCCGTCAAGGTCTATAAGCTCGGTTTTGTTGTTCGCCAGGCGCATGATCTCCTGATCATCGCCAGTATCCAGCACCACCCCATTGCGTATGGCGATTGCAGAAACCTCCGGATTTTTGGGATCCAGGGTAGTGATTTTGCCGTTATGTAAAATCAGGTCTGCCATATGGCTTTCTCCTCCCCGGACGCCGCCCGCGCCTATAGGCCCTAGCAGTGCGAACATACCGAGTGCCGCTGTACTTTTTACAACCTTCCGGCGGCTTATTGCCGCTGGAGGTGTCGAGGTGACTTTGGCGGTTGCTTTATTCATTGGTCCCGTCACTATTTTCCAGATGCTTGTGCATAGCTGGTCATGAGGTTTCGATAGTCGGGAATATGATTGCTGAAGAGGTTGCCCAGCCCTTCGACATCATTGCGCCAATCACGGTGGAGTTCGCATGCAACCCCAAACCACGTCATCATTTGCGCGCCTGCGTCCGCCATGCGGTTCCAGGCCGCATCCCGGGTGATCGGATTAAAGGTGCCGGAAGCATCGGCCACAACAAAGACTTCGTAACCTTCTTCAAGCGCAGACAACGCGGGGAAAGCGACACAGACTTCCGTCACAATACCGGCGATCAGTAGTTGCTTCTTGCCCGTGTCTTTGACGGCTTTGACAAAGTCTTCGTTGTCCCAGGCATTTATTTGGCCGGGGCGCGCGATAAACGGCGCGTCCGGAAACTTCTCCTTGAGCTCGGGGACCAGCGGGCCATTGGGGCCGTCTTCAAAACTGGTCGTCAGAATGGTGGGCAGTTTGAAATACTCCGCGAGGTCCGCCATAGCCAACACGTTGTTCTTGAATTTGTCCGGGTCGATATCACGTACCAGAGACATAAGTCCGGCCTGGTGATCCACCATCAAGACGGCTGCGTTGTCCTTATCGAGCTTTGTATAGGGTTTACTCATCGTCAAATCCTCACGGTTGTCTGTGTAGAGGTAACGCCGGGGAGGGCGGGTAGACTTTCAATGACAGGAAGGTTGAGGGTGCCAACTGGCTGGCCCGAGTTTTTAGCGTAGCAGGGATTTTCGGGAGGATGCGTGCTGGTGCGCGGTTGTACGATGACGTATGAAAAGTCGGGCTGGGGCTAGGGGGGCGGGCAGGGATGCGCTTCGCGGGTCTCCGGGGTTCGCCCTCCGAGTCGGACGAGGTTCTCATCCAAATATACCCCGGCACATATAAAAAACCGGCACGAGGCCGGGGTCTTTTATATGGCGCGGGCCGCGCCCGCTTGGGCTTAAACCGGGGTCCATCCAAATTTACTCCAGCACATATAAAAAAACCCGGCATAAAGCCGGGTTTCTTTGTATGGCGGTGGGGCAGGGATTCGAACCCTGGGACCTGTTACAGTCAACGGTTTTCAAGACCGCCGCTTTCGACCACTCAGCCACCCCACCAATTTGTCCGGCGCATTATACCGAGGTGTTGTTTCGGTACAAGGGGAACGCCGAATTTTTTTAAACAGTTCAAAGAGTTAGCGGTAAATTGCTAACTCTCTGAACTGTGCCCGGGCTCAACCTGCTTCGGAGTCTGCTTCCGCTTCGCTGGTGGAGTTGCTCGCTACGCGAGGATCGTTGGCCGGGCGCGAGAGGGCGCGTGGCTTGTGTTCGATCCCAGCCGGTTGCGCAGTGTCCAGAGGGCGAAGTTCACCAACTTCCGGGCGTTCAGTAACGACTTTGAAATCCACCAATGGTTTCGGGTTGATTCGCGGGTCGTTACTGGCGCGGACAGGTGCGTTGGATTCCGGAGCACTTTCGGAGCGAGGTTCTTTGTGCTCAGCAGCTTTCACCTGGGTTTCAGAGGCTTCCTCATTGGACGCTTCAGTACTGGTCGTGACCTCCGCGGCTTCTTCGGTCTGCTCTTCAGCCTTGGCCTCGTGCACTGCAACCGCTGCAGAACCCTGTGGGCTCTCTGCCATGAAATCGTCATTTACCTGGGATTTCTGGGTATCGGCAGGTTCCGCTCCGCGGGTTTCCGCTTTCGCCGCCTCCGCTACGTTGGCATTTTGCTCAGCTTCAGGTTTGCTCTCATGGGAAGCTTTCTCAGAAGAGGCGGCTTCAGAGGTGACTGACTCAGAGGCTGTAGCCTCTGCTGGTGCAGGTTCAGCCGCTTCAGTTTTTGAGGCTTTCGGCTCGCCACGCTCAGTGGGGGCGGTCGGTGCTTCGGCTTCTGGCTGGTTATCCTCTGCCTTGGGCTGTTTCTTGGCAGGCTCTGCTTTGGGGGCTTTCGCCGTCTGCGGCTCGCTGCCTGCCACTTTGGTGCTTTCCGCTTCGCTTACCTGTGGTTTGTCGGCTGCAGGCGCTTCCGCTTTACGCTCACGCTGCTGACCGGATTCACTGGCTGAAGCTTCAGACTTTGCCTCTGCGCGCTGCTTGCGAGACGGGCGATCTTCACGCTTTTCTTTGCGCGGTTGCTTCTCTTGCGGGCGTTCGGCTTTGGCCTTTGGCTCGCTGGAAGCGGTTTCGCGTTCCGCCGTGTCGATCGCTTCGTTTACTTCACGGTTCAGTTCCGCCTGCTCCTGATCGGCTTGATCCGGCGCATTCTGCGCGGCCGCTTCGTTGCGGCGGCCGCGGCGACGGGGCTGCGGGCGGCCGCGTACGTTGCTCGGGCGACGGGCAGGGCGCTGCTGGTTGTCGCTACTTTCTGTAGACACATCGCTTTCTGTAGCGACGTTGGTGGTTTCGTTCGCTACCGGCTGCTGCTCGTTGCGACGATCGCTGTTGCGACGGCGACGGCTGCGACGCTGGCCTTCTCTCTGACCGTCGCGGCTACGCGGATTCTCCTGGCGCTCCGATACTTCCTGAGAGTCTCCGCGCTGAGCTTGAGTGTCACCACGCTGCTTGTCGCCGCGACGTTTGTCACTGCGCTCGCGCTTGTTGTCGTCCTTACGGTCGTCGTCGCGACGATTGCGGTTACGGCTGCGGTTGCGTCCGCCGCGTTGGCCACGGTTGCGTTGCTGGTAGTTTTTACCGCGTCCGCTGGACTTCGTGTGTTTCTTGTCCGATTTGGACTCCTCTTCGCTGCCGCCAAACAGGGCTGCGATAGCGCCAATCAGGCGGGAAAAGAGGCCAGCTGGCTTTTTCTTCTCGCTCTGTTTGCGCTTTGGCTTGTCAACCACTTGGGGTTTGGCAGCCGGAGTGGGAGCCGGGGCAGTGTGCGTGATCTGCTGCACCGCCGGTTGCGCCGGTGCGCGCAGTGGCTCTTCGTCTTTATCTGCGGCTTCGTCGATGGTGCCGGCGATCTTGTAAGACGTTTCCAGAGTGGCGGAATCGTCATCACGCAGGCGCTGCACTTCGAAGTGCGGGGTCTCGAGCTCGGCATTGGGAACCACGACTACAAGGGTCTTGTTGCGGGACTCGATGTCAGAAATTGCTTTGCGTTTTTCGTTCAGCAGGTAGGTCGCTACATTCACCGGGGTGATCGCCCGGATCTCGGCGCTGCGTTCTTTCTTCGCTTCCTCTTCCACCAGGCGGAGAATGGAGAGGGCGAGGGACTTGGTGCCGCGAATGGTGCCCTGGCCGCTACAGCGTGGGCAGACACGGAAAGTGGTTTCCCCCAGTGATGGGCGCAGGCGCTGACGGGACATCTCCAGCAGACCGAAACGGGAAATCCGGCCCACTTGTACCCGGGCGCGGTCCATGTTCAGAGCCTTTTCCATGCGCTTTTCAACTTCGCGCTGGTTGGACTTGTTCTGCATGTCGATGAAATCGATGACCACAAGGCCACCCATATCCCGCAAGCGCAACTGGCGCGCGATCTCGTCGGCGGCTTCCAGGTTGATATTGCGGGCGGTCTCCTCGATGTCGCCGCCTTTGGTGGCGCGGGAGGAGTTGATATCAATGGAGATCAGGGCCTCGGTCACGTCGATAACGATAGAGCCACCGGAGGGGAGCTTCACTTCGCGCTCAAACGCGGTTTCGATCTGGCTTTCGATCTGATAGCGGTTGAACAGGGGAATGGGGTCGTTGTAGCTCTTTACCTTGTTGGCGTAGCCGGGCATTACCTGGCGGGCAAACTCCGCGGCCAGATGATAAGCGCCTTCCTCATCGACAATGACTTCACCGATGTCATCGCGCATGTAGTCGCGGATTGCGCGGATGATGACGTTGCTTTCCTGGAACAGGAAGTGGGGCGCTTTGGCTTCGTCGGATTCTTTTTTGATCGCAGCCCAGAGTTGCAGCAGGTAGTTGAGGTCCCACTGCAGCTCTTCGCCACTGCGGCCAACGCCGGCAGTACGCACGATAATGCCCATGCCGGAAGGCACTTCTACACTGGACAGTGCGTCACGTAGCTGGCTGCGGTCGTCACCTTCGATGCGGCGGGAGATGCCGCCAGCGCGAGGATTGTTCGGCATCAGTACCAGATAGCGGCCGGCAAGGCTGATAAAGGTGGTGAGGGCGGCGCCTTTGTTGCCGCGCTCTTCTTTATCTACCTGAACAATGACTTCCATCCCTTCTTTGACAACATCCTTGATCTTGATGCGACCTTCGATGTCTTTGGGTTGCTTGAGGAAGTATTCGCGGGAAATTTCTTTCAGCGGCAGGAAGCCGTGGCGCTCAGCACCGTAATCGACAAAGGCAGCTTCCAGGGAGGGCTCTACGCGGGTGATTTTACCTTTGTAGATATTGGCTTTTTTCTGTTCGCGGGTGCGATTTTCGATATCGAGGTCGTACAGCCATTGGCCATCGACGAGGGCAACGCGCAGCTCTTCGGGCTGGGTTGCGTTAATCAGCATTCTCTTCATGCGGTTTTGTTTTCCTTGCGTTACGCAAAGGTCAAACACCGCCGAAGCTCGCAGGGCTTGTAGTTGCGACCGCAACTCCGGGAATTGCAGTGGCGCAGGGGGAAAACCGGATCTAAGCCATTTTGGATGGGTAGATCGCTCTGGTTGTCACACTGCTTTTAACTCCAGAAACCGGATTTTGGTGCGGTTTCCATTCATATCGCTCGTTACGCTACCTAGCTGGTAGATCACGGTTTGCACGGATAAGCTCGCGCATGCACGTGATGCGTACGGTCGATTGCTGCCTGTTCGGGTCAGCTTCCGTTACATCGCTGTTTTGCTCCGGGGCCGGGCTCGTGGCTGGGCCTTACGGTTCTGTCTAGTTGTTTGCCGGGCCTGCCAACGCAGATGTCACCCGGGGGCCAGTTCGGTCGCTGGCAGCTTTCTCTCGGAGCGAGATGTGACGAATCGAGTCTGTTTCAAGCGCTGCGGGCATCGGCCCGTCTTACCTTCGCAAATGTCCCGCTGCTGCGGGGTCTGGGGTCAGCGAGACTGATTTTGTCGCGGGATAGCACCATCTGGATGTGGGTGCGTTTGTTCACCGCGGATTGACTCAGGAGTCTCGCTGACAAAGTTTTGTTGATGACGCGGCCATTCCGCGCACCGGCCCAATTGGCGGTATTTTCTCAAGAACGGCACCTGAGTTTTTGTATAGCAGAAAAAACGTGCACCGCCGAAAACCAGCCCAATCTGGACCGACCGAATATATCACGGTGTTCTGGACTGCATCAATCATTGCGCTTCAATTGATAGGGACAGGGCGCTATCATGCGCCCCATGCGAAGTACACCTCCCGGTCGCCAGCGCGACAAACGTCCCGATACCGTCCATTCCGACCCGGCTCCAGCCTCTGGCCAGAGCGGCGTGTCCAATGGCGTGCAATTTCTTACGGTCCCGCAGGAGCTTGAAGGGCAGCGAATCGACAATTACCTCCAGGCGCGCCTTAAGGGGGTGCCCCGTTCCCGGGTCTATCGCATCCTGCGCAAAGGCGAAGTGCGGGTGAATAAAGGAAGGGTGAAGGCGGAGTATCGCCTGAAGGCAGGAGATGTCGTCAGGGTCCCGCCAATCCGCACTTCCGAGCAGCCGCAACAGGCCGTGGCTGGTGAGCAGCTGCGCAGAGTGCTGGAGCAATCCATACTGTTTGATGAGGGTGGGCTTCTGGTGGTGAACAAGCCTTCGGGCCTGGCGGTGCACGGTGGTAGCGGCGTGCGCCTGGGATTAATCGAGGCGTTGCGGCAGATGTATCCGGAAAGCCCGTTCCTGGAATTGGTGCACCGCTTGGATCGTGACACTAGTGGCGCCATCATGGTCGCTCGCAAGCGTTCGGTGTTGCTGCATATACAGAAGGCCCTGCGCAGCAGCGGTGGGGTAGGAAAGTCCTACCTGGCGCTGGCAATCGGCAAGTGGCCTCGCGGCCGGAAGCTGGTAGAGGCGCCGTTGCGCAAGAATACCCTGAAGAGCGGTGAGCGGATCGTTGTGGTCGACGGTGACGGCAAGCCCTCCCAGACCCGCTTTCAGGTAGAAGAGCGCCTGCCGGGTGCCACATTGGTGAGCGCAGAGCCGATTACCGGGCGCACCCATCAGATTCGTGTGCATGCGCAGTTTGTCGGCTGCCCGCTGGCCGGGGATTCGAAGTACGCCCCCGATGAGGTGAATAGCGAGTTTCGCGCGGTGGGCCTGAAACGTCTGTTTCTGCACTCGCAGAATGTCCGCTGCACCCTGCCAGATGGACGCAAGGTGGACGTTGCTGCGCCGTTGCCACCGGAGCTGGAATCCGTGCTTGAGCGGATGAGAAGCCAGGTTTAGCGGGTGTGGCGTCGAATCAATCAGGTCTGAATGGGATGATCTGAAGGGGAAAGAGTAACTAGTTCGTTACACCACACTAGAGGTAAATCCGCATGCTGGTGATTCTCGACTGGGACGGTACCGTCTGCAATTCTGAAGCGCGCATTGTGTTCTGTATGCAGCGAGCTTCCGAGCGGGTAGGGCTGCCGGTGCTGGACCCGTCCGCAATCGGTAACATTATCGGCCTTGGCTTGCCGGAGGCCATTTCTTCGCTGTTCCCGGAGGCCTGTAGTGAGCAGCGTGCTCAGTTGCGGGAATGTTACGCTGAGGAGTGGCTTGCAGTACGTGGAGAGCCGCTGCCTCTGTTTGATGGTGTGCTGGCCACGCTGGACAAGCTGCTGGGGAATGGGCATCAGCTTGCTGTGGCCACGGGTAAAAGCCGCCGCGGGCTGAGTCGAGAGTTTGAGGAGCACGGCATAGGCCATCTTTTTGTGACCAGCCGCTGCGCAGATGAAACCGCCTCCAAGCCTCACCCGATGATGCTGCAGGAAATTCTTGCGGAGACCGGCCGCCCTGTGGATGGGGCGGTAATGGTTGGCGATACCGAGTACGATCTGAAGATGGCAGCTGCCGTCGGCATGTCGTCAATTGGTGTTAGCTATGGTGTGCACAGTCGTGATCGCCTGAGCGCCTGCAACCCCAAAGCGATTATTGATCATTTCGGTGAGCTGCTGGGTTGGCCGCCTCTGGTTGCCTGATTACTCTCGGACCCTGGAGTCACGCGCATCGCCTTACCGGGTCAGTGGGCTGACTCCCGCCTTTCGAAGCATGGAGATTAATTGAATTAATGGAAGCCCAATCAGGCTGCTGGGGTCTGAACCTTCCATTTTTTCGAATAATGCAATCCCCAGACCTTCCGCTTTAAACGAACCGGCGCAATCCAGAGGGTTGTCCAGCGCGACATAGCGCTCGATCTCTGCGTCAGTCAGGTTTCGGAAGTGTACAGAGAAGATCTCGCAAGTGGTTTGGTGGGTGCCTCTTCTGGTGTCGAGCAAGCTGACGCCGGTGTGGAAGTTTACCTGCTTTCCCGCGCACAAGCGCAGTTGTTTATAGGCGTTTTCCGTGGTGCCGGGCTTGCCCAGTATCCTGCCGTCGCACTCGGCCACTTGGTCGGAACCGATAATCAGTGCGTCGTCATGGGATGGCTGCAGCGCCTGCGCCTTCTCTGCTGCCAGGCGCGCGGCAAGCTGCTCCGGCGCTTCACCTGCAAGTCTTTCTTCATTTATATGAGGAGAGGCCGATTCGAAAGGCAGTCTCAGCCTTTCCAGCAGTTGGCGGCGATAGGGTGAGCTGGACGCTAAAATGATGCGGCGCATGGTGTGGGCCCCAGTGGATATTGCTTTTTGTGCGGCCGGCTGGAGCCTGGTCCAGAACCCGGCTTTGAGGTGGCTGATAATGCGACCAATGAATTGTTTTGACAAGGCTCATATGAGTCCATAGAATTGCGCGCTTATGTCGATACCCCCTCAGAAAACCGCGCTTCCGCGCCGCATTGATGCCAGAAAACTGGTGCAGCGTGAGCAGCAACTCGATGGTGTTGTGCCCTCCGAGGCGCTGCCCCGTTTGGGTGAGTCGGTGGAATCTGTCAGCGGCGACGTGGTCGTTGAGTTGACATTTTCGCGGGATCTCCAGCGCAACCAGATGGCCTCCGGGCATTTGACGCTGGATGTGAATATGCTGTGTCAGCGCTGTCTGCAGCCGGTGGCCCAGCATGTCGAAGGAGAGCTCGCCTGGGGATTTGTCTGGTCGGAAGAGCAGGGTAAGGCGTTACCCAAATCTTTGGACCCGGTGATACAGGAAGGTGACGAGCTGGACCTGTATCAGGTGTTGGAAGATGAGATTTTGCTCAATCTGCCGATGGTGGCGTTTCATGACGGAGAGTGCGTCCCGCAAGAGCACTTCCACAGTGAGGCCCCCGGGAAGGCGGCCGATGAGCAGCAGGAAAACCCCTTTAAAGTACTGGAACAGTTGAAGGGTTCGTCAAGCGGTTCAAAGTGACTGCTTGAAGGGTTAGGGCTCGCCGGTAGGCGCCCCGGTTCCGGTGTTAACTGTTAGTTATGTGTAGGAGCACCAAATGGCTGTTCAGAAGAGCAAGAAAACCCGTTCCCGTCGCGGCATGCGTCGTTCTCACGATGCCCTGAGTGGACCGACTCTGTCCGTAGACGCGACTACTGGTGAGAAGCATCATCGCCACCACGTGACCAAAGACGGTTTTTACCGTGGCCGCAAGGTTGTTGAAGTTGGCGGCTCTTCTTCTGAAGAAGAGTAAGCTTTGTCCAGCCAATTACGATTGGCCGTGGATGCGATGGGCGGGGACTTAGGTCCCCGCTCTGTCGTTCCGGCCTGCGCAAGATTTATTGCCCGCTTTCCCAAAGCCGAACTGAAGCTTTTCGGCCCCCGCTCCCAACTTCAGTCCCTTCTATTAGATCAGCCTCCAGCTCTGCGTGAGCGCATGGAAATTGTGTGTTGCGAGCAGGTGATTACCCAGGAATGTAATCCGGTGCAGGCGCTACGGCGCAAGCGGGAGTCCTCTATGGCTCGCGCACTGCAGGCGGTTGCGGATGGTGAATGTGGTGCAGTGGTGACTTCCGGCAATACCGGGGCGCTGCTGGCGCTGGGGCGCAGCATTCTCGGTACTGTGCCGGGTGTGCGCAGGCCTGCGCTCGGGAAGTCCATTCCCACTGCTGACAGCTCCTGTTTTCTGCTCGACCTCGGGGCAAATATTGACTGTACTGCCGAAGATCTGGTGCAGTTTGCGCGTCTGGGCGTAGAGGCCCAGCGTGTTTTCAGTGGGCGCGAGTCGCTCGAGGTCGCACTGCTCAACATTGGTGCTGAAGAGCACAAGGGAACGGAGGAGATTCGCCGTGCGGGTCAGCTTCTCGGTGCGGATCCGACCATTAACTATGTCGGGTTCGTTGAGGGGCACGATATCTTTGCCGGTGTGGTGGATGTTGTCGTCTGCAATGGCCTGATGGGAAATGTGGCGATGAAATCCGCAGAAGGCGTAATACGACTTATCGGTCAAAAGACCTTCACGATCGACAAAAAGGCGCCAATTAAGCGCTTTTTTGGCCAATTAGCCATAAATCTGTTGCGAAAATGGCGTACACAGCTAGAGCCCGGTCGCTATAATGGCGCCAGCTTTTTGGGGCTCCAGGGCAACGTGATCAAAAGTCACGGTGGTGCCAGCAGCGAGGCGTTTTACCGCGCCATGCTGACTGCCCGGGAGTGTGCCGAAGCCGATCTGGCAGGGCGCCTGGATAGCGCGATGTCGGCGGTGGCACAGCGACAGATGGGCGACGGCTGATCGCCCACACGCTGAACCCAACTCCATTTTTCGGGTTTAAAGGATGTTCCATGACCAATTCAACATTGGCCTTCGTATTTCCCGGCCAGGGCTCCCAGCAGATTGGTATGCTGGCGGACGCCGCCGCGGAATTTCCGCAGATCTCCTCCACCTTTGATGAAGCCTCCTCGGTTCTCGGTTATGACCTGTGGAACCTGTGCCAGCAAGGCACTCAGGAAGAGATCAATCTCACTGAGCGCACCCAGCCTCTACTGCTGACCGCCAGTGTGGCCCTTTACCGCGCCTGGCAGGCAAAAGGTGGAGCGGCTCCGGCAATGATGGCCGGCCACAGTCTTGGTGAGTGGTCCGCACTGGTAGGTTCCGGTGTACTGGCATTTGAAGATGCCGTTGCGCTGGTGCGCGAGCGGGGACGCTTGATGCAGCAAGCAGTGCCGGCGGGTGAGGGGGCGATGGCCGCCGTGATCGGTCTCGACGACACTGCCGTGGAGTCCGCATGTGAAGCCGCGGCCGAGGGCGACGTAGTCGCCGCGGTAAACTACAACTCCCCCGGTCAGGTGGTCATCGCTGGTAGTGCCGCTGCCGTCGAGCGCGCGATTGAAACCTGCAAGGCCGCCGGTGCCAAACGCGCGATGCCGTTACCGGTGAGCGCGCCATTCCACACTGCGCTGATGCGTCCAGCCGCAGATCAGCTCGCTCCGCAAATCGAGAGCACGGTATTTCATGCACCGGAAATCCCCGTCATTCACAATGTGCACGCCAAGCCCGAATCTGATCCGCAAGCGATCAAGGCGCTGATGGTGGAGCAGATCTACAGCCCTGTTCGCTGGACCGCCTGTGTCCGGGCGATGGCTGGCAGTGGTATCGAGCAGCTGGTCGAGTGTGGCCCGGGCAAGGTTCTTGCCGGCCTGGCCAAGCGCATTGATCGCGGCCTGAAAGCACACAATATCGAAACACCAGCACAGCTGACTGAAGCTGTGGAAGCCACCGCGGAATAACACCAACAACAACTCTGCCGGAACTCTGATATTCCGGTTGCGGTCAATGGGAGCAATTATGTCTATTTCTACATCACTGGAAGGCAAGGTGGCACTGGTTACCGGCGCCAGTCGCGGTATTGGCGCTGCGATTGCCGATCTACTGGGCGCCCAGGGCGCTACTGTGGTGGGCACGGCGACAACCGATTCTGGAGCCGAAAAAATCTCCGCCCGCTTTGCCGAGAAAGGCGTAAAAGGGGCAGGGATGGCCTTGGACGTCACTTCTGCAGATAGCCTGTCTACGGTACTGGGGGCGATCAAAGAAGAATTTGGTGCGCCTACCATTCTGGTCAACAATGCTGGCATCACACAGGACAACCTGTTGATGCGCATGAAAGACGATGAGTGGGACTCCGTCCTGAATACAAACCTGACTGCCGTCTTCCGTGTAACCAAAGGTTGTCTGCGGGACATGACCAAAGCGCGCTGGGGGCGGATTATCAACATCAGCTCTGTGGTCGGGAGCATGGGCAATGCCGGCCAGAGCAACTACGCTGCAACCAAGGCAGGTGTCGCAGGTTTTGCGCGCTCTCTTGCGGCGGAAGTCGGCTCCCGCGGCATTACAGTCAATACGGTTGCGCCGGGATTCATCGATACGGATATGACCAAAGTGCTCCCGGAAGCCCAGCGTGAAGCGCTGCTGGGTAAGATTCCACTGGGGCGCCTGGGTGCGCCGGAAGAGATTGCCAGTGTTGTTGCTTTTTTGGCCAGTGATGCCGGTGGCTATGTAACTGGTGAGACCATTCAAGTGAATGGTGGTATGTATATGGCGTGATTTTCTTTCGAGAAAGTCTGCCTAAATGATTGATTGGTAAGAATTTTTTTATCATTCAATGGTTGCTGGGAGGCGAGGCATTACATCCCGAAAAAATCAGGGTACAATGCCGCCTCGCATTAACCATAAGCTGTGTTAGCCGGTTACTGATCCGAATCTTAATGCGGATGTTTTTTTTGAGCAGTAACCACAATAGATTTTTTTCCACTAGGAGTTAATTTGAATCATGAGCAGCATTGAAGAGCGCGTAAAAAAGATCGTTGCTGAACAACTGGGCGTGAAGGAAGAAGATGTAAAACCTGAAGCATCCTTTGTTGAAGATCTGGGCGCTGACTCCCTCGACACAGTTGAGCTGGTAATGGCTTTGGAAGAGGAATTCGAAACCGAGATTCCGGACGAAGAAGCGGAAAAAATTACAACTGTTCAGCTGGCAATCGACTACATCAATCAGAACCTTGGTTGATTTCTGCTGGGTAGTTTACAAGTAAGGGGAAAGCTTTCCCTTTACGCGTGAATCGCGAGAGCCGTTCTATGTTGCATAGCGCGGCTCTCCGTTTATTTGTACCTTACAAAAAAATGACCGCTGACAGTGATGTTGTCATCGGCATGTTGGATTGATTCGGGGGAGGCGCAAGTGTCGCGTAGAAGAGTAGTCATTACCGGTATGGGCACTGTAAGCCCACTGGGCAATACCCTTGAAAGCACCTGGTCCGCTCTGCTGGCAGGTAAAAGTGGCGTTGTCGATATCGACAAATTTGACGTATCGGCATTTTCAACTCGCTTTGCCGCCACTGTGAAAGATTTTGATCCGGAGCCCCAATTGCCGGCGAAAGAAGCCCGCAAGATGGACATGTTCCTGCAGTACGGTATGAGTGCGGGTATTCAGGCCTTCGAGGACAGTGGTCTTGAAGTAAATGATACCAATGCACCTCGTATCGGTGCCTGTATTGGTTCCGGAATGGGTGGCATTGCCGCCATTGAACAGAACGCAATGCTGATTGCGGAAAAAGGTCCGCGCCGCGTATCTCCTTTCTTTGTCCCAGGTGCCATCATCAACATGGTGTCCGGTAATCTGTCGATCAAATATGGAATGAAAGGACCGAACCTTTCTACTACTACCGCATGTACAACAGGCACCCACGCCATTGGCCTCGGCCTGCGTACCATTCAGTACGGCGATGCCGATGTCATGGTTTGTGGCGGTGCCGAAATGGTCACCACGCCCGTTGGGCTGGGTGGGTTCTGCGCGGCGCGCGCATTGTCTACGCGCAATGACGACCCTCAGGCAGCCAGTCGCCCGTGGGATGCGGATCGCGACGGGTTTGTATTGGGGGAGGGCGCTGGTGTGCTGGTGCTTGAGGAATACGAACACGCCAAGGCGCGTGGTGCGAACATTTATGCCGAGCTCACCGGGTTCGGGATGAGTGGCGATGCCCACCATATGACCTCTCCGCCGGAAGATGGCGCGGGCGCGGCGCAATCGATGCACAATGCGTTGCAGGACGCACAGCTGGAACCTGCCGCTGTGCAGTATATCAATGCGCACGGTACATCCACCCCCCTGGGCGACAAAGCGGAAATTGCCGCGGTACGTTCCGTATTTGAAGGCGCCGCAGACACTTTGGCCGTGAGCTCCACCAAGTCTATGACGGGGCACCTGCTGGGAGCGGCTGGCGCGATTGAAGCCATTTTCTCTGCGATGGCCCTGCGTGACCAGGTGGCGCCGCCCACCATCAACCTGGACAATGTCGACGAGACTTGTTCTGGCCTGAACCTGGTGCCGCACACGGCCCAGGAAATGCAGATCGATGCGGTACTGTCCAACTCTTTCGGGTTTGGCGGTACTAATGGCTCGCTCGTCTTCAAGCGCGTCTGATCCGATAGCCGCCTTCTCCTTTCAGGGGAGGGCGGCGCACTTTAGTATCCACTCAATGCATCCCTCACCAGTTTATTACTCTGCTACCGGAATCACCGCATCGTCACTTGCGGATGCTGACTACAGCAATGGATATCTGGAAACCATGCGCTGTCAGGGCGGAGCGTTTTCCCTTTGGACCTACCACCGGGATCGGTTGCAGCGTTGCTCCGGAATTAACGAGGCAACGATCAAACGTATCGAAGCCGGTCTGGCGCAGATTGGCGTGGCGGTTAGCGCGTGGCGCAACGGTGCCCGGGTGCGTCTGCGCTATGGCAGTGTTGAGGAAATACCCCATTGGGATTTGAGTGCTTTCCCTCTGGAGAGGGAAACCCCGTGGAGTGGCGGGGTAACACTGTACCCCTGCGCGACCCATTTGGTGAGTGGTTCTGCCTCCGAATCCGGCTGTAAGCGCCTGGATCGGGCCGCCTACGAGAAGGCGTCTGCCGAGCTCCATGGCAGGGCTGCCGATTGGGAAGGGCTGTTGCTGGATACTTCGGGCGCGCTGGTGGAGACCCTCCGTTGCAACCTGCTGATGTACCGCGACGGGCAGTGGTGGACGCCGGACCTGGCTCGGTGTGGTGTCCGAGGCGTGATGCGCTCCTGGTTGCAAGACCGGATTCAACTTGGAGAAACGGAGCTCCGGCTGTGCGATCTACATACCGCAGAAGAATTGGCACTGTGTAACAGCGTTCGAGGCGTGATTCCGGTAACCTCTGTATTTGACAGCGACTGGATACCCCGCAAAGATTTCGGGTCAGAATCTCCAGTGACTCAATTGCAGCGCCTGGTCGCGCAAGAATTGTGGTGAAGTGATCGTGGCCAAAATATCGAAATCGAAAAAACAGACAAAATCCCCGGTGCCTCCCAGGCGCCGAAAATTCTGGCTTTGGTTTTTCCTGGTGCTGGTGATGGGAGCTGCCGGTGGCGCAGCACTGCTGTGGACGGCACAGGCCACTCTTGTTCAGCCATTAGCGGTCGGCACTGATGGCCTGCGGATAGAAGTGGATAGCGGGAGTAGCCTCTCCCGGGTACTGCATCGCCTTGAACAGCAGGGTGCGGTGCAACATCCGCGGATTATTCGCATTTACGCGCGTTTGAAGGATCAGACCAGTATTCATCAGGGGGAATATATGATTCCTGCCGGCAGCAATGCCATGGATCTGGTGGCGCGCCTGCACCGTGGGGATGTCACCCGCTATCGTGTGACGTTGGTGGAAGGTTGGACGTTCCAGCAGGCCCTGATGCAGATCCGTGCTTCGGACCGTATCGTCAAGACGCCGGCCGGCGAGTCTCCCCAGGCGGCAGCGGCTGCCCTGGGAATCGATGGTAATCCCGAGGGGCAGATATTCCCCGATACTTACGTCTATCGTTCCGGCATACGCGATATTGACCTGTTGCGGCAGGCCCACGCGCGTCTGCAGAAGGTGCTGAGCCAGGAGTGGGAAGCGCGCGCGGATGGCCTGCCATACGATGATGCCTACGAGGCGCTGGTCATGGCCTCGATTGTCGAAAAGGAAACCGGTGCACCCTGGGAGCGGGACGAGATCGCCGGCGTATTTGTGCGACGTATCGAAAAGGGCATGCGCCTGCAGACGGATCCCACCGTGATCTACGGTCTTGGTGCGTCCTACGATGGCAACCTGCTGCGCTCACACCTCCGGCAGGCAACCCCCTACAACACCTACGTGATTGGCGGTATGCCGCCTACGCCCATTGCCTTGGTCGGGCGCGAGGCGATACACGCTGCACTGCACCCCAAAGACGGCGATTCGCTGTACTTTGTTGCCAAGGGCGATGGCACTCATCATTTCTCTGCCTCGCTGGCGGAGCACAATCGGGCGGTGCGTAAATACCAGTTGCAGCGTCGTAGTAATTACCGCTCCAGTCCCGCCGCTGCGGAATCCGAGTCGCCGACAGAATCAGAACAGTAAGACTTTCATGCAAGAAAAACGCGGTAGATTTATCACCCTGGAAGGGGGCGAGGGCGTGGGTAAATCCACCAACCTGAACTTCGTCACGCAATGGTTTGAATCCCGGGGGATCGATTTTATTCAAACCCGGGAGCCCGGAGGTACGCCGCTGGCAGAACAATTGCGCGAACTGTTATTGCAAAAGCGCGATGAGTCCGTAGATCCGACCGCTGAACTCTTGATGGTCTTTGCCGCGCGGGCCCAGCATCTCAATCGGGTGATCAGACCGGCGCTGGCTGCCGGGCAGTGGGTAATCTGCGATCGATTCACAGATGCCACCTATGCCTATCAGGGCGGAGGCCGGGGGTTGGATAAATCCCTGATTGCGCAACTGGAGCAGACCGTACAGGGGGATCTGCGACCGGATTGTGTTTTGTTGCTGGATCTCGATCCGGAGGTTGGCCTGCAACGGGCGGCCAACACCGGTGAAGCCGATCGCTTTGAAAGCGAACAGCTCGCATTTTTTCACAAGGTGCGCGAGGCCTATCGTGCCCGTGCCGATGCGGACCCCGCGCGCTATGCAGTGATTGATGCCTCGCAGGGGCTTGCTGCGGTCCAGGACCAGTTAGCCGCGGAGCTGGATAGATTGGTGGTTCAGCCATGAGTCAGGAAGTAAGCCGCGACCCGGTCGGGCGTCAAGCCCCGGTGCCTTCTCCGCTACCGTGGCAGGGCGCGCAGTGGCAGCGATTGGGCGCTCAGTGGAATACCGGGCGGTGTCCCCATGCGTTGCTGATCAGTGGCCAGCCAGGCTTGGGCAAGCGCCAGTTCGCCGATGCTTTTGCAGCACTACTGCTGTGCGACCAGCCCCGTCACGGGCTTGCCTGTGGCGAATGTCGCGGCTGTCAGCTGCGTATCGCAGGCTCCCATCCGGACATCCTCTATATCGCGCCGGAGAAGCCACAGGGGCCGCTCAAAGTGGAGCAGATTCGTCAGCTGGGCGAGTTTGTGGGGCGAACCAGTGGCCGTGAAGGCGCACGCGTAGTACAGCTGGCGCCCGCTGAGGCGATGAATATCAATGCGGCCAATGCGCTGCTCAAGAATCTGGAAGAACCCTCCGGATCGGTCATTTTCCTGCTGATCACAGACAGCCCCTCTGGACTGCTGCCGACCATCCGCAGTCGCTGCCAGAGCATTGCTTTCCCTGTCCCGCCACAACAAGTGGCCCTGCGCTGGCTGTCTGACGTCGGTGTCACCGGTGAGGCGGCGGAACGCGCGTTGACGCTTTCCGGCGGCGCACCAATACAGGCGGTGGCCCTGTCAGAGCCAGAGGCGCAGGAAGTACGCGAAAAATTTCTCGCTGACCTTACGGTGCTGAGCCGAGCAGGCGCCAGTCCGGTTGAACTGGCGGGGCGCTGGGAGAACCCGGGGGAGGGGGCGGACCTGACGTTATTGCTGCAGTTCTGGCAGAACTGGATTACCCAGATGCTGAAAGCGCGCAGCACGGACACGACGGCGGATTCACAGGTGATGGGTTTATTGCAACGCCTGCCGGGGAGTGGCCCGGAGAGCTTGCGCCCACTGTTTGGTTTTTACGATCAATTGCTCAAGGCGAAGCAGCTACTGTCCGGCAACAGCAACCCGAATAAGCGGTTACTGGTAGAGGAGCTGCTGATTCGCTGGGCCAGGATATTTCGTTAGACACCCCGTGGAAGTCGGGGTACCGTAACGCCACAACGCAAAACAAGAAACTACACACAACAAAAAACTACGTCAGATCAGCGTAGGAACAACACAAAAGGATACGGGGTAGCGTATGAAAGGCATGGGTGGCGGCGCCCGCAACGGCATTCTATCGCTGAAAATCCAGGACAAGTCGGTGCTCTACGCGGCCTACATGCCGTTTGTGAAGAATGGCGGCCTGTTTATCAGTACTGATAAGTCGTACAGCCTGGGAGACGAAGTGTTTCTCCTGTTAAGCCTGATGGACGAACCGGAAAAGCTGCCGGTGGCCGGCAAAGTGGTCTGGATTACACCTAACGGTGCCCAGGGCAACCGCACGCCGGGTATCGGAATCCAGTTCAGTGACAAGGAAAACACCGCTCAGGCCAAGATTGAGACCCTGCTGGCGGGCTCCCTGGAATCCAGCCGCCCAACCCATACGCTCTGAAACTTTCTGGCGAAGTTTCTGACAGGGCTTTCTGCAGCCTGACTGACGGGGCAGCATCGCAAGGTGCTGCCCCGTCTGTATAATTCCGTTCACATATTTCCTCACCACACGAACCGGAGGTAAAGTTCCGATGTTGGTCGATTCCCATTGCCATCTCGATAGATTGAAGCTCGAACAGTTTGACGGCGGATTGAACGAAGTGCTCGATCTCGCCCGCAGCCGTGGTATCGGTAAGTTTCTCTGTGTAGGTATCAGTCTGGACAATGCAGATCGCGTGGTGGAAATCGCCGGACAACACGATGATGTGGTTTGTTCTGTCGGCGTGCACCCGCTGGACGTGGAGTCCGGGCTCGCTGATGTAGACAGGCTGATTGAGCTGTCCAAACAACCCAACGTGGTTGCACTGGGGGAAACCGGGCTGGATTACTACTACAGCACCGAAACCAAAGACGTACAAAAGCAGAGTTTCACCGCCCACCTGCAGGCAGCGGCCAAAGCCGGGCTGCCGGTGATTGTGCACACCCGGGATGCGCGCGAGGATACGATCGAGTTGATTCGGGAGCACGGCAGCCGCGAGCATGCCGGCGTATTGCATTGCTTTACCGAGAGCTGGGAAATGGCCAAGGCCGCCCTGGATCTCAATTACTACATATCCCTGTCAGGCATTGTGACTTTCAAGAATGCGGCAGAACTACGTGAAGTCGCCAAACAGGTCCCTCTGGATCGCTTGCTGGTCGAGACCGATTCTCCCTATCTGGCGCCAGTGCCGTATCGCGGCAAACCAAATATTCCCGCCTATGTGCGCGAGGTGGCGGAATTCATCGCCGAGTTGCGCGGGCTCGAATACGAAGAGCTGGCTGAAATCACCACCAATAACTTCCATCGATTATTCCCCCGCGCCGCTTGAGCGCGCAGGGTTATTACAAGTCATCTAGACGATCATCAGGAATTGCTTATGTTGCAACAGCAATTGCAGACCATGCTGGCCTTGCAGGACGACATCAATACGCTCGTCAACGAAAACTGGCGTGGCCAGAATTTCCCCTGGTACCGGGCCATCTGGGTAGAGAGCGCAGAGCTGCTCGACCACTACGGCTGGAAGTGGTGGAAGAAGCAGGATCCGGAAATGGAGCAGGTGAAGCTGGAGCTGGTGGACATCTGGCACTTTGGGTTGAGCCTGGAGCTGCAACAGGGTAGTCCGGACGCAGTGGCCGCGAAAATGGAACAGCAGTTGGCTGGTGAGCAGCCTGCTGCCGGTAATTTCCGGGAAAACCTGGAGGCCTTCACGCTCAACACCCTGTCCAGCAAACAGTTCGATTTGGTCGGCTTCGCACAATTAATGACCGACTGTGAGTTGCCATTTGAGGATCTGTACCGCCGCTATGTGGGCAAGAACGTCCTCAATCGTTTCCGTCAGGACCACGGCTACAAGGAGGGGACCTACCAGAAGTTGTGGTTCGGAAAGGAAGACAACGAGCATCTGGCGGAAATTGCAGAATCTCTGGACAGTACAGCAGAAAATTTCAGTAATCAGCTGTATTCGGCCCTGAAAACCCGCTATACGGGCTCTCAGAAGGATTTGGCCTGACCATCTGGGCCCGATTCCGACCAAAGGATAATGCAATTAATTCGCAAGGCCCTATAATGCGGGCGCCTGAAAACAACGGAGATTAAACGTGAAAGCACCTGTTCGTGTTGCAGTTACCGGCGCCGCCGGTCAGATCAGCTATTCGCTGCTGTTTCGCATCGCTGCCGGCGAAATGCTCGGTAAAGATCAACCAGTTATTCTTCAGCTGCTGGAAATCACTCCCGCACTGGAAGCGCTGAAAGGCGTCGCCATGGAGCTGGAAGATTGTGCCTTCCCGCTGCTGGCTGGCATCGTACAATCTGACGACGCGACCGTTGCCTTCAAAGACGCGGAGTACGCTCTGCTGGTAGGCGCGCGTCCGCGCGGTCCGGGTATGGAGCGTAAAGACCTGCTGGAAGCCAACGCCGCAATCTTCTCCGCTCAGGGCAAAGCCCTGAATGATGTTGCCGCGCGCAACGTGAAAGTCCTGGTTGTGGGTAACCCGGCCAATACCAATGCGCTGATTGCCCAGCGTAACGCACCGGATCTGGATCCGCGTAACTTCACCGCCATGACTCGCCTGGACCACAACCGCGCGCTGACGCAGCTGGCGAACAAGACCGAATCCACGGTGAATGACATCACTCACATGACCATCTGGGGCAACCACTCCGCGACCCAGTACCCTGACCTGCACCAGGCCAAGGTGAACGGCGAAGACGCCATGGGTAAAGTGGACCAGGAGTGGTACGAGAACGACTTCATCCCGACCGTACAGCAGCGCGGTGCCGCGATCATCAAGGCGCGTGGCGCTTCCTCTGCAGCGTCTGCAGCCAACGCCGCCATCGACCATATGCACGACTGGGCGCTGGGCTCTGCCGAAGGCGACTGGACCAGCATGGGTGTGTACAGCGATGGTTCCTACGGTATCCAGGAAGGCCTGATCTACTCATTCCCGGTTGTGTGCAAGAACGGTGATTGGGAAATCGTTCAGGGCGTAGACATCAATGATTTCTCCCGTGAGAAGATGACTGCGACCGAGACCGAACTGGCTGAAGAGCGCGACGCTGTTGCGCACCTGCTGCCGTAAGCTTTTACTGTAATCAGTAAAAGCCAAAAAAAACCCGCACAGTGTGCGGGTTTTTTTGTGCCGGGTTAAGGCTCAGAACTTCACATTGCGCGGTGTACGCGGGAAGGGGATGACATCGCGGATGTTGCCCATACCGGTCACATAGGAAACGATACGGTCAAACCCCAGACCGAAACCACCGTGGGGCACGGTGCCGTAGCGGCGCAGGTCCCGGTACCAGTCCAGGTGCGCTTTCGGGATATCCATTTCATCCATGCGCGCATCCAGCTTGTCCAGACGCTCTTCACGCTGGGAGCCGCCGATAATCTCGCCGATACCCGGTGCCAGGACATCCATTGCCGCAACGGTGTTACCGTCGTCGTTCATGCGCATGTAGAACGCCTTGATGTCCTTCGGGTAGTTGAGCACGATCACTGGCTTTTTGAAGTGCTTCTCCGCCAGGTAGCGTTCGTGCTCTGAGGCCAGGTCGATACCCCAGGAAACCGGAAACTCGAACTTCTCTTTGCAGTTTTCCAGGATCTCGATCGCCTCGGAATAGTTGATTCGAGCAAATTCGTTATCAACGATGTTTTCCAGGCGGCTGATGGCTTCCTTATCAATGCGCTGGGCGAAGAACGCCATATCGTCCGGGCGCTCTTCCAGCACCGCGCGGAAGATATACTTCAGCATTTCTTCCGCGAGGTTGGCGCAGTCCGCAAGATCCGCGAAGGCGATTTCCGGCTCCACCATCCAGAACTCCGCCAGATGACGGGTGGTGTTGGAGTTTTCCGCGCGGAAGGTGGGGCCGAAGGTGTACACCTTGGACAGCGCCAGGCAGTAGCTCTCCACGTTCAGCTGGCCGGATACGGTGAGGAAAGTCTCTTCGCCGAAGAAATCTTCCGCGTAATCCACAGCACCTCCATCCGTCAGCGGCAGGTTGGTCTGATCCAGGGTGCTCACCCGGAACATCTCACCCGCGCCTTCACAGTCGGAAGCGGTGATGATCGGGGTGTGGATGTAGTTGAATCCGCGCTCGTGGAAGAAGCGGTGAATCGCCTGGGCGATGCAGTTGCGTACTCTCGCCACCGCGCCGCTCACGTTGGTGCGCGGCCGCAGGTGCGCGTGTTCGCGCAGGTGTTCCATGCTGTGGCGCTTGGGGGACATGGGGTAAGTATCCGGGTCTTCCACCCAGCCCACCACAGTGACGTTAGTGGCCAGCAGCTCGATAGACTGTCCTTTACCCTCAGAAGGCTTGATGGTGCCTTCGATGTCCACGGCGCAGCCGGTGGTGAGGCGCAGAATTTCGGACTGGTAGTTGCTGATGGAGGCTTCCACAACGACCTGGATCGGGTCGAAGCAGCTGCCGTCATGCACGGCGAGAAAGGATAGGCCGGCTTTGGAGTCGCGGCGTGTGCGGATCCAGCCCTGAACGCGAACGGTCTGCCCCTCGCGCCCGCTGGATTTCAATAGCGTATCGATGGATTCAACTTGCATGGTTTTGCTCTTGTTGTCCGGGAATCTTGCCCAGAGCCTTGCCCAATTTTGACTTGGAATTGGGCGTTGTCTGGTGCACGGCTTGTGGCCGGGCGCTCCCGGGTTACTGCTGGCTACAGCCTTAGGGGTTAACGGCAGGCATCTTGCCGCCTCCCGGAAGGAAAATCCAGCCCGCGGGGCCAGTATAGAAGCCTCGAATACGCGCAAGTGACGGGACGGTGGCCGGGATCTGTATTCGCACATGACGTGACACCCCTAATGCCTGACTGGTGACTCTTTGTTCAATTTGGCGCTGTCCTACACTGAGGGGGTCACAGTGATGGATGTTGCATCATGGTCAAAGAAGTCACCGGCCGCCGTGGTCGTCGGGCCTGTATTCTGCTTGCCCCAAACCAATCCCTTTCTCTTGCCGGCAACCTGTGGGTGTTCATCTCCCTGGTTGCGGTTTCCCTCGGGATCAGTATTGCCTTCGCCCTTGCCGGAGCCTGGATGGTGATCCCGTTTGCCGGGCTGGAAGTCCTCCTGCTGGCGGTGCTGTTTGGGTATGTGTACCTGGAGGGCACCCGGCGGCAGGTGATCCGGATCAACGATGATCGGGTGGTTCTGGATTCCGGCCGTGGAACCCTGGAGAAGCCGGAGTACCACACAGAATTCAGGCGTGACAGTCTCGCGGTACTGGTGCGTATGGGGCCGACCACGACAGAACCGGCGGCGGTAACGTTTACTGGCCCCGAGGGCTGTCTGGAAGTAGGTGATTTCCTGACCGATGGGGAGAAGGCTGCGCTGATCGAAAAACTGGGTGATTGTGGTATCAGCGCCCGCAAAGAGCGCAGCTTTGAATATCAGGACTTTTGACCTGGCAGTAATCTGTATAAATCCGCGTCAATCGTTTAATCTCCGCTTTTTCCAGCCTGCACAGAAAGAGGGGAGAGCAGATGGCATTTCCGAAAATCGGCAATCTCGCACCGGTGTTCACACTGAAGAACCAGAGTGGCGAAAAAGTGGCATTGAAGGACTTCCGGGGCGAGAAAAACGTAGTCCTCTACTTTTATCCAAAAGCCCTGACCCCAGGCTGTACTACACAGGCCTGTGGTATTCGCGATAGCGCCGATGCCTTTGCTGAACGCGACACAGTGGTTCTGGGGCTCAGTCCGGATCCAGAAAGCAAGCTGCAGCGATTCATCGACAAGCACGAGCTCAATTTTGATCTGCTCGCGGATGAAGATCACAAGATCGCCGACAAATACGGTTGTTGGGGATTGAAGAAGTTTATGGGCCGCGAGTTCATGGGGCTGATTCGTACTACCTTCATCATCGACAAAAATGGCCGTCTGCAACACATCATCGAGAAGGTCAAAACCAAGTCGCACCACGATGATGTTCTGAACTGGATTGACGAGAATCTGGTTTGACAGGATCCGTCATCTCACTGTCATCTTAGACAGTTTTGTTCAGACAGGTCGCCCTGACTGAAGGGCGGCTAATGACTTATCGACAATTTGGTGTGATTCGGGCGAAAAAAATTCGTTGTCGCGCCTTGCATTCTCCCCAGATGGTCTATACTGGCTTGTGTAAAGGAGCGCCGCCCAAGCGTATGGCCCAGAGCGATTGAGTGTGGTGCGAGGAAGTAGTATCTCCCATTTGATGTTCTGGGCAGGCTTTGTGCCTGTTTTCAGGTGCGCCCACACCCAGGTTGTTGCCAGTCGTATTGGTAGTGGTAAATTAGGGACTCGCAGGAAGCGGGCGTAAAAAAATAACCGCGGCTCAAGGAATCCATCAAGGAGCAGCTCAATGAACCATATTCAGCCAGATCAAGCTTCGCTCTCAGAAGACAAGCCTTTGCAGCAGGCCAGACTGTCCGGCGATCCGAACATTCTTGACCAGCTGCTGGCGCCGCCGGAGGCAACCAGTTTTGGTATTGCCGCCCGGGTGATCGACGTACTGGAACAACGGATCGGTAAAGCATCACTGGCTATTCGCCCGGTGGCCTCCGATCTCAGTATGTCTACCCGGACCCTGCAGCGCCGCCTTCAGGAGCACAACCTCAGTTTTGCCTCACTACGTGACCATGTGCGTTTCCGCCACGCGGTACATTTCCTGAAAGATACCGCACTGAGTGTCGATGGTATTTCCCGTATCCTCGATTTCTCAGACAGAACAAGCTTCACCAGCGCGTTCAAGCGTTGGACAGGTATGTCTCCTACCGGTTACCGCCGTCAGGTTCGCCAGCGCTTCTAGTACTTCTGCTAGTAGTACCAGGTAAGTAGTACCAGGAATCATTGAAAACGGCTGTGCGTGGGCCCCAAGGCCCATCGTCACGTTGTCGGCGATTCCTGTCGGTGTAAATACCTCGCGTCGCGCTAATCTGGAGCGTTTGCACTATCGCGCGCTCCGGATTGCCACTGCCCAGTAAAATCGTTAGAGTTGGCGCCCAGAATTTTCCCAACTCTACCGAGGTTCATAACATGGATTTCTTTATTCCTGCCGCCATGGCGCAAGAGGCCGCTCCGGCAGCTCAGGGCAACCCCTTGATTACCCTGCTGATGTTTGCGGGCCTGTTTGTGTTTATGTGGCTGTTTATCATTCGTCCGCAGCGCAAACGCCAGAAAGAGCATCAGGAACTGGTCACCGCATTGAAAAAAGGTGATGAGGTTGTAATGACCAGCGGTATGCTGGGTAAAGTAGAGAAAGTCGATGATGACTACCTGATTCTGGAAGTGGCTGACAACATGAAACTGAAGTTCCAGAAAGTTGCAGTTCACGCTGTTCTGCCCAAGGGCACCATCAAGAACATCTGATCGTGATTTGATCGATCTGAAAACCCGGCCAATGCCGGGTTTTTTTGTATTCGGGTTCCGTTTAGCCAATAGTTGGGCAAGCTGATTCAGGGTAAGAGGGCAAGTATGTCAATCCGATATCCCGCACGGGTGCCAATGGCCAACCTCCCCACGCCGTTGGAACCTCTGGACCGCATAACGGCCGCGTATTCCACTCCCCATGGCGGGCCCCGTATCTGGGTAAAAAGGGACGACCTCACCGAAAGCGCCATGTCCGGCAATAAACTGCGCAAACTGGAGTTCATCATTGCAGAAGCTCGCGCGCAGGGGTGTAACACCCTGATTACCTGTGGAGGAGAGCAGTCCAATCACTGCCGGGCTACCGCCCTGGCCGCAGCGAAAGCCGGGTTACAGGCCCACCTGATCTTGCGCGGAGGGCGGGAGCCCCGCGAGTCCGCGGTACCCGCAGATGGCAATCTGTTAGTCGACTATCTCGCCGGCGCCACGGTTTCTCTTGTCCCTCTGAGAGAGTACGTGGGGCACCTGCCAGCATTGTTCCAACATTGGGAGCAGTACTATGCGGAGCAGGGGGATAGGGCACTCAGCATTCCTACCGGCGGTAGTGATGGCCTGGGAATCTGGGGATACATCCGGGCGGCGGAAGAGCTCCAGGAGGATTTTGCGCATCACGGGATTTCGCCGGAGTACGTGATCTGTGCCAGCGGAAGCGGGGGAACCCAGGCCGGGTTGACCCTGGGCGGATATCTGATGGGCGCTGCTCACCTGGTGCGCGCATACGCCGTCTGTGACAATCGTAGCTATTTCGAGGAAAAAGTGGCACGGGATGTGCTGGACTGGAATCGGCGTCAGGCGCACCCTGGTTCGCAAAGTGCCGTTGATCCGCATAAATTATCCATCGACGTGTGTGATGAGTATATCGGCCCTGGTTACGGAATTGCCGATCAGGAAGTGTACGAAGTGATCAGTGCTGCAGCGAGATTGGAAGGTATTTTATTGGACCCCGTTTATACCGGAAAAGCCTTTAACGGGATGTTGCAGGACATTAAAAATGGGGGTTATTCCGGCTGTAAAGATATCGTTTTCGTGCACACTGGTGGCCAGTTCGGGGTATTTCCACACCGGACGCAGTTTGTGCTGGATGCGGGTTAGCGGGGCGCAGGAAAATTTGCGCGACAAAAATTTCTTGAATGCCAGAAAAATTGGTGAATTGTGTAATTTATGGCAGAAATCAGGTCTATCCTGCTGTTGATTGGCGCACTCCTGTTCTCTGTGGATCGAAACTGCTAATCTGCCTCGCATCGAGCGCCGGAATCCGGTGCTTTTGCTGAAGACAAATTAAACAGAATAAATCAGTAGTGGGGGTTCGTTTGGAATCTTTTAATCAGCTGCTCTTATCCATGGATGGTTTACTGGGCTCTGCGCCCTGGTTTCCCTGGGTACTGCTCGGTGTAGGCTTTTTCTTTACGCTCTACCTCGGTTTTCCTCAGGTCCGTTATTTCGGCCACGCCCTGAAAATTGTACGGGGTAAATACGATAAGCCCGGTGATCCCGGGGATACATCCCACTTCCAGGCACTTGCTACTGCACTCTCCGGCACGGTGGGTACTGGTAATATTGGTGGTGTCGGCCTGGCCATCTTCCTGGGGGGGCCGGCGGCGCTGTTCTGGATGTGGGTAACCGCGTTTCTGGGTATGACGACCAAGTTCGTCGAGGTGACGCTTTCGCACAAGTACCGTATCAAAGCTGCTGACGGTTACTACGCGGGTGGTCCCATGTTTTACATGGAGCGTCGTCTGAACATGAAATGGCTGGCGGTAATCTTCGCGATTGCTACGGTCATCAGCTCGTTCGGCACCGGTAGCCTGCCGCAGGTCAACAATATCGCCCAGGCCATGTATGACACCTTCGGCTTTAGCAAAATGCTGACAGGTGGTGTGCTGGCTATCCTGCTCGGCCTGGTGATCATTGGCGGCATCACCCGCATCGCCAAAGTGACGTCCACCATCGTACCGGTGATGGCTGTCCTGTATGTGATTGGCGCGCTGGCGGTCATTCTCTACAACTATCAGAATATCATTCCTTCCTTCGCTGCGGTGTTCTCCGGCGCGTTTAATGGCAGTGCGGCCATGGGCGGCTTTCTCGGTGCCAGCTTTGCCTACGCCTTCAACCGCGGTGTCAACCGGGGGCTGTTCTCCAATGAAGCGGGGCAGGGCTCGGCACCGATTGCGCACGCCGCGGCGCGGGCAGATGAGCCGGTGTCAGAGGGCATGGTTTCCCTGCTGGAGCCGTTCATCGACACTCTCATCATCTGTACGCTGACGGGCTTGGTCATCCTGTCGTCCGGGGTGTGGAGCGAAAAGCATTTAAACCGGTTTGAGCGTGCGGATATGACGGTCGTTGCGGGTAGCTACACCGATCAGGAAGAGCAGGATGTCAATCAGCTGTTCAGTTTCCTCAACGGCAAAGAAAGTGAGGTGCGGCCTTATACCGGAACGGTAATAGTCGCCGATGGCCTTCCGCTCAATAAGGAAGAGTTCACCATCATCAATTCTCGATCCGTTGCCGAGGATATTCAGTTCCGTGTCGGAGACGATGAGTTCAGTGGCGTGCTGAATGTGAACCAGGGCCGCTTCGTCAATGAGAATGTCGCTATCTGGGGGAACTCGCTGGTGCACTCTGTGGCGCTCACCAACCTGGCTTTCCAGAAGGGCTTCTTTGGTGAATACGGTAGCTACATTGTCACCCTGGGTATCCTGCTGTTCGCATTCTCTACGGCCATTGCCTGGTCTTATTATGGCGACCGGTCGATGATTTACCTGTTCGGCCCGAAAGCCGTGATGCCCTATCGATTAGTGTACGTAGTGGCGTTCTTCTGGGCTGCCATTGAGGACACTACGGTGATCTGGAACCTATCGGCGGTGGCCATTGTGTTGATGACTCTACCCAACCTCTTCGGCATCTCCATTCTCGCAAGAGAGATGAAGGATACAGTCAAGGATTACTGGAAAGATCCTGAGCACAAATGAGTGGTTCATATCCGATAAAAAACCGGCAATCGCCGGTTTTTTTATGGGCTTGGATCTTGGGTGAAGCGGTTACACATTCAGCAGCAAGTACTCGCGCTCCCAGGAGCTGATTACCCGTGTGAACTCTTCGTACTCATCGCGTTTGATCGCCGCCCAGGCACGTACAAAGGTGTCACCAAACATCTCGACGGCCTCGGGACATTCTGCCAGTAGGCTGAGAGCATGCTCCTGGGTACGGGGCAGGGAGATCGGTTCTTTCGAGCAATCCCCTTTATAGGGTTCGCTGGGTTTGATTTTATTCATCATCCCCAGATAGCCGCACGCCAGCGAGGTAGCGATGGCGAGATAGGGGTTACAGTCTGCGCCCGGGAAGCGGTTTTCCAAGCGCTTTGCCTGGGGAGAGCTGTCAGGCACCCGCAAGCCAGTCGTGCGGTTGTCGTACCCCCAGTGCAGGCTGGTAGGCGCCGCCATTTCCGGAGTAAACCGGCGGTAGGAATTGACGTTGGGAGCAAAGAAGGTGATAAACCCGGGAGTGTATTTCTGCATGCCGCCAATGAAGTGCAGAAAGTGCTCATTTTCTTCACCGTTTTCGTCCACAAAGATGTTCTTGCCAGTTTCGATATCGACAATGCTCTGGTGGAGATGAAGCGCACTGCCGGGCTCGTCTTCCATGGGTTTGGCCATGAACGTCGCGTAGATATCGTGGCGTAAAGCCGTTTCGCGAACGGTGCGCTTGAAGGTAAATACCTGATCTGCCAGTTTCAACGGATCACCATGGAGAAAGTTGATCTCCATCTGTGCGGTGCCTGATTCGTGAATCAGCGTATCGACATCCAGGCCCTGCGCTTCGCAGAAGTCATACATGTCTTCAATGATCGACTCATACTCATTGGCAGCGTCGATGCTGTAGGATTGCCGGGTTTTCTCCGTGCGCCCGGAGCGCCCCACCGGAGCGGACAACTTTTCATCCGGATCCACATTACGCTTGACCAGGTAGAACTCGACTTCCGGTGCGACAATCGGTTTCCAGCCCTGCTCTGCGTACTTTTCCAGCACAAGTTTCAGGATATTTCGCGTGCTGATGGGGTGGGGTTTACCGTCCCGGGTATAGCAGTCGTGGATAATCTGCGCGGTTGGTTCGTTGGCCCAGGGGTTAAGTCGAATGGAGTCCGGGTCGGGTACCAGCAGCATGTCGGTGTCGGCGGGGTCCACCAGCTCGTTGTGTTCATCGACGTAGTCGCCGGTTACCGTCTGCACCAGAATGCTTTCAGGCAGACGGCTGTCTTCGGTGAGAAATTTGTCGGTGGGGGTAAATTTGCCTCGCGCGTTTCCGGACATGTCCGGGACCAGGCACTCGACTTCAGAAATGGAATGTTCTGCGAGCCACTGGGTAATCTTGTCCATGGTGCACCTTGATTATCAGGAGGTTTCCCCTCTGAAGACTTCTGCACAGAAGCCGACTCTTAAGGGGATCACTAGTATAGAGCCCGCCGAGACCTGGCCGCCAACGGATCTTTTGCCGTCCATTTGGAAGCAACATTGGTAGCCGGCAAAGCGGCGAACTTTGATTATGACAATAAACCGAATTATCATTCAATAAATTATTGAACAATGATTCGGTTTTTACCTGTGGTGCTGTAAGCTCTCTGACTCCCCAAGGCTTTTGCAATCCATACCGCCAAGCACCGGGAAACTGAATCCACTACCAACGATGTACACGGAGAAGACTATGTCTGCCACTGGAACTGTCAGCAAGCTGTTGGGCCATACCGATTCATACTATGCGGCGAGCGCCAACGCCGCGCCTTCTTTTGGTGCTCTGGAGCAAGAGGTTCAGGCGGATGTGTGCATTATCGGTGCGGGCTACACGGGTCTCTCCAGTGCCTTGCACCTCGCTGAAGCAGGTTATGACGTAGTGGTGCTGGAAGCCGAGCGCGTTGCCTGGGGCGCCTCCGGCCGCAATGGCGGTCATGTGGGAGTAGGGCAGCGCAAGGGGCAGGAGGACCTGGAAAAGATGCTCGGGTTCGATACCGCCAAGACTCTGTGGGACCTGGGCCTGGAGGCGGTGGATCTCGTGGAAGATCTGGTGACGCGCCACAATATCCAGTGCGACCTCAAGCGCGGTATCATGCATCTCGCGGCCAAACCCGGGGATGCCCCGGACCTGAAACAAGAGGCCGAGATGCTTCAGAGCCGCTACGGATACGACAAGATCCGCTACGCGGAAAAGGATGAAGTTCGGAGCCTGGTTGGCTCAGATAGCTTCCATGGCGGGCAGATCGATAGTGGGTCGCTACACCTGCATCCGTTGAATTACGCACTGGGGCTGGCGGAGGCCGCAGTGAAGGCGGGGGTCCGTTTCTACGAACACAGTCGCGTTACGGACTACACCGGGGGAAACCCCTGTGTCATCAGGACAGCGAAAGGCGTGGTGCGTGCGCGGAACCTGGTGCTGGCGTGTAATGGCTATCTCGGCAAACTCGAGCCGCGACTCGCGGGCAAAATCATGCCCATCAACAACTTTGTGCTGGCCACCGAGCCCCTTTCAGATGACTTGGCACAGGAATTGATAGCGAACGACTACGCGCTACAAGACACCCTGTTTGTGATCAATTATTGGAAACTGTCTGGTGACAACCGGCTGGTTTTCGGGGGCGGCGAGAACTACTCCTCCCGTTTTCCCCAGGATATCCGTTCGTTTGTGCGCAAATACATGCTGCGTATCTACCCGCAGCTGTCGGATACCCGGATTGATTACGGTTGGGGGGGGACCCTGGCGATCACCCTGAACCGGATGCCTAGCATCGGCCGGCTTGAGCCGAATGTCTATTACAGCCAGGGGTATTCGGGCCACGGCGTGCCCACGGCCACCTTTGCCGGCAAATTGCTCTCAGAAGTGATTGCCGGAACAGAGGAGAGGTTTGATATATTGTCGCGCATTCCGACACCCAGCTTTCCCGGTGGAACGCTGTTACGTTGGCCCGGGCTGGTAGCGGGAATGCTCTACTACAGCTTGAAGGATAAGCTGGGCCGGTGAAGTAAAAGTTGAATGATAGTTCGGTTTGTGGGATAACGAATCGAGCTTTTCAATCGCCGGGTCCTGTCCTGAGTGGTAGTTGAGGATCTGAAACCCGATAAAAATAACCCACGGGGAGTAACGATGTCGTTTACCTGCAAGGCTTTCGAAGCGAAAAAATGTGTGCTGGCGTCCGCCGTCGGTGCAGTGGTATTTACCGTCAGTGGCGGTGCTACGGCGGCACCTGAAATCGAGGAAGTAACGGTTACGGCGCAGATGCGTGCGGAATCGCTGAAAGATGTGCCGATGGCGGTCAGCGCCTTTACTGGCGATACGGTCAAGAACGGTAACTTGAGTGACTTCAAAGATCTGTTTGCCCTGACCCCCGGCGTCTCCGGTGAGACCAACGACTCTTTCTTCGACTCCGTCTCTGTGCGCGGAGTCAACAACAACAGTTTTGGAAGCGGCAGCGATCCGGCACTGGGTATCTTCCTGGACGGTGTGTATCAGAGTCGCACTGGCGCCACGCCCAGTATGTATGACCTGGAGCGGGTCGAGGTAGTCAAGGGGCCTCAGGGCACGCTGTTCGGCCGCAATACAGCCTCTGGTGCCATCTCCATGGTTTCTCGGAAACCCGGTGAAGTTTTTGCCGGCGATATCTCCGTAGGGGCGGGCCAATATGGTCGCACAGAACTGGAAGGCGGCGTAGACGTGCCGGTGAGTGAAGACCTGGCAGTGCGTATCGCGGGCAAGCACTTCTCCCAGGACGGCCATGTTGAAAACCTGTCAGGTGGCCCGGATCTGGGCGCCAGCGAACTGAACGCCATGCGTATGACTGCGGTCTACGACGGTTTTGACAATACCACCGTGACCCTGCTGGCCCAGTACGAGGATCGAGAAGGGGATGGCACCATCTATCGGGCTTTCGATAGCGGTGCAGGCTATGCCTATGAGATCCCGGAAGGCGATTACGACCAAGTCTATAACGATACGCAGGGCGTGGATGAGTCAGAAATCGCTGACGTTATGCTGACCGTCGATCATGAGCTTGCCAGTGGTCATACTTTCACGTCCATTACCGGCTACAAAACGCACAATTACACTTATGTAGAAGATTTCGACGGTACTCCCGAGCCGATCGATACCTACGAGCGCGATCAGTCCGGCGATTTCTTCAGCCAGGAATTCCGCCTCACTTCCAACAGTGCCGGTCCTTTCAATTACGTACTGGGTGCGTCTTACTATCAGGAAGAGGTCAACGCCTATTTTGCCGGCATTGACAACGAAGATTTTATCTGTGACGGCATTTATGCAGATGAATGGGAAGAGGGCCTGGAAACCTTCGATACCTGTGACAGGCTGCCGCAGGATGTGTTGGACGAAGCCTTCGGGTTTGAGGGCGAGCCGTGGGAATACGCCCCGGACAACCTCTCTATCGAAGCTGCCGATACCCTGGGGGATTATTCCGGTTGGGGTGTGTTCGCCAATACTACCTACGACATGACCGAAGCCACCACCCTGGGACTCGGCGTGCGCTACACCCAGGATCAGAAAACGTACGACGTGGTTTCTCCCTGGCCCGACACCTGGACCGGCGGCTGGAACTATCAGGCCATGTATACCGATGAAGACGGCATCACTGGCGATCATACCTGGGACAATGTCTCTGGCCGTGTGACCCTGACGCACGTTATCAGTGAGGCATTGACAACTTACGCCAGCGTTGCCACCGGCTACAAATCCGGTGGCTTCGATTACCTTTCCTACCACATCACGGATCCGGCCTACGGCGATTCTGACGATAGCCAGTACGACTGGCTTGACGAACAAGGCTACGAGGTCAACGCAGATAACGCTGAGCCCAGCCGTTTCGATGAAGAAACCGTGTTGTCTTACGAGCTGGGCATCAAGGCCCGCCTGCTGGACAACCGCCTGGCTTTGAACGCAGCTGCCTTCCAGTACTCCTATGAAGATATGCAGCAAGCTTTCTGGGTAGGTGCCGCTGCAATTACCCGCAACGTCGGCGAGTCTGAAGGTCGCGGCCTGGAAGTCGATGCACGCTGGCTGATCACCGACAATCTGGATCTGTACTGGGGCGCAGCGCTGCTGGATACCGAGTTCAACGGTGCTCCAGAAGAATTGTGTGATGCCTGTAATGGCAACGAGATGGCATTCTCGCCGAAGTTCTCCTCGGCTACAGTGCTGACTTACACCCAGGCCACCGGCTTTGGTGAACTGTCTTACGCCGGTGAGTACACCTACACCGGCGAGCAGTGGTCTGATCTGGAGAATACCGAGGCAGTGAAGCTGGGTGCGCGCAATGTATTCAACCTTCGTCTCGCACTGACTTCCCCGGACGATTCCTGGACCGCCGGCCTCTACGCCGAGAACCTCACCGGTGAGGAGTACTACAACTGGGGTTACGCCACCGCACTGTACAATCTGCCGGCAACGCAGACGGATCCTTCTCGCGGCCGCGTGGTGGGAGTCAACCTGGATTACCGCTTCTGAGTCTCCGATCTGTCATCTCTCACAGGATGGACAAAAAAACCGGCGCATCGCGCCGGTTTTTTTGTTAAAACGTACCGATAAACCAGAGGGAGCCGATGTGTCGACCGCAGAACAGAATCGCCGTAAGAACCAGCTGACACCCCGCCGAGAGCCCGTCCAGAAAAGGGCCCGTGAGCGCGCCCGGCAGATATTGGACATGACCGGCAAGTTGCTGGAACAGGTGGGCCTGAACGATCTCACCACCATCCTGATCGCCAGGGAACTCGGGGTTTCAGTGGGCTCGGTTTATCATTACTTTCCCAATAAGCACGCCATTCTGTACGCAATGGGGGAACAGTGGCTCGCCAGCCTTACAGAGCGCCTGGATGAGCTGGCGGCGACTGACCTGGAATCACTCGAGTTGCGGTCTTTCCTCGAAGAATTACTCAACAGGTGGTTGTCGGTCTACCAGGAGCAGCGCGGTCTATTGCCCCTGGTTCAGGCCATGTGGGGGATCCCGGAGCTGCACGAGCTGGATGAGCGTCACGATGAGATGGTCATCAATCACCTGGTAGGCATGTTCCGTCGTCTGAACTTCAGCACGCCGCCCAATGAGAGCAATCGACTTGCCCGCGCCACCCTGGAAACCTGCCATGCCATGCTGCTGGTGGTCGTCAATCAGGAAGGCGTGCGCGCGGAGCGCACAAAAAATGACCTTCTTAATATGTTGATGGTATTGCTGGAACCCCATCGACAGGATTCTCAACCCTCGGGTCTCGATGATGTGGAGGCGCCGTGAGTCCGCAGAATCCCGCCGAAAAACTGATCATTGCGATTTCCTCCCGAGCCCTGTTTGATCTCCGGGAAAGCCATCTGGTGTATGAAGAGCAGGGCGTTGATGCTTTTGCGGCATATCAGATCGAGCGCGAGAACGATATTCTGCCCAGAGGCGACGCCTTTGCGCTGGTGGAGAAGTTCCTGCAGATCAATCAGCGATTGGAGGGCGCGCCGCGGGTGGAGGTCATCCTGCTGTCTCGCAATAGCGCCGATACGGGATTGCGGGTGTTCAACTCCATCGAACACTACGGCCTGGGTATAACCCGTGCGGCTTTCTGTAATGGGGAAAGCCCTTACCGCTATATCGCCCCATTTGGTTGTCATCTGTTTCTATCTACCGATGGCAACGACGTGCGCCGGGCGCTGGAGCAGGGCGTGGCAGCGGCCACGCTCATCGCCGGTGGCGCCCGCGAAAGGGGAGACGACGTGCTGCGCTTCGCGTTTGATGGTGATGCGGTACTCTTTTCCGATGAGGCAGAGCAGATATTCAAGCGTGACGGCCTGGCGGCGTTTACCACCGCCGAGCGCGCCTCCGCGCGCCAGCCCCTGGGGGGCGGGCCGTTCAAAGGCTTTCTGGAAGCGCTGCAGGCTCTGCAGGCAGAATTCCATGCAGAGAGCTGTCCCATTCGCACTGCGCTGGTGACCGCGCGCTCTGCGCCGGCGCACGAGCGGGTCATCCGGACTCTGCGCGCCTGGAATATTCGTATCGATGAATCCATTTTCCTCGGCGGTCTGCCCAAGGGGGAGTTTCTGCGTTCCTTTGGTGCCGATGTCTTTTTTGACGATCAACCCAACCACTGCGCCTCTGCCGCAGAACATGTAGCCACCGGCCATGTCCCTCACGGTATCGCCAACGCTGAAAGCTGATCCCAAAGCACATTTGTTTCAGATCGAGAAAACGCGCAATTTTTTGCCTTATTCCCTGTTGGCTGTAGGGCAAATTCGCTGCTATGCTTTTCCCGCATAATGTCGCCAAGTTTTTATAACCATTCACTGGCGTATTTTTGAGCGGGGATTGGTGATTTTCTGTGAAGTCCCGCTTGTGCCGCCGATCTACAGGGAGAGATCATGAAGCTGCAGCAGTTGCGTTATATCTGGGAAGTGGCCCATCACGACCTCAATGTTTCTGCCACGGCACAGAGCCTGTACACCTCTCAGCCTGGAATCAGTAAACAGATCCGGTTACTGGAGGACGAGCTGGGGGTTGAGATTTTTGCCCGCAGCGGCAAGCACCTGACACGGGTCACCCCCGCGGGTGAAGCCATCCTGAAAACTGCCGGCGAAATCATGCGCAAGGTGGAAAATATCAAGCAGGTGGCGCAGGAGTTCAGTAACGACAAGCGCGGCAGTCTCGCCATCGCCACCACCCACACTCAGGCTCGGTACGCCTTGCCACCGGTAATCAAAGGGTTTATCGCCCGTTACCCCGAAGTCTCCCTGCATATGCATCAGGGGACACCGATGCAGATCTCCGAGATGGCTGCCGACGGCACCGCCGATTTCGCCATTGCCACTGAGGCTCTGGAGCTGTTCAGCGACCTGGTGATGATGCCGGTTTACCGCTGGAATCGCTGCATTCTGGTCCCCAAAGACCACGAGCTTTGCCAGCTTTCCAAGTTGACTCTGGAAGATGTGGCCAAGTTTCCCATTGTCACTTATGTGTTCGGGTTTACCGGGCGCTCCAAGCTGGATGAAGCCTTTCTGGAAAAGGGATTGTCCCCGAAAGTGGTGTTTACTGCTGCGGATGCTGACGTGATAAAAACCTACGTCCGCCTCGGTCTTGGTATCGGGATTGTGGCAGACATGGCCGCAATTGAAGACGAAGACAGCGATCTGGTAGCGCTCGATGCCAGCGAGCTTTTCGAGTCCAGCATTACCAAAATCGGCTTCCGCAAGGGAATTTTCCTGCGTGGATTCATGTACGAATTCATTCAGCAGTTTGCACCGCATCTAACCCGGGAGTTGGTGGAGCAGGCATCGCACGCTTCCTCCCGTGCGGAAGTCGACGAGCTGTTTTCACACATTGAGCTGCCAGTCTATTAGGGGATGCGAAAGAGTGGGAGATGCTCCGTCTGCAACGATCGGAGCATCTTGATAGCAGGTAGGAAAGCAGGTGGACAACTCATCAGAAGCTTTTCAGGGGCCGCATCTCAGGACAGCCTCTTCAGTACCTCTTTGGCAAACTTGAAGTAAACGGTATACACCTCGGGTTCTTTGCCTTCCTCTTCAACCACAAAAAACGGAGCGCGATTTACCTGCAGTTTCTGCGCGAGTTGCATGCCGGCACTTTCCGGGTCCCTTTCATCGGCAATCAGAACGTTATCAAGATATCGTTCCTGATCATTCTCCTTGAGCTTTTGCTCCACGTCCTTACATTTGGCACACAGGGATCCGTCTGCAAGGATTTTCTTTACCAGGGTAATCTGCATTGGCAACCGCCTTGTTGAAATGCAGCGCTCCCGCTGCAAAAGGTACAAACTCTGAATAGACTGTGGGCATCGGAAGTGGCCCAGACTGGCGCGAAATCTAGCAGAGCAGTGGCGGCGGCGGAAATACCGTTGGGCAATAGATTTATAACTTTTGCGGTGGGTTTTCCGATCGGATGGATACGCTGGGTGGCCGCCGGCGTCGCTATCGTGCCTGATGCTTTTTGTCGATGGCAGCGAGAAACTCGCTTTCCAGCGTCTCCAGTAACAGGCCGACTTTCTGCAGGCACTCGCGATGTTCGGCAGCAGGGTTCGAATCCGCCACTATCCCACCGCCAGCTGCACACTGTAAGCGTCCGTCACTGGCGGTCAGCGTGCGGATGGCGATATTGGTATCTGCTCGCCCACAGGTGCTGATGTAGCCGATACTGCCGCAATAGATGCCGCGAGGGCTCAGCTCGAGCTCGCGAATGATTTCCATCGCGCGACGCTTGGGAGCGCCGGTAATGGAGCCGCCGGGGAAGCAGGCTGCAAGCACATCGGTAAACTCCTGCTCATCCGGCAGTTGCCCGGTCACCGTGCTTACCAGATGGTGCACATTGGCAAAACTCTGTAGCGCGAACAGCTCCGGCACGCGGACACTACCGCGCCGACACACCTTGCCGAAATCATTGCGCAGCAGATCCACAATCATCAGATTTTCTGCCCGATCCTTGACGCTCTGCGACAGCGCCTCGGCATAGTCCCGATCCGCTTGCCGGGTTTTACCCCGGGGTGCCGTCCCTTTGATGGGCTCGGTTTGCAGCTGGTCACCATCGGCATGGATAAAACGTTCCGGCGAGAGGCTGAGTATCTGGCCGCCGGGCACTGAGAGATACGCAGAAAAAGGGCCTGCGGCCACTTTGCGCAACGCCAGATACGCCCCTAACGAATCGCCCTCAAACTCTGCGGTAAATCGCTGGGTAAAGTTAGCCTGGTAAATATCACCCGCGCGGATGTAATTCAGAATCCGCTGGACCTGCGCCTGATACTGTTCCGCGGTGAACTCGTGGCGAAACCGACTGCTGAGTGAGAATGTCTCGGCGGTTGCAGGTTGTGTCCAGTCAATGGCCTTGAAGCGCGCGCTCAGATCGCGAACCTGCGCTTGAGGCGTCGCCGGATGTATGACGAGATGACTGTTGCGCAAGTGATGATCCGCGATAAATGCCCAGCTATACAGGCCAAAGAATCCGGCCGGCAGCGGTGTTGTGCGCTTGTCTGATGGTAGGAAGTTGCCACGGTGTCCCAGCTCGTAACCGGCGAACCCGATCGCGCCGCCACTAAACGGGAGTTGGCTGTCAATTTCCTGGGGGGCCAATTCGCACAAAAGGTCATCTACCGCGGCGAAAGGCGCCGTTGTGCCTGCACCCAATGTCAGCTGATTGAGCGGGTCTGCACTGATGATATCGAATCGCCCGCGATTCGATGCCGGCACGCCAGAGTCCAGCCACACAGGCATTGGCAGATCCAGGACTGCACACATTGCCTGCGCGGTGTTGGGGGAGTAGGGCAGTGAGATTATTTGCACAATATCGACCAGATGCCTGTTGAACCGCAATTCAGGCCCCCTGCGTAAAACCGAGCCGGAGAGGCGCCGCCGAGAGGGGACTTCAAAGAGGCGCTACTTTACTCGAAATTACCGGGATATCACTATCAATCTAGCTGATTTTTCGCTCGATTCCGGCTTGTGACATCAGTCGTGTAGCGAGCTCTTCAATGGAGAGCTCTGTGGCGTCAAGGCTGGGAATCTGGGCGCGGCGCAGCATCTGTTCTACCTGACGCACCTCAAACTCGCATTGCTCCGGAGACGCATAGCGACTGTTGGCGCGTCGTTCCTGACGAATACTCATCAAACGCTTGGGGTCAATCGTGAGTCCGAACAGTTTGTGCTGGAAGGGGCGCAGAATTTTCGGCAGTGCTGTTGAGTCCATATCCTCTTCCGTGATCGGGTAATTGGCCGCTCTGAGCCCGAACTGCAGCGCCAGATAGAGGCATGTTGGGGTTTTGCCGGAGCGCGATACACCCACCAGGATCACATCCGCGCGCTCGAACTCCCGGGTGCGGCGCCCATCGTCGTTATCCATGGCGAAGTGCACGGCATCAATCCGCTCACTATATCGTTGGTCATTGGCGATACCGTGGGAGATCCCCACTGTATGCGCGGGATCTGTACCAAACAGGTTGGCCAGCGGTGCAAGATAACTCTCAAAGACGTCCAGCATCAGCGCGGAACACTGGTGCAACTGCCGGCGAATCTGGTCGGAGACGATACTGGAGATAATGATGGGCTGCAGGCCGGACTCCTCGGCTGCCGCCTCGATACGGCGGAGCACCTGGGTGACCTTGGTGTCCGAATCGATGTAGGGCAGGGTAACCTGCTCGACGGATTGCCCCCGAAACTGTGCGAGCAGGCTGTGTCCGATGGCCTCTACCGTCAGGCCGGTACCGTCGGAAACAAAAAAAGCGGTGCGCTTGCGACGGTTGGTATCGATGTCCGGGGTCATAGTATTTGATATCTCTGATTGGGCGACTTTATTGTTCCAGAAGATTGGCAGGCCTTTGGCGTGCAGTGTACCGGCTACCGGCAGTGCGGCAAAACAGGGGATTCACAGCGATTCTTGTAGAAAAATTACAACATTTTAACCCGAATTTACGGGGTATTATTTACAAAACCCATCCTTATAATCTGCGCCACTAAACAGCAGTTGCAGAGGGTATTCCATTGACCACTTACACACTCGAATTCGCCAAGCTCGGCATGGCGGATGTCGACAAGGTCGGCGGCAAAAACGCATCTCTCGGCGAGATGATTTCTTCCCTGGCGGATGCCGGTGTCAGCGTACCGGGCGGTTTCGCGACCACCGCAGACGCGTTTCGGGAGTTCCTCTCCAGCGCTGATCTGGACACCCGAATCGCCGAGCGCCTGAAAGGGCTCGACGTAGAGGACGTGACCGCCTTGGCCGCTGCCGGGCAGGAGATCCGCCAGTGGCTGCTGGATGCGCCGTTCCCGCAACAGCTGGAAGCGGAGATCCGCGCAGGCTATGACGCCCTCGGTGGCGGTAACACCGCCGTGGCTGTCCGTTCTTCTGCCACGGCAGAAGACCTGCCCGACGCCTCCTTTGCCGGCCAGCAGGAAACCTTCCTGAATATCCGCGGAATTGACGCGGTGCTGACGGCGGTGAAGGAGGTCTTCGCCTCCCTCTACAATGATCGCGCGATTGCCTACCGGGTACACACCGGGTACGCAGATGTAGGCGTAGCGTTGTCCGCGGGCATCCAGCACATGGTGCGCAGCGAAACCGGTGCTTCCGGGGTGATGTTCACCCTCGACACCGAAAGCGGATTCCGCGACGTGATCTTCGTGACTGCCGCCTATGGCCTTGGCGAGACCGTTGTTCAAGGTGCGGTGAACCCGGACGAATTTTATCTCTACAAGCCGGCTCTGGAAGCCGGGCGACCGGCAATTCTGCGCCGCAATCGCGGCAGCAAAGCCATCAAGATGGTCTATGACGACAGTGGCGACTGCGGCCGCTCGGTCAAAACTGTGCCTGTAGAGGAAGCTGACCGACAGCGTTTCGCGCTGACCGACAAAGAGCTTACCAACCTGGCCCAGCAAGCGCGCAAGATCGAAGATCACTACCAGCGCCCGATGGATATTGAATGGGCCAAAGATGGCGACAGTGGCAAGCTGTTTATCGTACAGGCGCGTCCGGAGACTGTCCGCTCCCGCGATAGTGGCAGCAGTATCGAGCGCTACAAGCTGCACGAGCGCGGAGACGTGCTGTGTGAAGGCCGCGCCATTGGCCAGCGTATTGGCTCTGGCCGCGTGCGGGTGCTGGAGTCTGTGGAAGACATGGCCAAAATGCAGGACGGGGAAGTACTGGTCACAGATATGACCGACCCGGATTGGGAGCCGGTGCTGAAAAAAGCCAGCGCCATCGTGACCAACCGCGGTGGCCGTACCTGTCATGCGGCCATTATTGCCCGTGAGCTGGGTATTCCTGCGGTCGTGGGTTGTGGTGATGCTACAGAGAAGCTGACCACCGGGACACCGGTTACCGTGACCTGTGCCGAGGGGGATGCCGGGTTTGTCATGTCCGGTGAACTGGATTTTGAGCGCTCCCTGACCGAGATCAGTGATATGCCCGAGCTGCCGTTCAAGATTATGCTCAATGTGGGTAATCCGGATCGTGCTTTCGCTTTCAGCAATGTACCCAACCAGGGCGTTGGCCTTGCGCGTCTCGAGTTTATTCTCAATCGCATGATCGGCATCCACCCCAGAGCGCTACTGGAGCTGGATCGCCTGCCGGAAGACCTGCAGCAGAGCATCCGCAACCGTATCGGCGGCTACGCATCCCCTGAAGACTTTATCGTTGAAAAACTGGTAGAAGGCATTTCCACGCTGGCCGCGGCGTTCGCACCCAACCGCACCATCGTGCGTCTGTCAGATTTTAAATCCAACGAGTACGCACACCTGGTGGGTGGGCAGATGTATGAGCCCAGTGAAGAAAACCCGATGCTGGGTTTCCGCGGGGCCGCCCGCTATCGCTCCGAAGATTTCCGCCAGTGCTTCGCGCTCGAGTGCCGTGCATTGAAGAAAGTCCGCGATGAAATGGGGCTGACCAACGTTGAAATCATGGTGCCGTTTGTTCGCACCCCGGACGAAGCCCGTCAGGTGGTGGAACTGCTGGAGGCCAATGGTCTCAAACGCGGTGAAAATGGCCTGAAACTGATCATGATGTGCGAATTGCCCTCGAATGCCCTGTTGGCAGACGAGTTCCTACAGTACTTCGACGGCTTCTCAATCGGCTCCAACGACCTGACTCAGCTTACTCTGGGGCTGGACCGGGATTCCGGCCTGGTGGCAGAGCTGTTTGATGAACGGGATCCGGCAGTCAAGATCCTGCTTACCCATGCGATCCGCGCATGTAAAAAAGCGGGCAAGTATGTGGGTATCTGTGGCCAGGGGCCTTCCGACCACAAGGACTTTGCACAGTGGCTGATGGACGAGGGGATCGACAGCGTCTCTCTCAACCCGGATACAGCGGTAGATACCTGGCTGTATCTGGCCAATGAACAGAAAGAGCAGCCTCACTGATAACGCGTACGATCAACGCCGTCATCCTCTAAGAACCAGATGGAAGGGGCAGCCCCTTTCATCTGGTTTTTTGTTGTTGATTTCTGAAAATACAAGCTTTAACGCGAAAATTACCCGCATTCCTGACGGAATGAATTTGCTACCACACAGGCCTTTCACGGCCATTCGTTCTCCACTGGCACACCGTACAACCTTGCGGGACCTACAGTCCCACACTATGCAGATTGCCAATTCTGCTATCACGTATTTCTCGAAAGATAAATTCTGTCTAAGCATCGGCGCCCCTCGCAATAGAATCGAGACAAGTGGGTACTTGTGCGAGAGCAAAAAGGGTTTCACCTGAGCCCCGTGCGCAAACCCCGGTTATTGAGCTTGATTCTTGAGAGAGTGACTTCAGAGAGGTACCGACATGCTGAAACCTGCGCAGAATTTCCACCCAAATACACGCCAGGTCGGATCCCCCGGCAGGTACACAAAAAGGGTTACACAAGCGGTTCACGGGTGCGTGGGCGCTGCCCAGGGAACGCTCAGTCCTCTTTACCTGCTACAAATGTTCTTGCTCATTCTGTGCCTGTTTGTGGCTGGTCCGGCATTGGCACATGGTAGTAACTGGTTTGATGAGCAGGCCGCGGCCAGCTCTTCGGGCTCGCCCTCTATCCGGATTGATTTGTCAGAGCAGAAAGCTTACTTCTACAAGGGCGGACAGCTGGTTGGTGAATCGCTGATTTCCTCAGGGAAAAAGGGGTTTCGGACCAGTCCGGGTAATTTTCGCGTACTCGCCAAGCGTCCAAATCACCGCTCCAGTATTTACGGAAGCTTTGTAGACCGCAGTACCGGCCGAGTAGTAAAGGCAGATGTTGATACCCGCAAGCACCGTCGTCCGCCGGGCACTTATTACCGCGGGGCAAAAATGAACCACTACATTCGCTTTAACGGCGGGATTGGTCTGCACGCCTCTGGCCATGTGCCGCGCTACCCTGCATCACACGGTTGCGTGCGGATGCCCCCGCATATGGCCCGCGTGTTTTTCCGCTACTCGCGTGTGGGTATGCCAGTAAAAGTCACGTACTGACGGTGCGTTACAAACGGTGCAGTACAAGCAAAGTACTTGTCATGGCACCCCCTCAGGCCGGGTATTATCCATCGGAAAAATACCCGGCATTTTTATGCGTTTGCTGTGGCTGGATGCCGATCGCGATACCATCCGGGCTTAATTGAACCAACCAGGAGCAGCATTATGCCTCAGCAACGTCAGCGGTACAGCACACCGGATCTTTGTGACGACTACCCGGAACTGGTGCAGGTCGTAGAGCCGATCTTTGTGAACTACGGTGGGCGAGAGAGTTTTGGCGGTCAAATAGTCACCATCAAGTGCTTCGAGGACAATTCGCTGGTGCGGGAACTGGTGGCGGAAGAGGGCACTGGGAAGGTACTTGTTGTCGACGCTGGGGGCTCCATGCGTAGGGCCTGTCTGGGGGACCTGTTGGCGGAAAAGGCGTTCAGCAACGGTTGGGAAGGCATACTGATGTACGGCTGCATCCGCGATGTGGATGCGATTTCTGAACTAGAGTTAGGAGTACAGGCACTAGGCACTCACCCCATGAAGACCGAGAAAAAAGGTATCGGGGAGCGGGGTATTGCAGTGACCTTTGGCGGTGTGACCTTTAAACCCGGAGAATATCTCTACGCCGATAATAACGGTGTGATTGTCTCTCCCAAAGCACTTAACGAAGTTGGAAATCACTGAATCTCTTTTATTTATACTCGTCCTCCTCTCGGCTCTGGCACATGCTATCTGGAATGCGGTAGTCAAACACAGCGATGAGAGTTTTCTACAACTCGCGATGATTCGCAGTGTCGGCCTGCTTGCGGGCGCGGCACTGGCGACCCAGGTACCACTACCCGGAATGCAGGCGTTGCCCTACCTGCTGGGTGGTGCCGTTTTCCAATACCTCTACTTTTTTCTCCTGTCGCGCTCCTACCAAGCGCTGGATTACGGTACCGCATACCCCATTGCCCGTGGTGTTACGCCATTGATGGTAGCCAGCGCCGCGCTGGTGTTTCTGGACGAGTCCCTGCAGACGCTACAGATTATCGGGGTGCTGCTGATTACCTGCGGGATATTCAGCCTGATTCTGAAGGAATTGAATGTCGGCACCAGAGGAGTTCTCTACTCACTAGGCACCGGTATTGCGATCACCGGCTACACCACTCTGGGCGCCGGCGGTGTACGCTCGGCAACGGAGCCACTGTCGTTTGTGGCCTGGCTGGAAATTCTTTCTGGCGGCGGAATTATCCTCTCTGTGCTGGTTACCCGGCCCCTGAAGGGGCTCGCATTTGCACGTAAGAATTTGCTGCGAAGCTCCTTGTCAGGTGTTCTGGCCACGATGGGGTTCGGAATCGCGTTGTGGGCAACGTCCATGATGCCGGTTGCTGCCGTGGCGGCGACACGGGAATGCAGTATCCTGTTCGCGTCCGCCATCTCGGTATTTCTTATGAAAGAGCGATTCTCACCCCAGAGAGTGCTCGGGGCGTTGATCATCTTCTGTGGTATTGGCACGCTGGCACTTGCCTGATATTAAAAAAGCCAGTCGTTTTTGCCTATAGTTGCAGACAGTCACTATCACCTACATCACCGTCATCTTCACCACAGTCACCCATTCAAACAGTCATAAAGGATCAGCATGAGCAATCTGCGCCAAAAGTGGATAACTGCGCCGCTTCTGAAATGGATCAAGAAGGTACTGCCTCCGATTTCAGATACCGAACGGGCTGCAATGGAGGCGGGCGAGGTCTGGTGGGACGGGCAGCTGTTGTCCGGCAAGCCAGACTGGGATCAGCTGTTGGAAATGGGACCGCCAGAACTGAGCAAAGCAGAGCAGGCATTCCTTGATGGCCCGGTAGAAGAGCTCTGCAGAATGATCGACGACTGGCAGATCGCACAGGATCAGGACCTGCCGCAAGAAATCTGGGATTTCATCAAGAAAGAACGCTTCTTCGGCATCATCATCCCAGAGGAGTACGGAGGTCTCGGGTTTTCTCCCACAGCACACGCGCAGATCGTTACCAAGATCTCCACCCGCAGTACCACCGTTGGCGTCACCGTGATGGTGCCGAATTCTCTCGGCCCCGGCGAGCTTCTGATGGCGCACGGTACCGAAGATCAGAAGAATTACTACCTGCCGCGCCTGGCCGATGGGCGCGAGATTCCCTGTTTTGGCCTCACCAGCCCGGAAGCGGGCTCAGACGCCGCCTCCATGGTCGATAAAGGCGTGGTCTGCTACGAAGAGTACGAGGGCAAAAAGACCCTGGGCATGCGCGTCAACTGGCACAAGCGCTACATCACCCTGGGGCCCGTGGCCAGTATCCTCGGGCTGGCTTTCAAACTGTATGACCCGGACAGGATCCTCGGCGATGAGGAAGAATTGGGCATCACCGTCGCGCTGGTACCCACTGATACGCCGGGAGTAACTATCGGTCAGCGTCATTTGCCCGCCATGCAGGCATTTCAGAACGGCCCCAACTGGGGGAAAGACGTATTCATTCCAATGGAGTGGATCATCGGCGGTCAGGAAAATATCGGGCACGGTTGGAGTATGTTGATGAGTGCCCTGGCAGCGGGGCGCGGTATTTCACTGCCATCGCTGTCCACCGGCGGCGCTAAAATGGCTGCTCGCACCACCGGTGCCTACGCGCATATTCGCGAGCAGTTCGGTATTCCCATCGGCAAGTTTGAAGGAGTACAGCGACGTCTGGCTGAAATCGCCTCTATTGCCTATGTGCTGGACTCAGCGCACCAGACCACCACCAGAGCGCTGGATCAGGGGCGCAAGCCCGCAGTGGTCTCAGCAATCATGAAAGCCCATGCCACCAATGGCCTGCGCCAGGCAGTGAATGACGCCATGGATATTCACGCGGGCAAAGCGATCATGGACGGCCCGCTGAACTATCTGGGTAATGTCTACCGCGCCGTACCAGTTGCAATCACCGTAGAGGGCGCGAATATCCTGACCCGCAGCCTGATGATTTTCGGCCAGGGCGCCATCCGCTGTCATCCATACCTGCTGCAGGAGATGGAAGCCGCCACCAACGACGATGAAAAGGCCGGGGTCGCAGCACTGGATGCACTGCTCCCCAAACACTTCCTGTTCCAGGTCAAAACCTTCTGCCGAGCGGTGTTCCACGGTTGGACCGGCGGCCTGTTTGCCAGCAGTCCGAAAGGGGTTGGTGATGCCGCGAAATACTATCGGCAGATGAACCGCTATTCAGCGGTGCTGACCCTGGTCACTGAGATTTCCCTGATGTCACTGGGCGGAGAACTCAAACGCAAAGAGTTGATTTCCGCGCGCCTCGGCGACGTATTGAGCCAGTTATATCTACTGAGTGCAGCGTTGAAGCGATTCAATGACGACGGTAGGCCGGACGGGGATAAGCCGCTGCTCGAGTTTGCCATGCGCGCCGGAATGCACAATATCGAGGTCAGCCTGATCGAAGTGTTCCACAATTTCCCGATCCGGTTTGTGGGGCAGATCATGCATTTCCTGACCATGCCCTGGGGACACAGCATCCGCATGGCCTCGGATCGCCAGGCCCGCGCTTGCGCAGAGCTGATCATGCAGCCCTCGGAAACACGCGATCGTCTTACCGCCGGCGTGTTTCTCGGTCAGGAGGGCGACGGTATCGACCTGGTGGAGCAGGCCTTTCTACAGAGCTGTGAGACCGCGCCTATCCGCGACAAAATGAAAAAGGGGGGCGTGCGTGCGCTCAGTGAATCCGCTATCCAGGAGGCACTGGAAAAGAACCTGATCGGTGAGGAAGAGGCGGACAAGATCCGTAAAACCGCCGCCGCGGTGGATAAGGCGATTCAGGTCGACCATTTTGATGCGTTGAAGTAACTCAACCACCACTATGCCACTATAACGCCGGCAGGAACCGCGGATGTCAGAACTGCAGCAACCATCACAGCCCCCCGTATTCGATGATGTGGAGGCCTGCGTAGACGCAGTGTTGGAGAAGACCGGTAACCGTGTGGTGCTCGGGTTGCCACTGGGCATTGGCAAAGCGAACCACTTTGCCAATGCCCTCTACGCCCGTGCCGAGAAAAACCCGGAAATCTCCCTGACTATTTACACCGCACTCACACTCGAGCGCCCCAGTGGTAGCAGCGATGTCGAGCGTCGATTCGTACAGCCGTTGCTGGATCGGCTTTACGCGGATTATCAGGACCTCGCTTACAATCAGGCGCGTCGCAAGGGCCTGTTGCCGGACAACGTGGAAGTGTCCGAGTTTTTCATGCAACCGGGGAGCTTCCTGAAAAACCCCAGTGCCCAGCAGAGTTACGTCAGCGCCAATTACACCCATGTGCCGCGAGACTTACTGGATCGTGGTGTCAACGTGGTTGGCCAGATGGTTTCCCCAGCCCCGGACGAAAGTGGTGATTTCAGCCTCAGCAGTAATCCGGATCTCACCTTGCCAGTACTTGAGTTGGCAAAAGAGCGGGACTATGGCCCGATTCTGCTGGTAGGCGAGGTTAACCCGCATCTGCCGTTTATCGGCGGAGACGCGCGCCTACCAGCAACACGGTTTGATTTTCTACTCGAGGGCGATACCTTCGCCCAACCGATATTTGCGGCACCGAATCCGCCGGTCCGGCTCACAGAGTATGCACTCGCCTTCCACATTGCCGGTCTGATACCGGACGGAGGCACGCTACAGGTGGGCATCGGTGCTCTGGGCGATGCAATCTGCCATGTGCTGGCGCTGCGCCACACCCACAATGCCGACTACCGGGATATTCTCCAGTCTCTGCATCTGGACAAGGATGACGTGTATTGCCGAATGCCATTGGCCCTGGAACCCTTTGAGCACGGACTTTACGGTGCCAGTGAAATGGTCCCGGAAGGGTTCCTGCATCTGCGCAAGACGGGCGTCCTGAAACGCGAGGTTTATCCCGATGTCGCCCTGCAGAAGCTGATAGCGCAGGGGAAGCTGAATGGCGAAGTGAATGAACAGACCTTGATTGCCCTGCACGAGGCCGGTCGCATTGATTGCCCCCTGACGGAGTCGGACACCGAATTCCTGCAGTCCATGGGTATTGTGGATCCCGGTTACAGCTGGCGCGGACACCGTTTTCTCGATGAGCATGGCGAGCTGGAAGAGTGCGACCTACACAGCAGCAAGGGGCGGCAAAAGCTGCTCGGCCGCTGTGCCGGCCAGCGGATCAAGGGCGCCACCTGGTTACACGGCGGTTTCTATCTCGGCTCCAACGCGATGTATCAGGCCTTCAGGGACATGCCGGAAGAAGAGATGGCCGGCCTCAATATGACAGCCATCGACTTTATCAACGAACTGCAAAAAGATCGCGACCTGAAGATTGCCCAGCGCCAGCATGCGCGCTTTGTCAATTCCGCTATGATGGTCACGTTGAACGGTGCGGTTATCTCCGATGGGTTGGAGAATGCCCAGGTGATCAGCGGCGTCGGCGGCCAGTACAACTTTGTTGCCCAGGCCCATGAGCTGCCCGGTGGCCGCTCCGTTATTGCCCTGGCCAGCACCCGGGTCAGCGGTGGGGAAACCCGCAGCAACATTGTGTGGGAATACCCGCATTGCACGATTCCCCGTCACTTGCGAGATATGGTGGTTACCGAGTACGGCGCAGTGGATCTACGCGGTAAAAGTGATCGCGATGTGATCGCCGCAATGCTCGCAATTACGGATTCCCGTTTTCAGCAAGAGCTGCTGGAGAAAGCCAAATCTGCCGGCAAGATCGAATCGGATTATGTTATCCCCGAGCCGTTCTGCAACAACACCCCGGCACGACTAGACGCGATTTTCGAGCAGGGGCATCGCCTGACACTACTGCCGTACTTTCCGCTGGGCACAGACCTGACGGAAGAGGAAGCGCAATTGGCGGTGGCCTTGAAAGGATTGAAAGCGCGAAGCCGCAAAGTGTGGAAGCTGTGGCCGTTGCTGCGCAAGGGGGTAGGTATCTGGAAGACCCGCGACGGCAGTGAAGAAAGGATCCATCGCTGCCTGAAACGTATGGATTATGAAAATACGGATAGCTTTGAGCATCGGCTTTCGGCTTACCTGGTGGCCGGGGCGCTGGATCACTGTGTGGATGGACGCAGACCGCTTATTGGTCTGAAGCCATAGTCCGGCCGGAAAGCAGCGGCACGAACTACTGCTGCTGCGATGACTGGATAGCAGTCAGGGCGATGGTATAGACAATATCGTCAACCAGGGCACCGCGGGATAAATCATTCACGGGTTTGCGCATCCCCTGTAACATGGGCCCGATACTGACCAGGTCCGCACTGCGCTGTACGGCTTTGTAGGTGGTATTGCCGGTATTCAGATCCGGGAAGATAAACACCGTTGCACGTCCCGCAACCGGACTGTCCGGCGCTTTCTTTTTCGCCACATTTTCCATAATTGCCGCGTCGTACTGCAGCGGCCCATCAATCACCAGGTCGGGCCGCTTTTCCTGTGCCAGTTTGGTGGCCTCGCGGACCTTGTCTACGTCAGACCCGGTGCCGGAACTGCCGGTAGAGTAACTGATCATGGCCACCCGCGGGTCAATTCCAAATGCCGTGGCGGAATCTGCAGACTGGATTGCAATATCCGCAAGTTCTTCCGCATCGGGATCCGGGTTTATCGCGCAGTCACCGTACACCAGCACTTGATCCGGCAGCAGCATAAAGAATATCGACGATACCAGGCTCGCCCCCGGTGCGGTCTTGATCAGTTGCAGGGCGGGGCGAATGGTATTGGCAGTGGTATGTACCGCACCGGATACCAATCCGTCGACTTCTCCCTGCGCCAGCATCATGGTGCCCAGCACCACGTTGTCCTGTAGTTGCTCTTTGGCAACGATTTCTGTGAGCCCTTTGCTTTTGCGCAACGCTACCATGGGCTCGACGTATTTGTTACGCGCGGATTTTGGGTCGATGATTTCCACCTTGTCGCTGAGGGTCAGCCCCTGTTGCTCTGCTACACGGTGAATTTCTTTTGGGTCTCCCAGCAGTACTGGCCGCGCGATTCCGCGTTCGGCGCAAATCAAAGCCGCTTTCACGGTGCGCGGCTCGTCCCCCTCCGGCAGTACAATGCGTTTGTTGGCTTTGCGCGCGAGCTCGGTGAGGTAGTAGCGGAAGGCCGGTGGCGACAGACGCTTGGGACGGTTAGAGGCACTGCCCAGGGATTCCACCCAGTGGGTATCCAGGTGCCCGGCAATAAAATCCTGTACGCGCTCGATCCTTTCCAGGTCGTCCGTCGGTGTTTCGGTATTGAATGTCTGCAACTGCAGGGCCGTCTGCCAGGTATTGCAGTGCACCAGAATCACCGGCAGCCCGGTTTCCATCGCCGGCGCACAGAGTTTTCGTACCATGGGCTCAATATGGTATCCGCCGGTCAGTAACAAGCAGCCGATTTTCACCCCGTTCATGGCCGCGAGGCAGGCGGCAACAATGACATCCGGCCGATCGCCGGATGTCACCAGCATGGCCCCCGGTTCAAACCGGTAAATCATATTGCTGAGAGAGCGGGAGCAGAAGGTGATACTGCGCAACCTGCGGGAATCCAGCTCTCCGTAATTGATGATCTCGGCTCCAAAATGATCTGCCAGGTCCTTCGCCCGCGGCGCCACCAGGTCCGAATTCCAGGGAATACAACCGATAATGGGAAGCGGGCTTTTGCCGAACAGAGACAGAATTTCCAGATTGGTTCTGCGGGTTTTCGGCCCTTCGAATACGCCGGTAATATCGGAGCCCGGGGCATCGGGCATCTGTGATGGTGCCCCGACCTTGTTAACGATACAGCCCACAACACGGCCGGATTTTGCGCCCCCGAATGTGGCCATGGCCACTTCCAGGCGGTCTTTCAGTTGCTGGGTGGAATCCCTGTCCGGACACACAACCAACACGATTTCCGCATCCAGGGTTTTGGCGACTTCCAGGTTCAACTGGTTGGCAAACTGATTCTCTGAATTGGGTACCAGTCCCTCTACAATGGCTACGTCTGCATTGCCAGTACCTTCGCGAAAGCGTGCCAGAATATCTTCCAGGAAGGGGGGCAGCTCATCGCGACCAATCATGGACTCTGCGTAGTGCATTGAAAATGAATCCGGCACCTTGAGATTGGTGGCGCTGCGTAGAATTTCGTTCGAGCGATCGTGATTGCGTGCCTGCTTCACGGTTTCGGCTACCGGTTTGTAAAAGCTGACACTGACCCCATTGCGCTCCAGCGCACGCAGGGTGCCCAGGCTGACGGAAGTAATACCGACGCCGGCGCTGATGGGAACCAGCATGACCGTTCGAGACATATTGGGGCTACTCCCGGTTACCACCGTTATGGTTCTGGTGATCACCGGGCACCAGGTTGGCCGCATCGCGCGCGATGACCCATTCCTCGTTAGTGGGAATGACCAGCGCCAGTGCGGAATCAGCGCGGGTAATTGTGCCCTCAGCACCGGAGCGCATCTGCAGGTTTCTCTCCGGGTCCACCTGAAACCCCAGTCCTTCAAGGTGATCCAGAACTTTCCCTCTGATCAGGCTCGAGTTCTCACCGATACCGCCGGTAAACACCAGTGCATCCACTTGCTTTAACGGCGCGTGATAGGCGGCTATGTACTTCGCCAGGCGATAACTGAAGATGTCCAGAGCCAACCAGGCCCCCTGGTGCCCATCGCCTGCAGCCTTTTCCAGCGCGCGGCAGTCGTTACTGAGCTCAGAAATACCCAGCAGGCCGCTTTTGCGATTCAACAGGTCATTGACCTCTTTTAACGAATAATCAAAGCGGCAACCCAGGTGCATCAGGATCCCCGGGTCGACATCGCCACTGCGGGTGCCCATCACCAGGCCTTCCAGCGGTGTAAGTCCCATACTGGTGTCCACACTGCGGCCATTGTGTATGGCAGTAATCGACGCGCCGTTGCCCAGGTGCGCAGATATGACATTCACGCCGTCAACGGGCAGATTAAGCAACTCCGCAGTACGCTCGGTCACATAGCGGTGGCTGGTACCGTGCATACCGTAGCGCCGAATGCCGTGATCGCGGTACAGGTTATAGGGCAGAGCGTAGATAAAGGCGTGGCGGGGCATGCTCTGGTGGAAAGCGGTATCAAATACGGCTACCTGCGCCAGTGCCGGAAATGCCTTGCGGGCCGCCTCTATTCCAAGTAATGCCGGCGGGTTGTGCAGCGGAGCAAGTGTTGCGCAATCCCGGATAGCATCAGTGACCTCACCGTCAATCAGTACCGAGCGGGAAAATTTTTCACCGCCGTGGACCACCCGGTGACCGACAGCCACCAGGCAATGCAGCAACTGCGGACGTGGGTGAAGAATTTCATCCACCAAAAACTGAATCACGGTGGTATGACTGGCTTTGTCCGGTAGGGAAACGGTGTGCTTGTCTCCCTGTACCTGCCAGCTCATCACCGGTTCCGATTGACCCAAGCCATCTCCGATCCCCGTCAGCGCCTCGACACCGGACTTTGGGTCAATTACAGCGAACTTGAGGGAGGAGCTCCCGCAGTTGAGCACAAGCACTTGGCTGGCAGTTGGCATAGGCGGCGCTGGTTTGGTTGCACACTTGTCATAAGACTAGTGCAAAATCGCGACAATTCATTGCTTCGATCCTGTCGTCAGACAGCGAAGGGGGCCAAGAGATGGATGGGACAAAAGAAAAGGATAACGCAGTACGGGAAATTGTCGGGAAACAAAAGGGGGGCCGCTCGCGGCCCCCTTGATTGAGGCTTCAGATAGCAGGATCAGTCCGCTGACGGTACAAACTTCGACAGCAGCCGGATATAGGCAACCTGATACATATTGTGGTTTTCTGTTACTGCCCAGGAGTTCAGCGGCCAGCTGGTATTGAAATCGAGATAGGATTTCTGGGCCGGCTGGGCATAGGGCGGTTCCGGTGGTGCAATACCGCACAGGGCGTTGTTTTCCGGGCTACCACAGCTGCTGGGGCAGCAGGCGTCCCAGTCGTAACTAGGGTTCGGGCCACCCACGAGGAAACCTGGGGCGGGTCCGTAGGAGGATTCGTCTACGGAATCCCATTGCGGACTGCCGTCAGAAAACCAGGTGTGATAGAAGCTGTCTACGGAGTTCTCCGCACCGAACGCGCCCATATTGGACAGGTACACCTTGCCCTGCGGATTCACTCCATGCAGGTAGTTCAGGTGACGGAGTGCTGCGTTCCGCGCCCCGCTGTTATCCACTGGTGCATTTGCCCCAAAGTGATACTGATCCAGATACAGGTTGCCCTGTTGGGCCTGACTGCGGTTACTGCCCCAGGTGTATTGCGGAATAAACGCCCGGTAGGCATCGCTGTCGCCATTGACGGCCGGCCAGTTGTCGTCGGCATTCATCCCGGACGCGTAGGCACTGCGAATCGCGCTGGCTACAGAACTGGACACACCATCCAGAGAGGCAAAGTACAACAACGCGTGTTGAACCTCCGTTTCCCAGATAGAGACCCAGCTCCACTCCAGCAGGTGCGCAGTCTGGTAGTTGTTCTCGGCAAAGCTCAGATATTCCGACTCACCGGTCGCACCGTAGAGGTGGATTGCCGCGATCAGGCTTTTGGCAAAGCGGCCGTATTCATCGACCTCCTGCTCACCGGCGGCAACCCCGTTATCGGCGTTGTAGAAAGTCTCCGACGGGTTCGCCTGGGCCCATTGCCAGGCACTTTCCGCGCGCGCCCTCAGATCTGCAGCATAGGATTCCTGCCCCTCAATCTGCGCAAAAACCCGACTGCCCAGCGCAAGCGCGGCGGCACTGCTATAAGTCGCTGCAGTAGTGGCCGGACCGTATGTGCTGGGTCCGCCGGCGGAAGAGGGTGGGCTCGCGTGGGAGAGATCCATCACTGACAACACCGCACCATTGTTTTCCTGCATGCGTACCAGCCAGTCCATCCCCCATTTTACTTCGTCAAGCAGGTCCGGAATACCATTGCCAGACTCGGGAATGTTGAAATCGTCGGTCCACACTCCGGGGTTTTCCCGGTAGCTGTGCAGCAGCGCGATCAGGTAGTCCGCATGCCAGTTGGTGTACTTGTTGTAGTCACCTGCATCGTACCAGCCGCCGCGCAGATCGCGCTCGGTGGCCGCGTTACCGGTGTCGCTGAAGAGCCTTGCTTCAGCGTCCTGGCCCGCCCCCAGGTGGCTGGCACCATCGGCCCAGCGCGCATCCGCATAGGGTTCCTGTTTGGCAAAGCCGGCGCGCTGGTAGTAAAAACTGCGCACTGCCTGCACCAATACCGGACGATATACATCGGCGGCAATGCGGAACACCGGTGACCGCAGTTCACTACTTTCGTCAGCGAGCGTGTACTCGCCCGGCTCGGTCACCTCAGAGAAGTCCAGGTGCCATACGCGATCACCGGAATTGTCTGCCGTGGTGCCGCCATTCCAGGATGTCGGCGCGAAACTGTAAACCACTTCACCGCTGTTGGTATCGACCAAGTGCAGTGTGGCTGCGGGGGCATAGGATTCGGTGCTGTCATAGCCTAGTTGCGGATCCCGCAAAACCGCCACTTTTTCGCTTTGCGGCAGGTAACCGAACTGATCCACCGTGATGAATTTACTGGTTTCAAAGCTCAGGTAATCGCCACCACCGGAGCTGCCCCCTGAAGAAGAGCTGGAGCCACCGGATGAAGATGATGAGGAGGTGCTGCCACCAGAAGAACTGGAACTGCTGCTGGAGGAAGAGCTGCTCGACGAACTGGAGCTACTGCCGGAAGAGCCACCGCCGTCACCGTTGATCGCAACCGGCACGACCGCGAGATCTCCCGGTGTGGCGGTAAATCCAATATTGACCTCTGTGCCTGCGGCCACCGTATTGTTCCAGGAAACGGGCCCCACCACGTAGTGGTTGCCTGAGTGAGACAGAATGACACCGTTCCAGATCTGGTTGATCTCCGCATCCAGGTTGAACTCCACCGTCCAATCTGAAAGTGGCGCCGACTCGTCATTGAGTACTGTGATTTCCACTTGAGCACCCTGGCCCCAGTCGTTAATCACACTCATGCTCGCCTCGGCGGCATAAAGTGAAGGGGCTACGAGACATGCCCCGGCAAATAACATCCAGTGCGATAACCGCATTGCAGAACCTCCGTTTTCTCTCTTTGTGATTGTTTGTTGTCGTTGACGGATTAAAAATCACAGGATCCCAGCAGGATCTATATGACATATCCGACTTTATGACGTATGAAGGCTCGGTGGGGAAGCTGCTGAATGCGGGAGAAGGCCGGAACTGGAACCGAGATCACGGTTGAGGCACGCAGAAGCACAAGAAGAAGCGCAGGTACAAAATAAAAAAGGGCCGCAAAGCGGCCCGCTAAAATGAGTGAAGCGATTCTCAGGGATATTCGCTAGACACAATTGGAACTATCGTTTCAGATTAACTGAACTGGTTCATGGTGTTGTCTTTACCCGCCGCTTTCAGCGCTGCTTCACCAGCAAAATACTCTTTGTGGTCGTCACCCATGTCAGAGCCGGCCATGTTCTGGTGTTTCACACAGGCAATACCCTGGCGGATTTCCTTACGCTGTACGCCTTCCACGTAACCCAGCATACCCTTGTCACCGAAGTACTCTTTGGCCAGGTTGTCCGTAGACAGGGCCGCAGTGTGGTAGGTGGGCAGGGTGATCAGGTGGTGGAAAATACCCGCTTCGCGCGCCGCGTCCGCCTGGAAGGTACGGATCTTGTTGTCCGCCTCTTTCGCCAATTCGGAGTCGTCATATTCTGCGCTCATCAGACTATCGCGATCGTACGCGGAAAGGTCTTTGCCTTCTTCCTTCCAGGCGTCGAATACCTGCTGACGGAAGTTCAGGGTCCAGTTGAAGGACGGGCTGTTGTTGTATACCAGCTTGGCGTCCGGAACCTGCTTGCGGATCTCGTCCATCATGCCGCCAATCTGACGTACATGCGGTTTCTCGGTTTCGATCCAGATCAGGTCGGCACCGTTCTGCAGGGAGGTCACACTGTCGAGTACGCAACGGGCTTCACCGGTACCCGGACGGAACTGGAACAGGTTGGAAGCCAGACGCTTGGGACGCAGCAGCTTGCCATCGCGGTTGATGATCACATCGCCATTTTTCAGGTCCGCTTCGGAAACTTCTTCGCAGTCCAGGAAGGAGTTGTACTGATCGCCCAGATCACCGGGCTCTTTGGTGACGGCGATCTGCTTGGTGAGGCCCGCGCCCAGGGAATCGGTACGCGCCACGATCACGCCATTGTCGACGCCCAGCTCAAGGAACGCATAACGCACCGCGCGGATCTTGGCCAGGAACTCCTCGTGGGGAACGGTCACTTTACCGTCCTGGTGACCGCACTGTTTCTCGTCGGAAACCTGGTTTTCGATCTGGATACAGCAGGCACCGGCTTCGATCATTTTCTTCGCCAGCAGGTAGGTGGCTTCTGCGTTACCGAAGCCGGCGTCGATATCGGCGATGATCGGCACTACGTGGGTGACGTGGTTGTCGATCTTATCGACAATGGCCTTCTCGGCGGCTTTATCACCGGCGTCACGGGCGGCGTCGAGCTCACGGAACAGTCCGCCCAGTTCGCGGGCATCTGCCTGGCGCAGGAAGGTGTACAGCTCTTCGATCAGATTCGCTACCGAAGTTTTCTCGTGCATGGACTGGTCGGGCAGGGGGCCGAACTCACTGCGCAGGGCGGCAACCATCCAGCCGGAGAGGTACAGGTAACGGCGGTCGGTTTTACCTTCGAAATGCTTTTTGATGGAAATCATCTTCTGCTGGCCGATAAAGCCGTGCCAGCAACCCAGAGATTGAGTGTATTTGGAGGTGTCTTTATCGTACGCCTCCATGTCCTTGCGCATGATGCCGGCGGTGTAGCGCGCAATATCCAGGCCGTTCTGGAATTTGTTCTGCAAACGCATACGGGCGACGGATTCCGGATTGATCGCATCCCATGTGCTGCCATTGGCATCACGGAGCTTTGCGGCTTTTTCGATTTCTTGAGCGTAAGTGGACATGGCTTGTTTCCTCGAAAGGTGACTGCGAAATGTGACTCAAAGTAGTTGTTGCGTATGCTAGGAGTGATGGCATAATTTGGCTAATTTATTGTTATTATTCTCGCTATCCAAATGGCGAATAACGAAAAATACCCGTGCGCCAAACCACTCTGTGAGCCCGACCCATGAATCTCGAAAGAGCCGATCTCAACCTGCTTGTCTATCTCGATGTCCTGCTCCGGGAGCGTAATGTGACCCGTGCTGCCAACCAACTTGGGCTGTCCCAGCCCGCCATGAGCAACGGACTCAAGCGCCTGCGGGAGCTGTTCGGAGACCCACTGCTGGTGCGCACGCGGGAGGGTATGATGCCCACCGAGCGGGCCATGGAACTGCAACCGATGGTGCGCGAGGCCCTGGCCTCCATCGATCAGGTAATCCAGCCCAATCGGGACTTCGAGCCTGCAGATGCCAGGCGCACATTCCGCATCATGGCCAGTGACTATGCGGAATCCACGCTGATCCCACCGCTGCTGAAGCAACTGCGGGAACTCGCGCCTGGTATCAGTTTAGACATCATGACGCCCAGTGATGTGAGCTTCGTGGATGTGGAACAGGGCAAGGTGGACATGGTGATCAACCGCTTTGACAGCATGCCCCAGAGCTTTCACCAGGCGACCATCTGGAGTGACAGCTTTTCCTGTGTGCTGCGGGCGGATAATCCGATCCTTCAGGACTACAATCTCGAGAGCTACCTGGCTGCCCAGCATATCTGGGTCAGCAAGACCGGGATGGGAGTAGGGGTTGGGGTCAACCCGGAAGACGTACAGCGCCTGGGCTGGGTAGATGAGGCCATCAGCAAACAGGGCCGGAAACGGGATATCTCGGTATTTACCCGTCACTATCAGGTGGCCATGCTGTTGGCGGAACAGAGCGACCTGATCGTGACCGTACCCACCCGTATGGCGCAGCTGGCGGAGCGCAACCCCCGCGTGGTCCTGCGAGATCCGCCGCTGGCCATCCCTCACCTGGAGCTCAAAATGGCGTGGAGCCCACTCCTTCAGCAGAGTGCCCCGCACCGCTGGATGCGGCGCCTGATCCTCGATGTAGGCCGCCAGCTGTAGCATAATAATTCATATAGCAAATACTGAAGATTGCACCTATAAATTAGCGGCATGTGAACGCGAATGTATAGAATGCCGCAAAACCCACCAGTCTCAAGAGGTCAGACATGACGGAAAGAATCCGTATCGGCGATTTGCAGATTGCCGCAGAGCTCCACCAGTTGATTACCGAGGACGTGATTCCCGGCACCGGCGTCAGTGCCGAGGTGTTCTGGGCTGAGCTTGAGAAAATCGTCAATGACCTGGCACCGGTAAACCGCACATTGCTGGAAAAGCGTGATCGCATTCAGGCGCAAATGGACCAGTGGTATCAGGACAACCCGGATGGCTTCCGCGATCTGGATAAGTACAAAGCGTTCCTGAAAGAGATCGGTTACCTGGTAGAAGCACCCGCCGACGTCACCGCCACCACCGACAATGTGGACGCGGAGATCGCCACACTGGCGGGGCCACAGCTGGTGGTACCCGTAATGAATGCCCGCTATGCCCTGAACGCCGCCAACGCGCGCTGGGGCAGTCTGTACGATGCACTTTATGGAACGGATGTGATTCCCGAGTCCGATGGTGCGGAAAAGAGTGGCGAATACAATCCTGTGCGGGGTGACAAAGTGATCGCCTACGGTCGAACATTTCTCGATCAGGCGGCACCGCTGGCAGAGGGCAGCCACAGCGAAGTCACTGAATATCGCATCAATGGCTCCCTGTTTGAGGCGGAACTGGAAAACGGCAAGGTGACGGCACTGAAAAACAGCCGTCAGTTTGCCGGCTATCAGGGCGCGCAGGATGCTCCGGACGCCATCTTGCTGAATAACAATGGGCTGCACTTTGAAATTCAGATCGACCCGAACAGCCCCATTGGCAAAACCGATGCCGCGGGTGTCAAAGATATCCTGATGGAATCCGCCCTCACCACCATCATGGATTGTGAAGATTCGGTGGCTGCGGTGGACGCCGAAGACAAAGTCGTGGTTTATCGGAACTGGCTGGGCCTGATGAAAGGCGATCTTCAGGAGACGGTTCGCAAAGGCGGCAAGGAAATTCAGCGCACTTTAAATGGTGATAGGGAGTACTCCGCACCAGAAGGCAACGGGCTCACACTGCACGGGCGCAGCCTGATGTTCGTGCGCAACGTGGGTCACCTGATGACCAACGACGCTATTCTGGATAAAGACGGCAACGAAATTCCCGAAGGGATTCTCGATGGCATGATCACCAGCCTGATCGGCATCCACGACCTGAAGGGGCAGGGACCACATAAGAATTCCCGCACCGGCAGCATTTATATCGTGAAGCCGAAGATGCACGGGCCGGAAGAAGTGGCCTTCGCCAATACCCTGTTTGACCGCATTGAAGACGCGCTGGGTCTGGCACGCAATACCGTAAAAATGGGCATCATGGACGAAGAACGTCGTACGACGGTCAATCTCAAAGCCTGTATCGCTGCCGCCAAAGAGCGTGTGGTATTCATCAATACCGGCTTTCTGGATCGCACCGGGGACGAAATCCACACCTCCATGCTCGCCGGCCCGATGATCCGCAAAGGCGAAATGAAACAGTCCAAGTGGATTGCCGCCTACGAAGACTGGAACGTGGATACCGGCCTCGCCGCTGGTCTCAAGGGCAAGGCGCAGATCGGCAAGGGCATGTGGCCGATTCCGGACCAGATGGCGGCGATGATGGAAGCCAAAGTGGCACACCCCATGGCCGGCGCCAATACCGCATGGGTACCGTCACCGACCGCGGCAACTTTGCACGCACTGCACTATCACCGCGTGGATGTGTCGAAGGTTCAGAGCGAGCTGGCATCGCGAACTCCGGCCAGCCTGGACGATATTCTTACTGTGCCGGTGGCGGAAGACCCCAACTGGAGCAACGAGGAAATCCAGCGGGAACTGGACAACAATGCCCAGGGGATTCTCGGCTACGTTGTGCGCTGGATTGATCAGGGCGTGGGATGCTCCAAGGTTCCCGACATCAATGACGTCGGACTGATGGAAGACCGCGCTACTCTGCGAATTTCCTCCCAGCACATCGCCAATTGGCTGAAGCAGGGGATCTGCACCCGCGCCCAGGTAGAGGAAACCATGCGACGCATGGCTGCCGTGGTGGACCGCCAGAACGCGGGAGATCCGAACTATCGCGATATGGCGCCGGATTTTGACAACAGTATCGCCTTCCAGGCGGCCTGTGAGCTGGTGTTTGAAGGGTGCGCGCAGCCCAACGGCTATACCGAACCGGTACTGCACCGCCGCCGTCGGGAATTCAAAGCCAGCCGCTGAGCCTCCCGCCTTCGGCGTGTCGTTGAGAGAATCAGAACCCCGCCCAGTGCGGGGTTTTTGTTTTCCGGATCCGATAAATACCTACACTACCCGAGTGACGGGCATGGAGGGAACGAGTGAAGCTGACTCGCTACGTCGCAGCGCCCGCGTTATCCGCGGTCGGATATTCGCGGGTTAACTCAAAACGATTCAAGAACCAGCCTACGGCCAATAATGCGCCCAGGACAAAGATCAGCGCTGCACAGACCGATGAAAAACGGTAGAGCGCACTGAAAATCAGATCCTGATCCGGCGCCACGTACTGGCCAAACAGGATTGCCAGGGTCATAAGCCCCCCAAAACCGATACCCGACGCACCGCCCTCAAGAACATGTGCACGGGCAAATATCATCATCCCGATCCACAAACAGGGCAGCACCAGCAACAGGTTGTCGCCATGCGAGTACAGGAGCAACTGCATAAACAGTGCAAGACTGCATCCCAGCAGGGTTCCGAGGGCACGCTTGCGCGCGGAGAGCAACGCAGCAGGGTAGTTGAGCGCCAGCAAAATGATGATGGTAGACACCTGGGCGGAAAGGGAGTCGCGCAAATTGAATGTCTGGAACACCGCAAACGACAGCGTTGCAATAAGGCCACCCAGCAGGCTGTGGTGACGGATGACGGCGCTGGACCTTTTGGGGCGCACTGCAGGCGGCCTGGATTCAGTGTTGGGGAATAACACCCACATCAGTAACGCGATAGCCAGAGCAAAAACCGAGGCTGAAACACTGCTGACAAACATATCACCTATGTCGGTGTCGGGATAACTGGAAAAGTGCAGCATGATGCTCAGGACCAGCGTGCCATTGGCTCCCAAAAGAAACAGCGGTCCTTTCGCCATCAGCAGGAAACGCCCGTAAAACAGGGCGAAGACCGCCAGGGTCATCATGACGGGGGAGTGACCGAGAAAGCGCTGTAACAGGGCGACTTCAACACAACTCAAAACTGCTGCCGCAATAAACTGCCGGATAATATGGCCGTTGATTGTGGGCAAAATCCCCAGCAGAAATACCGGGAATACAATGTAGAAAACACCAAAACCGGTATCCAGAACCTGGCTGACAATAAATCCGGCCGTCCCCGCGCACGCAATTCGCAAACACTGGCGCAACCCGTCTTGATCCAGCCCGCCAACCTGCTGTGCTCGTTGAACCCGTCGTCGCGCCTGCAGTCCGCGTCGGGTCCGCAACCTCCACATCCGGCAACAGCGGATGAGATGCCGGAACCCCCTCATCGGACGGCGTATAGCAGAGCTTACTTGCGAAGGCACCCTTTGCGGCGCTTCGCCGGGACCAGGGCAGGACTGCATAAGGTTATTACCCACAACTCGGCCTCGATCAGTACAAGAAGTGCAGAAGGCTGACCAGGCGGATCTGCATGTGTGCAAAAAATGCGGCAACGGGATGGCCTTCAGGTATCAGCTGTACCGTTGCCCGTGCGCCACTTGCAGGCAGGGCATCCAGTTCACTCACCAAAGCCAAGTGCAGGCGCAGGCGCTGCGCGTCGCGCACCCAGCGGTTACTGCTCGGAATATCTACCAGCTGGCCATTTGCCAATAACTGACCGTCGCGTACACCTGCGTCGATCCCATTGGCTGTGGCAGTGAAAATACGGCCGGGAATGGCATCGAAACTGATCAGGGCCTGATCGCCACTTCGCACATTGCGCAGGCTTTTCTCGCGAAAATCCGCGGTAATATCCAGTGTGTTCCCGACTACTACCAGGGCCGGACTACCCGCGGCGGCATAGTCGCCGGGTTCCAGTTGTAGATTGGAAACGACGCCATCCTGAGTTGCGCGCACCGTGGCTCGAGCCAGGTTCAGACGCGCCTCAGCCAGCTGATTATGAGCCTGTCGCAGCTGCAGGTTTTCTTCTCCAGCATCCCCCCGCTCCAGCCGCAGCGCGCTCAGTTTCGCTTTCGCGCTGTCCACTTTGGATATCGCAGCGGCGTGTGCCGCAGCCGTACGATCCAGTTGCTGCTGAGACACCGTATGATCTGCAATCAAAGTACCCAGGCGCCTGTGCTCTTGTGCCAGTTCATCCGCATCGGCAGAAGCCGCACGTAGCGCCGCTTTTGCCGCGTCGATGGAAGCATCGAGTCGGGCATTGTCCCGCTTCGCCTGTTCAACGGCTAATTCAGCACGCTCGACCGCAATCCGATAGGGTTCAGGGTCCAGCTGAAACAGCACGTCCCCGCGCTGCACCTGACTATGACTTTTTACTGCCACAGCAATCACCTTGCCGCTAACCTCTGGCGCTACCTGATTGATTTCACGCATTGCGCGCGCCTGAGGCGTCAAGGGCATGGCCATATCGGCTACGACGAAGTAGACAAAGAGCACGGCGAAGGCCGTTGATGCGATCTTTATCCAGCGGGAAAAATGTTGTTCCGGATTCATTGCTTTCTCGTAATGCGAGGTAGAAATGTGGCGGCGGGGTGGAGGAGGGCGCGGCACCTGGCCGTTCAATCCCGCCCCAGTTCGCGGTTGGCATTGGACTCAATAGCGCTGAGCACGCGATCAAATACCGTGAGATCCTCGGCGCTTACACCGGCCAGAAGACGCTCGCGCGCTTCACCGGCTTTGCGCTCCAGGGCTTCCAGGATTTCTCGACCGGCGGGCGTAAAGCAGATTTCTCGTGCGCGGCGGTCGCTGGCACACGTCTGGCGGCGTATCAATCCCTGCTGCGCCAACTGATCGAGGGTGCGGGACAGGGAGGATAGTTCTATTTCCAGATTCTCTGCGAGCGCCTTCTGGGTGGTTCCTTCTCCCAGTTGTTTCAGCACTACCAGGGCGGTCCAGCGGGACTGGGTAAGCCCCAGGGGCTGCACGGTCAGATCAACCGCAGACCGCCACAACCTATGGATATGGCGCAAACGCAGCCCAATACTTTCCTGGGCTTGGGGACGGGAAGAGGAGTTACTTTGCATGCTAAGTATTTTAGTGGCTAATTAGTTAGCAAAGCAAGTATTTGGCCTGACTTGCAGGTCCCACATAAACCATGATCCGCCACCGACAAGAAGGTGACTGTTGGAAAAAATGATACGGCTGTTTAGTATTCCGGCGCTATCCCGACACTGGGAAGCGGGTGACAAAACAGGCCCCGCTGCAATCTGGCGCCTCGCGTAGCTCGACAGTAGCACGATGGGCGAGGGCGATTTCATGCACGATCGCGAGACCCAGACCACAACCCTCTCCTTCAGCGGTGGGGCGGAAAAAGCGATCGAAAATCTGGGGCCAGTGCTCGCGAGAAATCCCCGCGCCATTATCTTTGACAGTGAATACTACTTCGCCATTATCCCGCGCCAGAGATACCCGGACATAACCACCCGGCTGTACGTAGAGGATCGCATTCTCCACCAGGTTCCACGCCAGCTCACGTAGCAATAAGGCCTCTCCGAGCACCTCGAATGTGTAGCCGGCAAACTCTCTGCGTACCTTCACATTCCTGCTAGCGGCCAGCCCCTGCAAATTCTCTACCACTTCATCCACCACGCTGTGCAGCGCTACCGGCTCCATTTTCAACCCGCGTCCTGAGGCGGCTTCTGCACGGGCGAGTTTCAGCAGCTGGCCGTTGAGGTGTGTCATGGCATCGGTGGTCTGGCAGATACGCTCCAGAGCCCTGTGCACAGAGTGGATGTCCTGATCCCTAAGTGCGAGCTGCGCTTGCAGTTTGATCCCAGCCAACGGAGTTTTTAACTGATGCGCAATATTGCCGATGAATTGCTCGCGGGTACTGAATGCCGTATCCAACCGCTCCAGCAATCGGTTTGTGTTGTCGGTTAAAGTGCGGAATTCCTCTGGCGCAGCGGGTGTTTCGATGGGCGTCAGATCGCGAGAAGATCGACTGGCCAGTTCCTGGCTCAGTTTGACCAACGGCTGAATTCCACGCGACAGTGCAAAGCTGACCACTAGCAGCGCAACCACAAACAACGCCAGCTTGGAGAGCAGTACCTCCACGATCAAAGTCTGAGCGGACGGGATTCTTTTATGCAGTGTTTCCGCCACGCTGACGATGGCGCGGTCTTCCGGAATCTCTCGGTTCGCCAGCACCGTGACGTTTCTCACCCATTGGCCGCCCAGCTCCAGGTTGGTGAACACAGGTCCCTGCTGTAGTTCTGCGATGTCTGTTGTCACCCAGGGATCCGTCCGCCCACCGAGCACCCGGCCATCCAATGTCGCCACCCGGAAGTACACGTCATCGAGCTCGTCCCACTCGAAGACTTCAATGGCCGCCTCGTCGGCATGGAAGACCAGCTCACCATCGCTTTCGCGACGGACTTCCTGCGCGAGAGAGTAGGCAGAATCCAGTAACCATCGGTCAAACACCTGATTGGTCACGTGCAGCCCGATACCGTAAGCCACCAACATTTCGATCAGCAACAGGAAAAACAGTGGCCCACCCACCAGTAGCAACAGAACAGTCTTCAGGCGGTAGGAAGTGTTCAATCGGATTCCTCAAGGACATAGCCGGTACCACGCAAGGTCCGAATGGCAAGTCCCGAGTTGGTCAGGCGACGGCGCAGCCGGTGTATATACACTTCCACCGCGTTGTCACCTACCTCATCACCCTGACGGCTGAGACGCTGCGCCAAGCGGGCTTTTGTGACCACCCGCGGTGCGTTGATCATCAGAGACTCGAGAATCTCGTACTCACGAGCGGGCAGATCCAGTCGTTTTTCGCCTAGTGAAATTGTGCGCTGAAAGGGACTCAGCTGCAGGGTGCCAAGGCGAATTTCATCGGCGGTGAGCTTGTGACTGCGCCGCAGTAACGCTCGTATACGTGCCTCCAATTCCCGCAGGTCAAACGGCTTTTCCATGTAATCGTCAGCCCCCTGATCCAGTGCCTCGACCTGTTGCTCGATACCATCCCGCGCTGTCAGTACCAGCACCGGAATCGGGAGTCGACGGTGACGAATCCGCCGCAGGAGATCGGCTCCATCCATATCCGGGAGCCCTAGATCGAGTATCACCAGATCTATCTCGCTGGCCTGCAGTAATCCATCTGCATATTCGCCATGGGTTGCGTGGAGGACGGAATACTGGGCCTGGGTCAGGGCCTGTAAAAGCCCCTGGGCAAGCAGCGGATCATCTTCAACCAGCAAGATGTTCATAGACTTTGGTCGTGAGCGGTTCAGTTGGTGTTTGGAGGCGTGCAAGCGTACACGAGTTCACCAAATCTTTCCTGACTCTCCATACATTCTTTATTTTACGCCATGAAAGGTTCCTGAAAGTTTGTTCTTGTACTCTCGCCCGACTGGAGGGTGCCACTTGCGCGTTCCGGCCAATAAATACCCTATCCGTTGGTCTGATAAGACCGAGCAGTATTCAGGAGTAATTCGTGATAGACGTGAAGGATCTGAAGCAGGATATCCCTGCCAGTGTGGTGGTGTTTTTTGTGGCTTTGCCACTGTGTCTCGGGGTTGCCCTTGCGTCCGGTGCGCCGCTGTTCTCGGGGCTGATAGCCGGAATTGTCGGCGGTATCGTGGTCGGCGCAATCAGCGGTTCCCGACTGGGGGTTTCGGGACCTGCTGCGGGGCTTACGGTAATCGTCCTTGCTGCAATTGAGACACTCGAGTCATTTCAGGTTTTCCTGCTGGCGGTATTACTCGGCGGACTGCTCCAGATCTTACTGGGCGCGCTGCGCGCGGGGATACTGGGATACTTTTTTCCATCTTCGGTGATCAATGGCATGCTCACCGGCATTGGACTAATCATTGTCCTCAAGCAGATTCCCTACGCATTCGGGTTGGATGAATCGATTTCAATGGTTGAGGAAGGCATGCTCTCTGCTGTGCATCCCGGTGTTCTGATTATTTCCCTGATGTCACTGGCTCTGCTGGTCGCCTGGGAAAGCCCACAGGTGAAACGGCTCAAATGGGTCGGTGCAATTCCCGGTCCTGTGGTAGCGGTGGCCACTGCAGTGGTGTTGGCACTGTTGTTCGCACGCACTGGAGAACTGGAGCTACACGCGTCTCAGCTCGTGAGCGTACCTGTGGCATCCGGTTTTAACGAATTTCTCAGCCTCTTCACGTTGCCGGACTTTACCCAAATCAACAATCCCGCGGTGTGGTCGGTAGCAGTTACCATTGCTGTCGTGGCCAGCCTGGAAACTCTGCTCAGTGTGGAAGCGATCGACAAAATGGACCCGCTCAAACGTACCACACCGACCAATCGGGAGCTGGTGGCACAGGGGGTCGGCAACTCGTTCTCCGGCCTCATTGGTGGCCTTCCGGTCACTCAGGTTATTGTGCGCAGTAGCGTCAATCTGCAGACTGGCGCGCGCTCCAAAGCCTCAACGATCTGCCACGGTATCCTGTTGCTGGTGTGTGTTGCGACGCTACCCACCTGGCTGAATATGATTCCTCTCGGCGTATTAGCTGCGGTACTAATCCTGACCGGTTACAAGCTGGCGAAGCCCGCACTGTTCAAGAAGATGTGGGCGGCGGGTCTGGAACAGTTTCTGCCGTTCGCGATCACGGTGTCGGGCGTTGTATTCACGGATCTTCTGACCGGTGTTGGCCTCGGCATGGCGGCGGCAATTTTTGCGCTGTTGCGCCGTAATTATCTCAACTCACACTTTCTGCATAAAAAGCAGGGGACGGAAGAGGGCAACCGACCCCGCATCAACCTGCGGCTCGCGGAAGAGGTGACTTTTCTCAACAAAGGAGCGATCCGAAAAGAGCTGAGTGAAATTCCGGATAACGCGCATGTGATCCTGGATAAACGCAACTGTGTTTACATGAATCACGATATTGCTGAAACTATCGATGGCTTTATCGCTACCGCAAGTGCCAGGAATATTGAGGTAGAAGTGATCGAACGTCAGGCTGTGGTGCCAATCTGGGAGGAGCGAAACTCCAGGGCTGCCTGACCAGACATCCGGAAAGTTCTCTAGCACAGGGAAGTGCGAACCGAACGCGAGGCGAGATGTTGAAAAACAAAGGAAATCGAAGAGGGAGAGGCTTCTCCTTGCTATCGCGTTGAGTCGGGCTCGGGACTGACGATGTCTTCGATTTTTTCTGTCAGATTGCGCACCATCCGGATATGGGGAATACCGGCTTCCATAAATGGTTCACCATCTACGCTAAAACCGGCTTTCTCATAGAATGGAATCGCATGGCGCTGGGCATTCAGGTAGACGCTTTTCTGACCCTCGGCGCGGGCAAACTTGCAGATAAATTGCAATAATTCCAGCCCGGCGCCAAGGCCTCGTGCCTTTTTCAGGACTGCCATACGGCCGATTTTGCCTTCGCCGGTGATGCGCCCGGTGCCAACCGCTTTGTCACTGTGAAAGACGAGAAAATGCTGGGCGGTTTCCTCGTGCTCATCCCACTCGTCTTCCGGGGAAACCTGCTGTTCGTCAATAAACACTTCCTGGCGGATTTTGCGAATTGCCTTGAAGTCGGTTTGCCAGTCGGCCAATCGTACGAACAATCCCATGATCAGACTTCCTCTTCGTCCCAGTCTGGTTCCGGGTAGATCAGACTGCCCTGGGAAACCAGTTGATCGATCAGCCCATCGGCTGCTTGTAGTTCTGGATGATTTTGCAGATCTCCCAGCTCAATGCAATGGCTGAGACAGAAGGGTTCCGCGAAAAGTAACGGCGCGGGGAACGATTCGCCATCCACGAACAGGGTCTCCGGATCCCGACAGAAAGCACAGCGAGAGCCCGGATTGAGTATCAGGCTACCGCCGTTGGCGAGCTCTTCCCGCCAGTCCTCGGCACCGCCGGCGTCCAGGGCCACGGTATCCGGGTATTTGGCTTCGGTCATGATGGCGCCAAACCACTGTGCGAGATTCTGTGGCTGCTTCAGCCATTCGCGCATTTGCGCCTGGACACGCTCCACACTGGCAGCGTCAATTTCAGCGGGATTTTTTGCCGGCATCAGATCCGGGTCGCTGTAGCGGTAATGATCCGGCAGTCCCATAGCCAGCTCGGCGGCCAGGTCTTCCAGCATGGTGCGGGCGGAGGGCGCCCGGAAACCGATAGAGATGGTGGTGCAACCCCCCTCGGCAATGCCCCAGTGACTGAACTGCGGTGGCAGGTACAGCATGTCTCCCGGTTCCAGTATCCAGCTGCTTTCCGCCTCAAAGTCCCGCAGGATATTCAGCGGCGTGCCTTGCACCCGCGGGCTGCAGGCGTCCGCCTTGGGGCCCAGTTGCCAGCGGCGCTTGCCTTCTGCTTGCAGCAGAAACACATCGTAAAAATCGTAGTGCGGCCCGACGCTGCCCTGATCCGCTGCGTAGCTGATCATGATGTCGTCGAGCCGCCAGTCGGGGATAAAACGGAAACGTTGCTTGAGCGCGGCCACCTCAGGAATCCACTGATCCACTGCCTGAACCAGCAGTGTCCAGTGGCTTTTGGGGAGTGCGAAGAAATCTTGCTCGGTAAACGGACCGGTGCGCAATTGCCAGGGGCCTTCCGTACCGTGCTCCAGGATCAGGCGAGATTCAATCTGCTCCTCCAGCGCCATACCCGCCAGCTCCTCACCGGAAATCGGCGGCTCAAAGTCGGGGAACGCGTTGCGGATCAGTAGCGGCTTCTTTTGCCAGTACTCCCGCAGGAATTCCTCGACGGTAATCTCACCCAGATGGGTCAATGGCGCTGTCACAGTGGATTCAACCTCTACTTCTTCGTTTTTCGCGCAGACAGTCCGTAAACAGGCCGGACTCAGATATTGCGGGTCTGCTCAACAGCGTTGCCAATATAGCTCGCGGGGGTCATTTCCCGCAGTGTCTTTTTGGCGTCTTCCGGTATCTCCAGGCCATCAATGAAGGTAGCAAGTGTTTCTTTGGTAATGCCCTGGCCACGGGTGAGCGCCTTGAGTTTCTCGTAGGGCTCTTCAATGTTGTAACGGCGCATAACCGTCTGGATCGGCTCTGCGAGCACTTCCCAGGCGTTATCGAGATCTTCCGCCAGACGCGCGGGATTGATTTCCAGCTTGCCCAGGCCCTTCAAGGTGGCCGCATACGCGATGACCGCATAACCGGCACCAACCCCCATATTGCGCAACACAGTGGAGTCAGTCAGGTCACGCTGCCAGCGGGAAACCGGCAGTTTGGCCGCCAGATGCTGGAAGATCGCATTGGCGATACCCAGGTTGCCTTCGGAGTTTTCGAAATCGATCGGGTTGACCTTGTGCGGCATGGTGGAGGAGCCCACTTCGCCGGCAACCACCTTCTGCTTGAAGTAACCAAGGGAGATGTAACCCCAAATATCGCGATCAAAATCGATCAGGATGGTATTGAAGCGCGCAATCGCGTCAAAAAGTTCGGCAATGTAATCGTGCGGTTCGATCTGGGTGGTGTAGGGGTTCCAGCTGAGGCCGAGGGAGGAAACGAACTGTTCCGCATTGGCCTGCCAATCCACTTCCGGGTAGGCGGACAGGTGTGCATTGTAGTTGCCCACCGCACCATTGATCTTGCCCAACAGCTCTACTTCGTGGATCTGTCTGATCTGGCGGCGCAGGCGCGCGACCACATTGGCAAACTCTTTACCGACGGTAGTGGGGCTCGCTGTCTGGCCGTGGGTACGCGAGAGCATCGGCACATCGGCAAACTTGTGCGCGAGCGAGGCAACTTCGCTCACGATCTGGTTCATGGCCGGCAGCAATACCTGATCGCGGCCAGCGCGCAGCATCAGCGCGTGAGACAGGTTGTTGATGTCTTCGGAGGTACAGGCAAAGTGAATGAATTCAGTCACTGCTGCGAGTTGTTCATTGCCTTTCACTTTTTCTTTCAGGAAATATTCCACGGCTTTCACGTCGTGGTTAGTAGTGCTTTCGATTTCCTTGATGCGCTCCGCATCCGCAACAGAAAACTGGCTGACGATATCGTCGAGCACCTGATTGCTGTCACCAGTAAAGGGCTGAACCTCGCCAATTTCTTCATGGCGCGCCAGCTGCTGCAGCCAGCGAACTTCCACCTCAACCCGCGCGCGGATCAGGCCGTATTCACTGAAGATATCCCGCAGTGCCGCGGTTTTGCTTTCATAGCGTCCATCAATGGGGGAAACCGCGGTCAGTGCGGATAGCTCGACAGTCATTTTCTCTCTCCGATTTAGAGGGCCAGCCGCGTCCTGTTAGCCCGCGGCAGGTAAAACAATAAGATTGAAATCAGTGCTCTACAGTTTCGTATTTGGAAACGAGCGCATCCATGGCCTGGATCAATTTCTTGCGCTGAAACAGAAGGTGCATCCGGCGGCCACCGAGTTGGCGCCACAAGGTCGCGGAGCGTACGCCGGCAAACAGCATGGTGCGGATCTGGCTGGCAATGCGTTCCTGCTGAAGGTAATTGAAGTCACCCAGTACCTGAATGCGAAAACGGAACGTACTCAGCGTGTCGCTGTAAATGCTGGCCAGGTTGGCAAATACATTTTCGTGACCGACCCCAAAGTGCTGGGCTTGAACCTGAGCCTTTTCCAGGCGGCTGCCAATAATGGAAAGTAAATCCGGCTTCTTCGCCAGTTGCCGCTGCAAATAGAGAATGGAAAGCACGTAGCGCAGGCAGTCGGTGTACTCGGGATGCTGTCGGGTTGCCAGCAGCTGGCGTGCGCCACGCAAACCGGGCAGTACTTTCTCTACCCCGCCATAGACATCTTCGGTAGTTTCCGGGTTCTGTTGAAACAGGCTGTAAACCCCCGTCTCCAGTTGCTCTGCTGGTGCGGTGCCGGTTTTCGCCAGCCGCTCTACCAGAATTGCCGCTTGGAATACGCCAGCCAGCGCCAGTCCCTGATCTCGCCAGTTACTCAATTATCGCTCCCTGTAGTGCTGCGGGGTTGAGCCTCAGTCAGGCCAATGCCTGTAGCCTCGTCAATAACGGCGCCACCAAGACAGACATCGCCGCGGTAAATCACCACAGACTGCCCCGGGGTTACCGCCCGCTGCGGTTCGTCGAATGCAATCTCCAGGCTACCATCTGCCTTCACGGTTATCTCGCAGTCCTGATCGGCCTGGCGATAACGGGTCTTTGCGGCAGCACGGAATTTTTCTGCCGGCGCCTCGCCGTTAATCCAGTGCGTCTGGGAGGCATTGAGTCCCGTGGAGTAGAGCAGGGGATGGTGCTTGCCCTGGGCGACCAGTAAGACATTACGCTCCAGGTCTTTGCCTACAACGTACCATGGTTGATCGCCCGCGCCTTTCACGCCGCCAATCCCCAACCCCTGACGCTGGCCGATCGTGTGGTACATCAGACCCGCGTGCTCACCCATCACTTCACCGTCCGGGGTCTGCATCTCACCGGGTTGGGCCGGCAGGTATTGCTCGAGAAAATCCTTGAAACGGCGTTCGCCAATAAAACAGATACCGGTGCTGTCTTTTTTTGTGGATGTCACGAACCCGTTCTCTTCTGCGATCCGGCGCACTTCCGGCTTCTCCAGTTCACCCAGCGGGAACAGGGAGCGGGCAAACTCTGCTTCGCCCACAGCGTGCAGGAAATAACTCTGGTCTTTGTTGTTGTCCAGGCCTTTCTGCAGGTAGGTGCGGCCGCCTTCGTCGAGGCGCCGGGCATAGTGGCCGGTGGCAATCAGTTCCGCCCCCAGCATACTGGCGTATTCAAGGAAGACTTTAAACTTGATTTCACGGTTGCAGAGGATGTCCGGGTTCGGCGTCCGCCCGGCCTTGTACTCCGCCAGGAAGTATTCGAAAACGTTGTCCCAGTATTCCGCAGCGAAATTGGCGGTATGCAGTTTGATCCCCAGGCGCTCACAGACGGCCTCGGCGTCGGCCAGGTCCTGCTTGGCGGTGCAGTACTCAGTGCCGTCATCTTCGTCCCAGTTCTTCATGAACAGGCCTTCCACCTGATAGCCCTGCTGCATCAGCAGCAGAGCAGCGACAGAAGAGTCTACGCCGCCGGACATGCCAACGATCACGCGCTGAGAGTCTGAACTGTCGACGGCCTTGGCGCTGGGGCCCTGGCCGGTGGTCGAGGTCTGGGTCATTGGGTGTTCCGATTGAGTGTTCCGAAAAGGCTCCGATATCCCCGCGCCCCGGTCAGGGCGGGCGAATATCATCTACCGGTACAAAAATGGGGGCGCATTTTACCCGTGAAAGGGGCCTGTGACCAATTCACGCACTTGCGCCGATTTTTCCCTGTCTCGTCAGTCAGTCGTGCAGCCTCAAATCTCCACGATGACGCCAAATTCTCCCTATAGCCTAGACGTTACCAGCGATGCAACGCTTTCAGCGTTCATGTGGCTTTCCCACGGGACAGCAGGAACCCAACAAGTCGGAGAAAGCCCGCCTTCCAGTTACCGACGCGGCTTGCGCGGCGGCCTGGGATCGGTATGCGCTTTCCCTCTGGCACCAGCGTCCCCGCTTTTCCTGGCTGCTGAACGGCGCATCTTTTTGTGTCGCGGCGGTGCTTTGGGCAAATGAACCGATGTCCGTCGCTTTTGCCCCGGCTCCAATCCATCCAGAGACCAGTTGCCTATGGCATAGCGCACCAGCCTCAGAGTGGGGAAGCCAACGGCGGCGGTCATTCTACGCACCTGTCGATTGCGCCCCTCGCGAATCGTCAGCGCAATCCAACTGGTGGGAATATTGCGACGCTCCCGAATCGGCGGATTGCGCGGCCAGATAGACGGTGACGCCAGCCGGTTTGCCTGCGCCGGCGCGGTTTTACCGTCTTTCAGCAATATACCGCGCCGCAGGCGTTCCAGCGCCTCATCGGTAATTTCTCCCTCTACCTGCGCCCAGTACGTTTTGGGCAGTTTGTTGCGCGGGTGGGCAATCTGATGCTGTAGCTGACCATCATTGGTGAGTAAAAGCAGCCCCTCCGAGTCGTGGTCAAGTCGGCCGGCGGCATAAAACCCGGAGTCGTCGATATGGTCGGCGAGGGTGGGGCGGCCGTCGGGATCGGTAAACTGGCTGAGCACACCATAGGGCTTGTTGAACAGGATCAGATCGCTCATTGAATCGTCAGGCTAGAGATGAGGTTGTAAGGAAACTACAAAAACAGACGGATGCTGATATAATCCCGCCGATTTTTAAGCCGGTCCAGCGCAAGCAACGGCGCTCGCAATGGGCTGCACCCCTACCGGCAGTAGATGAATCGGCATATTATGCCGATTTTTCGCTCAAAAAGCCGGACATTTAGTCAAAGAGTTACGGGAGTCAACTTACATGGGTCATATCCAAGTGCCGGCAAACGGCGAAAAAGTCACAGTCAACGCAGATGGTTCTCTGAACGTACCGAACACCCCGATTATTCCTTTCATCGAAGGTGACGGTATCGGCGTGGATATCACCCCGGTAATGCGCAAAGTGATCGACGCTGCGGTCAACAAGGCCTACAACGGTGAAAAGTCCATCTCCTGGATGGAAATCTACTGTGGCGAGAAAGCAGCAGAAACCTACAGTGGCGACTGGTTCCCGGCAGAAACCCTGGAAGCGATCAAGGACTATGTAGTCAGCATTAAAGGCCCGCTGACCACCCCGGTAGGCGGCGGCTTCCGCTCCCTGAACGTAGCCCTGCGTCAGGAGCTGGATCTGTACGTCTGCCAGCGCCCGGTACGCTGGTTCACCGGTGTGCCCACTCCGGTCAAGAAGCCGAACGAAGTAGACATGGTGATCTTCCGTGAAAACTCTGAAGACATCTACGCTGGTATCGAGTGGAAAGCAGACACCGATGAAGCGAAAAAAGTCATCAAGTTCCTGACAGAAGAGATGGGCGTCAAGAACATCCGCTTCCCCGAAAACTGCGGTATCGGTGTCAAGCCGGTTTCTGCCGAAGGCACCAAGCGCCTGGTGCGCAAGGCAATCCAGTACGCCGTAGATCAGGATCGCGATTCCGTAACCCTGGTCCACAAGGGCAACATCATGAAGTTCACCGAAGGCGCCTTTGCCGACTGGGGTTACGAGCTGGCTCGCGAAGAGTTCGGCGCGCAACCGCTGGACGGTGGCCCTTGGCACAGCTTCAAGAACCCGAACACCGGTAAAGAGATCATCATCAAAGACGTGATTGCCGACGCCATGCTGCAGCAGGTTCTGCTGCGTCCGGCCGAGTACGACGTAATCGCCACCCTGAACCTGAATGGTGACTACCTGTCAGACGCGCTGGCAGCGCAGGTTGGTGGTATCGGTATCGCTCCGGGAGCCAACCTGTCCGACAACGTCGCACTGTTTGAAGCCACCCATGGTACTGCGCCGAAGTACGCGGGTCAGGATAAGGTGAACCCGGGTTCCCTGATCCTGTCCGCAGAAATGATGCTGCGTCACCTGGGCTGGAACGAAGCCGCCGACCTGGTTATCAAGGCAATGGAAGGCGCGATCGCGTCCAAAACCGTGACCTACGATTTCGAGCGCCTGATGGACGGTGCAGAGCTGAAATCCTGCTCTGAGTTCGGTGACGAAATGATCAAGCACATGGCCTGATTATTTAGTACCGAACAGTACTGACAAAAGCCCCGCATCGAAAGATGTGGGGCTTTTTTTTGGGAGCGGTTTAATGAAAGCTGGTTTATCGGGGCGACACCCCTGAAGGCAAGCGGTACCATCGTGCTAGTCAGTAGGCGAGAGGAGTGGGTAACCGCGGCTGACCGCAGCGTCAGAAAAGGTTCTGGATAACCGGGTGCGAACCTGCCTGCAGGGTGCGCGGCCGCGGCTTAGAACCGGATGCTGCTTTCCGGCATCCGGTGCACAGGCGTGATCAATCCAGTGCTTCTTCCGTCTCCCGCGAATGGGCGACCTCGCGTTGAGGGGCGGATTTTCGCGGGGAGTCTGCGACTTCAGAGACAATGTTCGCTGCGTGGAACCCCTTGTCTCCTTGAATGATGTCAAAACTGACCTGCTGACCTGCTTTCAGGGTGCGGTAACCTTCCATCTGGATGGCAGAATAGTGCGCAAACAGATCCTCTCCACCCTCATCGGCCAGAATGAATCCGTACCCCTTGGCATTATTGAACCATTTAACGGTACCGGTAGGCATGGCGAAATCCCTCTAATTGCCGGGGCGACTGCTTGCCGCCTGAAATTTGTCTTATTTATTGTTATCGCGCTTCATGCGCTCAATTTATCTGCACAACTTCTTATGTCTGTTGTGCACGTGACGAGCGTGTCACAACCGCGATGGCGCGGTTACTACCTCTTGTAGCCAAGACCCTTGCCATTGTCAAGGGGATCCGATTCAGCGGACTGCGCTTCCTGGGCAATGAGGTTACAATGCGCCTTCTATTGAATTCCAACCGGCACACTGCCTTCAGACTGAACGTCCTGTGGATGCGGTTGCCTGAGCATAAATATGATTGATGAGCGCTATGGGAAAATTACAGACCATTAAACTACACTCGAACCAAGACGAGGGAGGGGATGACTTCCACTTTGGTGGCCCGGAAGGTGATACGGCGCTCGCTGAAGCCAAGCCACAACTCAAACGCCCTTCAATGTACAAGGTGGTCATGCTCAATGATGACTACACGCCCATGGAATTTGTTGTGGAAGCCCTGGAGTTATTCTTTTATGTCAACAGGGAACGCGCCACTCAGTTGATGTTACAGGTGCATACAAAGGGAAAAGCGGTCTGCGGTGTCTATACTCGAGATATAGCGGAGACAAAGGCCGCACAGGTTAACCAGTTTGCACGGGATAACGAGCACCCGCTGCTCTGCGAAATTGAAGCTGCTGAAGACGACGAAAAAGGCGAGGAGGGTTAATTCATCAGTTCCGCTGCCTGAACCTGTCAGGCGCGACGTTCCCACCCGGCGATGCCGGTGATAAATCACGAATACCACGCGGCGGCACGCGCGGTTGACATTGACCAGAATGTTTGAGGTTTAGATGCTCAGCAAGGATTTAGAGGTAACGCTCAATCTAGCGTTCAAAGGTGCACGGGCGAAACGCCACGAGTTTATGACCGTGGAACACCTTTTGCTGGCGCTGCTGGACAATGAATCAGCTGCGGACGTACTGCATGCCTGTGGAGCTGACCTGAGCGCCCTGCGACGCGAGCTTCTCGAGTTCGTTGACTCGACCACCCCATTGATCCCCGAGAATGACTCAGAGCGGGAAACCCAGCCTACACTCGGATTCCAGCGCGTGCTGCAGCGGGCCGTTTTCCACGTCCAGTCTTCCGGCAAGAAAGAAGTGACCGGAGCCAACGTTCTCGTTGCAATCTTCTGCGAGCAGGAAAGCCAGGCGGTTTACTACCTGAAGCAGCAGAGCGTGGCGCGTATCGATGTAGTCAATTACATCACCCATGGCATCTCCCGGGTCAGCTCTTCTGGCGGGCACAATACCAACAGCAATCCAGATCCATCGCCAGATCAGGTAGATGAAGAGCTCGGCACCACCTCCGAACCCGGCGGGTCCGACCCGCTGGAAAGCTACGCCACCAATCTCAACCAGGAAGCCATCCTCGGTCGTATTGACCCGCTGGTGGGGCGCGCCCCGGAAGTGGAGCGTGTCACTCAGGTGCTGGCGCGTCGCCGCAAGAACAACCCACTGCTGGTGGGCGAGTCCGGCGTCGGTAAAACCGCGATTGCAGAGGGGCTGGCACGCCGTATTGTGGATGGAGAAGTGCCCGAACCGCTGAAAGAAAGTACCATTTACTCCCTGGATCTGGGCTCGCTGCTCGCCGGCACCAAATACCGCGGCGACTTCGAGAAGCGCTTCAAGGCGTTGCTGGCAGAGCTTAAAAAGCGCGAACACGCCGTGCTGTTTATCGACGAAATTCACACCATCATCGGCGCCGGCGCGGCTTCCGGTGGCGTCATGGATGCTTCCAATCTGCTGAAACCGCTGCTTTCCAGCGGACAGATGCGCTGTATCGGCTCCACCACATTTAACGAATATCGCGGCATTTTCGAGAAAGATCGCGCGCTATCCCGTCGTTTCCAGAAAATTGATGTCAACGAGCCCTCTGTTGAGGAGACCGTGCAAATCCTGCAGGGGCTGAAGTCCTGCTTTGAGGATCACCACAAGGTGCGCTATACGGATTCGGCACTGGAGGCTGCAGCCAATCTCTCCAGCCGTCATATCACCGAGCGCTTCCTGCCAGACAAGGCGATTGATGTGATCGATGAGGCCGGCGCCTACCAAGCACTGCTGCCGATTGATCAGCGCACGGACACCATTTCTGTGACTGAAATTGAAAATGTTGTCGCAAAAATGGCTCGGATTCCTACCAAGAGTGTTTCCGCATCCGACAAGGCCCAGCTGGCGAAGCTGGACGACAACCTGAAGATGGTCGTGTTCGGTCAGGATAAGGCCATCAGTGCACTGAGCACCTCCATCAAGCTCGCCCGTGCCGGTCTCGGTGCCGAAGAAAAGCCCATCGGTTCTTTCCTGTTTGCCGGCCCCACAGGTGTCGGTAAAACGGAGCTGTGCCGTCAACTCTCCCAGGTGATGGGAGTTGAGCTGATTCGCTTCGATATGTCGGAATATATGGAACGCCACACAGTCTCTCGCCTGATCGGTGCACCGCCGGGGTACGTCGGGTTTGATCAGGGCGGCCTGCTTACGGACGCGGTGACCAAGCACCCCCACAGTGTGGTGCTGCTGGATGAAATCGAGAAGGCGCACCCAGAGGTTTTCAACCTGCTGCTGCAGGTGATGGATCACGGTACGCTTACCGACAACAATGGTCGCAAAGCGGACTTCCGCAATGTCATCCTGATCATGACGACAAATGCCGGTGCGGAAGTCATGAGCCGCCGCTCCATCGGGTTTGCTTCACAGGACCACAGCACGGACGGCATGGAAGAGATCAAGAAAATGTTTACCCCGGAATTCCGCAACCGCCTGGACAGCATCATCCAGTTCGGCTCGCTGGGTATCGATGTGGTCAAAACCGTGGTGGACAAATTTATCGTCGAGCTGCAGTCACAGCTGGATGAGTCCGGGGTAACCCTGGAAGTGGACGATGAAGCCCGTGAATGGCTGGCCGTACACGGTTATGATGAGAAAATGGGCGCTCGCCCGATGGCGCGCCTGATCCGCGAAAAGCTGCGCAAACCTCTGGCAGAAGCGGTACTGTTTGGTGATTTGTCAGAAGAGGGGGGCCGCGTCGAGGTCACCATCGAGAACGACGAGTTGCAAATCAATACGGCGGTACCTGCACTGCACTGAAGATGACGCGCTCAACCCCGAAGCCCGTCAGATACAAGAAAGCCACCCAATGGGTGGCTTTCTTGTATTCGGTCCCGATTTTTCTGCTGTCTGCACTATCGGTGGGCACTGGGCGATAGAGGGCAGCGCAAAAATGCGAGCGCTCCTGGCTGATCGGTGTTTGATCAGCGGGCCCGGTAGGTGATGCGGCCCTTGGTGAGGTCGTAGGGAGTCAGCTCAACCTTGACCTTGTCACCCGTCAGGATACGGATGTAGTTCTTGCGCATCTTTCCGGAGATGTGCGCGATTACCACATGTCCGTTTTCCAGCTTCACGCGAAATGTGGTGTTCGGCAGGGTGTCGATCACCTCACCTTCCATTTCAATGTAATCGTCTTTTGCCATGCGGCAGCAACCTTTGCTTGAATGAGTACTTTGCTTCTCCGCCCAAACCCTTCAGAAACAGGGTCGGCGGTACGACGGGCGAGCATTTTGCACGAAAAGTTGCCGATCGCCAAGTAAAACGGCCTCTCAGCTACGGCGACCGCAATTGGGGTCGAGAAACGCCTGCGGCCGGGCCCAGGAAGAGTATGGACGAAGTCGGAAAGAACGCTCAGTCAGACCGCAACCCCCAGCGATTCCCCTGTAAAAGCTCGACAGGCTGAAACTGAGTTTTGTAGGCCATCTTCTGGCAGCTTTCTATCCAGTAGCCGAGATAAAGACTGGGAAGGCCCAGTCGTCTTGCCCACTCAATCTGATAAAGAATGGCGTAACTGCCCAGGCTGCGCTTTTCCTCTTCCGGCTCGAAATAAGTGTAAATAGCCGAGATACCACCGCTCAGCACGTCAGTGACTGCTGTGGCCAGCAAGCGTCCACGGTGGCGGAACTCGAGATAGCGGGTGGTTCCCCAGGGGTTATTGAGGAAACTCTGGAACTGCTCCCTACTGGGAGGGTACATCTCGCCATCGGCATGCCGCTGCTCAATATACCGCGCGTACAGTGCATAGTGCTCATCGGTATCGATGCGCCGCTCGTGCAGCACATCAATATCGCGGTTACGTTTCCAGCTCCGGCGCTGGTTGCGATTGGGAACGAAAAGCTCCACGGGGATGCGCGCCGGAACGCAGGCCTGGCAATGAGTACACTGGGGACGATAGAGGTACTGACCGCTGCGACGAAACCCGAGCTCGGACAACCGGCTGTAGAGCCGCTGATCCACGGGTATCTGGGGATCGACAAAAACCGTGGTTGCTTCCCGGTCTTCCAGATAGCCACAGGGATGGGGCAGGGTGGCCAACAGCCGGACAGCATCCAATTGGGAATACTTGCTCACGGGACGTTTCAGCCTCCTGCTCAACGAGATGGTTATGCCACGGGGCGACAGCCCAGCTGCGGTGGCGAGTATGCCATCAAGAGTAATCTGCGATCTCCAGCGGCACCAAATTTCCCGTCAAAACCCATTCCATCACGGCCTGCGCCGTCACCACACTGGGCACTGCACTACTGGAGATCGCATTTTCAAACACTGTATTCCAGGACTTCGGGCCAGGGGTTGTCTAGCGCTGGCATTTCTACACCCGCCGCCAATCGCCGCTCAAATTCACTTCGCGATATTTCTATGGCGCCCAGGCTGAGCAGGTGGGGGTTGCTGACCTGGCAGTCCACCAGCTCGCAGCCCCAGTCCGCCAGCTGTCGCACCAGATGCACAAAGGCCACCTTGGACGCGTCGGTAGCGCGGTGAAACATCGATTCTCCGAAAAAAACTCGCCCGATGGCAAGGCCGTAGAGCCCACCTACCAGAACATCATCCTGCCAGACTTCCACGGAGTGCGCGAACCCGAGTGCATGCATGGTGATGTACGCCTCGCGCATCTCATCGGTGATCCAGGTACCCGGCCCATCTGCTCTGGGGGCGGCGCAGGCATCGATCACCGCTTCAAACGCGCGATCACAGGTTACGGAATAGGTACCACGTCGAATACGCTTGCGCAGGCTTCGGCTGACCGGCAACTCTGTAGGAATGACAACGCAGCGGGGATCCGGGCTCCACCACAAGACGGGCTGATCATCAGAAAACCAGGGAAATATTCCGCGGCGATAGGCCGCAAGCAGCCATTCCGGCGTCAGGTCGCCCCCCACTGCCAGCAGACCGTCGGGATCGGCCAGGGCACGACTGGTATCGGGAAACTCGACCTGAAGCGGGTCCAGCAGCGTCAGAACGGGTTCGGTGGTACTTGTCATAACGTGATTAAAACGCCATATCCGGTTGCAGACCAGCCCATTTTTGACCGGCCCACACGGAGAGTGAGCTTGTCTGGTCCTGAAACAGAGACAAAAAAGGCGACCATCTGGCCGCCTTTCTGTTCCGGATCTGGATCGGTGGATCTGGATCGGTAGAAGAGATTACTGGGCGTCCAGGAAGCGCTCCGCGTCCAGTGCCGCCATACAGCCGGTACCGGCAGAGGTTACCGCCTGGCGGTAGATATGGTCAGACACATCGCCCGCGGCGAAGACACCGGGTACAGAGGTCTGGGTGGCGTTACCGTTGAGGCCGCTCTCCACCAGAATGTAACCACCGTTCATTTCCAGCTGCCCTTCAAAGATATCGGTGTTGGGCTTGTGGCCGATAGCAATGAACACACCGGCAGTATCGAGATCTTCCGTGGTGTCATCCTGTACATTGCGCAGACGAACACCGGTTACACCGTTGTCATCACCCAGTACTTCTTCCAGGGTGTTGTGCCAGCGCACATTGATGTTGCCGTTTTCCACCTTATCCATCAGGCGCTGCTGCAGGATCTTCTCCGCGCGCAATTCATCGCGGCGGTGGACCAGAGTCACTTCACTGGCGATGTTGGACAGGTACAGCGCTTCTTCAACGGCGGTATTGCCGCCGCCGACCACGACTACCTTCTGATCGCGATAGAAAAAACCGTCACAGGTGGCACATGCGCTCACGCCGCGCCCCTGGAAGGCTTCTTCTGACGGCAGGCCCAGATACTGGGCGGATGCACCAGTGGCAATGATCAGGGAATCGCAAGTATAAGTTTCATTACCCTTGAGGGTGAAAGGGCGGTTCTTCAGATCCACTTCATGGATATGATCGAACAGGATCTGGGTTTCGAAACGCTCGGCATGTTGCTGCATTTGCACCATCAGATCCGGACCCTGCAGATCCGAGACGCCACCCGGCCAGTTTTCCACCTCGGTGGTAGTGGTGAGCTGACCACCCTGCTGCATGCCGGTAATCACAACCGGGTTCAGGTTGGCACGGGCTGCGTAAATGGCTGCGGTGTAACCGGCGGGGCCGGAACCGAGAATGATCAGGCGATGATGGTTGCTCATTAGCGGACTCACATTAACTTCTGGTTTCTGTTGATCTCAGGTTTACAGTGGCAGCCACTCCAGTCAGTAGCCAATCTTGGTGGCCACTTTGCGCGCAGCAGCTGAGAATACTGACCCACCGTAAAATTGCGGCCAATGATAGGGGATGCCACAGACGTGACCAAATAGTTTGGTTTAATTTATATCATTGGGCGTCTTTATAGGATTCAAAAATAAGCAGCCTGCGCCCTTATCGCACCACCATCTCACCATCAGGGCTTTACCGGCAAGGCATCCGTGCGGGCAACCAGGGTGAGTAGCCGGTTTAGAGAAACCTCGACAAATCTCACATACAACATTAGATAATAACTGTAAGATACTGTTTAAGAAGGAAAAATACGGATTTAAAGTAATTTCTATTCTGGCCTCGCGGTGGCAATTGCCCCCGGCCTGTAGTACACAGTCAAAATTCGTTCCGCCTCTGATGAGAGCGATCGGCCTGGCCTCCAGAGGCGCGCCGACAAACACCCCGACAAACACCCCGACAACAATAGCTTGAGGTAAGCCATTGAAGGCTGACAGCGAAGCCGAAGCGGCAAATGCGATTCCAGACTCCCTGATAGCCCGGATCATTCGAGAGGGCGCCTTGATTGCGTTGCTCGCAGGCGCGCTCCTTATGGGTATCAGCCTGCTGAGTTACAGCCCCAATGATCCCGGGTGGTCGCATACTGGCAGTGGCGCCGAGATTGAAAACGCCATCGGCCCCACCGGCGCCTGGTTGGCTGATGTCTGTCTATCGCTGCTGGGATGGATGGCGTACCTGTTCCCGATTTTGATCGGGTGGCGTGCCGTGCGGATCCTGCGGGATCGCAATGCGCGTTTTCATGCGCCGTTATTTGCGCTTCGACTGGCGGGGCTTGCATTGTTGATGGTTGCAGGGGCTGCGATCGCGACCCTCTGTTTTGCCCACGCTGACAATCCATTGCCATTTTCCAATGGTGGCATCATCGGCGCGGCCGTCTCTTCTCAGGCAGAAATCGGGCTCGGCTATGTCGGAGCCACCATCCTGTTACTGGCACTGTTCGCCATCGGTGTCACCGTATTTACCGGGATGTCGTGGCTGAAGCTGTTCGAAGATATCGGCCGCAGCGTGCTGGCCGTGTTCAGCTGGATCGGCGCGCGCCTTGCCCGTGCCCGCAAGGCCAGAGAAGAGAAGCGGGTAGCCCATGAAGCCGTCGTCGTGCGCAAGGCTGCCATCGAAGAAGAGAAGCAACGCACCGCCAAGCGCGAGCCGCCCAAGATTGCGCCCACCGTCAAACCGCCGAAACCCAGTACGCGGGCGGCGAAAGAGAAGCAGGGGCAACTGTTTAAGGAGCCGGTGACCGGCAGCCTGCCAGCACTGTCGTTGCTGGACCCGTCGGACCCCGATAAAAAGGCGGGTTTTTCCAGGGAATCCCTCGAGGCCCTGTCGAAGCTGCTGGAACTCAAGCTCAAAGATTTTGGCGTGGTTGCGGAGGTGGTCTCGGTGTTGCCCGGGCCCGTGGTCACCCGCTTTGAAATTCAGCCGGCGCCCGGGGTGAAGGTCAGCAGGATTACCAATCTTGCCAAGGACCTGGCCCGCTCACTGGCGGTGATCAGTGTGCGGGTAGTTGAGGTGATTCCCGGCAAGTCCGTGGTCGGTATCGAAATCCCCAATGAAAACCGCCAGATGGTCCGCCTGTCCGAAGTGCTCGGAGCGGAAGTCTATGACAAAGCCGGCTCTCCGCTGACCCTGGCGCTGGGCCACGATATTTCCGGTCAGCCGGTGGTGGCCGACCTCGCCAAGATGCCGCACCTGCTCGTCGCCGGTACCACAGGCTCCGGTAAGTCCGTGGGTATCAACGTGATGCTGTTGAGCCTGCTGTACAAGTCCACCCCGGAAGAGGTGCGACTGATCCTGGTTGACCCGAAAATGCTGGAGCTGTCGGTTTACGAGGGCATTCCACATCTGCTGACCCCCGTAATCACCGATATGAACGATGCCGCCAACGGCCTGCGCTGGTGCGTGGGTGAGATGGAGCGTCGCTATAAGCTGATGGCGGCGATGGGTGTGCGCAACCTCGCCGGCTTCAACCGCAAGGTGAAGGAGGCCAAGGCCAAAGGGGAACCATTGACGGACCCGATCTGGCAGCCGGACCCCATGTCCAGCGTACCGGAGGCGGAACAGACTGCACCACACCTCGAGCCGCTGCCCGCCATCGTCGTCGTGATCGATGAATTTGCCGATATGATGATGATCGTCGGCAAGAAGGTAGAACAGCTGATCGCCCGAATCGCGCAGAAGGCGCGGGCGGCGGGCATCCACCTGCTGCTGGCCACCCAGCGCCCGTCGGTGGATGTGATCACCGGCCTGATCAAGGCGAACGTGCCGACCCGGATGGCGTTCCAGGTCTCCTCCAAAGTCGACTCACGCACCATTTTGGACCAAGGGGGGGCCGAGCAGCTCCTCGGACACGGCGACATGCTATATCTGCCGCCGGGTACAGCGGTGCCCGTAAGGGTGCACGGCGCCTTTGTGGATGACCATGAAGTGCACCAGGTTGTGGCAGACTGGGCCCGCCGCGGAGAACCGGACTTTATCGATGGCATCATCGACGATTCCAACAACAGCATTCCCGTACCCGGCATGAGCACGGAAGGGGGCGAGGACGATCCGGAAACCGATGCGTTGTACGACGAGGCTGTCGCATTTGTGACCAAATCCAGAAAAGCCTCCATTTCCTCCGTGCAGCGCCAGTTGCGGATCGGCTACAATCGCGCCGCCCGCATGATCGAAGCCATGGAGGCCGCCGGCGTGGTATCGGCCCAACAGGCCAACGGCAATCGCGAAGTCCTGGCACCGCCGCCGGCATAGGCGCAGGGCGTTTGAATTTCCTCAAGGGTTCAGCCTGAGTTCACCTGACGACGACTAGGCTTAATGGACAATCCCGCAAACTGGAAGGCCAATATGAAACGCACTCTCAGCCTGCTCTTGATCACATTGGGTTTTGGATTTGGCGCTGCCGGCGCCAGCGCGGACGCCAGTGATGAGCTGAGCCGCCTGCTGCAGCCCCTGAGTTCCATTTCCGGCGGTTTTCGCCAGACACTGAAAGATGAGAGGGGCAAGGTACTGCAGAAGAGCAGCGGCAACTTCTCGGTACAGCGGCCCGGCAAGCTGCGCTGGAAAACCGGCGAACCTTTTTCCCAGCTGCTGGTGACCAACAACAAGAAGTTGTGGCTGTACGACCCGGACCTGGAACAAGTCACCGTGCGCCCGGTGGACAGCCGCATGAAGGAAACCCCCGCGCTGCTGCTGGGTGGCAAGGTGGAGGATATCCGCGGTTCATTCAATGTAGAAAGCAAGAAAGGGGCCTACTACCTGACGCCGAAACGCGCCTCTGCGCCGTTCAAATCCATGGTCATCCGCTTCGATAACCGTGGGCTGCCGTCTGCCATGACCGTACGTGACGGTATGGGACAGACCACAGATATCCAGTTCGGCAGTATGACCGCGAACCCGCGACTGTCGTCCGCCATGTTCAATTTCAAGCCGCCAAAAGGTACCGACATCATCCGCGATGAGTGATCTGTTTCAACAGCCGCCACGGCATCAACCCCTGGCCGCGCGTATGCGGCCACAGACTCTGGCCCACTATGTGGGCCAGACGCATTTATTGGGCCCGGGAAAACCATTGAGAGAAGCCGTGGAACGGGGCCAGTTGCACTCCATGGTGCTCTGGGGGCCGCCGGGCGTGGGTAAGACCACGTTCGCGCGCCTGCTCGCCGAGGAGTGCGATGCGCGGTTTTCCACACTCTCTGCGGTACTTGCCGGGGTCAAAGAGATCCGCCAGGCAGTAGCCGAGGCCGAGCAGCACCGCGCCCAGTTCGGTCGCGGTACCATCCTGTTTGTGGATGAGGTACACCGCTTCAACAAATCGCAACAGGATGCCTTCTTACCGTATGTGGAAGAGGGCACCGTCACCTTTGTCGGCGCCACCACAGAGAATCCCTCCTTCGAGCTCAATAACGCGCTACTGTCTCGCTGTCGGGTCTATCTGCTGCGCAGCCTAAGTCAGCAGGAGCTGGCAGGCCTACTGACCCGGGCAATGCAGGAGGACCCGGAACTCAAGGCCCGCAATATCGAGATGGCCCCGGAGATTCTGGAAAAAATCACCCTCAGCGCCGACGGCGATGCCCGCAGCGCACTCAACCTGCTGGAAATCGCCTGCGATCTCTCCCGGGAAGCCGGCGGCCGCCAGGTGGTGGACGAGGCGGTACTAGCAGAAGTGCTCACCGCCGATGTGCGCCGTTTCGATAAAGGCGGTGATCATTTCTACGATCAGATTTCCGCGCTGCATAAATCCGTGCGCGGCTCTGATCCAGACGCAGCGCTGTACTGGTTTGCGCGCATGATTGACGGTGGTTGTGATCCGCTGTATATCGCCCGTCGCGCCGTGCGTATGGCCAGTGAAGATATCGGCAATGCCGATCCGCGGGCGATGGAGATAGCCCTAAATGCCTGGGATGTGCAGGAGCGCCTGGGCAGCCCGGAAGGGGAGTTGGCGATCGCCCAGGCGATCACCTATCTCGCCATCGCCGCCAAGAGCAACGCCGTGTACAGCGCCTACAAGCGCGCACTGGCAGACGTGCGCCGCGAGCCCAGTCACGAGGTGCCGATCCATCTGCGCAATGCTCCCACCAAACTCGCCAAGGAAATGGCCCACGGCGCCGAGTACCGCTATGCCCACGACGAACCGGAAGGGTTCGCTGCAGGGGAAAACTATTTTCCCGAAGCCATTGCCGGGCGACGCTACTACCATCCGGTCAACCGGGGGCTGGAAACGAAAATTGAAGACAAGTTGCGGCATTTGCGGGCGCTGAATGAAGCCAGTCCTCAACAGCGCTATGCGCCCGACAAATCGCGTCAAAGCTCGTAAACAAATCACCGCGTAGAGTTACTGGAAGAATAAACTGGACAGAGAATAACAAGGAATTTCCCATGCAATGGCTTGCTATCGCCTTTGGCGGTGCCATTGGTGCGCTGCTTCGGCACCTCATCACCATCTGGAGTCACCCGGTGTTTGAAGGCCGCTTTCCGCTGGGCACCCTGATTGTCAATGTCACCGGCTCTTTTCTGATCGGTATCTCCTACGTCGCCATCGTGCAGCGTGGACTGCTCGGTGAGGAGTGGCGATTGATGATCATGACTGGCCTGTTCGGCGCCCTGACCACATTCTCGACCTTCTCGCTGGACACAGTACTGTTGTGGCACAATGGCCAACCTTTAACGGCGCTGACCAACATTCTGGTCAGCCTCCTGGCGTGTCTCGCCGCCACCGCTGTGGCCGTCACGCTGGGCATGAAATATCTGTAAATCGGTAATCAATAAACCATGCTCGACCCAAAACTGATTCGAACACAACTCGACCAGGTGGCAGCGGCGCTGACCAAGCGCGGCATGCAGCTGGATACCACCAAGCTGGAGCAGCTCGAGGAGCGCCGCAAAGAATTGCAGGTGCGTACCGAGTCCCTGCAGAGTGAGCGCAACACCAAATCCAAGAACATTGGCCGCGCCAAGGCCAATGGTGAAGATATCGCGCCGCTGTTGAAAGAAGTGGAATCACTGGGTGGCCAGCTATCGGAAGCCAAGCAGGCGCTGAGCGAGCTGCAGCAGGAACTGGACGATATTCTGCTGTCGATCCCCAACCTTCCGGACGAATCCGTCCCCGAAGGTAAGGATGAAGACGATAACGTGGAAGTTCGCACCTGGGGCGAACCGCGTAAATTCGATTTTGAAGTGCGCGACCACGTCGACCTGGGCGCAGCCCTGGATGGCGGCCTGGACTTTGAAGTAGCGGCGAAGTTGACCGGCTCCCGTTTCGCGGTGATGAGCGGACAGGTGGCGCGCCTGCACCGCGCATTGGCACAGTTCATGCTTGACCTTCACACACAAGAGCACGGCTATCGAGAAGCCAACGTGCCGGTCATAGTCAATAGCGATTCCCTGTACGGAACCTCTCAGCTGCCCAAGTTTGCCGAGGATCTGTTCAAACTGGAGGACGAGCGTAATTTCTACCTCATCCCCACAGCAGAAGTACCGCTGACAAACCTGTACCGCGATGAGATCGTCGAAAACGCCGAGTCTCTGCCGCACAAGTTTGCCAGCCACACCAACTGTTTTCGCTCAGAGGCCGGCTCGCACGGGCGCGATACCCGCGGCATGATCCGTCAGCACCAGTTCGAAAAGGTGGAGCTGGTGTGGTTTGCCCGCCCCGACCAATCGATAGACGCGCTCGAACAGCTCACCAGCCATGCAGAAAACGTGCTGCAGAAGCTGGAGCTGCCGTATCGCACGGTGATTCTGTGTGGTGGGGACATGGGTTTTGGTGCAACCAAAACCTACGACCTGGAAGTGTGGATTCCGTCTCAGGAAAAATACCGGGAAATTTCTTCCTGCTCCCTGATGGGCGACTTCCAGGCGCGGCGTATGAAGGCCCGCTGGCGCAACCCGGAAACCGGTAAGCCAGAGCTGCTGCACACCCTGAACGGGTCTGGTCTGGCAGTGGGCCGTACGCTGATTGCGGTACTGGAAAATTACCAACAGGCCGATGGTAGTATCGAGGTACCGGAAGTACTGCGCTCGTATATGGGGGGCGCATCCAAGATCGGCTCGTAGTATTGGAATAATAAATTGCGTTACCTGCCTCTCGCTTTTGACCTGAAACGCCGTCCCTGCCTGATTGTCGGGGGCGGATCCATTGCCACGCGCAAAGCGCGTTTGCTTAACAAAGCGGAGGCCCGCCTGCTGGTGGTAGCTCCGGAGATCACCGACGAGTTACGCCAGCTGGTGCTGGGAAGCGGCGGCGAGTATATCGTCGGCCGTTACCACGCCGACCTGCTCAAGCAGGCGGACATGGTGGTGGCAGCCACCAATGATGCATCCATCAACGCCACGGTATCCGCCGATGCACAGGCGCTGCGCCTGCCGGTCAACGTGGTGGACTCCCCTAAGCACTGCACCTTTACCTTTCCCTCTATCGTCGAACGCGGCCCGGTCTCCATTGGTATCAGCAGCGGCGGCTCCGCGCCGGTGCTCACTCGCATGCTGCGCGCTCAGCTGGAAACCCTGCTGTCTCCGGGCCTTGGCCTGGTGGCGGAACTCGCCGGACGCTTGCGCGGCAAGGTGAAAGCCGCATTACCGGAGGCCCAGCGCAAAGATTTCTGGCACTGGGTATTCAACGGCCCGATCGTGGGCCAGGTGGAGCGGGGCGATGCTGCCAATGCCGAGCAGACGCTGCTCGAAGAGCTCTCCCGCTGGGAAGATCGTCCGGCCCCGAGCGGCGAGGTGTACCTGATCGGAGGCGGCCCCGGGGACCCGGATCTGCTCACATTCCGCGCCTTGCGCCTGATGCAGCAGGCCGATGTGGTGCTGTACGACCGCCTGGTTTCCACGGAAGTCCTCGAGCTGGTTCGCCGGGATGCCGAGCGCATCTATGTCGGCAAGAAACGACAGTTCCACAGCGTGCCTCAGGACGACATCAACCAGCTGCTGGTGGATCTGGCCAAAGAGGGCAAAAAGGTTCTGCGCCTGAAAGGCGGCGACCCGTTTATTTTTGGCCGCGGCGGCGAGGAGATCGACAGACTGGCGGAGGCGGGCGTGCCATTTCAGGTGGTCCCGGGGATTACCGCAGCGGTCGGCTGCTCTGCATATTCCGGCATTCCACTGACCCATCGCGATCACGCCCAGTCGGTGCGTTTTATCACCGGCCACCTGAAAGAGGGAGATCTGGTATTGCCCTGGCGGGAGCTGGTAACCCCCAATCAGACCATTGTTTTCTATATGGGGCTCACCGGATTGCCGACCATTGCCCAGGAGCTGATTGCCAACGGGATGGACCCGGAAACCCCAGCGGCGCTGGTAGAGAAGGGCACCACCCGGGAACAGAGAGTGGTCGCCGGCACCATCGGCACACTCCCGGAATTGGCGAAGACCCACAATGTAGAGGCGCCCGCACTGACCATTATCGGCGGCGTGGTAACCCTGCGCGACAAACTGGGCTGGTACAAGTAGCTCCTGGCAGATATTCCACATCACAGACAGCGGCACCTGCTGCCGCGCAGTCACAGATCCCGTATCTATACTGAAGGAGATCTTGATGAGTGGTGGTCTGTATGTGGTGGGTTATCTTGCGTTTTTATTGCACTCTTCTGGTGCGTGGCTTTCTCCCCAGAGAAAGTGAGATCGCGCTGCCCAAAGAGGATGACGACCATCTGCGCCGGTATTCCCGCCGCTATCGAGTCAAAAAAGGCTGGGTAAAGAACCTGTGGATCGCGTCTTCGCTGCTGATGATCTGCTTTCCTCTTGCCCCATTCGTGCTCGCACTGGGTTTGTTTACCTCATTCCTATCGTTTGCAATTCTCGACGAGACCGCCTGAATCGGCGGGCTCGACTGGCTGGTGGTCCAACCAAAAAGCCCGCAGCAGAATTCTGCCGCGGGCTGTTTAGTATTAGAAGTTCTGTTTACTGATCGCTGGCGTCATTGCAGTGTCAGCACGTAGCGCGGGTCTTTTTCCTTCAACGGTGACGGATTGCCTTCCACCCAGTCTTCATGGCCATTGCCGAAAAACGGAGACAGCGGATGCGCGCTCTGGCCGGTGGCCATGTGGAAAATGCCGTGGTCCTCGCGACCGGGAGACACAACCATGCGCTCCGATGCGCCCTTGGTGGCGGACTGGAATCGCGGCATATGCGAATCACCGGGCAGCGGATCTGCCGGCATCGCGGTAAACCAGTTCACCGCGGATGCTGCACGCCCCAGCGGATGCTGGATTTTTGCGGTGTTCTGGGCACCCCAGGTCTGGTCTTCCAGTGCCTCGCCTGATTCCGCCATCTTCTCCAGTACCTGATCCAGCGCCGCCAGCTTGAGGGCTTCCCAGGACTCGAACTCCGGGTTCAACAGGTGTGCGGGCTCCCGGGAGAGCATTTCCCAGGCCGGGTATTCCACCTGGCGATTGACGCGGCCGAAGGAGAAATCTTCGTCGTGACGCTGCATATAGGTCAGCACCGGTGCCGTAGACAGGTCGATGAATTTGAGACGGAAGTTCCGCACAATCCGATAACCGACAGAATCGGCACTGGCGCGGCCACCCCAGTTGATCACTTGCTCGCGCACGGCTTCATAGCCGTCCTTACCTTCCAGTAAATCAGACAGCTGCTGCTGCCAGCGCTGGAGAAATACCGCGCGATCATCCAGCTGGATATCCAGCAGAGCCTGCTCATCAAAATGATCGCGGGCAAAAAGGTCGTCGCGAATCTGCTGCTGACGGGCGCCCAGTGCATAGCCACCGTCGCCCATCACCCGGAGGTATTCACCGTCGACTACACGCGAGTTGGCGGTCCAGATCCGGTGGGAAGGCGGATTGTAGATTCTGGGCTGCTCATCCGCGGTCAAATAGCCATCCCAATACGCGGATCCGTCCGCCCAGCTCACCGAGCGGCTGCCATCGAGCCCCACTCGACGCGGAATAGCACCGGCTACGGTCCAGCCGATATTCCCATCCACATCGCCCAACACAAAGTTCTGGTGGGGAATCCCCATCAACGGTGCCAGTTCCATCGCCTCCGAAACGGAATCGACCGTTTCAAGCCGGATCAGGTTCAGGTTCGCGCCGCGCTCGTCGTGTGCTACCCAGCGGTAGGCCAGCGGCGTACCTGTATGGTTTTTGGTCACCACCGGACCCCAGATGGTCTTTTTAACTTCGAGAGTGAAAGGCTCGGATCCTTTGATTGCGATCTCTTCGCGCTCGATATCAAAAGCTTTCCAGCCGTCCGGGGTACGGTACTGCTGGCCGTCTTCCGACAGTTCCAGCGGAATCAGGTCACCCCAGTCTGCGGTGGTGTTGGTAAAGCCCCAGGCCACGCTGCCGTTACTGCCCGCGACAATGATCGGGCCGCCGGGCAGGGTGGCACCGCGCATTTCGTGATCGGTGCCGGGCACATTCCATCCCGCGCGGAACCAGATATTGGGCACAGTGATGCTCAGGTGCATATCGTCAGCAATAATGGCACCACCGTGTTCGGTGAGCGCACCGCCAACGGCCCAGTTGTTACTGCCGAAGATCATGTCTTCGCTTTCCATATTGCTGTAGGCCAGGGGACGGTTATTTTCTATTTCATCCTCCACCAGTTTCGCGATATGAGTCTCAGGCAAGGCCAGTGCACCGCGGGCTTCTCCCATCATCGGTGCATCCCAGATACCGCCTTTGGGCGCGAAGAAGGCGTAGAGATCCTGTGGCAGCAATTCAGCCAGCGCGGTATCGCTCAGTTCAAACTTGCCCTCGGGGCTCTGCAGCGTCAGGTACATACTGAAAATGGACAGCAGGCTGTCTGCCGGTGTCCACGGAGCCGGTTCCTGGCGGAGCAGGGCGTATTCCCATGGGTTTGCCCCCAATTGCGAGAGCCCGTAGTTCACCCCATCCGCGTAACGCTGTAGAAGTACCCGGTGTTCTGCCGGCATTGCCGCAATATTGCGCTGCGCGCGCTTGCGGAACTGATGAGAACGGATTTTCTTGTCGTGATCCAGTGCGGCTTTGCCAACCAGGCCGGACAGCTCGCCCGCAGAGTTACGTCTCAGCAGATCCATTTGAAAGAAGCGCTCCTGGGCATGCAGGAAGCCCAGGGCGAAAGCGTTGCTGTTACGGTCATCCGATTCGATGAAAGCCACTCCCTGCGCATCCCGCTGGATACTGACCGGGACATTCAGGTGGCCGGTTTCCAGAGAGCCCTCAAGAACAGGCAGGCTTTGACGCAACCAGACCCATACGGCCAGTGCGGCCAGGACGAAAAGGACAAAAACGACTAAAAGAAGTCGCGGCAGTCGACGGGTAGAAAAGCTTTTTGAGGTCATTACGGTATTTCTCGACGTTACCTTGGTGGCTGTTATTTTGGGACGCAAAGGGGTTTTTAGTTTATACGGCCCCAGCGTCAATATTTGGTTACCAGGGGACAGAGTGTGGTCATATTGCGCACACGGCAGTAGTATTAAACGCCAATTTGGCATCACAGTTCACATTATTCGGCAAGAAAACTGACTGGTCACAATAAAAAAGTCACAACTAGCTTTCTTTGGGACAAATGTCCCCGTAATATGTCCGAACATAACTATTAATAACAACACATATCCATCACGCTTTTTCTATAACAACAACCGCGAGGACGCGATGATGCACAACGCCGATCAGTCCGTTAAAAACCGACCCTTCAACCTCTCTGCGCTTTCCGGCGCTATCGCTGTAGCTACCGCCCTGAGTAGCACGGTATACGCCGCAGAAATCGAGGAAGTCGTAGTAACCGCTCAGAAACGTGCGGAGAACCTGCAAGACGTACCTATTGCCATCTCTGCCTTCACCGGCGACAGCATGAAGGCGATGGGGGTCAAGAACCTTACCGACCTGGGTAAATTTACCCCGGGCGTTGAGATGAACAACGACACGCCGCTGCAGCCCACCTACAGTATCCGGGGTATCGAAACCGGTGACTTCACCGTAGGTTCCGACCCCGCAGTAGCCGTATATGTAGACGGCGTTTACACCGGCCGTGGCGCAGGCGCGGAAATTCCGCTGGCGGACATCGAACGTGTCGAGGTACTGAAAGGCCCCCAGGGCACACTGTTCGGTCGTAACGCCACCGGCGGGGCGATCCATATCATCAGTCAGAAACCACAAGCTGACGACACCACAGAACTGAACCTGACCGCCGGTAATTACGGTCGCATGTCTACCGACCTGCTACTGAATCGCCAACTGAGCGACAATGTTTACGGTCGCTTTACTGCATCCACCAACCGCCGCGATTCCTTTGCCGACAACCTCGCCGGCGGCTTTACCGCAGGCAACCAGGATACCCAGACCTATCGCGCATCCCTGCTGTGGGAACCGACTGCAGCCACCGAAGTATTGTGGCGCGCCGACTACGGCATCATGGATCAGGGCAGTGCACTGCGTACCTCCATCGTTCCGTCCCTGCAGGCGGAAGCTGGCGGCACTGACGTGTTTGGTGACTACGCGCTGGACACGCCAACCATTGAAGACCGGGATTCCTGGGGCACCTCCCTCAGTGTCACCCACGATTTCGACGACTTCACCTTCACCTCCATCACCGCGTACCGTGGCTTTGATGCTCACCTGCAGCAGGACGAAGATGGCACCGCCAACCCGGACTACATGTTCGGCTCCGCGAACTTCGACGACCAGACCCAATTCTCTCAGGAATTCCGCCTGAACGGATTCACTGACACCCTGAAGTGGACCCTGGGTGCTTCCTACTCCCGCGAAGAGCTGGAGCACGTTACCGATGCATACTTCACCGCCGGTTCTCTGGAATCTTTTGCGGTATATGAAGGTGTAAAAGCAGAGCTTGATGGCATGGGGCTGAGCACAACCCAGCTCGAAGAAGCCGCTTATGCTCAGCGCCAGCAGATGATTGCTGCGGGCATGGAAGGTGCTGCGGTATCTACCTTCATCTATGACCTGATGGTGCAATCTGGTCAGGCTGATGCACTGCTTCAGCAACTGGGAGCCGAAGGCGTTACCGCCGATATGCTCCATCGCGAGCAAATGATCGGTCAGCTGATGGCGGGGATCACGCCTTGGGTGATGGCAGACACCCCCTGGACCGAATCCGTTACCAATACCGGTGACTACCGCTCTGCCGCCATCTACGGTGATGCGACCTGGAGCCTTACCGATAAGTTGGATCTGACCGTCGGCGCACGATATACCGCCGATGAAAAAGATTTCACTATCGAAAGCATGTACCAGAATACGCTACCAATCGCGCTTGCAGGCGGTCCGGTGTATCTGGTTGATGCGGATGGTAACCCCTTAACTACTATCACGCTGCCTTCCGGCCAAATTGCCGAGATTCCTTTCGGCATGGCGTTCAACAACAACGGTATTGCCAATCTGGACCAGAAGCTGGACGACAGCTGGAGCGACCTCTCAGGCCGAATCGTACTGGATTACCGCTGGAACGATGACGTGATGACCTTCGTCTCTCTCGCTGACGGCTTCAAGGCGGGTGGTTTCAACAGCTTCAGTGCGGCACCGGGTATTGATCCGTCCTTCGATCAGGAGAGCGTGACCAACCTCGAAATCGGTATGAAGAGCAGCCTGTTCGACAACCGTGTGCGCCTGAACGCGTCGGTATTCGCCTACGAGTACGACAACCTGCAACAGCTGGACCTGGTCGGTGCTCCCATCCCGAACTACTACCTGCGCAACGCCGATGCCGAAGGGCAGGGCGCTGAGATCGAAGTGCAGTGGGCGGCAACCGACAACCTGTTTATTGCCGGTAACTACTCCCTGCTGGATACCGAGTACACTCGCTACCAGATCATCGAATCCATCGGTGAGACGGAAGAGGAACACTCCCGGGTAGGTCAGCCACGCGTCGGCACTCCGGAGAACAAGTTCAACATCATGGCCGAGTACACCTGGGCTCTGGCTGAAGGTGGTGACGTAACTCTGCGCGGCGACTACAACTGGACCGACGAGCGTGTTGGTTCCATCAGTGATCCGGCCCGCGTCATTCCGGATTATCAGCTGATGAACCTGCGTGCCGGCTGGAACAGCGCTTCCGACCGTTACTCTGCGGCCCTGTGGGTGCAGAATGTAACCGACGAAGAAATCGCCGGTGGTTACGGCGGTACCGGTGCCGCCATCGGTGCCAGCCCCGCATGGCGCTTTATGCCCCGCACCTATGGAGCAGACTTTACCGTTCGCTTCTGATTGCGTCATCTGCAATCCACAAAAGGGCCAGCTTTGCTGGCCTTTTTTGTATCTGTGCGTAAATTGACACAATTCCTGGCACCTATTTCCGCGACTATTGCCCCACGTTCATGGGAATCCACCACAATGCAGGTATGATCAAAAACACTTGTCGCCGTTAGCAAGGCTCAGGAATGAATCTGATTACGCAGGCTGGATCAGAGGTTACAGATACCCCGGCGGACGCCGCGTCTGCAGAAGTTTCCCCTGTAGACGCCTCCTCTACCTATATTGATCTGCCCCTCGATGAGCGCGTTTCACTGCTAAACGCCTATCAGCATATCCGCGCTGAGACCGAGAAGCTGACAGATCCTCTCAGTGCAGAAGACATGCAGCTGCAGTCCATGCCGGACGCCAGCCCCACCAAATGGCATCTGGCGCATACCAGCTGGTTCTTCGAGACATTTATCCTGCAGCGCTACCAGCCGGGCTATCGACTTTTCGATGCCGAGTTCCACCATCTCTTCAACTCCTACTACAACTCACTCGGCCAGCCTTTCTCCCGCCCCCAGCGCGGTCTGCTTTCCCGCCCGGATATCGACCAGGTCTACGACTATCGGCGACACGTAGACCGCGCCATCGAGCAATTACTGACGGAGGGCGATTGCCCCGCGGAGATTGCAGCACTGATAACACTGGGCGGCAATCACGAACAACAGCATCAAGAACTGCTGCTTACTGACATTCAGCACGCGTTTTCGTGCAACCCGCTATTGCCCGCTTACAGCGATACACAAAATGACGGGGAGCCGCTATCTGAAACGACCGCGCTGAACTGGCTACGCGTCCCCGAAGACACTTATACCGTGGGTGGTGATGGCACGGCTTTTCAGTACGGCACAGATTTTCAGTACGACAATGAAGGACCTCCACATCAGCAATATCTCAGGGAGTGCCGAGTCGCATCCCGCCTGATTACCAATCGTGAGTTCCTGGAATTCATACAAGAAGGAGGCTATCAGGAACCGCGGCTGTGGCTATCCGATGGCTGGGCGTGGGTTCGCTCAAACAATATTCACGCCCCCTTGTACTGGCAGCAGCGGGAAGGGGAGTGGTACCAGTTTACCCTGTCAGGACTACACCCCCTCGAACTGGACGCCCCGGTATCTCACGTAAACTTCTACGAAGCTGACGCCTTCGCCAGCTGGGCAGGCATGCGCCTGCCGACGGAATTTGAATGGGAGGTGGCAGCCTGGCTCCACCGCCAGCCAGACACACTTGCAGATGCCAATATGCTGGAGAAGCGTCTCTATCAAGCCACGGCAGAGTGCTCCGGTAAACCCCAGTTTCTCGGCAATCTATGGGAATGGACGGGCAGCGCCTATCTTCCTTATCCGGGGTTTCGTGCCAGTGCTGATGCCGTAGGCGAATACAACGGCAAGTTCATGTGTAATCAGATGGTGCTGCGAGGCGGCTCCTGTGTAACGCCCGCCAGTCATATCCGTATCAGCTACCGAAACTTTTTCTACCCGCATCAGGCCTGGCAATTTACCGGCATTCGACTGGCAGGAGATCCAGATTGAATATTGCACTGCAGACACCTCCCGTATCAGCGAAAGAAAACCCTTCCTCTGTTGGACCAGAAGAGGGGACTCCACCAAATGAGTTCACAAAGGATGTCATCGCCGGGCTTACGGCTCCGCAAAAAACATTGCCGTGCAAGTATCTCTATGATGAAGCCGGTTCTAGAATTTTCGAGCAGATCTGTGAACTGGAAGATTACTACCTGACCCGCACTGAAGCAGAGATTTTTTCCAGCCATCTTCCGGATATAGCCAAAGAGCTGGGCACGGGTGTCACGCTGATCGAACCGGGTGCCGGCAATTGCGAAAAGGCTGAACCGCTACTGGCAATAATGGAGTCCCCGGAGGCCTATATCCCCATCGATATATCACCGGAAATATTGCTCGGTGCACGGGCCCGATTTGAAGCTTCCCAGCCGGAGCTTCTGGTGAGGCCCGTTATTGGTGACTTCACACAGATGGATCGGTGGGGCGACGAGGAACCCGGCAATCGACAAGTGGTGTTCTTTCCGGGCTCTACCATCGGCAACTTTACCCATCAGCAGGCGCAGAACCTGCTCCAACATTTCGCCGCGCAAATGGCCCCGGGAGATGGTCTTTTACTGGGCGTCGACCTTGTAAAAGATTCGGTCGTTCTGGAGCGCGCCTATCACGATGATCGCCATGTTACCGAAGCATTCAATAAAAACCTGTTACGCCGAATCAACCGTGAACTGGGCGCAGACTTTGATCTGGATGCTTTCTCCCATAGGGCCTTCTATCACCCGTTGCGCCAGCGTGTAGAGATGCACCTGGTCAGCCTCAAAGACCAGCAAGTACGGGTTGCCGACCTGTCCATTCCATTTCTGGAAGGCGAGTCCATCCACACAGAAAACAGCCATAAGTACACACTGGAGTCTCTCGCCTCCCTGCTGAATAAGGCAGGCTTCCAACAAAAACACTATTGGACGGATACCAACAATCACTATGTCATTTGTTACGCAGAAATTTTTTAAGACCTGGTCCAATACACTGAGATCAATGCTGGTTGCTTGCCTGTTTGTACCGCAGGTTCTGGCTGACAGCCCGGCAACACAGCCTGCAATGGTGGTTTACAAGTCACCGTTTTGTCTGTGCTGTAAGGAATGGATCAAACATCTGGAGCAAAGTGGCTTTACCGTTGCCAGTGAAAATGGTCTGGATACAGCCGAGATCAAGCAGCAGAAAGGGGTTCCCCAGGGGATGCAGGGGTGCCATACCGGGGTATGGAAGGGCGAATACGTCTTTGAAGGCCATGTACCCGCGCGCTTGATTCGCAAGTTCCTCGCCAACCCACCGAAAAAGGGCATCGGCCTCGCCGTACCGGGGATGCCGGAGGGAAGCCCTGGCATGTACAGAGGAAAAGACTTCAAGCCCTACAACGTATTTCTGATCATGCGTGATGGGGAATATCGCTTGTACGAAACCGTCAACGCCCCAGAGAAAAGTTGACTGGCATTGCACGCGTGAGATCGTTAGGCTGAGGCGACCCCGTAGTAGTGATGCGTCATGTCCAGAAAGCCCACATCCAGCAAGTATAGCCCCAGCACCCCCGCCAGTGCCTCTGGTGGTCACCACTTCACCCCGGCGATCGGTCTCGGAAATTGTCATTTACAGACGATATTCCCCCGCTACCATCGCCCGCGTCCCTGGATACCTACGCAATGCCAGTGGCTGGACACACCCGACGGAGACCGGATTGCCCTGCATACGCCGGCACCGCTGAAGAACGACCCAGCTTCTCCCATTGTATTGGTTCTGCACGGTCTCGAAGGCTCGGTAGAGTCACCCTATATGCAGGGGATTATGCAGGCACTGCTTGCCGAAAAGCTCCAGGTGGCCGTGATGCATTTCCGCGGTTGTGGCGGTATTCCAAACCTTCTTCCACGGGCCTATCACAGTGGTGAAACGGAAGATCCACGCTGGCTGGCACAGCATTTCAAAGCAAAGCTTCCCGAAACACCATTGATTGCCGTGGGCTACTCACTGGGTGGCAACGTGTTACTGAAATGGCTGGGGGAAGATGGTGACGATAGCCCGCTAAGTGCCGCCGTCTCCGTGTCCGCGCCACTCGACCTGCATGCCTCCAGCAGGCGAATGAACCAGGGATTCTCCCGCGTCTATCAGCGTCACCTGCTTAAAAGCCTGCAGCAGAGCCTGGTCAGTAAAGCCCGCAACGCCGAACTGGCGAGCCAGATGCCTCCGCTCGACCAACCCCGTTTTTTCAGTAACTTTCGACACTTCGATAATTATTTCACCGCGCCGCTGCATGGGTTTGATGGCGTGGATGACTATTACACCCGCGCCTCCAGCAAACCATACCTGAAGCATATCCGACGGCCGACACTGATCATTCACGCCGAGGATGATCCGTTTGTCTGTCCCAGCGCGATTCCCGAAACCAGTGAAATCAGCTCGAGCGTAATGCTCGAAATCAGCAAGCAGGGCGGCCATGTCGGGTTTATTGCCGGTAGCCTGTGGCGGCCGGAGTACTGGCTGGAGCGTCGGATACCGGAATTTTTACAGGAAACAGGGCTCACCTGCAGTCAATAATATTACAATAACCAACGCAGTAAAACTTCTATCTTTTGGCTTACTTTCGGCTCAGTGGTTGATTGCGTATGCAGGCTCGGGAATAGACGCATCAACATAGAACGACATGTATTGATGGAGCGCAGTGGTCGCAGCGTCGTCCTGCAGAATAGCCGGCTCTGAATCACGGTATCTGGCAATCAACCGAACCAGGCTCAGGTGGTAATCGCCTCCGTGATTGGCTTTCAGATGTTCATCAATAATGCCAACGAGCTGTTCCGCAAGCTGGTACTCTGCGCCCTCACTGATAAATGCGTCTTTCAATGAAGACTTGAATTCATCCCAACTGGATAGCGCAACGGAAAGCCGCTCAATAGCGTGAAAAATTTGTTCTCCTGTAGTCATGCTTGCAGTCATGATTGTCCCCCCTCAAAAAAGAGGGCGCATGCTAATGGAGAGCACGCGTTTTCCCTAGTGCTTTTCACGCCAGAATCAGGTAATTCGCGACAACTTTTTGCGGGATTGTTGCGATTGCCGGACACGACAATTATTGAGGCGCAAAACGCTTTTAGCTGACGTGCTAATTTACCTCGCGATCTTTACCGCTCCGAGCACGCACCCGGTTCTCTGTCTGCACATAGACCGTATCTGTCGTCGCCATACTCGAATGGCCCAGATCCTCGGAGAGATCTTTCAGCGCGCGACCACGTTCCACTTCCATACTGGCGCCAGTGTGTCTGAGCCAATGGGTGGAAGCTTCCTTCAGCTTGCGCGCACTGTCTTCCCCTTCGGCGGAGCGCATGGCGTCGTAGGCCCGGTCAAAAACCTGCTGCACAATGCGGGTAAGCTGTCGGGATGTCATGCCGCCCTGGCCACGAACTTTCTCGACAATAGGGTGGTTCTCACCCACAGAAGGCAGCGGACTCAGCCCCCGATACGCCCGGTAGCGCTTGAGATACGGAATAAAGCTCGGGGGGACCGTGGTATCCCGTAATTTTCGTCCTTTACCAAAGACCTTCAGCCACCAGTTGCCGTCGGAATCCTGCCAGAAGTGGCTCATGATCGGCGTCCAGTTTTTACGCTCGGAGAGCTCGGAGATCCGCAAAAACAGCGTTTTCAACGCGCAAATAATGAACAATGTGCGTTCATAAACCGGGTCTTCATCCGCCATATCCTGGGCAACATTGAACACATATTGCCACTGGGCGTCTGTCAGGCGGCGGATTTCCTTCACCTGGGCATCCCTGATGAAGTGCCGGCAATCCGATTTGGCAATCTGCGCCGGATTCCCGTACAGATACTCCTCATTCATCAGGTACTTGTAGAAAGCGATAATGCCGGTAAATGTCGCCGTGAGCGTCTGTTGCGAGGGCCGATACTTCTTTTTGTCCGCAACGGTATCGTCAGACTGGCTGTTTTTGGGCAATTTCAGCTTGAATGGGGCCCAGGCCTTATTGAACACAAAGTAACCGTTGTTGAACTGAAATTTGTCGCAGTTCACCAGTGAGATCCAGGTCACCGGCGGCTGCCAGCAGAAATCCGCGTACTCGAGGATGTCTGCCTTGCGCAGCTGATCCATGGGCTTGGATTTGACCAGGAATAACCACAGCAGAAAGCGCTCGGTTTCGTTACGGAACCGCGTAAAGGTATGTTCAGACTTGTTTCGGCCGGTGTAATTCAGAAACTCCTGACCCCAGCGCCAGTGATCCATCCACCAGGATGCACCGGAATCCATAAATGCCTGCAGATCGGGATAGTCGCTAAAGCGGAGATTTTTCAGCTCAACATAAGCCGGAAATAATGGAACGGGTTTGGGAGTTGCCATCGTAAAAGGTGCCTGAAGTCCGGGATTTCAGCGGAAAACCCATTCTAAAGCTTCAGAGCCACTATGTCGAATACTAAACCGTATCGGACATAGTGAGAGCCCTTGCTGCGCGGGGGCTGCGGTAAAATGACCAGCAGCCCCCCCTGACGAAACTCTCGAATTTTGCTGGCCAGTTTGACAAGCCTGATCAAAAATGTGTTCCTCTCCAGTTATTCGCTACTGGCCGTCAGCCTCTCCTCTCTGGACTCCCTGAGCTTGGTAAAGAATTCGATATGTTTATCGATGCATTCGTTGGTTTGCAAAAACTTTCGGCCATAGTTTTCTTCATAACCTTCACTCAACACCTCTCCGACGGTTCTTTCAAACACTTTTTTTGCATATTTTGGCGATTCAGGTAATTCTCCCAACCCTAATTCCGAACGCTTCATGTTTATGGCATTAAGATGTTCATTCGCCTTTGAGGAAATCATAGCTAGATCACTATCGTTAAGCCGTAAGGTATTACCAAATCGTTCCAAACGCTCCTGATAGCCTCTTATCCCTACTTTAAATGCTATATGATCTCCCCTCATTGCAGCGTATTCCTCCCAGGCCAGCTGCTCTATCACTAAGTTCTTCGCCGCTTCAGGTTTCCCAGATTTGATCAAGTGGGAAAGATCGGGATATGACGCCGTTGCAAACTCGGCTATCGACGTCGTAGCACCGTAAACCAGTGCATGGTAGGCCAAAGATTTTTTTTCGTCCTGCCCGACCTCTGGACGCTCCAAGAGTTGGTGTATTGCCTGCAAATCCCCCTGTTTCGCCAGGGTATTCAACGTTGGTAAATCATAATATTGATAGCTTGTGGAGTTTGGCCTGCGCTGGATTCCAAAAGCCTCATACCCCAACCCTCGGAGCCACTCATTCCATTCCGAGCTAGCCGATACGTGACTCTCCTCAGTAAGTTCTTGAGTGGCACACCAATTGTCTTCATAACCCTTGACGTCAACCTGGCCGTAAACATCAATTACCAATCGCGCTTTTTCCTTTGGGAGTTTCCGCGATTCAATACTCTCACCAAAAACCGTTCCGTATTTTATTTTTTCTTCGTTCTTTTCAGGGGGAACAGCTGTCCCTGTTTTTCCCTTTACTTGATTTACCTCTACTTGTGGATATTCAGACGTCTCGGTCGAAGTCCAAATGTAATAAGCAGAACTAGCACCAACGGCGGACACGAAGAACCAAAAAAGTCTACTACTAAACATCTTCATTGCTTCCAACCCAGTGGGTTTACAAGTTATGAGTATCCTGGACCTTAAGGGGCGCCCGGCAGGGGCATACTCCTAGCCGAGCATTTGATAAGACCTATGTTCTCTCGCCCCCGCTCCAATACCAGACTTCAGCTTTTGATCGGAGAAATGAAGTCACCGGGTTTCAGGGCCAGTAGAGAGCAGCTGACTTTCTGCAGGATGTTCTCTGCCGTGTTGCCCATGATAAAGCCGGGAATCCCCGTGCGACCCACTGTGCCCATCACCAGAATGTTGTATTTCTTTTCATCGATCAGCATTGGAATAAAGCGATCCGGACTTGCGATTTCATGGTGGATATCCAACTTACCGCCGATACCGGAAGCCTGGATCAAAGCATCCAGCTTGGCGCGATGCTTTGCAGAAGCGGCTTCGGTGGCCCTGTCCAGTTCTTCGTCTGAGGCACTGATGGGGAAGTTATGCCTCAGGTACGTGTCCACATCGTAGTCCCAACAGGAGATCACATGTAATTCACCGCTGCAGGTATCTGCGAGCTCGCGGGCCCAGCACAACAGCTGGACCGCCAGGTCACGGGCACTCTCTTCCGCGCACTCGGGATCTACAGCCACCGCCACGTCAATTTCACTATGAGATCTGGATATCGGCCGGCACAGCCAAACCGGGCAGGGACATTTGCGCAGAAGCTCCATATCCATGGCCTTGAATCCTATGTCATGGGTGTGCCCCTCAACATTTTTGATTACCAGGTCGCAACTCTCGCTCAACACTCTTTTGATGACCCGCTCCGCCGGCCGACTGCCGCAGTCCACTTCCACGTCCACATTCAGCTGCTCCTCCGTGAGATTGAGCTGTTCACGCACCACAGCGACACACTCCCGAACTCGTGTTTCCAGCGCTCCTGTACAGGCTTGGTTAAACTCTTCAAACCCCTCAGGCATCTCTGGACAAACCACCAGGACTTTTATTGCCGCACTGTTGTTGCGCGCGATAGCGAGCGCCTGCAGCAGCCCCGCCGTCTCGTCTCCGGTGGCGTGGCTGACATACAGAATGTTATGAAAATTCTTCATATCACAGGCCCTGCTTTCTGAGGTTCTCACATTAATCGTAGTGAAGACGGCATCGGAACGGTTACACCTACAACAATTTAATAATGAGGTGCCCTAAAGCTTGTCTGATAACTCGCGAATCTCTCGATTCAAAATTCGATCGTTATCGGAGTAATCCACACGCACATCAATCAGATGCACCCCACCCTCTTTACTGCATTTCTCAATCAGGGGCTTCAGTTCGGCGGTGGCTTCAACGCGGTGGCCACTTGCACCGTAGGATTCCGCATAGGCAACAAAGTCCGGATTACCGAACTCCAGTCCAAAATCGTCGAAGTCCATCTGCTTCTGTTTCCATTTGATCATGCCGTAGCCGTCGTCCCGCACCAGCAGTATGATCAGATCCTGCTTCAGGCGCACCGCGGTTTCCAGCTCTTGCGAGTTCATCATGAAACCGCCGTCACCACAGATGGCGAGCACCTGGCGCTCGGGGAATACCAGCTTGGCTGCCATAGCTGATGGTAGCCCAGCGCCCATGGTGGCGAGCGCATTGTCGAGCAATACGGAGTTTGGGGAGTGCGCGGGATAGTTGCGCGCAAACCAGATTTTGTACATGCCGTTGTCGAGGGCGAGGATACCGTCTTTTGGCATTACATCCCGGATTTCCTTGACCAGCCGCTGCGGACGGATCGGGAAGCTGTCATCGACGCAGCCATCACGGATATGCTGCTGCAGTGCATCGCGGATACGGTGCGCATCGGTGAAGCTCCAGTGTTTCTGCGGTTCCAGCCGCTCTTTCAGTTGCCACAGGCTGTTGGCAATGTCCCCTACCACTTCAATCTGCGGAAAATAGACCGGATCTACCTGGGCAGAACTAAAGTTGATATGTACCACTTCGGCGCCACCGGGGCGCATGAAGAACGGAGGCTTTTCCACGACATCGTGGCCGACGTTGATAATGAGGTCCGCCTGATCGATGGCGCGGTGGACAAAGTCGTGATCGGACAGTGCGGTATTGCCAATAAAATGCGGGCCGGATTCGTCGATCACGCCCTTCCCCATCTGTGTGGTAACCGCTGGAATGCCCAGCTTTTCAACAAATTCTCGCAGCATTTTGGCGGTCAGCTTGCGGTTGCCGCCGGCGCCGATCAGCAATAGTGGCTTGCGTGCGCCAGTAATGGCTTCTGCCGCCTGTCGGATCGCCTTCTCTTCCGCAATCGGGCGACGGGTGTAGCTGGGTTCCAGTACCGGCATGCTGGAACGCTCGCGTGCAATATCTTCCGGGAGCTCGAGATGGGTGGCGCCAGGGCGTTCTTCCTGCGCCTGCCGGAAAGCCTCACGCACATGGGCCGGCACGTTGTCGCCACTGACGATGGTGCGCGTGAACTTGGTCAGCGGCTGCATCATGTCGACGATATCGATAATCTGGAATTGCCCCTGCTTGGAGCTTTTGATGGGCTTCTGCCCGGTGACCATCACCATCGGCATGGCACCCAGCTGCGCGTAGGCAGCAGCCGTTACCAGATTGGTGGCACCGGGCCCAAGGGTCGACAGGCACACACCGGACTTCCCGGTGAGTCGGCCATAGGTTGAGGCCATAAACCCCGCTGCCTGCTCGTGGCGGGTAACCACCAGCTGGATCTTGGAGCCGCGCAGGGATTCAAGCAGATCCAGGTTTTCCTCCCCGGGAATGGCGAAAACGTACTCGACGCCTTCCGCTTCCAGGGCACGCACAAACAAATCCGATGCTTTCATTTAAAATCCCCGCAAAGTGACTGCTGAATTACCAATCGAGGATGTTCCAGGAGCCGCATTGTTTCAAGTATATCCGGACCACTGCGACACGGTTCAGCCCGGCGCAGATGCTAGAACGCGTTGCCCACCGTCAGGTTAGCCGATCCGGCAAGTGTTTCCACGGCTGCTTCGCCCTGGACTGTACTGCCACTGACTTCCATTCGCGAAACCCACCCCTGGGTAAAGGCTGACTGAGGATGCTGTTGATCTCAGAAATAACCGCGCAGAGAGAAGCACCCCGAAAGCATCAGCGCTGGAGCAGGAGCTGCGGCAATAGATCAAGTGCCGCTATACGCGCACCGTTCCACGGGTGAGCAAAGCTGATACGCAGGCAATTTTTAAACTGGCCCGACGCGGAAAACAGGGGGCCGGGTGTAATCACCACCCCCTGTTCCAGTGCCTCTGGATAAACCGCCAGGGTGTCCACTGCACCCGGCAGCTCGACCCAGACAGCCAGCCCGCCCTGCGGCACACTCGCCCGGACACCGGCGGGCCAGGCCTGCAGTAGCGCAATCAGGCGATCGCGCCGTTCCCGCAACTCGGTGCGCTGACGGCGCAAGTGTGCAGCGAAACCGCCGTCCGCCATAAACTCAGCCACCCCTTGCTGCACAAAGCGACTACTGGCCAGCTGGGTCACCAGCTTGAGGTGCAGGATACGCCCATGCCAGCGCGCTCCGGAAACCCACCCCAGCCTCAGGTCGCGGGATAGGCACTTGGAGAAGGAGCTGCAGAGTATCACCCGATTGTCGGTATCCAGTGCCTTGAGTGGGTCGGGTACCGGGCCGAGCGATGTATCGGCATAGATATCGTCCTCAATCACGGCCAGGTCGTGCACCTCGGCCAGAGCCAACAGACGCTTTCTCGCGGAATCCGGCATCAAGGTGCCACCGGGCGTTGCGAATGCCGGAGACACAACACAGGCCCTCACCTTCCACCGCTGCAGCACCTCCTCCAGCGCGTCAATATCCATGCCCTTGTCATTGGACGTGGGCACCTCGACCACCTGCAGGTCGAGCTGTTGGATTAACTGCATGACGCCATAGAAACCCGGCGATTCGACAGCGACTACATCACCGCGCTCGCAACACGCCATCAATGCCAGAAACAGCGCATTCTGGCAGCCCGATGTGACACACAGCCGTTCTGGATCGGCCCTCCAGCCACGCCGGGCCAGGTGCAGCGACAGCTGCTCGCGCAAGCCGCGATCGCCGGCGGGCTCGTCGTAATACTGAAAGCTCTCTCCGTCCTGACGCCTGAGCGCCCGCCCGATCGAACGGTTCAGCGCGACGACGCCGGGCGGGAGTTCACCAGTATGCAGGTCGGGAAGCAGGTCGAAGGCGGCGCTTCTGCTCATGATATCCAGCAACAGATCGCTGACGGTAACCGGTCTGGGAGCCTCAATCCGCGCCCGAGCGACCGGTTGCGCGACTGCCGCCGGCTGCGGCGCGACAAAATGACCCGCCTTGGGGCGCGCCTCCACCAGCCCCTGGGCCTCCAGCCTCTGCAGCGCGTGCTGTACCGTCGCCTTGGATACCCCGTGCTCCCGGCACAGGGTCCGGATAGATGGCAGCCGCTCCCCCTGGCGCCATCGTTGCTCCCTGAGGCCTTGTAACAGCCAGGCCTCCAGCTGCTGGTAGCGGAATTCCCCAGTCACTGATTTTCCCCTCAATCAACTAATCTGTACCCATTATATTTATTTTTATTATGCCTGACCCTATCGACTGTATCCGCGTAACCTGTGGCCCTATCAGATCTCTAGCGGAAAAGTCACCATGGAAAAAATCCCAGTAGTACAGGATTTCACGCCTCCGTTTAATCATGACAAAAAGCTTCACGTTCGGCTCACGAAAGGGCGCTTTCAGAATCTGCGGCGACTGATCAGTTGGCCCCTCATTGCGCTGTTTTTCGGGTTGGTGTGGGTGCAGTTTGACGGTCAACCCTGGCTGCTGTTCTCATTTGAGCAGCGCCGTATATTTCTGTTTGGCAACGCCCTCTCCTGGCGCGATCTCTCCCTGCTTGCCGGGCTCCTGATCGCCGGAGCTTCATTACTGTTCTTTCTCGCTGTCGCCTGGGGACGTGTTTGGTGTGGCTTTGCCTGCCCCCAAAGTATCTGGACTTGGCTGTTTATCCGGATTGAGGATGTGATCGAAGGTAACGCGGTCAAGAGGACAAAGCAGGATGGTCAGCCTCTCAGGGGGCTACGGCTGCTGCGCAGGATCGCCAAACATCTCCTGTGGATTCTGTTTGCACTGGTGACGGCGACCACATTTACAGGTTACTTCATTCCCATTCGAGAAATTGTAGCGGACAGTTTGCAACTGGAATTATCAGTGGCTGTTGCCGGCTGGCTGGCGATTATGGCCGGCCTGACCTATGCCAATGCGGGCCTGGTTCGGGAGAAGATCTGCCTGCACGCCTGTCCCTATTCGCGCTTCCAGGGGGTCATGTTCGACAATGATACACGGACAGTCAGCTACGATATCCAGCGCGGAGAGCCACGAGCAAACCGAAGGAAGGGAATCGCTAACAGTGGCGATTGTGTCGACTGCGCCCTGTGCGTTCAGGTCTGCCCAGTTGGCATCGACATTCGCGATGGTTTGCAAGCCGCCTGTATTGATTGCGGGGCATGCATCGATGCCTGTGACAGCGTGATGGAAAAAGTGGAGAGACCAAAAGGGTTAATTCGCTTCGCGTCTGAAACAGAGCTTCAGGGCACCAAGGCTCGCACTTTTCGCCCACGCCTGACTGGCTATGGCGCAGTCACGGCAATCGCCTTCATTGCCGTTATTTACGGTTTTACTGGAACCACAGATCTGCTGGTCGAGATCAGGCGTGACCGCAGTGCGACCTACAGGCAGGTGAATCAGGATACCGTCTGTAACGTTTACCAGCTCAAGGTCGAGGGGTTCAATGAAAAAATACGTTTCATCGATGTCTCAATCTCGGGCCTCGACCATTATAAGATGCGCGGCCCCCAAAAAATTGACTTGGCAATCGATAGCGCAACCTGGATACCTTATCGAGTATGCGCACCCAACCCGGATCTCGCCAAAACGGATTTGACCTTCAGTTTTCAAGGGGGATCGATCTCGACCGCAAAGAAAACCACATTCCTCGCCCCGGGTAACCACCCTTAAGAGCGGTTAGACGAAGGCGTTGACCACGAAATACCTCTCCTCTATTAGTCAGACACTGCATTCTCGCCGCGCACTTTCAGCTTGATCGCATCGTGCGCGGCTTCCTGCTCGTGCAGTAACTTGCGGCGCAACATGGCAGCCTCGAAGCGCTGTTTCTCCACCACCGTCTTTGGCTTCAGCGGCGGTACTGGCGAGGGCTTACCGTCGTCATCCAGAGCGACCATGGTGAAATAGCAGCTATTGGTGTGACGCACGACGCGGGTTCGAATGTCTTCGGTGATGACCTTGATCCCAACCTCCAGCGACGTGTTGCCGGTGTAGTTGACCGATGCCAGAAAGGTCACCAGTTCACCGACATTGATGGCCTGGCGAAATACCACCCGATCCACCGACAGCGTCACCACATAGCAGCCCGCATAGCGACTGGCGCAGGAATAGGCCACTTTGTCGAGATAAGACAGCAAATCGCCGCCATGAATTTTGCCAGTAAAGTTCGCCATGTCCGGCGTCATCAGGATGCTCATACTGAGCTGGTGTTCGCGACAGTCTTCCATATGCTTTCCTTTTTAATTGCCTAAGGAGGTTCGATCTATGTTCTTGAGTTTCTGCCTAGTCGGCCTCAGCAGTGTTCAGCGAGCGCTCCAGTTGCGTAAATTGCCCCTGCAATACCGCCTTTTCCTGCAGGATCAGCCGGTTTTCATCCTGTATGGACTCCAGCCTTTCTCGTGCAGCGTGCAGCTCCGCCTCCAGCTTACTCGCCGCCGCCTCGCGTAATTCGGCCTCGCGCATTGCGGATGCGTGGCTCATTTGCAGCGCAGAGACTTTGTCTTGCGCACTGGCGAGCTCAGTGGTTTTCTCTTCAAGCTGGCGCTGCAAGTCTGCTTGTCTGCCCTTTAGCGCCTTTATCTCTGATTTGTGGGCCGAATCCCGCTCTTGCCAGTGTTGTCGCTCGCCATCGAGCTCGCGGATACGTTGCCGTTCGAGCTCCAGTTGCGCTTCACTCTCTGTCAGTTTGCGATTGGTCAGAGCAAGTTGGTCACTCAGGTTGGCCATTTGGCTGCGCGCCTGCTCGGCGGCCAGTCGCGCCTGATCCCGCTCCTGCTGCCTGTCTTCGGCAGTCCGCTGCTGGTAGTGCTCGAAATGCTCGCGAACATCCCGGTTTTCGGCCTTAAGCTCGCTCACGGCAGCCTTGAGTTCAACGATGCGGGCACTCCCCTCCTCTCGCTGGTACTCGCTTTTCTCCAGCGCGGAGCGCACCTGATTCAGTTGTCGTTGTAATTCTTCTCCCTCCTCTGTGGATGCCTGCAACTTCTGCTCCACATTTTCAAGGGACTGGGTTCGCTCGGACAGCGTACTTTTTACCTGAGCAAGCTCGCGCTCCAGGTTGCCCACTGCCTCCTCGCACTCCTCGCGCGCCTGCTGAATTTCCTGCGCCGACTGCGCCTGTACGCTCTCATACAGCGACTTGAGCGCATCCACCAATTCTCGGGGTAGTCCACCCGTGTCCACGTTGGCACCTTCGGCTTCTGCGCGCCAGCGTTTTAATAGCGGTGCAATCGTACTTTTACTCCCGGTACCCAGCTCCGTACGAACCCTGTCGACCGTGGGCTCTTCTCCACGCTCCTTAAGTGCTTCTGCCGCGTTAACGATATCAATATACCCAACTCCGGTGCGCGCCATGAGGTCTCCCTGAATGTATCCTGTTGATTATTTTGTACCGTATTACATGTTACGTATTATTACATAATATTTGTATCTTAAAGCAGCTGTTGATCTCTCATTTATAACCTTCGATAATCAAACTTATCGCAGGTTATACTTGATGCGCAGTCACTGATCATCTATCTCCCGGTACGAAATTCGACATTGCACAGACTGGCTATGGACAAAAATAACGTCACACAAAATCCAACACAGCAAACCCCGGTAAATCAGGTAGCTGCCACCACCAGCACCTCTCCCGTGCAGCGGGAAACGGAACTGCAGACATACCTGCAGGCCGCAACATCCGGTAACACGCGCAAGGCCTACCGTTCGGCGATTCGCCAGTTCGAAAAATGGGGAGGTCGGCTGCCTTGTGATAGCCGGGTTATCGTGCGCTACCTGCTCGACCAGGCAGAAAGAGTGAACCCGCGCACGCTGGCCCTGCATTTGACGGCAATCGGCCAGTGGCATCGATATCAGCAGATTGCCAACCCGGTCCTGGAGCCGGTGGTACAAAAAACAATGCAAGGGATTCGCCGCACCCACGGAACGGCAAAGAGAAAGGCCAAGGCTTTGCGTCTTGAGCACATCGCCAGCATGACAAGCTATTTGAGACAACAGCCGGAAAGCCTTCAGACGTTGCGCAACCTGGCGATACTGCTCATGGGTTATTTTGGCGCCTTCCGGCGCAGCGAGCTGGTGGCCATTCAGGTCTCTGACCTCACCTGGGATGAAGACGGCCTGCTGGTACGCCTCCCGCGCTCAAAAACTGACCAGGAAGGCTTTGGTCTCACTCGCGCCCTCCCCTACGGCGACCGCCGTGTTTGTCCTTGCACCGCCCTGAAAGCCTGGCTGGACGCTGCCGACATCACCGAAGGCCCGATATTTCGCGCGATAAACCGCTGGGGTCAGGTGCAACCCAACCCGCTATCGGCAGCGTCAGTCAATACACTGCTGAAGCAGCTTGGTAACGCTTGCAACTTTGATTTTGTGGCGGACCTCAGTAGCCACAGCTTTCGTCGCGGCCTGTCGACGTCTGCCGCACGAGAAAAGGTCGACTTTGAGCTGATCAAGAAACAAGGCGGCTGGAAGAGTGACGCCACGGTGTGGGAGTACATCGAAGAGGGACAACAACTGACTGAGAATGCCGCCAATGTACTGATGGAGAAGATGGCGGGGCTTCTGTGAGCTTCTATTCGGGCATGTGGAAACCCTCAGGTTTTTCATGTCTGCGCCTGCGGTGTCTCAGTCGATTGGCGTAGACCAGGAAGTGGTCCATATAAGAGGTTCAATTAGACCTGCAATCGGTCTATCCTTCTCTGGCCTCGCATTTCTCTTCTCAGGCTATGAAAAGCTGGATCCCAATCAATGCCCACTGAGTTGCTTCAAGAACTGTCACAACACAAGCTCGCTCAAAGCCTGCTGCTGGTAGCCAGCATCCTGCTGGTCCGCTATTTGCTGACCACTTTGTTCCGCAAGTCAGGCTGGCAGCGGCAGGATATTCGCCGCCGGGTGCACGCAGTACACAACTTCAGCAACCTGTTGATGGTGGTGGGGTTGTTTGTCATCTGGGTTTCCGAGTTGCGGGACTTCGCGCTCTCCATCGCCGCATTTTCTGTGGCCATTGTGATTGCCTTGCGCGATGTCGTGGGCTGCCTGGTAGGCGGTATCTATCAGGCGAGCATGCGCTCCTTTACGGTGGGCGACTGGGTCAAAATTGGCGAAGAGTTTGGCGAGGTCATCGACAACAACTGGCTCAGCACGACCCTGCTGGAAATCGACCCCCATGGACTTGGCAACGGCTATACCGGAACAACGCTGTACGTTCCCAATAGCGCGTTCTTCACCAAGCCGGTAAAAAACCTGAACTTTATGCGCCGCTATATCGAGCACAGCTTTTCCATTGTGCGAGAAAACAAAGGTCAGAACCCGTTTGCGGCCAAATCCCATATCACTGAGCGCGTACTGGAACACTGCGACTCATTCAGGGATGTGGCAGAGCGGTACTGCAAATTGATTGAGAATCGCATGGGGGTTGAGCTGGCAGGTACCGAACCCAAAATCGCCGTCACCACCAACGAGTTGGGGCACGATGTCCTCACCGTTACGTTGTTCTGTCCCAGGGAAGAGGCTACCGACATCGAGCAGAAAGTCACTGAGGACTACTATCGCTTCTGGTATGGAAAGCCCGAGGATGCAGTGCGTACAGAGCAACTCTGAGGAGCCGGAAATGACTGTTAGCGTGGTTTTAGATACACCTGGAGTCAGTGCTGGAAGGAAGTATGCACGTCATTTCTTAGCGACGCTACTGACAATGAGCGGCTTTTCCATCGCGATATCTGTATCTGCCGAAGAGCTGATGATTGCTGTCGCCTCCAACTTTACCGCGCCTATGCGTGAAATTGCGCAAAGTTTTGAAGATCAAAGTACGCACAAAGTGCACCTCGCTTTTGGCTCGTCGGGCAAACTCTATGCCCAGATCAACCACGGCGCCCCCTTCCAGGCTTTTTTTTCCGCAGACCAGGAAAAGCCCTTCCGTCTGGTTGAGGAAGGTCTTGCAGATGCAAAAAGCCGGTTTACTTATGCCCAGGGTAAACTGGTACTCTGGTCGCGAAAACCGGGGTTCGTGGATAATCAGGGCAAGGTGTTGGCAGGGGACGATTACAATAAACTCGCAATCGCCAACCCAAAACTTGCCCCCTACGGCGCAGCGGCGGTACAAGTGCTGGAAAGCCTGAATCTGGTGCAAACATCGCGCGCGCGCTGGGTCCAGGGCGAAAACATCGCGCAGACATACCAGTTTGTCGCCACAGGGAATGCGGACTTGGGCCTGGTGGCGCAGTCTCAGATTACCCGTGACGGTCAGACTTCAAGAGGGTCCGCCTGGTTGGTCCCGGAAGACCTTTACGCCCCGGTTCGACAGGACGCTGTTCAGCTGACAAACTCACCCGCAATGGATGCCTTCTGGCAGTATATGAAAGGCCCGGAAGCGCAGGCCATCATCCGGCGCTTTGGCTACGATGTCTCCACTCATCGAGCCACAATCGAGCCAGAATAACAAATAGATAGAGACCGACAATTTTGAGTAGTGCCGACCTTGCCGCCATCTGGCTCACTCTGCGACTTGCCACAACGGTTACCCTGCTGCTTTTATTGTTGGGCACACCACTGGCTCTTTGGCTCGCCAGTACGCGCTCCAGACTCAAGGGACCCGTCAGTGCGCTGGTAGCGCTCCCCCTTGTCCTTCCTCCTACTGTACTCGGATTCTATTTGCTGCTTTTCATGGGACCTTCAGGACCAATGGGTAAACTGACTGAAGCATTGGGTCTTGGCACTCTGCCCTTTACTTTCTGGGGGTTGGTGGTTGCCTCGTTGCTTTACTCCCTGCCGTTTGTGGTCCAGCCAATTCAGAATGCTATTGAAGCCCAGGGTAAACGCCCAGCGGAGGTTGCTGCCACTTTAAGTGCAGGCCCATGGGATCGCTTCTGGCATGTGACCCTGCCACTGGCAAAGCCCGGCATTCTCACAGCATCAGTGCTGGGGTTTGCTCATACTGTGGGAGAGTTCGGGGTGGTTTTGATGATCGGCGGCAATATTCCCGGTGAAACACGGGTTGCCTCAGTACAAATCTACGACCATGTTGAAGCCCTGGAATATACCCAGGCCCACTGGTTATCGGCGACGATGATCCTGTTCTCTTTTGCCGTGTTATTGCTGCTGTATCGATTACAACAGCGCAAGTCTGCTACGGGGCTGCGCTATGGGCTATGAAAAAGCGACGGAAACGCGGAATCGCATCCACGGCCAGTTCCATTTGCCACTGCGCCGTGCTCACGCGCATACGAGCTCCAATGCGTTTTTTCTGGACGTCAACTTCTCCGTGCCGGGATCCGGGGTTACCGGTATCTTCGGGCCGTCTGGCTCGGGCAAAACTACATTGCTGCGCTGTATCGCAGGCTTGCAAAAGTGTCCGAATGGGCGACTGACCATCAATGGCGATACCTGGCAAGACGGCCACCGTAGCCTGCCCACGCATCGCCGTCCACTGGGGTTTGTATTCCAGCAACCGAGCCTGTTTCCCCACCTGACTGCGCGCGGAAATCTGGAGTTCGCGCGTAAACGCGCCACTGAACCGGTCAGCGACCAGGAGTACCAGCAGATCATCGACCTGATGGGTATCGGCGATTTGCTCGAACAGTCGCCAGCGGCACTTTCCGGTGGTGAGCAGCAACGGGTAGCCATCACCCGTGCATTGCTGATCAAACCGCGACTGCTGCTTATGGATGAACCATTAGCATCGCTGGATCTACCGCGCAAACGTGAAATTCTCCCATACCTGGAGAGGCTCCACCAAAGCCTGAAGGTTCCTATCCTTTACGTCAGCCATTCCATCGATGAAATTGCACGCTTGGCCGACCACCTGCTGCTGCTGGAAGACGGAAAGCTGGTGAATGAGGGCCCTACACACGAGCTACTGTCCCGCGAGGACTTTCCCGTTCAGATGGGAGATGATCTGGGCGTACTGCTTCAAGCCAGCATCTGTGATCGGGACGAACATTGGCAATTGATCCAGGCACACTTTGACGGTGGAAAACTGTGGTTGAGAGATACCGGAGAGGCGCTCGGCGTTCCAATTCGACTGCGCGTACTCGCCCGGGATCTCAGCCTGACACTGCAGGAAGATACTGCCTCCAGCATCCTTAACCGGCTACCGGTGCGCATTCAGGAAATCACCGCCGACCGTGACCCGGCAATGTTACTGGTGCGATTGAAGCCACTCCCACGTGACAGTGACACCGATTCCCCGGACTGCAGCACCCGTCTGATCGCCCGAATCACCCGCCGCTCTTGCCATCAGCTGAACCTCAAGGCGGGTAGCGAGGTCTGGGCACAGATCAAGTCTGTGGCCATCGTCCGTTAACTCGCCACTTGTCCAACTCCCCAGTTCAGCCTCTCGACAAATAACAGGCATAAAAAAGGCCGGGCTGCTTTCGCGAGACCCGGCCAAGGTTTACAAGATCATCTGACTGATTACGCGGGATCCGTTTCGGATGCTTTGCGTTCAGGTTTCGCGCCTTCCAGCGCGAGAGAGTCGGTAAAATTATCACCGTGCTCCGCGGCAGCCTTGCGGCCACCAAACAGCTTCTGCACCACCACAAAGAACAGCGGGATGAAGAAAATCCCCAGTAGCGTGCCCACAATCATGCCGCCCAGTACACCGGTACCAATGGCCTGCTGCGCACCGGAACCAGCACCCGTGGCCAGAGCCAGCGGCAGTACGCCGAGGCCAAATGCCAGCGAGGTCATGATGATCGGGCGCAGGCGGTCGCGCACGGCGTGCATGGTGGCTTCAATGAGCTCCATGCCCGCTTCCAGATTCTGCTTGGCAAACTCCACAATCAGAATCGCGTTCTTACTGGTCAGACCGACCGTGGTGAGCATCGCCACCTGGAAATAGATATCCCGGTCGAAACCGCGCAAGTTACTCGCGAGCACTGCACCGAGAATACCCAGTGGCGCCACCAGCAGTACCGCGGTGGGCACCGTCCAGCTTTCATACAGCGCTGCCAGACACAGGAATACAATCAGGATCGACAACGCGTACAGCAGCGCGGTTTGAGAGCCCGCCTGCTGCTCCTGATAGGAAAGAGCAGTCCATTCCAGACCGAAGCCTTCTGGCAACTGGCTTACCAGCCGTTCCATTTCCGCCATCGCATCTCCGGAGCTGACGCCAGGTGCACCCTGCCCCTGGATCTGCACTGCCGGCACGCCGTTATAACGCTCAAGCCGCGGTGAGCCATATTCCCAATCGAACGTGGCAAAAGAAGAAACGGAAACCATCTCACCATTGCTATTGCGCACGGACCACAGGCGGAAGTCTTCCGGGTCCATTCGATAGGGTGCATCAGCCTGCATGTAAACACGCTTGATGCGGCCGCGATCGATAAAGTCATCGATGTACTGGCCACCCCACGCAACGCCCAGGGTGCTGTTGATATCACCGATGGATACACCGAGAGACGCAGCCTTGGCATTGTCCACTTTCAGCTTGAACTGCGGCGTATCTTCCTGGCCGTTCGGACGCACACCGGTCAACAGCGGGCTCTGCCCTGCCATGCCCAGCAATTGGTTACGCGCGGCGATCAGTGCTTCGTGCCCCTGGTTCGCGTTGTCCTTCAAATACATTGAGAAACCGGCGGACGTACCCAGTTCAGGCAGCGCAGGCGGTGAGAACGCGTAGGCAATCGCATCCTTGATCCGGCTCAGCGCACCCATACCACGCCCGGCTACCGCACTCGCAGACTCGGAGTCCTCTTCCCGATCATCCCAGTCTTTCAGTTTGATAAACGCCATGGCGTTGTTCTGTCCACTACCGGCAAAACTGAAGCCCTGGACAGAGAATACGGATTCCACCAGATCACTTTCGTTATTGAGGAAGTGATCCTCCAGTTTCTTCACGGATTCCATGGTGCGCTCCTGGGTAGCCCCCACTGGCGTCTGCACCAGCGAGAACAGTACGCCCTGATCCTCTTCCGGCAGGAAGGAGCTGGGTGACCGCATGAACAGGAATATCATCACTCCGGCCAGCAATACAAAAATCCCCATAAAGCGCCCGCTGCGGGCGAGAATCCCGCGCACGCCGCGCTGATAGGACTGCGCACCGCGATCAAAATTGCGGTTAAACCAGCCAAAAAACCCCTTGGTGGAACCGTGGCTCCCGGGCTTCAGCATGGTTGCACACAGTGCTGGGGTAAGCACGATGGCCACCAGTACCGAGAAAGTCATCGCTGCAACAATAGTCGCCGAGAACTGGCGATAGATCACCCCGGTGGAGCCATCCATAAATGCCATCGGCACGAAAACCGCTGACAGCACCACGCCGATGCCCACCAGGGCACCGGTAATCTGGCCCATGGATTTCTTGGTCGCTTCCTTGGCCGAAAGCTTCTCTTCATGCATCACCCGCTCGACGTTCTCCACCACCACAATGGCGTCGTCCACCAGCAGGCCGATGGCCAGTACCATGGCAAACATAGTGAGCATGTTGATGGAGAACCCCATCAACGACAGCACACCAAATGTTCCCAGCAAGACAACAGGCACGGCAATGGTCGGGATAACGGTAGCGCGCAGGTTCTGCAGGAACAGCAGCATTACCAGGAATACCAGCACTACCGCTTCAATCAGCGTGTGCATTACGCCTTCAATCGATACCTTCACAAACGGTGTGGTGTCGAACGGAATGACCGTTTTCAATCCTTCTGGAAAGAAGGGGCTCAATTCTTCCAGTTTGGCTTTGACTGCTTGTGAGGTATCCAGCGCATTGGCACCGGTGGCCAATGAGATGGCAACACCGGTCGCTGGTGCGCGGTTGTAGCGCGTAATATTGGCGTAATTCTCCGCACCGAGCTCTACCCGCGCCACATCACCCAACCGCAGTACGGAGCCATCGGTATTTGCCCGGATAACCACATTGCGGAACTCTTCCGGCGTCTGCATGCGGCTTTGGGCGGTAATACTGGCATTGAGCTGTTGACCGTCGATTGCCGGGGTCCCCCCCAGGCTGCCGATCGCCACCTGTTGGTTCTGATTACGCACGGCGGCGATGATGTCGGACGGTGTCAGTGTATAGGCATCGAGTTTGTTCGGGTCCAGCCAGATTCGCATGGCGTACTTGGAGCCAAATACCTGTACGCTGCCCACACCAGGTACACGGCTCAGCGGATCGACCACATTGGAGACAATGAAATCTGCAATGTCTGCCTTTTCCATGCTGCCGTCCGACGATACGAAGCCGGCGACCATCAGGAAACCGCTGCGTCCTTTACCCACGGTGATACCCTGCTGCTGCACCTGCTCTGGTAACAGCGGCATGGCCAACTGCAGCTTGTTCTGCACCTGCACCTGGGCAATATCCGGGTCGGTACCATTCTCAAAAGTGAGCGTGATGCCTACGCTGCCGGTAGATTCACTGGTAGCAGACATATAGATCAGGCCATCGAGCCCTTTCATATTCTGCTCGATCACCTGTGTGACCGTATCTTCAATCACCTTCGCCGAGGCACCGGGGTAGCTCGCATTAATCGATACTACTGGTGGCGCGATATCGGGATAGCGCTCCACCGGCAGCTTGGTTATCGCGAGGCTGCCGAACAGCATCACGACGATCGCGATCACCCACGCAAAAATCGGGCGATCAATAAAAAAACCGGCCATCGCTGTTACCCCTTCTTCGCGTCGGTGGTTTGTTGTTGAGCAGTGTCAGTGGCTGCCGGAGACGCCGCAGCCGCTGGATTGGCCGGCGCGTTGCCATCGACAACCTTTACCTGAACCCCCGGGCGAATCTTCTGCAAACCTTCGACAATGACGCGGTCACCGGCATTGAGGCCGCTTTCCACCAGCCATTTATCGCCAACAGTCTGACCAACCTTCACCGGACGGACTGCCACCTTGCCGTCTTCGTCGACCACCATTGCGGTAGTATTGCCTTTTGGATCGCGGCTGATGCCCTGCTGTGGCACCAATACCGCGCGATCACGAACACCACGACCGATCTTCGCGCGCACATACATCCCCGGGAGCAGAAGATGATCGGGGTTTGGCACCACGACTCGCAGGCGCACACTGCCAGTAGACGGATCCACGCTCACTTCAGAGAATTCGAGTTTTCCATCGTGGGGGTACTTGCTGCCGTCTTCCAGCAGAATGCTCACCGGGAAATTTTCGGTGTCCTCGACCACCCCGGACTCCAGCGCCTTGCGTAAAGACAGCAGTTCGTTCACGGACTGTGTCAGGTCGACATAAATCGGATCCAGCTGCTGCACTGTTGCCAGCGCCGCGGATTGGTTCGCCGTCACAAGGGCACCCTGGGTTACCGCCGAAATACCGATACGGCCCGAGATGGGCGAACTGATCCGGGCAAATTCCAGCTGTACCCGGGCTCCCTGCAGGCTCGCCTTGGCTGCCGCCACATCGGCCTCCGCCTGTTGCAGTGAAGCAGTGGCGGTATCGTTTTCCTGTTTGCTCACTGCACCGGTCTTTACGAGTTCTGCCGAGCGGTTGGCATTCAACCTCGCCACTTTCAGCTGAGCCTCGGCCCGCGCCAGTGCTGCTTTGGCGCTGTCGTAGTCCGCCTGATAACGGCGATCATCCAGCTGATACAGCGCCTGCCCGGACTCAACCAGCCCCCCCTCAGCAAACAGCTGTTCTTTAACCAGTCCGTTCACCTGAGGGCGCACTTCCGCCACTTTAAACGGGTTGGTGCGACCGGGAAGTTCCCGAGTCAGAGTGACTGCCTGAGTTTCCAGAGTGACCGCCGTTACCTCCGGAACCCCTCCCTGCATCTGCTGCTGTTTTTCTCCGCAGGCAGTCAGAAGTGCCGCGGTGAACAGCAGGCTACCGGCAATCAACGATCGTTTTTTGTGCAACATGAAAACCTCTTAATAAAGGGCTGTACTCGGTTCAGCGCCGTCGGCCGTAATCCGATCAGGCGTAACGGATAGTCAGCTCAGTACAGTCTGACGCTAATCCGCAATTTAAATACATTCATGCATGAATATCAACTATTTATTCATACGTGCATGTAAGTTAAGATATGTATAGATGGCGCGGAATTTTCTGCCGCCGTAAAACCCCGGTCACAGTAGCGTGACCCTTCCCAGCCCCTGTTACTGACGGGACAGACCGCAGGAATTCAGCCGATGGCACGACGCAGCAAAGAAGAAGCGCAGGAGACTCGCGAGAAAATTCTCGATGCGGCCATCGAGGTATTCCACAAGCACGGGGTTTCCCGCCCCTCCCTGACGGAAGTCGCCAAGCTCGCCGGCGTCACCCGTGGCGCGGTGTACGGACACTTTGAAAACAAGGCCGATCTGTTCAGCGCACTCACCTCTCGGATTGACCTGCCGGATGAATCCCTGTGCCAGGCAGAGCTGGAAGACATCTGTGACCCGCTTGGGGAGCTGCGCAACCGCTGGCTGTCCCTCTATCAGAACGTAGCAACCAATCACCAATGGCAATTGATATTTGAGGTGTTGCTGCTGCGCTGCGAGCTGGTCCCGGAAAGCGGTGGCATTCACCAGCGCTGTGCGGAAGGTCACCGCGAAGGTACCCGCCGTTTGCGCAAACTGGTGGAAGGCGCGGTACGCATGGGGCAACTCCCGGAGGATCTGGACATCCGGGCCGCAGTCCCGATTCTCCACAGCTCTCTGTTCGGGCTCCTACACGACTGGCTGATGAACCCGAAAGACTACGACCTCGCAGAGGTCGGAGAACGCCAGGTCAATGCCATCATCGAGATGCTGCGTACCTCACCGTCATTGCGCCAGGGCGCAATACCAGCCTGAACCCACCAATGTGCCCAGGGTACGCCCGGTATTTTGCATTAGATTTACCGCGACCTCAGAAGTCTGATCGCATAGACACGTCATTCCATCCTGTTCCAGTGCGAAAAAGGTGCGAATATCTCGGGTTTTCCGTTGATCGCGCCATACTGTCGTTATTTTTTTGGGAAAAAGGTGCGCTATTTCCAAATGTGGCGGGAAAAACATCCGTCTATCCACCTTAATTTGAAGACTTCTCGCCTTGTTCAAGATGCAAATCATGCCTTTCGGAGCTTTCAGCCTTTATACTTGTCCTAAGCTATAAGTCGCCACTGTCTCCACCCTTGGGTCAACCAATCACAGGAGTCACAGTGGGGCGCCTTGATGTAGGACGTATAAAGAGACTCCTTATGCTTAGCAACCGTACAGCCACGCTCTTCTCCGGTCTGACCCTTTCGCTACTGATGCTGGTATCGCCTGCTGGTCTGGCGGAGACCGAGAAACTCAAGCCCGAGGAAGATCAGGGCAACACCGCCCGAGAGATCGTCAGCAAGCTTGAGATGCTGCACTACAACAAACTCAAAGTCAGTGACGAGATGTCCGCTGGTCTCTGGGATGAATATATCGACAGCCTCGACCCCACCAAGAGTTATTTCCTTGCTTCCGATATCAACGAGTTCCGCCAGTGGCGCACCGAGCTCGATGACGACCTGAAAGCCGGCAATGTGGATCGCGGTTTCGAGATCTACAACCGATATCGGATGCGGATGTCTGACCGCCTGAACAATATTCTCTCGCAGCTAGACAAAGGCCTGCCGGATTTCGATTTCACCAAAGACGAATCCATGGCGCTGGACCGGGAAGACAGCGAGTGGCCGCAGTCCATCAGCGCCGCAGATGACCTGTGGCGCAAGCGCCTCAAGTCCAGCGTGTTGAACCTGCGCCTGACAGAGAAGACCGACGAAGAAATACGGGATCTTCTCGTGCGCCGCTACAAAGGTCAGTTGAAACGTCTCGGGCAGCAGAATTCCGATGATGTTTTCGAGCTCTACATGAACTCGCTGACCAAATTGTACGATCCGCACAGCAACTACTTGTCGCCGCGCACACTGGAAAACTTCAATATGAGCATGTCTCTCTCTCTGGAGGGCATCGGTGCCGTATTGCAGATGGAAGACGAGTACACCAAAGTCGCGCGCCTGGTAGCTGGCGGCCCGGCAGACCGCACCGGCAAGGTCAAACCGAACGACAAGATCGTTGCAGTTGGCCAGGATAAAGAAGGTGAAATGGTCGACGTGGTTGGCTGGCGCCTGGATGACGTAGTGGACCTGATCCGCGGCTCTGCCGGCACTTACGTCCGCCTGGAGACGATCCCCACCGGGGGCGATGGCTCTCACCGCACTATCACCATCAAGCGCAGCAAAGTGAAGCTGGAAGACCAGGCGGCCAAGAAAGCCACCTTCGAGTTTTCTGACGGCGAAAAGAATTACAAGATCGGCGTGATCAACCTGCCGACCTTTTATATCGACTTTGAAGCCTACCGTCGCCGCGATCCCAACTACAAGAGCACTACCCGCGACGTGGCGCGCCTGCTGGACGAACTCAAAGAAGAAGGTGTGGACGGCATCATTCTGGATCTGCGCAATAATGGCGGCGGCTCCCTGCAGGAGGCCACCATGCTCACCGACCTGTTCATTGATCAGGGCCCGGTGGTTCAGATCCGCCATGCCAACGAGCAGATCTCCCGTCACAACCGCTCGCGCTCCCGCGCGATGTACCGCGGTCCGCTCATGGTACTGATCAACCGCTTGTCCGCCTCGGCGTCTGAGATTTTTGCTGGTGCAATACAGGACTACAACCGCGGGCTGGTAGTGGGTAATCAGTCTTTCGGTAAAGGCACCGTGCAAACCATGGCACCACTGAAAGAAGGTCAGCTCAAGATTACCCAGTCGAAGTTTTATCGCGTCTCCGGTGACAGTACCCAGCACGCGGGCGTCAAGCCGGATATCGATATGCCGCAGCTGATCGACTCGGACGAAGTGGGAGAGAGCGCCTACGATACCGCCCTGCCCTGGGACCGTATCCACGCTGTGCGCCACGCCAAATACTTCAACCTGAAGGACATGATTCCGGACCTCGTCAGCAAGCATGAACAACGTACCGCCAAAGACCCAGACTTCATATTCCTGCGCGAGCAATTCCAGATTCAGCGCGAACGTGCCGACCGTAAAGCAGTGTCCCTGAACGAGAAAACCCGCAATACTGAGCGTGAAAAGCTCAATGAACAGCTGCTGGTCATGGAAAACAATCGCCGGGCAGCCAAGGGGCTTGAGCCGTATGAGTCCTTCGAGGCCATGGAAGAAGACGAATCAGAAAATACCGAGCCCGTCGGTGGACCGGTTGAAATCACACTGGAAGACGATCCGGTGCTGAATGAAGCCGGCTATATCATGGCCGACTTCCTGGGCCTGAAAGGCCGCAAGACCCGCGCACCGCAGGTGGCCAATTTTTAACTAACCACAAGCCCTGGTTCCCTTAGCTGGAACCGGGGCCTTTCGACTATTGCCGGGCCCGGTATTCTCTGGAATAGCGGGCCTTGTCGTTATTTCTGGGGGAGATAAAATGAAAGTCGTTTCATTCAACGTCAATAGTATTCGTGCGCGCCTGCACCAGATGGAAGCTCTGGTGCAATCACACGCGCCCGATATCATCGGTCTGCAGGAAACCAAAGTCACTGATGAGGATTTTCCAGTCGATGTGATTCGCGATCTGGGTTACGAAGTCATCTACTTCGGCCAAAAAACCCACTACGGCGTCGCCCTCCTCTCCCGCTATCCATTTCTGAAATCCCAGTACGGGTTCCCCACCGATACGGAAGACGCCCAGCGCCGTCTGGTGGCAGGACAGTTTGATATTGGCGCCGATCAACCCTTGACCGTCATCAATGGCTATTTTCCCCAGGGCGAGAACCGCGAACACCCGGTGAAATTCCCCGCAAAACGCAAATACTACGCGGACCTGAATGCCTATCTGAACAAGGAGTGTTCAGCCGACGCACCGGTTCTGGTTATTGGCGACATGAACATTTCCCCTACCGATATTGATATCGGTATCGGGGAGCCCAACCGCAAGCGCTGGCTACGGGATGGCAAGTGCAGTTTCCTGCCGGAGGAGCGTGAGTGGCTGGAAAAACTGCAAAACTGGGGCCTGGTTGATACTTTTCGTGCACAAAATCCGGAGACTGACGATGTCTTCAGCTGGTTTGACTACCGCAGCCGTGGATTCGATCGCGAGCCCAAACGCGGCCTGCGCATCGATCTGATTCTGGCCTCTCAGCAGCTGGCAGACAAGTGTGTCGGTACTGGTGTTGACTATGATATCCGCGGTATGGAACGACCATCGGACCACGCGCCGATCTGGGCGGAATTCAAACTCTGACAAACTGCCGCTTCAATCGTAGAGCACAGCAAAGAGCACAAGCGAGAAAGGCCGGCAGCTTTGTCGGCCTTTCTGGTTTACGTTGCCAGAAAATCGGTGATCAATCCGCTTTCGAAAGCGCCCGCTCAATCACTGCCGCCAGACGTACACCGCCTTGACGTAAACGCTGCTCGACTACGGGACGATTAGCCTCAAGATATTCCTGCCCAAGCTCCCGACGCAACACATACGCATTGTTGTGGGCAAATCCATGGGACTCGGCCAGCCACTCAATCGGGGTTGATGCAACCCAGTCTGCCTGCTCACTGCCGGTGATATTGGCCGGCTGCTGCGCGGCATACACCTGCCAATCATTAATGAAGCGCTCCGGCAATTGCGTGTCCCACAGCGCGTGCAGGTTGGTCTCTTCTCCGAAAAAAGTCACTGCCACATCATTGCCGCCGCGATCCTCACGCAAACCAGCATGCATCGGTTGATGCAAATCTTCCACAAAGTGCGTCAAAAAAAGCAGCGCCTCGCCCCTTTCCCGTTCACTCAACCTTCCGTCTGCCAAACGTGCGCGATAGTGATGAATCGCCTGGAGAACACACTGTAGTGGCACACTGAATTTGGCCACCTGACTTTGAGTGATATTATCATGCTCAACGAGATCAGGTGAATTAATGACCAAGTCAAAAAAGAAGCGATTTGACCCCGAGTTCAGGCTCGAGGCAGCCCAGCTGGTAGTCGACCAGAACTACACCGTGAAAGAGGCTTGCGAAGCCATGGGAGTCAGTAAATCCACGATGGAGTCGTGGATACGGAAGCTCCGGGCAGAGCGAGGCGGCAAGGCGCCGGAGGGCGTGGCTATTACTCCAGATCAGATCCGCATCCAAGAGCTAGAACGGAAGCTTAAGCGAGTCGAAGAGGAGAAAGAAATCCTAAAAAAGGCTACAGCTCTCTTGATGTCGGACTCGCTGAACAGTTCAAAATAATCGAGCGATTGCAGGGGAGCTATGCCGTTCAGCGGTTGTGCGACGTATTTGATGTACACCGGAGCAGCTATCGGAGCTGGCGTGACAGGTCGTCCGAGCCAAAGCCAGAAGAGGTGCGACTACAGGCGTTAGTGAAGGCAGCTCATAAAGTTAGCAACGGTTCTGCAGGGGCAAGAACCATCTCGAAGATCGTAACACAGGGCGGTACACCGCTCAGCCGGTACCGCGCTGCAAAGCGAATGAAGCTACTCGGTTTGGAGAGCACCCAGCTTCCAAATCATCGGTACAAGAAGGCTGAGCAACCACACGTTGATGTTCCGAATCATCTGGATCGGGAGTTTAACGTTGCTGCACCAAACAAGGCTTGGGCCGGCGATATCACGTATATCTGGACAGGTGCCCGGTGGGCGTATCTGGCGGTAGTTATAGATTTCTTTGCGCGTAAGCCGGTTGGTTGGGCGCTATCGTTATCGCCTGACACCGCCCTGGTTAAAAAGGCGCTTACGATGGCCTACGAATCACGAGGGCAACCGGAAGGCATCATGTTCCACTCGGACCAGGGATGTCAGTACACAAGCCTCGCGTTCCGACAACAACTGTGGCGCTACAGAATGACGCAGAGCCTGAGCCGTCGCGGCAACTGCTGGGACAACGCACCGACAGAGCGCTTTTTCCGGAGTCTCAAAACAGAGTGGGTTCCGGAAACCGGCTACAAGTCCTTCCCTGCGGCTAAACAGGGAATCACGAGTTACATCATTGGCTACTACAGCCAAATACGCCCCCATCAGAAAAATGATGGAATGCCGCCGAATGTGGCGGAAGAGAAATATTGGAATGCTCAGAGTTCGGTGGCCAAAAAGAGTTGACCACTACAACACCCCTGCTCCGGGCAATCTCGTGCCGCACGATAACCAGACCAAGTTGCCGACAAATTGATGTAGTGCAGTGGAGCCGCCCAATCATATTCCGGGTTGCCCCTAATACGATCTGCCCAGGTGCCCGCTTCGGCGAGACTCTCTTCTCCCATCACCTGTAAAAGATTCCGGGTTTTCTCACGGGTCTCTTCGCTCAAATACTCCCAGGCAATAGCGCCCGTCACCCGGTGGGCATCAGCCCCCCAACACCAGGCAGAGGTGGAAACCACAAGTGCAGCCGCGGCGATGATGCCTTTAGCCATCAGTACTCTCATATCGACCCCCGTATTTTCAATGGTCGCCACCTTAGCGGATAACGATGACAGGATCTTTACCACTCCTGTCACCTTTTTGCGACATTAATGCAATCTCTCCTTCACTAGATTGCAAAACATTTTCCCAAGAATGGGCGCGCCGGCAATCTGACTTTTATATCCAACGGGGGACGCCGGCTACCAGCGGCCACAGGGACTTATCCATAGGCTGCCTTACAAGACCAGGAGAGCTTCATGAAATGCTTTGATTTTCCACGCACGCTGATTTCTGCCGCTGTTATTACAGCCGCTGCGGCTGCGCCATCTGCTTTCGCCCAGGAAACCACCTCTGCCATCCGCGGCACGGTGACATCCGGCGGAGAACCCGTGAGCGACGCGACCATCACTGTTGTTCACCAGCCATCCAACAGCCGCAGCACGATCCGCACCAGCGACGCCGGTCGCTTCTCTGCCAGCGGTCTACGTGTTGGTGGCCCATACACCATCAGCGTAAAATCTGCTGCAGGTGAAGAAATGCTTTCCGGTGTTTACCTGAGTCTTGGGGAACCACTGACACTGCCCATCAATCTGGCTGCCGATGAGATTGCTACCAACCAGGTGGAAGAAGTGGTGGTTACTGCAGAGGCACTGATCAATAAAAACCGCGGTTCGAGTAGTGTATTTGGGGAAGACCAGATCGGCTCCGTCGCCACCTTTGATCGCGACCTGAAAGACGTGGTCCGCGCCAATCCGCTGGCAGTTGTCAGCCCCAATGGTACCGAGTTAAGCATTGCGGGGAGCAACCCAAAATACAATTCTCTGACCGTCGACAGTGTGGGCATCAACGATACCTTTGGCCTGCAATCCAATGGCTACCCCACCAACCGCCCCCCGATCTCGCTGGAAGCGGTCGAACAGATCTCCATTTCCTACGCGCCGTTTGACGCCCGTAAAGGTCGCTTCAGCGGTGGTAACATCAATGCGGTCACCAAGTCCGGTACTAACGAATTCCACGGTAGTGTCTATATGGAGACTGTCCCCTGGGCCGGCACTGCCAAAGACGATCGCCTGCCGAGTGATGGCTCTGTTACTGAGTACGACATCGAAAATGAAGAAGAAACCTACGGCGCTTCTTTCAGTGGCGCGCTGATACAGGACAAGTTGTTCTTCTTCAGCTCCTATGAAAAGTGGGAAGAAGAAATCGCATTTGACTATGACCTGAACACCCTGGCCAACCACGATGTCACCCCGGAGGAAACCGACCGCGTACTCAGCATCCTGCAGGATGTGTATGGCCTCAGCGATTCCATCGGCTCTGCCCCGGCGCCCGACAGCGATGAGAAAACGCTGGTCAAACTGGACTGGAATATCAGCGACAATCACCGCGCGGACTTTACCTACAGCAGTCAGGAAACCCGCTCCGCCAACAACTACACCCAGTACGACGACACCGTAAACCTCGCGTCCAACCTGTGGACCAATGCCCAGGACACCACCTACTATACCTCTCACCTGTTCTCCGACTGGAGCGATGCCTTCAGTACCGAAGTGAACCTCTCCTACAAAGAGTTCGAGCAGGCGTCACTGACGGCGAGCAACTGGGGGGAAATCAATATCCGCACCGAGAACGGTGATATCGTTGCCGGCGCGGATGAGAACCGCCACGCCAACGTACTGAAAAATGAGGTCTGGACTCTCGGGGTACACGGTAACTACATCACTGACGCCGTGGAATATCGCTTTGGTGCGGAGATTGAAGACACCTGGAACTACAACCTCTATGGTCGCGACGCCTCTGGCACCTGGGGCTTTGATAGTATCGAGGCGTTTGAAAATCGCGAGATCAACAGCTTTGAATATAGCAATGCCTACACCAACGATATTCAGGACATTGCTTACGATGTAAACGGCCAAACCTATGCACTGTACGGTGAAGCAACACTCGAACCGATGGCCGGATTCGAAGTGGTAGCGGGCCTGCGCTATGAAAGCCTGGCAATCGACAGTGCCCCCAGCCGCAACAGCAATTTCGAAGAAACTTACGGTTATGCCAATACGGAAAACCTGGACGGTCGCGATATCCTGCTGCCCCGTATCGGCTTCAACTGGGACCTGAGCGACGATTTGACTCTGCGCGGTGGCGTCGGTCGTTTCAGTGGCGGCATGCCACTGGTGTGGGTATCCAACGCCTATACCAACGACGGCTCCACCAAAGACGCAGTATATCTGGATACGCTGGATCCCAGCGAAGTGAACCTCACCGGCATCCCCCAGGTAGCACTGGATGATCTGGCCCCCGGAGCCGGCAGCACCAACAGTATAGACCCGAATTTCAAACTACCGTCAGACTGGCGCTACCAGCTGGCCGCCGACTATGCCTTTGATATTCCCGGAGTCGGCCGGGATTTCAATTGGACTACTGAGCTCACCTACGTGGATCGCGAAAACTCCGTGTACTGGCGGGATCTGTCCCGTGTCGATAATGGCGAGCGCACACCGGATGGCCGTATTATCTGGGACAGTATTTATGCCGGCACCGAGTTTGAAGGCAACTACGACCTGGAACTGACCAACGTCGACAACGGAGGTCGCAGCATTCTTTGGTCAACAGCTCTTGACAAGGCATTCGACAACGGTCTATCGGTCAATCTGTCTTACACCCACCAGGACATCACCGAGGTAAACCCGGGTACCAGCTCCACCGCGGAATCCAATTTCCAGTATGAAGTAGTAAAGGATCGCAACCACCCGCTGGAAGGCACCGCCTACTACGAAGTCGAACACCGTGTGGTACTGAACCTCGGTTATACCAGAGAGTTCTTCCAGGGATACGCCACCAACTTCAATATGTTCTTTGAGCGCCGCTCCGGTCTTCCGTTCTCCTGGACACTGGGAGCTTACCGGGATGGTGGCCTTGGCGATCAGTCGAGCTTTGACTCCTCCAGTGTCTATCTGGCCTACATCCCCTCCGGCGCCGATGATGCTGCAGTGGATTTCGAAAATGGCCTGAGCTACGAGGAAATCATGGATCGTGCGCGCGCCGCAGGTGTTGCCGGTGCCGCTGGCGGATACGTAGATAAATACTCAGACAACATGCCGTGGCTCACCACCATGGATGTGGCCATCACCCAGGAAGTACCCGGATTTATGCCGGAACACCGCGGCCTGGTTTACCTGACCATCGACAATTTCGCCAATCTGCTGAACGAGGACTGGGGCAAGGTCTATGACCTCTCCTATCCGCAGCAGCCCCTGTTCGACTATGACGTGAATGAAGATGGCCAGTATGTCTATCAGGAGCCCTATAACGGTGGTAGCACCAAGAACTTCTCTCGCTTCCAGACAGCAGAGTCCACTTGGCGTGTGAAGCTGGGCCTGAAGTACAACTTCTAAGGCACGCTATCTGCGCATGCAGCAAAACGCAAAAGCCGGTGCAGTGCACCGGCTTTTTTATTGTTACGGAGGACGGAAAAACCCGCAGACTTCAGGAGTCACCCAGCCAGCGGTCAAGGGTTTCCGCCAGACTGTCTGTACTCAACGGTTTGGTCAGAAAATCATCCATACCCGCAGCGAGACAGCGCCCCTCAAACAGCTCTTCCGTAGTGCTGGTCAACGCCACGATGGGAAGGCGGTCCTCGGGAGAATTTTGACTCTCCCAGTAGCGAATCTGCTCGATGATATCGGCACTGTGCGCGGTGTTCTGTTGGCAGTCCACCAGTAGCAAATCGAATTTATCATTTGCCAGCAGTTCGAGTGACTCCTCAACCGACGGGACAACATCCACCTGATAACCGAGTGTTTGCAACATTTCTTCGGTTACCCCCTGATGCTGGCGGGATTCCTCGATCAGTAGCAGACGGCGTTTGCGATTGTGCTCGGCACTGTGACTCACCACCCGACGACTGGATTTTTTCGAGCCTCCGAACAGGCGCAGCACAACAGCATCATGTAATTCTTTACGATTTATCGGCCGCGCCATGTACTGCGCATTGGGGTGCTCCGCTGCCAGCGGGGCAAACTCCATTTTATGGCCATAACCGCCAAGACAAATCAACGGGAAGTCCACTTCCTCCGGGTCCATCGCGGAAAGGCGGCTGGTGACATCTGCCATCAAGCGCGTATCGCCCATCGCCGGCGCAAGCAGTACCAGCTCCTTTCGCTCCATGACCTGCTCCAGCGCCAGTTGCGCCGCCTCATTGTCATCGTCCCAATTGAAGCTACTCACTTCCATGCCAAAAGATGACAAAATCTGGATCGTCCCGCTGACAAACAACCCCTTCTGGTGCAGCACCAGAATTTCTGTATCTTCCAGGCGACGATCCGGCGAAAGATAGATACGCTGGTTGGGCTCGATCTCAAACTTGATTACGACTTTGTAACGGTTACCTTCCTCCGTGGAGTTGATTTGCAGGTACCCCCCCATGGCCTCCGCCAGCCCTTTGGCAATATTCAGCCCGAGCCCGGTCGTCACCTGGGTAGTATCCATGCGAGAAAAAGCACCAAACAATTCAGACTCATCCGGTAGAATTTCGCCACAGCCATTATCATTCAGCTTGACTACCAACTGCCCTTCCCCGGCGCCAGTCTGCTCGAACTCAACTTCTCCCCATAGCTCGCCGGTCTGCGCAATGATGGTGGCGGAATCTACCAGATTACGGATCAGTTGCGCCGTTTTGCGATTGTCGCCCGTGACCATCACTGGCAGCGCGTCGCTGATCTGAAAGTTGAACTCCAGACGCTGCCGTTGCGCTGCGCGGCCGGCAAATTTGAATGCCTTTTCGATAGTCCTCACGAGGTTGAATGGTGCCTGACGAAGGTGGATATCTTTGCGCGCGACGCGGGTGAACATACCCACGTTATCCACCAGCTTCAGCTGTTGGTTGTTGGCATTTTTTGCCAGCCGTACCCATTCTCGCTGGCGCTCATTCAGGCGGTCACCTTCCAGCAGCGCCAATGCACCCAGAGAGTCGGTCAACTGACTGCGAAACTCCTGCCCCACATTGGCGAGGAAATCATTGGTTACTTCTACCGCAGCATCGGAGTGCTTGCGCGCAGCCGCCAGCTTGCTCGCTTTTTGCTGCAAAGCCTGCATGGCAGCCACCCGATCCCAGTAATTTTCAGATTCCCGCCGGGCCTGGTGGGCCATCAGCCATACAAAGGTCAGTGTCAGCGCGCCGTAGATTGCTCCCAGCACATCAGAAGTGAGAAACCCTTGTAGTGCGGCAGGAACCAACGAAGCTGCAAGGAACCAGGTAAGGAAACGGTGATACGGCGCAAATACAGAAGCCACAGTGGCACAGAAAATCACCGTATACAGCCAAAGGAACTGTGATACTGGCGCAAACCCGAGCAGGAAAATGTGACAGACCAGAATCAAGCCCCACCAGGCGGCCCCTAAGGTGGACGCGAGGAAGTAACGGTGCCGCCAGCGTTTAGGCCCGGTGGAGTAAAGGCTATCAAAGCGGAATACGTAGTAGCCTCGCCACAAGGTGAAGACCACGAGCCCAATACCCATTACCAGCACCAGCTTGGGCTCCAGCGTGCGCAGTTCCCCCATGCCCACCGCCAGGGAAAAAGCCATCAGCGTAAATAGCATGCCTCGACGGCTGTACTTGGCCATACGCGTATCCGTATTGCGACACACGCGGCGGTCCTTCTGGACCTTTAGTTCGGGACGATCAAAAAGCGGCATAGAGATTTGTCCGGTACCGGTCTGAATCGGGGCGATCTACTGACCAAGCCCCATAACTTCCACCAGTACTGTCTTGATCAGAAACCCGAGCAGTCCCAGCCCTAGGGCTGTAAACAGGATAAAGGTGCCAAAACGGCCGGCCTTGGATTCCTTTGCCAGGTTCCAAACAATAAACACCATGAAAAGGATCAGCCCACCAACACCCAGAAGTAATGAATACTCTTCAAACGTCTCAAAATCCATAGTCAACCTCGGGTACAGATGTAGCTGATCCCGCAAACCGCCAACAGGCGAAGCGGAAAAAAGTGGCGCGTATTGTATAGGAGGTATGGGAGTGACACCACGGATGGGGAGGGTTTCAGCCGCAGGAGAATCAGCAAGCGCTGGTGCTGGCACTGATACTGGCCACAATTATCGATACCTGTTGGCATAAGCCGAGCAATCAGTACAAATAACAACCAATCATCGGTGAGCGGGCTCAGACGGTACAGACAAGATATCAGGGTGCGACAGAACAAAGCCGTTTCCGAATGTGCTCTCCGCCGATGCCTGCCACCCCGAGCCCGGTTGTTCCTGCGCTTTCCAGCGCCTCATGCCCCCTGATAATAGTCGCTGTCGTTTATCCGGGTGCCGCATTTGACTCTGCGAACCTCGCGATCTCGATACCGGCTGTCATGCCAGCAGCGTGGAAGCGGCTCGCCGGATAGAAAACTCAACTGCGTCTTATCGAATACTTCAGGATCCTGTACCTCCTCTCCCCACAAATAACGCCCCATAACGGTCAGCTCATAGGGGTTGGCCAGGGTGACGATATCCGGCACTTCTACCAGGTGTTTGCTTTCGGTTTCTCTGAATAACATCGACAATACCTTCCGATTTCTATCCGCACCTTAAAACAGTCAGCAGCTTCGCACTAAACCCGGCGCGACGCTGGGGTCAGCATTGCGCAAGCGGAAGCGACATGGTGTTTTCAGTATAGAAAGAAACGGACGCCAATCCCGGGAAGATCGCTAAGAAAATAACCCCGTCTCGAGACCGGAAAACGAGAGGTCGGCCACCAATTCTACGAAGAAATAAAAAGTTCCCCACCAATAATCGCGGGAAAGCATCAAATAAACAGGAAGGTTGGCCGCAAAATCATCACGAAAAACAGAAAGACTGTGCCTAGCGTTCCAACGTCAGCCGTGCAGAGACCATCCCCTCTTCGGACAAGGCGTCCACGCTCACAGAACGGATGACAAACTGCTGTTGCAGTAGGTTGTTCAACCAGGGTTGCAGGTCCTGATAACGGGCCTCGTCGATCCACAGACGGATCCGGCCATTGCCTTCAGGTTCAAAGCGTTTGATGGTCACACGATGATTCTCCGCCGCCGCGGTCACCCGTTGCAGCAAAGTGCCCTGGGCTTGCGCGTTGTCACCGCCGGAAGGCAGCTGTACACGTGCCAACTGTGGGCGCTGGGTTTCTATCCAGTGCACCAGGTTGCGCGACTGCTCCGCCTCTGTACGGGCGTCATCGAAAAACCCCTGAGCGGGCTTGAACAGGCCAAACACGATAAACATACCACCGACAAACAGGCTCAGCAGACCGAGCGCCCGCTGATCATTCGGCGGCAAGGCTTGCCATTTCTGTTGCCACTGTTCTATCTGTTGCTTCATTGTTGTTCTCTATACGGAGCTCATCTATACCCGATTCGTCTTAATCCATCTCTGATTATCGCAGGCGGATTCGACCTGACACGCCCTCTTCCAGCTCATTGGCAGCCAGTAATTCCGCCTTGAACTGACTGTTGGAAAGCTTGTTTACCACGCTGTCCAGCTGGGCCAGGTCCGCTGCCCGCAACTGCAATACCAGCTCGCCGCGCGTGCCGTCGAACCGCAACGACTGCAGTTTGAGCTCGCTGCTTTTCCCCCCGTTCCACACACTGCTGAGCTGCTGTAGCTGACGGGCGAAATCGCTGCCTCCTCCACGAGACTGATTCAGGAATCCTGTGATTTGCCGGCGCAGGTCCGCCTGGGGGCGAACGCCGGGGAAGATCTCCTGAAACAACTGCTGCGCGGCATCTTCCGCGTGACCGGCCTGTACCTTGTAATACATCCCGGCACCCACAAAAAACACCAGTTGCGCTACAAAACAGGCTGCGACCGCGATGGCTGGCACCCGCCACCAAGGCCCCTCCGCGGTGCCGAGGACCACCTGGTAGGCACCGGACAAAAGGTTGCCTGTAGCGGCAGGAGAGTACTGCTCCAGCAAGTAGGTTTCCGCTTGCCCGGTTTGAGCCTCAACACGTCCGAGCTGGCTGAGGCCACCCTGTTCCAGAGTTTCGACCGGACCTAACACGGCAATGGGGGCAGACTCGTCAGAACCCGCGCTGGCCTCGATGATCTCTTCACTGGTTTCCTCATCCGCACCGAACAGACTTTCGGCGATGGGCAGCAACAGACTGCGATCTACGGTCATTCCGATACCACTGCCCTGCCACAGATGCGCGCGCGCTCCATCCAGCCAGATACCGTGTTCGCCTCCCAACGCGGAAAGCAGGCGATACTCGGGGATTGCCACCGTAACAGGCCACTGCAGCCGCATGATCTGGGCATGCAGTGCATCGAGTTTGTTCTGGGAAATGGCCATGATACTGCACAGATCGCCGGCAACCGGGTCGCAGGTGAAGTGCAGATCTTCCACATCTTCCGCCAGCCGCTCCTCCACGATATAGCCTACCGCGCTGCTTTGGCGGCGCGCAGCGCGAGGCACGGTTTCCAGCCCGTTCCAGACCCAGCTGCCGGGCAGCAGCAGCACCGCCTGCATACCGGGTTCAAACTCAAGCGGTGCGCCCCGGTTCTCTGCCGCCGCCGCGCTTTCGGTCTCGCTCCCGGCTTCCTCGCGATGGCTTTCGTGCCCGACAGTTCCCGGCGGCACGTCCTGCTCATCGGTAAAGGCGCCAGCAAACTCCGCGTCGATTGCTACGGAATGCCAGGCGGTGCCGTCCCAGCGCTCCAGGCTCACGCCAGCGGAAGACGCAGTTGGCGCGTCTTTAAGCCGCAATAACACTAGTTCCTGGTTCAATTAGTCCCCCAGTAATTCCTGCAAAAACTGCCCGGAAAATTCGCGCCTTTGGCGCTGTATTACTTTTACTTTTCCCGTTCCGGTATCCAGATGCATCACAGACTCCCAGTACTGCCTGTGCTCCAGCCCCAGCTGTACCGCGATATGCGCAACAAAAAACTCACTATTGAAGTCCACTTCGGTGCCGGCGCTGTTGATACCAAAGCCGCTCAGATCTGCCGCTTGGGTAAACGGTGTACCACTATCCCGTTGATTGACCAGGCCGGCAACATTCGCAGACGGAAACATCGCCTCCAGCAACTCCTGGGATGCGGTGTTGACGTTGATACTGGTCCCCTCAGCCGGCAGCGCACACAGCTGTGGCTCCAACCGGCTCCAGACATCCGGCTCCATCCCTTGTACTGCGCGCAGCTCGGAGACATCCGTGATCATGGTATCAGGGGTGCGGTAAGACTCCTCAAGGCCGAGATACCCCGTATCTTCGGTCCCGGAGGCCAGCGGGGTATCTCCCGCATCCACCCAGTCTTGAATGGCCAGTGCGGCTTCTTGTTGTCCGCCGGCGTTGCGCACCAGCCTGGCGAGTACCGCGGCATTTCCAGTGCCTGAAGAAGCACCGCCAGCGGTGCCTCCACCACTGCCACCCGCAGCTCGACCAGAAGTTAAATTATTTACATTAAAACAGGAGTGTAAATCTTTGATTTGTATGCGAATTTTACCATTAGACGGATTGAACTCGGCCAGACGCTGGGCCCATGCTTCAGCACGATTGTCGCTGGAGCTGGATGCTTCTCGGTCTTCCATATAGTCTTTTTCCAGCGCAATAATCGCCCATGCTTCCGCGCCATGGACGAACTCCGCCAGCTGCGTATTTGCCAGAATTGCGCTGGTACGCGAAATAGCCAGGCGGTTGCGGGTCACCGCATGGGTCACTGCCGCTACTGCGATCACCATCACCAGTAAAACAGTAATCAGCGCGACGCCCTGCTGGCGGTGGAGCGATGGATACAGGTGCTTAGTCCTCACGACCGCCCCCATCATCATTGGAATCGCCCCGGCCGCCACCGGACGCCCCCCCACCTGAAGCGCCGCCACTGCCGACGATGGAATATTCCGGTAACGAGAATAAACGCCGCATCTCTCCGCCAGTGCGTGTTATCAGGGTCACTTCAATGGCCTTGGGCAACCGCAGATCCAGCGCACCCGCGGTGACAGTACCGGAGACCGGTGGCCACTGGGAAAGCCAGGCCTGGGTCTCACCGTCGTAGTAACGCATGGAGAAATCAATCACACCGTCGAGGATCGGCTCCGCCACCGGCTCGGAGTCGGGTCCGCGGTCGAGTACCCGCCAACGGCTGCGCAGCAGTAACGCGGTGTCGTCATCTTCCTCGTAATCGCGACGGTCTTCTTCTTCCGGATAGCCCAGGCCATAGTGCAGCCGCTGCAGATTGCCTCGCGGCTCTCGAGTCAGGTTGGCGGCGCCCAGGCGGGTAAACTCAAACTCAGTGGCAACGCCCTGAAACGCCGGCTCATAGCCACTGTAGGCGTTTTTCACCGGGCGCACGGTCAACTGACGGAGATCGTCATCCAGGCGGTACATGGCCATGGAAAGTCGACGCATTTCTTCCGCACGCCCGGTAAGTACCTCGTCGGTGGTGAAGAAGGTTTCCAGAAGGGAGTATGACCCGACACTGATAATGGAGACGATGATAAGCACCACCATCAACTCCAGGAGGGTAAAGCCGCGCCCGTGGGCGGGAGATGTGGGGGCCCGTTGTGTATCCATTACGGCTGGGCCATCCAGGTATCGATCGTCAGGATCGGCGCCTTATCCGGCCACCCCACCTGTACAATCAAATGTCGCATGCGCGGCTCATTGGTGGATTTGACCTCCGCCGAAACCTCCCATTCCCGCTCACCCAGCAATACGCGCTCGGTGTTTTTCCCCAGCGGCGGCCAGTCCGTGCGCAGCCGGATCTCCGCCAGTGACTGTTGCGCGACCCAGTTCGCCGTCAGGCGGTCTTCCAGAGCGGTTTGCTGGCGCACGCTGTCCTGCAGTGTTTTCAAAACACTGGCGGCGATGACACCGAAAATGACCAGTGCCACCAGTACCTCGATCAGGGTAAAGCCCCGCTGGCGTCGCTCAAAGGTCATCGCTGAGCCACTCCAGCTGCATGCCGTGCAGACTGCTGTAGGATATGATCGCACTGCGTCCAATCTCGCGGTTGCCTTCACTCAGCAGGTGCACTGCAATTTCTACAGGCAACACCTCACCGCTGGATAGCGCAGCGAACTGCGGCAGAATTTCTTCGTCATCATCGGAGTTCTGCGCTGCAGGCGCCATGCCGCGGCCACCTGTCTCTCGACCAAACTCGGCTTGCTGGTCGTCTGCCCCCGGCAATTCCGTCTGGGATATCACTTCCAACTGCATATTCGGCGGCAGCTCGTGGGCGGTAAAGCGACGGGCATTGGTAGAGTTGGGATCTCCGGAGAAATCCATTTCCTGCCACTGCATGGTGGAAGAGTCGTAGCGCACAATAGAGTAACGATCCTCTTCCACGACAACCCCGAGATGGACCTTGTCGATCAACGCCCGATCCGCCACCAGCTGCAACAGATTCGCCAGGCGCTGAACCTCCCCCTTCCAGTTGCGCCCCCCCGCCGAGCTCACGGACAGACTCGCCATAGCTGCGAGCGTGGCGATTATCACAATCACCACGAGCAGTTCGATCAGGGTAAACCCCGGTTGGCGACGCCTGGAACGCATTGGCAGGTTCAGATAAGCGTTAAAATGGCGGGATCAGAGTTCAGAAGCGAACAGGTCGCCCGCTTCGCCCTCGCCACCGGGTTTGCCGTCAGCGCCCAGGCTGAACAGGTCGTAGGGACCACTACTGCCGGGGCTGAGGTACTGGTATGGGTTGCCCCAGGGATCTTTGGCTTCGCGCTTCAGGTAGGGGTCGGTCCAGTTCTTGGCTTCCGGGAACCCAGAAGGTTTAGTGACCAGCGCCTCCAGCCCCTGCTCAGAGCTCGGGTAGACGAAGTTGTCCATCCGGTACATATCCAGAGCAGTCTCAATGGTTCGCAGGTCGGATTTCGCGGCCTTGATACGGGCTTCACCGGTTTTACCCAGAATACTCGGAACCACCATCGCACCGAGTACCCCAAGGATCACGATGACCACCATGATCTCGATCAGGGTAAACCCTCGACTTTTGCGCAGACTATTCATTACTCACCTCGCAACTTACCTTGCAAATTACTTTGCGGTTAGGAACTCAAAATAGGGACCCAAAGCAGCACTTTGCCGCATTGTGTCTTTTTTGACCAGCCTTGAGGGGGTTAACCGACCAGCTGGTTCATGTTCATGATCGGCATCATGATCGCCATCACGATAAACAGCACGATGGCCGCCATTACCAGCAGCATGATGGGCTCGAACAGGCTGACAAAGGCAGTCACCGCGCCCTGCAGATCCTGCTCCTGGTTCTCCGCCGCCCGCACCAGCATCTGGTCAAGGGTACCGGAGGATTCGCCACTGGCGATCATATAAATCATCATTGGCGGGAAGTATTCCACATCTTCCAACGCCTTTCGCAAGCTGCCACCTTCGCGCACGAATTTCTGCGCAATCTGCAGCCGCTCCTTCAGGTAGTCATTGGTCATCACACCACTGGCAATCCCCATAGCCTGTACCAATGGCACGCTGCTGCCGGTCAGGATCGCAAGCGTGCCGATATAACGGGCACTCTGACCACCGCGAACCAGCCATCCAATCACCGGAAACTCCAGCAGGCGGTGGTGGTAGCGATAGCGGAATTTAGGCCGACGCAACAGCAATCCCCACCCGATGGCCAGCGCAATCAGCACCGGCGGAATCATCCAACCCCAGGAGGAGATAAAGTCACTGAGCGAGACCAGGATTCGGGTGGCCAGGGGCAATTCCTGGCCGGTGCCGGTAAATACCTCGATCACATCCGGCACCACATAGACCATCAACCCGGTCACCACCAGCACACAAACCACTACCAGGACAATCGGATAGATCAGCGCAAGCTGTACTTTCTGGCGGAACTGCTGCTGGCTTTCGGTGTAGTCCCCCAGCCGCTCCAGCACCTCGTCCAGGTGCCCGGAGTGCTCACCGGCTTCCACCGTGGCGCGATAGAGCTTGGGAAAGGCCCGCGGAAAACTGCCCAGGGCCTGCGCAAAACTGTGTCCTTCAAGCACCTTCGCCCGCACCGCCAGCACGATCCGGCGCACCTTCTGATTGCGCGTCTGATTGGCGATTGCGCTGAGTGTTTCCTCCAGTGGAATCCCCGCACGCAACAGCGTAGCAATCTGCCGGGTGAGCAGCGCCAATGGCTTGATCCCCAAACCCGGGCTGCCACTGAGCAGGTTGCCCCCGCTCTGGCTGTGAGAGTCGGAAGCCGGAGCGACTTCAATGGGAATCAGCCCTTTGGCACGCAATTGCTGCCGCGCAGCCTTGGCACTGTCCGCCTCCAGCGTACCGCGATTCTTGCGTCCACCATTGTTTAATGCCGTGTACTCGAACGCACCCATATCAGGACTCCTGGGTTACCCGAAGCACTTCTTCCAGTGAAGTGATACCGGCGAGCACCTTGGCCGTGCCGTCTTCGCGAATACTGGGGGCCAGGTTCCGCGCCTCTTTTACCAGCGCGCTTTCCGACGCGCGGTCGTGAATCATCTGGCGCAGCTTCTCGTTGACCGGCACCAGTTCGTAGATACCGACACGGCCGAGATAGCCGCTGTGGTTGCACTTTTCACAGCCTTTGGGACGATAAATCGTAACGTCCTTACCTTCTTTGAACCCCAGCATCCGGCATTCGAAGTCGTCGGCTTTGTGTGCTTCGCGGCATTCGGGGCACAGTACCCGCACGAGCCGTTGCGCCAACACACCAATTACACTGGAGGAAAGCAGGAACGGTTCGATTCCCATATCCACCAGACGGGTTACCGCACCGAGTGCGGTATTGGTGTGCAGGGTAGAAAGCACCAGGTGGCCGGTCAAACTTGCCTGAATGGCGATCTGCATGGTTTCCAGGTCGCGAATCTCACCCACCATCACCACATCCGGGTCCTGGCGAAGGATGGCGCGCAGGCCACGGGCAAAGGTCATATCCGCCTTGGTGTTGACCTGCGTCTGCCCCACCCCTTCCAGGTTGTATTCAACCGGGTCTTCGACGGTAAGAACGTTCTTCTCGCGATTGTTGATGCTCGCGAGACCGGCATACAGGGTGGTGGTTTTACCGGAACCGGTTGGCCCGGTCACCAGCAGGATGCCGTGGGGACGGCCCAACAGTTCTGTCATGACCTTCAGGTCGTGCTCTGCCATCCCCAGATTGCGCATATCCATCTTGCCCGCCTGCTTGTCCAGCAGACGCATGACTACCCGCTCGCCGGCGGAAGACGGCATAGTAGAAACACGCACATCCACTTCGCGGCCACCCATCAACAGGGAGATACGACCATCCTGCGGTACGCGCTTTTCAGCGATGTCCAGCTTGGCCATTACCTTGATCCGGGACACCAGCAGCGGCGCCAGCGCTCTGCGCGGTTGCAATACTTCACGCAGAACCCCGTCCACGCGAAAGCGCACCACCAGGCGTTTTTCAAAGGTTTCGATATGGATATCCGAGGCCCCCTGCTTGAGGGACTCGGCGAAAATGGCATTGATCAGTTTGACGATGGGCGCATCGTCTTCCTGCTCGAGCAGATCTTCGGTTTCCGGCAGTGATTCAGCGACCGCGGCCAGGTCCAGGTCTTCACCCAGGCCCTCTACATCAGAGAGATTCCCACCCTCGCGGTTTTCATACTGGCGCTGCAGGGTTTCCTGAAAGGTCTCGGCATCTACCACCGTCATACCAACGGGCAACGCGCAAAGGCGCTGCACCTCGGCCAGAACCAGGGGGTTCAACGGCGCCACATACTGGCAGACCGGTGCGCCATCCACCTCCGCCAGCAGCACCTGATGGCGTTTGGCAAAGGCATAGGGCAGCCGCTTGACCACTTGCTCTGCCATCATTTACCGACCTCGGGCTCCACCGGCGCCGCTTCTTCCTCTGCTTCCATGTTCGCAGGAGGCGGCAGCAGGTCCGGCAATACATCACCACGGTCCCAGTCCCAGAGTCGACTGGTCTCACCGCGCAGACGCAGCTGCTTTTCCTGCATGTCGCGATAGCGACGGCGGGTCTCCTCGTATCCGGCAATCTGGCTACTCAGAATCTTGGGACGCAGGAACACCATCAGGTTGATCTTGTCTACCTTTTTGTCGGTGTTACGGAACAATCGACCAATACCGGGGATATCGCCCAGCAGCGGTACCTTGCTGCTTCCTTCGTTGACCTTGTCTTCAATCAGGCCACCGAGCACCAGAATCGCGCCGTCATCAATCAACACCTTGGTACGAATCTCGCGCTTACTGGTAATGATGTCTGCCGCCTCACCGAAGGAAGGCAGCACGTTCTCCACCTTCTGTTCGATTTCAAGAGTCACAGAATCGTTGTTGTTCACCCGCGGGGTGACCTTGAGCGTGGTACCCACATCCTGGCGCTGAATGGTGGTGAACGGATCGTTATTACTGCCCGACAGCAGCTGCTCACCGGTCACGAACGGCACATTCTGGCCGACAAGAATCTCCGCTTCCTCATTGTCCAGCGCCATAATGGTCGGAGTGGACAGGATGTTGGTGTTGTTTTCAGACGCCACGGCATTGATCGCCACCCGTAAATCGGTGCCCTGCAGAAAGCCGAGATTCAGGCCGTCGCGGATCAGGTTGGCGGGATCCAGGGAAAATGGATTGTATTCAGAAATCTCATCGCCGTTTTCATCGTAGATCGGCGTTGCGGCAAAGTCGTTTTCAAAGCCGGCGAATACGTCGCCGTTGTCGCCCGCAATCCACTTCACACCCAAATTGTTGCCGGTGCCTTCGGAGACCTCGACGATAATCGCTTCGATCAACACCTGAGCCCGACGCACGTCCAGCTTGGCAATCACCCCTTTCATGGTCTCGAGCAAGGACGGCGGCGCGGTAAGCACGAGCGCGTTCAGTTCTTCATTGACCTGAATACTGACCTCGACATCCGCCACTTGCTGGTCTTTCTCGGTCTTCTGGATACTGCCACTCATGCCCTCCAGTACGGGCTTCAATTCCGCGGCACTGGCGTACTGAACATACACGACTGCGGTGTTGCCATCGCCGGAAAGCGGCTGATCCAGGCGTTGAATGACTTTCTTGAGCTGGGTACGGGTAACCGGGTCGCCGGTGAGAAGAATGCTATTGGAACGCTCATCCACCGCAATACGCAGGGGCTGCACATCGTTGCCCTGCTGTTTGCCGCCCCCCTGGAGCAGCTCACTGAGCACCTGCTTCACTTCTTTCGCAGACGCGAACTCCAATGGCACCAGTTCGATATCGATGGCACCGGCGCGGTCCAGCTGTTTGATCAGGCGCACAATCTGATCAATATTGGCTGCGCGGTCGGCGATGATGAGAGTATTGGTGTCGGCGTAAGCAGCCAGGTGGCCGGTTTGCGGAATCAAGGGACGCAGCATGGCGATCAGTTGCGCGGCGGAAATATTCTCGACCTTGACGGTACGCACCACCAGCGACTCTCCCGGCGCCCGCGTCTGCTCGTCGGCAACTGGGATGGCCTGCTGTTTGGCCAGCGCATCCGGCACCACCTTCCAGGCATCCCCCTGCTCAACCAGGCTGAAGCCGTTTACCTGCAGTACAGACATAAAGACGTCGAATGCCTGCTCGTGCGTCATCGGGTCGCCAGCGACCACGGTCACTTTCCCCTTCACATTCGGATGAACGATGATGTTCTTGCCGGTGAAATCCGCCGCCCAGTTGATCAGATCACGAATGTCCGCGTTATCCAACGACAGTGTGACTCGCTCGGGTGCCTGCGCCAGCACCGAAAACGACAACAAAACCCCCATGGCGACTGAAATCAGTCGTCGGTGAAAAACGCTCATCATTATAAATCTGACTCTGATTCTACTTATTTACGTTGACTAATTGGTCTTCAAGTACTTCGAGTGCACACACCTACGCTCCCGCCCCCGTCAGTGCGTGTTGCGCTGGCGTTGTTTCGCCATTTCCCGCAATTTCTCCAAGCGATCGCGGATGGACTGCTGTTTATCCGCACGATCAGAAGCGGAACTTGCGCCAATGGCCCTGGCAGCCTGGCGTGCGTAATTCGCGTATTGCTTGGGAACGGTAGGACGGCCATCGGCGTCCGGATAGGAAAGTTTTTCCATCTGACCGTTGCGACGCAGAATAATATGATCGACCTCCACGGAATAGACTTCGGCACCGCCTGATACCGTGTCTCCCACATAGACCCGCTCGGCAGGCTTGCCGCGCTCGGCGATCAACGCGCTCGCACGCTCACTCACATTACTACTCAGAACCCCGGAGAGCACCAGATTCAGCTGGGTAAAAGGAATGTTTTCCAGGTCGAGTTCCGGCTCCTCGGCGGTTTTCACCGGAGCAACGCCAAAGAATGGGGTATTGGGCAAATTCACAGACTGACGTGAAGCGCTGGCTCGAGCACTGCGGTCCGCCAGCAGGTTCCCCTCGTCTTTGCCGGGAAATGCCAGTTCGCCATATGCGAGCAGATTGACCGTCAGCCAACCACCGATGACTCCGCAGGTTGCTAACAGACTACGAGGTATAGAACGTTTGGACGTTCCGGCGGAACGGCTAAAAAGTGACCCTAAGGTTCGTTTTACCAAAGACATGCGTAAACTCGTCTCTGCTGTACCACTGACAGCTCGTTTTCGTTATTGGGCGCCTATTCTCGTGGCTAGCACGGAGAAAGGCAATCTTGCGCAACACATTGACCAATTTTTAACCAAAACGCAAATGTTTCCAAAACGGCGAGCAATAAAAAGGGCGGCCAAGGCCGCCCTTTCACAACATAGTCTATGGACAAAGTGTTACAACTTTGTTTCGAGCTCCGGAACTGCGTCGAACAGATCCGCTACCAGTCCATAGTCCGCAACGGAGAAGATCGGTGCTTCTTCGTCCTTGTTGATGGCGACAATTACTTTGGAGTCCTTCATACCCGCCAGGTGCTGGATGGCACCGGAGATACCCACCGCGATATACAGGTCTGGTGCCACGATCTTGCCGGTCTGACCTACCTGCATGTCGTTCGGAACAAAGCCTGCGTCAACCGCGGCGCGAGAAGCACCCACTGCTGCGCCCAGCTTGTCCGCCACCTTGTACAACAACTCGAAGTTGTCACCGTTCTGCATGCCGCGACCACCAGAAATGACCACCTTGGCGGCAGTAAGTTCCGGGCGGTCAGATTCTGCAAGCTCTTCACCGACAAACTTGGATACACCCGCATCTTCCACAGCGTCCACGGACTCAACCGCAGCGCTGCCGCCTTCTGCGGCCACCGCGTCAAATGCAGTAGTACGCACAGAGATCACTTTGATGGCGTCGGAGCTCTGGACGGTAGCGATGACGTTACCAGCGTAAATCGGGCGCTTGAAGGTATCCGCTCCCTCTACTCCAACGATGTCGGAGATAGGCTGCACGTCCAGCAATGCGGCCGCGCGCGGCAACATATTCTTGCCAGTGGTAGTGGCCGGGGCCAGCACGTGGCTGTAATTTTTACCCAGATCAGCAACCAGCTTGGAGACATTCTCGGCCAACTGGTGCTCATAAGCCGCGTTATCCGCAACCAGCACCTTAGTGACGCCGTCAACTTTTGCAGCCGCTTCGCCCACTGCGCCGCAGCCACTGCCCGCAACCAGCACGTCAATGTCGCCGCCAATCGCCTTGGCTGCAGCGACGGTGTTCAGGGTAGCGCCTTTCAGTTCGGCGTTATCGTGTTCAGCAATTACCAGGATGCTCATCAGATTACTTTCGCCTCGCTTTTCAGTTTTTCCACCAGTTCCGCTACATCGGCAACCTTGATACCTGCCTGACGCTCGGCCGGCGGCTCTACTTTCAGGGTTTTGGTGCGCGGGGCGATGTCTACTCCCAGCTCATCGGGGGTGGTGGTGTCGAGCGGCTTCTTCTTCGCTTTCATGATGTTCGGCAAAGAAGCGTAGCGCGGCTCATTCAGGCGCAGGTCGGTGGTCACCACCGCCGGCAGTTTCAGCTCTACAGTCTGCAAGCCGCCGTCAATTTCACGGGTTACTTTTACTGCACCTTCTTCTACGTTCACTTCTGAAGCGAAGGTGCCCTGCCCCATGCCAGACAGTGCGGCCAGCATCTGACCGGTCTGGTTGTTGTCGCCATCGATGGACTGCTTGCCAAGAATCACCAGCTGCGGCTCTTCTTTATCTACGACAGCCTTCAGGCACTTGGCCACGGCCAGCGGCTGCAGCTCGTCATCCGTCTCGACCAGAATACCGCGGTCGGCGCCCAGCGCCAGTGCGGTACGGATCTGTTCCTGGCACTGTTTGGATCCCAGTGAAACAGCAACGATCTCGCTGACGACCCCCTTCTCCTTCAGGCGTACCGCTTCTTCCACGGCAATTTCACAGAAAGGGTTGATGGACATTTTGACGTTGGCAGTGTCCACGTCTGAACCGTCCGCCTTCGGGCGAACCTTCACGTTGTAATCCACAACGCGTTTCACAGCTACAAGAACTTTCATGAAAATCCCGTCTCAGTAGTCTACTTAAAAGCTGCGACAGACGGCTCACAGGTGAGCCATCGCAGCATTGGCATCTCGGGCGGCCTCTCGGCGCAGGTGATAGGCGGGCCTGCCACACGGCAAGTAGGCAATACTTCATGCCCGGCCATCGGTTCAAACAGTTGTTTGAGCGGCCGTATGTTGGCCCTTTCAAATTTCAAAATCAATAGCAGAATACTAATCCTAGCAGTCATTCAGCAGATCAATTTCGGGACATAAATCCGCTCTATCCTGAAATCCGGAAACCTTGTGGTCGCGCCGACTTTGGCCAACGGAATTGGATTGTCCTGCAATTGGTCGGGGTGATGCAGGATAGATATAATGCGTCGACATATAAGTCTCCTGCCATAATTCGGCGGCTGAATAATATTAAAGACGCGCGGCATGCTACCGCGCCAAGTGCAATTTGCTGAGGAGAGACCTGTGGAACGCGAGTCAATGGAATACGACGTAGTCATCGTAGGTGCCGGCCCTGCCGGGCTTGCTGCCGCATGCCGACTGCGTCAGATCAACGAAGACATCTCCGTCTGCGTGGTGGAAAAAGGCTCCGAAGTGGGTGCACATATCCTCTCCGGTGCTGTTTTCGAGCCCACCGCCCTGAATGAACTCTTCCCGGACTGGAAAGATCGCGGCGCCCCGCTCGAAACAGCCGTAGAAGGCGACGACATCTATGTGCTGGGCAGCGCGGAAAAAGCCACCAGAATCCCCAATATGCTGGTGCCATCCACCATGCACAACGAGGGCAACTACATCATCAGCCTGGGCAACCTGTGCCGCTGGTTGGCGGAACAGGCGGAAAACCTGGGAGTTGAGATCTTCCCCGGCTTCGCCGCTGCCGAAGTCCTGTACAACGAAGACGGCTCGGTCAAAGGCATTGCCACCGGTGATATGGGCGTAGGGGCCAACGGCGAGCACAAAGATGCCTATATGCAGGGCATGGAGCTGCACGGCAAATACACCCTGTTTGCCGAAGGTTGCCGAGGCCATCTGGGCAAACAGCTGATCGCCAAGTACACCCTGGATGCCGGTCGTGACCCACAGCACTACGGCATCGGCATCAAGGAAATCTGGAAGATCGATGGCGCCAGACACAAGCAGGGCCTGGTGGTGCATACCGCCGGCTGGCCACTGAAGGAATCCGGCACCCACGGCGGTGGCTTCCTTTATCACCTGGAAGACGATCAGGTGGTAGTAGGCCTGATCACCGACCTCTCCTACAGCAACCCGCACGTCAGCCCATTTGACGAATTCCAGCGCTACAAGCACCACCCGGTGATCAAACAGTACCTGGAAGGTGGTCAACGGGTTGCCTACGGCGCCCGCGCCATTACCAAGGGCGGCCTGCAGTCCCAACCCAAGATGACCTTCCCGGGCGGTCTGCTGATCGGGGACGACGCCGGCACCCTGAACTTCGCCAAGATCAAGGGTAACCACACGGCGATGAAATCCGGCATGCTGGCGGCAGAATCCGTAGCCGAAGCTCTGGCCGGCGAGCGGGCCAACGACGAACTGACGGATTACAGCGAGCGCTACAAGAACAGCTGGGCCTGGAAGGAGTTGCACATGCAGCGGAACTTCGGCCCGGCCCAGCACAAGTGGGGCAACATTCTCGGCTCCGCCTACGCATTCATCGACATCAACCTGTTCAAGGGCAAACTGCCCTGGACTTTAAACGATGGCAAAGCGGACCACGCCCAGCTGCGTCCGGCCGCGGACTGCGCAAAGATCGACTATCCGAAGCCGGATGGCGTACTGAGCTTTGACAAGCTGTCCTCGGTGTTCATTTCCAACACCAACCACGAGGAAGACCAGCCTTGCCATCTGACCCTGAAGGATGATGACGTACCACTGAATCACAACCTGCCGATCTACGATGAACCCGCGCAGCGCTACTGCCCTGCCGGCGTTTACGAAGTGATTGAAGAGGCAGGCAGCAAGCGCTTCCAGATCAATGCACAAAACTGCGTGCACTGTAAGACCTGCGACATCAAGGATCCCACCCAGAACATCGTCTGGATTGCACCGGAAGGCGGCGGCGGTCCTAACTACCCGAACATGTAATCGGACATCCGTCAGTTTCAAGGGCACCACTGGTGCCCTTTTTTATTTCAACTGCCCAACAAAGCCCGACCCGTAGGATGGGTAAGCGCTGAGCGCACCTACCATCTCGTGACGGCGGATGCGCTAGCCGCTTATCCGCTCTACCCGACTGTATTTTCACCCGGCAATAAAAAACCCGGGAGCCGTTTCCGACCTCCGGGTTGTCAAGACTCCCTGCTGGTATCCTGCTTGCTGCTACTCAGTCACTCGTTAGAACTGGTATTGCGCACTCAGAGAGAACGACTGTCCAGGCTTCTCCTCGAACACGATCACGCCTGCGCGCTCGATATCGATAGACTCATCCAGCAGGTTCTGCATCTTGGCTTTGACCGTAATTTCCTGGGTCGGGTACCAGGAGTACGTCAGATCCACGGAGTGGAATGGCTTTTCGAAAGCATCCGGCGCTCCGTTACGACCAGCCAGGTACAGACGATCGCCAAATACGTTGTAGCCCAGTGTTGCAGAGTGCATACCGTCCGGCGAATCGAAGCCCAGCATGCCGTTGACAACATACTCGGAAGCTCCGGTCATTTCGCGCACCGGATTGGTCGGCGCATCCGCTTCTGTACCGGCAACCAGCTCGGTCTCCTGCAGGGTCACGTTCCCCTGCAGGAAGAAGCTTTCCATGAAGCCGCCCATGAAACCGAGATTTTTCAGACCTTCGATTTCTACACCTGTGATTTCACCAGATTCTGCATTGATGATCTCACGAGCAACGTTGGTATCACTGGAACCCGCCTCGAAGAACTCGATCGGATCCACGATATCTTTGTAGTAAGTGGAAACGGTCAGGCTGTCGCCATCATCAAAGAACCACTCAGCACGAATGTCGAGATTGGTGATCTCGGACGGACGTGCATTCGGGTTACCTTTGATCTGCTCATCAGTGATCGGATCGATATAGATCGCATCCGTGATTTCACGCAGGTCCGGGCGCACGGCGGTTTTACTGGCGCCGAAGCGCAGCTGGAAAGTTTCCGCCCAGAAAGCGCCCATGTAAGTCAGAGACAGAGACGGGTAAACCGCGTCGTCGACGTAAGTGGCGTCCTGCAGCTCTTCCTCGTCCATCGGGATCTGAGGATTGTCGATGGTGTAACCGTAGGGATTCCAGTCAAGGGCCAACTGGTTGTAATCCTCCCAGCGCGCCCCAGCGGAGGCGCGCCAGGTTTCATTCAGGGTCCAGTCGACCTTACCGAAAACCGCATCGGTCAGTGTTGCCGCAATGTAGCTCTGCTTGTTAGTAGTGCTACCTACGCGGTCAAACACGAAGTCATTGTCCGGATTGGTGATGTTCTCATCACCAAACACATCACCGAGCGCTCCGCCCATTGAAGAAGAGTCGGCAACATCAAACGCGTCCAGACGCAACTGGGTCTGCTTGTAATAGCGCCCCTTCTCGGTACGCGCGAAACCACCACTCAACTCGAGGGTAGAGCTGCGGAACTCCAGCGGCAGAGTTGCAGACCAGCCCTGGTTGATCACGTTATCTTCCAGTTCGGTGAAGCGGTAGTCCGCACTTTTGGTACCGACGCTGACGGTGGAGCTTTCCACATGCCCAGTATCCGGATCGGTAATAGTATCCGCGTAGACATTCACTTCGTTGGGAATATCGGTAGTGGCGACAGAGTCGGAGTAGAACCAGTCGATGGTCAGGTCTTCAGGCACCCAGTTGAGGACACCACCGGGAATCATCGCCTTGGTTTCCGGACCAATGGCGTGTTGACCATTGATCTGATGGACACGCATTTCACGCTCTTCAAACTTCAGCGTGTACTCGCGATTACCACGGCCGTCAGACATCTGACGGTTTTCATCAAAGTAATCGCGCAGGGAAGTTTCATCGTCCGTGTTACGCAGGAACAGACTGGTAGTACTGAGGCTGTGCTCATCGGCGAAGCGGATACCCAGATTCAGGTTGCCGCTCATATCTACGGAATATGTAGATTCATTTTTGGTATCGAACTGCTGTTCCGGATTGCCGTAGTTACGAGCGTACCGTACGGTTTCATTCCAGCGGCTCTTATAGGAACCACCTGCAAGGAAGCCTACTTCCCAGTTCTCGCCCAGATAGAATCGATTACCCACGGCACCCTTCGCATCATACTGAGGATCAACAGAATCGTTTTCGATGCTGATGTCGCGATTCAGATTCAGCGCCAACTCGCGATTCAGTGCTTTTGCTGCCGCATCTGCTTGTGCAACGCTCTCGAACTGCTGCCCCTCTTTGATCAGGGTGTCGCGAATATTGGTTACGCTGATATCCCCCTGGAAACGCCGCAGTGCAGCAGTAATCCCGACGGGCATAGCGCGCGTGCCATCGTCAGTGCCGAGACTGTCATCACCACCACCGTTGTAGCTGAGCACATCACCGCTGCTTTCGGAGTTCATGCCGGTACCGAGCTCAACAAAGTATGTCAGATCGTCCGGGATAGACTTGGTGCGGATATCGACGTTACCCCCCCCGAAGGTGGCTGCTTTATCAGCGGAGTAGCTTTTCTGTACCGCAAGTGATTCCACTACGGAAGTAGGGAAAACATCCAGCGGCACAACGTTACGGGTCAGGTCCGGCGAAGGCACGGTAGCGCCATTCAGGGTGGTACTGGAATAACGCTCACCCAGACCACGCACGTATACAAACTTGTCATTGACCAGAGACAGACCGGAGACACGGCGCAAGGCCGCTGCCACATTGGAGTCCCCTACCCGGCCAATCATTTCAGAGCCGAGGATATCGGTCACAACCTCTTCCTCGAGGCGCTCGTATACCAGTGTTTCCGCAGAATCCATCAAACGCCCTTGCACCATTACTTCTTCAATCTGCGGTGCGGCGACCTGATCTACTGAGATATTGTCATCTTGCGCCCAGGCTTGCGGCACAAGGCTTGAGGCCGTGGCGATAGCCAATACCAGCGGCGCTCTCTGAAATTTTACGTTCTTCATTTTCCAGGCCTCATTATTTCCTGTCATGTACTGTGGTAGAAGCAAAGAGGGCGCCGTCTCCCGATTTGAAGGCGGCGCCCTGTGAATCAGGACCAGATATGCCCCGATCTCAACTCAGACTTACTCGAACCACAGTGGCTTGGCACGGCTGCCCTGGTGCAGACCGTAGGTCCAACCCTGTGTCCAATCGACACCACTTACAGACAGCGCACCCAGGTAAGCGCGCTCTACCGGAGATACGGTAGTAGCTTCATCGTCAACGATCAGGCCATCGATCGTGTAGATGGCCGGTGCGCCACTCAGCAGTTGCAGTTGAGTAGCAACAGTGCTGGTCGGATTCACAGCATTGTCCGCGAACTGGTTATTGTTGGCTTCAGCCCAGGTATCCAGATCCGCCATGTCACCTTTGAACTTCTCTTCACAAGAGAAGATGTTGGCGTCGAGGATCGCATCGCCAGCTTCCAGCGCAGCGACAGTTTCATCGCTTTCCACCCGCAGGCAGTAGTTGTCAATACTTTCCGGGTCGGTAGTCTCGTCAGCAATGAAGGACGCAACGATCATGGAGTTGGTGATGGTCGGGAAGATACCTTCGCGCATACGCCAGCCGGCACCCGGATCGTGAGTACCCGCTGCTTGCGGAGAAACGATACAGGTCAGACCGTCAATGACCGGACGGCTGTTGATGCCCTTGGAAATAATCTCTGCATTACGCGCCTCACCTGCATTGTAAGAACCGATACCGTCGGATTCGATGCAGTGGTTACCGTCGGTTTCACTCTGAATTACCAACGCGTTGGTGATCGTACCGCGATAGCCTTCGTCAATATCGATGGAGTCGTCACGCACGTACAGGCCAACATAGTTTTCTACGTTGACTGCACCACCGAAGAACTCGATACCGTCGTCATAAGTGGAATAAGCCTGCAGGTTTTTAACGATAGTGCCACTACCAACCGCATCGAAAGCGATACCGTTCAGCTCGTCACCATTGGCAACCTGAGCACCAGTGTGTTTTACGCGAACGTAAGTCATTTCACCGGAGCTGTCCTCGTTATTCGCACCGCCGTAGTTGGACTGGTCGTCGCCGGCAGCACCTTCAGCCAGGATATGGCATTCACCTTTCAGCGCCAGAGTTCCTGCGTCCAGGTTACCTTCGTAGGCACATTTGTTGGTTACGCCAAACCCATTGATCACCATACCGCCCCACTGAGACACATCTTCAGCGCCTACGGCACCCAGAACGTCAGATTCGGAAGTGAAAGTGATGGGAGCGGATTCAGTACCGCGGGCAAACAGCTGGGAGCCGCGGTTAATCACCATAAATGCGGTGTTGTCTTCGAACGCAACCGTTGCGCCCGCCTGGATTTCCAGAGCTACGCCATCACCACCCTCGGTAATGCCAGCTGCGGCCAGATCAGCGTCGGAATCGAAGTTTTCACCAACAAACAGGCTGCCTTCGAAAATGTGTGCACCCTCGTTCGGCAAAGCCGGCAGGTACAGATCTTCAACCAGCGGGTTGGCTGAAGATACGAATTCAGTGCTGTAAGAGCAGTGGGTGCCATTGTAGGAACCCTGAATACCAGAGCTCTCGATAACTGCGCACGGGTTATTCTCGTCACCACCGCTGCCCGGGTTGGTCACGGAGTTATCTACGGAGTTGTCATTGGTCTCCGGTTCGATATTGATGCCGCCGCTGTCACAACCAGCCAGCAAAGCAGTGATAGCAGCTGCGAGCAGCAGCTTGTTGGATGCAAGTTTCATGAATCCCCCTAACAAGGATGAAGTGAGTTAATCCGTGACTGTTTTTATAAAGCCAAGCAATTTGGACGAGGGGGAGTCTAGGAATGCAGTATTGCGAAAATGTTACGAAAAGACGGCAATTTAAAAAAATCCGCCGAAGGGCAGCAAAAAAATTCTAATGTGAATCTTTTGTGTCTTTAATGTTTCAGGAAGGCTTCGGCGCCGTTCGGGAAACGGCGCCTTGTACAAAATAAAGACAGGGAAGTTGGCCGGAGAAAAGGGGCCAAAAGAACAGAAAAAGATCTTAACGCCTAATACTCGCCGAGCAGGAATTCCTCCCCGGAACTTTTGAGCCACAGCTGGCACAACCGGGCCGGCGGCGCCTGAGGCTCTCGGGCCTCGGCCCAATCTATCAGCTGGTAGTAGACGTCACGCGACATCCGCCCAAGAAGACCACGGCGCACGGCAACGTAGGGAATCGGGAGCGGAGGATCGCCGAACGGCTTGAGCTCCAGCGGATGCGCTTTATCCAGGGGGATCACATCACCGGTATTGGTGGTCAGAAGCACCTGCCCACAGCCATTGGCATCACCCTCTTCCCTCGCGGCCTGGGTAATCAGAAAAGGCACATCCTCCACCCGAACGCGCCATTTCTCTACCGGTGTCACCAGATAGTAGTGGCGCCCTTCCCGCTTGAGGATACTGGCAAACAGGTTCACCAGCGGCTGGCGCTTGATCTCGCTGCCTTCGTGAATCCAGCGGCCGTCAGACTGGATCACCATATCCATGTCGCCACAAAAGTCCGGATTCCACTTGTCTACCGGCGGATGGCCGCGGAACTCCTCCTGGAGTTTCTGCAACTGTTGGAAAAGCGGCTCAGCCAAAGCTACTACCCGACCCCGGAGTGCTTCCAGACGGCACCTGCGCCGCCTGTGGTTGCTGGGGCTCGCTACCGCCCCGGCGACCGGAGATATCACCAATATGAACGCCCACATCCATGATGAACTCCATCAACCCCTCGCGATCTTCAATCACATCGGCAAAGGATTTGGAGTGATACAGCTCCACAGCGCCCTGCACCAGCGCCCAGTAAGTGGAGTAGTAGTAGTACGCGGGCACCTTCTTCAGTACGCCCTGCTCCATACGACGCTCAAACACCCGGTTGAGTGCTGAAGCATTGGAGTTACGCAGCGCATGCAGCTCGGCGATCATCTCTGGCGCCAGGTTCAGCGCGATGATTTTCTCCTCCAGGCGCTGGAACAGGCGATCCCGGGCAGGGTCAGCCATACGGGACTCGAAGTAGGCACGCGCAGGCGCGGTGATATCGCCCTGCTCCGCGGTAGCGACCGCGCTCTTCAGGCGCTCGGTCAGGGACTTCTCATAGTCCATGAGCAAACGCATGTAAATCTCTGTTTTTGAAATGAAATGCTTGTAGATAGTGCCTTTGCCGATATCCACCCGCTCGGCAATTTGCTCCACCGTGACCTTTTCTTCACCGTGCTCTAGCAGGAGCTCCAGTGCCGCGTCCAGAATGCGCTGTTCCCGGGCGCGAAATCGCTGAACCTTCTCTTTTGCCTTATCCATACTTCCGACCTTAACTGTCCGTAAATTTGGAGACTGAAATTGACTATTCATTCATGAATGATAGGCAATTCCCCCATAATGGAAAAGCGATTCAAGGCATCGAGCGCCGAATGCGCCTAACTTTGCGCCTTTTCCTCGCCATTACCCTCCCGAAACACCATCCGTTCGCCTATGACAGTACAGGTGAAAGATTCGGCAATAGCCAGTAGCCGAATAATTGTTATCATTTCACGTTACCCGAATGCCCCATTGTGGAAATGGGCGCCAAAATGCGGTGACAGCCAACACCGCCAACCTCTTAAGCACAATACAGGTGTCCCTCACTCATGCAGGATTCTTTGAGCAAGCTACTGGACGTCGAACTACTGGATAGCAACCTTTTTCGCAGCCGGGAACATGTGGAGAACTACCGCAAGATCCTCTTTGGTGGCCAGGTTCTGGGCCAGGCGCTGATGGCCGCATCCCGGACAGTAAAAGACCGCTTGCCCCACTCTCTGCACGCCTACTTCCTGCGCCCCGGCTCCAGTGAAATGCCGGTTATCTACGATGTAGACCCCATTCGCGACGGGGGCAGCTTTACCACTCGCCGCGTAGTCGCGCGCCAGAATGGCAAGGCCATCTTCAACATGTCGGCCTCGTTCCAGATCGAAGAACCCGGATTTGACCACCAGGCAGACATGCCTACTATGGGCCTGATCCCCCCGGAAGAGCTCAAGAACACCCAACAACTGGCCGAGGAAGCCGGCATGAACGGCCCTGCACACAACCAGCGCCGCTACATGGTGGACTTCCGCCCGGTAGACCCAATGAGCTACTTCGACGCCGCTGTCAGAGAGCCCAACTGCATGTTCTGGTTCCGGGTAGAGAGCCCACTTTCCGACGACCCGATCGAACACCGCTGCGCGCTGTCCTACGCGTCCGATATGGCGCTGCTAGGCACCAGTCTGCAACCGCACCCCATGAGCCTGTTCGACCCGCACATGATGCCGGCAAGCCTGGACCACGCCATGTGGTTCCACCGCAGCTTCCGCGCAGATGAATGGCTGCTGTATGTGACCGACAGCCCCTCTGCCAGCGGCGCGCGCGGCTACTGCCGCGGCCAGATTTTCACCCGCGAGGGCGTCCTGGTTGCCTCCACAACTCAGGAAGGCCTGATCCGCCAGATCAAAGGCTGACGCGGCTTCCGGGGCCTTCAACGGCCCCGGTGCTAAATTTAATGAAATCAGTGGTTTACAGAAGCAAAACCCTTGTTATAATGCCGCCCGCTTCACAACGAAGCCCGAGCAGATCTTTCCACAAGATCAACGCTCAACAAGTCGGTGAGTAGCGCAGCCTGGTAGCGCACTTCCTTCGGGAGGAAGGGGTCGGAGGTTCGAATCCTCTCTCACCGACCATTTTCTATTTTCCCGCCCCCATCACATTCTTTAAACTCCATCCCAACTAGCATCTGGCTCCACGGCACTGTTACGCTTTCTCGCGGTCTCATTACTGCCAATTCAATTAGATGAAATCGGATAGCTGGAGTTCATGCATTACCTTTCCCGTTTCCCCAAGTTCTGCTTTTTCGTGGCCGTATCCTTCTGGCTGCTCACCGCTGTTTCTGCCAACGCGTCAGAAAAGCAATTTTATGATGTGCGTTACAAAGCCCGGTTAGATCCGGAAAGCGGCCTTGCCGATGTTGAGATCCTGCTCAAGGGCGACACTCTTCCCAGCACGCTGACATTGCACATCGACCCGGAGCGCCACATAAACTTTGATGGCAATGAGAATCTCACCATCGAGGAAGATGAAGCGATCTGGAAACCTGAGGGTAAGACAGCGGCGATCCAGTACCAGTTTGTGATTGATGAGAAAAAAGCCTCCGGCAGTTACGATTCCCGCATTACGCCCAAATGGGCGATCCTGCGCACCGACAAAATGATTCCACCGATTGCCACTCGTGCCCCAAAGACTTTGTACTCACGCGCAACGCTCGAAGTTGATGGCCCCAAAGGTAAAGACTGGAGTGCACGGGCCCCCTACAGCAAAAACGCGCTTGGTCAGTTCAAACTGAAAGATCCGGGGCGCCGCCTGGTGCGCCCAAAGGGCTGGATGATTGCCGGTAAAATCGGCAGTCGCCAGGATATTATCGATGGCACCGATACCGTAATCGCCGCACCGCTTGGCAAAGACATCCGTCGCCAGGATACCCTCGCTTTCCTGAGTTGGACGCTCCCGGAACTTAAAAAAGTTTTCACCGACTTTCCCGACCAGCTACTTGTAGTGATGGCCCGTGACCCCATGTGGCGCGGCGGGTTATCTGGAACACGCTCTCTTTATATGCACGCAGATCGCCCCCTGATCTCCGGCAACCGGACAAGCAGCATGCTGCACGAACTGGTACACGTTGCGACTGGCATCCACGGCGATGAGGAAAGTGACTGGATTGTAGAAGGCCTCGCCGAATACTACTCGCTACAAATCCTGCTCCGCACCAGAGGCATCAGCGAGCACCGCTACCAACAGGCGCTGAAGAAACTGGCAAAGTGGGGACAGGAATCCCCCAACCTGCTGGTAAAACGCTCCTCTGGACCCACTACGGCAAGAGCTGTCATCGTGCTTCAACAACTCGATGAGGCCATTCAAGAAGCAAGTAAGGGTGAGGCGAGCCTGGATGATGTAGTGAAAGCACTGGCAAAAAAGCGCGGCGAAGTAACACTGAAGAAGTTGCGCAAGCTATCAAACGAGGCTGCAGGCACCGAGCTGGATATACTCAACCGAGACTTTCTTGCAGGCAAAAAAAAGCCCTGACGACGGGGGGGGGGGAGAGCGTCAGGGCCAAGACCATTAGGAGTGAAACTTGGAGGATTTCATCCTTAACACACTGGACGCACTCGAGAGAGAAGGCGTCCGGCCGGCACTACTAAACACGACATGGGGGGAGTGTGCTAGCCAGCTACTCTCAGTATTAGCCACCACAGTGGATTTGCCAGCTGCCGGAGTAAAAATTTTAGAACGATTAGCTATAGCCGGGAGCGGGCGATACCTTTTGGTTATTAGAGATCAATACTTAATCAACCCTCGCTCAGTTTTTAGCCTCGCGCGCAAACGCGAAAGATTCCCGCGACTTGTGCTTGACTATTCCCGGCCAAACCATAGAATAGCGCCCTCTTACACGCCCACGGGCACGTAAGTATCAGAAAACACTAGGATTTTTACAGTCATTCCGGTAGAATCCGCGGCGTTTTCACCACCTAAGGGTGGCAGCTCCAGAAAGAGCAAATGGCTAGGTGGCAAAGTGGCCTTGCAGAAAACTGCAACTCCATGCGCCAGCGGCGATATAAAGAGGGCCGGTGAGACTCGAACCGGCGAACAAAACCTCTACAGAGTTTAAAATGGCTAGGTGGCAGAGTGGTCATGCAGCGGACTGCAGCTCCACGCGCCAGCGGCGATATAAAGAGGGCCGGTGAGACTCGAACCGGCGAACAAAACCTCTACAGAGTTTAAAATGGCTAGGTGGCAGAGTGGTCATGCAGCGGACTGCAACTCCGTGTACGCCGGTTCGATTCCGACCCTAGCCTCCATTTTCCCTACCAGTCTCCCATCGATCTGACTGGTTGCAACACTGGCAATCTTCTCCTCGCCACGTGTTACCCCTCTGCCCGGATGGTGGAATTGGTAGACACAGGAGACTTAAAATCTCCCGGCCTCACGGCCGTGCCGGTTCAAGTCCGGCTCCGGGCACCACCCAATACACATCTCCCCCGCACTGAACTACCCTATTCCAGACAGATAGACGTCGCGTCATCACCACCTGGAAACCGAGATGGAAAGAATTCGGCTGAAGACTTCACTCTTCAACCTGAAGCACTCCCTGCAATTGCTGACAGGAATGGGCGCCAAGCTGGCCTGTTCTGCGCACTTCATCTCCGGGTTTGATCCCCAGCACATACGCTGCGACCTTCAGGCCTATTCCAGAGCCTTCCACTTGCTCTCTTTTAAATATTCGAGCGATTCCGTTCAGGCTGAACTGTGCGGAGCAGGCAAACGCACCGCACAATTTGTACCGAAGGCAGGCAGCACGCTCCTCCCAAGCGGCTGCGAGCCCAGGCTGAACCTGCCCAGCTTGCTCCAACCCGGTGACATTAATTCGCGCAATTCGCGCGTGACTGAAACCGCTATCGATGGCAAAACCCAGAAATTATCAGACGAAATTCTGAAGGAAGATATCGAAAATGGATTCGACACTCGCGCACTTTTAGTTGTCCGCGACGGAAAGCTGATCAGCGAAAGCTATGGCCCGGGCATCAGCAACGATACCAGACTGCTGGGGTGGTCGATGACCAAGTCGCTGACGGCCATCCTGTTCGGACGCATGGAACAACTCGGCCTGGCCGATCCGCAAAGCGACCAACTGTTTCCCGAGTGGCAACATGACCAACGCCGTGAGATAACGCTCGAGCACCTGCTACAGATGCGCTCCGGACTCCGGTTTGATGAGCGCTATCTTCCCGGCAGTGATGTCACGAGAATGCTGTTTACCGATCCCAACTGCTGGCAGCGGGCGCTCGATAGCCCTTTGATCCATCCGCCCGGCGCCTTCTTTGACTACGCTTCCGGCTCCACCAACCTGCTGACCCGCTGGATGCAACTGCGCCTGGGAGGCACACAGGCATGTATGGACTTTCTCTACCGGGAACTGCTGTGGCCATTGGGAATGTCGAACACATTATTTGAGATGGATGCAAGCGGCGTTCTGGTTGGGAGTTCTTACACCTACGCCACGGGACGCGACTGGGCACAGCTGGCGGCACTGCTGCTCAACCGGGGCCGACACAGCGGTCAGCAAATTGTCAGTGAAGACTGGGTGGCGCGGGCATTGCGCCCAAACGCCAGCGACAACGACGACCGCTATGGCTATCAGATCTGGCTGAACAGCGGTGATCGACAATCGCAGCGATATACAGATCTACCACAAGATGCCTGCTTCATGCTCGGCAATCATGAGCAGAAGATCATGATGGCTCCCAGCCTTAATACTGCCATAGTGCGCCTCGGATGGTGCGCGGCGGAGTATCCCATTGAAGAACGCTTCCGCCGCTTTTTGTGAAAACTAACCCCGATGTCGCTCCAGCATGGCCAAAAGCAACTGCCCTTCCTGGGCAGAGAACCGCAACTCGTATTTTTTCGCCACTGCCATAAAACGCTTCAGATAAAAACGCTGCACGGGACTGTAGGGCGGCATCCACTGGTCTGGCCCGCGCTGCCCCTTGCTCTGATTGCGCCCGTCATCCACCAGCCACAGGTTTTCCGGGTCTTCGGCGAAGCGACGCTTTTGCTTCTGAGTCCAGCCAGCGCCACCGTGATCGTGGGCCCATTTGAGTGGAACGATATGCTCCACATCCAGGTCCGATGCCTTTTCATAGAAAGCGCCGGTATATGGGTCCATCCACAACCCGTCGGCAACGGTGCACTCGCGTGCATTGGTAAAAGTGACCGGCGCCAGTGAAAAGCGAATCAACAGCTCGTGACGAGTGTTCTGGCAATCGCGATCTTCGTCGGACCAGCGCGGTAACCATTCGTGCCGATCATAATCCGCAACATCATCTGCAGCGTCAGCAAACGACATGGCGCTCAACAGGGCCGCTACGACAGCTGCGATCAGCCTGCCAGTTCTCGGTCGAAACAAACTCAAGCGCTGAAAATGCAGAATAGACATCCTTCCCCCCTTATTCATTCAGCGGAGCACAAAAGTGCAACAGGTACGATCGTACCTCAGAGGGAGTGGCGCGAAAATCCTCTAATTGGAAAAATGGAACCAAATCCTCAACGCCGAAGTCGCCTGTCGCCATCAGACACAGGTTCGCAACGGTGTCGATTCAATTGCGGTGCGCGAAACTCGGCGTATAGAGCGCTTTGCGACTCAGGAAGGGCCGTTGTGGGAGTCGTCCATCAACGCCGGCCATGCGGCCTTGAGGTAAACGACCATGGTCCAGAGGGTCAGTGCGGCGGCGACATAAAGCAGGATGTACCCAATGGTCTCCATCACCGGGAATTCGCGTACATCGAATGCCAGCAACACGATGATGGCCGCCATCTGGGCGGTGGTCTTGATCTTGCCGATGTAGTTGACCGCCACGCTATTACGCAAACCCAATCCGGCCATCCATTCCCGCAACGCGGAGACTGCGATCTCGCGGCCGATGATGATGGCTGCTGCGATCGTGAAAAAAGCGTCATTGTGGAGATCCACCAGTAGCACCAATGCGGTGGCGACCATCAGCTTGTCTGCAACAGGATCAAGGAATGCGCCAAAGGGGGTAGATTGATTGAGCTTGCGCGCCACATAGCCATCGAGCCAGTCGGTAGCGGCAGCAGCAGAAAAAATCACCGCAGAGGCGATGTAGCTCCATTGGTAAGGAAGGTAAAAAACCAGCACGAATACCGGGATCAGCGCCACGCGCAAAAGGGTCAATTGGTTGGCGAGAGTCATGCAGATCCTTATACAGTCGCTGATCATACTTATTTGGCAGTGCGTAACTTACCAAGCCGGCATGAGAAAATAAACGTCAGTTCGCTTCAGGGCCCTAAAGTAGCTGGACCCTACTCCTGATGCAGGGTTGAGTATATGTCCTGAGCCAGTTTACGGCTGATCCCCTCAACACTGGCAAGATCATTCACCGAGGCACGGCGTATCTCCTGTAACCCCCCAAAGTGGTGAAGCAACGCCCGCCGGCGCGACGGACCGACACCAGGAATACCCTCGAGCGGAGACTCCCGGCGCTTTTTATCCCGCCGCTGGCGGTGGCCTGTAATGGCAAAACGGTGCGCCTCATCGCGGACCTGCTGAATCAGGTGTAGTGCGGGCGAGTCCGACTCCAATACCAGCTCGCGATTATCCGCCACCACATGCAGGATCTCGAATCCCGCCTTACGGGTGGTGCCTTTGGCGACACCGATAATCTGCACCCCGGTAACTCCCAGCTCATTGAGTGTATCCACCGCCTGGCTGACCTGGCCTTTACCGCCATCGATCAGCAGGATATTCGGAAAGCGCCCTTCCCCGCTGGAGAGGCGAGTATAGCGACGTTTCAGGGCCTGCCCCATCGCCGCGTAGTCGTCACCCGCCTGAACCCCCTCGATATTGAACCGCCGATAGTCGGACTTCACCGGCCCGCCGGTATCAAAAACCACGCAAGACGCCACGGTCGCCTCGCCACTGGAGTGGCTGATATCAAAACACTCCAGGCGCTCCGGAAGCGCCTCAAGGTGTAACACTTCCCGCAGATTCTCAAACCGGTCCTGCAGCTTTTGTTGAGAAGCGGTGCGGCTCTGCAGGTTCTGCGCCGCCGCCTGCTGCGCCATCTCCACCCAACTGGCGCGATTGCCCCGCAACCGGTGCACGATGGTAATGTCCTTCCCCGCGCTGGAAGTCAGCGCCTGCTGGATGGCCTCCTCGTCCTCCAGCAGTTCCGACACCAGGATTTCCCGCGGCAACTCCCGCTGGGTCCCCAGATAGAACTGGGGAATGAACGCAGACAACAAGTCCGCGTCACTCAACCCCAGTTTTTCGCTCGGGTAATAACTGCGGCTACCGAGAATACGCCCCTGGCGGATAAACAGGACATGCACACAACAGAGACCACCTTGCGTGGCAACACCGAGCACATCCACATTGGCACCGCCACTTTCTGCAATCTGATCAGACTGTAAGCGACGCAGCGCAACAATCTGATCCCGCAGGCGCGCCGCCTGCTCAAAAGCCAGGGCACGGGAGGCCTCGTCCATCTGTTCCGCCAGCTCCTTGATGATGCTGTCGCTCTTGCCAGCCAGAAACATCTGTGCGTGGCGAACGTCAGCCTGATAGTCGTCCGCGCTGATAAAATCCACACAAGGCGCGGTACAGCGCTCTATCTGGTATTGCAGGCAGGGCCGGGAGCGGTTGGCGAAGACGCTGTCTTCACAGGCCCGGATACGGAAAGTTTTCTGCAGAAAATTGAGACTGTCTCGCACAGAAGATGCGTTGGGGAAAGGCCCGAAGTAATCCCCTTTTTTACGTTTGGCACCGCGGTGCAGGGCAATGCGGGGGAATGTGTCTTTACTGGAAAGGAAGATGTAAGGGTAGCCCTTGTCATCTTTCAGCATCACATTATAGGTGGGACGCTGAGACTTGATCAGGCTCTGCTCGAGTACCAGGGCTTCGGTCTCACTGCGAGTTACGGTCACCTCGATGTCCGCAATCCGCTGCACCAGTGCCATGGTCTTGGCGGTGAGGCCACTGCCGCGAAAATAACTGCTGAGACGGTTGCGCAGGTTTTTCGCCTTTCCGACATACAGCACTTTGCCCGCCTCATCGAACATCTGGTAGACGCCCGGCTTGCGGGTTACCGTGGTGAGAAAGCGTTTGCTGTCGAACATGGAAGCCTGTTAATACTAAAAAGGGGCCTGCTGGCCCCTGCTCTCTACAACTACACTCAACCCCGGTTGCCGGCTCGGTTCAGACTAGAGTGCCTCTTCCGGATCCAGCACATTGTGCTTGACCGCCAGCAACGTCAGCTCCACATCAGAGTGAAGGCCGAGCTTTTCAAAAATACGATACCGATAGGTATTGACAGTTTTAGGGCTTACGGAGAGCGTTTCGGCAATTTCTGCCACCCGACTACCATTCACAATCATCACCGCGGTCTGCAGCTCACGATCGGAAAGGTCACTGAAAGGCGAGGCATTACCTTTGGCCTTGTTCCATACCAGGCGACCCGCTATGGAACTACTGATATAGGTTTCACCTGCCATGACCGCGCGAACGGCACGCACCATTTCTTCAAGGTCGGCGCCCTTGGTGACATACCCCTTGGCCCCGGCCTCAATCAGGCGAATGGGAAACAGCTCATCGTCCAGAGCACTGACCGCCACTACCCGAGCTTCCGGGAAGCGCGTGAGTACTTTTCGGGTCGCCTCAATACCACCCATACCCGGCATCCTCACGTCCATGAGAATAACATCAACTTCAGAGGCGCGTACGAACGCGACTGCCTCTTCTCCGCTGTTGGCTTCACCTACTACTTCAATATCACCGACATCGGCCAGCATACGGGATATCCCCATACGCACCAGGTCGTGATCGTCTACCACTAAGACTTTGATCAAATTAGCCCCAACCACGGATCTACAGTAGGCCGACGCAAGAATTTCCTACTCGACTTTCCTTGCGCGAACCAGATTTTTCTTTTTTGCCCAGGCTGCGTAAAACAAGCCAGGGGTCCATCCACAGAGCCCTTGGAAAACATACCAGACAAACCGAATTCTGCAAAGGTAACCCGTACCATTTCGCATGCGAGGGTTATTTCAACTATTTGATATCCGGTAATTTTTTATGTAGGCGCTAAGCCCGCTCACAGTCAAAAGCTCTACAGGGAAAGAGAGGACCACTGCAATGGTGTTAAGGACTCAGGGGTAAAAGCGCGGTTCCGGCTCCAGCGTGACTCCGAACTTGTGCTGTATATCTGCAGCAATTTCGCGCGCCAGCGAGACCACTTGGCCGCCTTCCCGATGGCCGGGATTAACCAGTACCAGTGCCTGCCGATCATGAACGCCTACGCCATCCCGCAAGCGGCCCTTCCAGCCCGCCTGATCGATCAACCAGCCAGCTGCCAGCTTCCAGTCATCACCCGTGGAAAATGCCACCAGTTCTGGATGTTGTGCTTTGAGTGCCACATATTGGGCATCGCTCACAATCGGGTTTTTGAAGAAGCTTCCGGCATTGGGGATGTCCACCGGGTTGGGGAGCTTGCTGTTGCGAATCGCAATGACTGCCTCTGCAACCTGCTCGGGCGTGAGAGGTGTAGCGCTGCTTTCAGCACTCGCCAGGTATTGTGCCAACGCGGGGTACCCGATTTTCGGCTGCCACTCTTGGGGCAACTTCAGTGTCACCTCACAGATGATATAGCGATCCCGGGCTGCGCGCTTGAACACGCTATCGCGATACCCAAACTCACACTCTGCCGCAGTGAAGCGCAACAGGTCACCGGTGGCAATATCCATCGCCTGCAGACTGTCAAAGGTATCTTTAAGCTCAACGCCATAGGCGCCGATATTCTGTATGGGTGCCGCACCGATATTGCCAGGAATCAACGCCAGGTTTTCGAGACCACCGAGCCCCGCTTCCACACTGCGCATCACCAGCTGATGCCAATTCTCTCCCGCCGCCGCACAAATCCGGGTAGCCCCACCCTCTTCGCACATCGTTAGCCCTTTAAGGCCAACGTGAATAGCGACACCGGGAAAGTCATCGGTCAGAACGATATTGCTGCCGCCGCCCAGAGGCAGGATGGGCAACTTTTTGTCACGGGCAAAAGTGAGGGCTTCGCGCAACGCGTCAATGGAGGTAACCGCGGCGAAGTAGCGCGCGCGGGCTGCAATGGTCAAGGTATTGAAGGGTTGCAGATCTGCGTCTTTCTGAATCATCTTCACCGGTTTGTTGTCTCAGCGAGCCCCGGCGGCAAAAAACCCGCGCAAAGAGCTGGTCGGGGCACTCGATATGGTGCGGGTGCTGGCTGTGGGGCTTCAGGAAAAGTACGCGCGCATGCGCTCCAGGTCCTGAGTGGTGTCTACGCCGCCAGGTACTTCGGCACACGCATCCGCCACATGTATTTCATGACCGTTATACAGAAAGCGCAACTGCTCCAATGACTCGAATCTCTCAAGAGGCGCCATGGGCCAGGACACGAACAGGCGCAACAGGCCCGCCCTGTAAGCATAGATGCCAATATGCCGGCGTGGGTTTAGCCCTTCGGGCAAGCTCGCGTGGCCCGCATCCTCAGCGAACGCATCGCGCGGCCACGGAATGGGAGCGCGGGAAAAGTAGCGGGCAAGCCCGGACTTATCGCCCACCACCTTGACGATATTCGGGTTGCGAAAATCTTCAAGACTCTCAATCGGCTCCGCCAGTGTGGCGACGCCGGCCGCCCGGTTGTGTGCGAGATTACGCGCTACCTGGTCGATCACTGCTGGCGGAATCAGTGGCTCATCCCCCTGTACATTGACCAGAATCCGGTCATCAGACAACTTCAGCTGTTTCGCAACTTCCTGAAGCCTGTCGGTACCGGAGGCATGGTCCGGCGCTGTCATGCACACCCGGCCACCAAACGCTTGCACCGCTTCCGCGACGCGGGTGTCATCGGTTGCTACCACCACGCGCTCAGCACCACTCTCACTCGCGCGCTCGTAAACCCGCTGCACCATGGTCTTGCCACCAATATCCGCCAGTGGCTTGCCTGGCAACCGGCTGGACCCGAAACGGGCGGGGATGATCACATCGAAGGAAACCGGAACACCCGGCTGCAAATCGCTCATACAGGCTCGAAACTCTCAAGATGCTGATGAATCTGCTGGTAGAAAAAGTCAGGCAAAGTAGCCTGCACTTCCAGCGCCCACCAATGGCTTTGCCAGAAATCGCGGCACTTGACGGCGTCTTTCATGGTCATGATGACGGGGGTGATACCGTCCAATTGCAGCTCTGTCTGGCTGAACTGGTGGTGATCCGGAAATGCCATTTCCATGACGTTGTAGCCCAAGTCCCGCAGTGACTGGAAAAACCGCTGGGGATTGCCAATGGCGGCAACGCCGTGGCACGGCCCCATCTCCGGGCCGGACTCCAATTTCAACGTCGAAGTCTGATCCAGGTTGAACTGGTGCCACCGGGATGGTTGCAGGGTCATCACGAAATCCGCCTGCTCTCCGCACTGGGAAGCCACCACTTCAGTCGGCTCGCCATTGAAGACAACGATGTCCACGGTGTTCAGGCGCTCTGCAGATTCGCGCAAAGGACCGCGGGGCAATAGATGTTCGTTGCCCAATCCACGGCCGCCGTCCACCACACAGATTTCCAGGCTGCGCCACAAGCCATAATGCTGCAGTCCATCATCCGCAAGAATCACATCGCATCCGTGGTCATCGATCAGCGCTTGCGCCGCTTCCGCCCGCTTTGGCGACACCATGACCGGCAACCCGGTCATGAGATGAAGCATCAAAGGCTCATCCCCGGACTCGAGCGGATGGGACTGCGCGGTAACATGGTAAGGATAGGTGGAGGCGCGCCCACCGTAGCCGCGACTGACAATACCGGGCTTTTTGCCCCGCTCACGCAGCCAGCGGCCAAGCTCCGCAACCAACGGCGTCTTGCCGGCACCTCCCACGGTAATGTTGCCCACCACAATCACCGGCACCGGCAGAGGTTTGGGCTTTTTGCGCAGCCGGCGCCAGCGGCTCGCCTGCTTGAAGGCCACTTCCAACGGTGCCAGCAGTGGCAACTGCATGGCATCGCTGTCCCCGCCCTCAGAGGCGGGATACCAGCGTTTGTTTAACCAGTCTTCCAGTGCCATTCCTATTCACTCCGCCCTATCGCCGGATTGTTGTTGCAACAACAGAGCGTAACGCCCGCCTTTTGCCAATAGCTCACTATGGCTGCCGCTTTCGACAATACGCCCCTGGTCCATGACCAGAATACGGTCCGCATTCTCAATGGTACTGAGGCGGTGGGCAATCACAAAAGTGGTACGGTTCTTCATGACCTCGGCCAGGGCCGATTGGATATGGCGCTCAGAGGTGTTATCCAGCGCTGAAGTCGCCTCATCCAGAATCAGCACCGGCGCATCTTTCAATAGTGCGCGGGCGATCGCAAGGCGCTGGCGCTGGCCACCGGAAAGCATCTGCGCATTGTCGCCGAGCTGGGTCTGTAACCCCTCAGGCAATTCATCAATGAATTCCCGCGCATGGGCCAGATCCACCGCTCGCAGCACTTCCTCTTCGCTTTTCGACTCCAGCTCCCCGTATGCAATATTGCGGTACACCGTGTCGTTGAACATCACAATATTCTGCGACACAAGACTGATCTGCTCGCGCAATTCCGTAATCGGCACACTGTTAATATCCGTGCCATCCAGCAGGATACGACCGGACGTGGCATCATAAAAACGGGAAATCAGGCTGACCAGCGTGCTCTTGCCAGAGCCAGACGCACCCACAAGCGCGACCGTCTGCCCCGCCTGCACCTCGATATTGATATCGCTCAGCACCGCCGGCGCACTCTCGTTGTAGCGGAAACCCAGATGCTCAAAAGTGACCGCCCCGGTTACCGGCTGGGGCAGATGGGCACTCCCGCCCTCCGGTTCTTTGGGGGAATCAAACACCTCAAAAATGCTCTCCGCCGCAGCGATGCCCTTCTGAATCTCCGCATATACCTCTGACAGACTGCGGATCGGCTTCGCCAAAGACGCAGCGGCACCGATAAACGAGGCAAACACACCCGGCGTCATCGACTCCACCATCCCCGGCGCAAGCGCCAGCCACACCAGTACCGCGGTGGCGAGACCGACCAGGGTCTGGATTACTGAAACACTGGCGTTGTCCGCCACCACCAGCTTCATGAATTGCTGGCGGTTGTTATTGCTGGCTGCGTCGAAACGGGCATTCTCATATTTTTGCCCACCGTACATGCGCACCACTTCATAGCCATTGATGGCTTCCTGGGTCACGTGGGTAACGTCACCCATGCTGTTCTGGATGCGATGGCTCAACTTGCGGAAACGCTTGCCGACGAGACTGACGATCACTGCAATAACCGGTACAAACATGAAGAACGTCAGGGTCAACTTCCAGTTCACCATCAACAGATAAACGAGCAGCGCGATAGCCGTAAACGAAGACCGGATCATGGTCTTCAACGCCTTGGTGATGGAGTTGGTTACCTGCTCGACGTTGTACGCGACTTTCGATATCAGGAAGGCACCGGTGTAGCGATCAAAATAGCTACTGGGGAGTTGGCCGATGTGCTGGAACAATTCCGCACGCAGTTGATGAATCACCGCCCGCGCCACATAGGCGAGACCGTAACTCCCTACGAAGTTTCCGATCGCCCGCAAAATGATGATGACCAACATCGCCGCAGGCACCAGCCAACGAGCCGTTGCCTGCGGCATCACCCCACCGGGGAAGTGGCGGGCAACGATTTCGGAAAGGAAGCCCCTGCCCTCCTGAATACCCGCGCCGACAGCATCCAGCAACAGCTCGGTCACCGCAATCAGGGTGACCTCCATAAAGGAAAACAGCATGAAGCCGAACACCGCCAACACAAACAGCGGCCACTGAGGGACGGCGTAGGAAAGCAGGCGACGGTAAGTGTGGGCACCGTGCTGAGGTTTCAGCACCGGATGTGCGGATTTATCCATAGAAGTCTGGCAGCGTGTTGTCCAGCCGGGCGGGCAGCATGCCCGCCGTTAGCCAGAAAGCCGGGTAGAAACCCCGGCCATTCAACACTTTATAGATTACTGTTCGTCAGGCTGCCGGGTCGTAATGCTGAGATTCACAAACCCCAGCTGCCCCGCAGCGTCCATCGCGCGAACTACCGCCTGATGCTCAGCAGTCGCATCGGCAGTAATGATCAGCGGGCGATTGTACTCCTCTGACGAAACTTCCGACAGCGCAGATTTGAGGGTATTGAGCTTTTTATTGATCAAGGCACGGCCATCAACGGCATAGGAGCCATCCGCGTTAATCAGCACTTCAATGCTCGCAGGCGGGTTTTCTGCCTTGGGACCGGCGGCCTCGGGCAGGTTCAGCTTCAGGTGACTTTCCTTGGTAAAGGTGGTGGACACCATGAAGAAGATCAGCAACAGGAACACCACATCAATCAGTGGTGTCAGATTGACTCCGTCCTGCTCTTTACTTTGACGACGAAATTGCATCGGGCACTCCTCCGTGGACGGCCTCAGGCCGCTTCCACACGGCGGTCGCTGTGGAGCGCATCAACCAGTTTCACCGCTTCCTGCTCCATGGTGACCACAATGGTGTCCACACGGCGCTGGAAATAGCGATGAGCCATCAAGGCAGGAATTGCCACGGTGAGGCCTGCAGCGGTAGTGATCAGTGCCTGAGAAATGCCACCCGCCAGAACGCCGGCGTTGCCGGTGCCCTCCAGCATGATTGCGGTAAATACCTGGATCATCCCCACTACAGTACCGAGCAGTCCGATCAGCGGTGCTACCGCGGCGATAGTCCCGAGCGCGCCCAGGAAGCGCTCCAATTCGTGGACAACCTGACTCGCAGCCTCTTCGATGCTGTCTTTCATCACTTCACGACCATGGCGGGAGTTGGACAGGCCGGCGGCGAAAATGCGCCCCAGATAACTGGAGTCGCGCAATTCTTTGATTTTTTCGGTGCTCACCTGATTATTTTTTAGCCACCCCCACACTTCCCCCAGCAATGCACGCGGCGCAATTTTACGCTCGTTCAGCGTCCAGAGACGCTCGATACAGATGGCGATAACCGCAACAGAACAGAGCAGGATAGGCAGCATCAACCAGCCGCCGGACTTTATTATTTCCAACACTTTTTAATTGCCCTACTTTCCTATTTACCTAAAACAACTGACCTAAACAGGCATACGCAAAAACCAAGACGGGAAACTCTACCACAGCTCCGCACGGCGTCTAAGCCTAGACACGGCATCTTTTTCAACGCTGTGATCAGACCACCATTTCGCCAGCGCACAAAAAACAGACAATTACATTCTCCAGTCTTCGCACAGAGCGGAATTTTTGTACCAGAATCGATTGCGACACCGTGCGAGCCGAATCACTGCATTCTCAGCCTCGCCCGACCACTCAAAGCGCACCGCCCCCATCTCTGCCGTGTTGAAAATCTGACTACCCGCAGCAGCAAAACGTTCCACAACATCCGGGTGTGGGTGGCCAAAGTGATGCCGAAAGCCGGCACTGAACACCACCCTGCCCGGCCGCGCCCACTGCACAAGCGCAAGCGATGAAGAACTGCGAGAGCCGTGGTGCGGTGCCACCAGCAAATCTACCGCTGCAAAATCCGGATACTGCGAAGCCAGCCGTCGCTCCACAGATGCGGGGATGTCTCCGGTCAGCAGGATACGATGCCCGCGCCATTGCAGCAGCGCCACACAACTGTGCGCATTCTCTTCACCGGTGAGCGCGGTGCTTTCCGGCCACAGCCAATCGAGCTTGAAAGCCCCGGCTTGTTTTCCGAGCACCACACTGGTCCCGGCAATACAGGGCTCTGTCGGTATTGCCGCTTCCGAAAATCGTGCCTTCAATTGACCCGGCGCGAACCCACGATCAACCGGCATTACCGCCAACAGCCCCGCCAGGCCCCCGGCATGATCCCGATCTCCATGGCTCAGAATGAGTGCATCCACGCGCCGCACGCCCTCGCCCCGCAGATAGGGCGCGACGATGCTGTCTCCCGCGCTCCAGCCGGAGGGACTGTCGATTCCGGTATCAAACACCAGGCTGGTACCACCGCTGCGAACCGCAATCGCCAACCCCTGTCCCACATCCAGAACCGTAACACTGAGCGATTCGCCGTTGCCATCGGGTACTGACACAGGCAGCCCGGGTTCACCGCGCGCAGTCCAACCGAATACAAGTAAAACTGGCAATACGTAACCCAAATACCGCCCGGGGAACCCTCTGGGGAGGATCAGCAATAAAACCGCAAGCAACGCCAATCCGGCCAGCAGCGGGTCGACGATTGTCAGTGGCTGCCAGCCCGGCGCCAACTGTTCACCAGCGGCGAGAAAATCCAGCAGGCAGGATAGCTGCCAGTCCACATAATTCAGCAGCACCGGTAGAACGCTGCCATTCAATATTCCGGGAAATAAATAGCCTAGCGAGAGTACGACGCCGGCAAGCAGCAATACCGGCAATACCAGAAAACCCACCCACGGGATCGCCATCAAATTGAGCAGCAACCCGGAAAAACTGACACCGGAAAAGATCAATGCCGAGGGCACAAGCAGGCACACGAATATCAACCACTGGCTACGCGTCAGGTTGTACAGCCAGTCCCGTATTCTGAATTTGAAGCGCTTCTCATCCACATTTTCTGTGGCGGGAATGCGCAAGCGGCCGCTATAGCCCAGCAACAAACCGGCCACCGCACCAAACGACAACCAGAACCCCGCGTTCAACGGCGCCAGTGGTTGCCAAGTAACGACCGCAGCGAGCGCCAGCGCAAAACCACTGCCAGCACCGATCCGTCGGCGCCAGAGCCAGGCCAGCAGTAGTACCGCCGTCATGATCAGCGCGCGCTGCGCAGACAGCGGCGCACCCGCCACCAGTGTATAACTCCCCGCACACAGTAGTGCTGTGATCGCCGGCAGCAGTCCCGGTGACAGGGGGCGGTACAAACCGATAAGCCAGGAGATCAGCCTCCCCAGCAGCAGGCCAATGGCCGCCACCATCCCCACATGCAACCCGGATATCGCCAACAGATGGGCGGTGCCGGTGTTCCGGAGCAACTCGCGAGTCTCCGGTTCCAGATCGCTCCTGTCGCCCAGTAACAGCGCAGCCATAACCGGTGCTTGAGTAATTACCTGCCCTTCGCCCTCTCTGGATTGACCAGAAAGCCCGTCCCGCAGCACCTCGCGAAAGTATCCAAACCCCCGCCCCTCAGCGACCAGCTCAGGGACCCCGTCACGACTGCGCACATAGCCGGTGGCAGCAATGCCCCGTTGCAGCAACCAGGCTTCATAATCAAAAGTGTGCGGATTGATACTGCCACGCGGGGTCTTCAGCCGCAGGGTCATGCGCCAATGACTGCCATTGCGCAACTGGTGGCGCTGGGCTTCAGGCACGCCATACCAACGAACGGACAGGGTGCGATCGAGTAAAAACGCGGGCGCGGGCGCATTCACCCGCGCAGTGAAACGGATATCGTATGCCGGCCCGGACTCCCCCTCCGCCCGCCCGAAACGAAATGTCGCCGGGCTTACTTCAGGTAGCGACACCACCTCGACGGTGAGCGGAAAATCTGACCCGTGCTGCACCTCCGGCAGACGGGCGTCCATCAGCCCCTGGGCGTGCCAGATCCCCCAGCCCAGTCCCAACCCGGCAACACCTGGCAACAACAACCATCTGCCCCATGAACTGGCCCATCGACCACATATGCAACAGGTCGACGAAACCACCAACAACAGCCAATAGGTCGCACCTTGGGGAAGATGCGGCAACAACGAAACGGCGCCCACGCCCGCAGGCCAGCCCCACAGGCACACAGACACCACCCATTGGGTGGTAAACGCATTTACCGTCGAAGTATTGAGTGATTCGAGTACACGGTGCACAGGATCGCGACCGGCACCTGTCAGAACGGACAACAAGACTTCCCTGCCTCTGCTGTTGAATGGGTCTGATATTGGTAGTGCAACCCTTCAAAGGTCTACGCCGGAAGATTGCCACAGCCCAACGCCTGGCGCTAACTGGTACAAAGGTACCGCCTGCCGATCGGATAACGGCCTTCACCGCGCCGCCGCTTTGACTGCCAGCGGGCTGTGGTAGGATCGAAGGGTCTCAATAAAAAATGGAGCACTTCGCCAATGGATCGCACTAAAATCGCTCTGATTTTCACCGCAGCGCTGCTTGTTGCCGCCTGCGGTAAGGAATCAGCCTCGCCCGACGCGCAATCGCCAGCAAACAGCCCGGCAGAAAAAGCGGCGGCCGCTGATACCCGGCTGCCCGATGGCATCACCCTGGTAGAGACCTTCGACGGCGACGGCGCAGAAATCGCCATCCCCTACAGCAAATACAAGCTCGCCAACGGCCTGACCGTAGTGCTGCATGAAGATCACTCCGATCCGCTGGCGCACGTGGATGTGACCTACCACGTAGGCTCCAACCGCGAAGATCCGGGCCGCTCCGGCTTTGCCCACTTCTTCGAACACATGATGTTCCAGGGCTCCGTCAACGTCGGTGACGAGCAGCATTTCAAAATCATTCAGGAAGCCGGCGGCACCCTGAACGGCACCACCAATACCGACCGCACCAACTATTACGAAACCGTCCCGGCCAACCAGCTGGAAACCGTGCTGTGGCTGGAATCCGACCGTATGGGTGTATTCCTGGACGCGGTGACCGAAGAGAAATTCGAGGTGCAGCGGGAGACGGTGAAGAACGAACGCGGCCAGCGTGTGGACAACCGCCCCTACGGCCGCGCCCTGGAAACCATGTACGCTTCCACCTATCCAGACGGCCACCCGTACTCCTGGCCGGTGATTGGCTGGATGGAAGACCTGAACCGCGCCGACCTCAACGACCTCAAGCGTTTCTTCCTGCGCTGGTATGGCCCCAACAATGCGGTGCTCACCATCGGTGGCGATATCGACAAACAGCAAACCCTGGAATGGGTCGCCAAATACTTTGGCCCGATTCCCGCCGGCCCCGAAGTCAAAGACCTGCCGAAGCAACCGGCCACCCTTGAGAAAGACCGCTACGTAACCCTCGAGGACAATATCCACCTGCCGGCGCTGGCGATGATGTTGCCCACCGTGTACGCCAATCACGAAGACGAGCCAGCACTGGATGCGGCGGCAGCCATTCTCGGCCAGGGCCAGGACTCCATGCTCTACAAGCGCCTGGTACAGACCGGCCGCGCGGTCCAGGCCAGCGTGACCCACTCCTGTAAGGAGCTGGCCTGCGAGATGTGGTTTATCGTGATCCAGAACCCGGCTTCCGGCGAATCCCTCGCGGAAATGGAGCAGGCCGTGCGCGACACACTGACCGATTTCGTCGAGCGCGGCGTTTCCGAAGACGACCTGGTGAAATTCAAAGCGGGCTATGAATCCGGCCGCGTATTCGGCCTGCAGTCCGTATCCGGCAAGGTCTCCACCCTGGCCGCCTTCGAAACCTTCACCGGCAGCCCAAAAGGCATCGACGACGAGATCAACGCATACCTGTCGGTTGAAACCGAGGACGTTACCCGTGTATTCGATGAATATGTCGCCGGCAAGCCATCGGTCCTGCTGAGCATCGTGCCCAACGGCAAAACCGAACTGGCCGCAGCGGAACAGAACTATGAGTGGGACCGCACCATTCCCGAAAGCTACGCCGATGAAGACGAAGCACTGGCACTGCGTCCGGTAAAAGACGACTTCGACCGCAGCGTGCAGCCCACACCCGGTATCAACCCGCAAGTGGAACTGCCGGCGATCAAAGACGGCAAACTGGAAAATGGCGTACGCCTGCTGTCGGTCCAGAACGACGAAACCCCCACCGTTACCGTGCGCGCCGTCTTCGGCGTTGGCCAGCGCGACGAGCCCCGAGGCAAAGCCGGCCTCACCGCAATGATGACGTCACTGATGACCGAAGCCACTACAGAACGCAGTGCGGCGGAATTCACCGAGGCCCTGAAGCGCCTGGGTGCCTCTGTCAGCGTGAATGCGGGCGCGCACGACACCACTGTCACCCTGAATGTACTGGCCAAACATCTGGATGCGGCGATGCCGCTGATGATGGAGCGCATGCTCAAACCGGCGTTTACTGAGGAAGATTTCGCCCGTATCAAGCAGCAGACCATCGAGGGCCTGCAACAGTCCCGCAAAACCCCACAGGGACTGGCAACTCGCGCCCTCGGTGCAGTAATGCGCGGCCCACAACACCCGCTCAGCTACCCCATGGGCGGCCTGCCGGATACCGTGGCCAATATCACCCTCGACGACGTCAAGGGCTACTACAAGGCACACTTCCCCAACCATCTGCTGGGTGTCACCGCCAGCACCAGCCTGCCCCATGACACCATCGTCAAATCACTCGACGGCCTGGCGAAGCTGGAAGTCACCAAACCAGTCCGTCCCGCAATCGCGCTGCAACAGCCCAAGATCGAAGGCCAGACCATTTACCTGGTCAACAAGGAAGGGGCCGCGCAATCGAGCCTGCGCACCGGTCAGCACGCGCTGCCCTACGATGCACTGGGCAACTACTATCTGTCTTACCTGGGCAACTTCCCCCTGGGTGGCAATTTCTCCAGCCGTATCAACCTCAACCTGCGTGAAGACAAGGGCTACACCTACGGTGCACGCACCTACCTGAATGGCGGCCCCGAAAGCGGTCTGTATACCTTCAGTTCGGAAGTGAAGAAGGAGGCAACGGCAGATGCATTGAATGAGGTGCTGACCGAACTGGCCACCTACGACAAGGAAGGGATGACCGAAGCTGAGTTTGATTACCTGCGCTCCGCCATCGGCCAACAGGAAGCGCGCAACTACGAAACCCCCGGTGCCAAGCTCGGCCTGCTGAGCCGTATCCTGGACTACGATCTGCCGCTGGATTACCGCTCGCAACAGAACGCGATCCTGAAGGAGACCGACCGGGAGACACTGAACAAGGTGTTTACCGGTATTCTGGAACCTGAGAATCAGGCCATCGTCGTGGTGGGTGACGCGGCCAGCATCCGTAAGGATCTGGAAGCGCTGGAGCTGCCGATCGTGGAGCTGGATGAAGACGGCAACGTGATTGAAGCCGAATCCGCACCAGCGGCAACAGAATCGGCCAGCGCCCACTGAAGCCAACCTCGCCATTCCCGTGCAGGCGGGAGTGACGTGTTGAATTTGCAGGGTGGATAAGCGCCGCGCTTATCCACCCTACTATTAACAGTTAATAGTTAAGGGCCACCCCGTTTAGCGAGCAGCCGCCCGCGCCGCATGCAGCTTTTTATAGCTCTCAATCAAACGTAGGTGCTTGTCCAGCCCTTCCAGTTGCATATTGGTGGGGGTGAGACCGTGGAAACGCACGGAGCCGTCGACGGAATCGACTACCGCCTGCATCACATCCTCACCGTACATCCGCCCCAGATTGAAGATAAAGTCTTCCAGCTCCAGTTCATCGTCGAGCGCAATTTCCAGTACCGCCTGTACCGCGCGATAAAAGAGCCCGCGCTCTACCGTGTTGTCGTTGTACTGCAGAAACGCTTCCACCAGCTCCAGCGCCTCTTCATGACGCTGTAGCGCAAGGTAGATCAACAGTTTCAGCTCCAATACTGTCAATTGACCCCACACTGTATTCTCATCGAACTCGACCCCGATCAGGGTGATGATGGTTTCGTAGTTGTCGATCTGGCTTTCTTCAAGGCGCTCCACCAGGTCTTCCAACTCATCATCATCCAGGCGGTGCAGATTCAGGATATCTTCCCGGTAATCCAAGGCCTTATTGGTGTTATCCCAGATCAGATCCTCCACCGGATACACCTCTGAGTAGCCCGGCACCAGGATCCGACACGCTGGCGCGCCCAGCTCCTCAAATGTCGCTACGTACACTTCCCTGCCCATTTCTTCAAGAATCTTGAACAGGCGGGCCGCTTCCGTGTTGTTGGTGTTCGCGGGATTGCCTGAGCTGACATCCGGGGTAAAGTCCCATTCCACAAATTCGTAATCGGATTTGGCACTGAAGAAGCGCCAGGAAACCACGCCGGTGGAATCGATAAAGTGTTCGACAAAATTCTGTGGCTCGGTGACTTCCAGACTGTTGAACGTGGGCGGCGGCACATCGTTCAGCCCCTCGAAGCTGCGGCCCTGCATCAGCTCGGTCAGGCTGCGCTCCAGCGCCACATGGAAGCTCGGATGGGCACCGAACGAGGCAAATACACCACCGGTGCGGGGGTTCATCAAGGTGACACACATCACCGGGAACTGACCGCCGAGGGACGCATCCTTCACCAGAATCGGAAAGCCCTGCGCTTCCAGCGCGTCAATGCCTTCGATGATATCCGGGTACTGTTCCAGCACTTCACGGGGCACATCAGGTAGTGCGATTTCCTGTTCCAGAATTTCCTTCTTCACCGCGCGTTCGAAGATTTCCGACAGGCACTGCACCTCGGCTTCCGCCAACGTGTTACCCGCACTCATACCGTTACTCAGGAACAGGTTTTCAATCAGGTTTGATGGGAAATACACCACCTCGCCATCGGACTGGCGCACAAAGGGCAGCGAGCAGATACCGCGATCTGCGCGGCCGGAATTGGTATCGATCAGGTTGGAACCGGCCAGCTCGCCATCCGGGTTGTAGATGGCCAGGGTGTGGTCATCCAGTATCCCTTCCGGCAACCCGTCATCTTCCTCAAGCGGAAACCACTTCTCGTTCGGGTAATGTACAAACGTGGCGTTGGCAATTTCCTCGCCAAAGAACTGGTCGTTGTAGAAGAAATTACAACTCAGACGCTCGATAAACTCGCCCAGTGCGGAACACAGCGCGCTCTCTTTCGTCGCGCCTTTACCATTGGTAAAGCACTGGGGGGAAGCCGCATCGCGGATATGCAACGACCACACGTGCGGCACGATATTGCGCCAGGAGGATATCTCGATCTTCATTCCCAGATCCGCGAGGATCTTCGTCATATTGGCAATGGTCTGCTCCAACGGCAGATCTTTGCCCTCGATCATCGTCTGGTGTTCCGCATCCGGTTCCACCATCAGCAATGCCTGGGCATCCTCCGCCAGGTTCTCCACCGTCTCGATCTGGAAGTCCGGTCCTGTCTGCACCACTTTCTTTACGGTGCAGCGGTCGATGGAGCGCAGGATGCCTTGCCGGTCCTTTTCCGAAATATCCTCCGGCAGCTCTACCTGGATTTTGAAAATCTGGTTATAGCGGTTCTCCGGATCGACAATATTGTTCTGCGATAAACGAATGTTGTGGGTCGAAATATCCCGTGCCAGGCAATAGACACGAACAAAATACGCCGCACAGAGGGCGGAAGAGGCCAGGAAGTAGTCAAACGGGCTCGGCGCCGAACCATCGCCCTTATAGCGGATGGGCTGATCGGTAATGACCGTGAAGTCGTCAAATTTGGCTTCAAGGCGCAGGTTATCGAGGAAGTTGACGTTGATTTCCATGGAGACTACCGGGTTTGGAGGTTTTCGCCGCTCGGGTTTACAAGACGCTGTCGGCACAAGGGCTGAGTGCGCGGCATTATCCAGATTCTGCCGCGCTGCGTCTCGCCCGTTTCAAATAAATGCGAGAGATCAGAGGCAGATTCGTTGCATTCCTGTGACCTGCGACAAAGCAAGCGGCGCCCATAACGATAAACTCCCCGATCTTTCACGCCCACCAACAAGCCCACCATGAGGTATTTATGCAGTTTAAATGGGTTCCCCTGGCCATTGCGGCGACAGTTTTCAGCGCGCAATCACAAGCAAACAGCAACTCAGAGCTCGGTCTCGGCGTTGCCTACGATCTGGGCGCTGGTGTGACTGCGCAGTATCACGGCACCTCGGTTTTTGTGAACAGCGATGCCCTGGCAGTAGACATGCGAATTCAGAACTTCCACAACGATCGCGGCACGCTGAACGGCTATGTTGATCTGGGTGGTTTTTTTGAGGGAGCAGATAACCACCACCACGATGACAGGGCCGGTGTCCGCCTGCCCGTTGGCCTGAACTTCGGCCTCGCCCCAAACCTGCAAGTCTATATTCAGGCGGTGCCGCATTTTGCGTTCAGTGACAACGACCGTGACGAAGGTTTTGGCGTAGATGGGGCGCTTGGGCTTCGCATTCGATTCTAGTGGTCCATGGGGCCTTAAAATCAGGCGCCTAAATCACCACTAAAATGTAAAGCAGCCTTGACCACTCCCCGTATCAGCCATAGCATGTAAAGCACACTTTACAACCAGAAATCAGGGAAACCGAAAGGCAGGCACTGTATGGCCAAGGAAGGCGAAAATGTGATGGGGCTAAACCTGCCCTATCTCATCCGAATCGTAAGCGGGCTTATTCTACTGGGAGCAGGCGTTCTAGCGTCATTCACACCGTTGTACCTGGAAACACCAAACAGTCGCGGGCTGGTTATCAGCGGTTTGCTGCTGGCAGCGCTTGGTGTGGTGCTTCTGGTGTATTTCTTTTACCGCCGCAGTGACGAGTTTCACCAGAGTTTATACCGTCAGGCCTGCGCCATTGCACTACCCCTCCTTTTTTCCCTATTCACAATCATCGGCATACTACAGGTCAACCAGCTGCTACCGCTTTTTAACGGATTCTGGATGATGCTGATCACACTTGTGGCGTGGTCGCTGAGCCTGTCCTTCCGCGATCACGGTTACCGTTCCTAGGAAACATCAATATCGACAGGAAGTCGCATCATGCAAGAAAGAGTATTGGTAACCGGCGCCAGCGGCTATCTGGCATCGTGGATTGTGTATTCCCTGCTCAACCGGGGAATGGAAGTGCATGGCACCGTGCGTAATCTGCATGACCAGGAAAAAATCGACCACCTGCTAAAGCTCGGAACAGAATATCCGGGCAAGTTAAAACTATTCGAAGCCGACCTGCTGAAGCCGCGGAGCTTTGATCGGGCCATCGTCGGGTGCGACCTGGTTATCCATAGTGCATCCCCCTATTTATTTGAACAACCAAAGTCCCCGGAAGAGCAGTTACTACGCCCGGCCATGGAAGGCACACGGAATGTAATCAGCAGTGTAGAACGGACCCCGTCAGTACAGCGAGTGGTACTGACAAGCAGTATCGTCGCGCTGTATAACAGTGCGCGCGAAATCCACGCAGCGAAGGCCCGCGCAGTCAACACTGAAAACATCAACCACAGCGCCACGCCTGAAAACAACCCTTATGCTTATGCCAAAACCCGCGCCGAAGCGCTGGCCTGGGAATTACAGCAACAGCAGCAACGCTGGAGCCTGGTTACCATTCACCCCGGCGCCATCTTTGGCCCCTCGCTGTCCCGGCGAATGGACAGTACCAGCGTCACGATGATGCGACAGTTTCTTAACGGCTCCTTCCGTCGCGGCGTACCCAGACTGTGGCTCGGGCTGGTCGATGTACGGGATGCGGCCGAGGCCCATGTGACGGCCGCGTTACGGGGAGAAAGTGGGAGCCGCTATATTGCGGTGGCAGAAAGCCTCCGCTTACTGGATATTGCCCGGCTGATTGACACTGAGCGCTTCAATCTTGAGCAGAAATTACCAACCGGTGAAGCGCCAAAATGGTTGCTGTGGCTTATCGCCCCACTTATTGGCATGCGCCGGCGCTATATTGCCGATAACGTAAACTACCCTCTGGCATTTGATAACCAGTCCAGTCGCAACCAACTCAACCTTACCTACAATGCCCCAGCCAAAACGCTGAATGACCATGTAGCGCAGCTGTTATCCGACAAGCTCGTCCGCGAGTGAATATAGCGGCCCAAGAGACGTACGATGAAAAACCGCTTGAGAGAATATCGAAAAAATCAACAACTGACGCAGCAGCAACTGGCCGACATTCTGGACGTCAGTCGCCAAACGGTAATATCGATCGAGTCCGGAAAATACGACCCCAGCCTGCCATTGGCCTTTAAAATAGCGAAGTGTTTTGGGGCAGCGATAGAGGATATTTTTACACCATAAAGCTGCCGCTGCCTCCGGCAATACCTCACACGGTGTTTCTGTCTACCTGATCTATCTGTGCCAGGGGTGTCGTGCTTATCGGACCTCGCCCGCGGAATCGCTATCCAGGTCGTCCAGCGTCAGATCCATCCATACGAGATGATGATCGGACGAAACAACCGGGTGTCCTTTCCCGACCAGCTCCCTTCCCGCCTGCCCCTCTGCGGGCCAGAACACCGAAGCACACTGCGGAGTGATCCCCCGGCGGGATGGCAGCACATAATCCAGCCGCAGGTTGCCAGAACCTTTCGGGTTGAAAGCACCGGTGTCAAAAGCGGCATTACCGCGGTGCTGGTCATTTACCTGACCAGCGGATGCCGCATCCTGCAGGGCTCCGTCACTCGCAGGGGGGCGGTCTTCAGCAACGGCTGGATGTTGCAGCAATTGCCCGATGGCATTGTTCAATGAATCTCCGTCGTGGGGATCCGCATTGTAATCGCCAAGGATCACAAAGCGCGCGCCGGGCGCTAACGCGCCTGCTCTCCCCTGGTCATCGTAGAAATAGTCTTCTCCTCGGATATAGTCGGCCCAGAAGCGGATTTCATCGTGATTGCGCCGGCCATTACGATCTTCGGGGCCATCAAATACCGGCGGCGTCGGGTGGGCCGCAAGAATATGGAGGGTTTTGCCCTGGATATTGAGCGGGATGTCCCAGTGGCTTTTGCTGGACAACCGCAATTGCCCCGATACCTCCGGCGGGTAGTATTCGTTGGGTATCAGGGCGCCGGGCATATCTTTCCATAAAAAATTCTGGAAAGTGCGGACGCTCGCTGTCTGTAGAGGATATTTCGACAGCAACAGCATTCCATATTGACCGGGAAAGGTACCGTAGCCGAAAGCGTCTTCAGGAGTGCCCAGCCGGCCATCGTTGTTGAGGTCCAAACCGCTGTCGACACCGGTATTCACCGGGGCAAAATAGCGGTATGGATACTCGATGGCGTGTTGTTGACGCTGCGGTACAGCAAGGTAATTTTTCTGCAGAAGCGCCGCGGCCTCACCCTCGCTATCGCGATCCACTTCATTGAGCAGCAGGATATCGGGCCGAACCCGTTGGATGATTTCACTCACCGCACGGATCTGCGGACTGTCGCGTTCCGCCAGCTCCTTCAGCAGGTCACCCTCATTCGTGCGGTTGAGGAAGGCATTGAAGGTGGCCACGCGGATGACGTCTCCAGGATCATTTCCACCGCGGTCGCCCAGAACACAAGACCTTGCCCCATCACTCGCCTCAGCCAAGTGGGAAACTGAAACAGCCGAGAAACAAAGACCCGCAAGCACCACCGTTTTACAGAACTGAATGCATTTACTCACAAACATACACCGGTAAATCAGACATCAATAAAGAACACAGTTTGCCAACAAAATGCTTCAAATGTGCGACAGGAAAAGCAGGAGCGTCCTTTCTCTGCATCTCACTTTTCAGCATCCCACTCGCGTATCTCAGTTTTCATATCCAGTCATCTCCAGATAACCTTCACCACGATGGCTTCCGCCGACTGAAACCGGGCCTTCCCAGTATCGCCATACCCCGGCGCTCCAGTAGTCACCCGGCCAGGACTGTATGCTGAGGTTTAACGCCTGCGCCGGCACACGCAATTGCCAGGCCACGGGAACTCTACCGTAACGACTATTGCGATACCGGACGGGACGCAGGCTGAAGTCGCTGGCTCCCAGTGTTTCTGCACTGCCATCCACAGCCACCAGGGTCCCCGAATAGAAGTCCTCTGCACCGCGCACCCGAAATACCATCAGGTGGCGTCCATCGTCGAGGTGCAGGGCCATCCAGTCCCAGCCCTGTTGGTCCAGCTTCAGGTATTGACTGCTCCATTCGCGGTCGAACCACCCCTGCCCGCTAACCTGGTATTTTTCGCCATTCATTTCGATATCACCACCGACAACCCGCAGTGGATAACTGAAATACATCGAGCCTCCGCCGCCTGCAGACTTGGCACTGAAGCCCCGTTCACCATTTAACACTGCAGGTAGCTGGGGCTGAACCTGCAGGCGGTAACGAAAGTCCTCACCGTCCACCGCTAGCAGCCAGGTATCGGTATCGAGGCTCTCGAGCAGCCAGTGGTCGATCCAGGCTTTGAAGGGTTTTGCGGTGACGCCGGCCTGGCCGGTGCCACCGCGGGCGGCGCGATCGGCGAAGTGGTGATCGTTGGGGCGGCTCAGGGCAGCGTGCGCGAGCCAGACTTCATTGCGGTCCCAGCCCGGCTCTCTGTTTTTGAACGGGCCGGGGTGAATACCATTGCGGAACAGGGTCCACTGCACACCAAAAGGTTCGCCGTCGGCACTCTTCAGGTTGGCGGTGAGATACCACCATTCCAGGCGGTACTGCGGGTGTGGACCGAGATCCTGTGGTAATTGTACGGTCATACCCGATGCAGCCTGGCGAAAGCCCGCCGGCGGATCGCTGAGTGCAGCGAGAGAGGACTGAGGGGCGGGCTCTTTGGCGCAACCCGATAGCAACAGGAGAGAAATTAACAGTGTGCGGCCGAGGCTATTCATTGTTTCCTATTCATTCTTCAGCGTTTCCAGCCGCACCGGATTGCCTACCAATGCCCCCACCAACGCGCCAATCAGCAGACACACCAGCCAAACCTGCAACCAGAACCCCGGATAGAAGTGCAACGGCAGCGTCCAGCCAAATGCCGCGGGATTTACCCGTGCCACCAATACCCAACCCAGGAATACGCCCAGCGGGATTGCCAACAGCCCCAGCAGACCGGTCACGAGCATACTGTGTGCGATCAATCGACCGCGCAATTTGTGGCGCTGCACACCGTAAACATGCAACAAGGTATAACTCCCCTGCCGCATGCGAAAAATCACCAGTCCCATCAGCGCGAGCGCGGTACCGGCCAGCGCCAGGGTCAACACGTTCAGCAGCTGGGTCAGCTGGAAAGTGCGGGTAAAGGCAGCGTTGGCCGCCTGTTTCAATCCTACTTGATCGCGCAGTCGACTGCCGGCCATCCAGGTATATTGTGCTGGCCAGTCCTGCCAGGAGGTGCGCTGGATGTCACTGACGTCCAGCACAAAGGTGGAATAACGATTGGGCAGCGAATCCGGCACCAGCGCCAGTGGCAACATCAGTTCACCCTGAGGCCGGCCGTAATCGGCGTAGATGCCGACTACCTCACGGGCGTGCTTGGTTTCTCCCAATTGAAACCGAATACGGTCGCCGACTGCCAGCGACTGCCGTTGCGCCAGCTGTTCATTGATCAGCACGCCACGGTTTGAAAGTTCAGTCCAAAGGTCTGGGGCGGCGGCCTTGAATGGCCATTCCTGCAACAGCGGTGAGCCCGGATCGATCGCCAGCACATCCACGGGCATTGCATCCGCCGGCGGTTCCTGTTCCAGTAATGCGCGGCCGCGCACCATGGGCAGTACGCTGGTTACATCCGGGAGGTTCCGCAGCTGCGCACGCCATTCATCAGTGGCCACCGGCCGGCCCGGATCGACGTATAGATCGCCCTGCAGGCGCTGATCGAGCCAGCGGGCAAAAGTGGATTCGAACCCTGTGACCATTGCCTGCACGCCAATCGCGGTGGCGATGGAAAAGGCCAGTGCAGTGAGCGGCAGGCTCAACAAACGGCACAGCGCGCGCATTTCGGAGCAGGACCACTCCGGCAGTGGTTGCCGGCAGTGGTGTTCTGCGCGCGCCAACAAGCGGTTCAGAATTTCTGGCAGTAGCAGGCCTACTCCGAGCAGACAGCCGGTGGCAGAGGCAAACACCAGCCAAAGTTTGTCCGTCCACAGCAATATCGCGAGGGATACTGCCACCAGCCCGATTGCGCCCAACCAGCGCCAGTAGCCGGCCTTCAACCTGCCAGCTTGTGCGCCATTCACTTCGGCCCCGCCCCACTGTGCCCGTCGCAACATCAGCAGGTCCAGGCAGGCCCAGCCCACCACCACCGCCAGAATCAGCACCATGCCGAGCCAGGTTTGTGTGGTCGGTACACTCTTCGCCAAAGTATCGATACTGAAAAGCCCGCTGAGCGTCCCCTGGAAGCCATCGGCCATCGCCGACGCCAGCCGTTCACCCAGCCACACGCCTGCAATACCGCCGATCAACGCCACCAATAACACTTCTAAAAGCAGCGCCAGTCGTAGCTTGACGAGCGGCACACCGATCCGGACCAGAATTTCCAGGCTCCGGCGCCGCTGCTCCATGGAAAAGCGGTATACGCTGCGCACCAGCAACGCCGCCACTAGCAATGCGAGTGCACCCAGTGCGTCCAGGCTCAACAGGAAAGCCTCCACCAGTGGATCCGGCTGCACACCGTAGTCTTCCACTTCACCGCGATAACCCGCGGGGAGCGGGCTCTTCTCTGTCTCTACCGCGGGCAACAGTATCTGCAACGTGCTGCGCCCGCTGCTGGCCAGTTCCGCAGCGACGGAAATATCCGTCAGTAACTGCCCGCGCGGAATGCCGTCGCTTTCGTCGAGTTCAATGGCTTCCGCTCCAGGTAACGACAGTGCCTGCCAACGGGCAAGATCCCGGGAGCTGCCAAGCAGCAATGGCCTGTCGAGAGCCGACAGTAATTTTCCTGCGATGTTGGCGCCATTCTCTGAACCCTCTTCTACACCCCCTTCTTCTCCCGATTCGCGGTACTGCCGCAAGCAGCCAGCAGTGAACGGATCAATACCAATCACCGCAGGGGCGTCGCGGTCGGCAAAGCGCACCTCCAACCGTGGCGACACACAGAAACCCGCACGACGCAGCCGTGTGAAGTCCTCCACCGCCAGGGCAGCGCCATCCTCGCGCACCACACTCAGCAACGGCTCCAGCGTCGCGCGGGATTTTGCCACCGCACTCTCCGCCGAGCCCGTCAACGAACGCACCCCACTCCACAGCATGGCGGCACACACCAGAATCAGCAGCAACCCGACCAACTGACCGGGATGACGGAGATAATGGCTCAGGAAGACACTGCCGAGTCCCATGGACGCAGGGCTCCTTCCCGCAGTTCCAGAATCCGGTCGCAGCGCTGGGCCAGTTCGGGATTGTGAGTAACGATCAGTGCGCCCAGCGCGCGCTCGCGGATCGCATCGAAAAACAACGGCACCACACGCTGGGCAGTGGCGTAGTCGAGACTTCCGGTGGGTTCATCGGTAAGGATCAATTCCGGCCGCATGGCAAAAGCACAGGCCAGCGCCGCCCGCTGTCGCTGGCCGCCGGAGAGTTGATCGGGATAACGGTGCGCAACGTCCGCAATATCCAGCTGCGCGAGCAGCGCCTCGCCGTCGTGGGCTTGCAAGCCAGCAAGCCCGGCGCGGAAAGCGATGTTGCGGGAAACAGTGAGTGTGGGGATCAGGTTGCCATCCTGGAACAGTGTGGCGATACGGGTACGGCGGAGCTCGGCCCAGTCGTTTTCCGTAAGATCGGAATGCGCCCGGCCGAATACCTGCAGCTGGCCGCTGTCTGGCAGCAAAAGCCCGTTGAGCAGGTTCAGCAGCGTGCTCTTGCCCGATCCCGAAGGACCGATAACTGCCACCGCTTCACCGCCCCGCAGCTCCAGCGACAAACCGTGCAGCACGCTGATCTGTTCGCGACCATTGCGGTAAGAGCGGGAGAGGTTTTGTGCCTGAATCAGGGCATTATTCATAGTTTGCCGGGCTGACTGATCGCTGGTTCTGCCAATCAGTCTATCGCACCCGGTGTTTTTTTGGAGGGGACCTATACGGTGACACCGAATGCATCCGGCATTGCCCGGTCAATTGGAGTATTTAACTGTCGCAGGGCGTTCACACACCCACAATACGCGAGCGGAATTTACGACCTTTCAGCTTGCCGTTGGCGAGCTTGTTCAAAGCCTTCTTGGCAACCGGCCGCTGTACTGCAACAAAGGTAGAGAAATCAAATAACTGAATCTTACCGATCTGTGAACCGTCGATGCCACCGTCGCCGGTCAGCGCGCCCACCACATCACCGGCACGGACTTTCTGTTTCTTGCCGCCGTCGATCTGCAGGGTCGACATCACAGGTTTTGTGGGAGCGAAGCCTTTGGGCAGTTGCGGCACTTCCTGCAGGGTGATCTTCTGCTGCATCAGCTCTTCCAGCCGCTCCAGCTTGTAGATCTCTTTTTTGCTGACCAGTGACAGCGCCACGCCCTTCTGCCCTGCCCGCCCCGTGCGGCCGACTCGGTGCACATGCACTTCCGGGTCACGGGAGAGGTGGTAGTTCACCACCACCGGCAGCTCTTCGATATCCAGCCCGCGTGCAGCCACGTCGGTTGCCACCAGAACCGAGGCGCTGCCGTTGGCGAAGAGTGCCAGGGTGCGGTCGCGGTCTTTCTGCTCCATATCACCGTGCAGCGCGAGCGCGGCAAAGCCGGCACGCTTCAGGGTCTCGGCGGCTTCATCAGCCTCTTTCTTGGTGTTGCAGAACACCAGCGCGGAGGACGCGTCGTAGTTGGCCAGCAACTGATACAAAGCCGCCGGGCGAGCCTCGTTGTTCTCTACGCGGTAGTAGTTCTGCTCAATCGTGCTCTGGGTATGCCCGGCCGCTACTTCCACCGTAACCGGGTCGCGCAGTACCCGCGCGGCCAGCGCATCAATGGTTTTGGGATAGGTAGCAGAGAACAGCAGGGTTTGCCGCTGCTGCGGCAGTTCCGCCAGAATCTGGTCCAGCACCGCCTGGAAGCCCATGTCCAGCATGCGGTCCGCTTCATCCAGCACCAGGGTCTCCACATTACTCAGATCGAGATTACCCTTGCGCAGGTGGTCTTCAATGCGCCCGGGCGTGCCCACCACAATATGGGCACCATGCTTGAGGGAACCGATCTGCGGTCCAAACGGCATGCCCCCACACAGGGTCAGGATCTTGATATTGTGGATCGCCCGCGCCAGCTTGCGCAGCTCCCGCGCCACCTGGTCCGCCAGCTCGCGGGTGGGACACAGCACCAGCGACTGCACCCGGAACCGCTCTACCCGCAGCTTGTGCAGCAGACCCAGACCAAACGCTACCGTCTTGCCCGAGCCGGTCTTCGCCTGGCCGATTACATCCTTGCCGGCGACAATCGCTGGCAACGCAGCGGCCTGGATCTCGGTCAGGCGTGTATAGCCCAGGTCCTCCAGGTTCTTCAGGAGGGCCTGCTCCAGCGGCAGGGACTGGAAATCGCGGGGGTGGTTATTGTCAGGAGTGGTCACAAGGGAGGCTCGATTGGAGAAATAGCGGCGTATTGTAGGGAAGCCCAGCGCAATTTCCCAACATAACCGTGGATGTAAAACGCATTGATCCCGGTTTACTACCGGGATTGCAGCGCGATCATTTTTTCGAAGGGCTGCAGCATGGATTGGAAGTCCTTGCCCGGCTCCAGCCCCGCCATCGCCATGACGATGCTTTCGACGGTAGAGAGACTGTTTTCCAGCGAGGACCTTCGTATCTGATAGTTCGATCTAAACGCACCCTCCAAGCTTACCCGCGGTAACTGTTGCAGCGCTGAGTGCAAATGCAGCATTTTTTTGGACTTCCGCCAAGTAGCGTCGATCACCACCAGCTGCTCCAACACCCCTGCCTGCGGCGCACCGGGCTCAACCTGCTCCACTTCCGGCAACCAACTCAGGGACGGATAGAGCAATACCGATCGAGGCTTCAACAGCTTTGCCAGCTCCTCGTCTGACAGGCTCTCAGCCACCACCAGCGCACTGTTGTCCAGGCACAGATGCGCCATGCGCCCGGTATTGAACGGATGCTTCTGCTCCATGGGGTGCTGTATGATCAGCACCTTGACTCGGTTGGGGATATGGACCAGCGCGCTGCAATAGCAGACTTTGAGTGGGCGTTGGCAGGTTGGACAGATTTGGCGTGGCATAGAAGATGGTAACTGATGATCTTTCGGCAGACACTTTGTCGGTGCACTGGCTCACGGATGCAGAAATGCCGCTGGCCAACAAATTCTATCGTGCGCACAAATTTCGCGGTAAGGCGAAGCGGCATGATCCCTGCGCGGTGGTCAGGGATGTCCAGAATAGCATTATTGCCTGTGGTTGCCTGCGTCAGTTGACGGACAGCCAGCTGTTGGCCGGAGTGGCGGTAGCGCCGGACTGGCAGGGGCGCGGTGTGGCGCGGTTGTTGCTGAACGGTATGGCAGAGAAGTACGACGAGCAGACCTTCACCTTCCCCTATCGACATCTGGTGCCATTTTACACTTCATTGGGATACGTGGAGGTTGAGCCTGAGGGACAGCCTTCGGCTATCAGCGATCGATTCCATACCTACGAAAAACAGGGGCGGGATATTGTGGTGATGCACTACTCCGTCTAACCACCATAACTGTCTTTCCCCTGAGAGTCTGCGTTCTCTATACGCAATGCCCCAGTGGAAGCAGGGGTGACGCTCCGGGGCGAGCCTGGAGTGACAGAGAGCGTTGAATCGTTGCGTGTTTTTTTATGCTATCGCAGTAATGCCGACATAATCCGGCTGATCAGTTCTCCTTGTCGCGAGCAGCCGGTTTTCTGGAATACCTGCTTGATATGGGATCGTACAGTTGCAACCCCGCGACTCAGTTGCTCGGCGATAGCCTGCACGTCCAGTCCTGCAACTAACCGTTCACAAACCTGCGCCTCGGCCGGGGTCAGGTCGAAATAGGTAGCGATATTTTCCACGCTGGGAAGGGAGCGGTTGTCCGGTTCATACACGCTGACCAGGGCGCCGCCAGCCAGCAATTCGCTGCTTTCAATGGGGCGAATAACGAAGATCAGTGGGCTACGCCCTTCCCGCTTGAGAAACAGGGTCTCGCAGCAATAGTCTTCCTTGCCCATGCTGGACCGCACCACTTGGGCAGAGGCTCGAAAAAAGGCGCTTTGCACATCGTTCTCTGCAAAGCAAAAACGCTCATCACGAATGCCGAGGCATCGCTCGCGGGCGATCAGGTCGCGGGCAGCCTTGTTGGAGTAGAGGATGGTGGCCAGGCTGTCGAGCACAAAGGTGGCGTCGGGGAGGACGTCAATGACAGCTGCCAGTGAAGATGCGGCCTGACTGCGTGTTTCCAGCTGCCGGTAAAGGTGTACCGTCTGGCGGATATGCGGAACCAGCCGATTGAGCGCATCCAGCTCGGCCTGCTGATAAGGGCCTTGTGCAACGGTACGCTGAATGGTCAGTACGAAGCTGTGGGTTCGTGTGCTATCAATCACCAGCCAGGCAGAATCCAGCATGTCCTGCTCATTTTCCCATTTGGAATAGTCTTCGTCTGGCTGGAAGTCTGACAGCAGTGGCAGAGCCGGCTGGAACAGGCCCGGCGCCTGCTTGACCGCCAGGTTGGTTACCACGTCCTGGGCGATCATATTGTTTTCGAGATACCAATTGATGAACTCCTCGGACAGACCATGATACCAAAGGTGCTCCATGCGCAATGGCTGACGGTGAACTACCAGTAGCTGGGCAGCACAACCATTGATGGCACCGGTCAGTTTTTCCAGGAAGGTATGAAAGCCTTCCCGGTCGGTGAGTGACTGATAAAGGGCCTGAATCAGGCCGGGTTCGTTCTGCAGTGCCAGAGTCATGGTTTTTCCTGTGATGACTGTGTCATACCGGGTATTCGCTTTGCGAACCCTCTATCCCCAAGCCTTGAATATGACGAACGTCATCCCCGGGGCAAGCCCGGGATGAGGTGGGGCCCGTCCTGTGCGCGGAGAATATTCTCACCCCAGCGCCCTGACCATCATGGCCACCAGCTCGGTCTGTTTGCGATAGCCATTTTTGGCCAGCAGGTTCTTGATGTACTGGCGTACGGTATGAACGGAGATCTGTTTCTCCTCGGCAATTTCCTTAGCGCTCAGGCCCTGGATCAATGTGGCTGCCACTGAAGCTTCTGCCGGGGTGCATTGAAACAGGGTCTGGAGTCGCTCCAGGTCCGGCGCCAGCTCACTATCAAAGCTGAACAATTCCGCGAGAACGCCGTTGTTTTCAACGCTTTCCGCCACCAGTGGCGTCAGACAGATGGCCAGGCGTTCATGGCCATTGCGGACAAACAGGGTGCGGGTATCCAGATGGCCCTTGTGGGAGTGCACGATGCAGGTGGAGATGGCGTCGTGCAGTTTGCGGGTCAGGCGTTTATCGCTGCTGTGCAGGCGCTGGTCTTCACCAATAAAGAGGTTGCCGGTGTGAGTGAGCAGGTTGCGGGCGGCATCGTTGGCCTGGGCAATGCTGCCCAGGGCATTGAACACCATCAGGGGTTTGTTCACATGGTTAAGCGCCATGGCCAGGTTTTCGTTGTCACTGTTTGACTGATACAGCTTCAGGTGCAGGGCGACGGCATTTTCGATATGCGGGGCCAGCAGGTTCATCTGCAGGAGTTCGTCGTCGGTATAAGGGCCAAAATCCTGGTGGCGGTTGGCCATGAACACCACATTGGTGCCGTTTTCCCGGGTGACCAGCATGCCGGCACTGTCGCCCATGCCCACGGCTTCCGCCCAGGCGCGGCTTTCCGGGCCGAGAATATCCAGAATGGTACGGCTGGTATCACCGCGCAGAAAGGAATCGAACTGGCGCGGTGGCAGCTGCACATAACGGGTCAGGGCTTCGTCCCGTTCTGGCAGGTCGCTGTTGATATACCACTCCTCGAAGCCTTCCGGGTAACCGAAGGTCCAGCCATACACCATGCGCTGGGGGTTGGCGGTGACGCCCAGAATACCGCCCTGCAGTGCTTTGAAGTGTTGTTGAAAGGCGCTGAAGAAGGGCTGGAAACCGGCATTGTCATGCAGGCAGCGGTAGAGGGTGCTGACAAGCTGGTTGTAGGCATACAAATCGTTGCCCCCCAAAGAAGGGAGGGGAAGACAGGCATCCTCATCGGGATGGGGCGCAAACGTCGGCGTTAATATTGTCATTGTTGTATTTCCTGGCTATCCGACTTGCATGACGCCGGATAGCAGAGTGCGAATCACATCCTGCTGTTTGTTGAGATCAATCTTGCGATATGCCGTATTCCGACAGCTATTCCCCGTTCGGACGATACGGATACAGAATATAAGTGATTGCACAAAAAATGGGAAATGGGTCACAAAACAACGCCAGTAGTGACTCTGGAGCGAGATGAATGGCCTTGGTCGGTAGCGGGGAGTCGCGGATGTGGTTCAAGTGCACGAAAGTGGGCGGATGCGCAGACGATATACGCGGAGTTCAGAGTGTATCCTGCAAGATTGAAAGGTAGAGAGGGGGGGCGACGGCAAGCTTCCGCTGAACCTGGGGGAAAAGGGGCCGTAAAGGCCCCAAGTACATCCGATCAGAAATCTCGTTTACAGCTCCAAACCGAACTGCAATGCCGCGCCCAACGTGTCGTCGGAGGATTTGATCGCTGACAGGTGGAAATGCACCACGTCAAACGGGGTAAAACCGATCCCCGCGGTCAGGGCACCGTCATAGGTGCCTTTCAGGTCATGGCGGTAACCGACACGCAGCTGTGCCCAGTCAAACAGGTCCGCTTCTGCGCCGACGCGGGCGATCTGTACTTTGCCAGCGCCATCGAAGAGTTCAACAGCATTCAGATCCAGATCTGCCAATACCGTAAAGATTTCTCCGGTATACCCGACACCCGCGGCCAACTGTGGATCCAGCTGGATATCCACACCGCCTTGAACCGTTTCGTACTCCTGAGCGATAGCATTACGCAGGGAGACACCGCCCTGTAGCTCGCCCCAGTTGATGGTAGCGCCGAAGTCGATGTTGAAGTTGGTGTGCTCCTGGGTGTAGTCGTCCGCCTCGAAGTCGTCGCTGTCGAAGTTGGCGATGGCTTCAATGTATTCGATAGTTTCCACGCGCTGGTATTTAGGCGTAGCCCCCAAGGAAACCTGGTGCCCGCCGAAGGTGAATTCCCGCGCGGCAGCGAAGCCGATTTCCTGCATGGAATAGCCGAAAGCACTAACTACGCTTTCCAGGCCATATTCGTCGAAGATCTGCTCGCCGAAAGTTTCCAGCAACTCTACATCAGAGTCCGCCAGCTGTATGTCGGCGGCCACAAAGGCGGACTGGCGCACAAACAGCAGGCCAGAGGCAATGTTGTTGGGGATGGCGACGGTCAACTGGGCACCGGCGTCCAGAGTCAGGCCGGAGTTATCCAGGGTTTCCAGCTGCGACAGTATGTAGTCAGCATCGTTCTGGTCAGCCGTGTAGCCGTCGAGGTCGTCGAGAAAATCCGTCAGGTCCTCGCTGGTATCGAGAAATTCGTTTTCGTCATTGGCGATCAGGCCGAAGTCGAAAGTCGCAGCAAAATTGTCGTTTTCCTGGAAGTTTGTCGCGGTTGCCGGATTGATCAGTGCGCTGTAAGTGTAGTCACCACCGGCAACCCCCGAGCCCGCCATGGCGGTACCGCGCCCGGAAAAAATTTCGGCAGTCACTGGTGACGCCCCCAGAATAGTCCCCGCAGCAACCACGCAGGCAATTTGATTTTTGGTCCACATGTTTAATTAGCAGCTCTAAGATTTGGCGTGATAAATGGATACTATTTGGGCACAACATCGCCCAATGGCGAGGTGTGCCCGACACATATCCCCAGGATTTATAGCAGCTCTCCGCCCATCGCGATACAAGCCTCAGCAGTTTCTTCGTAGGTGATGAAGTTATCATCTGCGCAACGAAACTCGGTTTGAAATCTTGCTGGGCATTTCCCCAAACCAGCGGAAATAAAGCTAAAGTCAGCGTCAGGGTAGGAGTGCACCTCCCCGTCAATCGTTTCTATGACCGTTTTCCATTCGCCCGTCGCATCGGACTCCTTAACGATCTCATTTTCACCGACCCAGCGGATCTCCTCGCAGTGTTCCTCAACTTGGTCAGTTCCGATATCCCAAATGTCGTGGATAAGAATGGCTTCACTACTGGCCCCACCAGAGCTAGCACTACCCTGAATACCTGCTGGGCCTGCGCCCAAGCGATTGAATTGTATCTCCCCCTCTCCAATAACCTGCATGGTCATACTATTACCGCGAACAAATAGTTTCAGGTTCGCAGTGCCCACAAAGCTGGAGAAACCGTAGCCATTAGTGTCGACAATGGTACCCGATGTGCTCAGCACACCAGTTTCCATATCGTGGCTATAGCTACCAACCTCAACTCCATCGTCTTCAGCCTGCACATAGGTTCCATCGGGCAAGAAGGCCAGCATCAGCAGATCACCATCGTGCACATCTGAATTGGCAACATCGCCGACCCAAGCGCCTTGCAGCCCATTCGCCACAACACGCGAAGCAGGAATACTTTCCAGGAGGGTGTCCTCTCCGCCCTGCTGCGCAACCTCAAAAACATCAACCGAGCCTGAATTGCCTTCAACGTCAAAGGTGAGGTATTCGCCTTGCAGCTCGCTGGAAATACCATCTTCCGGATCGTGCAAGCCAATGCCGCCGTTCTCATCGCTGAAATTCGCGGTCACTTTCAGAACCTTTCCGGCATCCAGACTGTAGGCGCCCCACTCCAGCCCCTCTTCCGTTTCTGACGAACTCTCCTTCTCTTCCACATGGATGTAGTTACCAGTGGCCTCATCAAATGCCAGGAAAATAAAGTGCTCAACGCCGTTACCGGTTTCAACACTGGTGTCCAGTACCCAACCGCCTGTCAATGAAGTCTCGTTGGTATAGCCGAGTTCTTCGCTTTCAAGCGTGGTTTCCAGGTGAGCCTGAGCGGAATCGGCACTGACCAGTTCCGTAGTCGGTGTATCCTGGCCACCGTTCTCGATCAGTGTCTTCACTACCGCAGAGCTCGCGAAATCTACAGGCGACTGGTCGAAAAATGCCGCCGCGTCCAGCGCCGGATCTTTACTCCCAACCGCAGCATCACTAATCAAAATACCATTACTCGGGTCCCCGTCGGTATCGAGGGTCTGTAACAGGCGTGCCATATTGACGACAGAATTATCTGAGGTATCTGTGGTGCCGGCGATGTCCAGTGGAGTAATGACTTCAGAGGCTGCAACAGCCGGAAATTCGAGGTCACCAATAAAGAAAACGACACTGTCGCCCGGCTCATAACCAAATTCACCGTTAGCGTCTGTAACCCCCTCGTGGGTGATATTGCCTTCGCTACTCAAAGAGCGATAGCCAATATTCGCCACTAAACTATCAACAAAAACCCCGGTTTCTGTTGGAGGCGCTTCACCACCGCCGCTACTGCCGCTCCCGCCACTGCTACTGGAGCTACTGGAACTGCCGCCACCACTACTGGAGCTACTGCTAGAACTACCACCACCATTGTCGCCACCGCCACCGCCGCCACCGCCACAGGCAGTAAGCGAACTGAAAATTAATGCCGCCGTGAGCGCAGACAGAGCCTGGGTAAAAGGATGCTTCATAAAATTCACTCTTTCTTCTGAAGGAAACTCAACATGGGAGTTGCGAAGTGCTGGCGACGGTAGGGAATACCAGACAAGAGCACTCTCCTACGTACCAGGCACAGCAGAAGTGAGTATTCAGCCCGAAATGGGCCGATCACGCATCCCCCAAATTGGGGATAGGGGCTCGTGGGTAAAACGGCTGCCGCATCGCAGGTGCGGTGACACATACGACAAACCGGGACGGGATATTGTGGTGGTGCGCTATCAGCGCCGAGGGCAACTAGATCACAAATAGATCCATAAATGCATTCACCGGTGTTTCCTGCAAGATTTGCTGGTCTGTGCAGAGCATGAAGATATCTTTACAGCGCCGCGCTGGAAAGCGTGTCTCCAAATTGGCCCAGAACTTCTCTTCCAATAGCGGAATACCCATTTCCCTGCGATACCGGTGCCCCACCGGGTACTCCACTTCCACCTTTTCGGTAGCGGTTCCGTCGGTAAAAAATACCTGTAACGCATTGGCAATGGAGCGCTTGGTCGGATCCAGGTAATCGGCGGAGTACCCCGGTTCTTCCACCACCACCATCTTTTCCCGCAGCTGGTCTATTTCTGGATGGCGGCGGTGAAAGCTGTCGTCATAGTGTTCTGCCTGCAGACCGCCAAAGATGAGCGTCACCGCTGTCATGTACTGCAGGCAGTGATCGCGGTCGGCGGGATTGGCCAACGGGCCGGATTTGGAAATGATGCGGATAGCGGATTCATGGGTGGTGATCACGATGCGGTCGATTTCTCCCACTCGATCTTTCACCTGGGGATGCAGAATCACCGCAGCCTCGCAGGCAGTCTGCGCGTGAAACTCCGCGGGGAACGAGAGCTTGAACAGGATGTTTTCCATCACATAGCTGCCGTAGCTCCGCGGGCACTGAAACTGGCGCTCGGATTCAGGCTTCAGTTTCTGATCCGCCACGGTCTTGCTGAACAATACATCGTAGAAGCCCCACTGCTTCGCGGTGAGCGCCCCGGGAATCCCAATTTCACCGCGCATGGTGATATCCGCCAACCGGACACCGCGACTGGTCGCGTCGCCGGCCGCCCAGGATTTGCGGGGGCCAGCATTGGGCGCATGACGGTAGGTGCGCAAAGCACCACCATCTACCCAAGCCTGGGACACGGCCGCCATCACCTGCTCTCGGTCACCGCCCATCAACATTGTAGCGACCGCCGTAGAGGCCACCCTCACCAGCAGCACGTGGTCCAGCCCTACCCGATTGAAACTGTTCTGCAGCGCCAGCACGCCCTGAATCTCATGGGCACGGATCATGGCATCCAGCACATGTCGCATGGTGAACGGCGTCCCGCCTTCCGAGAGATGTTTCTGTGAGAGGTAATCGGTCACCGCCAGAATCGCACCCAGATTGTCCGATGGGTGCCCCCACTCCGCCGCCAGCCAGGTGTCGTTGTAATCCAGCCAGCGCACGCAGCAGCCGATATCCCAAGCGGCTTTCACCGGATCCAGCCGAAAATCTGTGCCCGGCACACGGGCACCGTGCGGCACCACCGTGCCTTCGGCAATCGGCCCCAGAAGTTTTCGGCATACAGGAAATCGCAGCGCTAACAGGCCACAACCGAGGGTATCCATCAGGCAGTAGCGGGCGGTATCGAAGGCTTCTTCAGAAGTGATGCGGTAGTCGAGCACATAGTCGGCAATGCTCCGAATTTCCTCATCATAGTCCGGGCGGATATTGCGGGTAACCGTATTTCCCATGGCTGTGATTCCTGTTCGATTACTGCATCAAGAATAGCCATGGTAATCGCCAGATCCGAGATACACCGTACGGATGTCGCCGGCGGTACTTTCCATACCCTCTGTAGAAAAAAGCGACGGTTTCGCCAATCAGCTCCCACTTAGCCAAGTCATCAGACCTCAAAAATGGCGTAGGTTATTTTAACAAAGGGTATTTTATCCGCCATTTCTTCCGCGCTAACCATACGGCTTTACGAAAGTGAACTAGCTTTAGGCGGAACAAAATTTTCCAGCAGCACTCACCACAGCCGAGGTTACTGTGAATAAGAACAAGGCACTCACCCTGTTTGCGCTCTTGCTTTCGACACCGGTATTTTCTGCTACCGACGACACCACCTTCGAGGTCTCGATTACCATCGAGAACGATTGCACCATCTCCGTGAACGACTTGAATTTCGGGACCGCCAACGACCTGACCCCATCCATTTCCGGTTCCTCCACCGGCTCAGTGACGTGCACCGGCCTGGCACCGGTTAGCGTTGCATTCAGCGCCGGGACTGGCGGCACCAGTACCTTTACCACCCGGCAGATGGACGATGGCACCAACACCATCGACTACAACCTCTACCGCGACGCAGCGAACACAGAGATCCTGGGCGATGGCAGCGGCGGTACCTTCACCATCGACTTCACCAGCACCGGTGGTGCCGACAGTTTTGATGTATACGGCCTTACCGGCCCCGGGCAAAACCCGAAGCCCGCCGGCACCTACAACTCTACGATCACCGCCACGGCAACCTTCTGATATGCGAGTAACGCGATACCTCCCTTTGTGGTGTGCGTTTCCCATCGCCCTGTTGTTCTGTCTCCCTGCCCTTGCCAAAGGGCAGCTGCAGGCCGGGCCGATACTGCTGCAGATTGGTGCAGGTGACAAGGCCTCACGCCTGCGACTCTCCAACAGCGGCGACGCGAAGTTGTCGGCCCAGGTACGGGTGTTCGCCTGGCAACAGGTGGACGGAAAGGATCAACTGACGGCGAGTGACGCGGTGGTGGCCAGCCCACCCATCGTGGAGCTGATGCCCGGCGCGGAGCAAATAGTGCGGCTCGTGCAGCTCGGGCCGCCCGCCGCGGGCAATGACCACAGCTTTAGGCTGGTAGTGGACGAACTGCCAACAGCAAACGGTGATGCGCATGGCCGGGTAAATGTGCGCATGCGCTACGTGTTACCCCTGTTTGTACGGGCTAAAGATGCCGCCGCCCCTAAACTTTCCTGCAGCGTACGCGACGACGCCGCGCTGCTGGAATGTGTCAACTCCGGAGGGCGTGCGGCCCAACTGGGAGCCAGCCAACTGACGGATGATTCCGGGTGGACACTGCCGTTGAGTGCAGGCCTGTTCGGTTATGTGTTACCCGGTAGCCGCAGGGTCTGGCCGTTGCCAGAAAATTCTGTCTCTCCCGCTGCGGACCTCACGCGGGACGTGCGACTGGAAACACTGCTCAATGGCCAGCCCACCACGCTTCCGCTGCAACATTAATCTTTGTGGCCACCTCACGAAACGCTCGCTTCTCTGCCTGCTCGCCGGCGCAATCGCCAGCACTGCAGAGGCGAGCCCGCCGCTCAATGGCGAACTGCTGGCCGCCGACGATGCCGATGCATTTCTGCCCGCAGCGCCCCGCGAGCAGGATTTGTACTTGGAAGCATTTTATGGCGAAACCACCACCCGGCTGATTGTGCACGCGCGCCTTCGCGACGATCGGCTTTTCGTGATCGCAGGCGATCTGCAAGAAATCGGAATGGAGCTGCCGGAGGAAAACCCCGCAAGCTGGATCGCGCTGGACTCCTTACCCGGGCTCGCCTACCGCTACGACATCCCCACCCAGTCGCTGATACTGCACGCGCCGCCCCACCTCCGCCAGGGCCAACACCTGGGCTACCGGCCGCCGCCACCGGTTGAAGTGCGCCGCGATCACGGACTGCTGTTCAGTTACGATTTTTACGGTCGCCAGTGGGAGGGGCGCAACAATACCTCTCTGGGCACTTCGCTGAACTGGTTCGGTCGCTATGGGAGCCTGCAGGTTTCCGGCGTCAGCCGCAGCGGAGATGAAAACGTCGGCTACCGCCGCCTGGACAGTTACTGGACCTACAGCGATCCGCAGCAATTGTGGACATGGACCGCCGGCGACCTGATCAGTGGCGGTCACAGCTGGAATCGCCCGGTGCGCATGGCGGGCCTCCAGTGGCGACGCAATTTCGGCGTGCGCCCGGACCTGATTACCCTGCCGGTACCGCGTTTCGACGGTAGCGCCGCGCTCCCCTCGACCGTGGAGCTGTATGTCAACAATATCCTCCAGTACGACGATGCGGTGGACCCGGGTCCCTTCGTACTGGATGCCCTGCCCAGAATTGGCGGGGCCGGAATGGCCACACTGGTGGTGACCGATGCACTCGGGCGCACCACCGAAACCAGCGCACCCCTGTATGTAGACCACCGCCGCCTGGCGCCGGGCCTCAGTGACTTCAGCCTGGAGGCCGGGGTCCTGCGCACGAATTACGAGGGCGGCTGGGACGACTACGGCGAGCATCCGGTGGCCAGTGCCAGCTGGTTGCAGGGTATCACCAGCGCCTTTACCTTCGAGGCACATGCCGAACTGGCAGAGGAACTCGGGGTCGGGGGAATCGGCGGCGTCTGGTCGCCGGGCAACCGCTGGGGCCTGGTGTCCGCCTCCCTCGCCTACAGCGACGGTCAGGGCCCCGGTGAGCGCGACAAATCCGGGCATCAGTACAGTCTCGGCTATCAGTGGATCGGACCCGTTGTCGGTTTCGACCTGCAGACCCTGCGCCGCTCCCGCGGTTATCGCGACCTGGCGGATCTGGATACCGACCGCACCCTGACCGAGCGCTGGCTCAATGCCCAGGACCGGGCCACCGCCTGGCTACAGGTGGGCCGCGGCAGCCTGGCCTACAGCTACCTGCGTCGACGCGACCACCGCGACCAATTGTTGCCGCGGGAATTTTTCAGCACCCACAGCCTGAGCTGGACGCAGAATATCGGCCGGCGGTTATCGATCTCCGCTGCCCTGTTCAACGACGATGAAAACGGCTCCGGTGGCAGCCTCACCTTCAGCATTCCGCTGCAACATCTGGCCTACGCATCAGTGGGCGTGCAACGCCGCAGTGGTGGCGATAACGAACCGAAAGCCCAACTCCGGCGCACCGCCCCGTATGACGGCGGCTGGGGCTGGTGGCTACAGGGGGGCGACGCCGATGGCGACTACGGACAGGCCGCAGTGGAAACCCGCGGCCGTTATCTGGAAGCGCGCGCGGGCGTCGACTGGGATCGCGGCGAGCGCGGTTACTTTCTCGAAGCCGGCGGCAGCGTCGCCGTCATGGACGGGCAGCTGATCGCCAGCCGCCGCATCCACGATGCCTTCGCACTGGTCTACACCGGCGTCGAGGACATGCCCGTGCTGAGTGAAAATCGCCTCTATGGACACACGGATGACGAAGGCTATCTACTGATTCCCGACCTGCGCGGCTGGCAACACAACCGCATCGGCATCGACCCGGATCAACTGGCGGCAAATTATCGGGTCGACGAGCTGGAGCAGTTCGCGGTCCCCGCCGATCACGCGGGTCAGTTTGTGGTGTTCCCGGTAGCGCGATTGCAACCCGCGATTATTACCCTTCTCGACCGATCCAGTCGTACACTGGATGCCGGTAGCGACGCAACCCTGTATCAAGACAATTCAAGCCGCGCACTTCCCGTGGGTTTTGATGGTGAAGTCTATCTAGAGGATATTTCTGGTGGCGCGCGTATCGAGGTGCGGCAGCGCGCACTCGTCTGCAACTATGTCGTCAGCCCGAATATTGAATCGGCATCGGCCTTCACGCGCCTGCGGCTGTTGCCAGATGAATGTATGGAGACACCGTGATGGCGAGGCGTGCTCTGTTACTGTTTTTTTTAATGGGAGTAGGAAGCGCCTGGGGACAGGCATGCAACTACACGGTGGCACCGGTGCTGGATTTCGGCACTATCGCCGGCTTGCCAACCCCCGAGGTCGATGTGAGTGCGAGCATCACCGTCCAGTGCCCAACACTAAGCAACCTTTTATTGCGGCGCGTATGCGTTAGCCTGCCAATTGGCAGCGGAGGAATATCCATCGCCGACAGGCGTATGACCAGTGGCGCATTCGACGTCCAGTATCAGTTATTTCGCGACGCCGCGCGCACTCTGGTGTGGGGAAATGTCGCTGGCGGCCAGCAGCGAATCCTGGAGTTTCCACTGCTCGGTGGCACATTGGTGGCGACGGTATACGGGCGACTGTTTGCGGGACAAACCGGTAAACCGGTTGGATCCTACCAGTCAATACTGAGCGGTATCGAAGTGCGCGAAGGCTCAACCCTGGAAAGCTGCGCTTCGATGGGCAATGTATACAGCCTCCCCGATACCATGACCCCGCAATTACAGATCGAACCGAACTGCACCATATCCGCGAGCCCGCTCGAATTCGGCACCGTCACCAACATCACACAGACAGACGCCAGCAGCAATCTGTCGGTGACCTGCACATTGAATGGGGCCTACACCGTCGCGCTGGATGGCGGCAACAACGGCGACATCAACGACCGCAAGATGCAGCTGGGCCCGGACACCATCGACTACCAGCTCTACCAGGATGCCGCGCGTACACAGACGTGGGGCGACACCCCCGCTACATTGGTGGGCGGTACCGGCAACGGCGCCGCCCAGTCACTCACCGTGTATGGCCGGGTTCCGTTACAGAGCGCAAAGCCCCCCGGCACCTATCAAGACACCATTACCGCAACCGTGACCTTCTGAATTACGAGAGATAAACGCACCAGCCAATACTGTTGCTACAGCTTTATCTCAATATCGGCAATCACCGCATTGGCCACATCGCGCGCAGTTTCGATATCGTCGGCCCGCGCCAGGGCGACACCTAACGGGCGTTTGTCGGATACTTCCGGTTTACCGAACAGGCGTAGCTGCGTATCGGGGCGGTTCGATATTTGCCCCCCGCCCTTCCAGCTCGGCCAGAGGTCGGTAGCGATGGCCTCGATCTCCGGCACCACTGCGCAGAGATATCATCAGCGACCGATTATCCTATCAAACCGGCCACAGTTCATCGCCCTACTCGTCCCAAGCCGGCGCCATGCGCTCGGCCTGCTCTTCGCGAACGTCATCGATAACGGCCATCAGGTCGTCGACGTCGGCACTGGTGGTGTCATGCTCGAAATGCCCGGTAAGGGGGCTATCCGGGTGCAATCTACCCGCCTCATAAAGTGCCCAGATCTCTTTACCGTATTCGGTAGTCAACAGCTCCGGGGCGAAGCGGCCGAAATACGCGCGCATATTGTCGACATCGCGCTCCAGCATCATCGCCGCGCTGTTATTGCCGGCCGCATCCACTGCCTGGGGTAAATCGATGATCACCGGGCCGTGGTGATCCAGCAGAACGTTGAACTCAGAAAGGTCGCCATGAACCAGACCGGCACACAGCATGCGCACCACGTCGGCAATCACCTGGCCGTGGTAATCGCGGGCCTGCTCCGCGCTCAGTGTAACGTCATCCAGCCGCGGAGCGGCATAGCCCTCGCCGTCCGCCACCAGCTCCATCAGCAGCACGCCATCGACAAAGCCGTGAGGCTGGGGAACGCGCACGCCGGCCGACGCCAGCCGATACAGGGCATCCACCTCGGCATTCAGCCAGGCCTGTTCCTGCTCTTTCTGGCCATAGCGGGTCTTCTTCGACATCGCCCGCGCGCGGCGGCTGTTACGCCCCTTGCGGCCCTCCTGGTACTGCACCGCCTGTTTGAAGCTGCGCTTCCTGGCCTCCTTGAAAACCTTGGCACAGCGCAAGTCATCGCCGCAGCGCACCACATACACCTGCGCTTCCTTACCGCTCATCAACTGGACGACGACCTCATCGATCATGCCGTCGTCGACCAGCGGTTGTAATCTCTTGGGTACTTTCATGGTTGCTGGTAATCAGCCCTCTCTGGTTCGGGTTTTGTTGGAGGTCGCCGCACACGCCGCGGTATTGCATTGCTCGGGCATGGCTCGAGGGCTGCCAGGGTAGACCTCGGTGGTGGTATTGTAGGGAGCGTTGGTGACCGAGTCGAACTGGATAGATAGGTGGGGTTTTGGCTCCAGACATTGAGACCATCTAAGAGCTGGTTTAGATCGCGACCAGTGCGCTGTTGATAGATAAAGCGTAAGCGCCGTTAGCGTGTCGGCCTCACCGATCCGATCCAGCACGTTGCTGATGTGCCGGTACCCATGGTCACGATAGCCCGCCAGTTAAGGACACCGGTTCAGGATGTATTCCATCGCGATGCGCATCAGCGAGCCCTTCATCACCTTGCCGACCTGTTTGTCGGTGATATGGCGCGATACCCCCGGTACATTGGTGGGCGGTACCGGCAACGGCGCCGCCCAGTCACTCACCGTGTATGGCCGGGTCCCCATTACAGAGCGCAAAGCCTCCCGGCACCTATCAAGACACTATTACCGCAACCGTGACCTTCTGAATCACGAGCGATAAACGCACCAGTCAATGCTGCACTCTTTACTTTCTGGACTGCGTCAGCGCCAATAGAGAACAAGCTTAGAAACTCCGCCCCTTAATCAACCACTCTACTTAAACGGGACTGGAAATTGATGAAATGCTACCGGCATTATATCGATACACATTGGCGTTATGAAATGTGCTCAATTTAATCATATACTGATGGGTTCTCTGACCGGTATTCCCGTCATAAATCCTTTCATAACAGATCTCCCAAGAAATATTCGGATAACGCTCAGCGAGAAATTTAAGTTTCGCACCACAGCCTGATGGAACAAATACATCTTCGTTATCTAGGTTGATTTGCATAGCTGAAGATCTATCACATGGGATGAGAGAAATGAACATCTCAACTTTCGAGACACTCTCAAACTTATGCATAGAACGTAGAAAAATCTCTTCGGCATGACCACCACCCTGGTGTCTATGAGGCCGAGTTATTCTATTATTTTTTGCTTTTCCTTTAACCGCCTCCTTTATACCACCAAACCCAGTACGCATAGGTGTCTGATGGGCCATCGAGAAAAGATTCCCCATACTCCGGTTGCTGCTATTCAGGCGATAGATCAGAAACTCCGTATCCCCTTGAATTTGTTGCCTATATGAATTGCAGGCATTCAAAGCCTTTTGAAACTCGTTAGTTAAGTGCATGGCAAATGACATAAAGCCGCCCCCTACATTCCGATGTGCGAGTTAAAATATCTCACAAAAAGATCATATGTGTGACGACACTTGTGCCAAATACATGTTCGCATCGCAGAATTTAACCTGCAGAACACAAAAAACTATTTCGCATCAACCCATGGCGCATCAAAGAACGCGCGCTCTGATTTTTAATGGTTTTGGTAGCAGTATCGTATGCCCTATGTATCAAGGTAGTTATCCACAGCGACAATCATCCTGACCACAGGGTGATCTCGTTAATGTCATCGGTCGGGGCAATATGTATGACCTTCTCCATCGCTACGTCCACTGCTTTCTGGAACTCGGGTTTCGGGTTCTTGCCATCACCGCCGAAACAAAACCCATCAAGAAACCACCCATTGTTCACCTACAGTCATTAAGCAAATCGATTTCCTTTTGCAATGCATTTCTGGCCCCTTCGTAAAGAATTTCATTCGACTCCGAATGGTAATTCACTTCAACCATCAACTTACTATTACGTTCAGAAAATCTTGATTCTTCCCCGCTATACAAAAAATTTAAATTTGCCGAATCATACCGATCTATTTTTGAGTCCGCGGTACCAAAATTCCACTGCCTTTCAAATCCAGGAACATCTGAAATTTCATCTATTCCTGTGATATCATTAATCTGAAATTTCACCAATCCTAAAGATGAATACGTCAAAGCATCCCCAGCGATTTTTCCGATTTCATTTATAAAATTTAAATCAAAAATTCCAAGAACCCTTGCATCAACCTCCCCATCACCTGTGACATCAAAAGTCATTTTTCCATCAACAACCTTATCGTTTTCGATCCTCGCGTCGGTGGAGAGCATCTCAACCTTCCCCCAAGCACTACCAGAGATTGAAGCCAGATCTGTTTTAAACTCCCCCCCGAATGGTAGTTTCATGCAAGTCCTTTTTTTACCAGATATTTTCGTGCTAAAATAAACATCTTTCGACCGCACCGTCCTTCTAACTCCGTCATTATTATAGAAGGAGCACCCGCTCTTTCTGATCGACCTGAGCCTCCCGGAAACTTCTTCGCTTATACTTTGCACATCTACCAATATATTTTTTTCTACCCTGATGCAAGATCGAGACTGGTCGTAGCTACAATTAAATCTCTCCCCGGTCGAAGAATAACTGTAGGACTCAATCGACCTCAGCTGTTGTGCAAAATCACCAACTTTATCTTGACTCCATTCTCCTTTTGGGTCAGCCGCTTGTATAGCTTGAGCCAGACAGGCTGCCGAAGAAAAAGGTTTATCTATCGAAAAATGAAATGGTTCTGCAATAGAGACCCCAGAAAATAACAACAAAAATAAAAATTCGACTCTCATGTATCACCCCGCTTAGCACGCAAACAACCGTTCGAAGTCTCGACTATCATCTCGCCATTCATTTCTGACACATTTCTTACATACCCACCATAAAGAGCCTCATAACTCTCTACGCCAAAATCACTATCACTCAGTATTTCCTCATCATCAAAACTTATCTTAAAAGATGAATAATTATTTCTAAAAGACAGAAAATTTTTGGGTGAGACCGCCGTTGCTTTAATCGCCTTCGCCTCAACATGAGAAGCCATCGAAACGTCGAACACTGATGCCCTTGATGAAAATAGACAACTCTTTCCGGCTAGACTGCTAGAGTTGGAAATCACCCCTTCTTCATAATCAAAAGAGATTTTCTGCTCTCTTTGGCAAGCTGACAAAGATATATCAGACCCCAGCTCATCAAGAAGCCCTGGAAGGGTTGGAGAAGGATTATCCAAAAACTTAAACAATGGCTCCAAGAGAGGCTTCGACTGCACAGGAACCTGGTAACAAAAAGGATTGTTGATATCTGAGCAGGCGGACTCACAGTAGCTGTTATCCGCGATTAACTCGTTTCTACCGAGAACCTTCTCGTCGATTTTTTGGTAAGCTACAGAGCTATCGCAAGGCTTACTTGACTCGACATATTTACACGAAAGAAGACTTTCAAACTCAGGTTCAATAATATACTGATCAATGGATTCCGAAACCACAAAACCACTATCTCTATCTGTGACAACTCTCCTCAAAGTAACCTGTTTAGAAAACCGGGGGTGGTTATTGTACAACTTCCACTTACTTTGAGGCTCACAACCACAAGCTGGATCTTTTAGATTTGCTGAGACACTTACTATATACTTGGGAGGAGCTTCTCTTTCCGACCTTGGATCTTCCAGTGCTCCGCATGAAGATATGACCAAACATAATGCAACAAAAAATAACCGCATCCCCCCCCCCTATATAGTACTCAATTAAACCTTTACGGTTAAAACATTTAACCCCGCAGAAAACAATAGGCACTTAACGCGATTTTCAGAACAGCAACCTCTCAAAATCATGACATTTAGTTTACAAACAGATGCGCCAAATCTTAGCAGCCTTCAAGTATCTTTAATGGAGGAAGCTAATACTTGCGCTTAATGCCTCAGCAGATTTATATCATCAAACCCTCATAAGACCATATGATTTTTAACGGAAACAAATAAAACTTGGCACGATTATCAACATTAAAAAATCTAGCTGATGTCAATAGCCCTTTGTGGCTCATTTTTCTTATACTTGGAATACTGTAGTCGTCAACTCTTTTTGGCCACCGAACTCTGAGCATTCCAATATTTCTCTTCCGCCACATTCGGCGGCATTCCATCATTTTTCTGATGGGGCGTATTTGGCTGTAGTAGCCAATGATGTAACTCGTGATTCCCTGTTTAGCCGCAGGGAAGGACTTGTAGCCGGTTTCCGGAACCCACTCTGTTTTGAGACTCCGGAAAAAGCGCTCTGTCGGTGCGTTGTCCCAGCAGTTGCCGCGACGGCTCAGGCTCTGCGTCATTCTGTAGCGCCACAGTAGTTGTCGGAACGCGAGGCTTGTGTACTGACATCCCTGGTCCGAGTGGAACATGATGCCTTCCGGTTGCCCTCGTGATTCGTAGGCCATCGTAAGCGCCTTTTTAACCAGGGCGGTGTCAGGCGATAACGATAGCGCCCAACCAACCGGCTTACGCGCAAAGAAATCTATAACTACCGCCAGATACGCCCACCGGGCGCCTGTCCAGATATACGTGATATCGCCGGCCCAAGCCTTGTTTGGTGCAGCAACGTCAAACTCCCGATCCAGATGATTCGGAACATCAACGTGTGGTTGCTCAGCCTTCTTGTACCGATGATTTGGAAGCTGGGTGCTCTCCAAACTGAGTAGCTTCATTCGCTTTGCAGCGCGGTACCGGCAGAGCGGTGTACCGCCCTGTGTAACGATCTTTGAGATGCTTCTTGCCCCGGCAGAACCATTGCTAACCTTATGGGCAGCCTTAACCAGCGCCTGTAGTCGCACCTCTTCTGGCTTTGGCTCCGACGGTCTGTCACGCCAGCTTCGATAGCTACTCCGGTGTATATCAAATACGTCGCACAACCGCTGAACGGCATAGCTCCCCTGCAATCGCTCGATTATTTTGAACTGTTCAGCGAGTCCGACATCAAGAGAGCTGTAGCCTTTTTTAGGATTTCTTTCTCCTCTTCAACCCTCTTCAGCTTCCGCTCTAGTTCTTGGATGCGAATCTGTTCTGGAGTGATAGCCCTGCCTTCTGGGGCCTTTCCACCTCGCTCCGCCCGCAGCTTCCGTATCCACGACTCCATCGTGGATTTACTGACTCCCATGGCTTCGCAAGCTTCTTTCACTGTGTAATTCTGGTCGACTACCAGTTGCGCCGCCTCCAGCCTGAACTCGGGGTCAAATCGCTTCTTTTTTGACTTGGTCATTATTTCACCTGATCTCGTTGAGCATGATAATATCACTCAAAGTCAGGTGGCCAAATTCAGTGTGCCACTACAAGAATACCTGTGATCACCACGGGGCTCCTTTTGCAAGCTCAGCCAGAGATTAACTGTCTTGCCATTGCGCCAGCACATAGTCAATCGCCGCACACACCGCAACCGCCTGCGCGGTATTGCATTGCTCGGGCGTTGCGCGGGGGCTGTCGGGGTAAACTTCGGTGGTGGTCTTGTAGGGGGCGTTGGTGATGCTGGCGCATAAGCCCAGCTGCTTGAGCGGATATTCGATCACGCCGTGGGCAACCACCGGTGAGCCGATGATTTCGTTGTTGTCGTCGGCCGGGGCGATATGGGTGACCTTCTCTACCGCCGCGATCACCGCCTGCTGAAATTCCGGCTGCGGGTTCTCGCTGTCGTCCACCAGGTAGAAGCCATCGGGAATCCCACCCGGCGTGAACGGTTTGCCGTCGCGGGCGGCCAGTGCGGGGCGGAATTCGGTTTCGTCGGTATCGGTGGTCTCGTGCAGGTCGATATGCATCAGCGCACGATCGCGGATCGGTGCCACCAGTTGCATCAGCGCCGCCGACTCCTCCGCAGGACTGTTTTCGTAGAATGAGCGGTTCGGGTCGATGGCGTTCGGGTTCCAGCGATGGATACGCTCGTAGGCCCAGGGGCTGACGCAGGGCGCGACCAGAAGATTGACCCGGTCCGCGTACTCCAATGCATGCTGATCCACAAACTGCAGCGCACCGTGTACGCCGCTGGTTTCGTAGCCGTGTACGCCACCCGTCACCAGCACGACCGGCAGGTCGTCGTTCCAGTCACGGCTGCGGATCGCCAGCAGCGGATAGCTGTCGGAGCCATAATCCATACGGCCGTACTCCTCCACGCCGAAGCGCGGACGCAGGCGCTCTATCACGCTCAACACCTCCGCCTCGTAGCTGCGCTGACGGGTCTGGCGCGACAGCCACTCGGCGCGTTCCGCGTCGCCCCAGGGGGAGCCGGGGGTGCCGATTGGATAAGAGTCGGGAGCCGTATTCATAGTGATGTTCTCCGATGATGAGCAAGGCCGGCGGGCATTCTAGCACCCGGCCCGAGACATTATCCGCCATGAAGGGATAGTCATACCTTGAGATGCTTTGTAAGCGCCTCAACAGACCGTTATCTGGTGCCGACAAGGCATTGCGGAGCGCGCTGGAAAGCTCAATTTCGTCCTACACTAGGAAACAGCAATATCAGGCAAACGGTGCATCTGGGCGACAGGTTCGCGGCGGGATTTCCTTTGTAGTGCCGATCAACTGTCGCTTTCAACACTGCTTCCTGGCAATGCCAACTCCGTTACCAACTAGTGTTTCCTCTATCGTTTTACAAAGGAGAAATGGGCATGGGATATGTCACAACCAAAGATGGCGTGGAAATTTTTTACAAGGACTGGGGACCGAAAGACGCGCAGGTCATCTGTTTTCACCACGGCTGGCCCCTCAGCTCAGACGACTGGGATGCCCAGATGTTGTTTTTCCTGCACAAAGGGTTCCGGGTAGTTGCACATGACCGACGTGGCCATGGCAGATCGAGCCAGGTTTGGGATGGACATGACATGGACCACTATGCCGATGACGCAGCAGCCGTTGTCAATCATCTCAACCTAAAGGACGCAGTTCATATTGGTCATTCCACGGGAGGCGGCGAAGTCGTTCACTACATCGCGCGACACGGGGAGGACCGCGTCTCCAAGGCTGTAATGATCTCGTCGGTGCCACCGCTTATGGTCAAGACTGAAAATAATCCGGGAGGCCTGCCCAAAGACGTATTCGACGATATGCAGGCGCAGCTCGCCGCAAACCGCGCGCAGTTTTACTACGACGTTCCCGCCGGCCCTTTCTATGGCTACAACCGCCCAAATGCAAAACCTTCTGACGGAGTTATCTGGAACTGGTGGCGCCAAGGCATGATGGGTAGCGCCAAGGCGCACTACGACGGTATCGTCGCTTTTTCACAGACTGACTTTACCGACGACCTCAAAAAAATAACCGTTCCTGTCCTGGTTATGCACGGTGACGATGACCAGATTGTTCCCTATGAAGATTCCGGCCCACTTTCCGCCAAGCTGCTGAAGAACGGCACCCTGAAGACCTACCCCGGCTTCCCCCACGGCATGCCCACCGCCAATGCCGATACTATCAATGCAGATCTACTCGCCTTTATTGAAGGCTAACTGTGGGCGACTGTCGGGAGATTGTATCCAACCACTCCCCTAACCTGGGCCAAGTCTGTGTCTACCGAAATTTTCAGATCATAGCCCCGAAAGTTTTTGGCACAGATTGGCTCATCAGGGTGAAGGGCTCCAGGTTTGTCCCTCCGGATTTTTGGAAATGATAGATAACGTAATTTCGTTGTAGCTATCGTTGTCGTAATAAAGGTACGTATAGGTGGTTAACGCGATCACCCCTGCTGGAATTCGGGCTGATTTTAATAAATTAATGATCTCAATTTACTTAAATAGTGTCAGAGTCGATTTATCTTTCATTGAGAGCATCAAATATGACTGATATATTCGGTAGCGAGTTAATCTATTGGAGTTTGTGATGTCAACGCTTAAGCAGGGACTGCTTTTGGATCCCCAAATCACTCAAAAGGTATTCTCTGGAATAGAGCGCGGCCCGCTGAACAAGGTAAATGCCGTCGTAATACACCAGACAGGGGCAAATACAGCACAACAAACATTTAATTCATATACCAAAGGCGGGCATGGGGCACATTTTCTAATCGACAAGCAAGGGATAATTTACCAGACTGCGAGAGTTAGCCAGAAGGCCTATCATGTCGGCAAGATAAAGTCTAAATGCTACGAAACAAAATCTTGTACGAAAGTACAACTTCAAAACGCGACTCAGCTGCTGTTCCAGAAAGGACTTTCTTACTCGTCTAGAATCAGTAACCTGCACAATCATGAAAAAGTGAAACCTTATCCAGACCGATTCCCGTTGAATCTTGATTCTTTAGGCATTGAAATTGTAGGCTCCTATAACAAGGTCAAAAAGCAGTACGAAACAATTTCTCCACTGCAGAACTCATCTTTCAAGTGGCTAATTAATGAACTCTACACCCATTTCAACATAACCAGCGCCGACGTATACAGACATCCAGAAGTGTCATACAAGATGCCAACCGAAGCGAGTAGCGCCACATGGTAATCCAGCCTATGTATCGTTTATTGGTCATTATTTGGATGACTCTATTAGCCAGCTGCGCCCAGTCTGAGGATGTAAGCACGGTCGAAATAACCCAAGTCATTGGCTCGAAAACAGAAAACAACAGAAAAGATTTCTGTTCAGATTTCGCGGTTTCGCCCGGATCGGCGAGAGAGTTCTTCAAGAAAGCAAAGCCAATATCCCTCAAGCAGTTACACGATGAATACGATTACCTACCCTGTTATTCCTACGGAACAGCCAATGTCGGAAATGAAAGTTGTACCTGGGAGATAAGAGCGGGAAACACCGCAGAGCTGAAGTGCGGAAATACGGTACATTACTTTGCTTGTGACGACTGTTTAGATCCAAAATAAAAAACGCGACCATGGCCGCGTTTTTTCATTTTATGCCGATGCTCAATCGGGACTGCTCTCATAGAACGAGCGGTTCGGGTCGATGGCATTCGGATTCCAGCGGCGCAGGTGCTGAGCTCATAGCTGTTGTTCTCCAGTGTTTACCGGGGCTGGCCGACTTACATTTGCGGCAACCACATCCCCATGGTAGCGGCAAAGATACCAATGGCCATAAAAACTGTCATGGGCACCAGGGTGCTTATAAATGCAATCTGCACGCGCTGGCGTGCTTCGCGTTTCTGACAATGGAAATACCATTCCAGCATGGCCAGAGGAACCAGGTACTGGCCAACACCCAACGCATATAGAAATGGGCCTGTGAAGGAATCCCAATCAACTCCCCAACCGCCCGTGAGCATCGCCCAGCCCATCAACGCCACACGAAAAAACCATACTGCGCTGGCAGCCATAAACAGGCGCAGTGCCCAGCGACGGTGTTCGATAATTCGCCGTGACATTGCCGCGCGCACTGCCAGAAACGCAAATACCAGAACCAATATTCCGTCGATAGAGATGGTGACCTGTGATACCAGGTCGCCAATACTGTGGCGTGTCCAGGTCATATACAGCCCACCCACACTGCTGATCACGGCCGCCATCAAGTAACTGCGGCCGAGCCAGCGGTGGAAGGTGGGCGCATGTCGGCGCACCGCAGGAATGAGCTGCAGGGGGCCGCCACCGATCACTATTGCCGCCAATACAACATGGGCCACTGCTGCCAGGTTGCCCAGCGTATCGCCCTCACGAAAGCCCGCCGGCAGGTGCAAGCCTTGCAGACCATCCAGCCCGGACTGTGCAATGGGCGGGTAGAATACCGCAAGAATGTAAGCGAGGAAGATGGTGTGCCCCACGGCCGCGATACAAAACCAGGTTTTTACTGTGAGGTTGACCGCCCGATTCGCGTCCAAGGGAGCGTGTGAAGGTCGGTGTAATCTGCGGTGCGGTGTCGGGCTGAGTGCAGCGTCGTTCATCATTTTTCTCCTGCTCAATATGCCTGGCGAGCATGGTCGACAATTCGGCGCTTACACACATCCGCCACAGGCAGGAATCTGCCCTCCCCCAAAAGGTGGAGATGGCGCAGCACCCGGCTCACCCACAAGGCTCATGACAGCCCTTCACACCTGGTTTAGCATGCAGAAATGAAGTCACCGCCCCCCAATACATCGGCACCAGAACCGCACAAGGCCGACGCTGAGTTGCCCAAGCTCCCGGTTTGGCAGCCATGGCGTGGGCCATTCGAGCGCTGGCCCCAACTTACCGACCTGCTGATCGCCCTGTTGGCCTTTCTGCTGACCATGCTGATGTGGTCCCACCAGCAAACCCACGATGTACTGGCCCTGCAGAGCCTGTGGGACATCGCCGCCTTTCAATGCGCCTTCGTCGGCTGCTTTGCCCTGCTTTGGCGCCGCACCCACGCCTGGCAAGTACATGCCGTGATTCTCTCGGCAAGTCTTTTACTGGAGGTGGGCTTGCCCGCCAACGGCATCGTCGCCATGGCCTTTTCCCTCTACAGCCTGGGCCGCTACGAACCCAGTGCCCGGATGAGCTTGATCGCGGTGCTGGCGACGCTGGGTTATATCGCGGTTGACTTGAACGTTCTGATTCAGCCAACGGCTTCGGGAACCATCGCGCTTATGCTGACGTGGGCACTCTGGCACATTGGCCGGCGGCTACGCTTTCGCGGCGAATACCTGCGTTTACTGGAAGAAAGAGCGGAATATCTAGAACGGGAACGCAATGCCGAATCCGAGCGTGCAGTAGCAGCCGAACGCACCCGCATCGCGCGGGAGATGCATGATGTGGTGGCACACCAAGTCAGCCTGATGACCGTGCAGGCCGGCGCCGCCAGAACCATCAGCCGCAACAACCCGGAAGCAGCCAGCGAAGCCATGGCTTCGGTAGAAGCGGCAGGCCGCCAAGCCCTGTCGGAAATGCGCCATCTACTAGGCGTGCTGCGCCCAGCCAGCGACGAAACAGCGCTTACTCCGCAGCCCCATCTGAACGATCTGCCCGCCCTGATCGAAAAGGTACGACAGGTCCTGGACAACGTGGAGTATGAAACCTATGGCGACCTGGAAAACATACCTACCCGAACCGCCCTCGCCGCCTACCGCATCGTTCAGGAGTCATTGACCAACGTCATCAAACATGTCGGAGCCGATGCTATCGTGCATGTCTGTGTACGCGCAGAGCCTGGCCAAATAACTGTTTCCGTTCTCGATGACGGATATGGCGTGGATCAACAGACGAACCAAGAACAACCCAGTGGCGGACATGGTATTGCGGGGATGCGTGAACGCGCCGAATTACTCGGCGGCCACCTGCGCGCCGGTGCGGTGGGTCGCGGTGGCTTTGAGGTCTATGCACAACTGCCCGCTGAAGATGGGGGAGCACAATGATTCGTGTAATGGTGGTGGATGATCAGGCACTGGTGCGACGCGGCTTTGCGCTCGTGCTGGATAACGAGCCCGATATTGAAGTAGTGGCGGAAGCAGGCACTGGCGTCGAGGCCATAGCGGCAGCCCGCGAACAGCAGCCAGACATCATCCTGATGGACATCCGCATGCCGGAAATGGATGGGCTGGAAGCGACAGCGCAAATCTTGACAACAGATAGCACCACCAGCCGCGTCATCATCCTCACCACCTTCGACCCCGACGAATATGTATTCCGTGCGCTACAGGCCGGGGCCAGCGGCTTTGTGCTCAAGGATATTCCGCCGGAATCACTGGTAGAGGCCGTCCGCACCGTGGCCGATGGCGGCGCCATGCTTGCCCCGGGCATCACCAAACGCCTAATCAGCGAATTCGCGCAAAAGCTGGGAACCGGGCGCAATCTGGCGGAACGATTGGAGCGACTGACCGCTCGGGAGCGCGAAGTACTGACGGCAATCGCCACCGGCAAAAGCAATGCTGAAATTGCTGAAACGTTATTTATCGGCCCGGCCACCGTAAAAACCCACGTTTCCAGCCTGCTCTCAAAACTGGGATTGCGCGATCGCGCCCAGGCTGTGATGTTCGCGTACGAATGTGGCCTGACTACTGTCGGAGGATGCGATGTCGGTTTCTAGCACGACACCTGCTAGCCCAACACCGGGTTTGCAGCGAAACGCTCTGTATAACCTCGCTGCGATAAGCACGGCGCTTCTCGGATTTTTTCTCACCCTGGGCGCATACGGACATTTTGGCGCAGTTTGGGGAGAGATTCTGGATGCCGACACGGCTGCACGACGCCGCATCTTCCTTATGCTACCCGGCGTGATGCTCACCGCCACCGCGGTATTGAATATCCTGCTAAGTAAACCGCTTTGGCAGGCGCGCAGTTATGCGCTCAACGTCGGACTTGCCGGCAACCTGCTGACTACGTCGTATTTGGTCTATCTGCTAGTGCGTGGTGTACCTGACCACCCCATCGGAGCCTTTTTAGCCCTGGAAATCTCGTATGTCGTTTTATTGGCGGGAATACGGGCGGGACTGGTTTGGCCGGTGGTGATGAAAACGCCTACTGATGTGAATAGTAGTTAGAGATTAATATTCAATCGGTCATTCGCTGCGCACGGTGTCCAGGCCCTCGAATAAGTGCGACCCGCTATTCCCTGATTGAAACGGCTAAAGCCAATCAGCTTAAGCGGTTACATCGATTGCAATTTTGCCGCGCAAACCATTTGACTTTTTCTCAAGCCGAGCATGTGCGAGACCGATTTCAGAAAGCGGATACGTTGCACCGACATGTGGTTTGAGCTGTCCTCTTTCCACCAAACGAGAAAGGTCATCTAACTTGCCTCGATTTTGGCGGGTGAAGACAAAGTGATAGCTGGCATTTCGTCCCCAGGCTTCGATAAGGTTTTGAGGGCTTGCAATGTCTACGATACTGACAACCCGGCCCAGTTGATCTAACACTAATGGACTTCTCGTAAGCGTATCGCCACCTATGGTATCAAGTACGACGTTCACCCCCTTTCCGTTCGTTGCTAAGAGCACCGCCTCAACATAATCGGTTTGCTTGTAGTCAATAACGACGTCTGCGCCTAAACTTTTTGCAAACTCTGCGTTTTGCGAAGACACAGTTGTTAGCACTCGCGCACCCGCCGCTTTAGCAATCTGAACTGCAATGTGTCCAACACCGCCAGCGCCACCATGAACCAGAATGGTTTCACCCACTTGTAGATTGACTCTGGTAATCAACGCCTCCCAGACTGTACCGCCAACTAAGCTCAGTGCTGCTGCTTCAAGATGAGTAAGTGAACTGGGCTTAAGGCCAACTATTGATTCATGAGCAACATGATATTCGGCATAGCTACCTTGACCGACAAAGATTTCAGGTGTGTACCACACTTCATCACCGGGCTTGAATGCCGTCACACTAGGACCAACTGACTCAATTACGCCAGAAACGTCGTGTCCCGTAATCGCTGGCAGTGGAACATAATCTTTATAATCTCCGCGTCTAACCTGGTAGTCCAGCGGGTTGACGGAGGTCGCATGGACCCTCACCAAAACCTGCCCTGTACCAGGTACTGGTTTGGGCAATACAACGTCACTAAAACTATCAGGTCCACCAAAAGACTTTAAAATCATTGCTCTCATATTTTCACCTATCCATATAAACAAATAGGGTAGACCATCATTTTTGGCATAACGTCCGCTCAATCAAATTAATGCCATAACGTTGATCTGGCCCCATTCATGCTTCCACTCCGAACAGGCCCAGCTGGCCATCCACCAGGCTGTCAAAATCCAGATCGATAAAGGGCAATATGGCATCGGCTACCGGCTTGAGCTGCCGGTCGATATAGTGTTGGTAATCCATCGGTGACTGGCGGTGATCCACCGGCTCCGGGCCGTTGAGAGTGATCACGTAGCGAATCCAGCCCTTGTTCTGATAACGGGGTGACAACCCTTTCTCTCGGCGGCGTTCATCGGCCAGTCGCGCCGCGCGCACATGGGGTGGTACGTTTTTTACGTATTGCTCCAGCTTGCGCCTGAGCCGCTTGCGATACACCAGCTGCTCGTCCATGTCCCCTGCCCGGGTTTTCTCCACCGTCTCGCGAATAAAGCCGGACGGATCAACACTCTTAAACACCATCCCGTAGAGTTGGGTCTGGAACTGCTTGGCCAGGGCGGTCCAGTCGCTGCGCACCGTTTCCAGGCCCTTGAATACCAGCTTTTCCTCATCCCCATTTACCACCAGACCTGCGTAGCGTTTCTTGGAGCCGGCCTCGGAGCCGCGAATGGTGGGCATCAAAAAGCGCTGGTAGTGGGTTTCGAATTCCATCTCCAATTCGCACTCCAACGCCAGCTCTTGTTTGAGCTTGTCCCGCCAGCGCGTATTGATCTCGCTGGCCAGGCGCTTGCCGATCACATCGGCCTCCTCCGGGCTGGGTTGGCCGCTCAGCCAGACGAAGGTGGAATCGGTATCGCCGTAGATGACCTGGTGCCCCAGTTCCTCAATCCAACGGGCAGTCTGCTGCATGATTTCGTGACCGCGCAGGGTAATGGAGCTGGCCAGACGCGTGTCATAAAAACGGCAGCCCCCACTTCCTAGCACCCCGTAAAAGGAGTTCATGATGATCTTGATGGCCTGGGAGCGAGCGGCATCTTGTTCATGCTTGGCGATGTCCCGCTGGGCCCAGAGATTGGTAATGATGTCCGGTAGGAAGTGCTTGTCACGGGAAAAGCGCGCACCGCGAAAACCGGGGATGGTGTTGTCATCAGCCAATCCCTCAATCAGTCCCATAGGATCGATCTTGAAGGTGCGGATAATGCTGGGATACAGGCTCTTGAAATCCAGCACCAGCACGTTGTCGTAAAGGCCCGGCCGGGAGTCCATCACATAGCCGCCGGGACTCGCCAGGCCACCGTCCGCCGGCAGGTTGGGCGCCACATAGCGGCTGCGGTGCAGTTTGGGCAGGTAGAGATTGGTGAAGGCCGCCACGGAGCCGCCGCTGCGATCCAGCTCAAGGCCGGTGAGCTGGGCCCGCAGGCGCAGGTAATCCAGCAAGCGGGTGTGCTGGAAAATATCCCAGACCAGGCGGCAGTCTTCCAGGTTGTAGGCGGCCAGCTTGGGTTTATTATGGCGAAAGTCGTGTTCAATCGCCGCCAGGCGGTTGTCCACATCTTCGGTGTCTTTGCCCCTGCCCAGCAGGGTCTGGGCGACGAATTCCAGACTAAAGCTTTCGAAGTTGTAGGTGGCACTCTTCAGGCCGTCGATGCCATCCAGCACCACCCGGCCCGGCAGCGTCACGAAGCCCGGGCCGCCTGCCCGGCCATCCCGCCAGCGGGCATCGGTGCCACCGCGCCCCAGCTTCAGGCGCAGGCCATAGCGCCCAGCCCTTTTCAGCAGCAGCCGAAAATCAAAGTCCACCACCGACCAGCCAATAATGATATCCGGGTCCAGGCATCGGATCCTGGCCTCCAGGGCCTTGAGAAGAGCCCGTTCGTCATCCACCCAGTGGATGGTGGTTTCAGCACTCTCAGGCTGGCCCTCCGCCGAGTCCGGCCCCAAGTCCGGCATTGCCCCCACCATCAGCACCTCCTCCACGCGATCACCGTAGAGACCGATGGAATACAGCTCGCCCTGGCCGGAGCACTCCACGTCCAGAGAAACCACCGTGAAATCCGGCTGCACCTCGGCGCCCTTGAGGCGCACGTTGCGATATTCCGTATAGCCGTCTTTAGCCCGGACCACACCTTCAAAGTAAAGGCCGCCCCGGGCAAAGCGCTCCATCAGGTAGCGGTCGTGGAGACGAAAATCCGCTTCAAACACCTCGATACCGCGATGCTGCAACAGGGTCTGGGCCCGGCGGTGGGCGTCGATGGTGGGAAAATACAGCATGGCCGCCTCCTCGCGGCCAAAGGTCTGGAAGCCCAGCTGCTGCCAATCGTAAGGCACGCCGGCCAGAGCTTCGGTCACCTGATCCCGGTCCGCCACCTTCACCATAAAAACCGGGCGCTCTCCTTCAATAACCAGCTTGGCCGGGCCTTCGGGCGTGGCCAGCCAGTAGTGGATGCAGGTGCTGCCGCGCTGGTCAAAGCTGTGGCGAGTGAGGAGGAATCCTTGAGGCAAAAGGCTGTTCTGGGTTGAGATTTGGATTAGAGATTGGCGCCATTCTACTGGATAAATACACAGATATCAGCAATCGCCAGCGCTGGACGCGAGGGCTGTTGCGGCCAGCCAAAAGATTGCGTCGATACTTACTAATGCGTCATTGACTTCCATGGCCGCTGGTGTACTGGCCGGCTGAGCGGTTGGCACATTTCTGCTCGGTCGCTCGTTAACCCATCTTGGACGGGATTGAAGCGGCGAATCACTCGAAAAAATCCGTAAAGCCGTGAAAGAGCGAGTCGCCAATTCCTTATTCTTCCTAACATCTCTCCAATCGCGCAGCCACTTCCCCTGCCAGCTCGATGAATGCCCGCGCCGCAGCACTCTGATAAGCGCCCTTGCGCCGCAACAGCACGGCGGTGCGCTGTAGGCGAACAGGATCGAGCGCGAGGGCCACCAAGCCTTCATGGGCATGCGCGATGGGCGTGGGCAGTAAGGTAGACAGTGGCGTCCTGCGCACGATTTCGGTAACTGCACTGATGGCATTGGCCTCCATCCGCACCTGGGGATGAATGCCGTTTTGCTGGCAGAAGCGATCAATCTGCTCGCGGGTGGCAAACTCCGTACCGAGCAGAACCAGCGATTGCGCACTCAGTGCCTCCAACCCGATGGACTGCGCCTTGGCCAAGGGGTGCCGGTTATTGACCACCAGCGCCAGCGTTTCAACCAAGAGCGGACTGGTCTCAATGTCCTGGGCCTGCACGTCCTCGAACGCGATCCCCACATCCAGCAGATCCGCGAGTAATAGCTCCTCCATCCGCTCCTGGGAGACCTCCCGCACGTCCATGGTGATAGACGGATAACGGCCGTGAAAGGCTTCGACCAAGGGGCCTACCAGGTAGGTCGTGAAGGTTGGCGTGACCGCCACCCGAAGCGAGCCTCGGCTGAGGTCGCTGACATCATGGATGGCGCGCTTGGCCTCCTGTAGCTCTTGCGCTGCTCGGCGTGCATAGCGCAGGTAGACCTCACCCGCATCGGTCAGCCGCGTCGTCCGCCCCGAGCGGTCGAACAACTGCGCATCAAGGCTTTCCTCCAACTGCCTGACCTGCTGCGACAGGGCCGGTTGGGATACATGTAAGGCCGCAGCGGCCCGGGTGAAGCTCAGATGCTCCGCCACTGCGAGAAAGTACTGGATGTGTCGGGCAAGCATAGCCACTCACATAAGATTACCTGATGGAGATCATCATAAATGAGACTTTTACCTTATGCCAGGCGATCCGTAACCTTTGTCTCCACACACCGAGAGACAGAGGTAATAGCCATGAAAGACATCATTGACGGCTTCCTGAAATTCCAGCGAAACGTCTTCCCCCAGCGAGCCAAGCTGTTCAAGGATCTGGCCACCCAGCAAAGCCCACGGGCGCTGTTCATCTCCTGCTCCGACAGCCGACTGGTGCCAGAACTGGTCACCCAGCGCGAGCCAGGCGACCTGTTCGTCATCCGCAATGCCGGCAACATCGTGCCGTCTTACGGCCCTGAGCCAGGCGGTGTATCCGCCTCGGTCGAGTATGCTGTCGCTGCGCTGCAAGTCGCGGACATCGTGATCTGCGGCCACTCTGACTGCGGCGCCATGACCGCCATCTCCACCTGCAAATGCCTGGACCACATGCCCGCCGTAGCCAGTTGGCTGCGCTACGCCGACTCCGCCCGGGTCGTCAACGAAGCCCACCACCATGAGGACGGGCACAGCAAGGTCAGGGCCATGGTGCGTGAAAACGTCATCGCCCAGCTGGCCAATATCCAGACCCACCCGTCAGTACGCCTCGCCCTTGACGAGGGTCGTGTCACCCTGCACGGCTGGATCTACGACATCGAGAGCGGCCGTATCGATGCTTTCGATGGCAGCACCGGCGACTTCGTATCCCTCGCAGACAACCCGCAAGTACACGCTATTTCCCATCCAACCAAGCACATTGCCTGAACACTGAAACTCCAATCAACCCAAGGAGACAACACCATGATCCAGTCGCAAGCCACCCAGAGCGTTCGGCAGGCCCTGACCGAAGCCATCCTCATGGCCAAGGCCCGCAAAGACCTGTCGTATGCCCAGATCACCGAGGGCACCGGCCTATCCGAAGCCTTCATCACCGCCGCGCTGCTGGGCCAGCATCCGCTGCCCGCCAGCGCAGCCCAGGTGGTCGGTGAAAAGCTCGGCCTTGACGTCGATAGCATTGCCCTGCTGCAAACCGTACCGGTGCGCGGCTGCATGGAGCGCGGTGTGCCGACCGACCCTACGATCTATCGCTTCTACGAGATTCTCCAAGTCTACGGCACCACGCTGAAGGCACTGGTACACGAGAAGTTCGGAGACGGCATCATCAGTGCTATCAACTTCAAGCTGGACATCAAGAAGGTCGAAGATCCAGAAGGCGGCTCCCGCGCGGTGATCACGCTGGACGGCAAGTACCTGCCGACCAAACCTTTCTAAACCCACGGTAAACGGCCCGACGCCTGACGGCGTCCGGGCCCAATCTTCCTGGACCGGTAAACATCGATGAAAGCGTTACTGACTAACTTCCCTACGGCCTTTGTTCACAGGCAATGGGTACTCCAACAACTGATGCACATCGGTATTGCATGAACCGATGTGAGGAACGAAACACATGGATATTATCTTTCGAAACGTACGCGTCGATGATGCGCAACCGTTGATGGATGTAGGTGTGCAGGACGGCAAGATCGCAGCGGTTGCCCCTACCATAGCAGCACACGCGAAGCACGAAATCCAAGGCAATGGGAATGTGCTGATTCCGGGGTTTGTCGAAGGCCACCTGCATCTGGAAAAAGCCAATGTCATGCATCGTAGGGCCAATCGCTCGGGTACCTTGAGTGAGGCCATTGCGGTGACTGCAGAACTCAAGCCCACACTGACCCAAGAAGACATCCTGGAGCGTTCGACCCAGGTATTGCGCACATTGGTGCAGGCGGGCAGCACCCACGTCCGTGCCCACGCCGAGTTCGATCCGTCACAGGGGTTCACCGGCCTGGATGTGGTGTTGGAACTGCGCAACAGATTCCGTAATTTCATTGATATCCAGGTGGTCGCTTTTCCGCAGGAAGGGATACTGAAGCTGCCCGGCATGAAGGAAATGATGGTCGAAGCCATGGACAAGGGTGCCGATGTCGTTGGCGGCATTCCTTACAACGATATATCCCCCATTGAACACATCGACTTCGTCTTCGACCTGGCCAAGCGCTACGGCAAGGACATCGATTTCCACCAGGATTTCGCCGATGATGCTGAGCACATGACTATCGAATACGTGGCCCGCAAGACTCTCGCCGAGGGCTATCAAGGGCGTGTCTGCGTTGGTCACCTTACAAGCCTGGCGGCTGTGGCACCCGAGCGGCAGGCACCCATCATCGAGTTACTGCGCAAGGCTGGTATCAGCGTGATGTGCTTGCCCGCCACCGACCTGCATCTGGGCGCCCGCGGCGACAGCCATAACGTGCGCCGGACTTTGACCCCAGTGCGGGCACTGCGCGATGGCGGCGTGAACATCTGCCTGGCGACCAATAACATCCGCAATGCGTTCACCCCTTATGGCACTGGCGATCTGCTGAACATCGCGCAACTTGCCCTGCCAGCCTGCCATCTGGGCGGTGCGGATGACCAAGCCACGGTGCTCTCCATGCTTACCACAAACCCGGCAAAAGCCCTGAGGTTGAATAATTACGGCCTGGCAGTGGGCAAGGATGCGGACTTGGTCCTGCTGGACACCCGTGCGGTCAGTGATGTCATTCTCGATCTACCCGCGCGGCTGATGGTGCTTAAGCGCGGTAGAGTTGTGGCGACATTCGAGCAACGTCGCTCAGTGGTATTCTGAGATCTCATGATCAAGCTAAACGACAGGCAGAAGTCCTCTTCCGAAGGGCAGTTTTGGGGTTAGATCTGCCTATCGCCACAGTGACGCTCGCCCTCAATGAGCAGCTTGACCGGGCCCTCGGACGTGGTCAGCCAGTAGTGGATACAGCTGCTGCCGCGCTGGTCAGGGCTGCGGCGAAGGCCATAATGTTGATCTGAACGCATTAGTTCAAACGCAATTAAAACGATTTAATCGCGCCTACGTTCTATTTTGGCAGATAAAGTTAGTTGATTTTTCTATACGTCGAAAACTGAGTACTACAATTGTTATTCCATGGGTATATACGGAGTTACTTGGAATGACAAGGATGTTGAAATTTTCACCCATCTTGGCGCCACTGGCTTTGGCACTTAGCAGTACCGTCTCAGCGGGGCCGCTGGGCTTAACTGGACCACAGGACTTTATTGTCCGGGCTGGTGGCAGTTATATTGCCCCAGGAAAAGACCGGGTTAGTTTTGTCGACGACACCTTCCAGCATTTCGATGCGTTTCGCTCTACCATTGATCCAGACTCCGAGTGGGGTTGGTCTATCAACTTCGAGTGGAAGCCTATAGAGCATTGGGGCATCGAACTGGGCTATATGGATGGCGACAAGCATAGTAGCAGTCACGCTGACCGCTACTTCTCACTGGGTTTCGACGATTTCGAATATCGTGATGTAGTCAGCTATGAAGCCGATATCAGTACCGCAAGCCTGAAATTTTACCCCCTGGATGAAACCTGCCTGGTTCAACCCTATATAGGTGGTGGAATTAGCTATACCGACTTCAGTGTAGGCAGCCTCAATCGTGTATTGCGGGAAGACCTGGCTGAATTTGGTCTGCGCGGCGACTTCGATCTGGGGTCTTCCTGGGGCTACAACTGGCAAGCAGGTGTCGACTTCAATTTCGGACGCGATAGTTCCTGGCTGGTAAATGTCGCCGCGGTCTATTCGCGAGCAATGACAGATATGCGGTTACAGCTTTTCGATGACGTTCCGCCGCCCCGGAATGTGGAGCCGATTCTTGAGTCCTATTCCGGGGACTACATCTATGATCCATGGACGTTCAATCTGTCAGTTGGGTACAAATTCTCTTTCTGACACTCTGAATTCGGCAGATTATATCGGGCGCTTCGGCGCCCTTTTTTATTGATCTGGCCCCATATATTTCGTCACCATGAAAGACGAGCGGCCACACGCACCTCATCAGCGCGCAATGAAAACGACCAGCCATTGCGTTCACACAGCCGTTGAACGATACCCAGGCCCAGGCCATACCCGTTAGACGACGACACCTCGGTCGGTGTGTGCTGATCATCAGCCCCACTACTCACCCGATTGGTGACGAATAGCGCGTGCTCTTTGATGTGAATCGTGATCGGCCCCTGCCCGTCTAACGTGTGCTCGAAAGCGTTTCGCACCAGATTATTGACCGCGATGGAAAAAGCCTGTGCATGTCCGCAGGCAATGGGTTTTGCCAGATCATCGATTTCCACATCGATCAGGTCGATTTCCACATCGACGGACTTGCCGTTCAACAGGGGGCGCTGCTGATCGATCGCCTGGCTTACCAGCGGCATCACTGAAAACTGCTCGTCATACAACCCATCGTCGGTTTCGCGAGCGAGGCACAGGAACATTTCGATCGTGGCCTTCATTTCGAACGTCGCACGCCTCACACGATCAACCGCCTTCGCATCGGCGGCTGACAGATCGCTTTGTTCCAGCAGCTCAAGCGCGCCCATAATCACCGTGATCGGCGTCCGCAACTCATGACTGGCTGAACCGGTAAAGTATCGCTCCCTATCAACAAATGCGCTGATACGCTCAAGCGTCTTTTCAATGGTCCTGGCGAGCACGCCAACCTCATCATCGCCGAACCGGCTGGACTCTATGCGCTTATGATCTTCGGCGGATAGTTTTTCCGGGTCAATGTCCGCGACCACTCTGGCGAGCTGCGCCACAGGGGCGACCGCTCTACGCATCACAAGAACACCCAGCCCGAAACCAAGCGCACCGAGTGTACCCACGACTCCGGTGATAACGAGCAGCAACCACCAGTCCTCTGACGACGCAGCCTCAATCCCGGCAACATCGAAAACCACAAATGCGTTTCGCTGCTGATTGTCGGTAGATAGCACCGCTACATGCAACTCTTCCGCTTCGAATTCGTACAACCCTTCGCCGGGGTTTGTCTGCGCCCACGCTCTGAGTGATTCCGGCAAGCTAGCAACCTCATCGTATCCGCGAAGGTTCCTCGTCAGAGAAGGATAGCTTTCGGCGGCATGCTGTAGCTGTTGCGCCAGCACACGGTCTTCGCTCAATCGGATCGCAGAGAAGAAAGCGAATCCCCAGGCCACGCTGAGTACGGCAACACACATTGCAAATGCAATGGCGACACGCTTGCGTAAACTGTACCGATACATTACTGAGCATCCTCTGCAATTCGGTACCCGATGCGATGCACCGTATGAATCAGCGGGCTATCAAACGGTCGATCGATCGCCTGCCTCAGCTTGTACATGTGCGAGCGAAGCGCATCACCATCGGGGCGCTCGTCAGCCCACAACAACGTTTCGAGATCATCGCGAGCCACAACAGACGGCGCCGTCTCCATCAATCGTTGAAGTAGTCTCATGCCAGCAGGGGTGAGATCGATCCGCCGCCCCGCGCGATGCACTTGCAGCGTGGACCGATTCATCGTCAGATCACCAACCGTCAACAGATTGTCGGTTTTCCCATGCCGACGTTTGTAGAGCGCCTGCAGTCGCGCATGTAGCTCTTGTAATGCGAATGGCTTGACCAAATAATCATCGGCTCCCACCTTGAATCCCTTGAGTTTATCGTCAAGGGTGTCTCTCGCCGTCAGCATAAGCACGGGCGTTTCTATTCCGGCATCCGTACGCAGCTCCTGGCAGAAACTCAGGCCATCCATCCTTGGAAGCATGAGGTCCAGAACAATAACGTCGAACCGATTCGTCAACGCCAGATGCATCGCGCTTATACCGTCGTAGGCAAAATCCATTACATAGCTGTGCTTTTCAAGATACGCGGCAATGTTCTCACAAATGTCGCGGTTGTCTTCGACAATCAACACTCTAATCGGCACGGCACCAAGCGCGTGTACCATCTTCTGCTCCCCTTACCAGGCGCGATTTACCAGGCACTATTACCAAGCACGATTCACCAGGCGCTATCTACCAAGCATAATCCAGCCGCAGACCAATAAGCGGCTCGGCTTCGCTATCGTCTACCACTTCAAGGCCTCGGCGGTAGTCAAACTCGGTGTCGTCGCCGGACGACGCCGCCGTTACGTTGATGACATCGAGAAAGGCCGTTACATCGATGGGGCCAAATGCGCGGCGGTAGTCAACGCGCACGTTCAACGAGCCGGAACCGCTATTGCGACCGACATTACGCTCAGTGATCTCTTTCGAGTAGCGTAGAGGTTCTCCGGCCCCCAACACGTCTGAGTGAATAATAAACACATCGTCTGGCCTGCCGGAAAGATACTTGTAGCGCCCAGCGACCTTCCATCGGTTGCTGATTTCCCAGGTCAGGCCAAGGGTAGCGACATGCTCGCGGCTGAATTCGGCGGCAACGTCACCGCGACCGTCTTTCCGGTCGACTTCGGCATCGTTATACGAGTAAGTTGCGGTAGCGTAAATACCCTCCCGAATCATACCGTTGGCCACAACATCGACGCCGTACGATGTGCCGTCACCAATGTTTGCAAAGGTTCCGCTCGCTCGGTCAAGATCTACCACCAGGTGGTCGAGGTTTTGATAATAGGCTTCCGTCAATACCGACCAGTTGTTGTTCGGGAAATATTCAAAACCAACACTACCGTGCGTGATTTCCTCGTTCTCAAGGGCATTCGACTCGTTAGCGGCAAGCTCTAAAAACCGTGGCGATTGATGAAAGAGCCCTACCGTCGCAAAATATCGAACCGCTTTACTCGGCCGCCAATTGACACTGAACCTGGGCGACGCGAAGCTTTGGTCGGCAAAACCGTCCCGCTCGAACCGCACGCCTGTGCGAAAATCCCAATCGCCGAGTTCAAAAAGCTGTTCTACATAACTGGCATAGCTCGTTTCTTTCTGAACCAGTGAAGAGTTGATGTTCTCAGGCGTCAGTACAATAAAACGCTGATCGGAGTCTGGCCTAAAATCATCGTCGTCGTAGACATATCGGATCCAATCGCCATCCAAGACGGTGTTGTAGTCCAGTTCCATTTGCGTAACTCTAACACCGGCACTGAACACGCCCCATTGATTTACTGTCTCGAAATCGCTGCGCAAGCCGATCTCTGTCTCATCTTCACCGATGGTAATAATGTCTTCCCGCACCGGAAAGCTGGAGGCGGGCGATCCCTCAGGTACCAGATCAGGAAATGATTCCCCCTCTGAACTGATCTTGTCGCTTGTGCGGTAGTAAATCTTGTTGGTCAACACAGCGTCTTCACCGATCAATGATCGCAATGTCAGACCGTACAAATCACTATCCTGTTCAGAATCCTGAAGTGCAGTATCCACGAAATCGGGCGACGCAAAAACGTGGGTCACGCCGCGGGTATAGTCTTCGTGGGTATCGATCAGTAGAACTTCGAACGTGTGGTTCTCGTTGACTGGCATAACCGACTTTACGATGACATCCCTTAAGACCGGCTCCCCAATATCAAGTTCTTCGATCGTTTCAAATAAAGCGCCGAAATCCAGCCGTCGCGCAGAAACGAGCAAAGTAGAGTCTTCTGTGATACCGGTAGGACCGTCGTAACCCACTTCATAGCCTGCAAGGTCGAGGCGCAGACTGGCTGAAGGGCTTGGATTGCCATCGGCGACTTCCAGTTTGAGTAGCGATGCTGCCCGGCCACCATAAGCCGCACTCCACCCACCCGGTGAAAATTCTGCACCGCTGATCACGTTCGGTGCGAAAATCGAGAAACGGCCGCCACCACCGACATCCTCTTCTTCACCCAGTGTCGCATCAAAGTGTATCGCTTTATCAAAGGGAAACTCATCGACGAATAGCAAATTATCTCTCGGGCCACGGCCGCGTACGCTAAAGCTCGCGAATTCACTGTCGGATGCCAGGCCAGGCAAACCGTCCAACGAGAGCAGCGGATCCGCGCCACCACCTACCGCACTCCGCAATGCTTCCCTATCGAGATAGGTGCTACTAACGGACAACGCTTCAGCTTGCTGTCCGAGAACCGAAACTTCCTCAACTGCCTGCTCGCCAAGTTCGAATTCAAGCTTGATATTTTTGCGCGTAACCACGCGTACGCTTGGCTCATACAATGTATTGAACCCGCCTTTAGCTACTCTCACCGCGTAGAGGCCGGGGTCGAGCTGTTCAAGGACGATGCGACCCTGTGCGTCGGTTGTTACAGAGCGCGTGGTATTGGTTGCCCGCTCCTCGATCGTGACCTCCGCGGCTGAGAGTGGCCGGTCAGTGTTCTGATCTCTGACGACGAAAGTCAGCGCACCGGGCGCCTCCGCTGCGTGGGTGATAAGTGGAGAGCTCATCATAAGCGCCGACAGAGCCAACCGCGATACCTGCCTCAATTGCCCGCTCATATTGAACCACGACACCGCTTTAAATTGCCTGCGCATATTGCTATCCCCAAATTGGCCGTATTTATTTGATGAAACGCCGGCAGGGTAGCAACGTCAATGTGACTAAAAAGTCGCTGGGATATGAAAATTACATCAGAGTCCGGATGCGTACAGCCGGTTCAACTTAAGGGAAATAGCAGGACAACGCTATGTTACGCGGCGGGCGGGAGGCTTTGAAACGACCATTGCACGTCATCTTTCCTGACATTCGTGCATATCTAGAGTTTTATGCATTAAGGGTCAGAGCATCGGTGACCTGGGCCGGCCCGCCACCTTCACCATAAAGACAGGGCGCGCCTTCAATGCGATTGCAGCGTTAAAAAGGATCCAGCAGATCTGTGTAGTGGCGGACTAAAAGAAACCACCGGGCACCCGCCCCCCCTAAATCAGAACATGTGCGCTGCGACTCATACCATCGCCTTGATTACAGTCCATTGTGCGTTAACGACTTCGGCTTCAGCACCGACCGACTGGGTACCATACGGATACCGACTACAAATAGGGCAAAATCAACCGAAGAACCCGTCAGGCCTTCTTCTCGATATTCAGCTTAAGATTCGCCTCACCAGCCAACTCAAGCGCACGATTATAAAGCGCTGGTCCCATTTTGAAGTTTGTCTGCCGCAATCTGTTAAGAAATGGGGCAACCGTGGAGATTAAATTACGCTCTTTGGCTTTAAGCAGAACGCCTACCATGCCAGTGATTGGAATCCCCAGGCTCTGCGCTTCCGCCCTGCCGGCTTTTTCATCGATAATCAGTAGACTGGCCTTCTTCTCCAGAGCCAGGCCAATAGCCTGGCTCTCGCCGGGATCCAGCTTCTGGCTGAATTTTTCAGTCACCTCTTTGAAGTTGGATACTTCGTTAACAACTATCCAATTTAAGGTTTTAACTTCTTCTGACCCTGGATTTGAATCCCCTTGTCTCGTCAGTTCCTCATACACAGCCAAAGGAATATATATCTGATTAAACAGTGACTTTAACAGTGAAATCGCACCGATTCTCGACAAATAGGTAATTGCGGTTGTGTCACTTACAACGATCTTCCCTGGAGCGCTCATATTAAAAATCCTTTAAATTTTTCAAATCCGTTTCCAGATCGTCCTCATCGTAGTTGATGAACTGCCCGTACTTACCCAAAATACCGTGGAATTCAATTTCAGAGGTACCGGTAACTTTTCCTCCTTGAACCCCATTAATTTTTTCCAGCTTGTATAGCGCTATCGCCAGGATCTCCAGCAACTCTTTCTCGCTAAGACCTAAACACTCGGCAACTTCGTCATTTACGTCCAATTTCATAAATCTTACTCCCTTGAAGACAGTCACTGCTCGGCCGGATTCGATAGTATTTGATTTTTGAATCAAATCAAAGGCGAAGTTCCGCTCAACCTTATTTGGCGCATAAGGCCACAGATCTCATCGCCCCCCAATCTTTGGGTGATCTTTTCTCACTTGATTCCCAGAAAGCTCGATTTTTATACGCTCATCTTCATTAGTGATAAATGGCAACATGCGACTAGCTGTCATCCATGCAACACCAAATGCAATCAGCCCTATCGCTTCGACATAATAAGTCAACCGTTGAATAATACCGCTAAAATCGATCCAATCCAAAATATCGAGCAACTGTACGGCCATAGCGGTAACCATCACTATTGCGCAGAATCTATAAATGTACCCCCTAATCTTTGACTCTTTAGAATCCTTTCTTTTAGTCCTCAGGTAAAACAGCCAGCAAAAGATTGCCAAGATAATGAACATTGAAATTGCCGCTGCCGTGTGGACAACCCCAGTCACTGTGGCTTCTGTAGCTGCCCCGTCGACAACCCGACCTGTAAAGCAATCGCATGGAAAAAATGCCACAGCGGCGACAGCGACTGCGGCGACTTTACTCAAGACCGCTTGAAATAAAGAGTAACCATTATACGACCAAAGAAAAGCCGATATAACGCAGAGAGACCCAACGAACACATTGCGGGCATTATCCGTTAAATGATATGACAGGCTAATCGAGCTAATACTAATCCCAGGCGTCAGCAAGTCCGTTAAACTCGCAAGTGACAAAGCGATAAATCCCACGATCAATTTAGCGGTGTGATGATCAATCTCTGTGTCTAGTGGTTTTCCATCCATGAACCAAGCCTCATAAAAAAAATAGGATTTACTTGAATCTCATTACGCTGCGCTTTCATACAGAAACCTGACAGAATAGTCGAATAGTATCCCCCCAACAAAAGATACGGACAACGAAAGGGACACCCCAAAAAAGAATTCGGCGCCTAATTTTTTGGATGGAAAAGGCCTCTTGATTTGGACAATGAGACATCTTGTTATAATCACGTTTCCAACTGCGAAAAAGTGGAGCGTTTCACATTTATCTCAAACTAGACGGATAGAATACGTTCTTCAACGACTGTACGAGGATAAAAGGATATGTCTATTAACGAACACGCAACCAAGGAACTGGTGACTCGACTGGTTAACAGCGCCCTGGCAGCAATTAAGAATAAGGATAAAAACCCAAACTGGAATCAGACACTGACCAGAAGCTTGGATGAACTTGCCTTAATCAGCCGGAACCTGGATACTGCCAAACATAACGCACAGTACTTTGGTAGAGTGACGGCGACCAGCCCCCATGGTCACAACGTATACCGAGCCAATCAATCCGTAAACTCGAAGCTAGGGACACTCTCGTCGCTTGAAACATTTCTCGCAGAAGAGTGGAAAAAAATTGGTGATGCGATTGACGCAGACAAGAGAAAGCTTCCAACTGAAGGCAAGAACGAAATGGAGCTTCTGGATATGCTTGCGGGAGAAATTGAATCATTCGATAAATTACTTAAGCAAGACTACAGCCGCGTATCAAAGCACCAATCCAACGCAAATCAAACGACGATCATTCAAAGAGAAATCAACCAATTAAAAACAATGCCTGATCTTACGGCACCAAGTATGCTTATTTTAATTTCGGTAGGCATTCGGCTATTTGCGATGCTCGTCGGTTCTATAAAAATGCATAACAATAAATAGCCAAAAATTTTGGGGTAACTATTGGGGTCAGTGTGCCACTACAATCTGACCCCATTTATTAAGAGCAATCCTGGGGGGGGGCGAGCCATAGTGCCTCCATGAAAATATGGAGTTAGCATAATGGCCCTCAAATAGAATGGTCTGTTGAATACAGCGGCAATATTTTACTCTGACCCCAATAATTTCTTTATTTAAATATCTAGGCGTCCGGAAAAAGGTAGGCAACAATATTCGTTATAAGCGGCTCCAGCATAGAAAATCGATCCCGAAACTCATTATCAGGTCTCCGAGACAAATACCGAGACATCGGACCTTTACCCTCTCGCCGAAACTCCTTCTTGACAAATATTTCCCAATCTTCTTGTAAATGATCATCAAGCCTTGTTTCTTCTGCGATGATTCGATTATTAAGCTCTGATGGTATTACATCCGGAATGTACCTTGTCTGGAGGTGACCCCTGCCATTCGCCCATATCCACGCGTCTCGATCATATAGCGTTTCAAGTACTATCGGCACATTGAACCCAGCTTGGAATACAGGATACATGTGTGGAGGTGTCGGCAGTTTGAAGCACCTGGCTGAAATCACATTACTTGGAACTTCATTCCAGTCTTTAGCGGCTTTTTTCGCGTCTGGATCTAAGTCCAAGAGGCCCGCGGCACGTGGAAGCTCCGGATGATGCTTTGCTCTACTGCGCCACGAGGACAGCATATCAATCACATAGGTATGGCCAGCGCTATCCCGCGTTTCTACATCTATGTCACCTGAACGCTCTGCCGCAAATACGCACAGTGCCTTTTCGATTATTAATCTGTCAGAAGGTCCCTCAACGAAAATCTTCCTTCGATTCTTCGGGCTAACTCTTCTACTTCAGCACGCGCACGCTCCTGCCGACGCACTTGATCTTCAAGCTCTGCCACCATCGGTGCAAACATGGCAGTAGTTCCCATTCGGTCATCCAAGTCACTAAGCTCTTGAGCTTCCTTAGTGCCATCCTCCTCAGCCGCATGGTATATGTGATGACATGATATTTGATCCTCATCCTTCTCTTGCTTCCGATGAAGGTTGTAGAAAACTGGCGAATGGGTCGTGAGAAAAACTTGCGCTATACCGCTGTTAACAAACTCCCAAAACTGGTCAGCAAGCTCAACTGAACTAGACAGCTCAAGACTATTTTCAGGCTCTTCATAACCCCAGATATAGGTATAGGGCTGCGCGCCTCGAACCTGAAGACCGCGCTTTTTATCTGCCATAAATTTCAAAATAATAGGAATATGGCGAGCTTTCACTCCATCACCGCGAGCTTCTAGCGATATATTTTTCTCATTACTAAGAAAGTCCAAACTTTCGAAGATGTGACTAAGATCCTTAGGCAAGGCCAACCTTGAGTTAAAACCAAGTGAACTAGTGATTTGAGTAGTTAAATCTTCAAGCTGAGTGGAAATTGAATTTTCGAACTCGCGACTAGAATCACGAAATTCTCGATCAGCCACGTCAGCGATCACATCATAAATGCTAGCTCGAAGCTCAGAAAAATACTCTAAATCCTTAATAGCTGGCACATATACATATTTTATATTTCGCAACAAAGTGTGAAGGTTCGACCTTTCAGGTATAGCAACAGTTTCCCAAGATATACCCCCTCTAGGACCGGCCACTTTACGGCGACCAAAATATTTATCATAGACCAACCCTTCTACACGCCAGCGCTTCTCCCATAAAATCACATCGCCATTTACTCGGCGGTAATTCTCCGGGAGAGAAAATTCCAATGTAACTGAAATTTCCTTTGCACGCCGGTTGGGGCGATTGTGTATATTGTGATCAACTAGAAATTTTAAAACATCTTCTTGATCAGTCTTCCCATTGAAAAATAAATTCAGCGCCCGAAGGACGTTAGACTTGCCAGAATCGTTCTTCCCAACCAATACAGCCAAACGACTTGGTAAAACCGATAAATCGCGGGTTGATCGAAAGTTTCGGATATCAATTTTTTTATTCTAAGACTCATAATTAAATTCAAAAATTTAGAAATTCAACTGGCTTTAAAAGCATGGATACGCAGCTATCCACTTCGACTCACGAGCAATGGAAAATACTCGAGTTGCAGTAAAGCTTCGAGACTTGAATTAGCCGTTACACTCTGGGCCGAAATTTATTCCAACTCGACTCTCACCACGCCACGATCTACGAGCAAGAGTTAGATATTAAGCTAGCCTGAAGACGATCCAATAGAGGAATCACTTCATTATACGCAGTGTCAAATTCATCCCTATCTAATAATTTTAACTTGGTCGAAGGGGATATGGTGAGGCCATCGTATTCAACTCCATGCAAATCTACGGTACCTAAAATCAACTGGTAGTCATTAGGTGTATTTTCAAAAATGAATTTTATGATCTTATATCTGTTTTGTGCATCTTGATCCTGCTGATTTGGCGAATCAACGACCAGAGGAAACAATGGCAAAGAGGTAAACTCTCTGGACGTAAATAAGATTGCATAGTAGTAAGCCAGCAAGGCTCGCGGAGTATCGCTACCTTGAGATCTAACCGATAAAGGAATATCACTGAACCCATCAGAGTTAAGAGTATGAACATTCAGCTTTAGCAAAAAAAGATCAATAAAAGTATTAAATTTATTGATAATTAATTCTTTACGATCCTTGTTGTTTAATTTTGATCGATCATCTTCTAGACCGGATTTCTCGCCTTCAATTTCCGCTATTTGAGAAATGTAGCCACTCTGACTTCGACTGAAAATTTCTTTAACCTGCTTGGAGCTTTCATTCCTAATGAGATCTTTCAGTCGAACCTTCCCTTTTTTCTCATTAAGCAAATTATTGATTTCTCGAACCTTAGCACCTTGTAAAGTCAAATGACTTTCAAGCTTGACAACTTCTTTTACTACCTTCTTTTTATCTTCTAAATAATCGGCAAGCAGACTGCGACATGTGTCGATATCCTCTAAGAGACCAAACCTTGACACCATCGAATTTTCATAGGTCGCATTACACGTCGGACAAGTAATTTCACCATCAAGATCGTTTAGCGAGTGCTCATAATCTTTATCAATTTCACGAATTGATTTACTGACAAGCATTATCTCGTTATCAATAAATGCTTCTTTATTCTTTAGCTTAATTAAATTCTTTCTGTAGTCATTTTCTTTATTTTTTAACCCCTCAAGCTTTACAATAAGCTTGTCAACATCTCTTTTAAAGGCCTTAATATCAATATCGAATGTAGCTTTAGGTATGTATTTTTCTACAGCCTTCTTGGCTGAGCTGAGCACACCTGATTCATCTCTAAGGGTAGTTAGACTGGCTGATAGTTGATCAATCCGCTCAGACAAAAGGAAGTATTCATTCGGGCGTATACCAGTAATAAAATTGATCAGATCTCTTTTGAAGGACGTAAACACACCTAGACCTTCAAATGAATTCCAAGGCTTTGACCAACTCTTATCCTGATCTATATAAAAAGGTAGAAACTGGATAGCAGGCGACGCTGGTATTCTTTGATTTGTTTTTGACTGTTTGAGCTTTAGTTTGCTGTTAAATAGTTTTGATAAATAGGGGGAAAGGCCCTTAATTACGCTATCAAAAGATTGCAGCAGAGTGCCTCGCTCATCAAATAGACCAAAATGGCCCCTGGAGCGCAAAATCTTGTAATCACTACCGCCGTATGAAAAGGTCAGCAAACTGATAGCGTCAGTTTTTTCCCATACATTATCAAAGTGAACATCAGCACCGAGAGAATGGTAAATAGACTTAATAATAGTCGATTTACCTACATCATTCTCGCCCGTGATTAGGTTTCTCTGCGGATGAAATGTCACCGTTTTTGCGGACTTTTCTGGCATTGAGAGGATTGTTAGCTGTTTTATCAGCAACTGATTTCGTTCCATTTTTACGTAAATGCCTTACAAGTTTTTTAAAGCTATAATTGTTCACAGTATTGCCAAAGAATAATGGAATCAATGTAGTGACTATCAAAAATACTCGCCACCTTTACTAATTTTTTTGATACATTTTTTCTAACGTTAGCAATCACGTCTTTCAAGAGCACGGTAGACCCAAGAGATACTGCGTTTACCGCACTAGCAATGTCGCTTTCGAGATTTTTTAGAGCATTATTATCGTAATCCAAGCGGTCAGTGCTGTACTTTTTCCAGCTCCGCTGAAGTTTGACCAGATCTTGAAGAGTAGCTCCCTCCGCTTGAAGCTGAACTTTGACGATATCCCAATTGTTATTCCCAGAACGTGAGCAATTAACTCGCCATACAAAATCTTCAATTTCAGATCGAGTGATACATTTATTGCGAATTAGTTCGTCGAAAGTATTAATCTGCTCAGACGGATAATTATTTTTGACTTTAATTTGGTCAGAAATTGACTGATACCAAGGAGATACAGAAATGCTATGTTCACTCCCGAATAGCTCCTCAAAGAAGTTGTGCAAAATTCCTCTAATGTGCTTTTCATGATCATCGACACTTAACGAGCTTTGCTCAAGCTGCAGACTACTTAAGTCGACCGCACTGACCCCAAGCTGCAATTGAACGGCATCAATTATTCTTTTCTGATCTTTAGCATCTAATTGATCCGCGATAGTTGAAGGAGCCGGGTCAGAAAATGAAAAATATGCATTGGTAATAAAGCGTAATTGGCTGCTATGCCCAGTGAAATTTTTCTTATTTTCGTAAAGCTTACCAATTATTGAAAGCTTGTCTGGCTTTCCATCTTTTCCTTTAACAGACTTAGTAAGCTGATGAACGGACCACTTTTGCCCTGTCGTCTTGGTTTTAACCTGAACAAATTGTAGATTTGACGGTTTTTTTTCAGAATCGAGGATCAATATGTCATCGTGGAACTCAAAGGCAAAGACGTAGTCCTTGCCTTGCAAGTGATATTCTATCAGTTCCGCAAGCGCCCAGTTTCTTTGGTATGCAAACCTCGCAGGACTACGAGAACCAGCCGTTTCTGTTTGTGAAACGGTAATAAGGTCAGATTGAATTAAAGTGGGCATTGTAATTCCGCTCCATGGAGCTCTTCGAGCACGCAATCTTCAATTGGGAAACACCCATTTATCAGCCAGCTGCTAAGAACAGGGTTGCATTCCGAAATATGTTATACGTCGCAAGATAGTTATTTTTTCGGAGATAACGGTTCACGATAGTATTGAAACGCCTTTTTAAGTCAATGGCTTATCCTAATTTTGAAGAAATTAGCATCGGATCAGCTAATACGCGAACGCTAAAAACTGAATTTCGCCTAAATATCAAACAAAAAAGCGAGTCTCACTTGAGGCTCGCTTTATCGACTTCCACTTCAGTTTGCACCGTGACTACCGCTATTCATGGCTTCCACTGCAAGGTGGACTAGAAGGAATCGCTAGGCACCCTCACCCAACCTTCCATCAGAATCCGCGCATTGCGGCTCATGATGGCTTTGGTGGCAGTCCACTGCCCATTGGAAATTTCCGCTTCCGCACCAACCCTCAAGGTGCCGGAAGGATGACCGAAAGTCACCGCATTGCGCTCCCCTCCCCCAGCGGCCAGATTGGCCAGGGTACCGGGAATGGCGGCGGCGGTGCCGATGGCGACGGCGGCGGTGCCCATCATGGCGTGGTGGAGTTTGCCCATGGACAGGGCGCGCACCAGCAGGTCGATATCGCCGGCCGCGATCTCCTTGCCGCTGGATGCCATATAGCCCTTGGGCGGGGCGACGAAGGCGACCTTGGGGGTATGCTGGCGGTTGGCTGCGTCTTCCACCTTTTCGATCAGACCCATCTTTACTGCGCCGTGGGCACGGATGGTTTCGAACATGGCCAGGGCCTTGTCGTCGCCGTTGATGGCTTCCTGCAATTCGGTACCTTCGTACCCGATCTGGTCAGCGTTGACGAAGATGGTCGGGATGCCGGCGTTGATCATGGTGGCTTTCAGGGTGCCCCCCTCTACAACATCAGCGGGCACTTCGAGGTCGTCCACCAGATTGCCGGTGGGGAAAATGGCACCCTCGCCGGCCGGGTCCATAAATTCGATCTGCACCTCGGCTGCGGGGAAGGTGACGCCGTCCAGTTCGAAATCACCGGTTTCCTGTACTTCGCCGTTGGTGATGGGTACGTGGGCGATGATGGTTTTTTGGATGTTGGCCTGCCAGATGCGCACGGTGCAGATGCCGTTTTGCGGGATGCGCTCGGCATCGACGAAGCCACTGTTGATGGCGAAGGCGCCGGCGGCGGCGGTTAGGTTGCCACAGTTGCCGGACCAGTCCACGAACGGCTTGTCGATGGAGACTTGGCCGAAGAGGTAGTCGACGTCGTGGTCGGGTTGTTCGCTTTTGGACAGGATGACGGTTTTGCTGGTGCTGGAGGTGGCGCCGCCCATGCCGTCGGTTTGTTTGCCGTAGGGGTCGGGGCTGCCGATTACGCGCAGCAGCAGGTTGTCTCTTGCCTGGCCTGGGACCTGGGCGGGTTCGGGGAGGTCCTGCAGGCGGAAGAAGACGCCTTTGCTGGTACCGCCGCGCATGTAAGTGGCCGGGATTTTGATTTGTGGTGCAAAGGTTGTCATTACGCTGCGCCCTCGGCTTCGAGGAAGTCGTTGGCGAAGCGTTGGAGTACGCCGCCGGCTTCGAAGATGGAGACTTCTTCCTGGGTGTCCAGGCGGCATTTGACCGGGACTTCTACGGTTTCGCCGTCTTTACGGTGAACCCGTAGGGTCAGGGTGGCGCCTGGGGTTTGTTCGCCTGCCACGTCGAAGGTTTCGGTGCCGTCGATGCCTAGGGTTTTGCGGGTGGTGCCGGGCTGGAATTCCAGTGGCAGTACGCCCATGCCGATGAGGTTGGTGCGGTGGATGCGCTCGAAGCCTTCGGCGACGATCGCTTCCACGCCGGCGAGGCGCACGCCTTTGGCGGCCCAGTCGCGCGACGAGCCCTGGCCGTAGTCGGCGCCGGCGATAATGATCAGCGGCTGTTTGCGGTCCATGTAGGTTTCGATGGCTTCCCACATGCGGGTTTCTTTGCCTTCCGGCTCCACGCGGGCGAAGGAGCCCTGCTTCACTTCGCCGTCCTCACTGCGCACCATTTCATTCAACAGTTTCGGGTTGGCGAAGGTGGCGCGCTGGGCGGTGAGGTGATCGCCCCTATGCGTCGCGTAGGAGTTGAAGTCCTCCTCCGGCAGGCCCATTTTCGCGAGGTATTCGCCGGCGGCGCTGCTGGCGAGGATCGCGTTGGACGGCGACAGATGGTCGGTGGTGATGTTGTCACCCAGTACGGCCAGCGGGCGCATGCCTTTGAGGGCGCGCTCTCCCGCTAAAGCGCCTTCCCAATAGGGCGGGCGGCGGATGTAGGTGCTCATGGGGCGCCAGTCGTACAGCGGATCCACTTTTTCTGCGGCGCTCTTTTCCAGGTCGAACATGGGGATGTAGACCTCGCGGAACTGCTCGGGCTTCACGCTCTGTTTGACGATCGCGTCGATCTCTTCATCGCTCGGCCAGATATCTTTGAGGGTGACCGGGTTGCCGTCTTTGTCGTGGCCCAGTACGTCTTTCTCGATATCGAAGCGAATGGTGCCGGCGATGGCGTAAGCCACGACCAAGGGCGGCGACGCCAGGAAGGCCTGCTTGGCGTAGGGATGGATACGGCCGTCGAAGTTGCGGTTGCCGGACAAAACAGCGGTGGCGTACAGGTCGCGGTCGATAACTTCCTTCTGAATAGCCGGGTCCAGCGCGCCGCTCATGCCGTTACAGGTGGTGCAGGCAAAGGCGACTACGTCGAAGCCCTGTTGCTGCAGTTCCGGCAGCAGCTCGGCTTCTTCCAGGTACATTTTTACGGTTTTGGAACCCGGAGCCAGGGAGGTTTTCACCCAGGGCTTGCGGGTCAGGCCGAGCTTGTTGGCGTTGCGCGCGATCAGGCCCGCGGCAATCATGTTGCGCGGGTTGCTGGTGTTGGTGCAGCTGGTGATGGCGGCGATGATCACGGCACCGTCGGGCATCTCGCCCTCTTTCTGTTCCCACTCTTTCGCTATTCCTCGAGAGCCCAGTTCGGACACCGGCAGCAGTGCGTGCGGGTTGGAGGGGCCGGCCAGATTGCGGACTACGGAGGAAAGATCGAAGGTGAGTACGCGTTCGTATTCGGCGGTCTTGAGGCTGTCTGCCCATAGGCCGGTTTCTTTTGCGAACTGTTCTACCAAGGCTACCTGGTCGTCGTCGCGGCCGGTGAGCTTCAGGTAGTCGATGGTCTGCTCGTCGATGGCGAACATGCCGGCGGTGGCGCCGTACTCGGGTGTCATGTTGGCGATGGTGGCGCGGTCGCCCAGGCTCAGGCTGGATGCGCCTTCGCCGAAGAATTCGAGATAGGCACCGACCACGCGCTCGCGGCGCAGGAATTCCGTCAATGCCAGTACCATGTCGGTACCGGTAATGCCGGGCTGCAGTTTGCCGGTGAGCTCGACGCCGACGATGTCGGGCAGGCGCATGTAGGAGGCGCGGCCGAGCATCACGCTTTCGGCCTCTAAACCACCCACGCCTACGGAGATTACGCCGAGGGCATCCACCATCGGGGTGTGGCTGTCGGTGCCGACGCAGGTATCCGGGAAAGCAACTCCGTCCTTCTTCTGCACCACTGGAGACATTTTCTCGAGGTTGATCTGGTGCATGATGCCGTTGCCGGGGGGAATGACGTCGACATTTTCAAACGCGGTTTTGGTCCAGTTGATGAAGTGGAAGCGGTCTTCGTTGCGGCGCTCTTCCACGGCGCGGTTCTTTTCGAACGCGTCTTTTTCAAAACCGGGGTGTTCGACGGCGAGGGAGTGGTCGACGATCAATTGGGTGGGGACGACCGGGTTTACTTTGGCCGGGTCACCGCCCTTCTCTGCAATGGCATCACGCAGGCCGGCGAGGTCGACGAGTGCGGTCTGGCCGAGGATATCGTGGCAGACGACGCGTGCGGGGTACCAGGGGAAGTCGAGGTCGCGTTTGCGTTCGATGAGCTGTTTTAGGGCGTCGGTGAGTAATTCTGGCTCGCAGCGGCGTACGAGGTTTTCCGCGAGGATGCGGGAGGTGTATGGCAGTTTTTCGTAGCTACCCGGTTGGATATTTTCGACGGCTTCGCGGGTGTCGAAATAATCGAGGTCGGTGCCGGGGAGGTTTTTGCGGTATTCGGTGTTCATCGAGTATCACCCGTTCGGGTCGATTGGTGGCGGTGCTGGCACCGGGTAGGGTTTTGCTGGACACGCCGTGAACCCATCCATGGGGGCTTGGCTGCGAGATCCCTCTCGCAGACAGTCCAGCAAAACCCTACCCGGCACCGTCACCTTCGCTTCAGGTTCAGTGCTTTCTATTAACGCTCGGCAATAGGGGTTACTTTGCGAAGTTCCGGGCCGGTGTATTCCGCGCTTGGGCGGATGATGCGGTTGTCGGCGCGCTGTTCGAATACGTGGGCGGCCCAACCAGTTACGCGGCTCATTACGAAGATCGGCGTGAACAGTTTGGTGGGGATGCCCATGAAGTGATACGCGGAGGCGTGGAAGAAGTCGGCGTTGCAGAACAGCTTTTTCTCGCGCCACATGACGTCTTCGCAGCGTACGGATACCGGGTATAGCACGTCGTCGCCCACGTCGACGGCGAGTTTTTCGGACCACTGCTTGATGATGGCGTTGCGCGGGTCGGATTCGGTGTAGACCGCGTGGCCGAAGCCCATGATTTTTTCTTTGCGCTCGAGCATGCCCAGCAGTTCTTTTTCTGCTTCGTCGGCGGAAGAGAAACGCTCGATCAGTTCCATCGCCGCTTCGTTGGCGCCGCCGTGCAGCGGACCGCGCAGGGAGCCGATGGCGCCGGTGATGCAGCTGAACAGGTCAGACAGGGTGGAGGCGCAGACGCGGGCGGTGAAGGTGGAGGCGTTGAACTCGTGCTCGGCGTACAGGATCAGGGAGACGTTCATTACCTGCGCGTGCAAGTCGTTTGGCTTTTCGCCGCGCAGCATGTGCAGGAAGTGGCCGCCGATGGAGTCATCGTCGGTTTCGGTTTCGATGCGCACGCCGTCGTGGCTGAAGCGGTACCAGTAACAGATGATGGACGGGAATGCGGCGAGCAGACGGTTGGCGCGGTCCTGTTGTTGCTCGAAGGACTCTTCCCCTTCCAGGTTGCCCAGCATGGAGCAGCCGGTGCGCATGACGTCCATGGGGTGGGCGTCGGCGGGGATGCGTTCGAGCACTTCGCGCAGGGCCTGCGGCAGGCCGCGCATGGTTTTGAGGGTGCCTTTGTAATCGGCCAGCTGTGCCTGGGTGGGCAGTTCCCCGTTGAAGATCAGGTAGGCGACTTCTTCGAACTCGCAGTGTTCTGCCAGGTCTTTGACGTCGTAGCCGCAGTAGGTCAGGCCGGAGCCGGATACGCCTACGGTGGAAAGTGCGGTTTTACCGGCTACCTGGCCACGCAGGCCTGCTCCGCCAACTTTTTTCTCTGCCATCTCTATTTTCCCCTATCGATTTAAGTTTTTACTTCGTCATGCCGGACTTGATCCGGTATCCAGTTACGGGGCTTCCGCCAACCTCCGGCTGGATCCCGGCCTTCGCCGGGATGACGGTGTGGGTTCAATTACTTTTTAAACAGGTTGTCGAGTTTGTCTTCAAACTCGTGGTAGTTCAGGTAGTCGTACAGCTCCGCGCGGGTCTGCATGGTGTCGACGACGGCTTGCTGGTCGCCCTGCTCCAGGATGCTGGAGTAGACGTTTTCCGCGGCTTTGTTCATGGCGCGGAAGGCCGACAGTGGGTACAGCACCATGTCGGCGCCGGACTCGCCCAGCTCGGCCTTGTTGTACAGCTTGGTTTTACCAAACTCGGTGATGTTGGCGAGGATCGGGACGTTCAATGCGTCTTTAAAGGCGCGGTAGTGTTCGAGTTCGGTGACGGCTTCGGCGAAGATGCCGTCGGCGCCGGCTTCGATGCAGGCCTGGGCGCGTTCGATGGCGGCTTCCAGTCCTTCCTGAGCGAAGGCATCGGTGCGGGCCATGATGAAGAAGTCGTCATCGTCGCGCGCGTCCACCGCGGCCTTGATACGATCGACCATCTCTTCTTTGGACACGATCTCTTTGTTCGGGCGGTGGCCACAGCGTTTCTGCGCGACCTGGTCTTCAATGTGTACCGCAGCGGCGCCGGCGCGGATCATTTCTTTGATGGTACGGCCGATATTGAAAGCACCGCCCCAGCCGGTGTCGATATCCACCAGCAGCGGCAGGCTGGAGGCGGCAGTGATGCGGCGGACGTCTTCCAGCACGTCGTTCATGCTGGTCATGCCCAGGTCCGGCAGGCCGTAGGAGGCATTGGCAACGCCGCCACCGGACAGGTAGATCGCCTGGTGGCCGATGCGCTCGGCCATGATGGCGGTGTAGGCGTTGATGGTGCCCACTACCTGCAGCGGCTGATTGTCTTTCAGGGCCTGGCGAAAGCGTGCGCCGGCGGATTCTGGTCTGCTCATAAACTGCCCCTGTTCTCTCATGATTCGGATTTGGCGAATTAATTCTGTTTGGATAGTTTGTTTTCAATATTGCTGCGCGACGCCCGGATATGGCGGCGCATCAGGATTTCGGCCAGTTCACCATCGCCGGCTTCAATCGCTTCGATGATGTGGCTGTGTTCGCGGAAAGCGCGGTGCGCGCGCGGGCTGGCCATGCCCAGCTGGTAGCGGTACATGCGCACACGGTAATAGAGTTTGTTGCACAGGGTGTCGATCAACAGGTCGTTGTTGGAGGCCTGCACGATGCGGAAGTGGAAGTCGAAATCCCCTTCCGGCTGAAAATAGGCGGTGCCCTTCTGCAGCTCTTCCTGCTGTTCGTGGCGGGCGAGCATCTGGCGCAGTTCCACCAGGTCTTCTTCGGAACGGTTCTCTGCGGCCAGTCGGCAGGCCATGCCTTCCAGCGCCTCGCGCACGTCGTAGATCTCGAGCAGGCCGCGCTCGGTGAGGTCCACCACCCGCGCACCGACGTTGACCCTGCGTTCAATCAGGCTGAGAGATTCCAGCCGCATCAGCGCCTCGCGCAGGCTGCTGCGGCTGGCATCGAAGCGCCGGGAGAGCTCGGGCTCGCTGATCTTGCTGCCGGCGGGCATGCGGCCTTCCACAATCTCGCTGCGCAGGGTCTCGAACAGGTGGTCGGCGATACTGCGGCGATTGCTCGCCGTGGCCTTCAGGTCCAGCAAAGGACTTTCTGCTGCGGCTTGTGGCAGGTCGGATTGCTCACCCAAACTGTTGTCCGCCATGGTTTACCTCGCTCCTGCGCTCAGTGGCCATGCGGCCCGGCTTTCCCCGGCCCACCGCAAGATTGTCGACACATTGTAGTTGACTGGCAGGTTAATCAGTCGAAAACGTGCCGTCAATGGATTTTTTGTCGACAGATATACAGTCTACGCCTAGTTGATTGAACCTGCTTCATCAGTAAAGAGGCCTGGAAGACAGCGCGCAGGACGGTGTCGGGAAGAAGTGTCGACAATATGGAGGTGTTTGAATTGCGTGAATTGTGAGTCAAGCGCCTGGGCGGCGCGGATTTCGCATGAAATTGCGTAAGGTCGAGCTACTTAGACAGATTACACTGTGCCAAACAGTAGTCTTGCACTACCAGTATGGGCATAATAGCCGCCGCGCCGGTCACGCCCGGAACCAAGACTGCGCTTGGTCGCGTTCAGAGAATGCCGATAGCTTCCGGTTCCGACCCTATGCTAAAGGGATCAGACCTGAATAGCGGAGACACCGGCGCAGTTGATGTAAACCTCGATCCCGATGACGCCCCGACGGCATTGGGGTCCTGAAAACCGTACCGGCGACCGCAGACCGAGCAGATTTGAATCATGCCTAAGAGTATTATCAGGCGCTGGTTGCCGACCCCCGAACAGGTTCGCGCTAACAGCGGGCTCAAGATTCTCGGCAATCTGCTGCACGATCCAAACCTCTTTCACTTGAACCGCCATTCCGTGTCGGTGGCGTTTGCCGTGGGCGTTTTCACCAGCTTTCTTCCCCTGCCCGGCCAGATGCTGATTGCGGCGCTGCTGGCGCTGTGGTTCCGCTGCAACCTCCCGCTCTCCATGATTCTGGTATGGATCAGTAACCCGGTGACCATGCCGGCGATTTTCTATAGCACCTACAAGCTCGGCGCCTGGCTGTTGGGCACGCCGCCGCTGGAGTTCAAGATCGAACTCTCCTGGCAGTGGCTGACAGAGGAAGTGGGCAAGATCTGGCTGCCGCTGTTTTCAGGGTCGCTGATCTGCGGCATTTTCTTCGCCACCGTGGCTTACTTTGTGATGCAGGGCGTGTGGCGTTGGCATGTGGTGAAACGCTGGAAGGCGCGGCTGGCCCAGCGCAAGGCGCAGCTTAATCAGGGCGGCTGAATCTTTTCTTTTATCGTCATCCCGGTGAAGACCGGGATCCAGTACGCTGAACCCTGGATGCCGGATCAAGTCCGGCATGACGGTTGTCAGTAGTCCTGGCGCAGCGCCGCCGCCGGCTGAACCCGGCTCGCCTGAAGCGCGGGATAGAGCGTAGCCATCAGACTCAGCAGGAAGCCCGCGCCCACCACCAGGGCAACATCCCCCCAGTGCAATTGAGACGGCAGGTAGTCCACCGGATAGACGTCCGACTTCAGAAACTGGATACCGAATACCGATTCCAGCCCCGACACCAGATCGGTCACCGTCAGCGAGCCGATGACGCCGAGCAAGCCGCCGATCAGTACACCGATCAACCCCACCAGCGCCCCCTGACTGACGAACGTCAGCAGGATCTCCCGGGTACTGGCGCCCATGGTGCGCAGGATGGCAATGTCGCCGTGTTTGTCGATCACCACCATCACCAGCGTGGAAACCACGTTGAATGCAGCAATGGCGATAATCAGGAATACCAGCAGACTCACCAGATTGCGGGACATCTGGATGGCCTGGTACAGATTGCCGTGGGTACCGGTCCAGTCGCTGCCGTAATAACCTTCATGGGGCAGCTGATTCAGCAGCTGGCGGAAGATGGTAAAGGAATTCAGCATGTCATCCACCCGCAACTGTACTCCGGCACCCCCGGCGCCTCCGGCCAGCGCTTTCGCCTGATCCCAGTCCACCAGCGCCAGGGAGTGATCGAGCTCGGTACCGGAGTGGAAAATATCCACGATGCGAAAACCCGCCAGTTGCGCGGAACTGCGCCCGCCTGTTCCGCCACCACTGGCATCGCCGCTTTCCGGCACAATCACCGACAGATGCTCTCCCACCGCGACTTCAAGCTTTTCTGCAATGCCCTGACCGAGGATGATCCCCGGTTGCGCGGGGTCGCTGGTGAGTGCGGCAAAGGTTTCGGGCTTGAGAAAGTTTCCGATGGTGGACACATCGACAATGGTGTCCGGGTTGACGCCCTGCACCAACAGTGGCGTCACTTCCAGCCCATTGCGCGCGAGGCCATTGACCTGCCACACCTCGGCGGCAGCGGTCACACCCGGCGCGGCCGCGACCTCATCCCGCAGTGCCGGCCAATCGATATCCGGGCTGGCGTTGTACACGGTGGCGTGGGGCATGATGCCGAGAATGCGCTCGCGCAGTTCGCGGTCGAAGCCGTTCATCACCGACATCACCACGATCATCAGCGCCGCCCCCAGGATCAGCCCGATCATGGAAAGGCCGGAAATAAACGACACCAGGCCGGCGGAATCCTGCCCGCCGCGCTGGGCGCCCGCGTAACGCAGGCCGATAAACGCGGGTAACGGTCTAAACATGCTTCACCTCAAACATGGTCGCCCGGCTTCCAGTCTTCTACCAGCTGGCCGTCCACCAGGTGCAGGCAGCGATCCAGCGCTGCCGCCAGGTCCGGGTCGTGTGTGACGATGATGAAGCTGATTCCGGTCTCGCGATTGAGCCGATCCATCAGGTTGTGAATTTCCTTCGCGGTCGCGCGGTCCAGGTTACCGGTGGGCTCGTCCATCAATACGCAGGCAGGCTTTGCCACCAGCGCACGGGCAATGGCGACGCGCTGGCGTTCACCGCCGGATAGCTGCGCCGGCTTGTGATCCAGGCGCGCGCCCAGCCCCACCGCTTCCAGCATCTCTTGCGCCTGTGCGCGGGATTCCGCTACCGACTGCTTACCGATCAACAGCGGCATGGCGACGTTCTCCAGTGCGGAGAATTCGTTCAGCAGGTGGTGAAACTGATAGACAAAACCGAGGCTGGCGTTGCGCAACCAGCCGCGCTCATTGGCGTTGAGGCTCGCCAGGTTTTTACCCGCTACCCAGACCTCGCCTTCAGACGGCGTATCCAGCCCGCCCAGAAGGTTCAATAAGGTCGACTTACCGGAACCGGATGCGCCGACAATGGCCAGCCGCTCGCCTTTTGGCACTTCGAGTTCCACCTCGCGCAGCACTTTCAATTCATTGGTGCCCTGGCGATAGATTTTACTGAGCTGACGACAGGCCAACACGACTTCGGCCGACGATTGTGGCCGGGATTCTTCGGGATTGATTTCCACTTGGCTGTTCATCTTATTTCCAATAACGTCAATTATTCGTACCGCAGTGCTTCTGCCGGCGCGATCTGCGCGGCGCGCCATGCCGGGAAGAGCGTCGCCAGCAGGCTCATGATGACGGCGGCACTCAACACCATGATCGCATCCCCGATACGGAATTCCGAGGGGAGGAAACTGACAAAAAATACGCGCGGATCAAAGATCTTGGCGCCGACCACATGTTCGATCCAGGACACCAGATCCGTCAGGTTCAGCGCGATCAGCGTTCCCAGCAAGCCGCCAATCGCTGCGCCGATTATGCCGATGGCGCTGCCCTGCACCACAAACACCGCCATAATCTGTCGCGACGTCAGGCCGAGGGTACGCAGCACCGCAATGTCCGATCGCTTGTCCGCCACCATCAGTACCAGGGCGGAGACGATATTGAATGCGGCCACTGCGACAATGATCATCAGCATCAGGGTGACGACGGTCTTTTCCATTTTTACTGCCTGGAACAGGCTGCCTTGGGAATGGCTCCAGTCTTCCCCATCAAAGCCCTCTCCAAGAGATGCGGCATAGCCTTCGACGCGTCCGAGGGCGTTGTTCATATCGTCAAACTTGAGCTGCAGCCCCTGCACCTTGCCGGGCATACGCAACAGGCGTGCGGCATCTTCGATATGCATCAGGGCCATGTTCTGATCCACCTGCGCCCCGACGGAAAATACGCCGGCAACGGTAAAGCGCTTGGTGCGGGGAAAGATACCGGCCGGCGTGATCACCACTTCCGGCAGGGTAAGGATGACGCTGTCGCCGGGAATCACGCCCAGCTGACGGGCGAGAATGCGGCCGAGGACGATTTTGTAGCTGCGGGATTCCAGCGCGTCGAGACTGCCCATCAACATATGCTCGCCCACCGCGGAGACGTCCCGCAGGGCCTGCGGATCCACGCCCTGGAACTCGACGCCCTGGGACTGACTGTTGGCGCCGAGTAGCGCAAAGCCACGCACGAACGGGCTTGCAGCAATCACATGGGGCTGCTGCTTCAACTGATCCGCCGCCCCCTGCCAGCCTTCCAGGCCGCCGTCTTTTTCCACAAAGCCGTGTGGTACCACCGAGAGAATGCGGGTCTTCAGTTCCCGGTCAAAGCCGTTCATTACTGAGGTAACCACAATCAGCGCGAGGACGCCAAGGGCCATCCCCAGCAGGGAGAACCCATTTATAAAAGAGATGAACTGCTGCCGGCGGCGGGCGGCCACATAGCGGAGGCCGATGTAGAGGGGGACTGGTTTTATCATGGGATTGATTTAAGCGGAAAAACGCCAAGAAATCCAAGGATTTACGCACACTGTGCCAATGGGCGGTCAGATTAAACTCCACCTTGGACTGCGGGAGTCAGCGCGGATTCCATTTGAGCAGTTTTTTCTTTAACAGATTGAGTTTTTCTTCGTCCCATCCCGGTGGCGCCACCAGCTGATGCCAGGCGTGCACATAGTCCGCAGGCGCGTAACTGTGGCCAAATCCCATGGGGGCGATGCCCGCGTGCATATCCATAGCCAGCTGCAGCATGGTCACAATCGGGTACCACTGGAGATCGGGCGACACGTCCCGTGCCCGCGGCGGCACCATCCAGGCGGGCTTGCGCCAGGCCGCGTTGGGGTCGAAAAATACAATTGGGTCGCTGCCGTGCTGGAGATAGGCAAGCCTGAAGTTGCCCCACTTCGCGCTGCCCTTCTCATATCCCCCAAAGTGGTTACCGAATCGCACCACGGCACCGTCCCGGAACTGCGGCAGCCACGCCGGAGAGCCGGCGTCCCGCTCTGCGGTCACCTCACGCCAGGTATCGCTGCGAAACGGTGGCCCCGCCCACAGTGCGCCGTGGAACGGATCATCGATAATGTCGTAAAAATCAAACGAACGATCGGAGTTGAGCGCCCCCAGACTGAGACCAAACAAGTAGAGTTTGGGGCGACTCGCCTTGGGCAAGGTACGCCAGTGGCCGTATATCGACTGGAACAGCGCCTGCGCGCTCTCGCGGCCGTAGGCGTCTTCCGTCATCAGGGAAATGGGGCTTGGCAGATAGGAATACTGGGCTGCGACACTGGCAACATCACCCCGCAACAGGTATTCAACAGAGTTGATTGCACCGGGATCCACCCAGCCGGTGCCGGTGGGGGTAATCAGGATCAGGTAGCTGCGCTCAAATCCCCCTACCCGCTTCAATTCCTCCAGCGCGAGCTCCGCCCGCTTATCCGGGGTATCTGCCGCATTGAGGCCAACGTATACACGAATCGGGTCATCCGCGGAGCCTGTAACCTCCGCAATGTCTTTTGCCGCCGGGCCCAGTGCCAGATAGCGCCTGCCCTGGTGTCCCATATCCCGCCAGGAGATCAATGATTCCGCGCTACCGGGCTTGTTGGCAGCGGTTGGCGCTTTCATATCCGGCGCGATTGCCGCATCCAGCTTCTGATAGATACCGTCGACCCGCTGCAGTAATGCGGTGAGTATTACATCATTGAGCGCCGACCAGAACAGGACGAACGCCACGACCATTGCCAGTAATCCAGAAAGGCGACGTGGAACCCTGTGCTGCATTTTGTCGGAGAGGAAATAGAACAGGCAGCGAAACAGCTTTGCGATCAATACCAGCACCAGAGCCACAGCCAGCGCCACAATCGCCACGGTGAATACACGCACGCCCGGCGCTTCCTCCAGCCCCATCAAAGCGCGCACGGAGTTTTGCCAGTTGGATGCGCTCCAGAGAAAGCCCAGAGTCAGCAGTGCACAGAAAATAGCCGTGAGCCGCCACGCCCACAGCTGGGTGCGCTCAGAGCCAGTGGGTAATTCGAGAAAATTCCACAACCAGGACAGAGCAACTCCCACCCCATAGCCTGCAGCGAGAGAGAAGCCGGAGATCACGCCCTGTGTCACGCCTTCACGCGGTATCAGAGAAGGCGTCAGCGAGATCGCGAAAAAGATCGCTCCAATCAGCAGGCCGGCAGTAGAGAAGTAATGTACAAATCGTATCATCCGTGACTGGCCGTATAGTCGAGTCCGGTTTTTAGCCTAGCATATGGGCGGCATACGGCACTGTCGCTGCAATATCTCGTGGACTCCTCCGCGGGATATGGGCCCGGAAGGTAGAAAACGTGAATAATTCCACGTGTTTCGGCACAATATCTGATCTAATGCCCAACAAGTCGAATAATCAATCTGGAGAGCCCCATGTTCTCAATTGGCCAGTCCATTTCCCCGCTCCGCGCCCTCACCCTTGGCGGCCTTTTCAGTACTGCACTGATCAGCGGCGTTACTTTTGCTGACACCGTGGAGATTCCGGTAGGTAGCCAGGGGGCTGCTGCCGAAGGCTCTCTATCACGCGGTGAAGCCTCTCTATCAAGCGGTGAAGCCTCTCATTTGCGCGGCAAAAAACAGGAAGAAGTCTCTGTTGAACTGGGGGAGCCCCTGGGTATTCAGGGACCCGTTGGCGAGCCCGCCATCACCCGCTGGGAATATGCGGATTTCTATGTGTACTTCGAGTATGACCGTGTACTGCACACGGTGAAGAAACACCGCGGATAAGCACATACCTAAATCAAACCATATCAAGGAGGATACTCATGTCTAACTCACTTATCTCAACCGCTCGGGGGCTCGGCTTCGCACTGGCGGCGCTGGCACTGCCGATGCAGGCGGTCTCGCAGATGTCAGACCAGGAAATAGCCAGCACCCTCGAATCCGACCCCCTCGCCCAAATGATCGTGATGAGCGCCTCGATGCACGCCCTCGCCAAAGACTGCGGGGACTATACCGATCTGGAACTCATCGAGATGAAAAGTAAACAACGGGAAATGGCAGTGGAGAAAGGCATGGATGGTGCCCGTTTTGACCAGATATTCTCCAGGTTCGAAGAAAGAGCAGAACAAGGCCTGGCAGAAATGCCGCCTGAAAAGAGAAAAGCGCAGTGCGAGCAGCTCAAGAAAATGAAGGAGATGGGCGATAAGATGGGCGGCTGAATGGCCATTGACGGGCGCCATATTGCGGCCCGGCCGCCAGGCGACAGCGTGATTACGCTGTCGCCTGCTAAACTCATCTTGGGCTGAGGCCTTTCACTCGTTTTCCTGCCTCCCCGCTGAACGCAATCTCTGCACAAATTCAAGCGGCAAGTATGAGTAACCACGAGCGCACCCGAATTACTCCGAATCGCGAGGCATACGAATGTCTGGATTCCAGCAGCCTCCAACTGGACAAGCGTCTGCCTCCGGGTAATACCTCGGATCGCATCGCACTGGGCGTCGTGAATCTGCTGCGCTTTATTGCCGACACTTTTTTTGCCAAGCGCTACGGTAACCGCGCTATTGTCCTGGAGACAGTCGCGGCCGTACCCGGCATGGTCGGCGGCACGCTACAGCACCTGAAATGTCTGCGCCGCCTGTGCGACGATGACGGCTGGATTTTTACCCTGCTGGATGAAGCCGAAAACGAGCGCATGCACCTGATGACGTTCATGGAAATCATCCATCCCACCTGGTATGAGCGGCTGATTGTGGTAATCGTGCAAGCGATTTTCTACAACGCCTTCTTTCTACTGTATCTGATTTCCGATAAAACCGCGCACCGCCTGGTGGGATATTTTGAAGAGGAGGCCGTAGTCAGTTATACGCTCTACCTGGAGCGAATCGACGATGGTCATGAGGAGAACGTGCCAGCCCCGCAGGTGGCGATTGACTATTGGGGCTTGCCGGAAGACGCGCGACTACGTGAGGTGGTGGAGATCATCCGAGCGGATGAAGTGATGCACCGCGACACCAATCACCAGTTTGCGGATCTGATTGCTTCGGGGAAGCACTATTGAGCCGGACAGGACCTCCGGGGGCCGAATCAGTAGAGAAACGTTGCGGTGCCGGTGGCAATCAGTTCCTGCTTGTCGTTATGCAGTTCCATACGCGATACGACCAGTTTATTACCCACCCGTAGAATTTTACCTTCGCACACAAAACGCTCCCCGCGACCAGGCTTCAGATAATCTACCCGCATATCCACGGTACCGAGCCGGATCAACCGCTGTATTTTTTCTTCCCAGTCGATTGCACCGCCCATGCGGTGATAAGCGGCGACCATCGCGGTGAGACCGCCCACGGTGTCCAGCGCGGTAGCAATAACACCACCGTGCAGAATTTCCTGGAAATGGTTGCCGATCAATTGCGGTTTAAGATCAAACGCTGCGGACAGCGTCTGATTATCCAGGTCAAAATCGTGCAACTTGAGGCCGATCTCCCGCACAAAGGGGATATCGCCAAATATCCCCTCTACCAGTGATCGGAATTCCGCGGGCGACGGCTCGCTCATAGACGCGTAATCCGGTTCAGCCCGTCCAGCGCGGCACTGCGATACGCCTCGGCCATGGTCGGGTAGTTGAAGGTAGTATTCACGAAGAAATCGATACTGTTATTCGGCGCCGGCTGTTTCATGATGGCCTGACCGATGTGCACGATCTCCGCCGCCTCGGCACCAAAGCAATGAATGCCGAGAATTTCTCGGGTTTCAATGTGAAACAGGATTTTCAGCATTCCCACACGCTCGCCGGATATCTGCGCGCGTGCGGTGTGCTTGAACAGTGCACGACCAACTTCGTATGGTACTTTGGCGTTGGTCAGCTCGGTCTCTGTCTTACCGACGGAGGAAATCTCCGGCAACGTATAAATACCGGTAGGCGCGTCTTCGATAACACGATGGCCACGGCCTGCGATCGCAGAAGCTACCGCCCTGCCCTGATCGTAAGACGCACTGGCGAGACTTGGCCAGCCGATGACGTCGCCGACAGCGTAAATATTTTCAACCGAAGTACAGTAGTGTTCATCGACCGCCAGCTGACCCCGATGGTTGGCTTCGAGGCCAATATTCTCAAGCCCGAGAGTACCCGTGTTACCGGAACGCCCGTTACACCACAGCAGCGCATCTGCAGAGATCCGTTTGCCGGATTGCATTTCCATGGTTACGCCGCGGTCGGTACCGACCACCTTGGCGTACTCTTCCCGGTGACGCACGGTAACGCCCATATCCCGCAGGTGGTAACTCAGTGCGTCAGAAATCTCGTCGTCGAGGAATTCCAGCAGATGGTTACGGCTGTTGATCAAATCTACCTTGATCCCCAGGCCGGCGAAAATGGAAGCGTATTCACAGCCGATGACCCCGGCACCGTAAATGACGATGGCCTGTGGTGTGTGCTCCATGTCCAGAATGGTGTCGCTGTCGTAGACACGGGGATGATCGAAGTCGACATCGGCCGGACGATAAGGGCGCGAGCCGGTCGCTACGATGAATTTTTCCGAGCAGATAATCTCGCGCGCACCGTCAACCAGCTGTACCACGATACTGTTTGCATCACGGAACTGAGCGTCACCGACAATCAGGTCAACACGGTTACGCGCGTAGAAACTGGTGTGCATTTCCACTTGGTAGGAAATGACCTTGTTCACCGTGCGCATTACCTGAGGAAAGGTCAAACGACGTGGCTCACCCAGCGCACGGAACACACTTTGCGTGTTGTAGCGCATCAGTTGCTTGACGGAATGACGCAGTGCCTTGGAGGGAATGGTGCCCTTGTGGGTACAGTTACCCCCCACTGCGGAACTGCGCTCGACCACGGCCACGCGCATGCCCTTTTTAGCGGCACTCATGGCCGCGGCCTCACCAGCGGGCCCAGAACCGATTACCACCAGATCGTACTTGGAATCTGCCATCGACTATTCTGACTCTTATTTCGTTAAAAACTGACTCTGTTATTTGCTAATCCAGGAGGTCAAGCCAGCACACATCAGTGCTTTGGCTTGGACGCATCATATGCGAGATCCGCGCGCGCCGTCTTTGCTTCGGCAATCTTGCGTTGACGTTCCTGTTCTTTTTCGCACTCGTCGTCATCGCCTCCACAGATATCGCAATCACGCTTCATGCCAATATTGTTCAAACCACCACAGGAGCCTTTGAGGGGCTTGTTTTGAACAATGGCACCCAGTGCCATACCGGTAATGATCAGCAACATCACCACGAACGCAAGGATATAAATAGTCACGGTTACCTCCCCTGACTTTCAAGATACGGAGAAAAAGCAGTGCTTGATTGCTCCTCAAAACCGTCATCGGTCTTGACCAGCATGAACACGGCAAGGTTGTCCTTCTCCGCCAATTTTAATCCGGCTTCCGCCCCCATCACATTAATGGCGGTCGCCAGGCCATCGGCCTCGGCACAGGTATCTGCGATTACCGTGACCGATGCCAACCGATGCTCAACCGGGTATCCGGTACGCGGGTCGATGGTATGCGTAAAGCGTTTTCCATCACGCTCGTAATAATTGCGATAGTCGCCGGAGGTCGCTATCGACTTACCGCTCACCGCGATGGGCTTCTGCACGACCTGCCCCGCAGACGGACGCTCGATCCCTATGCGCCACGGTGCGCCGGTTGCGTTGTGACCCAAGGTGCGCAACTCGCCACCGACCTCCACCAGATAGTTGGTGATGCCCTTGGACTCCAGCAACTCAGCAACACGGTCAACGCCGTGTCCTTTGGCAATCGCCGACAGGTCGATGAACACGTCCCTGGATTTAGTCAGGGTATTTCCAGACAACGTCAGAGCGTCGGAACCTACCTGAGCTCGGAGCTTGTTGATCTCTTCATCGGACGGGACGGTTTCCGGTTCAGGATCCGGCCCGAACCCCCACAGATTCACCAGGGGCCCCACCGTCACATCGAAAGCACCACTGCTCTGTTGATAGATAGTCTTGGACAGACCAACGATCAATGCCAGGTTGTCGGACAGCGCTACCGCGTCCCCCACCGCTACGTCATTGGCTCGCATCAGTTCCGAGTCCGGGATGTAGGTCGACATTTCCTGGTTGACCGCCACGAGCTCTGCGTCAATATCGGCTTTCAGCGATTCGCGACTGACTTCCGCGGGTGCCGCTACCACAGTAATGTGGTAGCGGGTACCCATGGTCGGGCCAGACAGCTTCCAGCTGGACTCTTCTGCGGAGCAGGCTGCCAGCAGCAACACACCCAAGAAGGTCAGAAACGGTTTCATCATCTTGGTACCGAACCGTAAATACAAAAACAGGGCCGAAAACTGCGGCCCTGTTTTTGTGGTTGTTGTTATACAGCCCATCACTCGATGATCAGCCGCCGAAGTCGTCGAGCAGGATGTTGTCATCCTCTACGCCGAGATCTTTCAGCATTTTGATAACCGAGGCGTTCATCATGGGCGGCCCACACATGTAGTACTCACAGTCTTCCGGTGCCGGATGGTCCTTCAGATAATTTTCATACACTACGGTGTGGATGAAGCCGGTATACCCTTCCCAGTTATCTTCCGGTTGCGGGTCAGACAGTGCAACGTGCCACTGGAAATTGTCAAACTCTTCCTGCAGGCCGTTGTAGTCTTCTTCATAGAACATTTCACGCAGGGAGCGCGCGCCGTACCAGAAGCTGATCTTGCGCGAACTGTGCAGACGCTTCAACTGGTCAAAGATGTGCGAACGCATCGGCGCCATACCGGCACCGCCACCGATGAATACCATCTCGTTATCGGTATCCTTGGCGAAGAACTCACCGAAGGGACCGTATACGCGCATCTTGTCACCAGGTTTCAGGTTGAAGACGTAGGAAGACATCTGGCCCGGCGGAATACCTTCGGTGCGTGGAGGCGGTGTGGCGATACGGATGTTGAATTTAACAACACCTTTCTCTTCCGGGTAGTTGGCCATGGAGTAGGCGCGAACCACAGGCTCGTCTACTTTCGACTCCAGTTTGAAGAAACCGAAGTTCTCCCAGTCGCCGCGGTACTCTTCTTCGATATCGAAATCAGAGAATTTCACATGATGGGGCGGCGCCTCCAGCTGGACGTAACCGCCAGCGCGGAAGTCGACGTTCTCGCCTTCGGGCAGCTTCAGGGTCAGCTCTTTAATGAAAGTAGCCACGTTGGGGTTGGACTCCACAGTGCACTCCCACTGCTTCACACCGAACACCTCTTCCGGCACTTCGATTTTCATGTCCTGCTTGACCGCTACCTGACAAGACAGGCGCTTACCCTCTTTGGCCTCACGGGGAGTGAAGTGCGCCGCTTCGGTCGGCAGCATATCGCCACCACCTTCGTTCACGGTACATACACACTGGGCGCAGCTGCCACCACCGCCACAGGCAGAGGCGAGGAACAGGTTGTTCGCTGCCAGTGTCTGCAACAGTTTGCCGCCAGCCGGAACGGTGAGCGTCTTCTCACCGTTGACCACGATGTTGACGTCCCCGGTGTTCACCAGGCGCGAGCGTGCCACCAAAATGATTGCCACCAGCGCGAGCACGATCACGGTGAACATGCCGACGCCAAAATAAATATCTGTTAATTCCATGTTATTCGACCTCCCCGTTTAGATATCGATGCCGCCGAAGGACATGAAGCCCAGCGACATGAGACCAACGGTAATGAAGGTGATACCCAGGCCTTTCAGGCCGTTAGGTACATCGCTGTACTTCATACGCTCGCGAATACCCGCCAGAGCGGTAATCGCCAGCGCCCAGCCGAGGCCGGCACCGAAGCCGTAGGCAACACTTTCACCCAAATTGTATTCGCGCTCTACCATGAACAGTGAAGCACCCATGATGGCGCAGTTCACGGTAATCAGCGGCAGGAATACACCCAGCGCGTTGTACAGCGCCGGTACAAACTTATCCAGGAACATCTCCAGGATCTGTACCAGAGCCGCAATAACGCCGATGTAAGACAGCAGACCAAGGAAGCTCAGGTCCACATCCGGGAACCCGGCCCACGCCAGTGCGCCGTCTTTCAGCAGGTAGGTGTAAATCAGGTTGTTCACCGGAACGGTGATGGTCAGTACTACGATAACCGCAACACCCAGACCAATCGCCGCTTCAACCTTCTTGGAAACCGCCAGGAAGGTACACATCCCGAGGAAGAAGGCCAACGCCATGTTTTCAATGAAAACGGCGCGAACGATAAGAGAAATAAAATGTTCCATCTATCAGGCCTCCTGTTGCGCCAACGGAATTTTAGAGTTGGACGCAATCTTGAACTCGTCTTCTTCCACCTGCGCCGGCTTCCAGGTACGGATTGCCCAGATAAACAGGCCAATCAGGAAGAAGGCACTGGGCGGCAACAGCAGCATGCCGTTCGGCACATACCAGCCACCGTTATTCACAGTAGACAGGAGCTCGACACCGAACAGTTTGCCCGCACCAAAGAGTTCACGCACTACGGCGAGACCGATCAGGATCACACTGTAGCCAAGACCGTTACCGACACCGTCGAAGAAGCTGTCTTTGGGACCGTGCTTCATGGCGAAGGCTTCGGCGCGGCCCATCACGATACAGTTGGTGATGATCAGGCCAACGAATACCGACAGCTGCTTGGAGATGTCGAATGCGTAGGCCTTGAGGACCTGGTCTACGAGGATTACCAACGAGGCGATCACGGTCATCTGCACGATAATCCGGATGCTGTTGGGGATCTGCTTACGGATCAGGGAAACCGCGGTGTTGGAGAACGCGGTTACCGTGGTCAGCGCGATACACATTACCAGCGTCACCTGCAGTGAGCTGGTTACCGCCAGCGCGGAGCAGATACCGAGGATCTGCAACGCAATGGGGTTATTGTTGAAAATCGGCTCCAGCAGAGTGTCTTTCAATTTCATGCTCATACTTACGCCTCCCCTGCTTTCAGGTTCTCGAGGAAGGGACCAAAGCCCTCACTGCCCAGCCAGAAGTTGATCAGGTTGTTAACGCCCCTGCTGGTCAGAGTGGCGCCGGACAGACCGTCAACCTGGTGCACCGCGTTGGCGCTGCCCGGGTCGACACTACCCTTGATTACGCTGATATCCACAGAACCTTCACCATCGAAGACCTGCTTGCCTTCCCACTGCGCTTTCCAGCGAGGGTTATCCACTTCACCACCCAGTCCCGGAGTTTCCTTGTGCTCGTAAAAGCCAAGGCCGGCAACGGTTTTCAGGTCGTTTTCCAGCGCGAGGAAGCCGTACATCTGCCCCCACAGGCCAGCACCGCGAACCGGCAGAATGATTCGCTGCAGCTCACCATTTTTCTCTACCAGGTACACCTCTTTGGTGTTTTCACGGCGGATGATATTGGCGGTATCCTGATCCGATGGCAGCTTTTCACTGGAATCCGGAATCTTGGCGGCAGCGCGACCACTACCACCGACAGGCGCCTCGTCAGTGAACTTGCCAGTGCGCAAATCCACGTACTTGGTCGTCACGGACTCGAACTCATCTTCGATCACCTTGGCGTCGTGCTGATTAGCATCGATCAGGCCACCGGCCATCAAAACGTTGCGCTTCCGGTCCAGGGCGGCATTTGCTTCCTGCTTTGGTTTCAGCATTACCGCCGCAGTGGACACCACAACAGAACAGACGATACACAGAACCAGCGCTACCAGCAGTGTACCTTTTACGGAATCTTTATTAGCCACGTGCCAACCTCCGTTTGATATGGGACTGCACCACGAAGTGGTCAAACAGTGGCGCGAACAGGTTGGCGAACAGAATCGCCAGCATCATGCCTTCCGGGAAGGCAGGGTTCACCACGCGAATGAGAACACACATTACGCCGATAAGAATGCCGTACCACCAGCGACCGGCGTCGGTCATGGCGGCGGATACCGGATCGGTGGTCATGAAGATCAGGCCAAACGCGAAACCGCCCACCACCAGGTGCCAGTACCAGGGCACACCAAACATCGGGTTGGTGTCTGAGCCGATGAAGTTGAACATTGTGGCCGTGGCCATCATGCCCAGCAGGGTACCGGCAACAATGCGCCAGCTGGCAATCTTCATGCCGATCAGGATCACGCCGGCAATCAGCATTGCCAAGGTTGAGGTCTCACCAATGGAGCCCTGCATCTTGCCGAAGAAAGCATCCATCCAGGTCAGCTGACCACCAGTAACACCGACAATACCATTCTGGATGCCGTCACTTGCCATGACTGACAACGCAGTCGCACCGGTGTAGCCGTCAACCGCGGTCCATACCGCGTCACCGGACATAGCCGCCGGGTAAGCGAAGAACAGGAACGCACGACCGGTCAGTGCCGGGTTGAGGAAGTTTTTGCCGGTACCACCGAACACTTCCTTACCGATCACCACACCGAAGCTGATGCCCATGGCCACCATCCACAGCGGTATATCCGGGGGACAGGTCAGCGCGAACAGAATGGAAGTAACGAAGAAGCCTTCGTTGACTTCATGGCCGCGAACTGCCGCAAACAGCACTTCCCAGATACCACCGACGATGAAAGTCACCGCATAGATGGGCAGGAAGTACATGGCACCGTAGACCAGGTTGTCCCACAGGCTGTTGGCGTCGTAGCCGGACAGCGCACCGATGATGGCATGACGCCAACCGGACAGGTCCACGCTCTCCATGCCGCCGATGATGGTGTTGGCCTGGAAGCCCAGGTTCCACATACCGTAGAACATCGGGATCATGGCGCACGCCCAAACGGTGATCATGATGCGTTTCAGGTCGATGCCGTCACGCACATGCGCAGTCGTCTTGGTGCGATCGGCGGGCTGGAACAGACCCGTGTCAATCGCTTCATACAGCGCGTAGAACTTTTCGTATTTGCCGCCTTTATGGAAATGCGGCTCCATATTGTCGAGTAATTTGCGCAGCATCCTTAACCCTCCTTCTCAATACGGGTCAGGTTGTCCCGCAAAATGGGGCCGAAATCGTACTTGCCCGGGCACACGAAGGTGCACAGTGCCAGATCTTCTTCATCCAGCTCCAGAGCACCCAGCTGTTGAGCCACCTGGGTATCTCCGACGATCAGCGCGCGCAGCAGCTGAGTCGGCAGGATGTCCAGTGGCATCACGCGCTCGTAGGTGCCGATGGGCATCAGCGCACGCTCGGAACCGTTGGTGCTGGTGGTGAAGTTGAACAGCTTGCCCTTCATCAGACGGCTGATGTAGATCGGCAGCACGGAGAAACGGCTGGCACCCGGCGTGAAGTAGTGCAGCATCGGACGCTCGTGGCCCTCTTCCAGCACGGTTACCTGGTTGTGGTAACGGCCGAGGTAGGACAGCGGACCCGCTGCGGTACGACCACCAAACACGGAACCGGATACTACGCGGTTATCATCACCGGTGATCTCACCGGCAGTCAGCGCTGTCAGATCGGCACCGAGGCGAGTACGCAGCAGGCGCGGCTTTTCAACCCGCGGGCCGCCCAGCGCAACAACGCGGTCAGTGTACAGCTTGCCGGTTTCAAACAGCTTGCCAATGGCAATCACGTCCTGGTAGCCGATGGTCCAGACCTGGCGACCGGGCTTGACCGGGTGCAGGTAGTGGATATGGGTACCGGAAAGGCCGGCGGGATGCGGACCGGCGAAAGCTTCGCGCTGCACGGATGCGGCGCTAGGCACCGGGATATCGGCGTCAGGCGCGGTGCAGACAAAGGTCTTTTCGGCCAGCTTGGCCAGAATCTCAACACCCTGGGCAAAGGCATCCCGCTGCTCTGCGATGATCACGGCAGGATCAGCGGCGAGCGGGTTGGTGTCCATGGCATTAATAAAGAGGGCAGAAGGTTGCGCGTCGAGGGCGGGCACCTTGCTGTAGGGGCGGGTGCGCAGTGCAGTCCAGAGGCCGGACTCCACCAGGTTTACGCGCACCTGCTCCGCAGTCAGGCCAGCCAGCTGGTCAGCGCTGTAGCTGGCAAACTGCTCAGCTTCATCACCTTCCACCTCGATGACCACAGACTGCAACACACGACGGGCACCACGATTGATGGCGACCACGCGGCCGGCGGCCGGTGCGGTGTAGCGTACACCTTCGGTTTTCTTATCAGTGAACAGCAACTGTCCGAGTTTGACGCTATCCCCTTCCGCAACTGCCATGGTGGGCTTCATCCCGTTGTAATCGGGACCGACCACCGCAACAGTCTTGGCTGCAGGGCCATCATGGATGACCTGCTCGGGCGCGCCGGATATGGGTAAATCCAATCCCCGACGGATCTTTCTCATACGCCTATTGCCTAAAGTTTTAAGTTGGAGGTTGATATTTCTAGGTTCAAGGAACCCCTGATCAAGCCCGCGATGCCTCAGGCTTTCAGAGCGATTCACAATCAAGGCGTGACTTTGCAGGAATGTCTAGACCTTTCAAAAAGTCACAACGCAGAGTGTGGATCGCTCTGAAAGCCCCTCCGGGCGCGGCCTGAAGGCAGCAGATGCTGCCTTCAGGTCACGCTGAGGCATTGCGGGCTTGATCAGAGGTTCCTTAACTAAAAATCGAAAAGAAGAACCCCTGCTGCGAGGACTCAGGCCGTGACTCAATAGGGATTATGGGTCACTAGACGAAGAAAGCGCCAGGCCCCAGGCAGCAAAGACTACCATTGCCTCGGCAACCCGCAGTCTTTGCGCTCGTAATTTCCCGGCACACGGCAGCCCCGCAAAATCGCGCGCATTATAAGGATGGGGCAATCTCTTTACCAGAGCGTTCGGAGGGGATTGAGGCAGAAAGAGGGAAATTTTTGCTGAAAAAACAACAACTTTAGGGCAGGCAGGCGGGTTATACCCGCCTGCCTCAGGATCAACCTTGCATCAATCCTTCTTTGGGAACAGCTTGTAGCGAACGCCCGCCATATCCTCGAGGCAGCGCACTACCTGACAGCTGTAGCCGAACTCGTTGTCGTACCAGCAGTACAGCACGGCATTCTTGCCGTCGACGATGGTGGCAATGGAGTCGAACACACAGGCGCGACGGGAGCCGACGAAGTCGCTGGACACCACTTCCGGAGAGTTGGTGTAGTCGATCTGCTGACGCAGCGGCGAGTGCAGCGCCACTTCGCGCATGTACTCATTCAACTCGTCCTTGGTGGTCTCCTGCCCCAGGTTCAGGTTCAGGATCGCCATGGACACGTTCGGCGTCGGTACGCGGATGGCATTGCCGGTGAGTTTACCCTTCAACTCTGGCAGCGCCTTGGCAACCGCTTTGGCGGCGCCGGTTTCGGTCAACACCATATTCAGAGCCGCGGCGCGACCGCGACGTTCGCCCTTGTGATAGTTATCGATCAGATTCTGGTCGTTGGTGTAGGCGTGCACGGTTTCCACGTGCCCGTGCTCAACACCGTACCTGTCCATCATCGCCTTCAATACCGGCACGATCGCGTTGGTAGTACAGGAAGCCGCAGACAGGATTTTGTCATCATCCTTGATATCGCCGTTATTAATGCCATAGACGATGTTCTTGAGGTCGCCCTTGCCCGGCGCCGTCAGCAGAACCTTGGACGCACCCCTGGACTCGAGATGCTGGGACAAGCCTTCTTCATCACGCCATACGCCGGTGCTGTCTACGATCAGCGCATTGTTGATGCCGTGCTGGGTGTAATCCACTTCCTGCGGGCTGTTGGCGTAGATGATTTTGATCTCATTGCCGTTGCAGATCAGGGTATTGGTCTCTTCATCCACCCGGATGGTGCCATTGAAAGCGCCGTGTACGGAATCGCGACGCAGCAGGGAGGCGCGCTTGACCAGGTCGTTGTCCGCTTTGCCCTTGCGCAGCACGATGGCCCGCAGGCGCAGCACATCGCCACTACCGGCTTTATCGATCAGCAGGCGCGCCACCAGACGGCCGATGCGGCCAAAGCCGTAGATCACCACGTCTTTGGGCTCCGGCAGCGGTTTGCCGGCACCTTCGGCTTCCGCCAGCTCATCACGCACGAATTCATCGATGGTGCGACCGCGCTCGTCGCGCATGTACTTGTTGGTCAGGGTACCCAGATCGATATGTACTGGACCCAGGTCCAGCTTGCCGATGGCCTCCAGTACCGGGAAGGTTTCAAACTCGGAGAGTTCGTTCTCCTCCACCTGACGCACAAAGCGGTGCGCCTTCATGATGCTGAGCACCGAGCGGTTCACCAGGTTCTGGCCGTACATATAGATGCCGACGTTCTTTTCCCGGTTGAGTTTGCCGATCATCGGAATCATGGATTCCGCCAACGCTTCGCGCGCTTTCCAGTCCTTGAAAAAGTCCGCAGGCTTCGGTCGCTTCTGAGTCACAGTCAGACACCTCTGAAGAGTGAAAAAATGGGTCCAGTCACACACCCGAAGATACCGTAAAGTGGGACGTCCCGGGGCGTGTGGCGCGCATTATGGGAATTCCCCAATTGCCGCGCAACCGACTGAAAAACAGGCAAAAAACTGTAGTTAAACTACATTTTTCTACCGCCTGAACCGCTAGAAAAAGCCTAGCTCCCACCGGGGTTTTTTGCCCCAACCGCAAAGCATTCCAACCGGATTCCTGCACACCCGGGCTTTCACCGCTACAATAGCGCACCCCTACCCCGGCAAGTGGCCTGAAAGCACGGAATTATAAGGAAACATGAGTCAGCTCCCCCCTCTATCCCCACCCGCCTTCCGCTCTCAGAATGACCGACAATTCTGGGGAAACCTGCATGGCGCTGGTGCCGCCCTGGCAATCCTGAGCACGGCAAAAGCCCGCCCGGCCCCCACGCTGCTGATTGCACGCAACAGTCAGGAAGCGCACCAACTTGAGCTGCAGCTGAAATTTTTTAACAAGCCCCGGCGAGATAGCGGGGTGAACGACGGCGGATTCGACACCGGACAAACACTGGACATCTTCCAGTTCCCCGATTGGGAAATACTCCCCTACGACACCTTCTCTCCGCACCAGGACATCATCTCTGACCGCCTGGCGACGCTCTATCGCCTGCCGCAGATGGGTAGCGGCATTGTGATCGTGCCGGTCAGCACCCTGTTGCACCGGCTGCCGCCCAAGGATTACGTGGCCGGTAACGCGCTGATTCTGCAGGAGGGGCAGAAGTTCGACCTCGACACCCAGCGCAAGCTGCTGGAACAGGCGGGTTACCATTGCGTGGACACGGTCTACGAACACGGTGAATTCGCGGTACGCGGCTCGCTGATGGATATCTTCCCCATGGGCAGCTCCCTGCCCTACCGCATCGATCTGTTCGATGACGAGATTGAATCCCTGCGCACCTTTGACCCGGAGAGTCAGCGCACGGTGGACCGGGTGGAGCAGATCCACTTGCTGCCCGCGCGGGAATTCCCCATGCACAAGCCGGCTCTGGCCAAGTTCCTGGAGCGTTGGCATGAGGCCTTCGACTGCGATCCGGGCCCGGTTTCCATCTACCAGGATATCAGTGCCGGCATCGCCCCCGCGGGGATCGAGTACTACCTGCCGCTGTTCTTCGACGAGTGCGCGAGCCTGTTTGACTATCTCCCCCAGGGCAGCTGCATATTTGCCCAGGGGGACCTGCAACAGCCGGTGGAATCGTTCTGGCGAGAGACCGATAACCGTTACCAGAGCCGTCGCGGCGACCTCACTCGCCCCATTCTGGCACCGCGCCAGGTTTTGCTGCAGCAGGAAGAGTTCTTTGGTGCGCTCAAAGCCCTGCCCAGAGCCTTCTTCTCTTCAGAAGCCCTGGACGAAGCGGAAGGCAATTACAATTTTGCCACCGAGCCGCCACCGAGACTGCCGGTTGACGGAAAGGCGGAACAGCCCCTTGCGGCGCTGGAAGCCTACCTGATGGAATACGACGGCCGTGTGCTGTTCTGCGCGGAGAGCGGCGGTCGCCGGGAAGCACTGCTGGAACTGTTGCAGGGGATCCGCCTGAGCCCCGAAGTCTTCCACAACTGGGACCAGTTCCGGGAAAGCGATGCGGCCTTCGGCATTACCGTAGCGCCGCTCGATCAAGGCCTGGTGCTGGCGGACCCTGCGATTAACCTGATTGCAGAGCCACAACTGTTTGGCGAGCGGGTCCTGCAGCAGCGTCGCCGCCGCAAAGCCAAAGAGGACGCGGATAACGCGGTCAAGAACCTGGCGGAATTGCGCATCGGCGCCCCGGTGGTTCACATTGACCACGGCGTCGGCCGCTATAAAGGGCTCCAGAGCCTGGATATTGACGGCCAGGCGGCCGAATTCCTGACCCTCGAATATGGTGACGGCGCAAAACTGTATGTACCCGTTGCGAGCCTGCACCTGATCAGCCGCTACTCCGGCGCCGATGAAGAACTGGCCCCGCTGCACAAGCTCGGCAGCGAGCAGTGGCAGAAGGCCAAGCGCAAAGCGGCAGAGAAGGTCCGCGATGCCGCCGCCGAGCTACTGGATATTTACGCCCGCCGCGAGGCACGGGTCGGCCACGCCTTTGCCGACCCCGGCCTTGCCTACCGCGAATTCTCCGCGGGCTTCCCGTTCGAGGAAACACCGGACCAGCAGCAGGCCATCGAAGCGGTGGTGGCCGACATGCTGTCCGACAAACCCATGGACCGCCTTGTCTGTGGTGACGTAGGCTTCGGCAAAACCGAGGTAGCCATGCGCGCAGCCTTTGTTGCCGCCCATGCGGGCAAGCAGGTAGCCATGCTGGTGCCGACCACCCTGCTGGCACAACAGCACTTTCAAAGCCTGCAAGACCGCTTTGCGGACTGGCCGATCAACATCGAAGCGATTTCACGCTTTCGCAGCACCAAGGAAGTCGAAGCCATCAAAGCCCGCGTGGCCGATGGCAAGGTGGACATTCTGGTCGGCACCCACAAACTCCTGCAGAGCGATCTCAAGTTTCCCAATCTCGGGCTGCTGATCATTGATGAGGAGCACCGCTTTGGCGTACGCCAGAAAGAAAAGCTCAAGAGCCTGCGCTCGGAAGTAGACATCCTCAACCTTACCGCCACCCCGATTCCGCGCACCCTGAATATGGCCATGGCGGGTATTCGCGACCTCTCCGTGATCGCCACCCCGCCGGCGCGACGGCTTTCCGTGAAGACCTTCGTACGCGAGCGGGACGAGGCCCTGATCAAGGAGGCCATTCTGCGGGAAATCCTCCGCGGCGGTCAGGTCTACTTCCTGCACAATGAAGTGAAAAGCATCGAGCGTATCGCGCGGGAAATCGAAGCGCTGGTTCCAGAAGCACGCATCGGCATCGGCCACGGCCAGATGCGTGAGCGGGAGCTCGAACAGGTGATGAGCGACTTCTACCACAAACGCTTCAATGTGCTGGTGTGCACCACCATTATCGAGACCGGCATCGACATCCCCAGTGCCAACACCATCCTGATCGAGCGCGCCGACAAGTTCGGCCTCGCGCAGATGCATCAGCTGCGCGGCCGCGTGGGCCGCTCCCACCACCAGGCTTACGCCTACCTGCTCACACCCAACAAACGGGCCATGACCGCCGATGCGGTAAAACGCCTGGAGGCGATTGCGGAAGCGCAGGATCTGGGCGCCGGGTTCACGCTCGCAACCCACGACCTGGAAATTCGCGGCGCGGGAGAACTGCTCGGCGAAGAGCAAAGCGGACAGATCCAGAGTGTGGGTTTCAGCCTGTATATGGAAATGCTCGACCACGCAGTGAAGGCGATTCGCGAAGGCCGCACGCCGAATATCGACGAGCCACTGGAATCCCCCGCCGTTGACGTCAATCTGCGGGTGCCGGCACTGATTCCGGAAGACTACTTGCCGGATGTGCACAGTCGCCTGATCATGTACAAGCGGATCGCCAATGCGGAAGACAGCCAGGCCCTGAAAGAACTGCAGGTGGAGATGATCGACCGGTTTGGCCTATTGCCGGAGCCGTTGAAGCACCTGTTCCGAATCACAGAAATCAAGCTCGACGCGAATAAAATGGGCATCCGCAAACTGGAGGCCTCCGCCACCGGCGGCCGTATTGAATTTGCCGATGATGCCAAGGTGGACCCACTGACCCTGGTAAAACTGGTACAGACATACCCCACCAGTTTTCAGCTACAGGGGGCCAATCACCTGAACTTCGCGCTGGATGAGACGGGCCCCGAACAGCGCTTGCAACAGGTTTCCAGCGTCCTGGACCGGCTCTCCCACTGAAGAAATCGGGCGGAAACCAGTGATAACATGGGCGATGATAAGATAGGCGCCATTGCCCGCCGGGCTCACCCCAATGATAAAGCGGTAGACAATATGAACAGAACGCGACAACGGTTCAGCCTCCTGGGAGGCGCACTCCTGGCCTCCCTGCTCTCGGCAGGTGTCCAGGCCGCAGGCTACGCCGGCACCCAGTTTGAAATTGAGATGGTGGTATTCAGCCGCGACAACGGCATGAGCCAGTCGCGGGAAACCTGGCCCACCGCCCCGCGCCTGGGCTACGACAGCCAGTGGGTGGATTTCGACACGCCTTCATCCGATGATCCTCTGGTTCCGGCGCTGCAGCCCGCAGACAATCTGCTGAACAACAAAGCAGCCGCCCTTCGCCGCGCATCGGGCCATCAGGTGTTGTTTCACAAAACCTGGCGACAGGTACTGCACAACGAGCGCAATGCACCAGCCGTTTTGATCAGTGGCGGACCTCGCCACGGTGAGCACAATGCCCTGGAGGGCAGTGTCACTCTGAGCGTTTCCCGCTATCTGCACGTGAGCACCGATCTGTGGTTTATGGAATTTGACCAGCCGCCGATGGACACTGCGGCTCCGATAACCAACCAGGGCAACTCCAACACACCGACGGGCATTCGTATCCCTCAACGCCCGAAGGTGACCCACACCATTCGGGAAAGCGAGCCGCTGGGGCTCGGTATTGACGGCGACATCAGCGCACCAGCCGGATTCGACAACACATCCGCCGATAGCCCCGCCATCAACAGCGGCTACAGCACCAGCGCAGACAGGGCGGTCTTCTCTGGCGACAACTACGGAGAAGCCTCCACACTCACCCCCGCGCCAGTCTATGCGAGCCGGGTTGCAGTCCTGCGGGAAGAGCGGCGACTGCGCAGCGGTGAACTGCACTACATTGACCATCCCAAACTGGGCGTTCTGATTGAAGTGCGCACCGTGAAAGCTGATCCGGAAGCGGATTAAGCAGCCTCTTCGGACAACCCCTCTGTCTCACAAAGCGGCCTCCGGGCCGCTTTGTTACTTGTAACCGTCTGGCCCAAAAGGCCAATCATCCGCTATACAGGGCAATATGATTACCAACGACGCCATTATCCTGGGCATGCTGGCCGTTATCCTCGGCTTTGTCTTCCATACCGCAAGTAGCGACAACCGATTCTGGAAGCGCTTTTACCGCTTTGTACCCGCACTGCTGCTCTGCTATTTCCTGCCGTCATTACTGACAACGTTCGGCATCATCGATGCCCACGAATCCAACCTGTATTTCGTCGCTTCCCGCTACCTGCTGCCCGCCAGCCTGGTACTGCTGACCCTGAGTATTGACCTCAAGGGTATTCTCAACCTCGGCCCCAAAGCGCTCATTCTGTTCCTCACCGGCACTCTCGGCATAGTGATTGGTGGGCCGCTGGCCCTGCTCCTGATGTCGGTCTTCAATCCCGACCTGCTCAATGGTAACGGACCCGACGCCATCTGGCGCGGCATGACCACGGTAGCCGGCAGCTGGATCGGTGGCGGCGCCAACCAGGCGGCAATGAAAGAGATTTACGAGGTAGGGGGACAGGTATTCTCCGCCATGGTGGCAGTCGATGTGATTGTCGCAAACCTCTGGATGGCGGTTCTGCTATTGATGGCGGGCAATGCCAAAAACCTCGACGCCCGACGGGGTGCTGACACCACGGCCATCACGGTATTGAAAGACCGGGTGGAGACCATGCAGCGCAAGCATTCCCGCAACCCGACGCTTCAGGACCTGATGCTGATCGCCGCGGTGGGCTTCGGGATTACCGCGATTGCACATGGCTTTGCAGATGTACTGGCACCCTGGTTCCAGGCCAACGCACCGGGACTCTCCCGCTTCAGCTTTACCAGCCCGTTTTTCTGGCTAATCGTGATTGCGACTACGCTCGGTGTTATCGCCGCATTTACCCCGGCGAAAAAACTTGAAGGCGCAGGTGCAGCTAAAATCGGCTCGGTATTTATCTACTTTCTGGTGGCCACAATCGGCACCCATATGGACATCACCGCATTGAGAGACAGCCCGGAGCTCTTCCTGCTCGGTCTGATATGGATGGCCATTCACGCGGGGCTGATACTGCTGGTGGCAAAACTGATCAAGGCCCCAACCTTCTTCATGGCAGTAGGCAGCCAGGCCAACGTGGGCGGCGCCGCTTCGGCGCCGGTGGTCGCTGCCGCCTTCCATCCGTCACTTGCCCCTGTCGGGGTACTGCTCGCCGTTATGGGATATGCGCTTGGCACCTACGCGGCCTGGTTCTGCGGTCAGCTCCTGCGCGTCGTTGGCGCTGGTTGAGCCTGATCAGAAAATTCGCTCAACACAAAAACGCCTCGCGCACCGGAACTCCGGTGCGCCGACGGATCAGATCAATTGGGTGATACGGAATTCAGATTATTCGCAGGGAACGACGTCTTCGGCCAGCAAGCCCTTATCGCCCTTTTGCATTTCGAATTCGACCGCCTGGCCTTCATTCAGGGTTTTATAACCCTCGCCACGGATGCTGCGGTAGTGCACAAAAATATCTTCGGAACCTTCTGCACAGGTGATAAAGCCATAACCCCGGGCATTGTTAAACCACTTCACGGTACCCGTTACGCGATCACTCATTAAACCAACCTCATTATTGTTATCGTGCCCACCGTTGTAACGGGTGGTACACATACCCCGTTTGCAACTGCCTGAGCAGTTACTGCTACCAGACGAATCATCTGTCTCAGTGCCCGCTTTGTATGCCAGCGAGTCACTACTGATTCTTAGACAAAATTGCGCCACTGTCTAGGCTTCAGCGTGAAATTAATATTACTTCACACTGAGAATGCGCAATAAATCACCACTTAAGTATTAAGGCCAACCAATTAATGTCACTTCAGACATAAAGGTACCGGATGGCTCACCTGTCACCAGCCGGTTGCATACCCGCGCCCTGGGGTTCCGGCAGCTCAGCAATATGCAGGGTTGACGTCGGGAAGGCGCAGGAAGCCCCGTGATCCTCCACAATTTCCAGGACTTTCAGCAACACGTCCTGTTTGATCTCGTGATAGCGCACCCAGTCCGTGGTTTTGGTGAACGTATAAATAAAGAAATCCAGCGATGATGGCGCAAAGCTGTTGAAATTGACGATCAGCGTCTGATTAGTGTCAATCTCCGGGTGACTCTGCAACATCTTCTTCACGTCACTCACGATCGCAGCCATGTGCTGCGCATCTTCATAGCGAATACCGATGGTTTCATAAATACGGCGATTGAGCATACGCGAGGGGTTTTCCACCGAAACCTGCGTAAATACGCCGTTGGGAATGTAGAGCGGCCGCTTGTCAAAGGTGCGGATGCGGGTCAGACGCCAGCCGATATCTTCTACGGTTCCTTCGATCTCTTTATCCGGTGAGCGTACCCAATCACCGACTTTGAACGGGCGATCCAGATAGATCATCAAGCCACCAAAGAAGTTGGCCAGCATATCTTTGGCTGCGAAACCGATAGCGAGGCCACCGATACCACCAAAGGCAAGCACACCGCTGATGCTGTAGCCGAAGTGCTGCATCACTACCATGGCTGCGGTAATCAGTATCGATGCCTTGACCAATTTGCCCATCGCGCGGACCGTAGTGGCATCCAGCGGCTTGCTCATATAACGCGGATCAACCAGATTGGATTCCACCGCGTTGGCAAAGCGCATGGCAAACCAGGTCAGCAAGATGATAAACCCGGTCTCGCGCAAATTCGTGACGAACCCGTATATTTCCGCCTCAGTGGCCCGCCCGGCACGGGCGGCCGCGAGTGTAAGCCCCACGAGCCATATAACCAGAGAGGCTGGCGGATTGATTGAAGCGGTTAACGCATCATCCCACGGATTGACGGTGCGCTCTGCGCGCTTCTTGAGGCGATTGATGAAAATCCCAAGAATCCAGGCTGCAAATGCAGTGAGCAGGACGATCAGAAAAACTTCCGCAATCCAGACCCGGCCATCCCCCACCAGGGAACGCAGGAAAGCTTTTATTGAATCCACACTTTACTCCAACTTCAATAATCGTTGTTTTGAAACTTTTTATGAGTCCATCGAGAGCGCAATTATATGAATGATTCAGAGCGCGATTGAGAACGCAACCCGGCAAATTAAAGCCCGGTTGTGGTTGACCACAAAAAACGCCTTTACACCCAGGAGGCCAGCCATTCGCGAGTCTCGTGCCAGCGACGCATCTTCTCCACATCCGCCCAACTGCCTATGGCACCTCCACCGCGCATTTTCTCCAGACGCGCACTGGATTGCGGATCCGGCTTAAAGTCGCCCAGCGCGTCCAATGTTTCCAGAGCACCGGCGCGATTGTTACACACAATCCCCATATCGCAACCCGCACCCAGTGCGGCGTGGATGCGCTCGGCGTACCCCCCTACCGCTCCGGCACCTTCCATTGTCAGATCGTCGCTGAAAATTACTCCGTCAAATCCCAGCCGGGCTCGCAGAATCTCTCGCAACCAGTAGCGTGAAAAACCCACATTCTGCTCGTCGACCTGTTCAAACCGGATATGTGCCGGCATCACTGCATCCAGTTCACCAGCGCGGATGCACTCGGTAAACGGGGTGCAATCGGTGGCGAGTACCTGCTCCAGGGAACGTCGATCAATGGGCAACTCTTCGTGACTGTCTTCCAGTACCTGACCATGGCCCGGAAAGTGTTTACCGGTGGTCGCCATACCCGCCTCGTGCATTCCCGCCATAAATGGACGGGCCTTGCTCGCTACCGCCAGGGGGTCTCCCGCAAAGCTGCGGTCGCCGACAATCCGGCAAAAATCCTCGTCAGCATCCAATACCGGCGCAAAACTGAAGTCCACGCCGACCGCGCGCAACTCGGCTGCCAATAGCCAGCCGACGTCCCTGAGTCGCGCCTCATCGGCCCGAGCACTCAGTGCCTGCATGGACGGGATACGGGTAAAGGTGTCTTTGAAGCGCTGAACCCGCCCCCCTTCCTGATCTACCGCGAGGAGGATTTCCGGGCGCTCGGAGCGAATCTCGGCCACCAGCTGTTGCAGCTGATCGCGGTCCTCAAAATTGCGAGCAAAGAAGATCAGCCCACCCACCAGCGGATGCTGCAACAGCTCGCGGTCTTCCTGAGTGAGCGCTGTTCCCTCTACATCGATCATCACCGGACCAATTTGTGCCGTCATGATCTTCTCTCCTCTTACTGGGTTCTATCTTTACCGGGCTCTATATCTGAACACGCCAAGTTGACGATTTCTGTGCAGGTGCGCTGACTATTCGGGCGCCGTCAACATAGCCGCCGCGGCCGGCGCCAACCGCGCCAGAGTCTCTTCAAGACTACTCTCCGCGCCGAAATCCTCTCTCAGGATAGCTTCGATGGCCTCGAAGCTCGACAGGGAAAATATCGTGGCTCCCAACATGAAATACATGCGCCAGTAGAGCGTGACCGGATCTACCCCGGGCAACGCATCGCGCAGGGAACCGGCAAAATGTCGGTAGCTGTCGCCGTATCGCGCCACGATAAAACGACGTAAGTGCCCCTGGGACTGGGTATAAGCCAGCCCCAGCAGCCGCATGAACCGCTGCGGGTGACGCCCTTCCCGGGCCATACCCGCCAGCGCAACCCGATACAGGCTCTGTAGCAGGTCATCCAGATTCAGATGCTCACCCTGCGACTCACGACGGCGCAGTTCCGCATTGAGACTTTCCGTAAAAGGCGTAAGGAAACGTTCGAAAACAGCCTGAATCAGCTCCTTTTTCGAACCAAAATGGTAGTTCACCGCTGCGAGATTGACTCCGGCGGTACTGGTAATGGTGCGCAGGGACGTCTCGGTAAAACCGCGCTCGGCGAAAAGCACCTCTGCGGCATCCAGAATCCTGCTGACGGTATCAAGCTGACTCATACCCATTCAAACCAACAATTTAAACAAGCGTTTAAACCGGAGACTAGCACAGCCGGCACGGAATGGAACATCCAGAGCCTAGCCGCCCCCCTTACAAGCACCTCCGTTCATTCAACAACAATGCGTTTTGGAATGGCGCAAGTACTACCGGGCCACGCCAGGGGACATTAGATTGCAGTCAGAGGCGCTGCCTTACGGAGCGCTCAACAACTTCAAGATGATGACAATGAGCGACAGGAAGCCGTTCTCCCGAAGATACAGGAGAAACCCCATGGCCAGAATTGCACCGGAAATCGGCGGATGGTTTGAGAACTTTGAAAGCGGTGAAGTATTTGAAGTCGTAGCGCTGGATCAACCCGGCCGAGCGATTGAAATTCAATACAGTGATGGCGCCCTGAGCGAAATCGACTACGACAGCTGGCCGCAGTTACCGGTGATTGGCGCCGCCGCACCGGAGGACCCGAACGCCGGCTATGGCACCGTGGCAGAAGAAATGCAGGATGAGGAGGATACCGGCTATCGCAGTCCGATCTTCAACTCCGCTCGCAGCGCCATCGATAAGCTCGAGGGCGAGAGTTTTCCCGGCACTGACGAGTTCGACGATTAAGCCGGCCGAGTCGACGTGACGGGCTATCACTAGAGATTGGTTATCACCATCAGTCACTGCGACCCGCCAGGAGCGGGGCCAAATACCAGGGAAAGGTATCGAACAATCTACCCGTTCTTTTCCCGGGTGAACTCGATAATGATTTCGGCAGCCTCGTCGACCGTGTCCACCAGATAGAACAGATCGAGATCGGCGGCGTCTATGCACTCACACTCAAGCACGGTATTGAGCAGCCAGTCTTTCAATCCTGCCCAGTAACGCTTCCCTACCAGCACGATGGGGAATCGCCTCACCTTTTGTGTTTGAACGAGTGTAAGGGCTTCAAACAGTTCGTCCAGGGTACCGTAACCACCGGGCAGTGCGATGAAGCCCACCGCGTGCTTCACAAACATGAACTTGCGGACAAAGAAATATCGAAAGTTCAGACTGATATCCAGGTAGGCGTTGGGAATCTGCTCGAAGGGTAACTCGATATTCAGCCCGATGGATGAACCTGCCTGAGAAAATGCACCGCGATTACACGCTTCCATCAGGCCAGGGCCACCGCCAGTGATCACGGGCACGCCCTCTCCGGCCAACAACTCTCCGAGGTGCATCGCCTCCTGATATTCCGGCGCCTCCTCCTGGAAACGCGCACTGCCGAAAACCGTTACCGCACCCTTCAACGTGATCAGGCGTTCAATACCATCCACCAGTTCTGATTGAATGCGCAGCACTCGCCACGCTTCCGGCATTTTTGCATCCAGCATATGCCTTCTCCTTTATATGCCGCACTCTCAAATTCATCATCACTTTTATTGTGCAAATTGGGAGTGGGACTCCCCTATAAGTCTAGCAGCTGTAAAAAATACAGCTGGAGAATTGCAGACACACCAAATCTGTATATAATCCCAGCAACTGTATATAAATACAGACAACAGGAAAGCCCATGACGAATCTCACTCCGCGCCAGACTCAGGTACTCGAGCTGATCAAATCCTACCTGGATGACACCGGGTACCCGCCGACGCGCGCAGAAATTGCCCAGGAACTGGGCTTCCGCTCCCCCAATGCGGCGGAAGAGCACCTCAAGGCACTGGCCCGTAAAGGCGCTATCGAAATGGTGGCCGGCGCCTCCCGGGGCATTCGCATTCCCGACTACCAGAGCGGCTTACCCATCGTCGGCCGCGTTGCCGCGGGGAACCCGATACTGGCGGAAGAGAATATCGAGGAATATTGCGAGATTCCCGCAGAGTTCTTCCACCCCCCTGCGGATTACCTGTTGCGCGTACACGGTATGAGCATGAAGGATGCGGGCATTTTCGACGGTGACCTGCTGGCGGTACAACGCACCGAGAACATTCGCAACGGCCAGATTGTGGTTGCGCGGATTGAAGATGAAGTAACGGTCAAACGCTTCCGTCGCCGCGGCAATCAGGCAACGGTGCAGTTACTGCCGGAAAACGAGGATTTTGACGTCATTCAGGTGGATATGCGAGACAAGAACTTCGCCATCGAAGGATTGGCGGTCGGCGTGATTCGCCAACACGCCGACTGATACGATGTGGCCGGACTAAGACACTAAACGTCGGATTCTCCCTCTGACACCACAACCAAAAACAGGGCCCGATGGCCCTGTTTTTGGTTCTGACATACTGCGAATTGCCGCTTTCACATCCAAGTTTGCTCAGTGAGTCAAACCTGTTCAGTGAATGGTGTGCTCGGTCACGTCTACCGCCTCGTCTTCCTCGAAAGCGTCTGCTTCGAGGGCCCCGATATCCTGCACGGCCTCGATCCCGGCTTCCAGCATGGCACGAGCGATGGCAATTTTGTGCTCGCGCAGAAAATGCAGGCTTTCCTCAGAGAACTGGATACGCACCAACGGGTCTTCCTTGTGGCCGGCACGGCGCAGGGCCACGTCGCCATTGGACAACTCGATGATCTCGTAGGTCTCGGTGGACATTCACTTCTCCAGTTACAGCGGGATTTGCGCGCAGTGTAACACAGGGTGGGAACGGGATCAGTCGCGCGCCGGCGACCGTTGCCGTTTCACCACTCCTGCCCCTGAGCGCGCTGACGAGTCACCAGCTCGATGAGTGCCTGCTGCCATTCCAGGACAGACTCAGCGGTCAACGCTGCTGCCGGATCGTCCCTGAGTTCCGCCATCGGAATCAGATTAACCGCTGACGATCTCTGGGCTCCTGCCGCAGTGAGCGGGGATTGCCCGGGTATTAACAACCCCCGCCAGGCGGACTGCAGCGCAACCACCCAGCTGTCAGGATTGTCAGCCAGGTTGCACAGTTCCGTGACCTCAGCACTGACTTTGTTGGCGGCCTCGGCGTAACGCCCCAGGTCCCGCGCAGTTTCCGGCTCTACACCCAATTGAAGCTGATGGGACTGCTCCGCGAGAAAAGCCCTGAATGCCCGCCACAACTGCAGTACGGCCCCCTCTATGAGCGCCTGGCGCTCAAGCATATTGCCTGCGCCCGAGGCTTCCTGCAGTGTTGAGGCAGAAGCCAGCAACAGCTGGCTTTTGCGCACCGCGGAAGCCACTGTGCCGGTATAGGGGTTACTCATCAGGATTTCCGGGTAGTGGTGCTCTTGTTGGCCGGTGCTTTTTTAGCGGCCGCTTTCTTCTTGGCGGGTGCCTTTTTAGCAGCGGCCTTCTTTTTCGCTGCGGGCGCTTTTTTCGCTGCGGGCTTTTTCTTGGCCGCAGGCGCCTTCTTAGCCGCGGGCGCTTCTACCTGCCACTTGCCATCGCGATAGAACGCTTTCCAGCCCGTGGCTTTACCGTCCTCCTCGGACTGCACGTACTGCTCTTGCGTCTTGCGACTGAAGCGAACAACGGTGTCCCGACCTTCGTTATCCTCTGCGGGGGCAGAGAAGAGAAAGCTGTATTTCGGGTCGATTTCGTTCTTGTGCGGCAGCAGCTCTTTAATGCGCGGCGCACGAGTCTCGCGGTTTTTCGGGAATTGACTCGCCGCCAGGAACAGCCCGGACGCACCATCGCGAAGAATGTAGGTGTCATCCACTTTCTCGCAAGGCAGCTCCGGCATGGGCACCGGGTCCATTTTGGGCGGCGCAGGCTGGCCGCTCTTAAGCAGCTTGCGCGTGTTTTTACACTCTTCGTTGGTGCAGCCAAAGTACTTGCCAAAGCGGCCGGACTTCAGCTGCATATCGTGGCCGCACTTGTCGCACTCGATCACCGGACCATCATAGCCCTTGATCTTGAAGGTGCCCTTCTCTACCTCGAACCCGGTGCAATCCGGGTTGTTACCGCAGATATGCAGCTTGCGCTGCTCATCTACCAGGTAACTGTCCATCGCGGTGCCGCATTTCGGGCAGCGGTGCTTTTCCCTCAACTGCCGGGTTTCGGCATCTTCGTCTTTGTCCGCATCGATCGCCTCTTCCCCCGACACCAGGTTCATGGTGTTGGTACAACGCTCCTTGGGCGGCAGGGCGTAACCAGAGCAGCCGAGGAATACCCCGGTGGAACCGGTTCGGATCTGCATATGCCGACCGCATTTTGCGCACTCGATATCGGTATCCGTAGGGGAATTGCGCCGCATGCCGTTGTCGGCATCCTGCGCGACTTCCAATCGCGAGGAAAAGTCAGCGAAAAATTCGTTGAGCAGATCTTTCCAACCACGGTCGCCTTCCGCAACTTGGTCGAGGGACTCTTCGAGGTTCGCGGTAAAGCCGTAATCCATCAGGTTTTTGAAGCTCTCGCTGAGCCTGTCGGTGACGATATCGCCCATCTTCTCCGCGTAGAAACGACGATTCTCCAGGCGTACGTACCCGCGGTCCTGAATTGTGGAGATAATCGATGCATAAGTGGAGGGTCGGCCAATCCCGCGCTTCTCCAATTCTTTTACCAATGCCGCCTCACTGAAACGCGCCGGCGGTTTGGTGAAATGCTGTTTCGGATCCAGCTTTTTCAGATTCAGCTTTTCGCCGACCTTGATGTCGGGCAACACCAGGTCTTCATCTTTTTTACCGGGAGGCGGCGCGACTTTAAGGAAGCCGTCGAAGCGGATCACGCGCCCGCGGGTACGCAGCTCGAAGTCTCCCGCCGAGACAACCACTGAAGTGGACGTGTACTGGGCCGGCGTCATCTGACAGGCCACAAACTGTTGCCAGATCAGGGTGTACAGACGCTCGGCATCGCGCTCCATACCGGACAGCGTATTCGGTTTGACCCGTACATCCGAAGGACGAATCGCTTCGTGCGCCTCCTGCGCGCCCTCTTTGCTGCTGTAGCGGTTGGGATCTTCGGGCAGGTATTTATCGCCGTAGTTCTCACCGATGAACGCTCGCACGGCGCTGACAGCTTCTGCGCTCAGATTGGTGGAGTCGGTACGCATGTAGGTGATATACCCGGCTTCATACAGCCGCTGGGCCATCATCATGGTTTTCTTGACACTGAAGCCGAGGCGGTTACTCGCTGCCTGCTGCAGCGTGGAAGTAATAAACGGCGCGCCGGGCTTTGAACTCGTGGGCTTGTCATCCCGCGAGGTCACTTCAAAGTTGCTGGACTGCAGTGCCTGGAGCGCGGCCATCGCGTCAGTTTCATTGGTGGGGCGGAAGGCCTCGCCACTGTGCTTCTTGACTTCCAGCCGCAGCGGGTCGGACTTTGCCGTTTCTGTGTCGGCAAACAATGTCCAGTACTCTTCGGGAATGAAGGCCCGGATTTCCCGCTCGCGCTCCACCACGAGGCGCACGGCTACAGACTGTACCCGTCCCGCTGACAGGCCGCGCGCTACCTTTTCCCACAGCAATGGGGAAACCATGTAACCCACAATACGGTCTAGAAAACGTCGCGCCTGTTGCGCATTCACTCGATTGATATCCAGTGGGCCCGGATCTTTGAAGGCCTCCTGGATCGCAGATTTGGTGATTTCGTTGAACACCACGCGACGGTAACGCTGATCGTCACCGCCAATGGCCTCACGCAGGTGCCAGGCAATCGCCTCCCCTTCGCGGTCCAAGTCCGTCGCGAGATAGATGTGGTCAGCATTGGCGGCGAGCTTACGCAGCTCGTCTACCACTTTTTCTTTGCCCGGCAGAATTTCGTAGTGCGCTTTCCAGTCGTGATCCGGGTCAATCCCCATGCGCTTGATCAACTGCTCGCGGTTTTTCTTGCGCTTGTAGATGACCTTCTGTTCCGGAGACAGCTTGCGGGTTTCCGCGGCGCGACGGGCGCGCTCCTTTGGATCAACCGGCTTTTTATTGGATCCCGCAGTCGGTAAATCGCGAATATGACCGACACTGGACTTCACCACGAAGTCCTTTCCGAGGTACTTGTTGATTGTTTTTGCTTTGGCCGGCGATTCGACAATGACCAGTGATTTACCCATAAGCCTTTGATTTTCAATAAAAAATTTACTGCCAACACTCTACCGGAACCAGCCGGCTTGTACAGCGCGTTGCGCGAATATATATGCTCCGCCCCCTCTGCGGTCAAGCATTAAGCGGCGGTCGAGTCTCGACTATAGCTCCTGTGACCGGTGCGTGGCCCCGGGGTTCAAGCAGAATTCCGGGGGGCAAACGGCCCCAGAAAAGCAGCCCAGATCCCGGGATCTGGCAGAACATCGGCAAATCTGGAGGCAAATTACCGAAAGCAAGTCGGCAGCCGCGGTGCACCGCACCATCATTTTTTCTCTCCATCTTCGCTGCGTGAATCATTCCGCTGCGGCTCGCGAATGGCTTCTTCTATTATTGGGCGCAATTCCGATAGCGCGTGCTGAATAGCCTTGAATCCCGGTTCGCCACTGGTTTCTTTCCACTGCACCCCGAGCCCGCCATCACTACACAGCACTGCCGTTGCGTCCGCAGGCAGCTTCTCCAGCAGATCCCGCAGCGCTGATTCCGCCGCCGGCGGCGCATGGCGGCCATTGCGCCAGTCCCAGACACCGGCGAAGTGCATCTCATGGGACATACGCTGTAACTCCAGCCCCCAGCCGGTATGCAGTTTGCGCGGATTACGCCAGCCGGCAATGTAGACCGCGGCAGTACCGGTACCCTCGGCAGCCGGGAGCGCCTGCATTTGCACCTTGAGACCGGCACTGGTCGCATTTTGTCGAAGGCTCGCCAGGCGCCGATCCCGGCTGCTGGGTTTAAGCCACATCACCGGCCCGATCACCAGCGCGACGGCGAGTACAATCACAACAAGAGGAAGCCAGCTGGCCATGAAAAATTCCCTATCCAGTAATCCGGAAGACAAATACGCGTCAATAAGCCGCCCATTTTTCATCGCGCCAGGGCGGTTGTGTCAAGTCTGTTTTTTTAAAGTAGACTCAGTAATGGCCAGTGGACACTATTGAATCGGCAACTAATACCGGAACAGCGAGGGGTTTATGGCAGGTTACAAACACATCCTGGTAGGACTGGATCTTTCCGAGGAATCTTCTCAGGTACTGGACCGTGCAGCGCAACTCGCCAGTGACAGCGGCGCAAGTATGAGCCTGGCCCACATCATTGAGCCGCTCACATTCGCCTATGGCGGCGATATCCCCATGGACCTCTCAGAGGTACAGGAGCAACTGCAGAATCAGGCAAAAGAGCAGTTACGCAAGGCGGCGCAAAACCTGAACATCCCTGCGGAACAGCAGCACGTTCTACTGGGACAGCCGGCCACCGAAATCCACCGCCTGGCAGAAGAGTCTGCCTGCGACCTGATTGTCATTGGCAGCCACGGGCGGCACGGCCTCGCACTATTGCTGGGCTCGACGGCCAACGGCGTTTTGCACGGCGCGGGCTGTGACGTGCTGGCGGTACGGGTACATCACCCGGAAGAGTAACCGCCAGCACCACACCCCGGCGGTCACATTTCGTCCAGCTCTGCCCAGCGCTCGAACGCCGCCTCCAGCTGCTGCTGGAGGTCCGCCAGGTACTGCAGACGGGCTTGCACCACTTCGCTGTCCTGCTGGTAAAAATCTGGCGCCGCCACTTCCTGCTCCATTTCACCGATGGACTGCTCCAAGGTCTCAATTTTCCCGGGCAGCGCATCCAGTTCCCGCTGCAACTTGTAACTGAGCTTTTTAGCTTTCTGCGGCGCAGGCTTCTGCTCAGTACCGACGCTGCTTTCGCTGGACGATGAACCTACCGACTTCTCCGGCTTGCGCGCCTGCAGCTGCTCTTCGGCACTGAGGAATCGCCCGCCTTGGCGCACGAAGTCCTCGTAACCACCGACGTATTCCCGCACGACGCCTTCTCCCTCAAACGCGAGACAGCTATCCACTACATTGTCGAGGAACGCCCGATCGTGGCTCACCAGCAGTACTGTGCCCGGGAAGTCCAGCAACAGCTGTTCAAGTAGTTCCAGGGTTTCCACGTCCAGGTCGTTGGTGGGCTCATCAAGCACCAGAATATTCGCGGGCTGACTGAACAACTTGGCCAACAGTGCGCGATTGCGCTCGCCGCCACTGAGGGCACTGACCTTGGTGCGGGCTTTGACACCGGTAAACAGGAAATCCGTCAAATACGACATGACGTGCCGGGTACTGCCGCCGATCTCGATACTTTCACGACCCTCGGCAATATTATCCAGTACCGTCATATCCGGGTTGAGGGTATCCCGGCGCTGGTCGAAATACGCAACCTGCTGCTTTGTGCCCAATCGCACATTGCCGCTGGTCGGCTCCAGATCGCCGAGCAGCACCCGGATCAGGGTACTCTTTCCCGCGCCATTCGGGCCGATCAGGCCAACCCGATCTCCGCGCATCAGAGTGAAGTCGAGGTCACGAAACAGAGGCTGTTCGCCGGGGAATGCAAAACTGATGTTGGTCAATTCTGCCACCAGCTTGCCAGACTTCTCTCCGGAGTCGAGGGACATACGTGCAACGCCCTGCCGCTGGCGTCGCCCGGAACGCTCTTTGCGCAGTGACTTCAGCGCTCGCACTCGCCCCTCATTGCGGGTCCGACGGGCCTTGATACCCTGGCGAATCCAGGCTTCTTCCTGGGCGAGTTTTTTGTCGAATAACGCGTCGTTGCGCGCCTCTTCCTCCAGGAGCTTTTCTTTTTCCTCCTGGTAGCGATTGAACTGGCAGTTGAAGGTTCTGAGAATCCCGCGGTCGAGATCCCATACCGTGGTGGCAAGGCGCTGTGCCAGCGCCCGATCATGGCTGACAAACAACAGAGCGCCGCGGTAGCTGCTGAGAAAGTTCTCCAGCCACTCCACCGCCGCAATATCCAGGTGGTTGGTGGGCTCATCCAGAATGAGAAGATCCGGCTCAATCACCAGCGCGCGCGCCAGCGCCGCTCTGCGCTGCCAGCCGCCAGACAGTGAAGCGACCTTGTCATCCGCAGACAGATTCAGTCGATCGAGCACGCTGTCTATGCGCGCCAATAGCTCCCACCCGTGAGCATTTTCGATTTTCGCCTGCAGGTCCGGGTCCAGGTTTTGCCGGTATTGTGCCAGCCAGACGCCCACGTCCCCCAGCCCCGCGGCCACGTACTGGTATACCGAGTCGGTACAGTCCTCTGGCAGGGCCTGCTCCAAAGTGGCCAGCACAACACCACTCTGGCGAATGACCTCGCCTTCGTCCGGATCGCCACCACCGGCGATCAGGCGCAACAGACTGGATTTGCCCTCCCCGTTTCGCCCCACCAGACAAATCCGGTCTCCGCGTTCGATTTTCGCACAGATCTGGTCTGCCAGAATCTGCACACCATAGCGTAAAGAAACGCCATCCAACTGAAGCAACATAAATAACAACTACAATGGTTTCGGGAACCTCAGAACACTTCCGCAATAACTCGCGTGACCTGAAGGTTGCAGCGGCAACACCGCCTGATCGGCCTTCAAGTCGGGCCCAACGGGCTCATAGAGGTTCACCTGGGTGAAAAAAGACATTTTACGCTTTATTCTGCCCGGTACGAATAAGCGAACTCTCAATCGGGTTTACAGTATGTCGATTGGCAGCAAGGGACTCGCCATTTTCCTCGCCACCACACTGGGGACACTCTCCTGGAACACGGTCTCCCAGGCAGCGCCACTGCTCGCTGACGCCCGTGGGATGGGCACCGGACCCAAGTCGGCGGCGCGCGCCGTGAAGGCGCAGGAAAGCCAGACAGTCAAGGAAGCAGAAAAAATCGTCGCCCAGCGTGAAAAACTCCAGCAGGCGCGCATGGCCATTGCCACCAATGATCGTTCGGAACTGCAAAAGCTGGAGCGCGAACTCAAAGATTATCCACTATTACCCTACATCGAGTACTGGGACATTACCAAAAGGCTCTCTCGCCTGCCCTTCAACGAAATCGATGGCTTTCTGGATAAGTATCACGGCACTGCGATCGGCGACTGGATGCGGGTGCGCTTGCTCCGCGAACTCGGTAGCCGCAAGCGCTTCCGCGATTACCTGAAGTATTTCGACCCCGAAACCATTACCCGCACCCAGCTGCGCTGCTACTACGTGGACGCCTTATCTCGCCATGGCGACAAAAAGGAAGCCTATCCGCTGATTGAGAAGCTGTGGACCGTGGGCGCCTCGCAGCCCAAAGAATGCGACCCGGCATTCGCCCGCTGGATGGCCGACGGCGGGCTCACACCGGAGATCGCCTGGCGACGGCATTTTCTCTCCGTAAGTGCCGGCAACCTGGATCTCGCCGGATATATCGCGCGCAAGATGAGCAAACCCGCCGCCAGGCGGGCCGCTTTGATGCGCTCGGTCTATCGAGACCCGGATCAGATACTGGACTATAACCGCTTTGTAAAAAAGGATCCCGAGTACCGGGATATCGTCGGTATCGGCCTGTACCGGCTCGCCAGTCAGGATCCGGACAAGGCCGCTGCAGCCTGGCAACGCTACAGCGCGAGCTTCCTCTACGACGACGAAGAGCGGGAGGACTTTCTCCGTCACCTGGCGCTCAGATTTGCCTGGAAGGATGACAAGAAAGGCCTGCAAGCGTTGATGAAACAGAATGAGGGCTTTTTTGACCTGCGCACATCAGAGTGGCTGATCCGCCAGTCTCTGCGGGAGATGGACTGGGCCCAGGTGGAGTTCTGGATCGACCAGTTGCCGGAAGACGAGCGCAATCTCGATCGCTGGCTGTATTGGAAAGCCCGGGCTATTCAAGAGCAGATCGCTGCCAGTGGCAAAAAGGATTCTGCGCGTACCGAGCTCGCCACCCGCCTGCTCCAGAAAGCGGCCGCCGAGCGCAGTTACTACGGTTTCCTGGCATCAGATACCATTGGCAAAGATTACAGCTTTGTCGATCGGCCGGCGCCGGTCACACCAGAACAGGTGAATGAGGTCGCCGCTCGGGCGGACATGCAACGCACCCGGGAGCTGCAGGCCATCGGCGAGTTTTACCACGCACGGCGCGAATGGAACTACGCCACCGACAGTATGACACCGCGCGAACTGATGGCCGCGGGCAAAGTTGCCAGCGCGTGGGGTTGGCACCACAAATCTATCCAGTCAATTCTGGCGGCGGATTACCTCGACGATCTGGAGCTGCGCTTCCCGCTGGCATTTCCGGATATCGTGGAAGAGATGGCTGACAAGGTGGGTAAAAACAAGGCACTGGATCCCTACCTGATTTTTGCCGTAGCGCGCCAGGAGAGCCACTTCAGTCACGATGCCAAATCCGGCGCCGGGGCCATGGGGCTGATGCAACTACTGCCATCAACGGCCCGGGCCACGGCGCGCAAAGCCGGGGTGCCCTATCGCCGCAGCTGGGACCTGCTGAAACCGAGCACCAATATCAACCTCGGCGCCTTCTATCTGAACTCCCTGCTGGACCGCTTTGACGACAACCGGTTTCTCGCTGCCGCGGCCTATAACGCCGGTCCTACCCGGGTTTCGCGCTGGCTGAAAGATACCGGTAGCAAGTTGCCCTTTGACGTGTGGATCGAAACCATCCCGTACAGTGAAACCCGCAAATATGTACAGAACGTGCTGTATTACTCGGTAGTCTACGCCTATCGCACCGGCAATAAAGCCACACTGCTGCGGGACAACGAAGCCAGGAAAAAACTTTGACCGTTTTTGAGGGGGACGTCCCGCCCGATGGGTTCGGGCCGGTGACTGATGTTTTCAGAAGGGCGGTTTGAGAGGGGCGGTTGAGAGGGGCGTTAAAGCCGCTCGCGCAACCAGGCTTCCAGCTCTGAACTGGTAAACGGCCAGCACAACACATCACCGGTATTGCCCAGCCCTACCACCGGAATGCTCCACCCAAACAGTGTCGACAGTTGCTCGTCTTCTGCAATGTCCACTGGCTGCAACTGCAGCCCGAATGTTTCCAACACTGGCCAGATCGCAGGCTTGGCCTTTTCGCACAGACTGCAGCCCAGCGTGGTATAGAACATCAGTGCGCTGGATGTTGCCCCCTCGAGCTTTCTGGCTTGCTTCTGTGTACTCAAGTCAAAGAGCTCCCTGGCTGCGAGCGACCAGGAAGCCCGCGATAGCGATCGCGGCAAGCACCGGGAGCCACAGCCATTTTCCGACACCACCTCCCTGCGCCGGCATAGGATAACCGGCACTGGTCGCACCGCCGGCAGTGCGGTTTGGCATTCCGCTATCGCGCAGCTGCGCCAGCGCACCGGAAGACGACCCTGCGCCGCTGTGTACCGCGGTTGCAGACGCCGCTTCCGGCGTCGGTGAGACGGCCTGCCGTACCGTCGTTTTATTCAAGTCATCTGCGGGCCCCACCACGCTGAAGCTCAGACTATCGAACCGGAGCTCATCGCCGCGTCGCACCCGGGACTCGGTAATACGCTGATTGTTGAGAAAGGTGCCATTGGCGGACCCCAGGTCCAGGACAAACAACAGCCCTTCGCGCACTTCCAGGCGCGCGTGGCGACGAGACAGGTGCGACATGGCAAATGTCAGGTCGCATTCATCCGAGCGCCCTACCACACTGGTTTCCCGTACGGGGTAAACCCTGCCGACAATGGCGGGGTGATTCGCACGCAGAGCCCAGGAGACATTGGCGCCGGCGCCCGCCGCTTTGATCCGAGTGATCTTGGGGTCGATCACTGCCAGATTGCGCTCCCCCAGCTGAACCCGATCATTGCGGCCCAACTTACAGTGCCCATCCACCAGTTTACCGTTGACCGCCACATGACCCGCACCCGCGAGATTGTGCAGTTCAAGCTCTTCGCCGTTCACCAGAATTTCTATATGCAGCTTGGCGACCGAACTGTCTGCCAGAGTCATGTCGCACTGGCTGCTGCGCCCGACCGTGACCTTGGGGGAAACCAGCCATACGCTTTGGCTGGCGTCTTTTACATCGCAAAGTTTGAGCATTGCCTGGGTATCCTTGAATAGTCGCGACACGGTGGGAGCATACGACTGCGCTCTCTTTCCTCAGCCGCAAGGCACAATCTCAACTAGTCGCCGCTCCCAGACAACTATCAATAGGGAGCGGCGGTTCACGTTTCATATTCAAAATCGATGGATGGAGTCTATCACGACCTATTTCGTTGGCCTGTGAAACCGTTTGCAGCTTACAATGGCCACAGGCTCTATTATCGGTGCATACCGGACCCGGATGTCCACTATGCGCTATCGACAATAAATACGAGTAACAGGCAGTTACAATCCAGTGAATGAAGCCAGAGTACGGGAACGCCCCAGCGGCGTGAGCCACCCCGCCACAGGCGCAATGCCACGCAGCGCCGGGGCCACACATACCGGGTACCGTCGCGACCAGAACGAGGATGCGTTCTGGGGAGACGAAGAGCGCGGAGTTTGGGTGGTTGCAGATGGGCTCGGCGGTCACCAGGCGGGCGAAATCGCCAGCCAGACCGTTGTCGAAGAAATCCAGCGATCCTCCGCCACCGACCGACACTACGAACAGGCCCTGCGCCGCGCCCACGCTCTGCTGGCCGGGGAAGAGAGCTCTACGGCCATGGGGACTACCGCTGTGGTCATCGCCGAAGACGGCGACTACTTCCACATATACTGGGTCGGCGACAGCCGCGCCTATCTGTGGACCCCCGCTGAAAACGCCACATCCCAGGCGCCGGAAACTGCCACAGCCAATGCCGACACCGTCCTGCGAGCGGACCAATCCCGTGCCGACGCGCCCGGCGGACAGCTACAACAGCTCACCATCGACCACTCCTACGTTCAGATGTTGGTGGATTCTGGCGCAATCAATGCCGATGAAGCCGCCAACCATCCCAATCGCCACGTCATTACCCGCTGTATTGGTGGATCCACCAACCCCCAGCTGGAAATTGATCGCGCCTCGTTTTCATGGAAACCCGGCCAGAAGTTACTACTGTGCAGCGACGGCCTGAGCAACGAAGTCGACGAAGACCTCATCAAGGGCATACTGGCCGGCAATGCAGACAACCAGCGGGCAGTAGACCTGCTTATCGCTGCCGCCCTGGACGGCGGCGGTCGCGACAATGTTACGGTTCAACTGATCAGTGCCCCGGAACCGTTAAAACCGGACAGTCAAAATCAGATGCACCTCACGGATGAAACGTTAGCTGAATCCCGGCAATTTCCCACCATAGACGGCAAACTCTCAGGTCGAACCGCTACAATAGCGCTTGTCTGCCTCGCAGGGTTGGCGGCGGCTGCAGTCGCCGCATGGCAGTGGATAAGCGGTAACTGAACGGGCCTGACAAGGGAAAAACTGAATGGAAGTTGTCAGCAGCGGTGCCGCCTCGCTGGAAATTCCGGGCTACCAGATCCTGAAGAAAATCAATCAGGGTGGGATGTCCACCGTGTACCTTGCCACCCAGCGCAGTATGGGCCGGCAGGTAGCACTGAAAGTCATGTCGCCGGTATTGAACGCCGATCCGATCTTCAGCGAACGCTTTCAGCGCGAGGCCAATATCGTTGGCCAGCTCTCTCACCCCAATATTGTCGCCATACACGATATCGGCCGCTATCGCAGCCTGAACTATATCGCCATGGACTACCTGCCCGGTGGTTCCGTGGCAGATGCCCTCACCCGCGGTGCGATTGAACCGTTGGAAGCCCTGCACATTACCCGCCAGATTGCCATGGCGCTGGATCACGCCAGCAACAAGGGCTACGTACACCGCGATCTCAAACCGGAAAACATTCTGTTCCGCGAAGACGGATCCGCAGTTCTGACCGACTTTGGCGTGGCGCGAGCAGTGGCCCGCACTACCCGCATGACGAATACCGGCATGGTAGTGGGCACGCCCCACTACATGAGCCCGGAGCAGGCCCGCGGTGCCGCCGTGGATGGCCGCGCCGACCTCTACAGCCTGGGCGTGGTGTTTTATGAAATGCTCACCAGTGCCGTGCCCTACCAGGCGGAAGAAGCGGTGGCGATTGCGATCAAGCACCTCACCGATCCGATCCCGCACCTGCCGGCCCGCCACTCCCTCTATCAGGGTTTGATGGACCGTTTTCTGGCCAAAGACCCGGATCAGAGATTCCAGCGCGGCCTGGATGTCGTGGATGCCATTGACCAGTTGTTGGCCGCTATCGAAGGCAAATCCCCCACGCCCGCCACCAAGCTGAACAACACCTCGGTGCGGGTTTCAAGCCTGTTGCGCGCGCTGCTGATGACGCTGTACGGCACGATTCAGGACAAGGTGACAACTTCCTGGGCCAAGTGGCGTGACAAGCCAATCGCCGAGTCTTCGGGGCGGGCAGAGCAGCAGACCATCATGCGCTTCCAGCAGATCATGCAGCAGGCGCAGCCGGTCAAAAAGCGCTCGTGGATGATGGCCGGGATGCTCTGCGCGAGCCTCACCCTGGCCTGGGTGCTGTTTACCCTGTTTACTGAGAAATTTCAGTGGCAGAGCGAATCCACACTGGTAAATGATGCAGTGGGCATCACGTCGCAGATCCTACTGTCGGACAAGGTAACGCAAGAACCGCAGTTACCCGGCCCCGTACAGGCCGATCAGGACACCCTCAACCCTGAGACGCAACCCACTTTGCGCAAAGTAGAACGTGCGGCACGATCTTCTGAAGCAACCCAGGAGCCGGCCTCATCACCAGTAATCGGGGTGACAGCAATCGCCGAACCGGCCGCTGACGCCTCCCCCGATTCTGCCTCGCTTGAACAAAACAGCGGGAATACAGATAAGCGCACGGCGGGTTCGCCCAAAGCTGAAGCGCCGGAAACCTACGCTCTGACAGTTTCTGCGCAACCGGACAATGCCCGCATTCGCATCATGAACATCGTGCCGCGCTATGAGCCCGGGATCGCACTTGAACCCGGCCGTTACGATGTGGAAATCAGCAAGCCGGGGTTTACCAGCGTGCGACGCTGGGTAGAAATTGAAAGTGCGGATATCAACCTCGCCGTACAACTGGAGCGCAAGTACCCCCCAGGCAAAACTTTCACTTCGCCACTGAATATCGGCGGGCGCGGCCCGGAAATGGTGGTATTGGATCCGGGCAGCTTCACCATGGGCAACAAGCGCCGTCCGTTTACCAGTCCGGAGCACGAGATTTCCATCCCCTACGGGTTTGCAATATCTGTCCACGAAGTGACCTTCGCGCAGTACGATCTCTTTGCCCGGGATACCGGGCGGGTATTGCCCAATGACGCCGGCTGGGGCCGGGGCGAGCGTCCGGTGGTTAACGTCAGCTGGGAAGATGCGCAGGCGTTCTCTCGCTGGTTACGGGAGCAGACCGGGCAAAAGTACCGCCTGGCTAGTGAGGCAGAATGGGAATACGCGGCGAGAGCTGGCAGTGATAGGCCATTCTGGTGGGGCGACACCAGCGCGCGCGGCAAAGCGAATTGTCGCCGCGGGTGCGCGAGTGAATTCAACAGCCTGTTTTCCGTGTCCTCGGCCCCGGTGGGCAATTATAAAGCCAATGATTTTGGCCTGTTCGACACCGCGGGCAATGTGGCGGAATGGGTACAGGACTGCTTCCTTGGCGATTACAGCAAGCACCGCGGCGATGCCAGCCCTGTACAGATCAAAAATTGCGAATTGCGCGCGGTACGCGGTGGCTCCATGCGCGAGCCGTTGCGCAACATCAGTTCAGACTACCGTACCGGCCTGAACCAGCGCGCCGCGTCCAAAGAGGTGGGTTTCCGGCTGGTCATGGAGCTGTAACCAGGGCCAAGGGTTTAACAACCCGGCTCAAGGCTCAGCGCGCCCGAATTTCCCACACATTGTGGATTTTGGGATTGCGCTGAAAGTCCTTGTCCAGCAACTTTGCCGACAGATTCTCTACCGCGTATTCCGCACTCACCTCACCATCCATTTTGAAACTGCGCAGATTGTTGGAAAATAGCAACACGCCGTCGGACTTCAGCAACGCCATACACTGGCGAATGAGATCGGCGTGATCCCGCTGGATATCCAGCACCGAGCGCATTTTTGCCGAGTTGGAAAAAGTGGGCGGGTCCAGAAAAATCACATCATACTGGCCGCGACGGTTCTGCTGGGCCGCTTCCAGCCATTGCAGGCAATCCGCTTCGATCAGCTGATGGCGGTAGGGGTCCAAGCCGTTGTGACGGAAATTACGCTGCGCCCAGGCCTGGTAGGCCTTTGATAGATCGACGCTGGTACTTTCAGTACACCCCCCCGCTTTCCCACCGCCTATTGCCGCCTGCACCGTTGCGGTGGCGGTATAGCAGAACAGGTTCAGTAATTTCTTGCCGCCGGATAGCGAACGCAGATACTTCCGTACCGGGCGGTGATCCAGAAACAGTCCGGTATCGAGATAGTCCCACAGGTTGATCTCTACCTCGGCATCATATTCCCGCGCCCAGAACACCGGTGCCTCTCCTGCCGCTTTAGCAACCCGGTTTTTCTGATACTGGCTGCCGCTCTCTTTATGGCTGTGGCGACGGCGCTCTTTGATGCTGATATTGCGCGGCGGCAACTCCAGCACCTCACGCACTGCCCGCACCAGATCTCCCAGGCGCGCCCGCGCCTTGTCCTCGGGAATTTTCGCCGGCGCACGGTATTCCTGAACATGCGCGAATGTCTGCCCTTCCACCGATCGATAAATATCAATCGCAGCGGAATATTCCGGCAGATCGGCATCGTACAGGCGATAGCAGTCAATCCCTTCCTTCTTCGCCCACTTGCCGATATTGCGCAGATTCTTGCGTAGGCGATTCACCACCATCTGCACTTCGTCTGACAACTGTTTTACCGGTTCGCCAGACTTTGTGCCTTGCTTGGCAGCATGAATGTCAAATAGAAGCAGCTGGCTGGGAATGCTGCCGTTGTACAGCTGATACTGTTTGTGGGAGCGCAGGCCGGTTGAAAAACACAGCTCCGGATTGCCAGTAAAAATGCCTGCTCTCCAGCCAGCAAATTCTTTTTTCAGCTGTTGCCCCAGCTCCGCATAGGTATCCCGCAATGCCTCCTGCTCACCCAGCCGCTCGCCGTAGGGCGGGTTGGTCAGTACGAGTCCGGGTTTTACCGGTCGGTGGCTGGGCACCTTAAAGGAGGCAACCGGTCGGTGGCTGACGCGGACGATCCGCTCCAGCCCGGCACGGGCAATATTGGCTTCTGCCGCAAACAGCACCTTGGCGTCGGCATCGTAGCCACGAATTTCCGGGAATGTCTGTTCCATACCGGCGGCACGCCGCTCCAGCGCCTCTTCCCGCAGTGCCATCCAGATATCGTTCTGGTGATTGAGCCAGTGCTCGAATCCGAAGCTGCCCCGCATCACCCCGGGGGCAATATCCCCAAACATCAGTGCCGCTTCCACCAGGAAAGTGCCGGAGCCACACATCGGATCCAGTAAAGCCCCGCCTTCCGCGGCAATTTCCGGCCAACCGGCGCGAATCAATAGCGCAGCGGCCAGGTTCTCCTTCAATGGCGCAGCGCCAATATGGGTGCGATAGCCGCGGCGGTGCAGGCTGTCACCACTGAGATCGATGGCAATATCCAGCCGGTCGCGATGCAGGCGCAGAGTGGCGGTAAGATCGGGATCGCGCTTGTCTACATCCGGCCGCGCGCCGGTAGTCTTGCGCAGGCGATCGACGATCGCATCTTTTGCTTTCTGAGCACCGAACTGGCTGTTGCGGATTTCACGGTTGGTGCCGGAGAACTGTATCCACAGCACGCCACTGGGACTGATATGTTCTTCCCACGGCAATGCATTGACCGCCTGGTACATATCTTCGGCATCGACGATGCGGGTTTGCGCCAGGTTCAGCAGGATCCGGTTCGCCAGCCGACTCCACAGGCAGGCCCGATAGCCGCTCTCCAGATTGCCCTTGAAGCGGACAGCCCCAGGCTGCTCTCGCTCAACGGCCGCGCCCAAGCCCCGCAGTTCGTCGGCGAGCAGGTTTTCCAGCCCTTTGGGGCAGGTCGCGGTAAAGTCGTGCTGATCGGTCAAAATCGTACTCTCACGGTTGTACAGATAGTTGTGAAATCGGTTGCTGAAGCCGGGAACCGACGTGTCTGCAAACGGGCTGCAGGCCCTGCCGTTCTGGCCACCCACACACGGACAAACTGGCCATGGGTGACGGTGGGGGCGCAAGGATACAGCAAAGCGCCACCGGATTCTCCAATACCCGCCCCTGGTGTCAAATCGTTGCTCTTATTCATTGAATTCAGGTTCATTGAATTCAGGCCCTATAAATACAACACCTATAGAACACCTTTTTCAGAACAAAACGATCATTCGCTCGTCCCTCTGTTTCTGGTGTACTGATCCCCTTCCCGATGAACAGCAATGACAATAAGCTGTTCAATGAGGGGGGAGTTAATGAACGAAAACGAGAGGTAAACCGTTCATGAGACGTCAAAAGCGTAATCAGTCCGATAGAGCTTTCCACAAAGGTTATGTTGCCGCGGTTGAAGGGCGCAATCACGACAGCTGCCCGCACGAAAATGGGGCCCGACATCAGGAGTGGGTCAATGGGTGGCGACAGGGTCGGCAGGATTACTGGAGTGGTTTTGGACCGCGGGCTCAGGCGCAACGCATAGAAAATATGTGATTATAAAATCTGAGTAAAACCCCCGGGCGTCGCAGTGGCCCCCGGGAGTTCCATGGCAATTTACGAGCTGACTGTCCGCCCCTTGCGCAGGGCTGAAATAGCAGCTGCGGCCTCACTGATTACCGCTGGGCCGCGATAGATAAAGCCGGAATAAATCTGCACCGCCGTTGCACCGGCACGGATTTTCTCCGCCGCACTCTCGCCGTCGAAGATACCACCGACACCGATAATTGGAATCGCTCCGTCGAGTTCGCCAGCGAGCTTGCGAATGACTTCCGTGGAGCGCGCCTGTAACGGGCGACCGCTGAGACCGCCCTCCTCCTCGCCATGGGTAAAGCCCTTGACCGAAGACTTGTCGATGGTGGTATTGGTTGCAATGACACCGTCAATTTCGTGATCTTTCAGCACCTTTGCCACATGCGCAATGGATTCATCATCCATGTCTGGTGCGATCTTCACCGCCACGGGTACGTAGCGATCATGCTGGCTGGCCAGTGCCTGCTGCTTTTCCTTCACCGCAGAAAGCAGATGGCTCAGACTGTCACCAAACTGCAGATCCCGCAACCCCTTGGTGTTTGGCGATGACACGTTCGCCGTGATGTAGTCTGCGTAGGGGTAGACCTTTTCCATACACAGGCAGTAATCATCCGCCGCCTTTTCTACCGGGGTATCAAAGTTTTTGCCCACATTGATCCCCAGTACGCCGGCATAGCGACGGCGCTTCACCCGCTCGATCAGGTAGTCCACGCCCTCGTTATTAAACCCCATGCGATTGATAATCGCCTCCGCATCGGGAAGGCGAAACAGTCGCGGCGACGGGTTCCCTGGCTGTGGGCGCGGGGTAACCGTACCGACCTCCACAAAACCGAATCCGAGTGCGCCCAGTCCATTGTAGGCTTGGGCATTCTTGTCCAGGCCGGCCGCCAACCCCACCGGGTTAGGCAGTGTCAGCCCCATCAATTCCACGGGATCATCCGGAATGCCCCGGGCAAGCAGGGAGGTAATACCGAGGCGCTCCGCCGCGCCAATCGCATCCAGTGACAGGTGATGTGACCGCTCTGGGTCCAACGCAAACAGGGCTTTGCGCAGATAATCGTACATGGCCTTCCTTCAACTCTTTTGGTTTAACTGTCGCGATTCATTCTGACAACTTCACGCGACAGTCATCTCGACAATTGAGTCGTATCCTCAATCCGTCAAGGTTTCCTGGTCCGCCGTGGCATTCGCCAGATACATCAGCTCTCTCAGGGCCACCGTCAACATGGCGAAATCCCCTTGCGGTGCGGATTTGAGCTCCTTGAGGAGGCTATCCCAACGCTGAATCGGCTGCGCCATGATACCGCTCCAGTGGGTCACTGCGCCATCCACATCCAGGCCATCTTCACCGGCCAGGCGGAGAATGTGGATTGCGAGCTTGCTCAGCTGACTGTCCAGATCATCCATGCTGGATTCCCGCGCTTGTGCCTGCCAAAAGGTTTCCACCGGCAGTTCGATAATCTGATTGCCAAACCAGTAGAGCCCCAGCTTGTCCGCCAGCGCGAAGTACATCTCTGCCACTTCTTCCACCGGGCGGTCCGCAATACGGGCGGACTGGGAAATACCGAGCGCGGAGAACAAGTAAGTGGGCGACGCGGCCAGCAATGCCAGTTGTTCCGGGACCTGGTGTTCGAGCAACAGATCATGCCGCTTTTTCCACTCCCGCAACGGTTCGCCACTCAGCACTTCCGGCAACGCGCGGATGACCCGCTGTACCGGGTCCTGGAACAGGTCCCGCTCCTGGGCCGGGTCGAGATCCACACGGCGATTGCGTACAAACCAGCGGGTAGCCCGCCGTACCCGACCGATCATCGAGTTCATCAGCTGCAGTTGCAGCTCTGCAGGTACCTGATAGTCCAGCGCCGCAACACCCTGCTGGAACTCTGGCATCAAGTAGACATCCCGGGCACTCATGTAGGCCGCGGCAATGGTATTGATATCCGCTCCTGTCGCGCTGCTGATACGGTGGTAAAAGGTGATTCCCATACTGTTGACCATTTCATTGGCCACCTGGGTGGACACAATTTCACGACGCAGCTGGTGGTCATACACCAGTGCGCGGTACCGGGACACCAGTGACGGTGGAAACGCGGACTCCACTGCTTCCTGCACCCGCGCGTTGTCGATGATATCGGCGCTGAGCAATTCTTCCTTCAACTTCACCTTGACGTAAGAGATCAGTACCGAGAGCTCGGGACGGGTAAGGAACAACGCCTTGTTCTGGCGCTCATTGAGGAGCTCGTTATCCGGGATAAACTCCAGCGCCCTCTTCAGACGCCCTTCGCTCTCCAGCGCGTTGATCAACCGACGATATTCATCGAAACGTTCGCCAACCTGGTAGGCTGCCACGCTGAGAGCGCGCGTCTGGTTGTAGTTGTTGTCCAGCACCAGCTCGGCAACAGACTCTGTCATTTCCTCAAGCAGTTGATTGCGCTGCTTGTCGGTGAGGTCGCCGTTGGCCACCACCTTATCGAGCAGGATCTTGATGTTGACCTCGTGATCCGAGCAATCCACGCCGCCGGCATTGTCAATAAAGTCAGTATTGCAGCGTCCACCATTCAGGGAGAACTCGATCCGACCTCGCTGGGTCATCCCCAGGTTTCCGCCCTCGCCGAATACCCGGCAGCGCAACTCGTTGCCATTAACCCTCAGGTTATCGTTGGATTTATCCCCCACCTGCGCCTGGCTCTCGCTAGTGGCCTTCACGTAAGTGCCGATGCCGCCGTTCCAGATCAGATCCACCGGTGCACGCAACATGGCACTGATCAATTCATTGGGAGTCAGCTGATCTTCCTCTATCGCAAACGCCTGTTTCATTTCCGGGGAAATTTTCACCGACTTGGCGCGACGCTCGAAAATACCGCCACCTTTCGAAATCAGGCTGAGATTGTAATCAGTCCAACTGGATCGCGGCAGTTCAAACAGGCGTTTGCGCTCGTGGAAACTGCTGGAGGCATCCGGCGTCGGATCCACAAAGATATGCATATGGTTGAAGGCGCCCTTCAGGCAAATGTGCTCCGACAGCAGCATGCCGTTGCCGAACACATCACCCGCCATGTCGCCAATGCCGATCACGGAGAAGTTTTCTTGCTGGACATTGACGCCCATCTCACGGAAGTGGCGCTGCACGGAAACCCAGGCGCCGCGCGCGGTAATACCCATCTTTTTGTGGTCATAACCGTTACTTCCGCCAGAGGCAAAGGCATCCCCCAGCCAGAAGTCGTACTCGGCGGCAATGCTATTGGCAATGTCAGAGAAGGTAGCGGTTCCCTTGTCCGCGGCCACCACTAGGTAGGGGTCGTCTTCGTCGCGACGGATAACCCGCGGCGGCGGCACAACCTCACCATCTTTCAGGTTGTCAGTAATATCCAGCAGGCCGCGGATAAAGGTTTTGTAGCAGCGGATACCGGCCTCGATCATCGCTTCACGACTGTTGTCCACCGGCGGCCGGCGCACCACAAAGCCGCCCTTGGCACCACTGGGTACGATCACCGCATTCTTCACGTTCTGCGCCTTGACCAAGCCCAGCACCTCGGTACGGAAGTCCTCCAGCCGGTCGGACCAACGCAGACCACCACGGGCCACTTTACCGCCACGCAGATGCACACCTTCCACCTGTGGCGAATAGACAAAAATCTCGAATTCCGGACGCGGCTCGGGGATATTCGGAATATCGCGCGGGCTGAATTTGATGGAGATATAGTCTTTGGGCTGGTCGTCTTCCCCCATCTGGAAGAAATTGGTACGCAGGGTTCCCCGGATCAGATCCAGGTAGCGACGCAGCACCTGATCTTCATTGAGGTTGTCGACGCCGTCCAGACCATCGTGGATTTTCTTGATCAGACGCTCAATCCGCCCCTGCTCCTGCCGATCCGGAGAGTTGATCCGCGGATCGAACATGGCCCGGAACAGCGCTACCAGGTTGCGGGTGATTTCCACATGGTTGGCGAGGGTCGCCGCGATATACGACTGGCTGGCACTGAACTTGGTCTGCTTCAGATAGCGGGCGTAGGCGCGCAGCATGGAGACTTCCCGCCAGTTCAGGCGTGCCGCCAGCACCATACGGTTAAAAGAATCGCTCTCTGCTACCCCATCCCAGATTGCCGCAAAGGCGTCCTGGAACAGGGCCCGTGACGCTTGGGCGTCGACACGGGTGGGCAGGCCGAACTCCAGGTGGAATTCATGCATCCACACATCCTGCTGGCCTTTGGGGCGAATGGTATATGGGAACTCCCCCATTACCCGCAGGCCGAGATTTTCCAGTACCGGGATCACATCAGACAGGGTCAACCCCTTACCCCAGTTGAAAACCTTGAAGCGGAGACTGCCCGGCTCTGCGCCTATCGGCTGGTAGAAGCTCATGGCCACCCGGTTGTCGGCGCTCAGTTCCCGAATCGAGACAACATCCTGCACCGCGATCCGGGGTTCGAAATCCTCCCGATAGCCGGCCGGAAATGCCTGACCAAATACGTTGACTAGGTTGCTACCTTCCTCTTCACCGTGCGTGTCAATCAGGGACTTTTTGAACACATCTTCCCAGCTGCGGGTAATATCCACGATTTGCGCCTCCAGTCGCGCTACATCAAACTCCACCGGCTCGTTCGGGTCGACACGGAATACAAAGTGCACCCGGGCGAGGATGGATTCAGAAAAGTAAGTGGTGAAATCAGAGTCCAGAGCATGGATTGCACGGGTGATGTGATCGCAGATCATTTCCCGCACATTACTGTTGAATTGCTCCCGCGGTACAAACACAGTGGCAGTAACGAACTTTCCAAATGGATCACGGCGCATGAACAGGCGCAAGTGGGCGCGCTCGTTCAGGGCCAGAACCCCGAGGGTGGTATCAAACAGCTCTCGGGTACTGCTCTGGAACAACTCATCCCGGGGGAAAGTATCCAGAATCCGCTGCAACGCCTTGCCATCGTGGCTGGTGGGAGAAAGGCCACTCTGCTCCATCACTGAGGCCAGTTTGCGGCGGATGATGGGAATCTTGGACGGACTCTCGGTGTACACCGGTGAGGTGTACAACCCCATAAACGCGGACTCACCGATAACCTCTCCGTCAGCGTCGTAGCGTTTGACACTCACGTAGTCGGAATAGGCGGCGCGATGGACCCGGGACTTCACTGAGGACTTGGCAAACGTGAGGTAGTTCGGCCCTTGGTAGAAGCGCTGCTTGCCCTCGTTGAAGTCATACTCAGGCGTGGGTTCGGCCGGCTGGGAAAGGCCTTTGAAGATGCCCAGACGACGGTTTTCCACTTCACACAGGACTTTCTTGTCCCCCTGTTCGCAGAATTCGTACTCGCGGTAGCCGAGGAAGGTAAAGTTACCGTCGCGCATCCACTGCAGGAAAGCGCTGGCCTCTTGCAGGTTGGCGTCGCTCTGGGAAATCCCCGCGTGCAGCTGATCTTCCATCGCCGCGCAGGTATCCAGCATCGGCACATAGTCATCCACCGCCAGCTCCACATCCCCTAATACCTCTTTCAGGGAGCGGGTCAGATCCGAGGCGTGGGCGCTGGAGGTGTCGAGATTGATCTCCACGTAGATGAGCGCTTCGCTGCTGCTGCGAGGGTCGTCTTCGCGTCGCACATCGTCCTTGTGCGGCGGCAACAACTCTTGCAGACGCCCGCCTTCGCCCCGTTGCAAGTCCACGATGGTACTTTTGATGGAGTGGATCACGGTGTCGCGACGATTGATTTCCATCCGCACGGAATCCACCAGAAACGGCATATCCCGCTGCAGTACACACACCACCGTGTGGGAGCACTCCCAACCGTGATCCTCAAGGCGCGGATTGAAGACCCGCACCTTGGGCGTGCCGGCATCCCGCTGCTGGATAAAATCCCACAGTGTATAAATGCAGCCGTAGATATCCGCGAGGCGACGCCCCATCAGATCTTCCAGAGGATACTGGTGCAGGAACTGCCTGGCCAGCGATACCACTGGTGCCGCTTTATCTCCAAGGCGCTCGCGGATCAATCCACTGACCTGATCCAGTAACTCTTCCCGGCTATCGGTCATTACCGTTGCCATACTCACGCACAACCTCCCACTCACCAAACTCCTGTCCTACGCGATACTGTTCCTATCGCGAAAAATCGGTTCGCTGCCCAACCATCGGCTAAGCTGCGGTATTTACGCTCTCAATCTTTCTCATTAGGGCCCGGAAAAAAGAAACAAGCGCCGCTTGTCGCTTTTTCGAGGCTGTCTACCGGAATAGGTAGAACAAAACGCCGCGATTACTGTCTAGGTCACCCCGATGGTTGCCATGCGGCCTATTGCCGCTAAAATCAACCGGCCCGCGCAACTGCCTCGGGTCACTATCTATATTAAAGAGGATAGATAGCGTCCTCATTAAGATAGACAGCACTTGGATCCGGGCAGCGTATTGAAACAGGAAATTGGCAAAAGAAGTGACGATATGGACACACGCCAGCAGATAAAAATTCTGAGCGATTGGCTGGAGCAGCAGATTATTGGCCAAGCAACTCTGGTCAATCGTATTCTCATAGGATTGCTCGCCGATGGACACCTTCTGGTAGAAGGCGCGCCGGGCCTCGCCAAGACCAAAGCGATCAAAACCCTGGCGGATGCCATCGAAGGGGATTTCCATCGGGTCCAGTTCACTCCGGACCTGTTGCCGGCGGATATTACCGGCACCGATATCTACCGCCCGGAGAGCGGCGAGTTTCATTTCCAGCCCGGCCCGGTGTTCCACAACCTGATTCTGGCAGACGAGATCAACCGCGCGCCGGCCAAAGTGCAGTCTGCATTGCTGGAAGCGATGGCGGAGCGCCAGATCAGCGTGGGGCGCAAAACCTACTCGCTGCCCGACCTGTTCCTGGTGATGGCAACCCAGAACCCGATCGAGCAGGAAGGCACCTACCCCCTGCCGGAAGCCCAGCTGGACCGCTTCCTGATGCAGGTGAACCTTTCCTACCCGGATGCAGCTGCAGAGACTCAGATCCTGAAACTGGCCCGCGCCGAGGCCAGCCTGGGCGAGAGCCGCCCGGAAAATATCATCAGCCAGGAAACGCTGTTTGCCGCGCGCAAAGAGATCCTCGACCTGCAGATGGTAGAGGCCGTGGAAACCTATATCGTGCAACTGGTAATCGCCACGCGCGAACCGGGGCGCTACGATGCCGAGCTGGCCAGCTGGCTCGATTTCGGCGCCAGCCCCCGGGCCACCATTGCGCTGGACCGATGCTCCCGTGCCTACGCCTGGCTCGCCGGGCGCGATTACGTCACGCCCGATGACGTAATGGCGATCGCCCCGGATGTACTCCGCCACCGACTATTGCTGAGCTTCGAGGCGGAAGCCGCCGGCGCCAATGCGGATCAGGTAATCCACCGGTTGCTGCAACAGGTCCCGGCGATTTAAGGGGCACCTGTGCACAACAACGGTAACGGTATCAATCACGACGAGCTGAATCTCCGCGGCGCCTATCCCGAGGTAGCGCCGCTGGTGCGCCTGCGACATATCGCCCGCCAGCTGCAGCTATTTCAGCCCAAAGCCAGCAAGGCCGACCAGGCGGGACAGATGTTGACCCGCTATCGCGGCCGCGGCATGAACTTTGAGGAAGTGCGCAATTACCAGCCCGGTGACGATGTCCGCTCCATCGATTGGCGGGTAACCGCGCGCACCGGCAAGACCCACACCAAACTGTTTCAGGAAGAGCGCGAGCGTCCGGTGGTGATTCTGCTGGATCTGCGTTCGCCGATGTTTTTCGGCAGCCAGAACGCGTTCAAATCCGTTGCCGCCAGCGCCATCGCCTCTGCGTTGGCATGGTCCGGCCTCCATCACGGCGACCGTATCGGTGCGCTGCTGTTTTCCGATCAGTCCGTGGAAACCGTGCGCCCCCGCCGCAGCCATCACGCAGTACTCGCCAGTATTCACGGTATGGTTGCCGCGGCTGGCGCGCTCAACAGCCCGGTTTCCGCCTCAGGTTATCAGCCGATCAAAATCCTGCTGGAGGAAGCGCGTCGCATCGCCCGCCCCGGCAGCGCCCTGTTCCTGGTCAGCGACTGCCATGATCTGGATGCATCCAGTGAGCAGGCACTGTATCTGCTGACACGTCACGCCGACCTGCAGGTTTTGCGTATCACCGACCCGCTGGAGCGGGCACTGCCGGATCAACCTCTGACGGTCAGCGATGGACGCCAGCGCACCTTTCTCGGCTTCGGTCGCGCCAATCGCGGGGTGCGAGACAACTTTGCCCTGCAGCAGCAGCAAGTGCGCGCCCAGACCGAGCAGCTCTGTCGCAAGCTGCGTTTGCCGCTGATCGACTTTGACAACACCCAGCCGGTGGTACCCGCACTGTTGTCGATTTACGGCGGCCGACCACAGACCGCACCTTCCATGTCCAAAACGAGTGGCTCCGAATCGAGGGCGACGTTGTGAGACAGCTGGCAACCCAGGCGACGCCGCAACAGAACCCACCATCGCCGCCACTGACACCGGAGATGGAAGAGCTTCTCACGCAACTGAAGGATATTCAGGAGCCAGCGGCGGTGGGCTGGTGGCCACCGGCGCCGGGCTGGTGGCTGGCTGCGGTGATTGTGTTTTCCCTGCTGATCATTGCCGGCCTGGCCCTGCTTCACCTGCGTCGCAAGCGACAGCAACGACGCTATCGAACCGAGGGCATACATTTATTGCGCGCAGTGGATGTCAAAGATCCGCGTGCGGTAGAGGAGATCAACATACTGCTAAAACGGGTAGCCGTGGTGAGCTTCGGCCGACGTCGCTGCGCCGCGCTGACCGGCCAGCAGTGGATCGATTTCCTGCAACGCACATCCGGCGAGGACCTGCCGGCACCCGCCCGCACCGCCCTGCTGGAAGGCCTGTACCGGTCCAATGCAACCGGTGAAGGCGTACCCACGTTGCGGGATTATGCGATTCGCTGGGTGAACCGGCATGACACCGACGCGTTCAGCGCTATCGAAACCGTCCTGAGCACCTCGCCCGCGGCGCCGTCAAAATCCCCGGAGGCAACCGATGTTTGAGTTTGCCCTGCCGTGGATCTTTCTACTGCTGCCACTGCCCTGGCTCGCACGCAAACTGCTGCCCAAAAGCGAACCCCTGACCAGCGCCCTCAAAGTCCCCTATTATCAGCAATTGCCCAACAAAGGGGGCAGCTCGCCGATCAACCGGGTCAATCTGGCACTGCTGTGGCTACTCTGGATTCTGCTACTGACCGCTGCCGCCCGTCCCCAGTGGTATGGCGCCCCCATCAGCCAGACCAGCAGTGCGCGCGATCTGTTGATTGCCGTCGATATTTCCGGCAGCATGGAAACGCCGGATATGATCCTGAATGGCAATCCGGCGATGCGCATTTCTGCGGTCAAACAAGTGGTTGGGGATTTTGTCGCACGACGCAAAGGGGATCGGCTCGGCCTGGTGCTGTTCGGTACCCGCGCCTACCTGCAAGCCCCACTGACATTTGACCGCGAGACCGTCCATACATTGTTGCGTGAGGCACAAATTGGCTTTGCCGGCCAGGGCACCGCAATTGGCGATGCCATTGGCCTTTCAGTAAAGCGACTCACTCAGCGGCCGGCAGATCAGCGTGTCGTCATCCTGCTCACCGATGGCGCCAACACTGCCGGTGAAGTGACACCACTGAAGGCCGCCGAACTTGCCAAACAGGCGGGCGTGACGGTGTACACCATCGGTATCGGCGCGGAGGAAATGGTACAGCCCGGCCTTCTCGGCTCCCGCTTTGGTGCACGCCGGGTAAATCCGTCCCGGGATCTCGATGGCGAAACCCTGCAGAGCATCGCCGAAGAAACCGGCGGCCAGTACTTCCGCGCCCACAACCCGAAAGAGCTGACAGAAATTTATGCGGAGCTCGATCGACTGGAACCCGTGGAGCAGGAGGCGGAAACCTATCGCCCACTGAAATCCCTGTTCGTATGGCCGCTGGGCCTGGCGTTACTGATTGCGCTGATCTGGGCTGTAATTCCCCTGGTCAGTGGATGGCTACCCGGCAAGCGGCAATCCGAACCGAGCGGGATCAAGCGTAACGGCCATCATGCCGGCGGGCCCCAGTTCGGTGGAGGACGTGCCGGATGAGCCTTGTTACCGACTTCTTTGCCAACATGGACCAGTTTCACTTTCTGCGCCCCGCCCTGCTGCTCCTGATCCTGCCTGCAGCCCTGCTCTGCTGGGTGCTGGCACGCACAGTCCTGAGTAGCGGCCGCCTGCAGAAAGTGATCGATCCGGACCTTCTTCCGCACCTGCTATTACGTGGCGGCGAAAAGCGTCCGTGGCTGTTCGCACTGATCTTCGCGCTGCTCACCCTGATGATTATGGCCATGGCCGGCCCCAGTTGGCGGAAGCTACCCACACCGGTATATACCAATCAGGATGCACTAGTGATCCTGCTGGATCTGTCACCTTCCATGCGCGCCACGGATCTCACGCCCAACCGCCTGACTCGCGCACGCCTGAAAGTGCTGGATATCCTCAAACAACGTAAAGACGGCCTGACGGCTCTAATCGCCTATGCGGGCGAAGCCTATGTGGTAACACCACTGACCGATGACACCGACACCATCGCCAACCTGGTACCGCCGCTTTCTCCACGGATCATGCCCGTCCCGGGCAGCAATATTGAGATGGCGGTGGAAGAAGGACTGAAATTGATCCAGGACGGCGCCAATGGTCATGGTGAATTGCTGGCGGTAACCGACGGCATTGCCAAAGAAGCCATTGGCACCATCAAAGATACCCTGCGCGGGACCGATGTCAGCCTGTCCATCCTTGCGGTCGGCAGCGGTGAAGGCAGCCCCATCCCCAAAACCAATGGCAGTGGCTTTATTACCGACGACAGTGGCTCTATTGTCATCACCAACTTCGACCGCAAAGCCCTCGACAAACTGGCTACCGGCACCGGCGGTCGCTTTGCAGAGATATCTGTAAATGACAGTGATATCGAGCGCCTGCTACCAGAGAATACAGCCCCGGAAGAAGCTGAGCTGGCAGAGCGGCAATTTGACCAGTGGCGAGAAGAAGGACCGTGGCTGGTACTGTTACTGCTGCCATTCGCCCTTCTGCTGTTTCGCCGCGGCGCCCTCGCCTGCCTGCTGCCCGTGGCGATCCTGCTGGCGCCTTCTCAGGACGTCAGTGCCCAAGAGCTGCCGGCCCCTCAGAACAACCAAGAGAGCGCCCCCCAAGAAAACTCCGGCTCAGTCTGGCAGGATCTGTGGCAAACCAAAGATCAGCAGGGGCGCTCGCTGCTGGAGCAAGGCAACCCCGAACAGGCCGCCAACACCTTCGAAAACTCCCAGTGGCGCGGTACCGCCCAGTATCGCGCGGGAAAGTACGATGCGGCCGCGAAAAATTTCGCCCAGAACCAGAGTGCGCAGGGCCTGTACAATCTGGGCAACAGCCTTACCCAACAACAGCGCTACGACGAGGCGCTCCAGGCATACGACGAGGCGCTAAAGAAAAACCCGAATTTTGCTGATGCGGCACACAATCGCGACATCGCAGAAAAGCTGAAGAAAATGCAGCAGCAAAGCCAGCAGCAATCCCAGCAGGGGCAAGATCAGCAAGAGCAAGACCAGCAGAACCAGGATCAGCAACAAAGCGATCAGCAGCAGTCTCAACAACAAGACGGGCAACAGCAGGATCAAAATCAGTCAGGCTCCCAGGATCAACAGCAATCCCAGGGACAACCCCAGGAAACCGATCAGCAAGAGCAACAGGGCGACCAGGATCAACAGGAAGCCGGCCAGGAAGAACAGGAACAGCAAAACGCGCAGCAGGAAGAGCCCCAGACTGACGGCGAACCCACTCAGGAACAACAGGCCGCAAACGCGGAAGAGAGCCCCATTGATCCAGAGACGCAACAGGTTCTGGATCAATGGCTGCGCCAGATCCCCGACGATCCGGCTGGACTGATGCGCGAGAAATTCAAATATGAAAGCTTGCAGCGCCGCCGCGCCTACCGCGCCGGCGAATGGAAGCCCCCGGAGAATGGAGCCACTCAAAGATGGTAGCCACAGTAATTTCCCCTGACGGCCTCCCCCTGGGAACGCCGAGCCCCTGCTCGGCACCTCAAAATAACCGGGCAGCCCGCACTCTCGCTCAACTGATCTCAGCGCTGCTGCTGGCGGCCCTCGCCTGCCTGGCCCTCCCGGCGCTCGCCCAGGCCCAGGACCTCACCGCCAGTGTCGACCGCAACGAGCTCGCCATTAACGAGACCTTCACCCTGCGAGTCCGCTATAAAGGCCCTCAAAGTGGCGGACAGCCGGACTTCAACTTGCTGGAACAGGACTTCGAAATCCTCTCCCGGCAGCAGTCCAACCAGTACCGGGTCATCAATGGTAAAGCCGAGAGCTTTACCGAATGGGCCTTGACACTCGCGCCACTCAAGGAAGGCAAACTCTTCGTCCCTTCCCTGCACCTGCACGGCCAGGTGTCCGATGCCATCCCGATTACCGTCAACAAAGCCGGCCAATCGCCCAGCGGTAATAACAGACAGGCGTTCCTGGAAGTAGAACTGGACAAAGACAAGCTCCACGTCCAGGAGCAGTTGCTGGTAAAAGTCCGCCTGTACACCACCGTCGGCCTCCACGATATCGCCACCGATCCCCTGCAGATCCCCGGCGCCCACGTCGAAAAAGTGGATGAACAGCGCTACGAGCGTCGCATAGACGGCGTAGGTCATGCCGTCTACGAAATCACCTACGCCGTATTCCCCGAAAGCTCCGGCGAACTCCAGATCCCGCCGATCAACTACATCGCCGTCACCGGCCGCAGAGACCCCTTTTCCCTCTTCAACCGCAACGCCCAACGCATCCGCCTGCGCTCCGAAGCGAAAACGGTAGAAGTCGAACCCAAACCCGATAGCTACAGCGGTACCCACTGGCTGCCCGCAAGAAGCCTCGGCCTGGTTCAAAGTTGGAGCAAAGATCCGGAAGAATTCAAAGTCGGCGAGCCCATCACGCGCATCATCACCCTGCGCGCGGAAGGACTGCGGGCAGCACAACTGCCTCCGCTACCGAAGCTGAATGTAGATGGACTGAAAACCTACCCCGATCAACCGCAACAGGAAGATCAACCCGGTGTGAACGGCATTACAGGAAGCCGTGTAGAAACCACGGCGATTGTGGCAACCAGGCCCGGGAACTATCAGCTGCCGCCGATTACGATTACCTGGTGGGATACTAAGACCGGACGGCAGCGGGCTACACAACTACCGGCCTTCAGATTCAATGTGACGGGCTTGCCGGTAGTAGATTCTGCTGCACCCGGGAACACGCAGCCGACGCAGCCCAGCCCCAGCGCTACGGAGGTTGAGCCGGGGTTTTGGCAGAAGGTTGCTATTGCGGCGATTGCTTCGCACCTGCTCTGGATTGTGTATTTTTTCTACGCTAACAAACGCAACCGAGCTGGCGCCCCCCAGAAGTCCGGCAGAACAACCAATAAGGTAGTGGCCCCTGAAAAGTTGACCGAGCTGGTCAAGTCAGGCAGCCCACAAGAAATCCAGTCTGCACTGAGGCAATGGATAGGCGATCGCTGGCCGGAGGTCAGAACCTTGAATCTGGAAGCTGCTGCCCAACAGCTGAACATTTCTGAGTTATCGCAACTGGTGGAGATGCTGAACAGTGCAATCTACAAGGCACCACCGAAACCGCTGAACAGACAGCAGCTACAGATCCTGACCGATAGATTGACCCGAATTGAGGATGAAGCAGCTCCCAAGACCGAAGCGCTACCAGGCCTTTTTAGTGGATGAGTGGTATCAGTAACGCAGCGTAGACGGCTTTGCGCTATCGCACGAGCAATGACTCCATCAGGGATAGCGTCTGCTCCGCTGCCAGATCCCAGCTAAACGACTTCCCGCGCTCCCTGGCACGGCGCTGAAGGTCAAGAACCAAGCCGCTATTATTGGTCAGCTCACCAAGCGATACGGCCATTTCTTCGATACTTTCAGGGTCTACCAGCACCCCAGCCTCGCCTGCGACCTCCTCCATTGCACCGCGATTAGATGTCATAACCGGGGTGCCCTGACTGAAGGCTTCAACAATTGGCAATCCAAATCCTTCATAAAGTGAGGGCATCAACAAAGCCCTGGCATCGCGATACAAGCCCGGCAATTCTTCGTCATCTACGTAGCCCAGCACCTCTACGTTCTCGTCCAGCCCCTCGCGCTTGATCAAGCTCTCCAGCTCAGGGAGTCCCCAGCCCTTTCCACCACAAATTTTGAGTGGCAGCGGACGCTGCACCTGGGATCGATAGAGGCTATATGCGCGCAAAAGTCGGGAGAGATTTTTTCTGGGCTCGATAGTTCCCACAAACAGAAAGTAATCCCCAGCGCTGGTTGGGATATCTGATGAATCGAGAAAAGGAGCCTCGTGGATCACCTTCACTTTGCTACTACAACCCGGAAATGACTGCCTGACCTCATTCGCTGTACTTTCAGAAACCGCAATAACAGCATCCGCCGCCCTCAGGGACGGTGGCATCAAAAGTCCCTCAATCCGGCGGCCAAGCCGCGACATGGTCTCGGGAAACGTTTTCCAGACAAGGTCATGAATGGTCACCACTTGGGCAGTAGATGAGCCAGTCAAGAGGGGCAGATGGTGTCGGGGCGACCAGAACAGGTCGACCCTGTCTTTTTTCGTCCAAAGGGGAAATACTGCCTGCGAATACAGCGATCCCAAACTGGACAGACGCACATTGCCACAACGCACGGTAACATTCGGTAAAACCCCGAAGTCACGGAGGAGTGGTTGATGACTGTATAGGTACCACTCGTGCTTACTCTGAACCAGACGTTCCACTATGGCCTGGGTATAACGGCCAATTCCCGTAGTAGGAATTGAAAGTGGACGAGCGTCCACTGCGATTCTGGCCATTATTCAACCACACCTCTCTCCCTAAGCACTTCATGGTAGAGCTTCTGGTAAGCTGCCGCCATCCGCTCTCCGGTAAACAACGCCTCATAGCGGCGGCGCCCCGCCCGCCCCATGCGCTCAGCAGCAGCTGGCTCATACCACAAATCGTCCATTGCCTCACGAAGTGCATCAGGGTCGGCAGGAGACACTACATGACCAGTCTCACCATCCTGATTCACAAAACTCGTACCAGTGCCTATTTCACAGGAAATCAGTGGTTTCCCATACATCAACCCCTCAATCAAGGTGACGCCAAAGGCTTCTGAGCGCAAATGCGAAGGGAAGACGACAGCCCGGCACAGCTTCATAAGCGCCACTTTCTCTTCATCGCTCACAAAGCCAGCAAAAACCACATTCTCGGCCCCCAACTCTTGGGCCAAAGCCTGGAGTCGCCCGAGTTCCGGCCCCTTTCCCGCGATCACGATCCGATACGGCCGCCCCACGGCAGCACGAATCAGGTGGTCCAGGCCCTTGTAGTAACGCAGCACGCCGACAAACAGCATGAAATCCCGACCATAGCGTTCGCTCGCGGTACCTAGCTCTGCAGCGGAGACCACTGGGTAACCCCGCTCCGAGATCCCAAGGGGAATCACCTCTACTTTTTCCCTGTGCGCGGCCAAGACGGAACTACTTTCTACATAGTTCTCGGAGGTCGCAACAATTCGATCAGCACGAGCGAGAAAGCGGTTCATCAGGGGGCGATACAAAGCGCCGAGAAACCGTTGGCGGACTATGTCAGAATGATAAGTGACTATAAGTGGCCTGGATCCCCCTGCCAGCAAATAGGCCAAATCGCCAAATGGCCAAGGGAAATGGAAGTGTAAAAGGGACGCCTTCAGTCGGTATAAAGCCCGAACCAGACCAGGACCTATGCAGCAGGAAGCGACTGAAAACCAACGCCTCTCCGCTATCACTGGAACCCCCTCGGTGAGGCACTTATGAGCGGGACCATCTGCGAGCGTCAAAACCCCGCAACCATCTACATTTTGAGCAACTTCTAGGACCACCTGTTCCAGTCCCCCCTGGGACTCGGGAAAGAAGGTCCTGTAACATTGGAGTATGCGGAACTGTGGAAGCAATGGAGACTCTCTTAAGAATCGGGCTAAACGCTCGATAATAACCTGTTGTTTTTTAAAGCATTACTGTATATTACCGCCCCCAACAGCCCCGGTGTCAACGTGAGAGTACTACTCTGCACTATGCAGTTCGGCCCTGGATACAATCAAGGGACCGAGAAATACATTCGCAACCTGGCTCGCGACCTGAGTGAGCAAGGCTGTGACGTTGTTGTAGCAGGCGGAAATCCTGAGCGCATAGTAACTGATCAGGCTCAGGCTCACGACGAAAACTTCCAGACCGTGACGCTCCCGACATTTGGGTGGCGCACAATTGGCGGCGACTCGATTGCCAATTATTTGAAGCTTCTCTCGGAACTGAAGCCAGATGTGTTGCACATGGCAAACCCTGCTCATATCGGCATCAATATTCTCCATGCGGCACGAGAACTCAGCATCCCCTACTTTGTGTCTGTCACGGATTTCTGGTGGCTTTGCCCCAAGCACACTCTGACCCTCAAGTCGCGCGAATTTTGCAATGGTTTTGAAGACTCTCGAAACTGCATGCGCTGTATAGCAGAAACGCACCCGAACAACCTTATCCGCGCTGCCTCACAAATCTCACCTATCCGTAACGGCGTAGCAGAGATACTGAGGCAAAAACACTCTGCATCCTCGAAGGCGGAGACTTGGGATAACCGTGAGAGAAAGCTTCGTGAAGCACTAGTCAACGCAACGTGTGTAATCTGCTTATCAAGGACCGGCCAGAAGCGACTGAGGGAATATTTTGACCTGGATAATTGCCACTATATTCCCGCCGGCCTCGCAGAAACTTGGTTTGAGAAAAAACGAGTCGTGCGAAAAGAGAACGATCGGCTTGTAGTTGGCTTTCTGGGGGCAATCGCCCCTCACAAAGGGCTCCATACACTCAGCCGCGCACTTCACGAGCTGGCTGATTCAGAAATAGAGCTTCACGTAGCAGGAAGAGTTATCGAGCAGCGCTATGCTGATAAAGCGCTAAGGCAGTACGCAAATACTCATTACTTGGGCGAACTGAACGAGCCTGAGAGCCGTGACTTTCTCGACGGTGTCGACCTTGTCGCAATTCCAAGCAACTCGCCCGAAAACCAGCCACAAGTGCTCCTAGAGGCGGCAGCAAGAAAAAAACCAACTGTCGCATCCAATATTCCAGGGTGTGCGGAGTTACTGCCTAAGGCAGCTCTTTTCCCCATAGACGACGTTGAAGAACTAAAAATTCTATTGAGTATGGCCAAATACGATATGGATGTTATTGGCCTACCAGAGCCTGGCCTGTCCGCAAAAGCCGTCTCCGCACAAGTGTTAACTGAGTATCGAAAAGTATTGTAAGACTGTGATTTTTTTAGAAAAGCACCATCGTGACATCGTCTTTTACAAGGCGCTGTGCAACCTCCGATCAGAGGCATCAAAAACTTACCTGAGTTTTCTCTGGTGGGTAATCGAGCCACTTTTTTCCATGGCAATTTACTATTTCATTTTTGGGGTAGTTTTTCAGCGCGGCACTGAGGACTTCGTTCCCTTTCTGTTAGTGGGGCTCGTAGTGTGGCAGTGGTTTGCTCAATGCGTCAGCCATTGTTCAGTGGCGATCAGTCAGGATCACGCGCTAATCAGCCAAGTGAACTTCCCGAAACTGGTACTTCCATCAGTGAATGTCCTTATGGATACATTCAAATTCAGTATCATTTTCTGCATATTACTTATAGCTCTATGGTCGATGGGATACCCCCCTACCATGGCTTATATCTACTTACCCGTAATTCTAGGATTACAGCTGCTCTTGAATTATTCATGTGGCCTGGTTGCCAGCTCACTCATTCCATTCGTCCCCGACCTTTCCAATCTGATTCCACATCTCCTGCGCCTGGGGATGTATGGCTCTGGAATCCTTTACGCTGTTAGTTCGCTGCCCGAGAATATTCAAAGTGTGCTGGCATACAACCCAATGGTCTGGATCATTCAGAGTTACCGCGATGTGCTGATGTACAATCAGGCTCCCGATGCCAGCAGCCTGGCCATCTACGCAGGCAGCGTCTTCTGCTTGTACGCATTGGCCCGACTTCTAATAAGCAGACTCAACCCGGTATTCGCCAGAGCGCTGATGCAACGATGACTGATAGTAAGACTGTAATCAGCCTGAAAGATGTTCGAGTGACTTATCGCTCGGGGATCCCCTTTACACGGGCAATCAGCACCCATACGCCACTTAACGGCATTAGCTTTGACCTGAAGGAAGGTGATTCTCTTGGTGTTATTGGTCGGAACGGCGCAGGAAAAAGCACGCTCTTGCGTTTACTGAACGGGATTATCAAGCCGGACGGCGGAGAAATAATCAACTATGGATACCACACAACCCTACTCTCATTAACCGTTGGGTACGATCAAAACCTGACAGGACGTCAGAATGCCGTAATCAGCGGTATGATGATGGGCTTGGAAAAAAAGCACATTGTCAGCAAGCTGGATGAAATAAAAGAATTTTCGGAGCTGGGGAGCTTTTTCGACCAGCCTATCAAGAACTATTCCTCGGGCATGAAACAGCGACTGGGGTTTGGGGTCGCCATTCACTTGAAGTCCGACGTTCTTCTTATTGATGAGATACTTGCAGTTGGCGACACCAAGTTCAAGAAGAAGTCAGAAGCCGTTATGATTGAGAAAATTCAATCTGGCGATACAGTCGTATTGGTTTCACATTCGCCCTCTACTGTAAAACGTCTATGCAACAAAGCGGTATGGATAGAAAACGGGAAAGTGGCAAAGTACGGCGAAAGTATTGAAGTTGTAGATGCCTACGAAAAATTGCAGAGCTAATGCGTATACTTATCTACGAAGCAATGCCGGATATCGTCCGAGCCGATGTGATCATCCGTATTGCCCGAGATTACGAAGCTCAAGGGCATACCGTATTTCTTTTGCTTGATGAAAATGTCCATCTCCTCAAAAGAAATGAAATCGTACAACCGCACATTGTAAACTGCCTGAACGTAATTCGGTCTAAGCTACCGAAAACCGGAATTCCTTTCTTTGCCACACCAATAAACCGCCCACTAAGTAAGAAGTTCCTGGAATCCCCCTCAGATAAAATCCTTGAGGAGATAGCTGCGTACAAGTCCAACTTTCACGAAAAAGCGCTTAAGAATTTTCAGCCGGACACCATTATCATCTGGAATGGGCTGATGGACTATCAGCGCAATTTCATTGGTCTCGCCAAGAACGTCAACCCAAGGCAAAAATTTTCATTTTTAGAATCCGGCTGGTTCCCGCAGAAAAACACCTACTATTCGGATCCTGAAGGGGTAAATGCCGCAAGTTCACTATCCAGAGTATCTCCTCCTCCCCTGACCCCAGAGCAAACAGCCAAGATCAAGAAGTGGAAGGAGCAGTATCGCGACAGCTACGGAGCACCGAAAATCTGTGACAAGGGGTACTATTTCATTCCCCTGCAACTAGAAACCGATACCAACATCACCCTATTTTCCCCCTTCAAAAGTATGGAAGAGCTTTTGCTGTGGGTTCTCGAAAATACCGACTCTGAACGGACAATTATTGTTCGACCACACCCGCTCAGCGACTGCGATCATAAAGAGTTCAGCAAGCTGAGTGATCGAATACAAGTCGATGGAAAAACCCCGCTTCAGAGTCTTCTCGCAGAATCCCACGCAGTGATTGGAATCAATAGCACCGTATTACTGGAAAGCCTGATTTTCGAAAAGCCGACCATCGCTTTGGGCCAAGGAGTTTTTCAGCATAGCAAAGCAATCTATTTGCAACCGCAGGATACCCCCATCCCTAGAAAACTGGATAGCACCTTCTCTCCAATAGAGAAGCAGGAGGCATTCCTGTACTACCTAAAGGAACGTCAGCGCCCTATTCCTACAGCCGGCGTCAGTATAAACCGCACACTACAGACAACCGGTATTGAAACCACTAAGTACAGTGAACTAGAACAAGTTGTAAGCTCAGTAAAAATACGCGCAAGACAATATCTAAACTTATTGTCTTCCTGCTTACCGTGGCGTGGCGTGACAACTAGCCTCTCTAAAAGAGAATGACTAGTGGTGCATGCGGAAAGTTCTATAACGGTTCGCTTCCCCGAAACGCCCTGCTCTGTGCTGAGAAAGCTTGAAACAGAACCACTATTCCTGCTCCCCCCTTGGGCCTGCACACTTTGGCTATGCTCCTTTGTTACCAGACTTTCCGCATGGACCACCAGGAGATCAAAGCTCAGTAGCATGCTCTTTTCGAGCACGCGTTAAACCTTCAAGACAGGCATCAATACACTCAAAATCTAGGTTTCCAATCTGCTCCAGAGGAAGCTCCCACCACCGTAACTCCAGCAACTGAGAGATTATCTCAGCTCCGAAGCGGTAGCGGATTGTCCGCGCGGGAACGCCTCCGACAATTGCATACGCTGGAACATCCGAAGTAACGACCGCTCCCGCAGCTATCACCGCACCATCACCTACTGTGATTCCACTGCCAATTGAAGCTTTGGCGCCTATCCAAACGTCATTGCCAATTTCTGTCTTAGGGTGAAACTGCCAACGCTTTCTGCTTACCTTTGCATATGCCGGATCTTTCATAAATAATGAAGAAGCATACTGAAACGGATGTGTGCTGAGGAAGTCCACTGGGTGCTTTGCTGTTCCCACTTCCACCTGCCGTCCAATACTACAAAATCGCCCAAGAATAGCGTTAGAATAAATAACGGTTCCCACATTTATATAGGTATACCTACCGATAGTGGTTCCACCGTACACTGTCGCGTAATCAGCGATATCTACGGGATGTTCCAATTGAGCAGACTTCGCTACCCCAGCTGTCGAAGCTACCCGACCAAAATCAGCAGCGTTATCTGACATATCTCTACCTGCTTTTAAATCTCATTTATTTTGTACAGCATGACCTCTTTATCAAAAACGGGATCAGACCAGCACTTCCCAATCAGTGTCAAGAAACCCTTTTAAACAGCGTCTTAAAAACCACTCTAACATCAATCAGAATCTGAGCGGGTCTTTCTAGAATTTTAAATATGTTTCTCTTGACGAAATTCCTTTCGACCAAATACTTATACTCTGGATAGGTTGTTCTCACCACATTTCCTTGTGGACGAGCGCTGGCACACCCACTGAAAGCCTTAGATAGCTTCTGCGCCGAAGCAGCTGTCAACTTCTCTTCAACCAGGCAGCCGTGAATACAGTAGTTCATGAAATTTATAAATTTGTCATACTCGTTCAGACTTAATTCAGCTGAATAATTCTCATCCAGAATATAGCTTGCAACATCTTCAGCCTGAGAGAATTCATAAGAGAAACCTTTCGAAGCGAAAAAGGCCGAACTACTAACTATTGGCTTTTTTCCGAGAAAGGCTGCCTCTAGTGCAGATTGGGAGCATATTGAAACAAAGGCTATGCAGCCTTCTATCAACATACTTAAGTTCTCTGACTCTATTAGTTTAATTCTTTTTCTGTTTTTTTCTGAAAGCTCTCTAACAAAACCTTGAATTACTTCTTCTGTAAGAGACACCTCTCGGGATAGCTTTACCTTTTCCCACGGATGTACTTTGACAAAAACATCTAAATCCGTTTTATTTAGGAGATCTTTAATTATTGTTAGATAGATATCGGTACTTGCTACTTTCGGGTATCTACTATTCAAGAGAGAGTAATCATTTATCACCTGGCAAGCGATCAAAACATAACCGCAGCTATTCAGCTGACTAACCGCATGACTCGGCTGCTTTACATTCTTGTTACGCTGGGAAACATTAGATAGATAACCTGAGGATACTTTCCATTTGGCGGCATCAACAATATCGGCTTTTTCCCTGAAAAATTTGACATCTGATTTGTTTGGCAACGGAGAATACCGGTTTTCGAGGTAGTAATGCGCCCCTGTAAAGAAGCTTTCCACTAACAGCGGCTCGGTCGGCAGTAGCTCACAGCACTTGGTCAAGGCTCTTGTTGAAATACTTGCCCCAGAAAAAATAATGACGTAACGGTATTTGTCCGTCGAAGATAAATTCATCCATAAATCGATCCAATACATCGCAAGAGCGTAAGACGTAATCAGCAATGAATGATGGTTCTTGTACACAAATCTTATGAGATCTTCAACATTTAGATACTTATAACTTGACAGGCCGTCAAAGATTAATTCATCAAGAAGCTCGTATTCAACGACATTATTTACATTTATACCGTTGCATTCAAAGTCAACCATCTCATCTTCATCGAGATCTCTCAGACTGTCGATGTACGGAGCCAGCTCTTCCCGCTGAATACAATCCCTAATGCGTACATTTCTTAAGTTTTTAGATTGAGAAAATTCTTTATAGCGGATCTGACATTTATCCAGGTATTCAAATAAGCTGGAAAAATTCTTTCTGTGAATATGAACCGGATCCGAGATTAAAATATCTGCTTTCATTTTTTTCAACAACCGCTTGATAAACCGAGTGATAATTGCTTACAACATCCTGCCACGACAACACAGAAGTAAAGGAAAGTGATTTTTTTAAGGCGAAAAAGTCAGATATATCCTCGGCAGCAACATCCAGATCCTGATCAATGAACAGACCGTTTTCTCCAAGGGACGGCCGAACATAGTCAACAGCCATACCAACACGGGTCGAGAAGATAGGTGTTTGAGTGTACACAGCTTCAGGTATACAGGCGGGTCCACCTTCAAAGTTCGAAAGTATCAACAGGGCGTCAATTCTGGCATAGGCATCTGGCATAAGGCGGTAGGGTAAAAACTCATAGCAGTCGACCTCAAAGCCCATTGACTCGAGTTTTTTGGCATCAACCAAACGATCCTTCCCCACGAGAAAAAAGCGGAAACGTTCGGGAGGCAAGCGCTTCGCAATTTCATACAACCGAAACTCGCCTTTCACTCCCCGGCCATAGCGGCGGGAAAAGAACCCTAAAGTTACCTTTTCATCCCGCAAGCGAACCCGAACCTTGTCATTGAATACCTCGGTATTAATACCATGTGGAATTACAACAGTATTGTCGATTTGGTGCCGACTACTTAGAAGCCTTTCTTGCTCGGAGTTTAAGCACACCACAGCAGCAGAGTCACGATAAGCCGCGATGAACTGCTCCAGGTTAAGCCACCCATCATGATCTTTCGGGTCGTGATGTACCGTGCAGACAGAGTTTTGCGGGATAGATTTTGAGATATGAGGGCGATGATGATGATACACATCACACCCTTCGATGGGATCAGGAGAGACGAAATGCTCTACAGAAGGCGGCGCGTATTTCTTGAAGTATCCAATAAAGGCGTCGAATATTGAGCTTTGGACTGAATTGCCCATCACATGGTTGATCTTCATGCTTCGTCGAAAATGTAATGTATGTCATTACCTTATACTAACCAATCATGAAAAACTGATGACGGAACGATTACTATATCATTACTCGGCTCGTTGGACTTAGATATGAATTAAGTGAACCAAGCCGAGAATAATGTATTAGAAAATTAAATTAGTATAGCTGCCTCCTCCTGTGTGGATTACCTTCTGAAAGGTTCAGACGACAGCTACCCTAACATATAGAGACCGCCTGAGAGCCGTGCTTGTGCTAAAGGTGGGGAAAGCTGATTGCTTACTTAACCTACCAAGAATATATTCCACCTGGGCATGGAGGCCCCCCAAAAATTTTAGGACGCTGTGGATTCAAAGTTTCTGTCAGGCTATAGTGGCAGTCTGCTCTGGGCTAAATACTTCCATCATTGTTAGCACCCTCAAATATGCTTTGTGATCTCGGTAAAAAGATCAGAAGGAGTAAGCGTCTTCCATTCACTCATAGAAAAGCCAACTTCAGGTGACCTACTCAAAGCAGTCTCGGTGTAACCCTCATTTGCGCCCCCCCCCTCATCATCATCAGAAAGAAATATATATGAAGAAGGTTTACCCACGACATACTCTAAATCATGCTTTTGCACAACTAATATCGTTGCAGGAGTTTTACTAAACAAGGCCTCACTAGCAATAGCGGAGACATCGCAAATAACGGACTTGTAACGAGAAAGATTCAGTGTTGAGGCAATTTTTACATTGACACGCGAAAGATTTTTATCAAACTTAATCCTCCGTGCCGTATAATGTCTTTCAACTACCGACCCTTCTTGCAATTCAAGACTTATATCAATACTAGGAAATTGAGATTGCAAATACTCCAAGAGGGAATCCAATTTCTCATACATAGACCGGTCTCTAATACCGGTAGATGGATGGGGCCTAATTATCAGTGACTCAGGATTTTCAGCCTGCACAATCTCCTTCAATGCCGCCTTTGTCTTTTCGACTGGTAAGCTGGAATACTTTTCTCCATCTAACACACCTTCCCAAGTCGGAGCATAAAGTAATCCGCTGCTTAAAGCATCATTATTTTCTCCTGAATGAATTGCATATGGCATACCGATTTTTAAACACTTATTTTTTGCATCTTGTTCGTGCAAAACTCCCGAGTTAGCAAGCTTGGCTACAGACCTCGGCCCCGCTACCAACAAATAATCATACATTCGAAATAACGGGTGTTCACAGGCCTTCTTCTCACTTTGCCCATGCCCCACAAAGACATGCGTTGCAGAGCGATTCAACATCAGAGCACAATTACTAATTGAGTTAAACACATAAAATATGCGACTTACATTTATTGGTGCCAGCTCACTAACAAAGTTTACTCCACAGAACGACACACCCATTTCGCGCAACTTCGACGAATAAAGACGACGGGATCTCTTATATCGAATATATACAACAGCAACCTTTTTTACATCAAAAAACCCGCAATCAAACCAACGCTGAACTTGAAATACACTACTCTCGTCTTCATTGTCCACAAAAACGATATTTTCATACCGTTTACATAGATTTTCCAACTGAACTTTCGCGCTCACTCCGAATACGCGCCCTGTGAAATATCTCCCCTTGTCGCAAACGAGCGCAAAATCCGTTATATGCAGCCTTCTTGCTATAAACCAGGCAACCGAACCCAAATAATTGATAAGCCGTCTTGCAAAATAACCTTTCACCTAAATAACCTATACTTTAAAAAATTCTCTCTATTAAGTTTCTCGAGGAATTCCCATCATCCATTGATGTGTATTTTTTTATAAGTGACTCGAGCTCTAGATTTCCGACGTTATTAGCGCTCTTAAACTGGTTGATTTTCGACTCCAGCTCCTCCTGAGTTTCACAGTAAAACTCTCCAAACTCTTCTTGCAAATTTAAATAGATCCCTCTATATTCCTGATACTCTATGAAATCGTAACAATACAAAAACACTTGCCTGCCTAAATTCATATAATCAAATACCGAAGAGGAGTAATCTGACACTAGAATATCCGAGGCAATATACAAATCTTCTACGATTGGATATTTGTCGGCAGTCAGCACTCTGTCTTTCAGGTCAGTTCGAAGCTCCTGAACTTTCTTCTTAAAATAGTGAGAGCGCACAATCAGATATGAATTCTCCCCTGCAGCACAAAGCAAACTGTCCACTTCTAAACTGGGCACGTGATTACGATCGTAGTCACGAAATGTAGGCATATACAAAATGACGAAGGCGTCCGAAGGAATACCCAAGCTCTCCCGAACTGCTATACATTCCTCAAAAGAAGAGTTTTTCAAGCGATCATTTCGCGGATAACCAATCTCTAGAAGTTGGTAATTAAACGGGAACGCTCCGCGCCATATTTCACTAGAATAGGTGTTCGACGAAATTACATAATCCCATCTTGCGCACCTATGAGCAAACAACTTGGGGGACATATCATTTGCTTTCGATTCGCGAATGAGGTCATACCCCATTTTCTTAATAGGAGTACCGTGTTTAGTTTGTATATGTATCTGCCCCTGTCGTTTTATTAAAAAATTGGGGAAATTGGCATTATTGATGAAATACTTAGCTACCGCCATAGTGTAGTAATACTTTAGAGAGTTCGGACTAATAACTTGATAACCCGGCACAATTTCCGCACCATTCTTCACAATCCAATATTGCTCAATATCGGGGCGCAGTTGCATTAGCTCGTCTGAAATAGCTTTTGGGTTACATGCTATTTGGCTATCCCAATAAGCAGAAAAAACGGCCACATTCGTTTTGATAGGCAACCTAATGAAAACATACTGATATAACTTTGGATAAAGAAATTTCTTGATTCGTGATTCCTGTTTTTTAACCCACGAAGTCACACGTGTCTTAGTCGACACCGCCTTCCTCACTAAAGGCCTTACTTTTTTAAACAACCAGAGAAATCCGGAGCTTCCCCGCATAAGGACTGGGTATCTCCAACGTAACCTTGGATCTCTTGAAAAGTCAAAATCACTTAAATCATATCGCAGTGCATTCGCGTGTCTAATGATTTCTTCTCTTGCCTGTAGTGCAAATGTAGTCCGTAAATGCTGAGGAAGCCTATCTACCCTCTCAAACGACATGTTTACAATGTGTTCTACGAAGCGGAAAAAGCACTCCCTTCTACACTCCTCATTTAAAATCGAACCCTCAGACTCAACCTGTCTTGAAAATAGTTCAGCATAGCGCTCGAATATCTCAAAGTGCTTATCAGTTGAAGAGTTAAGAATTGAGCCTGGGCGCTGGTAATAATAGTAGCCACAATAGTTTTCTAAAGTAATCTTTGCTTTTAATGACAGAATAAAGTAAGTCCAAGGTATATCCTCATAATATCCCTCTCCAAACGCAATACCTTCACGGCGAATAAAATCAAGTCTATAAAGCTTATTCCATGCAACATTCAAGTTCTTGAAAATCTCAATCCGATCAGTATTTGTTAGCTGCTTATCAGAGTAACTTTCAAATAAGTCTGTTCGCCAATTCATTCGAGTATAGCCGGATGGCCAAACCCGCTTATGGTTAAAAATGACAACATCAGAACTGTGCTTTTGCGCATTGAGCAACGAGCGCTGAATAAGATCTGACTCAATCCAATCGTCACTATCAACAAACAGAATATAGCTTCCAGAAGCTGCGTCAATTCCAGTGTTTCGCGCGGCCCCCAACCCTTTATTCTGTTTGTGTGTGATAACTTTAAAAGTTACGTCGCCATTCTTCTTCGCAACTTCGTGACAAATAGCAGCGCTATTATCAGTTGAACAGTCATCAACAATAATTATCTCTAAGTTCTTATAGCTTTGAGCAACAATCGAATTCAAACACTTTCGAACTTGCCCCTGAACATTATATACAGGAACAACAACACTCACGACAAAATCGTTCTTTTTCATAATCATCTATCTTAATCTACTGTAGAAGAGCAATCAGTTGGCAGCGGTTGATCTAACTACATCGATTATCTCAGATGTTGAAATGCCCTCAGTTCTCGGAAAATATTGAATTTTGCAGAGATTTGAAAACTGATCAAATCGACCTCTCCAGTCATCCCCCATTACCAATATATCGGCGTTAAATTGAGTGATGTATTCACCTTTTAGCTCTAACGATTCCTCCAAGAAAACTTCATCGACACAGTGGAGTGACTCCACAATTTTCAACCGGTCATCCTGGCTATAAATAGGGGGACGCCCCTTTTTGCTGATGTTTAGCGCGTCTGAAGATACACCTACAATTAAGTGATCTCCCAGCTCTTTTGCTCGCTCCAGAATGTTTACATGCCCAATATGGAAAACATCAAACGTTCCAAAAGTGATGACTTTCATATTTACCCCTGACTCAATTTAATATTTGTTTCAAAACTTAAGACTTATTCCGCCCAACCAAGTTTAGATCGGCAGGTCTCATAGAAGTTGTGATCAATTGGATGTATCAGCGTGAGCCTGTGCGGCTTCTTATGTATCCGTATAACATCCCCAGGCTCAGTAACTACCTGGTCATGCCCATCACAGGTCACATAAGAATGCTCGGAGTTGTGCTCACCAATGATTATTTTGAACTCACTACTCCCCTCAACCACAATTGGGCGGCTGCTGAGCGTATGTGGGTTAAGCGGCACCACCACTATCGCATCCAGCTTGGGATGCATAATCGGTCCACCACCCGAGAGAGCATAGGCGGTCGATCCGGTAGGAGTAGAAACAATCAAACCATCAGAACGCTGGGTATAAACAAACTGCCCATCAATGAAAAGATCAAACTCGATCATGCGGATGTATTCACCGGGGTGAATTACCACATCGTTGAGAGATGAACCTTTGCCGATGGGCTTGCCATCTCGGGTGACAGACATATCCAACAGGAAACGGCTTTCGGCCATATATTTGCCGGAAAGCACTTCACCTACTTTCTGTTCAATTTCATCCGGGGTGATATCCGTGAGGAAGCCCAGGCGACCGCGGTTGATCCCCAATAGGGGAACACTGAATTTGGCCAACGCCCGTGCAGCGGCCAGCAGACTGCCGTCACCGCCCACCACGATGACCAGGTCGCAGAGCTCGCCCAGCTTGTCTTTACTGGATACGCGAGCCTTGTGATCGGCAACATCATTGGCTGTATTTTTTTCGAGCACCACGGAGTAACCCTCACGCTCTAGGAACGCCATCAGACGCTTGAGCGAGAGGACTGCGCTATCACTTTCGGTACGGCCGATCAGGCCGATGTTCTGAAATTCCGACACCGCTCCCCCATGGTGCCCGAATCTGGGCCATTGCAGTTGTATTTGTATTTGGTTTGCTGTTGGTGGCAAAGCCGGTCATTTTTTCACCACCTCAGGCTCCTAACTCATTGATAATCAACCAGGAACCTACAAAATGACAGGCAATTATGCCTGAGCAGAAAGTGCGAGTCGAACACCGCTAGCCGCCAACCTTGACTGTATGGCCAATAGTCATATTATCCATGAAACAGTCGAGCTCGCTTCGTTTTTTGATTGTTATTTAACCACCCCTCTCGCTCCCTGCAACCCACCCGTATGCAGCAGAAGGACTCCCTTTTTGGCGCCCAAACCTTTTCCTGACGTAGTCATGCGAGATTGCTCTGCCAGTGCATAAGCAATCTTCGCGGTGTACACATGCTCCAGCACAAGGCTCTCCTGGCTCTCAAGAGCACACTGGAATACCTCCAATATAGAGCTGCTTTTTCCGTAGCCACCGTGGTGGGCTCCTTTGATCAGGCTAAAACGATCATTCTGATTATTAGTAGAGGCCCATTGATTAGCCTCTTCCCTGATCGCAGGCTCCGCCTTCAATACAGGGACACCTACCAACTTGGTAGGTTCTTTCATGCCAGAGGCGAGCGCTCCCAGTGTGAGCCCTGTCCCACAGGCAACCCAACATTCTTCAAAGTCTATCGGCTTGGTTTGCTCAATAGCCTTGCCAAGTAACTGAATACCTCTCGCCCCCTGTAAGTTCGCCCCACCCTCCGGCACAAACCACCCCGCAACATCTCCCAATCCAATCCCTGCCAGAAAGCCGGCATCATTCCGCTTCTTATAATCAAGCCGCGAAACAAACCGCAGCTCCATCCCAAACCGCTCCGCATCCTGCAACATGGCGCTCAGCACCGGCGGGCGGTGGCCGCGGATGATACCGACGGTTTTGAAACCGAAACGCAGCCCCGCCGCGGCGGTGGCGTGTATATGATTTGACCAGGCGCCGCCGCAGGTGATGATGGTATCGAGTCCGCGGTCTCTTGCTTCCAGCAGGTTGTAGATCAGTTTGTAGGCCTTGTTGCCAGAGATCAGTGGGTCGATGAGGTCGTCACGGCGGATCCAGAGGTCGATGCCGGGGAATAGGTCGGAGTTAATCTGCTGGTAGGGGACATTGCGGGCGGCTTCGATAAAGGCTTCGAGACTCAGTTCGGTGAGGTAACGGATCATGTGGGTGAGAGGCTATGCGGGCTGAGGTAGTTTACCCGCAGCCATAAACTGAGAGCGCTCGAAGCTTTTGGTTTCCACCCGGTCCCCAGACTTCACCAGAAAGGAGACGCTGTCAGGGGTAGATTCGGCGGTCACTTCCGCTTCGATTGTCGGGGGACGGCGCAGCAGGGCCTGGGGCTCGAACAGCGCGACATTGACGCCTTCGGAGCTGTCGATGGGCAGGCTGGCAATACCCGCACTCAGTGCTCTGGCCGAGGGGGCTTCCACGCCTTGAATACTGCACTCACGCATTTGCGCTCCCAAGTGCTGACAGAATCGATACTCGGATGTATGCGTCAGTTCCGGCCAGTGTTCTTTCCATGCTTCAGCCTGCAGGCGAACGCCAGGGTCTGCACAATATTTCGCCGAAAAGATCTGGTGATAGCTGGTCACCGCTTTTTCGGGCGCCTGCTCCATATCATTCAGAAACAGCAGGCGATAATAGGCGGCTTCGGAGAGAACCGTGGAAACGTTTTTGCTGCCGTAGAAAATGCCACTCTCGGCAGTGCCGCCAAAGCGGGACCCCCAGGGCAATGGCGGATAGCGGAACGGGGTTGCCAGCAGGTAGTGCAGGTGCTCGCTGCCCGGCAGGCGAGCGGGCTTACTTTGCTCAAGGAGGTTTTCCAGGATCTCCTGCTTGTGCAGGCTATCTACCAGACTTCTGGTGGCGACTTCTTCCTGGGACTCGATGATGCGATACAGGCGGCCGATCAAGCGGGTTGCCGACAGGCGGATTGTATCGCGCAGATCGATCACACCTTACCTCGCATGGCGTCCAGGTAAGTGACGATACGTACCAGGCCATCAATGCGATGGGCCAACTCTTTTGGCACGCCGTTCAGTGCGCGATTGGCGGTTGCAAACCAGGTCCTGGCGCCCTCTTCTCCGCCCATAAGAACAAAAGCCGCGCGGTAGGCCCGTACCAGCAAAAGAGCAAGCTGGCCTTCAGCACTTTGCGGGGCGAGACCGTTGCGGCGACGCAGGGTGCGATCATCCAAGTGGATGATTTCGCTGAGCTCTTTCTTCTTGAGGCCCAGATGATGGGCGGTATTGAGGGTTGCCTCAAGCAGGACCTGATCTTCAGTGGCCTGAGGGGTATGGGCTGGATTTGCCATGTTGCCTCCGGGTGAGTTATCGGGGACATATGACCCAAATATATTCCACAATCGGACAAATAGCAATATCAAGCCGAGCTTGAGCCCGACAGACTGCCAGACACAAAAAAGGCCCTGCTCTTTCGAACAGGGCCTTTCATTGTATGGCGGACCGGACGGGACTCGAACCCGCGACCTCCGGCGTGACAGGCCGGCATTCTAACCAACTGAACTACCGGTCCGCGGTAGTGCATCTCTCGCTTGTGCTCTTACCAGGTAAGAGTGAGAGATGGTGGGTGGTACAGGGGTCGAACCTGTGACCTACGGCTTGTAAGGCCGTCGCTCTCCCAACTGAGCTAACCACCCGATTTGCTTGGAGTTTTTGGCGTTTGCCGTTCCCCCCTGAAGCGAGGCGCATGATACCCGAGTGCGATTTAGTGTCAACAAAAAATACGCCAAAAATTTAATTTTCTGTCATCTTTATTTTGCTACTCGGTTTCTGCACCATCTGCGGACACGGAAACCGGTGTTGGACTTACCTCTTCCTCATCCGGTTCACTCGAATCATCGGCGATGATGTCCGTAGAAGAAAGCCGATAATCTGACGGCACCTGATGGCCGGCAATAGTTACCGGGCCACCGTGAGGCAACAGCTGGTCTTTCGGTCGCCCGACACCCGGAACGTTGTAATTACAAACACCATCCGGGAAAACACGCCGCATATCCTCGATGCGATCAACTACTTCACCGGTACGGATGCCGTAAGTGTTTTTGGCAATTGCACGTTCCAATGGCTGCAACGCGCACTTGAACACATCACCAGTTATCGGCGCGCCAGCCATCTGTCGCGAAGTGCTGTAAATGGGATACAGGTCCATGCAGGCCCCATTCGGCTTGTGATTCCAACTACCATCCCAAACGCTGTCGCCTGCCGCCAGAACATTTCCCTCCTTATCGAAACAGCGATCCGTAGCCTCGATAGGCTTGTTAGCTGCAACGCCTTTTTCCGGGTGCTCGATAATGTTCAGCATCCAGTGATCGATAATGTCCAGCGCTTCATCGACCGGGTCAAACTTTTTATGACTCATCCAGATCAGCTGATTATCCGAATGTCCACGGGCCCGGCGGATACGCTCCCTGCTGGAGAAGGACGCCAGGCTGTGGTGCATATCCAGCTCTTTCTCCAGGTAATGACGCAAGTCAACGATGGGGATTTCCACATCCCCCAGAAACACATGACCGGAGCGATAGATCCCTTTGATGGCATCTACACTGGCAACACTTCTCGGAGCGGGACTGTCCAGACTGCCGAGGTTCATGTTGTGCTCACTCCACACAGACAACTCCATCGGGAACACATCGCCATTCATAAACCAGAGCTTCTCCCCGCCCTGATCTTGCGGCTCTTTCCAGCCGCCGATGGTGGCATTGATACGCAGAAAGTCATCTACTGAGATCTTTCCCTGTTGCAGAGCTTTCAAACCATACTGGACGCCCTGATTATCCCAGGCCCTGTTGGCATAGCCGTTAACGTCCGTCCCGTAAAAGTCTTTCAGGTCTTCCCAGTGCGTCCAGTGGGTATTTCTTGCGATAGGTTCAGCGAAGCTTTTATCGAAATGGATAAAATTGGGGTTATTCACCAGCGGCACCAGCCCACGCCACCCCTGCACACATTCCGACGCGCCTTCAGCCAGTCCCCTATACCTGCCATCAAAAAGCGCCGCGATAGATTCCAGTGTTTGGAAACGGTGCTCAAACTCTTTATTGCTCGCCAACCCCAGAATCTCGGAACGCTCCGTAACATCCCGCCAGCGCTCGTCCTCAGCCGCGATGACATCGAAGTAATACTCCAGCGGCTCACAGTCAAACACATAGATCGTTTGGCTAACCATGTCCGGGTAGGAGTACAAAGGTAAAGCAGCATCGATCACACCCGGCGCATTTTGCGCGATCAGGTATTGCTGAATCGCCCCTCCAGATCCGCCAACGCCGACTGTATAAAGCGGCTCATCGTACAGGGCCGAAAACTGCTTTTTGAGGCGTCTTGCGGTGTCTTCCGCAAGCCAGATATTGTAGTGATTGCTGGTCTGGTTAGCCGAGGAATAAACCACGGCGTAGCCTCTGGCCAGCTGGTCTTCGCGTCGCTCTACTATGTCACTGCGACTGATATTCCCCTGGCGCCGGCCGATGCCTACACCGCCACGGAACTGATAAATCAAGCGACGATTCCAATTGCTACCGTTGGGCTTTTCAGCCGTTTCGTTATCACCCCTCAGTACCGCAATGGCGTAAAAGAAACGATTGATAGTGCCGGTTTCCAGGCGCACAACAAAATCGGTGCTCCTGCCATTGACCGTCACCTGATCAATATCACCCTGCGCCTCTTCTAAGGGATGAAAAAGGCCGTCGCGCGTACTGCGATAAAAATAGGCCACTGCAGTTTTATGACTACAGTCGCGACTGTAACCAATGACCTCATCGGTTTCATTCCCCTCATCATCTATCGCAAAAATGGGCACCCCCTCTTTGCCCTGGTTGTCCACCAGCGGCTGAAGACCGGTTACCTTGTTTTCCCCACAGAGAAATGGATAGGTAGACGGACCGGAAAACAGGGTTTCTACCGGGCCGGATTCGCCTACGGTGATTGGAAAGGGAAAGTACTCTGCGGGGCGCCCGGCTTTGCGGGGATGAACACCGCTATAGGCAGGCGCGGGCTTATGGTCGAGCGCCCCCTGAGGCACACCGACCACCGGCGCTTTTGGCGCGCCGGGAATTCTCGGGAGTTTCTCATAGGCATACCAGCCCCCCAGAACCAGTAGTACCGCAAAAGAAATGGCTACGCCCTTCCATATACGAGTCGAGAGTTTTCCCTCTCTCCAGGCCATACACGCCTCCATACGCTGTATTCTTGTGCCAAACCCACTATTCGGATAAGCACAGCATCAGTATATGTGGCGTCTGGAAAAGCGCGGCCAAGATGGCGGGGGAGTAGACTTGATATGAGAAACCATCGGTCGCACGAAACGCGGAAGCCGGAGCGATGAAACGATGTGAAAAGCGGTCGGGGGGGTGCAAATGAGGTGCGCCAAGGGCAAAACCAGGGAAACCCTGCCCTCAACGGATCAACTGGCAGCATTTTATTGCTGCCAGTCAAAACACAGGCGTTAACAGGCGTTAAACGATGATACCGCGCTCCTGCAGAGATTTGATGACCGCCTCTACTTCGTCTTCCAGAGTCATCTGATCTGTCCGCAGGTGCAGCTCCGGCTCTTTCGGCGCTTCGTAGGGGTCGTCGATACCAGTAAAGCCGCGAATTTCACCAGCGCGGGCTTTTTTGTACAGACCTTTCGGGTCGCGCTCTTCAGCCGCTTCCAGGGAGCAATCAACGAACACCTCCATGAACGCCAGATCACCCTCTTCATGCATCTTGCGCACCATGGCGCGATCTTCAAAGTAAGGGGAGATGAAGCTGCTCAATACCACCACACCGGTATCCGCAAACAGCTTGGAAATCTCGCCCACACGACGGATATTTTCCTGGCGATCTTCAGCGGAAAAGCCGAGGTTGGAGTTGATGCCGTGACGGATATTGTCGCCATCCAGGCGGTAGGTCAGCACACCGCGCGCCATCAGCGCCTTCTCCACGGCAACCGCAACGGTACTTTTACCAGAACCTGAAAGACCGGTGAACCAGAGGGTCACGCCTTTGTGCCCCAGCATCGCAGCACGGTCACCGCGCGTCACATCGCCATCATGCCAGGTAATATTGGTTGCTTTGCGCTCTACCACTTCAGTCACTTTATTCCCCTAAAACGTTAAACACTGTGAATTTGCGGTCATATCCCTGCCGCAAATGAAAAGTCAGGGCGCATTATCCAAGATCGCCCCACTACCCGTAAAGGCGCCAGATAGAACAATAAAGTTCCAGAACCAAAAAACCCGGCATAAAGCCGGGTTTCGGGGACCATCGAGGGTCAGATATGGGGTGGCCGACGGGGATCGAACCCGCGACCTCAGGAGCCACAATCCTGTGCTCTACCAACTGAGCTACGGCCACCATTGATAAAGTTTCAATTGATGCCTTGTGGCGACATCAATCTACTCGCCAGACATAACGTCCGACATGCTCGAAATCGCTTTCGCGGTTTCGACACCCACCAGTTTTGCCAGTGGGCCTGAGTAGTCTTGCGACTATAAGCTCGACCTGGAACATCCAAGTCTTCAGCGCCCATCAGAATAATGGCACGCCCGGCAGGACTCGAACCTGCGGCCATCCGCTTAGAAGGCGGATGCTCTATCCAGCTGAGCTACGGGCGCAAAAAACCCGGAAATCTGGTCGGGGCAGAGGGATTCGAACCCCCGACATCCTGCTCCCAAAGCAGGCGCGCTACCAGACTGCGCTATGCCCCGTTTCTCTTCAAAGGGTCACCCCCCGTCAGAGAGCGCGCATATTACTGCCGTCTTTCGAGGGAGTCAACGCCGCTAAGCTATTCTTTTTTAAAGTAGTTTAGCCTTTGAGCACACAGCTCCCGAAAAATGGGACAGGACATGCTCAAACCACGCAGAAAACGCGAGCTAGTGGTGGCCAGAAGGGGAAATTATTCGCCGCCTGTGCGAAAATGCCGCCCCATTACCGAGGTCGCCCCTCTTCTGCGACCAGCGATTCAACCCTGTAAATCGAGCTTGCCGGGAAGCAAACGCCTCCCGCGCCAAGCTCAATGTTCAAACCGAGAAGCTTGATATGTCTGCACTGGTTCTGGATGGCAAGGCCCTGGCCCAGAAAACTGAACAAGAACTGTCTGCGCGGGTAAGCGCCCTCAAGGAGAAGAGCGGTGGTCAGACACCGATTCTCGCCACAATCCTGGTGGGTGACGACCCCGCCTCTGCCACCTACGTAAAGATGAAGGGCAATGCCTGCCGCCGCGTTGGCATGGACTCAATGCAGGTAGAACTCCCCTCCTCCACCACTACCGAACAGTTGCTGGCGAAGATTGACGAGCTCAACGCCAACGCGAATGTGCACGGCATCCTGCTGCAACACCCGGTACCGGAACAGATCGACGAGCGCGCCTGCTTTGACGCCATTGACCTGGATAAAGACGTCGATGGTGTGACCTGTCTCGGCTTTGGCCGCATGGCCATGGGAGAAGAAGCCTACGGCTGCGCCACCCCTAAAGGTATCATGCGCCTGCTTGAAGCCTACAACATAGACCTCTCCGGCAAACACGCGGTAGTTGTAGGCCGCAGCCCAATCCTCGGCAAGCCGATGGCAGCCATGCTGTTGAATGCCAATGCCACCGTGACTATCTGTCACTCCCGCACCGAGGACCTGGCCGGACATATCGGTCGCGCAGATATCGTGGTCGGTGCCGTGGGTCGCCCGGAATTCATCAAAGCGGACTGGATCAAAGATGGTGCGGTAGTCGTGGATGCCGGTTATCACCCCGGTGGCGTTGGCGACATCGAGCTCGAGCCGCTGAAGGATCGCGTCGCCGCGTACACGCCGGTTCCCGGGGGTGTAGGCCCCATGACCATCAATACCCTGATCTATCAATCAGTCGATTCCGGCGAGCGCAAGATTGGCTAATTCGAAATCACCTTCCAAGTCATTGCGGCTGGACAAGGCTATCGCCCAGGTGACTGACCTCTCACGAACGGATGTGAAAAGAGCGGCTCGCGAGGGCCGCATCTCCGTCAACAACGAGGTGGTCACCGATACGGCGAAAAAAGTGCTCGAATCCGACACCCTTTATCTGGATGACGAGCCTCTGCTGGAGCCCGGCCCGCGCTACTTCGCACTGAACAAGCCGTTGGGCTATGTCTGCGCCACTAAAGATGGCGAACATCCCACGGTCCTGGATCTGCTGGAAGAGCCGAACAAACACAAGCTGCATATTGCCGGGCGACTGGATATCGACACCACTGGCCTGGTATTGATTACCGACGACGGCCAGTGGTCGCACCGCGTTACTTCCCCCCGTCATCAGTGTGACAAAACTTACTACGCACTGCTGGCGGAACCGATCGAAGACAACGCGGTAGCGAAGTTCGCCAAGGGGATCTGGCTCAATAACGAGAAAACCCGTACCAAGCCGGCAAAGCTGGAAATCCTGTTTCGCAATGAGGTGCGCGTCACCATCAGTGAAGGCCGCTACCATCAGGTAAAACGCATGTTTGCCGCCCTCGGCAACCGTGTGCTGGAACTTCATCGCGAACGAGTTGGCGATATTGTGCTGGAAGAGGACCTGCAGGAAGGTGAGTACCGCGTGCTGACCGATGATGAGATTCGTTCTATTTCACCCGATGCGGCTTGAAACGATCGTCAACCGATCCTGGAGCCGCACCCATCAAACCCAGCTTTAAAGCCCCAATACGGCCGCTTGCTTGATGACCACACTCCTCGCGCAGCTGATCGGCGATTCGGACTCAGATACCCTCTGGATTGCCGACGAAAACAGTAAACCGCTACTGCAGACGGGTGTCACCTTTCCCGGTCTGTTGTTGACCAATCGCTGGGATATCGCGCATCACGCGACCAGCCTCGGCGTTCGCGCGGTCTTCAATGATTTCGACCTGGCAGAGCCGGGGATAATATATTCCCGCATTGTTTACCCGGTCTCGAAAGAAAAGGCCGCGGTGCACCACGTCATCAACCAGGCGCCATCGGTATTGGTGTCAGGTGGATCACTTTGCCTGCTGGGGGAGAAAAGCAGCGGCATCAAGACCTATGCGCAAAAGGCTGCGCAACGCTTTGCCACCACAAAGCGCTTTCGCAAGCACGGCAGCGAGTACCTGTGCACCACCGCCCTCGGCACGTCACACCCGGATACACCGACGCTGGATGACAGCGACTATCAAAATCTGCAACAGCCCGCCGCACTGCACGGTCTGTTTTCAAAGCCAGGCCTGTTTGGCTGGAACAAGGTTGATACCGGCAGCGCTTTGCTCGCCTCTTTACTTGCAGAAGAAGCACTGGAGCCGGGGATGCGGGCCGTGGATCTGGGAAGTGGCTACGGCTACCTGAGCGCTCAGCTGGCCAAGGCGGGAGGCTTCCAGATTACGGCGACTGATAATAACGCCGCCGCACTGCGAGCCTGCCGAAAAAACTTCCAGGACCACAACATCGCACCACCGGAGCAGGTGATAGCTGGCGATGCGGGCTCTGAACTGAATAGTGGCAGTGCCGATCTGATTATTTGCAACCCACCGTTCCACCAGGGGTTTCAGGTGGAGGGCGATCTTACCGATCGATTTCTGCAACAGGCAGCAAGAATCCTCGCGGCCAACGGAAAGGCGCTGTTTGTAGTGAACGAGTTTATTCCACTAGGAAAAAAAGCCCAGCCATACTTCAAGCGCGCAACGGTACTTCTCAGGGAAAAGGGGTTCTGCGTTTATCGGCTGGAAAAATAGCGGGCAGCAAGAGACCGGGCTGCACGCCGGTCAGTAATCCCGTAAGTTGAAGAGATTCATCGACAGGGTATGCTCTTCCAGCTGCTCAAGCTCCAGCAATCGTTCAAATGCATTCTTGGCAGACGGTGTATCGGCTCCCTGCAACAGATCCTGATATTGATCTGCCAGATACATTTCGATATCCATCGCCAGCTGACCGATGGCTTCCACATCCCCGATATCAATATTGCGCAGACGCTGGAGAAACTCCTGCTCGCGCCCTGGCGGCGCAAACTGCACCCAGGTATGTAGCGCACCTTCGCTAATATCGTCCTGAAAGTTCTCCAGGGTGTGGATCATGGAAACTTCTCGCCGCTTCAATTGATCCAGCAGCAGGACTGCGCGCGCGTTACCGGACAGCTGCTCATACATTTCATATTGCTGGCACAGCTTCTGATGAAATTCCCTCCCCTCGTGAATCACATCTTCCAAGGTTTTATAGCGCATCAACTCTTCCCGGGAAAAACCGCCTAAACTCAGTATAGGCACAAGGACTAATAACCCGCCAATCGAATTTTCTTTGCGGGAAAACCGACTATCGCAACGGTCTCAAGCGGGAGTCGAGCCGTCTCTGCGGATTGCGGGGATTAAGTTCGGGGGGAGCCTGTTGCAACAGTGTCTTGCGGCCAAGGGGCTGAGCACTGAACACGCCAATACAGTTTTCATACTCGGGGTGCTCAGCAGTCCAACTATTACCGAGCTGAGCACGAATTACAGGTTTGCGCCAGCCGCTGGCCAGCAGTTCTTTGCGGCTGCCGAAGTTGCTCACCACCAGGCCGTGCCGGTGTGTCAGTGCCAATAGGCTGCTGCACCAGCCCTCATCCGCCTCAATGGCCCGGCTCGCTTCACCATCCACATGACCGAACAGATCATCAATGACTAGATCGAAGCCGCCACCCCCCCGACCGGGCAGTTGCGCAGCCGTCAGGTACTCGGCAACAAACTCACGCGCATCGGCATGTATCAACTCCGCGCGAGTCACGCCGAAAAAACGGCGGGCAACGGTGAGATGGTGGCGATCAATGTCTACGCCCACGATCGATTTAGGCGCAACATAGCGTTGCAACAGCCGAATCAAAGCGCCACCACCAACACCAAGGAGCAGCACCCGACGAATTGCCGCAGCCGGAACAAAGAACACCGGCAACAGCAACAATTCCCATAAGGAGCCTTTCAATGGGTCTCGGTCGTTCCATTGGGAATGAAAAACACCGTTACTGTAGAGACGCACACTGGCGCCGTGGGTGCGCACTTCGTAGCGATTGCCGGCGGCCTCCTTGTGCCAGATCAGTGCCATTGGGCGTTCAGCTCACCGGCAGATCGGAATGCTCCAGCAGCACCCGCGCGTAAGCTTCGATACCCTTAAGATCCTCGTCGCCAAACCGGGCCACCGTGGGGCTGTCAATATCCAGCACACCCAGGCATTGCTCGCCATTATACAGGGGCACCACCACTTCTGACGCAGATACCGCATCACAGGCGATATGCCCCGGGAACGCATGTACATCCTCCACCAGCTGTGACTGCCCCGTCGCAACCGCGGTACCACAGACACCCGCCCCCACATCGATATGGGTACAAGCCGGCTTGCCCTGAAACGGCCCCAGCTTGAGCGCATCTCCATGCAGAAAGTAGAACCCGGCCCAATTGATATCCGGCATTTCCATAAACAGCAGCGCACTGGCGTTGGCGGTATTTGCCAGCCAGTCGCGTTCACCGGACAGCAACGCGGCCAGCTGGTCACACAGAGTCTGATAGAAAGGTGTCATGGGTGAATTCCTGAAAAAACAAAACCCGCGAAAGCGGGTATGAGTACAACTGCATTATGGTACAGCGCAATGGTTGCTGAACACATCCCGTCACAGGCAACATCTGACAACGGCAATCAGGGAAACTTACAGGTATGGATCGGCAACGGATTCCCGCCCCTGTGCCTCAAACTCCTCCGCATCCACCGTTGGTTTGCTCCAGTCGGAATCGTCTTCCTCATCGTCGCGACTGCGTATTGCGGGCCCAACGCTGGTAACATCACTCGCCCTCAATCCATTGATCAACTTTCGCGGCGCTTTCTCACTGCCCCCTGACGCACGATCGGAACGTGCAATCTCTCGCTGAAGTACCCGACTGGCAACGGCATTGAGGTTGGGGCGGCGGCGTTCAGCCAGCCTGACGGCTTCCAGCTCACCACTAAGACGATTAATCTCCGCCTGCATATCCCCCATTTGGGCCTGCAGGTCGGTAAGCTGCGACAGCACACCTTTAACTTTTCGGCTCTCTTTTTCATAGAGCACCGCGGCGGTCCCGAAAGCCAGCACAATCACCACCAGTAATGAAAAATTTCGCATTCAAGCCTCCCCTGCTTAATTGCTCGTATACCGGAATTCTTATTGATCTGGAGCCAGAACCCCAAGATCCGCGAAATACTAGCGGAATCCGGTATATCTTCCGCGAACTGGTGCTTAAAAAGCAAGATCAATTCGCGACCACACCGCCCGCCCCATCCTATTCAGCTCTCTACCAGGTCGAGAAACTCCAGACTCGCCTGCTGGCGGATGGTGCGACGGTGATTGGCCCACAGTGCGGCAATTTTCTCCCGGTTGCAGACTTTGCGGTCAACAAACACCCGGGTATGCAACTCACCTACCGGTTTCGGGCTCGGACATTTGCTGAACACGAACTGGTTGGAAATCAGGTCCATAAACGGCCCTGACTTGCTGCTGGGCATAATGAACAGCAGCTGCAGCCCGAGCGTTTCCGTCAGGTAACGAATCACTTCCCGCGAGCGGGATTCATCCATCTTCGAGAACGCCTCGTCCACCAGCACCATTTTCAGGTGACTATGACCATCGTTAAAGCGGAAGGCCGATGTCACCGCCGCGGAGCGGATGATATAGGCCGGCGTTTCCAGCTGCCCGCCGGAACCGGTGCCGTACTGGCTGAGTGCGATGGGTTCTTTGCCTGCAGGCTCCTTGTAAATTTCGTAGTTGCGATAGTTGCGGTAATCACTGATGCGATCCAACTCCCGGCGAGCCACCTGCTCATCTTCACTCAACAGCATATTCAGCAGCTTGTCGCGCACCTGCTGGTGCTTGGGAGAAAGATCCGCGTCGAACAAGCTCTGCTCCTCCCCCAGGTTCGGCAGCTCAATCACAGCCTTGAAGAAACTCCAGTACTCTTTAAACTCCGGTACCCAGCGATAATCGAAGCGAAAACGCTCACGATCGGCACCGAAGCGATGATGCTCCAACTCCAGGTTGAGATCGTCCAGCACCCGCTTACCATCATTGATGGACTGATAAATTGCATGACACAGATGGGTGACAAAGGTGGTATTGAAGGACTTCTTCAGCCCCTGCAGCTGTTCGTGACGATCCACCAGTAGATTGTTTTTCAAGCGGTTACGCAGTGTCGTCACCTGCTCCACCAACTCGCATACCTGCTTGAACTGCGGCTCCCGGTGCCCGCCGGCAAAGTCCGGGTCGAACGATAAAGTATCCCCGGTGCTGCAACTGCTGTTGTAGTCCATCACTGCCTTCAGCAACTGGTGGCTGTATTTCTGCAGCAGCCCCTGCCACTCGACAACATCTTGCGAGAAGTCGAAGCTTTCGCCCGCTTGCGCCGCCTGGTCGTCTGCGCGCTCCAAGGTGGATTCGGCATCAAAATCCGGGTTGATCTGTGCAATGCGCTGCACTGCAGCTTCACTGTCAGACAGCGCCTCGTCCAACTGATCCAGTTGCGCCGACAGTGCTTTCAACTGTTTCTCGATAGTATCGAGGCCAGACTCCAGCTTGCCCGCCTGTTTTTGCAGGTTGGCGCCCTGCTGGCGCTCGGCTTCCAGCTTTTCATACAGGGCGTTCGCCTGCTGTTCCAGCTCTATGCCGTCATCGAGATCCAGATTCGCCAGCGCCTGCTCGGCATTGCGCCAGTGTCGCTGGGCGTCCAGGGCCGCATCGACATGTTCGAGGAGCTTCAGCGGTGTCAGGCTGCGCACCGCTTGCGCCAGCGCACGCAGTTGCTGCTGGTGCTCGTGCATCTGCCCGGCCTCGGCGAGCAACTGATCCATAGTGCGCTGCTGGGCGGCAAGTGCTCGGGCGCGGGCACCCTGTCCAAAAACCAGCTCTCCGTCATCGATGTCGCTGCGCCACATGCTGTAGTTGCCACTGGCCAGCCCTTCGGACGTCAGACCACGGCGGGTTCCGCGCAACTCCTGCGCGTCCCGCACCTGTAATACTGTGCCGTACGACGCCCGCAGGTAGTGCTCCGCGGTCTTGTGGCTGAACGCCATCAAATCAATAATCGATTTCTGCGGCGTATCCATACGCTCCGCATCGCGACGCGCCTTTTCGCCCTGAATCACACGCGCGCGATTGCCACGCCCGGACATCCCGCGCACGATCCGGATGGCCTCGGCCTCGTAATCCGGATCCACGATAATCGAAAATCGTGCACCACCGAGATAGCCTTCCACCGCCATCTGCCAGCGATCGTCCACAACTTCCACAAAATCACAAAGCACCTGTGGTTCTGCCTGCGGGCACTGCTCACGAATAGCCGCCAATGCCAGGTCCACATACTGTGGGTAACGCACACGATTGGACTGCAGGTGATGAATCCGGGATTCCTGCGCATGCAGCTGCTTCTGTAGTTGCTGCACCTTCAGGTCGCCGCGGGAAACCTGCTCATTTAACAAATCCCGCAAAGTCGCGGTGCCGGGCTCGGCATCCGCCAGTTGCTGCGCCAGGCGATTCTGCACCGCTTCCGCTGCAGCGACCTGTTCACGCAGGGACTCCTGTGCAGACAGATCAATCCAGTCTTTGCCCAATAGGCCCTGCAGCTCTGGCAGGTCATCGCTGCGGCCGACCGCCTTGATGGACTTCAACAATCCGCCGTCACTGAACGCCGGAACTTCCAACGCGATCGAGGTACTGTTCAGTAAGGAAAGCAGTTCTCCGGCAGCGGTGCGATTATCTGCGAAGGCCTGTTGCTGCACCGCAAGCGGAGATGCCAGTGAAGAAAGAGTTCTGTTGGCGTCGGCGATCTTTTGATCCAGCTCATCCTTGCTGCGCAGAGCGGAAATTCCCTGGCGCTGCGCCTGAATCGCAACCAACTCTTCACTCAGCTGGCGAACCCGCCCCTCTGACTGCTGGATTTCCTGCGCGGTGCGCTCCAGATCCGCGCGATTGTCTTTCTGCCGGCTTTTGCCTTCCACATAGGTTTTCTGAACCCGCAGTTGCTGATGCTTGGCCTGCAGGTACTCCTGCACCCGCAACTGTAACCACTGCTCACGGTAGAGATCTGCAGATTCTGCAATGCGCTGCAAGGCATCGACCCGGTCGACGATTTCCCGGGCCTCCTGCTCCATACCATGTATGGTTTTCATCAGTTCAGACACCGAGCGGATGGCATCTCCCAGATCGCGCTTCTCCAGTACTTCCTGAGCGACAAAGTCATTGATACTTTTTACCGGCTTGTACGCCATAAAGTTGGCAAACGTGCGCGCCGCGTGCATGGCCTCACGATCCGGCACAGCATCCTTGCGACCGCGCAATGCGCCGTACAAACGGCGCAGATAGGCCTTCTTCTTATCGTACTGCTCAACCTTCTCGAACTGCTTGCTCGCCACGCTGTAGAACTTGTCCAGCGGCAGTAGATGTTTACCGTCTTTGTACTCTTTGATGAAATCGCCGATGGCCAGCTGTGCACCCGGGAGCAGGAAAAACTTCAGACTATCCTGGCGCGCCTGAGCGGGTTTACTGCTGGTATCCAAGTGGGCACGGATCGCCATGATCGCCGTGAAAGGATCGCCGTCTTCGCCATCTGTAGGATAAAAATTGCCGGCAATATAGCAATCGGTGGGCTGCAAGCGGGCATAGCTGCCATCGTCACAGCCGAGTACGTACGACGCGAGAGTGCGCACCTGCTTGCCTCCCCGCCCGCGCTGGGTAGTTTCGTCCTGCCCGGGGTTGAAGGTAAACAGTGTGTCGTGCGCAGCGGTCATCAGGGTCTGAATCGCGTCCGCCGCGGTGGTCTTGCCGGAGCCGTTGCCACCGGAAAACAGGTTGATCGGCCCGAAGTCATACTCGAGCTGGGGAATATTGCCCCAGTTGATCAGGATGAGTTTTTTCAGAAACATACGTTTCGAATGCCCGATATTTACCTGGTGATGTTTTCAAGGTGGATGCGCTTATCCACCCTGCAGTCTGAAAAAAATATAAATTTTCAGTAGGGGGATAAGATAAGCGCAGCGCATCCACCATCTAATCTGATTCCGCAAACAGACTGTGGTCTTCGCTGCTCGGGGTAATTCGCTCTTCTGGTTCGGCTTTTTCAGCCTGGATGTCGGCTGGAGCGTCGACTGGCGACACATTATCGCCCTCACCTGACTCCAGCAACTGTTGTAAAGCGGATTCGCTGACAAACTGGGCAATCGTGGGACGGACTCGCAGCAGCGTCTCCGCAGCAGCTTCACTGTCTTCACCGTTAAACTGAATCAAGCGCAACTGACGGAGTTTCTTCAGCAACTGTTTGCGCTCTGCCAACTTGTCTGGCAAAGACATCTTGAGCAGGTTACGCAACCCGAGTTCCAATGCTTCCAAGGTCAGCGCCACGCAACCATGATCGTCTACCTGCCCTTCTCGCAGAGACTTGTCATACTCCACGCGTAGCACGAGGATCGCAGCCACTTCCTGCTGGGTGAGGCGCGCGCGGAAACCGCCGTGGTGCGGCTCTTCCTGGTCTGCCATACCCGGCACTTCAGCACCCGGTGGGTAAACGCGGATAAACTGGAAGCGGGTGTCGTGTTGTAAACGCAGCCCCAATGGCGCGATCCATTCGCGGATCAGTGATTCACAACGCTGAAAGCGGTCGTACAGCAGGGTTTCCACGTTGCTTTCATCACGACAGATAACCCCGTAATCCAGCAGCCGCACCAACAGCTCGGAGAACTCGCTACGGCTCAGCTTGCATTGCTTGAGCGCTTCTTCCAGCGCGTTGTCGATCAACCCCGTTTCAATCACGTTTTTTCAGCTCGAGAGTAAATTCATCAAATTGTTGGAAATAATCGTTGCTGGCCATTTCGCCAGTAAACGTTACTTCCATAAATGGCTCACTGCCATCCTGGGAAACCGCGGCCGCTTCCAATGCATGGCTCATGGCAAGCAGATCGCGGGCATCCCGCAAAGGCAGATCCCGGCTGCTGACGCGCTCGCCGCTGCCCAGGGTTTCAGAGAGGTACTGCCGCAAATCACTGCTGTTGAAATTGAATGCCTGATCCAGCAGTTGCTGCAACAGAATGTCGCGATGGTTGTCATCACTCATCGGCACATCGTCTTCCACAAAGGTGTTCACCGGCTGGCGACGGCTGCGCTGCCAGAGCTGGGTCTGCTTCGGGTCAAACAAGCGCAGCTGGAACGCGGCCATGTCGGCACCGAGCTGCTCCAACAGATCAGACTTGTTATCCGCCTGCCCGAGGGAGTGACACAGATCGGTAAACGCGCCCCCGGTGTTACTTTGCAGATAGCTGAGCTGGCGGATGATGATCTCGGCGCGCTTGGTAAAGCCCTGCAATGCCTGACGCAGTGCCGGGAGTTTGACTTCACAGGCGCGGCGCATACGGTCCTCGATGGTATCCAGCATCAGCCACAGGATGGACTGACCTTCCGTCATCAATTCTGGCAATTGCTGGCGCAGCCGACGCTCCCAGTCGGCTTTTTTGTCATTGTCCTTGCGGCGGATCTGCGCGATTACCTTGCCGATGGAATCCCGGTGCTTCTCCACACTGTCCGCAGACAGCCGGATTGCCAGGTCCGGCTGAAAGCGGCTTTCCATAAAGGCGAAAAATTCGTCCGTCGCCTGCTGCACCAGAATCTGCGCTTCTACTTCACGCACCAGCTCGCGCTTGCGCTCTTCGAGTTCCGCGACCATATCGGTGAAGTCAGCAACGATACGTTCGGAGTATTCCCACGCATCAATCAGGTCATAGACCTCGCCGCGGCTGGCAAAAGCTTCCAGAGAATTGAGGGTATTGCGGGTATTGCGGTGGCGGGTGCGTACACGGGTGCTGTTCAATTCCACCAGCGGCTGGGTAAACAGGCGGCCGCGGCGGCTGAACGGAAAGGAAACCGTGAGCGAAGCGCTGTCGACCAGTTTTTCCAGCCAGCCGTATTCCACCAGGCTGTTGAGCACCCAGACCGCCTGCTCGCGGGGGCCACGAAAGCGCTTCTCAGATTCAGGGGTATCGCCCGGCTCGCCACCGCTATCCAGCTGCGGCGCACGGGTCAGGGCCTCGGCAAAGATTTCCAGAATCTGCTCGCGGCCCAATGACTCACCGTAATCCGCCTTGGCAGTATACAGACGCTCGTAGAGCAGGCGCAGGCATTCCACAACCTGCTCGCGGTATTTACCGGTGAGCGGGCGGAAAAAATGCTGATAGGAATCTGCAAAAAACAACGGGCAGGCTTCCACGTAACGAACGACTTACTGCTCTTCCGGCTTCTGGTTCAATACGCAGTATTTGGTGTAATCACCCGCGTCGTCGAAGCTCCACTTACCTTTCGGGGTTTCATCCATTTTCTTACACCAGGCCTCAGAACCCACCTTGGGCTCACAGGCGGTGAGCGTCAGAACGGCGATGGAAGCGGTGATCAGGGTCAAAGTCTTTCTCATAATCTTGTCTTCGTCGATTAAATGGTTATGACATGGAAGAAGCACCGGCACCGGTAACCTCTTCAAATTCCCGTTCAATTTACCGGGATCTATTCCCGGCGCCATTTAGTGCCTTCGCGGCTGTCTTCCAGCACGACACCCTTGGCCTTCAGCTCCTCGCGAATTTCATCCGCGCGGGCAAAATTCTTGTCTTTTTTGCTCTGCTGACGCTCGGCGATCAGCGCCTCGATTTCCGACTCACTGATCTCGTCACCGCCGCGGGATTGCTTGAACCAGGATTCCGCATCCAGGTGCAGAATCCCCAGCATGTCTCCGGCGGCCAGCAGCTGACCTTTGAGAGCGGGTTTATCCGCGTCTGCCGCTTTATTCAATTCGCGCGCCAGCTGGTGCAGCTCGCTGATGGCCACCGGCGTGTTCAAGTCGTCCAGCAGCGCCGCCATAAACGGGGAACCGGTGGGATCGGCTTGCTGCGCCTCAACCTGCTGGGTATCCCGCAGGGCGCCGTAGAGCCCATCCAGAGACCGCCAGGCCTGATCCAGCAGATCTGCGCTGAAGTTCAGTTCCGAGCGATAGTGGGCGGAGAGCAGCGCAAAGCGCAGCACTTCACCCGGGTACTGTTTCAGCAGATCGTTGACCATACGGAAGTTGCCCAGGGACTTGGACATCTTTTCGCCGTCAATATTGACGTAGCCGTTGTGCACCCAGTACCGCACAAAATCGCCACCGTTGGCGCAGCAGCTTTGCGCGCGCTCATTTTCATGGTGCGGGAATGTCAGGTCGCGGCCACCACCGTGGATATCGATAGTCTCCCCGAGATGCTTTTTGATCATCGCCGAGCATTCCAGGTGCCAGCCGGGGCGACCACGGCCCCAGGGGCTATCCCAACCGGGCTCGTCATCTGCAGACGGCTTCCACAGCACAAAGTCGCCGGCGTACTTTTTATAGGGCGCCACTTCAACCCGGGCTCCGGCGAGCATATCGTCCAGGGAGCGCTTGGACAGTTTGCCGTAATCGTCCATGGACTGGACCGCAAACAGCACGTGGCCCTCTGCCGCATACGCGTTGCCTTTCTCTACCAGACGCTCGATCATCGCGATCATCTCTGGCAGGTGCTCTGTGGCATAGGGGGTCACATCCGGCTGCAGCGTATTCAACGCGGCCATATCGTCAAAATAGGCCTGAGCATAGCGCGCACTGAGCGCACCGATTTCTTCACCGTTGTCCCGCGCGGCTTTCATGATCTTATCGTCAATATCGGTGATATTGCGCGCGTAGATCACGTCGTCGTACTCACTTTTCAATACGCGATACAGCGTATCGAACACAACTGCCGGACGCGCATTACCGATGTGTACCCGGTTATAAACGGTGGGGCCACACACGTACATACGTACACGGTTTTCCTGCAGCGGGGTAAAAACTTCTTTTTGACCTGAAAAGGTATTGTGGAGTTTGAGAGACATCTCTTCTCGCTGTGCTCTTCTGGATGAGTTGTTCTGAATGAGTTGCTTTGATAGTCAATGGTGGATGCGCTTCGCTTATCCACCCTACGCCTGCAATTCCTGGATCTGCAGGGTGGATAAGCGAAGCGCATCCACCTGCAAGACTTCCGCGAAGAGACAGCGGCTACTTGTTCTGCTCTTTGGCCCAGCTATCGCGAAGCCCGATCGTGCGGTTGAACACGGGCTTCTCTGCGCTACCGTATTTGCTGTCGCGACAGAAATAACCGTTGCGCTCAAACTGATACCCCTTCTCCGGCTGCGCTTCTGCAAGGCCGATTTCCGCTTTACAGCCAGTCAGGATCTTGAGGTTGTCCGGATTCACGGAGTCAAGGAAGTTCTTGTCGCCCACATCGGGGGACTCTTCGTTGAACAGACGATCGTACAGGCGCACTTCACAATCCACATTGTTGTCGGCAGATACCCAGTGAATTACGCCCTTGGGCTTGACGCCGTCGGCCGGGTCTTTACCGCGGGTGTCCAGGTCGACAGAGCACAGGACTTCCACAATCTCACCGGCATCGTCCTTGACTACTTCTTCCGCCTGAATCACATAGGCGTTACGCAGGCGGACTTTCTTGCCCAGCACCAGACGCTTGTACTTCTTGTTGGCTTCCTCGCGGAAGTCTTCCTTTTCGATGTACAGGGTGCGACCAAACGGCAGCTCACGCGCAGGTAGATCGTCCCGTACCGGGTGTCCCGGTGCGGAGAGTATTTCTTCCTGACCTTCCGGATAGTTGGTAAGGGTAACCTTGAGCGGCTCCGTCACACACATGGCTCGCGGCGCATTTTTGTCCAGGTCGTCGCGGATTGCATATTCCAGCATTCCCACATCGACGGTGGAATCGGAACGGGTAACGCCGATCATCTCGCAGAACTGGCGGATCGATGCCGGGGTTACACCGCGGCGACGCAAGCCGGATATGGTTGGCATGCGGGGATCATCCCAGCCGTCCACATAGCCTTCATCCACCAGTTGCTTGAGCTTGCGCTTGGAAACCACGGTGTAATTCAGGTGCAGACGCGCGAATTCGTACTGGCGCGGCTGGGCCGGTACAGGCAGATGCTCGATAAACCAGTCGTACAGTGGTTTGTGATCTTCAAACTCCAGTGTGCATATGGAGTGGGTGACCCCCTCCAGTGCATCGGACTGGCCGTGGGCAAAGTCATAACTCGGGTAGATACACCATTTATCCCCGGTCTGGTGATGCGCCATCTTCTTGATGCGGTAGATGATCGGGTCGCGCAGATTAATGTTCGGTGCGGCCATATCGATCTTGGCGCGCAGGCTGCACGAGCCCTCTTCGAACTCACCCGCCGCCATGCGCGCAAACAGATCCAGATTCTCTTCCGGCGTGCGATTGCGATACGGGCTGTTGATACCTGGCTCTTTCAGGGTTCCGCGGTGCGCGCGCGCCTCTTCCGCCGACAGATCACAGACGTAGGCTTTGCCCTCTTTGATCAAATGGATGGCCCATTGGTGCAACTGGTCGAAGTAGTCCGAGGTGTACTTCACATTGCCAGCCCACTCAAACCCGAGCCAGGACACGTCGCGTTTGATCGCGTCGACGTATTCCTCTTCTTCTTTGGCGGGGTTGGTGTCGTCAAAACGCAGGTTGCACGCCCCACCAAACTCTTTCGCCAGGCCAAAATTCAAACAAATGGACTTGGCGTGGCCGATATGCAGGTAGCCGTTCGGCTCCGGGGGAAAACGGGTAGTCACCTGGGTTACCCGGCCCTCGGCCAGGTCTTCACGAATGATGTTCTGTAAAAAGTGAGCGGGCTTGCTCTCGGATGTCATAGCATTCTCTATATACAGCTGTTCAAACTAAGCGGCGGATTATAACGCAGATGACCGCCGCCGCATGGGTTTTGCCTGGCTTTCGCAAAGCGATTCATTCAGGCGCAGGCTGACCGGTGCGAGCGGTTTGCGCCAGCGTGTGATAAGAGTATCATGCCGCCCCAAACCGACCCGGACAGGACAATTTATGATCACTCTGCATACTACTTACGGCGATATCGTCGTCGAACTCAATTTCGACCAGGCACCGAAGACTGCAGCCAACTTCCTGCAGTATTGCCGCGACGACTTCTATACTGGCACCATTTTCCACCGGGTCATCAACAATTTCATGGTCCAGGGCGGCGGCATGACCCCAAACATGGACCAGAAACCGACCCGCGACGCGATCGAGAACGAAGCCGACAACGGCCTGAAGAACGACACCGGCACCCTGGCCATGGCTCGCACCATGGATCCACACTCTGCGACTGCTCAGTTTTTCATCAACGTCAACGATAACGACTTCCTGAACTTCCGCTCCAAAGACGCCCAGGGCTGGGGCTACTGCGTATTTGGCAAGGTGGTTGAAGGAATGGACGTCGTCAACAAAATCAAAGAAGTACCTACCGGCAGCAACGGCTTCCACCAGGACGTCCCTACCGAAAGCATTGAGATCAACAGCGTCACCATCTCCGACGACTACGCTGATAGATAACTGCGCGGACAGATATTCCCTGGGCTGGGAGGAAAACCCCAGCCCAAAAATCCAGCAATAAGAATACGAGACGAGGCGGATTTGCCAGTGGCCAGTTTTCTCATTTCAGACCTGCACCTGGACGAAACCCGCCCGCACATCACCCGGGCCTTCTATGATTTTCTGGCTGGTCCGGCGGCTGGTGCCGAAGCGCTGTATATTCTTGGCGACTTTTTTGAAGTATGGATCGGGGACGACGATGATGCCCCCCTGCCGCAGGAAGTTGCCCGCCAATTAAAGGCCTTCAGCGATGCCGGCACCCGCCTTTACCTGATGCACGGCAACCGCGACTTTCTCATCGGCGAAGACTACGCTCGCCGCTGCGGTGCCGAGTTACTCTCGGACCCCAGCCTGGTTGAACTCGCCGGCGAGCCGGTGCTGCTGATGCATGGTGACAGCCTGTGCACTCTGGACGAAGAGTACATGGCCTTCCGCCAACAGGCGCGCAACCCGCAGTGGCAACAGGCCCTGCTGGCCAAGCCCCTTGATGAGCGCCGCCAGATTGCAGACCAGATTCGCGCAGTGTCCAAATCCATGAACAGTCGCAAGGCAGAAGACATCATGGACGTGACCCCGGAAGAGGTCATCAACGCACTGCGCGATCACAATACCCGCACCCTGATCCATGGCCATACCCACCGTCCCGCCCGCCACCGACTGGAAGTGGACGGTGAGCCGGCAGAACGTATTGTCCTCGGGGACTGGGGGGAGCTTGGCTGGTGCATCAAGGCCGATGCAAAAGGTCTTGAATTGATCCACTGGCCCACGGCATCCTAGGACCTAGTCCCCACATATACATCTGGACCCAGGGAACAGGGAGCCGAATTTGCCAGACAGTAGCAATCAGCAAAGTGATCAACCACGCAAGAAAGTCCTGATACTCGGTGGCTACGGCACCTTTGGCAGCCGAATCGCACACAGGCTCGCAAATGAACCCGGCCTGCACCTGATCATCGCCGGCCGCGACCGCTTCAAGGCGGAACTCTTTGCCAGCCGCCTGCATGACCATCCCTCTCAAGAGAGTCTGCAACGCGCAAGCGCCGAAGGCATCCAGCTCGACCGGAATTCCGCCGACTTTGCCAACCAGATCAATCGGCTGAATGTTGACCTGCTGATTCATTGCGCCGGACCGTTCTACGGGCAAGACTACGGTGTGGCCGAAGCTTGTATCGCACAAGCCTGTGATTATATAGATATCGCGGAAAGCGCTGCCTTTGTGTGCAACATCGATTCTCTGGACGCCAGCGCCAGAGAGGCGGGGACAACTGTCATCAGTGGCGCAGGCACCCTGCCTGCGCTGAGTTCAGCCGTACTGGCAGCACTCACAGACCAGTTTTCCCGTATCGATGGGGTTTCCGTTCACATCTCGCCGGCACGCCAGATTCGCGACGCCCACGCCACACAACGGTCGGGCTTCGATTTTCTGGGTGATGGCTTCCAGCGAATTGAAAACGGCCAGCAGCAGGACACCTATAGCGGAAATTACCTGCAACGGGTACCGTTCGGACACCCCGTAGGCCCCCGCTGGGTGTGCGACTACGAAGCGCCGGATCAGCGGCTGATCCCACAACATTTCCCCAGTCTGCGCTCGCTGCAGACCACCACTGGCCTGCAGCCCGCGCCGCTGCAGTTCGGGCTCGCCGCCTGCGCAAATATTGCTCACCGCCAGTTCCCCATCCAGCGCGAAGCGCTGCGCAAACAGATGGCCAAAGTCGGCCACTGGCTCGCCGATCACTGGCCAATGCGCAGCGCCAATGGCGGCATGATGATGGAAATAGAGGGTGTTCTTTCCGATCAGGAGAGCGGAAGGCAGGGGGCGGGCGCAGTGCAGTGGCAAATTCTTGGGCTGAATGGTGACGGCCCATGGATACCCGCTGCACCGGCCGCCGCACTGGCGAGAAAATTACTGATTGGAGGGAAGCACTCCGCTGGCGCGAGGCCCTGCTGGCAACAGGTTTCCCTGAACGAGATTCTCGAGGAACTGACCCCTTATTCCGTGGTTTCCATGATGGAGGTCGAGCCACAGGGTTGAGCCCCGAACTTCGCTCTCCGCTACAACTTCCCCCCCGGACATCCAGGCACCAATTGTTGAGCTATAACTAACCACTGCAACGGTCAAAAAAGCGACCGAGAACTGGTTAGTCAACGGCTATTCAACGAAGAGTTCAACACATGTCCGAGCCCTCCCGTCGCCCCCTCGGTATGCTGGCATTGCTTGCCAGCGAAGACACGGCCAAGCCAGATGCCGATGGCGCAGCCACCCGTCGCCTGCAGAGTGCACTTGAACAATTACAGATTCAGGTCGTAGTCGCTGCCTCCGCCGAGGACACCATTACCCTGCTTCGCTCCAACCCGGCGATTCAGTGCCTGCTGCTGAGCTGGGGACTCCCCGGTACCAACGCCACGCGGGGCGCATTGGAAGTCCTGGCGGAACTACGGGCACGTAATGAGCAGCTTCCGGTCTTTATGTTGGCAGACCGGGATTCCGCTGCAGGATTACCGCGCTACGCACTGGAGTTGACCAATGACTTTATCTGGATCCAGGAAGATACCCCGGTATTTATTGGCGGGCGCATTCAGGCGGAAATCGCACGCTATCGCAAAAGCCTCGTGCCACCGATGTTCAAAGCGCTCCTGGAGTTTTCCAACGTGCATGAATACTCCTGGCATACACCTGGGCATGCGGGTGGTACTGCCTTCCTGAAATCCCCCGTCGGGCGCGCGTTCCACGAATTCTACGGCGAGAATATGCTGCGCTCGGACCTGTCCATCTCCGTTGGTGAGCTGGGTTCACTGCTCGATCATACCGGCCCTATTGCAGACGGAGAAAAATACGCAGCCCGTGTATTTGGTGCCGACCGCACTTACTACGTTACCAATGGCTCTTCCACCTCCAATCGTGTCATTCTCATGGCGTCGGTCAGCCGTGGCCAGGTGGCCCTGTGTGACCGCAATTGCCACAAGTCGGTGGAACATGCCATGACAATGTCCGGTGCAGTACCCACATACCTGATCCCGGTACGCAATCACTATGGCATTATCGGCCCGATTCCCCCTGCGCGCCTGACTCGAGCTGCGGTAAAGGAGGCCATTGACCAGAATCCACTTACCGCCGGCTGTGAAGACAAGACACCGGTCCATGCCGTCATCACCAACTCCACCTACGATGGACTTTGCTACAACGTACGCAAGGTGGAAGCACTGCTTGGAGAATCGGTAGACCGGCTGCACTTCGATGAGGCCTGGTACGCCTATGCCCGGTTCAACCCCCTGTATCGCGATCGCTTCGCGATGTATGACCAGGAGCGCGAAGACACGCCCGGTCCAACAAAGTTTGCAACCCATTCCACCCACAAACTGCTGGCGGCACTCTCCCAGGCATCCATGATCCATATCCGCGACGGTCGCCGCCCGATTGAGCACGGCCGGTTCAACGAAGCATTTATGATGCATGCGTCCACCTCGCCCCTGTATTCCATCATGGCGTCCAATGACGTCAGCGCAGCAATGATGGCGGGGCCCGGAGGAGAAACCCTGACCGGCGAATCCATTGCCGAAGCCGTCGCCTTCCGCCAGACGATGGCGCGCTTGCACAGCGAATACATCGCCGATGGCGAATGGTTCTTCAACGGTTGGCAACCCGACAAAATCACCGACACAGAAACCGGCAGAACCTATGCCTTCCACGAAGCGCCCCCCGAACAATTATGTAACGATCCGGAAGCCTGGATTTTAAGACCGGGCGACCACTGGCATGGCTTTGCAGAGCTGGAAGACCACTACTGCATGCTCGACCCGATAAAAGTATCCGTGGTCACACCCGGTGTAGAGAACGATGGCGCGCTCGCCAAACACGGAATACCGGCGAGTATTGTGAGCAGCTATCTCGATAACCTGGGCATTGTGGTGGAGAAAACCACGGACTTCACCATTCTTTTCCTGTTTTCGCTGGGTATCACCAAAGGGAAATGGGGAACCCTCATCAATGCCCTGCTGGCATTCAAGCGCGACTACGATCACAACCGGCCGCTGGTGGAATGTATTCCGTCCCTTACCAATGAACATCCCGGCTACCGCGAGATGGGGCTCAAAGACCTGGCCGTCAAAATGTTTGCCAGTATGAAAGCACTGCGCACCACCACACATCTGGCGCAGGGCTTTTCCACCCTCCCCCATGCGGACTGCACACCGGTACAGGCGTATGAGGCACTGGTACGCAACGAGGTGGAAATGCTGCCACTTTCTCAACTTGCCGGCCGTACTGCCGCCACCGGCGTAGTGCCCTACCCGCCCGGCATTCCGCTACTGATGCCAGGAGAAAACTTCGGTGATGCCGAAGGAGCAGTACTGGGTTACTTAAAAGCCCTCGAAGCCTATGACCGGGAATTTCCCGGTTTCGGCCACGATAACCACGGCGTGGAAGTGCGTGATGGCGAGTACCGCATTTACGCCTTGAAATAAATCGCCGGTGGGATAACAGGACGGAGAATGGCAATGGCCAGCGAAACCGCTGAAGAGAACAAGATAGGCCTTTTTCCGGCGACCATGATGGTGGCCGGCAACATGATGGGGTCCGGGGTATTCATGTTGCCGGCAAACCTGGCCGCCGTAGGTAGCATCTCTCTGATCGGGTGGCTGATTACCGTCGCCGGCGCTGTGGCGCTTGCGCTGGTGTTTTCGCGACTGGCTGCCCTTTACCCGGCCGCCGGCGGGCCCTACGCCTACGCCCGCAAAGCATTCGGCGACTATATGGGCTACCAGACCAACCTGGTTTACTGGCTTGCCAACGTGGTGGGCAACGTAGCGCTGGCAACCGCCGGTCTGGGTTACCTCATGCACTTTTTCCCCGCGCTACAGCACCCCCTCGTATTCGCAATGGCACAGATCGCGGTCATCTGGATGCTGACTTACGCCAATATTCTGGGCCCGAAGACCGTAGGGCAGATCCAGTCCATGACCACCGGGCTGGTACTGATTCCGATTCTGGGGACAGCCATACTGGGCTGGTTCTGGTTTGACAGCCAGACCTTTACCGCCGGGTGGAACGTATCCGGCAAAGGCTCTGCCAGCGCCGTCATGGCAACACTGACCTTCACGCTCTGGGCGTTCATCGGTGTCGAGACCGCATCGGTATCTGCAGGTGTGGTGAAAAACCCGACCCGCAATGTGCCTATCGCGACGGTTAGCGGCGTACTGGTGGCCTCCGTCGCTTACGTCCTCAGCTCTACTGCGATCATGGGCATGATCCCGAATAAAGAACTGATCACCTCGTCCGCACCGTTTGCCGATGCCGCACGCATCGCGCTCGGCAGTACGGCGGCCAATATCGTGGCTATCTGTGCGGCCATCGGCTGTATCGGTTCACTCGGAGGGTGGACGCTACTGGTGGGTCAGTCGGCAAAAGCCGCCGCCGATGATGGCCTGTTTCCCGCTCTGTTTTCCAAAACAAACCAGAAAGGCGTACCCAGCCTGGGGCTCGCACTGGTCGCCGTCCTGATGTCCCTGCAGGTACTTGCAACCATGTCGCCCACGGCCAGTGAACAGTTCGGCAAAATTGCGTCCATCGCCGTGATTATGACACTACTACCTTACATCTACTCGGCAGTAGCACTGAAGGTGTTGAGCTACGGCAAAATGCCTCCCAGACAGTACGGCATTTCAACCATCGTGCTTTTAATCGCCGCGATCTACTGCATGGTGGCTCTGGTCGGATCGGATGGTGCACAAACCCGTTGGTCCCTTATTTTTGTGGTCTTCACTATCGTTTTCTATGCCCTCGCACTCAACCATAAACGGGCTGTACAGGAAGAGCACAAACTACCCGGGGGGCCCTCGCCGGGTTGGGTGCGCTTTGTCACGCTCAGTGTCACCATCGCCGCCCTGGCACTCACATTCTGGTTATCAGTGGGGCAAATCAAAGACCTGAAAATACACCACCGTGAGCCACCACCGGTCGATCGGCCGACTTTGGATGATTAAACGAAATTTCGGACAATCAAAAAAGGGGAGCATCTCTGCTCCCCTTTCACCTGTCCAGATTAGGCTGCACCGGTGGGCAACGCACTCACGTCACCACCGACATCCACCTCATTCAGCGCTTTTTCTGCAGCCTGCAGAGCTTCGCTGCGGTCCCTGTAGGTGGCATCGGCCGGAATACGACCATTCAGTCCCTTGAGTACGCCTTCAACCTCCTCGTTCATCCCGGCGAGAAAGAGCTGCTTGCCGCTGTCTTTGGCGTCCGTTGCGATAGTCTCCACAGCCATGGCCGCCGACAGATCCAATACCGGCATCGCGGAAAAATCCAGAATCAGCACCTTGGATCCCTGAGCGCTATGCTCACGAACATGGTGGCCGAGATCCGCCGCAGCGCCAAAGCTCAGCGGGCCGCTGAACTCAAACAGGGCTATGCTATCGCGGTTGCGCTCCAGAATGGCCTTATCATCCTCACTGTCCAGATGTTCCGGCAGGTTGCGCAGACGCTCGATCTGCAGGCTTGCCACCTGCTTTACGTACGCCAGAGCCGCCAGAACAACACCAGCGCCAACTGCAGTGATCAGGTCGACAAACACGGTCATACCCAGCACCAGCACCATCAGTGCTAAATCCCAGCGGGGACCCTGGTGGGCGCGCTTGAGATACTTCCAATCGATGATGTCGAGGCCGACTTTTACCAGAATGCCCGCCAACACCGCCTGCGGAATATTTTCTGCCAACGGACCCAGACCGAGCGCGACCGCCAGCAGAACTAGCGCGTGGGTCATACCGGAGATCCGGGTCTGGCCGCCAGAGCGCACATTGACCACGGTACGCATGGTTGCGCCAGCACCGGCGATACCGCCAATAAAGCCGGCTGCGGTGTTACCAATGCCCTGACCAATCAGTTCTTTGTTGCTGTGGTGACGGGTGCGGGTCATGTTATCGGCAACCAGGGAGGTCAGCAGACTATCCAGCGCGCCAAGAACGGCGAGAATGATGGCCGCTTCCACCACCAGGAACATGTTTTCGCCACCAAACACTGGCATCTGCAGCTCCGGCAGCCCCGTGGGGATCGAGCCCAGGATAGGCACATCCAGCGCAAAGAAAGCGAGTACTGTACCGGCAATCAAGGCCGCGAGAGGTCCAGGCAGGTAGCGACCCCATTTCGCTGGCCACAGATAGACCATTGCCAGGGTACCGAGACCGAGAACGAGGTTGGCTGGATGAATTGCCGACAGCGCTTCAGGCACATTGCCCAGCGCGCCCAGGGTGCCACTTGGGGAATCGTGCCCCAAGAGAGGGTTCAGCTGCAGGATGATGATGATCACGCCAATACCGGTCATGAAACCGGAAATCACCGGATACGGAACCAGGCGGATATAGTGCCCGACACCGAGTACCCCCATGAGCACCTGAAATACACCGGCAAGAATCACCGCGGTAAAGATGAGGCTGGCATCACCGGAGAGGCTGGCAAACAGCCCCGCCAGTACCACCACCATGGGGCCAGTAGGACCCGAGATCTGGGGGCCGGTACCGCCGAACAGCGCCGCAAAGAAACCCACGGCGATTGCGCCATACATACCCGCCATGGGACCGAGGCCAGAGGCCACACCCAGCGCGAGCGCGAGCGGCAGAGCGACAACACCGGCAGTAATACCGCCGGTGATATCGCCCCGCAAATTGGTTAAATCAAACTTCATCACCACACCACCCTTAGGCTTTATTATCGCAAGCAGCCGCCGCCGCTTCTGCGGCAGCAAGTTGCTCACCAAAAATGGTGCGATAGCGTTCACTCATCGCGGTAAACTCGCGGGTGGCCTCGTCGAAGCACAGCACTTCACCGGTGCCGATGTTATACACCCAGCCGTGAAGCTGAATGCTGCCGTTGGCGATACCACTGGCTACCGAGGGGTGCGTGCGCACGTGTTGCAGTTGCTGCACCACGTTTTCCCGGGTCACTTCATCGAGATGATCTTTGCACAGCTCACCGCCGTGGCGGCCGCGTACAACTTCAGTGGCTGCCCGACAGTGGCCCAGCCACTCCTTGACGTGTGGCAGGGTATCCAGGTTCTCCGGTGCAATGGCGCCTTTCATTGCACCACAGTCGGTGTGCCCGCAGATCACAATGTGGGAGACGCCCAGTGCCGCAACCGCGAATTCGATAGAAGCGGTGATGCCGCCGGTGTGACTGCTGTGCGGAGGTACCACATTGCCCGCGTTGCGACAGATAAACAGGTCGCCGGGTTCAGTCTGGGTTACCAGGTTGGGGTCAATACGCGAGTCTGCGCAGGTGATAAACAATACTTCTGGGCTCTGACCGTCCGCCAGTTCGGAAAACTTCGCTTTTTTCTCAGGAAAAACTTCATTCTGAAATTTCGCCACGCCATTGATCACGTGTTCCATGAATCACTCCTTAGTGCTAACGGATGGTGGTGCTACTGGATAGCGGCGCTAATGTTTAGGCAAGCTAATAAACAGGCACTACCTGTGAATTCATTATTTTTTGATAGTTCAATAACAATAAATACCATTTGCTGATAACCTGACATAATCATAGCCGCTTAGCGACAGAGGTTTTCACCGTGCAGAATTCGCCGACAATCAAGCAGTTACAGTACTTCGTCGCCATCGCGGACCGCACCAGCTATCGTCGTGCGGCTGAAGAGTTGGGCGTCAGCCAGCCCGCCCTGACCACCCAGATAAGCGCCCTGGAAGCAAACCTCGAAGTCACCCTGTTCGAGCGCTCCCGCGCCGGCACCCTGCTCACTCCGGAGGGGGGGGAATTGCTGCAAAAGGCGCGAACGGTCCTGCTTTCCATGCAGGAACTTCGCCAAACAGCCGACATGATTGCCCAGGGCCACCAAACCACGTACAAGCTGGGTGTGCCGCCGACACTGGGGCCCTATCTGCTGCCCAACGTCCTGCCGGGGCTCCACGCCCGCTACCATGCAATGAAGCTCTACGTGCGCGAAGCACCTCCGCGCCTGTTGCAGCGACAGCTGTCCGAGGGGTTGTACGACCTGGCCATCATGCCGATGCCTATTGAGGCCAACGACTTGACCGTCGAGCCCCTGTTCGTAGAGCCACTCAAATTCGTGGTACCCGCCGACCACCCCCTCGCCGGCAAGAAAAAGGTACACCCGGTGGACTTGCGGGGGGAAAAAGTGCTGACACTGGAAGAGCAGCACCATTTCCACCACCAGGTGCACGATATCTGCCGCAAGCTGGGCGCCACCCTGCAACGGGACTACGAGGGCACCAGCCTGGATACACTAAGGCAGATGGTGGTCATGGGGCTCGGCGTGGCCTTTCTGCCTGGCCTCTACGTGCATTCGGAAATGCACAACCCGGAAGCGTTAAAGGTGAGCGAGCTGAAATCCATGCCAATCCGCCGTCAACATGGTCTGGTCTGGCGAGCCAGCGCGCCCGGACGATTCTTCTACCGGGAGCTCGCCGCACTCCTGCGCGAAATCATTCAGGAACGGCTGGGGGATGTGGTGACCGTCCAGATGACGTAACCTGAGCCTGATAGCAAATATTCGGTATGCGTGATCAGCCCATACCGCCCCACCACCAACACACATGGAGTCTTATGGATCTGGAACACAGAGTGGACATCAAACAGGCATTACGCGTGTTCGAAATAATCACCCGCAAGGGCGAGAAAACCGAAGAGGGATGGCGCTATCGCGGACTGACAGCGAGCACAGACTTTGACGGCTACACGGTATTTCTGCGTACAGCCAGCGTGGAATTGACCATCTTCTTCCACAACAAGTTTACCGTGGATTGCCGCAATGCCATGGAGCTGGAAGAGTTTATCGGCCTGCTGGAAAAGGTTGAGCGCAGCGATAGTCGCTAGTGGTCCATGCGGAAAACTCGGTAACCGATCACTTCGCCACAGGCTCCAGGGCGACGCTTATGCCTGCCCCGGCACACCGCTGTGAAAGCGGAACTCCTTATCCCCCTCTTCCACCAGCCTTTGCTCCACCTCCAGCAATGCCTGCACCCGAGGAGCAATATCCTCTTCGGTCGCGTTCTGGGCGAGCGTCAGGTAATCGCGAAAATGTCGCGCTTCGGATTTCAGTAATGAGTAGTAAAACTTCTGCAGCTCATCATCCAGATGCGGCGCGATACGCGCAAATCGCTCGCAGGAGCGGGCCTCAATGATCGCGCCGCAAATCAGTGTATCGACCAGACGTCCGGGCTCTGCACCGCGCACTTCCTTACGCAACCCCGCCGCATAGCGCGAAGCGCTGATGTGGGGGTAAGCAATACCTCGCTTCTTCATGATCGCGATCACCTGCTCGAAATGCCGCAACTCCTCTCTCGCCAGCCGTGACATCTTGTTCAGCAGATCAAAGTTGTCCAGATAACGGAACATCAGGTTCAACGCCGTGCCCGCCGCCTTCTTCTCGCAATTGGCGTGATCCACCAACATCATTTCAGGCTCCGCCAGCGCGGCCTCAATCCAGGCATCCGGCGTTTGGCAGAGCAGGAATTCGTGAATCGCAGAGAGATCGGGTACTTCGTTGGACATGGCTAAGGGGACTGCTGATACGGCTTTCGCCACCCCGCGAATGCAGAGAGACGGTGATGACGCGCAGTATACCCTCTCCCCCGGCTCCTGGATAACCTTTGTGGATCTGGCACGATCTTTCTGGTTGGTGGAAATAACTCCCATTTGATAACGACTTATTAAGTGGATAATATTTAAGGTAGCAGCTGACCAGCCCATGCGGGTTACGGACCCCCTCAAGCGCTCACTGACAACCGCCTCGACACCAGGGTAATCAAGCAGGTCTCATCAATGGCAACCACTCTCGACAGCAAGCAGTCCGCCGAGCTGCAGAAACTGATTCGTCAACTCCCTGGCGTTGCTGCGACCATGCACGCGCGCGCCGCAGAATTGCGCGAGGCGCTGGACAACCTGCAACAGAGCACCCGCACTTGGGATAGCTATCTTCTGGAGCCTGCCTTTGCGCACGAAGCTGCCCTGGCACTGGAACAATCCTTCGAGTCGCCTCACAGCCTGTCAGGTGCGCTCTTTGCGCTATTGGACTACGGTGAGGGAACTGCGGGCGTCGACGCACGGCAGACACTGCAAATCCCCGGCCTGCTGGCAGTGCCGGATAGCATTATTGAGCGCGCATCCGCGTTGAACATCGCAAAAGCGGCCTTTCAGGAACTGACCAGCGCGTTTAAAGCCTGCCTCGAGGACCGCCCTGCCCTGGAACGGGACAGTCAGCTACGCGACGCCCTGGCAGATGCCGGCTACCCACGCACCCACCTTCGTCAAAGCTACCGCCAGATCCTGCTCTGCAGAGAAAAGCCGGATGCCATCGCCCTGAGCTGGATTAAAGCGCGCAAGTCCATTCGCAAAGTGACGCCGGATTGGTGCGAAAAGAAATTGGTGCAACTGGACCCACTCGGCGAAGACACCGGCATCCAGTACCAGCGGCAGCTACTGGCGGGCCTGCACCAGAGCCAGCATCACCTGCTGCGCCAGATTCAAGTACAGAGCCGCCCGAACCTGCAGGTCGCGGAAATTTTTTATGGGGATAGGGATGGAAGTGGCGCGCAGGAAGATCACTACCGTCAGGTGGGCTACTCTGCCATGCCAGTGCTCGTCAACAGCGACAAGACTGGCCGCCTGCCGGAGTTTACCCGTGTAGAGCACCAACCCTCTAGAAGCCGCAGAAGGCAGCGACGGGATCTGAAAATCACACCGGAACCGTTCCTGCCGGCACTCAGGGTGCATTTACACACTGGTAAATAATCTTTCGAAAGCGGCGTTTATCGCCAGCACCATTCAGACTGACTGCAATCCTGGCGCCACAAAGCGCTGATAGTACGCTTGCGACAAAGCATAGAAATCTTCATCAATACGGCGGCGGACTTCGACCAGTGGGACACTGCTTGCTTCCGCAGTGGCAACGAGCCCGTACTCACTGAGATCGCGAATCTGGCTCGCACCGGCGCGCAACAGCTCAAATACCCAGCAGTACGGACTCTGATCTTCATTAAATCGAATCTGCTGATGTTTAAGCTGCGCCAGCAACAAATGCTGGTCTACAATCTCGAGCTGACTTCGCACGGCATTTGCAAGATAACCGTCACGGCGCTCTGCGATAATACGCCGCTGTTCTTCTGTATACGCATTCCAGTCAATGACCTCGTGGGCAAAGCGTTTACATCCCCGACAGACATTGTCCCCGATACCCGTGGAGCAGACACCAATGCAGGGAGTGCGCACCTTCTTATAAATTGCCATGCCGTGGGAACACCTCATGAAACGTCATCGACTTGCAACCTCCAGCTCGCCCGACGGCGACAACGGAAATCCGGTCGAAATTCAGTGTGAAATGAAGCCGCAGAGAATAGCATTTTTGAATGGGACAGACTCACATTCACAGAATCGATTTAGGGGCATCACACCCATCAAAAAATGCGATTAATTCTCACTTGCAGGCAGTCAACGCTCAGCCCTTTATTCATTTCATGAATGACCAAAATTTGCGTAAGTTATTGATTTTTCAACGAACTTAACAGGATTAAGCCTTTAATGTAGAATTCGCCACCCGCCTCCAGCGGCCATCGATGTAAAACGGGCCCCGGTGGAGAGATTTTCCAGCCTGCACCAGGCAAAAGATCACTCCCGGACGCTCCTGAAGCTGTTGGTTTTACCCCACACACAAAGAGGGAATTATCCGTGCTTGAAGCCTATCGCAAACACGTCGCCGAGCGCGCCGAACAAGATATCCCACCCAAGCCCCTGAATGCCGAGCAGGTTGCCGGTCTGGTGGAACTGCTGAAAAACCCGCCCAAAGGTGAAGAGCAGGAAATACTCGACCTGATCACCAACCGCGTACCCCCGGGTGTGGATGAAGCGGCTTACGTTAAAGCCGGTTTCCTCACCGCCATCGTCAAGGGCGAAGCAGAATCCCCGCTGATCGACCGCGAACACGCCACCAAACTGCTGGGCAAAATGCTGGGCGGCTACAATATCGCCACCCTGGTAGAACTGTTGGACGACAAAGAACTGGCAGAACTCGCAGGCGAGCAGCTGAAAGGCACCCTGCTGATGTTTGACGCCTTCCACGACGTGGAAGAGAAAGCCAAAGCCGGCAACGAAGTCGCCAAGGACGTGATCCAGTCCTGGGCCGAAGGCGAATGGTTCACCAAGCGCGACAAAGTACCCGAGAGCATCAAGGTTGCGGTATTCAAGGTCACCGGCGAAACCAACACCGACGACCTGTCCCCGGCCCCGGATGCCTGGTCCCGCCCGGATATCCCACTGCACGCGCGCGCCATGTACAAAATGACCCGCGATGGCCTGGAGCCGGAAGAACACGGTGTCACCGGCCCGATGAAGCAGGTCGCTGAAGTGCAGGAAAAAGGTTACCCCGTTGCCTTCGTTGGCGACGTTGTGGGTACCGGTTCCTCCCGTAAATCCGCCACCAACTCCGTATTGTGGTTCTTCGGTGAAGAGCTGCCGGGCGTACCGAACAAGAAAGGCGGCGGCATCTGTATCGGTGGTAAAGTGGCCCCGATCTTCTACAACACCATGGAAGACGCCGGTGCACTGGTATTCGAAGCCCCGGTAGACGACCTGAACATGGGTGACATCATTGAGATCCGCCCCTATGAAGGCAAGATCCTGTCCGAAGACGGCAAGGTGATTTCCGAGTTTGAACTGAAATCCCAGGTACTCCTGGATGAAGTTCAGGCCGGTGGCCGTATCAATCTGATCGTTGGTCGCGGCCTCACCACCAAGGCCCGCGAATCTCTCGGCCTGCCAGCCTCCGACCTGTTCCGTCTGCCAGAGCAGCCGAACGACACCGGTAAGGGCTACACCCTGGCACAGAAGATGGTCGGTAAAGCCTGCGGCATGGACGGCGTCCGCCCGGGCACCTACTGCGAACCGAAGATGACAACCGTCGGTTCCCAGGACACCACCGGCCCGATGACCCGCGACGAGCTGAAAGACCTGGCGTGCCTCGGCTTCCAGGCCGACCTCACCATGCAATCCTTCTGTCACACCGCGGCTTACCCCAAGCCCGTGGACATCGACACCCAGCACACCCTGCCGGACTTCATCATGAACCGCGGCGGTGTTTCCCTGCGTCCGGGTGACGGCATCATCCACAGCTGGTTGAACCGCATGCTGCTGCCGGACACTGTCGGTACCGGTGGCGACTCCCACACCCGCTTCCCGATGGGCATCTCCTTCCCGGCCGGTTCCGGCCTGGTAGCGTTTGCTGCGGCCACCGGCGTGATGCCGCTGGATATGCCGGAGTCCGTGCTGGTGCGCTTCAAGGGCGAAATGCAGCCGGGCATCACCCTGCGTGACCTGGTACATGCAATCCCCTATTACGCGATCCAGGAAGGTCTGCTGACGGTCGAGAAGAAAGGCAAGAAGAACATCTTCTCCGGCCGCATTCTCGAGATCGAAGGTCTGGATCATCTGACCGTAGAGCAGGCGTTTGAACTGTCCGACGCCTCCGCCGAACGTTCGGCTGCCGGCTGCACCATCAAGCTGCCGGAAGAGTCCATCGCCGAATACCTGCGCTCCAACATCACCCTGTTGCGCTGGATGATCGCCGAAGGTTACGGTTCCCAACGCACCCTGGAGCGTCGCGCACGCGCCATGGAAGAGTGGCTGGAGAAACCGGAACTGATGAGCGCCGATGCCGACGCCGAGTACTCTGCGGTAATCGAAATCGACCTGGCGGAAATCAAAGAGCCGATCGTCTGCTGCCCGAACGATCCAGACGACGCAAAGCTGCTGTCCGACGTCGCTGGCGACAAGGTAGACGAAGTCTTCATCGGCTCCTGCATGACCAACATCGGTCACTTCCGTGCCGCCGGTAAACTGCTGCAGCAGCACAAAGGTGGCATCTCCACCCGTATGTGGATCTCTCCGCCTACCAAGATGGACGAGCACCAGCTGATGGAAGAAGGCTACTACAACATCTACGGCGCAGCCGGTGCCCGCACCGAAATGCCGGGATGCTCCCTGTGCATGGGTAACCAGGCACGAGTAGCCCCCAACAGCACCGTGCTGTCCACCTCCACCCGAAACTTCCCGAACCGCCTGGGTGACGGTGCCAACGTGTACCTGACGTCTGCGGAGCTGGCTTCTGTGGGCGCAATTCTGGGCAAACTGCCAACCCCGGCGGAGTACCAGAAGTACGCGGAAAACCTGAACTCCATGTCTGCGGAAATCTACCGCTACCTGAACTTCGACCAGATTGAAGACTTCCAGAAATCTGCCGAAGAAGGCAAGCGTATCGCCGCTACTGAGATTCAGGATGTTGCGGTTTAAGTAGCCGACTGACGCTCAGTAAAAAGCCCCGCTCTAACCGGCGGGGCTTTTTTGTGCCTGAAAACCTTTCAAGCCCCTTTTCCACAAAACCGCAGGTACGGGACTCGTATACGGCTGAGGCAAACGGCTGCCTCCGTTCGCTGCAGTGGCGCTGGCTGTATCAGCCGCCGGCAGCACACAGCTGGGCGATATAGCCTGCATGTGTGGGCAGGTCCGCCGCCAGCTGGTGATTGCGCTCCCGCCGGCGCGACATTTCCGCGCGCAACGCAGATTCCGGAATCCGGTCCACCAGGGGGTCGTAGCGGCGGGGATAGAGGCCGAGACCGAGAAACATGGTTCGCCAGCTCGGCTCCCGGTAGGATTCCTCCGCCTGCAAGGCGGTCTGCCCGCAGGCCTGGAATAGCTGAATTTTGTGCTGCAGTGCCTCCGGCAATTCCATATTGCGGCAGTAGCGCCACCACGCCGAATCTTCCCGGCGGTTGATGCAGTAATGCAGTATCAGAAAATCGCGGATACGCTCGAACTCCAGACGGCCGACGCGATTGTATTCGGCACTGATCGCCGGGTCGAAGTTTCTGTCCGGAAACATTTCAACCAACCGAGCCAACCCCGTTTGAATAAGCTGTATCCCGGTGGCCTCCAGCGGCTCGAGGAATCCCGCGGAAAGGCCGATGGCGATGCAGTTCTTCTCCCAGAAAATCTCGCGGATGCCCGTAGTGAATTTCAGTAGCCGAGGCTCTGCGGTCAGTGCGCCGTGCAGGTTGCTGCGCAGTGTCTTCTCGGCATTGTCGTCAGAGATAAAATCGCTGCAGTAGACGTAGCCGTTGCCGGTGCGCTGCTGTAGGGGAATCCGCCACTGCCAGCCGGCGTCGAGCGCGGTGGCCGTGGTACAGGCACCGAAACTGTCCTCCCGCTCACTGGGCGCCGCAATGGCCCTGTTGCACGGTAGCCAGCGGCTCCAGTCCTCAAACCCCACTCCCAACGCGTCGCCCAGCAGCAGGCTGCGGAATCCGGAACAATCGATAAACAGGTCCGCCTGCAGGCTCTCACCGCTGTCCAGCCTGAGAGACTGGATAAACCCGTTTTCCGCATCCAGCTCCACATCCACAACCCGCCCCTCGCGGCGGTGTACACCGCGGGCCTCGGCATACTCGCGCAGGTATTGCGCATAGAGCGCCGCATCGAAATGGTAAGAGTAACTGTACGCCGGCAGCCCCGGCACCGCCGCAGTAGGCGGCGGCGCGAAGTGGCCCATGTCGGCCAGGACCTGGGAGAAGCTGTAGTCATCTATGGGTGTGTCGTCGCCCAGACTCCGCAGCTTCAGCCAGTGGTGATGGGGAGAAATACCCTCAATATATTCGCCGTAGTCACCGAATGCGTGGAAGAACCGGTTGCCCAGGTGCCCCCAGTCCCGAAATTCAATTCCCAGCTTGAAGCTGCCACCAGTGCGACGAATGAAATCCCGCTCGTCGATGCCCAGCATGGCATTGAAATCGCGCATGATCGGTACGGAACCCTCCCCCACGCCTACAGTTCCCAACTGCTCCGATTCCACCAGCGTGATCTGGATATCGAGCCGGTGCAACAGGCGTGTCAACGCGGCGGCGGACATCCATCCGGCGCTGCCGCCACCGACAATCACAAGGCTGCGAATAGAATTTTGCATGGAATTCCCGACGTCTCACGAACTGGATACAAAAAAATCCGGCCCATTACGGGCCGGAAAAATGACGGATCAAAAAGAACCGGACGAGAGATTAAAAGCTGTAGCGCGTGACAAATGCGATACGGCGGTCGGTATCCGTCCAACTGTACTGGGCTGCCTGCGGGTGCTCTCCGTTCACTTCCAGTTCTGTGCGCGTATTCAGAAGGTTGGTGGCCTGCAGGCCGAACTTCAGGTTATCGGTCGCGTTGTAGAACAGCGAGGCATCTAACTGGCCGTAGTCATTGAACCAAACCGGGCGGTTGAGAACGGCCGCAGAAGTCGTGAGCAGGTAGCGCTCGCGCCAGTTGTAAGCCAGGCGCGCGGAAACATCGTATTTCTCATACATCAGCGCCAGGTTGTAGCTCTTCCTGGACATTCCCTCAATGGGCAGGCTGTCGTCGTTGGCCCCCTCTCCCTGGGCCTCGTCGAACGGGTTCAAGGCCGTGTTGATTCCGCCCTGGTTATCCACGAAGGTAAAGTTCGCCTGCATACCCAGACCGTCGAAAGGGCTTGGCAGCATATCGTAGAACTGCTGGTAGGCTAGCTCAAAGCCCGCCAGCTGGCCGCTCGCCGCATTGGTCTGGCGAGTGACATCGAACTCGAACGTCTGGTCGCCGTAGGTGTAGCTCTCCACGTTGGTGCGCAGGGCGACATAGTCCTGAATATCCTTGTAGAACGCAGCAAACGTCAGACTGCCGCTCTCTGTGAAGTACCACTCGACACTCGTGTCGAACTGATCGGCGGTCGTGGCCTTCAGGTCCGGCGCACCGGCCGTCGCTCGCCCCTGGGTACCGATCAGGTTGGGATTGAAGACGCTATCGTGGAAATCGAATGTGATATTGGTGTAGGGGCGCGTCTGGGCAAAGCCGGGGCGCACCATGCCGCGAGAGAGACCGAAGCGCAGTTGCACGTCATCCTGCAGCATGAAGCGCAGGTTCATACTCGGCAGAACATTTACATAGTCGTTGGTAAAGTCCTTGTATCCGCCCATTTCGGCCATATAAGCATCCACGAACGCCATGGCACCGGCGCATTCTTCCGTGAGCGCACCCGTTCCCTCTGCCACCTTGCAGGAGTCGCTGATTCCGCCGGCCACGGAGCGGCCAGAGGCCGTGGTCTTGGTTTCCACCACACGCAGCCCCAGGTTGCCATCAAAAGGCACACCGAAGATCTCGCCGTCGTCATCGCCGAAATGCACACTGGTGTACAGTGCCAGGGTCTGCTCATTCTGGCTGTTGATGCCGGCACTGACGTTGTCACCATTCGGGTTCTCGTCATAACCCTGCGGCAGCATAAGCGGTGCCCAGCCCCAGAACTGGCCGTTGTTGGCCACCATGCTCTCGAAGTGTTCATAGGCTCCGGTATTGCTGCTGACCAGAGACTGGGTGGGGAGCCATCCCTGGGTAGGCACCGTGACATCACCGCGCATGAAGTCGTCAAAGGTGTAGAGTTCACTCTGGTCCGCCGCGGAGCTATGCAGGAAGGCGGTATTCTCCGGACTGTTGTTCAGCCAGTACTGGTTTGACAACAGCGACCAGTTCCAACCGGTCTGGCGGGTGATGGCATCCTTGTCCGTGGCGCGGGCGCCGAAGCGGAATCTCTTCAGGAAGCTGTTGTCATCGAACAGATACTCGGCATCCAGACGGCCGGCGAGAGACTCGGCCTCGCTGTTCTCAAGGTGATCCATAGCCGCTGCCCACCAATACTGGTCCTGCTGGCCGAGACGCTCCTGGTCCGATACCGCGATGTGGGGGTTGTCGCCGCTCAGATCGAAATCCACATCCGGGAAATTCCCGTTTCCATCCGCCGCCAACTGGGTGTAGGCAGCCATCTGCTCCACCTTGCTACGGGACTTCACATACTGGAGATCACCGCTCAAGGCCCAACCCGACACCGGGGAATACTCGAATCCCAGTGAGTAGTCGCCGACATCGCTTTCGCGCTTGCCGTAGCGGGTGTTGTAATTCATGGTCGCGCCGTGGAGGGTACCGCGTTGCAGGACGCCGTCAGCATCGTACTGGTAGTCGCCACTGTCCGGGGTCAGGTTGCCCCCCTCAGGCGCGAAGATCTCTACACCGCGATCCACGTCCTGCGGGTTGGCCTCCGCGTAGAACGCCTGGGCGGTAAACGTCAGGTCGTCGTCAGGGGCCCACTGGAAAACACCGTTATAGGAATTGCGATCCTGTTCCCAGTCGATGCGACGGACCCCAAGATTGGTAGGCAGGTAAACATCACTGCCATCGGACCCGGCATGGGTTTCGTAGCGGCCGGACTGGATTGCGTCGGTGCGGTTGCCGATTTCCGCAACACTGGCGGAGAAGAGAAAGCCGACTTCGCCCTGCCCCACGTCCCAGCGGTCGCTGTAGAGACCACTGCCGGAAGCAAAGCCCTCGCCATAAAGGTCGGCGTAATTGTAATCCGCGGAGAAGGCCAGCAGGCGCTCATTCTGCTCCAGGGGCAGGCGGGTGCGCAGATTGACGGTGCCACCCAAGCCACCCTCTACCTGATCTGCGGTGGGGTTTTTGTACACATCGACACCGGCGAGGAGGTCCGCGGAAACGTCCTCGAAGCCCAGGGTGCGGCCGTTGGCGGCGGAAAAGATGTCACGGCCATTCAGCTCGGTGCGCACCCACCCCAGGCCACGCACGAAGACACCGCCGCCCTCGGCGGCGAGGCGCGCCGGGTCCCGGTTGGCATTGGTGCGCTGCAGCTGCACGCCAGGCACCCGCTGCAGGGCTTCGGATACAGAACGATCCGGCAGCGCGCCGATATCCACAGCACTGATGGCATCCACCACCTGCTCGGCGTCTCGCTTGATTGCCTGTGCGGAAAGAATGCTGGCACGCTGGCCAGTGACCACGATTTCTTCCAGCGCCGCATCATATTCAGACACCGCTTCTTCGCCTTCTTGAGCGAACGAAGGGGTAGCGACTCCCACTGCCATCAGTGAAATTCCCGACGCCATCCGGATACATTGCGGAAGCTTCTTTCCGGCAAACACCCCAAAACCTTTATTGTTATCACTCATTGTCTTTCTCCCATCACGGGTTATTGTTGCTTTCCTCGCAGGGGCCACCTGGCCACGCGCTCCGCAACTTTGCTCCCGCAGCAGCCGGAGAGTCGCCTCACTTCCCCCGGGATGTGGAACTTGGGCGAATCCGGGGGGCTCACTTCCCGCGCTGCGCAAAGTGGGCCCTACATTCAGGGTTTGCCACCCTGCCCCAATGCGGGAAAAAGCACTCAGTCACAGCGTTCTCCGGATTGTCTTTGACCGGTGCATCATCCCTTATCCATACCCTGCGACACACCGGGCATCATGACGCTATGACACCTGTCACTCCGAACATCTGGCTGCGTTCAGCTGTAAGCACAAACGATTTCTCCGATGTTCGGAGTTGTCAATACAATGGGTTTTCTGAAAGGGAGATCTGCCATCCAGATATTTCGAAAGTAAAAGGCAGGTGCCGAGAAACTTCACGGGTAGGCACTGTCGGGCGGGCACCTCTGTGCCCGCTAACACTCAGCTAAAATGGCTTTAACGGGGCTGATACTCGATACAGTCGTAATAGTCCCAGGCTGTATTCCCCTTGTACTGACCGGGGAAATGCAGGCCCTAAGCGGAGCTGTACCCCCAACTGAAATTATCTTTGAGGTAGCCGCCCTGCGCCGAGGCGCCCGCGCTAAAAAACAATGCGAGCTGCAGTGATTTTTTGCCTACCAGCAATATATTGCCGGCAAACGCTCTAACACCTTTATTTTTATCATTCATTTTCGCTATTCCACCCAGGCACCCCGGGTTATTGTTGTTGCTTTACGCTCGGGCCACCAGGCCACACGCTCCACAACCCTGCTCCCGCGGCAGCGGGGAGTCGCCCCACTTTCTCGGGGATGTGCAACCTGGGCGAATCCGGCGGCCTCACTTCCTGCACCGCGCAAAGTGCACCTCCAACAGGGGTCTCCAGCTTGCCCAATGCGAAGGCGCTCGGCACCTGTCTCGGCGGATAGTTTTTGACCGGGGTATTATCCATACCTATACTGCAGCCAAAATAATGATCAAAACGGCACCAGGCCAGAAAAACATACAACTGCGACGATGAAAGAATACATTTTTAATATTCACGATCTGACCCTGATCATGACCGTGGCGGAATGCCTGTTGCTATGTGTATTCCAGCAGGCACTGCCCATTCGCGACCGCAACTACGGTCGACTACTTAGCCTCTTCCTGCTGACAGTCGCTACCGCAGCCGCCTGCACCCTGCTCTTATGGAATGATCAGTTCAGGCCATCTTCACCACTCGGCCAGACGCTGCAGCCCTATCTGCTGTTTACGACCCTGATGCTGAAAGGGCCGGCCTTCTATTTGTTTGTATCAGCCCTAACCAAGCATGACTTGCGCCTCCAGCGCCGCCACGCACTGCATCTGACACCTGCGCTGCTGATGGCAATACTCATCTTTGCGTTCGGCCTGAGCAGCGACGACCTGCGTTACGTGCGCACCGGTGCAGAAGCTCTTCCCATTGGGCTGGTGGACCGGGTCTGGGATCTCGCCAAACTGGTCCCGCTGGCCTATGCCCTGGCCGCCGTTCTGATGTTGAGGCGTTACCGCGGTGAACTGGAAGACGAGTACTCCCACTTCTCCACCACCGAGTTGTCCTGGTTGAATATATTGACCTACGGCGTACTGATCAGCTGGAGCTGGAGCCTGCTGGTGCACCTGCTGGGTTATCGCATACCCGCCTCAACGGCAGACATGCTGGGAATTATCGATAATTACACCACCTGTATTTTGGTGAATGCCTTCTTCGCGTACAGCCTGAGTTACGCCCACCAGCTGCTTGCTACACGCCCACAGCCTAGCCGCGAAAGCAGCGAGGAGAAACCGCCGGAGAGCGCCGTCGCGAGGGTGCGTCAAGCAATGGAAACGGAGAAAATTTATCTGAAGAAAAACCTGAGCCTGGATATTTTCTCCAAGTCAATCCAGCTCTCACCAAGGGTGGTCTCCTCGGTGGTCAATAAGCACTTCGGCACCAACTTCTTTGAATTTATCAACACTTACCGGGTGGAAGAAGCCAAAGCGCTGCTCGCGGACGCAAGCAGAGCAGAAATGACGATAATGGACATACTGCTGGAATGCGGCTTCAATAGTAAATCGGCGTTCAACCGCTTCTTTAGCCGGCTAACCGGTATGTCGCCCAGGGAATACCGAAAACAAGCGCTGGAGAAAAGCCAGCTGGCAACGGCATCATGATCCCTCCCAACCAGTTAATTGAGCAGAAGAGGCTCACGCCCTCAGATTGATCGGGCCAGGCAGAGTTCCACACCCACAGGCCTTCTCCGCCCGGGCACGAACAGTAATGCCCCGGCCCGGACAGGAAAGAATAGTGGTCAGAAAGTTAACTCTAACGGCGAGACAGTGTCGACCCCCGGGCATCCAGCCCCGCAAGGATGGCTTTCATCTCATCAGCCTCTTCCCGGATCTTTTTTTCCTTGGCCGCGGCAAGCTTGGCTTTTTCCGCTTCAATGCCCGCCTTGATTGCCCGCTCTCGCGCGGCGCTTCCGGTGCGGCCCGTGGCCAGCTTTTCCTTGACCGGCTTCGGTTTGCTGGAAGCGCTCCGAGTTCCGGATTTCTCGGCTGCTTTGGCGGTGCCGGAACTGGGTTTGCGCTTGGCTTTCGGGGCCAATGCGGTTTTGGTGGTACCGGGCTTTACGGTTTTGATGCCGGCGAGGCTTTTGCCGTTGTAGGCATCCAGCGCCTCTTCGAGCAGCTCCTGCATCTCCAGGCGATCTTCTGCCACGGCAAACAAGCTCGCGGAGAAGGCCTCTTTGCCGAATACTTTCAACTCCTTGTAGAACGGATGATCGATGCCGAGTGCAAGCGCATCCTGAAACTGCTGCAGACGCTCTTCCGGGGTTACCCCCTCGCGGGCACTACCCACCCATACATCATCAGTCTCTTTATTTACAAGGGTGAAAACGATCATAGTTCCTCAGTCAACTTCACAGAGATCAAAATGAATTGCCAGTTCACACTTATCTGAATGGCCAGGAGGCCGCGCATTCTAATGATTAAAAAGTAAATGTGCAGACTTGACTTGCTCGACGTTCACAATCATTTCCGTAAAATGCCCGCCCACGCTTCAGGTTACCCATTTTTCCGCTAAGAGTACGATGACACTCCCCTACTTCCTCGGCTGCCCTCAGTGGCAACATCCCAGCTGGAACAGGTTGCTACCGGCCGGCAATACGCCGCTCGCGCGCTACAGTCAGGTTTTTAACTGTGTAGAGGGCAATACCACTTTCTACGCAACGCCAACCCAGGCCCAGTGTCGGCAATGGCGTACGCAGGTGTCAGATGACTTCCGGTTTCTGCTCAAGTTTCCCCGGGCCATCACCCACGATCAGCTGTTGGCGGTCACGTTGGGTGAAGTCAGGGCCTTCCTTGAGGTTATCGCACCGCTAGAAGATGTACTGGGGCCATTTTTACTGCAGCTTCCCGCTGCATTTGGACCACAACACCTGGACGCGCTTTGGCGGTTTATCGACAACTTGCCGGCACCGTTGAACTGTGCGGTCGAAGTACGTCACCCGGCGTTCTTCACGAAAGGGGAAGAGGAACGGACACTGAATCGTGGGCTGCGAGCGCGTAACACCGCGCGGGTGTGCATGGATAGCCGCGCGCTGTTCGCCGCGCCAGCGGCAAGTGAAGCCATTCGCGACGCCCAGCGCAAGAAACCAAAGGTCCCGGTGCACCTGCTACCGGTGGAAGCGCCGCAGGTGGTCCGCTTTATCGGTCATTCCGAGTTGGAAACCAACCGTCAGTACCTCGCGCCGTGGGTAGATCGTGTTTCAAGCTGGATCGAAAGTGGGTATGTACCCTACGTATTCATCCATATGCCGGACAACGGCGACGCCGTGTCACTGGCACAGGTCTGGCAGTCCATGCTGCTGGAAAAGCTGCCCGGCGCAGGTGCGCTCGCGCTGGACACCCAACGTCCCCAGATGGGGCTGTTCTGAGTCGTCCGATAAGAGCCCTCTGCCCGGTAAGAGCTCTCAGCCCAGTAAGATAGGTCCAGCCCCGAGAGGGTCTTAGAAGGTATAGGTCACAGCCGCAAACCCTTTGAATACCTGACGGTCGTCGACAATCGGACTATCGGCAATATTGTCATCCAGATATTCTGCGCCCACATCCAGAATCACACGCCAGTGTTCTGTCAACTCCAGCATACCGCCAATACCAATTGCAAAATTGGTGCTACTGCCTACGTCGTAAGCAGGCCGGCTTACCCGGGCACCCGACACCGGCACGCCAAAGTCGTAATTGGCAAGGTCGCTGCTCAACCATTTCACACCCACCGACGGCGCCCAGCGAAAGTTTCCCGTATTGAAGCCGCGCGAAACCCGGAATTCCGCGGTTCCACCACCGACCCGGTCCAGAACGTCGTGCTGATAGCGGAAGTCCACATCAATGCCACTGGGGCCATCGTATACCAGGCCAATCCCGGCCATTAATGTGTTGTGGCGGTCACCTAACCCGGATAATGCTGCACTATCATCTTCCTCGTAGGCACCTACCCGGTAAGTGGCATTCAGCGCAAGCCGCAACCTGTCGCTGCCCAGAAGACCATAGCGCACCGTAGGGCCCAACCACTGCAGACGTTCTCCCAGGTAGGTAATTGCGGGGATGACTTGGGTGACCGTGGAATCAGAGCCCTGATAGGGACTGCTCTGGACGATGACGCCAAGCCCGACACCCCACTGCCCCATTTCTCCCAGGACGTCATACAGCGTGACCTCCAACTCCCGGTCCTCTCCCGCTTTCAGGGGGAAACTGGCTCGCCGAAAGCTCGGCGGCCCTTTTGGACGGTAGTTATTGGAGATGCCAATCGGCTCCTTGGGAATGCCGACGAAGGTCCTGTCCAATGCGCCACTTTCGTTTTCGTCGACATACGCAAGCACTGCGATTTGCCCCGTGGGAACACCGCGGATCCGGTAGCGCCCGTCTTCCACAATCGTATGGCGTGTCTCCAGCATCGGGTTGCGAAAGTCACCAAAACTACTGGCATCGCGATAGACCTGTAAAACCAGCACACCTTGCTGCGGCGCATTAGCGAGACGCACAGATATAGATTCCGCCAATGCAAGTGGTGCCTCGAACATCAGTACCAGCAGAAAACTCGCGCGAATGAATGTCATGGGGGCTCCGGTTAGCAACATCTCGATTGATTACGATTTGTATACGACATTTCCAGCAGTCCAGATCAACCCGACCGTTGTTAAAACGTAGAAACCATAGATGATGAGAAACCCGTCACGATGCCGTAAACCGTTGCCACTACATGTATATGCATGCTAAAAACGCACTATGAAAGAGTCAACCAGTTCATCAATGCAAGCCGACAACCTAGAGCGCGTTGTCAAACCACAGGTGGAACCCTGCCTCGCGCTACACCTGCGTAAGGCCAACCGGGTGCTTACCCAGCTGTATGACCACGATATGGCGGAGCATGGAATCAAGATCACCCAGTTTGCGATTCTACGCGCGATCCATTTTCTGGGAGAAACCACCAACCGAGGCCTGCAGGACGTTCTGGTACTGGACCAGACCACACTCTCCCGCAACCTCAAACCCCTGTTGCGCGATGGCTACCTGGAGACGCTGCCGGGAGCGGATCGGCGGGAAAAGCGCCTGCAGCTGTCATCAAGTGGTCGGCGACTTTACCAACAAGCCTGCAAGAGCTGGGCACGCACTCAGGGCGCGCTCAAGTCCCTACTGGGTAATGAATTAACGGATCAGTTACTCGCTGTCGGTGAGGCCGTGGTAGCGCTTAAAGAGTCGGCGGAATAACGGGGCTACCTGCTTTTCACAGATCAATCAGATACGGACTCCCATTGATCGATCTCAAGACGGATCTTACGAACAAATACATGCATATACATACTTCTAACCCAGGCAAAGAAAGGAAACACCCATGATCACAGGAAATGACCAACACACACCCATGCAGCTATTTACTCACCCGCTGGTGCACAACCCGTTAAAGGTCGAGCTGGTGCTGTACTGCATTGCCGAGGAATCCCCGGAACTCGCTCCGCAAATCCTTCGGATTGAGCGCCGGCAAATCGCACTGGAACAGATGGAACAACGACAACCCCAATATCTCGATATCAATCCGAATGGTCGTCTTCCATCTCTCATCCACGGCGAGCTGACGCTGTGGGAATCCAATGCTATCGCTCAGTACCTGGCAAATATCTTCGACTCCCAGTTGTGGCCGCAAGATCCAGGGCAGCAGGCGAGTGTACTCCGCTGGTGTCACTGGGAGTCCAGTTGCTGGAATCCTGTCGTTGGGCCAATTCTGTTGAACCAGTTCTACCTGCCGTTCTGGGGCATGCAGGGAGATACAGAGCGGCTGGATAAAGCGCGAAAAAAATTTGCCGGCGTCGCCAAGATCCTCGACAACCAGTTACAGAAAACGCTCTACCTCACGGGAAAAGCACCCACCTTGGCGGACCTGTGTATCGGCGCTGCCTTGCTGCACACTGATCGCGCAAAGCTGGATTTAACCCCCTTCCCCGCTTTGCACTACTGGTATCAACGGCTGGCCGTGCACGCCTGGTGGCAGACCACCCGCTCGCAAGTGGCCGATTTTCAGCGCCGCGTTGCGGTCAAATCAGAAGCAAATGGGGTGAACGCCTAGACCGATACAGGAACGTATTAACGGTCCAGGTTCATCACCTTGTTCCATGCGTCGACAAAGTCATTGATGAAAGTCTCCTCTGCATCTTCGGTGGCGTAGTATTCCGCCACCGCACGGAGCTCGGAATTGGAGCCGAAGATCAGGTCAACGGGCGTCGCGGTCCATTTCACTTCGCCACTTTTACGATCCTTACCTTCATAAACGCCTTCCCCGGCAGAAGACTTGGCCCATTCTGTATCCATGCTCAGCAGGTTGATGAAAAAGTCATTGGTGAGGGTTCCGGGCTTATCCGTGAAAACGCCACGCCGGGAGTTGCCCGTATTGGCGCCGAGCGCGCGCATACCACCGACGAGTACTGTCATTTCAGGGACGGTCAGGGTCAGGAGGTCTGCGCGGTCAATCAGCATTTTTGTTGGAGAAACGGAATTGTCTTTGCCGTAGTAATTACGGAAGCCATCCGCACGCGGTTCAAGCCAGGAAAATGATTCGACATCGGTCATTTCCTGGGTTGCATCGGTCCGGCCGGGCTTGAAAGGTACTTGCACATTGTGGCCGGCTTTCTTGGCCGCCTGCTCGATAGCTGCGTTACCGGCCAGCACAATGGTATCGGCCAATGACACTTTCTTGCCGCCAGAAAGCCCACTGTTAAATTTATTCCGGATTGTTTCCAGCTGTCCCAGCACCTTATTCAGCTCCTGGGGGTCGTTCACCGGCCAGTCCTTCTGCGGTTCCAAACGGATACGCGCACCATTCGCGCCACCGCGCATGTCCGATCCCCTGAAGGTGGAAGCGGAAGCCCAGGCTGTGCGCACTAACTCGGGCACAGAGAGGCCGGAAGCCAGGATTTCAGCCTTGAGCTGCTCCACGTCCCCATCATCCAGTAACTTGAAATCTACCGCGGGAATCGGGTCCTGCCAGAGCAGATCCTCTTTCGGAACCTCCGGTCCGAGGTAACGGGCTTTCGGCCCCATATCCCGGTGCGTCAGTTTGAACCAGGCCCTCGCAAACGCATCTTCCAACTCCTTCGGGTTTTTGTGAAACCGCTCGGCGATCTTGCGATAGGCAGGATCTTCTTTGAGCGCCAAGTCTGTTGTCAGCATGATCGGGGCGTGGCGCTTCCCTTCAATATGTGCATCCGGCACCATATTGGCAGCATTCGGATCGGTGGGAATCCACAGGGTCGCACCTGCCGGGCTCTTGGTTTGCTTCCATTCGAACTTGAAAAGGTTATCCAGGAAATTGTGGCTCCACTGTGCTGGCGTAATCGTCCACGCGCCTTCGAGCCCGCTGGTGAATGTATCCTCGGCGTTGCCCTTGCCGCATTTGTTTTTCCAACCAAACCCCTGCTGCTCGATAGGCGCTGCAGCGGGCTCTTTGCCCACACAATCCGCCTTGACGGCACCGTGGGTTTTACCGAATGCGTGGCCACCGGCAATCAGGGCGACAGTTTCTTCATCGTTCATCGCCATGCGACCGAAAGAGAGCCGAATTTTTTCCGCGGCAGATTTTGGATCATGGTTGCTACCCGGCCCCTCCGGGTTCACATAGATAAGCCCCATCACCGTGGCCGCCAGCTGGCGATCAAGCTTTTTCCCTTTAAAGCGCTTTTCATAGTCCAGCATCTGGGTTTCCGGCCCCCAATAGACCTTTTCCGGCTCCCAGTCGTCCTGCCGCCCACCGGCGAAGCCAAACGTTTTGAACCCCATGGATTCCAGCGACACATTGCCAGTCAGAATCATCAGGTCCGCCCAGGAAAGCGATTTGCCATACTTCTGTTTAATGGGCCACAGCAGCCGACGCGCCTTATCCAGGCTGACGTTATCCGGCCAGCTGTTGAGAGGATCAAAACGCTGCTGCCCACCGCCGGCACCACCGCGGCCGTCCCCTACCCGGTAGGTACCAGCAGCATGCCACGCCATGCGAATCATCAATGGACCATAATGGCCATAATCCGCCGGCCACCAGTCCTGAGAAGTGGTCAGTACCTGCTCAATATCCTTCTTGACCGCGTTGAGGTCCAGACTGTTGAACGCCTTGGCGTAATCAAAGTCATCCTGCATGGGGTTGGAGGATTTACCGTGGTCCCGCAGCGGCGAAAGATCCAGTTGGTCTGGCCACCAGAACTGATTCGATTTCGGCTCATTGGGTACACTCCCGGACTGTGCACTGGCCAGCCCCGAGAACGTGACCGTAGAAATGGCAAATGCCACTACGGTACACAGCGGTAGCATTTTTTTAATCATGGGTTTTCCTCCAGCAGGGAAATACTTTACTGGCATTGACTATAGAATTTTCTGCTGGCAACGAAGAGATGGGAAAAGAAACCAGACGCCTAATCAATAGGTGCTGGCGGCGGGTGCTACCCTCCGCTTAAAACCCTACCATTCAGCTATCAAGATGATAGTGATCGGCAATCAAAAGCACTGGAGAGACGCCAAATTATTTTGAGACGATGACGTGAGAAACTGGCTGCACGCTCCTTGTGTATGCTCACATAATCAATTTTTGGTCGGTATTTTGTGAATTCACCCGTAATATTTGTAAAAAGGTTTATCTCCGCTCCCAAAACCAGACTGGCGCTTTCCGTGTTGCTGCACCCTGCCGTAACGGCGCAGACACCTGACTCTCCGGCTCCTCTCCGTGTCGAGGCAACTATCGCCCAACGTCAGCCATTGATTGAAGAAGTACCGGTAGCCGGCACGATTCACCCGCTACAACAGGCGCTACTATCCACCGAAGTTTCCGGGCTGGTGGAAACAATTCGCGCCGATATCGGGCATCGAGTTAAAAAAGGTGCATTGCTGCTGGTACTCGACCCAGAGCTCAATAGCATCAGTCGCGATGCCGCGCTGGCAGAGGTCGCACAGGCGCGAGAGGCACTGGCTGACAGCCGGCGACGATACCGTGAACTGCAATCACTCGTCAGCGACCAGCATATTGCCGAGACCGAGGTGGAAAGCCTCGCGTCCGAAGTGCGTATTAGAGACGCAGAGCTACAGGCCGCGCAGGTGGAGGCGGAAAGGCAGGCCGCCCTGTTGCGCAGACACCGGATCAAAGCGCCCTTTTCCGGCACCATCAGTCAACGTCACGTGGATGTGGGCGAATGGGTAGATCCCGGAACAGCACTGTTCGAGCTGGTAGCCGCTGATGACCTGCGCGCAGACTTCCAGGTGCCACAACGCTATTTCGCGCGCATCCAGACGGATACCGCCATTCGGGTCAAGCTGGATGATGGCACCACACTGAACACCCGGGTAGAACACAAGGTCCCGGTCAGCCGCGACAGCGGCAGAACGTTTCTACTGCGCACGGTAATCACAGGTAAAAGCGATCAGACAACGGAACTGATCCCAGGAATGTCAGCCACGGCCGTACTCCAATTGCAAAATGACCGGCACGGAGTCGCCCTGCCCCGAGACGCCGTATTGCGCTATCCCGATGGCCGAGTGACCGTGTGGATCGCAGAACCGGATAGCCGGTGGGGGGAGCCCGCCAAAGTTGTAGAGCAACAGGTCACTACCGGGCTCAGCTTTAACGGACTGATTGAAATCAAAACCGGCGTCGAGGAGGGACAGCAAGTGATAGTGCGCGGCAATGAAAGCCTGCAACCGGACCAGACCGTGTTGCTCCAGAGGGCCAGGCACTGATCATGTTCGAGCAGATCGTCCGCCACGGTATTCTGGTGACTGTTACGGTACTGATTATCACAATTCTCGGACTCGTCGCTGCATTCCGGGTACCGGTACAGATGATCCCCGATCTGGAAGTACGAACTATTTCCATTCGCACCAGCTGGCCCGGTGCCACCCCACAGGATATCGAGAAGGAAATCCTGATCGAACAGGAGGAGTACCTGCGCAATATCCCCTATTTGCAGGAGATGCAATCCACCGCCGATCTGGGCAGTGCAGAAATTGAGCTCGAGTTCCCGTTTGGGGTCGACATCACGGAAACCCAGATCCGGGTCAACAATGCGCTCACTCAGGTTCCCTCTTACCCCGTCAATGTAGACGAACCCGCGGTATACGCGACTTCGTTTTCCTCCAACGCCTTTATGTACTACCGCGTCTCTCCATTGCCGGGCAATCCCCGCGGGCTCGACATGGATATGATGCGCGACTATGTCGAAGACAATGTGCGGCCGCGCATGTCGGGGGTACCGGGCGTAGCCCAGGTCGATGTGTATGGCGGTGCAGAGCGACAGATCCAGATTCTATTGAAGCCCGAATTGCTCGCGCAATGGGATCTCAGTATTTCACAGGTTCGCCAGGTCATCAGCGAACGCAATCGAGACATTTCCGGCGGCGAAGTGGAAAGTGGCAAACGACGCTATCTACTGCGTACCCTGGGTCGTTTCCGCGACCTGGAGGAGTTGCGTTCACTGATTCTCCGCCGCGACGGTGACAGTATCACCCGGCTCGGAGATGTTGCTGAGGTTAAGCTGGATCACTTCAAAGTCCGCAGCAACTCCTATGTCAACGGCCGGCCAGTCATCAGCCTGTCGGTACGACGGGAAAGTGGCTCCAACGTCATTGATATAAAACGCGCGATGGTAAAAGAAGTCGAGCGACTGAACCGTGAAATGCTGGAAAGCGAAGGCATGGTAATGGAGTTGACCGCAGACGACGTCGGCTACGTGGAAGCTTCAGTGTTTAATGTGTGGAAGAACCTGTTGATCGGCGCGCTGCTCGCCACTGCGATCATGTACTGGTTTTTGCGTTCATTTCGCGCCACGGCGCTCGGCGTGGTGGGAATTCCGATCTGTACCATCGCCGCGTTTATCGGACTCCTGATTGCCGGTCGTACCATCAATGTAATCTCGCTGGCCGGGGTGGCCTTCGCTATCGGCATGACCCTGGACAACAGTATCGTGGTGCTTGAGAGCATTGAATTGGAACGTCGACGCGGGCTCGACCGTGTTCAGGCGGCAATCAGTGGTGTCAGAAAAGTCTGGCCGGCAGTGCTTGCCTCAACCCTCACTACCGTTATGGTGTTCCTGCCGGTGGTCTTTATTGCCGAGGAAGCCGGCCAACTCTATTCCGATATTGCGATAGCCGTTTCCGCCTCGATTCTGGTTTCCATGCTGGTGGCCATTACCGTCATACCCACTGCCAGCGCCCGGCTCAAGTTTGATGGCACCTCCAGCACGGCCATTGAAAACAGTCGATTGCGCAACAGTGTGGTTGGCCGGATCCATTGGCTATTGTCCACCCCCACGCGAAGGATCGCCTGCATCGCAACCGCCGCCGTGGCGAGCTCGTTGATCGTTATATTACTCACACCCCCCGCAGAATATTTACCGGAGGGGGAAGAAGCCAAGACCTTCGCCACCATGAACGCGCCACCGGGCTACAACCTGGACACGATGGAAGAGATCGCCAGCGAGCTGGAGGATTACTTTCTGCCATTTGTCGAAGCCGATCCCGAGGCTTTCGAATCGGGAAAGGCGGAGGTACCGGCAATAAAATATCTCAATATGCGGGTCACGCCCCAGAGTCTACGGATCATTTCCGAAACCAAAGACCCACGGCATATCGATGCGTTGATGAAAGCGATCGTGCGTCAATATGAAAGCTATCCGGGTATGCGCGCCTTCGCCACCCGCGGTTCCATTATCAGCAGCAATGACGGCGGCACCCGCAGTGTGAATCTGGATATTTCCGGGTCGAACCTCGCCGACCTGTATCAAGTGGCGCGCACGGCCTATTCCCGTGCAGAAACAATCTTTGACAACCCGAATATCCAGACCCGCCCTTCCAGCCTGTCACTATCGCAACCCTTGCTGGAGGTGATCCCCGATTGGGATCGCGCCGAGGAAGTCGGGATGCGAGCAGAGGACATCGGTTTTACCGTCGCTGCCCTCACTGACGGTGCCTTCGTCAATGAGTTCTTTATGGACGATGACAAAATCGATATCTACCTCTACAACGAAAATGGGTCCGAAGCCTCTGTAGAAATGCTGGAACAGATCTTCGTATACACCCCCACCGGTGCAGTATTGCCACTGTCAGATGTGGCAACAATCAAAGAAACGGTAGACACCGCCACTGTCCGCCGTATTGATGGCCGCCGCACCGTTACCCTCAACATCATTCCGCCGCGCTCCGTAGCATTGGAAACCGGCGTGGAAAAAGTTAAGAAGGAGCTGGTTCAGCATCTCAAGGATCAGGGGCAGGTTCCCCTCGGCGTCTCCATGAATATCTCCGGTGCTGCCGACCAACTGGACGCGACCCGCGCCTCGCTGAGCAGCAACTATCTTATTGCGCTGGCGATCATCTACCTGTTGATGGTTGCGATTTTTTCACACTGGGGGTATCCCCTGTTGATCATGACCACCATACCTCTGGGTATCGCCGGCGGCATTGCCGGGTTGGCGTTACTCAACTTCGCAGGCGCAATCATGCGCTCCGTGGGGCTGGAGGGCGTACACCAGCCCTTCGATATGATATCAATGCTGGGTTTCCTGATCCTGATGGGAACGGTAGTCAACAACCCCATCCTGATCGTGCACCGGGCAATCAGCAATGTACAAGAAGAGGCAATGAATGCGATAGAGGCTGTACAGGAAGCGGTGGACTCCCGCCTGCGCCCCATCGCCATTTCCACTATCACCACAATCTGCGGCCTCGCACCGCTGGTGTTTTTACCCGGCGCTGGGACCGAGCTATATCGGGGCGTCGGTGTTATCGTGATGGCCGGTATTATCGGTGCAGCGCTCGTAACCCTCACGGTATTACCATCTCTAACAGTGTTTGTACTTAATTGGCGCCATAGTCCCAGTGCGCCTGAACAACAATCCAAGCGACAGACAGAACAGGGGTAAGGGCCGCAAGGTTACAATCACAACAAACTTATGTCCGACGAAATTCAAAGCCTGACTGCGTTATTGCAAAAGCTCAAATCGCTTACCGGCGAAAGCGAGCGCGTATCCCTGCAAAAGGTGCTGGAAGTCACCGGACGTCGGTCCTTCGCTCCTATTTTACTACTGATCGGACTGATCCTGTTCTCACCTCTGAGCGGCATACCCGGAATACCGACGTTGATGTCCATTCTGGTCCTACTGGTTGCCGTACAACTGCTGCTGGGGAGACACCACTTTTGGCTGCCGCAATGGTTGCTGCAGCGCTCGATGCAAACAGAAAAAGTGCGCAAAGCGATCAAAGCACTTCAGAAGCCGGCCGCTCGAATTGACAATACTGTCCGCCCACGGCTGCAGTTTCTGGTGGGCCGCACGGGCACTTACCTGATCGCCACGATGTGCGGCGCCATCGCCCTGGGCCTCCCACTCATGGAAGTCATCCCCTTCTCCGCAACCCTCGCGGGGCTGGCTCTGACCATCTACGGCCTAGCTTTAATTGCCCATGACGGTTTATTGATAGTGCTTGCCTTGATTGTTACCGGGTTAGTACCGGCATTGTTAATCAGCTCTCTGCTGTAACGCCCAACCAGTGCGGATACTTTGCCACCACACCAATGGCAATCAGGTCATAAATGCCGTGCCAGATCACTACCAGCAGTAAATTGTCTGTCAGCCAGTAGATCCCCCCAAAGACAATCCCAACGACACAGGTCACTGCGAAATAAATCCACGACGCGAAGTGCATTAACCCGAACGCCACCGCGGCCACCAGGATACCGACAACGGGCGAACTGACAGCAATCAACCAGGGCTGCAGGAATCCGCGAAACAACAGTTCTTCGCACACACCCGCGGCCAGCGCGAGGATGCCGATCTGCCCCCAGGAGAAATGGCGGAAGAACGGATGCAGCGCGCGGCAGTGTTCCCGCAGGGTTGCCCCGGCGAGTGTATCCGAGCGTGTGAGCCACCAGGCGGCGACATAAGTCACGATCGCGCCCAGAAGCCCCAGCAGTACCGCCACTGCGATCCCGAGACTTTCGTTTTTCGCGCCCCACCACGACACGTCTACCGCACTCATCTGCAACCCCACGAGAGAGAGCGCCAGTGCTACGCCCTGGATTGCGAGGGCCATCCCCAGTGCTTTTACCGGGTTGATGTCGATTTTCTCCACAATGCTTCCTTTCATTCGATGGCTTTCATTCATTGACTGCAGACTCCTAGAGATCCGGGAGGAATGCTCGGCGGGGAATGCTCGGGGTAAGAACACGGAATCAGCCGCTTCTTACCTGCTTGAGTATCCCGGCTCTAGCCAAGCGGTGCAATACGACGCCGACGGGCCACTAGAGCTATCAAAGACCCCCAATTAATCGCAAAAGACTATCACCGCCATAGAAATCAATAACTTCTATCAACAAGCCCAAGCTAATAGTATTTCCCCCGTACCCGATAACCCACGCCCGAAACTCACACCCGAGACCCAGGGCAAAACTTCTCTCAGGAGATAAGGAAATATCATGGCTAACTACATCAACAGCGAAATCAAACCGTTCAACGCCAAGGCCTACCAATCTGGTGACTTCTTTGACGTGTCTGACGCGGACCTGAAAGGCAAGTGGTCTGTAGTCTTCTTCTACCCGGCGGACTTCACCTTTGTATGCCCGACCGAGCTGGGTGACCTGGCGGACAACTACGCCGAGTTCCAGAAGCTGGGCGTAGAGATCTACTCCGTATCCACCGACACCCACTTCACCCACAAAGCGTGGCACGACACCTCCGACACCATCGGCAAGATCCAATTCCCGATGATCGGCGACCCCACCGGCACCATCACCCGCAACTTCGGTGTGATGATCGAGGAAGAAGGCATCGCGGACCGCGGTACTTTCGTGATCGACCCGGAAGGCAAGATCCAGATCGTTGAGATCAACGCAGGCGGCATCGGCCGCGACGCCCAGGATCTGCTGCGCAAAATCAAAGCCGCCCAGTACGTGGCTGCCCATCCGGGTGAAGTCTGCCCGGCCAAGTGGAAGGAAGGTGAAGAGACTCTGGCGCCTTCTCTGGATCTTGTAGGCAAAATCTAAAGGTCAGTTAGATAACCGGTACATTCGAAGCATGAAAGTTGCCGGGAAGGTGCTGCTGCCGGTTACAACCTTGTGAGACCGTCTGCGGCCAGGACGGCCGCAGCCGAGCCCCAGGGATGGGTTCACGGCGTGTCTCACAAGGTTGTAACCGGCAGCAGCACCGCCACAACACCCCAAAAGCATCACACAAGAGTTTCAGGACACACCGATGTTGGACGCAAACGTAAAGAAACAACTGGACACCTATCTGCAGAATATCGTCAACCCGATCGAGATCAGTGTGTCCACCGACAGCAGCGCCAAAGCTGCTGAACTGAGCAGCCTCGCCGAAGACATTGCGGCGCTGTCAGACAAGATTGCCCTCAAGCAGGAAGACCGCAAGCGCACCCCGAGTATGGCCATTGCACCCGCCGGTGAAACCCCGCGCGTCAGCTTTGCCGGTATTCCCATGGGACACGAGTTCACCTCCCTGGTACTCGCCCTGCTGCAAGCCGGCGGCCATCCATCCAAGGCCGACCCGGAACTGCTCGAGCAAATCCGCAACATCCAGGGTGAATTCCACTTTGAAACCTATATTTCGCTGTCGTGCCAGAACTGCCCCGACGTGGTCCAGGCCCTGAACCTGATGGCGAACCTGAACCCGAACATCACCCACGAAATGATCGACGGCGCCCTGTTCCAGCAAGAGGTGGACGAGCGCCAGATCATGGCGGTACCCGCGGTCTACCTGAATGGCGAACACTTCGGCCAGGGCCGTATGGGCCTGGAAGAAATCGTGGCCAGGATTGATACCAACGCTGGAGCGCGCAAAGCCGAAGAACTGAACGAGCGCGAGCCCTACGATGTACTCGTCGTCGGCGGTGGCCCCGCCGGTGCCGCAGCGGCAATCTACGCCGCGCGCAAAGGCATCCGCACCGGACTGGTAGCCGAGCGCTTTGGTGGCCAGGTGATGGATACCGTGGGTATCGAGAACTTTATCTCCGTGCCTTACACCGAAGGCCCGAAACTGGCCGCGAGTCTGGAACAGCATGTAAAAGAGTACGGTGTGGACATCATCACCGGCCAGCGCGCAGCCGACCTGACACGCAAGCAGATGATCGAGCTGGAACTGCAAAGTGGTGCCACCCTCTTGAGTAAATCCGTAGTACTGGCCACCGGCGCCCGCTGGCGCGAACTGGGCGTGCCCGGTGAAGCCGAGTACAAGACCCGCGGTGTGGCCTACTGCCCGCACTGTGACGGCCCCTTCTTCAAGGGCAAGCACGTCGCAGTGATTGGTGGCGGCAACTCCGGTATCGAAGCGGCAATCGACCTCGCCGGTATCGTCAAGCATGTGACCGTGCTGGAATTCGCCGACACCCTGCGCGCCGATGACGTGCTGGTACGCAAGGCGCGGTCCCTGCCGAACGTGGACATCATCACCAACGCCCAGACCACCGAGATTGTCGGTGATGGAAAAAAGGTGAATGGCCTGGCGTACACCGATCGCGAGAGTGGTGAAAGCAAGAAGCTGGCGTTGGCGGGTGTCTTTGTGCAGATTGGCCTGGTGCCCAACACCGAGTTCCTGAAAGACAGCGATGTGGGAATGAACCCCATGGGCGAGATCGAGATTGACAGCCGCGGTGCCACCTCCATTCCCGGCGTCTTTGCCGCCGGTGATGCCACCACGGTGCCCTACAAGCAGATCGTAATCTCCATGGGCGCGGGCGCAACAGCGGCTCTGGGCGCCTTTGACTACCTGATCCGCTCTTCGGTCGACGAAGGTGGGACGGAACAGGAGGAAAAGCAAGAATCCCTGTCCGTAGCCAGCTGATCACGCCCGGCGAGTGATTGGAATCCCCAACCGGATGCCGGCTTCCCAGCGGTATCCGGCCCTCCCCCGGCGAGCAGCACCCCCGCTCGCCAATACTGGGAAACCTCCTCATAGCGAGGAACATCCTCAATGCTTACAGCCGGCGCCAGCCGGCTTTTTTTGCACTTTTACCGTCCTTTACTGGCCACAGCCCGCAGCCCCTGATAATGTTTCTCACTTGGAACCACCAGGTCGAGACTGGTCAAATGCTTGTCACGGGCCGGACTTATGCTCGCTTCCTAAATTTGCTTGAAACAGGAGAATCTCCTCATGCGTATTCAGTCTGTCGCACTAGCCGCTTTACTCGCTTTACCCGTATCTGCATTCGCGGACTGGCAGCTATTGGGCGATGACTCCAGTGTCAATTTCGTGTCAGTCAAGAAGTCCACCATCGCTGAAACCCATCATTTCAAAAGCCTGACAGGCTCTATCTCCGATGCTGGCCAAGCCAAATTGACCATCGACCTGGCGAGCGTGGAAACTAGTATCCCGATCCGCAACGAGCGCATGCAGAAGATGCTGTTCGAGACCGCAAAGTTCGCCAAGGCGACGATCTCTACCAACGTAGACGCGGCCAGGCTGAAGGCGCTGAAGCCGGGCGAAACCATGACCGTTGCTGCAGACGTGACCGTGGAGGTACACGGCCAGCAGCGGACCGAGAAGGCAGACCTGCAGGTGACAGGCCTCGCCGGAAATCAGGTACAGGTGACCACCAATGCCCCGATTATCGTGAATGCCGGCAACTACAAACTGCTGGAGGGGATTGAAAAGCTGCGCGAAGTGGCGGGCCTTGACAGCATCAGCCCGATCGTACCGGTGACCGCTACCCTGGTATTCAAACAGAACTGATTCTCTCCCTGCCCCACGAATGGCCCGCCTTGCGGGCCATCTTCCCGTCCGCTACTTTCCCCTTTACTAGTGACTAGTGCGATTCCCGCGATAAATCCGCTAGAATTCACGCCACTCCGGTTTCAAGCACAGGTACATAGCCCATGGCATCACTACAGGATCAGCTGCTCAAGGCAGGCCTGGTCGACGGCAAGAAAGCCAAGCAGATCAGCAAGGAAAAGCGCAAGCAGAACAAAGTGGCCAAGAAGTCTGGTGAAGTTCAGGTAGACGAGGCCAAGCAGGCCGCCGAAGAGGCGCGCGCGGCAAAGGTAGCACGTGACCGGGAACTGAACGCCCAGCGGGAAGCTGCGGCCCAGCAGAAAGCCATCGCCGCGCAGATCAAGCAGCTGATCGAGCGCAACAAGCAGTCCAAGGGTGCAAAGGGCCAGGACGATATCGCCTACCACTTCACTTTTGAAAAGAAAGTGAAAAAGATCTATGTCTCCAGCGCGGTACAGGAGCACCTGACTGCCGGTCGACTGCTGATCGTGGGCGAGGGAGAACAGTTCGAACTGGTTCCGCGGGTGATTGCCGACAAGATCGCCGAACGCAATCCAGCGATGGTGGTCCAGCCGCCGGAAAATGACACTATCGTTGAGGAAGACGATCCCTATGCGGGCTATGAAATTCCCGATGACCTGATGTGGTAAATCGCACGGTAATCGCCAGCTTGGAAGTATGATGACAGATAGCGATCCGGTCATTGCGCAGGTTGAGCGCTGGCTGCAGGATGTGGTGGTCGGGCTCAATCTCTGCCCGTTCGCGCGCAAGCCCATGCGCGCGGGGCAGATCCGTTTTGTAGTGAGCGAAGCCACAAACGATGCAGTGTTGCTGGAGGAGCTGCTGGATGAGTTCCAGGTGCTGGATCGCACTCCCTTGGAAGAAGTGGAGACCAGCCTGCTGATTCTGCCCACGCATTTGCGGGACTTCCACGATTACAATTTTTTCCTGCAAGAGGCAGAGTGGCTGTTGAAACGTCAGGGCTACGAAGGTGTATACCAGATTGCCAGCTTCCACCCCCACTACCAGTTTGCGGGCACAGATCCAGATGATGCGGAAAACCTGACCAACCGCGCCCCCTACCCCATTTTGCATACACTGCGCGAAGAGAGCCTGGAGCGCGGCCTGCAAAACTATCCGGACCCTGACAGCATTCCCCACAACAATATTTTGCGTGTGGAATCGCTCAGCGACGACGAAAAGCGGGCACTGTTCCCCTATCTGTTTTCTTGAACATTGCCATCTTCTCCGCCAGTGAAGTTTTCCCGCAATGTGGTGAATGCCTCGTATTGGGTAAAAAATATCTTGCCCGACAACTGGTCCAGAAACCCGCTTTTTGCCAGCGCATCCATTACCGGCCCTTTCACTTCCGACAGGTGGAAGCAGATTCCAGCGGTCTGTAACTGATCGTTAATGGATTCGAGGGCTTCCAGTGCACTCCAGTCAATTTCATTGATAGCGCTGCACATCAGGATCACGTGTTTCAATTCAGGAGTTGCGGCGATATCGCTGTAAATACGCTCTTCCAGAAACGCCGCGTTGGAAAACATCAGGCTTTCATCCACCCGCACACTCAGAATCTGCGGCACGGTATGTACCTGATGACGCTGGATATTGCGGAAATGCTCAGTTCCCTCCACAAGCCCCACTTCGGCAATGTGCGGTTTGGAGGTGCGATAAAGAAAAAGCACGATGGATGCCACAACGCCACAGGACACCCCGATCTCCACCCCAAACAGTAATGTGACCACAATCGTAATCATCACCGCGAAAAAATCGCTGGGCGAGTAGCGCCAGGTCTTTTGCAGAATGGAAAAGTCCACCAGCGAAAGTACCGCGACAATGATGGTTGCCGCCAGTGTGGCCTTGGGCAGATAGTAGAGATACGGGGTCAGAAACATCGCTGCCAGCGCAATCCCTATGGCGGTCATGACACTGGCCATTTGCGTTTCCGCGCCCGCGTCAAAATTCACCACCGAGCGGGAAAAGCCACCGGTTACCGGAAAACCGCCGGAAAGGCCGGATGCCATGTTCGCCGCACCGAGGCCGATCAATTCCTGATTCATATCGATTTTCTGCCGGCGCTTGGCCGCCAGGGTTTTACCCACGGAGATGGATTCCACATAACCGATGATGGAGATCATGATCGCCGGCACCATCAATTGCTGCAGCAACGTCAGGGAAAAGTTCGGCAATCCGAACGATGGCAGTCCACCGGGGATCTCCCCCACCAGTTGCACTCCCCTGCCTTCGAGATCCAGGCCGCCGGCCAGCACAATCGTGGCGATCACTCCCACCACCGGGGCGGCCTTGACCAGCAGGCTTGCGGTGTTCTCGGAAACCGACAGTCTGCGCAGCAGGGCCACCGCCCCGCCCCGAGACCAGATCAGGAAACCCACCACCGCCGTGCCCAGCACGAGCGTATAGAGGTTGATTTCTCCCATCCCCGCGAGTATCGAATGCAGGAGCTCAGGCAAATTGTCCCCGCTGGCCGCCACGCCCATCAGATGCTTGAGCTGGCTGACAGCGATCAGGATGCCAGATGCAGTGATAAACCCCGAGATGACCGGGTGCGAGAGGAAATTGGCGAGAAACCCCAGACGTAGCACCCCGAGCAGGAGCAGGAAAAGGCCCGATAACAACGCCAGCAACATGGCCGCCAGCAGGTAATCCGCAGTATTTTGCGCGGCGACCTGCCCCAGGGCGGCGGCGCTCATCAGCGATGCCACCGCAACCGGTCCCACCGACAGCGTACGGCTGCTGCCAAACAGCGCATAAGCCACCAGCGGCGCAATACTCGCATAGAGACCGACCTCAGCCGGCAACCCCGCCAGCAGCGCGTAGGCCAGCGACTGTGGAATCAGCATGATGGTGACGATCACCGCTGCCAACAGATCCTTCTGTAAGGTGGACAGCGAGTAGCCGGGCAACCAGATTGCAGCAGGCAGGAAACGGCCCAGCCAGTGTGCCGGGCCATTATTGAAAAGCGCCTTCACCCAAAGCTACTCTCAGTAAGTCACCAGCACACCGCTGATATCAAAACCCGCCCGCTGCGCAGCCTGCTGTAGCTGCTTTTTGTCGACGCCACTCAGGCATCGAGCCGCCGCCCAGAGGTTGCAGGAGCGATTACCGGTGCGACAGAAAGCGTGCACCTTCTTGCCGCTTTCGAGCAGCTTGTGAAAGGCTTCACTGTGATCCGGCTGCATCTGACCGCGTGAAAACGGAATCGCCACAAACATCATGCCGGCCCCGGTAGCAGACTGTTCCAGTTCGGCAAAAGTGGGTTGCCCCTCTGCCTCCTGTTCCGGGCGATTGCAGACGATCACTTCCACGCCGGCGTCTGCCAATGCCTGAAACTCTTCCAGCGTCGGCTCGGCGGAAACACTGACCTGCTGATCCAGAACTTTCGAATCCATAACGTCCTCACAAAAATCTCGGATTGTTTACTTCACACCGTGCGCATTCACAGCGTGTCGATCGGCACCTTCAGATACACCGTGCCATTGTCTTCAGCGGGCGGCATCTGCCCTGCGCGGATATTGACCTGAATGGAGGGAATGATCAGTCGCGGCATCCCCAGGGTCGCATCCCGCTCGGAACGCATCTTTACAAATGCATCTTCGCTCACCCCCTCGTGTAGATGGATGTTGTTCCGTTTCTGCTCGGCGACGGTGGTCTCGCACTGGTGATCCCGACTGCCATTGGGCGGATAGTCATGACACATGAACATGCGGGTGTCTTCCGGCAACGCCAGTAGCTTCTGCACCGAACGATAGAGCTTGCGCGCATCCCCTCCGGGAAAATCACAGCGGGCACTGCCCACATCCGGCAGGAACAGCGTATCGCCGACAAACAGCGCATCGCCGATCAACCAGGCCATATCGGCCGGGGTATGGCCGGGCACGTAGATCACCCGCCCTTCCAGATCACCGATGCGGAAGGTTTCCTCTTCCGCAAACAGGTGATCGAACTGGGAGCCATCCACCAGAAATTCTTTTTCCAGGTTGAAGACGTCGCGGAAGATGCCCTGCACCTCGCGGATATGATCGCCGATGGCAATCTTCCCCCCCAGCTGCTCGCGGATATACGGCGCCGCAGACAGGTGGTCAGCATGGGCGTGGGTTTCCAGCACCCACTCCACGGTGAGCTGCTTTTCCCGTACAAACGCGACTATATTTTCTGCGCCCTTGGTACTGGTGCGCCCGGATGCCTGGTCAAAGTCCAGCACCGCGTCGATCACCGCAGCGCTGCCGCCATTGCGGTCGTACACCACGTAGCTCCAGGTTTCGGTCGTGGGGTCGAGAAAGGCCTGCACAAGCGGGCAAGTGTCAGATACGGTCATGGTCGGCTCCCATCTGGCCTGAGAAGCAAAGACTAATATATGATTTTGGTATAATATAATAACCATTAGGAATATTACCAGGGCGCCGGCCTGAATGCCTCGCCCCTGCTACAAACCCTGCACCAACTCTATATTGCGCGGAGAGACTTGCCCCATGAACGTTGACTGGAACGCATTTACCCCTGAGACCGCCCTTGCCGGTGGCCTCCTGATCGGACTGGCCAGTGCCTGGCTGATCCTGATGAACGGCCGCATTGCCGGCATCTCCGGCATCCTCGGCGGCTTGCTGGACAATGACCGCGACCAAAGTAACAGCCGCGGCTGGCAGCTCGCGTTTCTGCTCGGACTGCTCGCCGGTCCGGCCATCTGGGTTCTGTTTCACGCCCTGCCAACCATTGAAATACGCGCGAGTTATCCGATGTTGATTGCTGCAGGCCTGCTCGTGGGCATCGGCACCCGCTATGCCTCCGGCTGCACCAGCGGACACGGTGTATGTGGCCTGTCACGACTGTCTCCGCGCTCTCTCGCCGCCACCCTCGCATTTATGGGGGGCGGCTTTGCCACTGTTTATGTTATCCGCCACCTGATGGGAGCCGCGTAAACCCATGAATAAAGTAACAATCTCTGCCTTCGTATCCGGCCTGATTTTCAGCTTCGGGCTGTTACTTTCCGGCATGGCTAACCCGGAAAAGGTGCTCGGGTTCCTTGATCTGTTCGGCGCCTGGGATCCTTCGCTGGGGCTGGTCATGGGGGGCGCCATCGCGGTCGGTCTGCCGGCCTTTCTGGTGGCCAAGAAACGGGCAGTCGCGATATTGGGCGACCCCATACGGTTACCCACCAAGCGCACACTGGATCGCCGCCTGATCCTCGGTAGCCTGGTATTCGGTATCGGCTGGGGTATCGCCGGGTTTTGCCCGGGGCCGGGCATTGTGGCCACCGGCGCAGGGGAAGCCGGAGCGGTGACCTTCGTGCTGGCGATGGTGGCAGGCATGCTGGCGTTCCGATGGTTGGAGAACCGTCACAGCAGCGCTCGTTGAGCCGCCTGCGGTGGCGGTCGGTAATCGGTTCGTCACGGGTCCCACACCAGAGGCTATCCTGATGATGTCCATCCAGCCTCTGGCATCTAACTGCGCGAGCAATGCGGCTAAACCGAATCGTCCCCAAATGGATTAAAAACTACCAGCGCCAGTGGCTGCACGCCGATATGACCGCAGCCCTGGTCTCCGGCATGCTGCTGGTTCCGCAGGGGCTCGCCTATGCCCTGCTCGCGGGCCTGCCGCCACATGTCGGGCTATACGCCAGCCTGATTCCGCTGATTGCGTACGCGACTTTTGGCAGCAGCAGTGCCATGTCCGTGGGGCCCGCCGCGGTACTTTCCCTGATGACGGTTTCCGCCCTATCACCGCTGGCAGCTGTGGGGAGCCCGGAATACATCACTGCCGCCATCATGTTGACGCTGCTAAGCGGCGTATTCCTCTTTGCCATGGGGCTTTTCAAGCTTGGCGCCCTATCCAACCTGCTGAGCCACCCGGTCATCAATGGCTTTGTCTCCGGCGCCGCCGCATTGATTATTGTCGGACAGTTGCCGGCAATCCTGGGCGTGGAGGCCGACGGGGAAACCGCCTCGGTCAAGCTGTTTCACGTAATTGAAAACCTGCCGCAAGCGCACATCCCCACGATGGCATTCGGAATCGCCACGGCGATACTGCTGATTACCAGCCGTCTGTGGTTGCCGATTACGCTATTCCGCCTGGGTGTACCGAAGCAGATCGCGCGGCTGTCTGCGCGGCTGATGCCGATGTTATTGGTGCTCTGCGCCATTGGACTGGTGCACTGGTTCAAACTCGAAGACAAACTCGTCATCGTCGGGAATATCCCCTCAGGGCTGCCCAAGCTTATTCTGCCCGGGTTCGACGGCGGGCTGATCTATCAGTTACTGCTGCCAGCACTGATTATTGCGCTGCTGGGGTTTGTTGAGAGTCTGTCCATTGCCCAGTCGTTGGCGGCCCGCCGCGGCGAGCGGCTCAATGCTGATGGAGAGCTGCTGGGGCTCGGCGCAGCGAATATCACCAGCGCAATCTCCGGAGGGCTTCCAGTAGCCGGCAGCTTTTCTCGTACCGCTGTCAATGCGGAAGCCGGAGCGGTCTCCCCGCTGGCGGGGGTCTTGGCAGCGCTTTTGATGATTCCGATACTGCTGTACCTCACTGACCTCTTCAGCAAATTACCACTCACCGTGTTGGCCGCTATCATCATCGTCGCCGCCGCAGGGCTGTTTGATTTTCGCGGCTTCATTCACAACTGGCGCTATGACCGCACGGATGGCATCGCCATGGCCTGCACGTTTGCCGGGGTACTGCTTTTTGGTGTAGAGGTCGGTATCGCCCTAGGCATCGGATTGTCTTTTGCCACCTTGATCTGGCGCAGCAGTCGGCCGCACATTGCGGTGGTGGGGCGGGTGCCCGGTACCGAGCATTTTCGCAATGTGCTGCGCCACGATGTGGAGACCCAGAGTGATCTGCTTTTTCTTCGCATCGATGAAAGCCTGTTCTTCAACAATATCAGCGCAGTGGAGGACCGCCTCCTCAGTGAGCTCAAACGGCATCCGGCCACCAGGGAACTAGTACTGATACTGTCCTCTGTCAGCCGTATCGACGGAACCGCGCTGGAGCGGCTGCATCAGATCAACAAGGACCTGAGAAGTCGAGATATCCGCCTGCATATGGCGGAAGTGAAAGGACCGGTACTGGACCGTCTGAGCCGATCAAAACTGCTGGAGAAACTGACCGGGCGCATCTTCCTCTCGGCATACATCGCGGAGCTGGCGCTGCTGCACGGGGAAGATCCCGCTGCCGCAGCCGACACTGCGACTTAGCAGCCCCTCATAACCCGCGCCACAGAACAGCTGTTTTGCTGCACGACTGTACCCCCCGGCCGGATACTGGCAAAATATCCAGTATTTGGAAGCGGTACGGGCAAACCATGTCAGGCAGCGAGTCCACCCTTACGGAAGAACAACAGGCGATTGCCAACCATGCCGGTGGACATGCCAAGATCATTGCCGTCGCCGGCTCCGGCAAGACCACCGCGCTACTGCACTACATTAAAAACCGGTTGGCGGCGGGAACAGATCCCGGCCGGATGCTGGTAGTGATGTACAACCGCAGTGCGCGCGAAGACTTCAGCAAGCGCCTGCAGCAACTGTGCGCAGATGCCGACACCGGCAATCCGCACGCGGGGCTCGGCGTGCAGACATTTCACAGCCTCGGGTACCGCCTTTACCAGCGCATGATGCGCCGCGGTCATATTGCACAGGCCAATCTTACTCCCCTGCCGCAGTCCCTGGTCCAGTTACAGATCTGGAAAGCGATCGAGGCTTGTGCACCACCGGAAGAACTTGAAGATATCCGTGCACGCAAACAATCGGAAACAGAAGCCGCTGAATTTTTTATCGACTATACCAAAACCATTCTCACCGGAGATCTCAGCGCGTTTGAGCAACTCGGCCTCGACGATCGCTATATGTATTTCCTTAAAGTGTTCCGCCAGTTCGAGCGCTGGCGTCAGGAACAGAGTGCGGTTACCTACGCAGACCTGATTTACGATCCGGCAATGGTGTTCAGTATGCGCCCGGATATCGCCGAATCCTACGGTAGCTTCTATGAAGATATCCTGGTCGATGAATACCAGGACATCAATGAGATCCAGCACTTTCTATTGCGAGTGATTTATGGGAAATCCGGCAACGTTATCGCCATTGGCGATCCCGATCAGACCATTTACGAGTGGCGGGGCTCGCGGCCGGCTTTTTTGCTGCGACTATTTGACGGCGACTTCCCGCCGTCCAATGTCTATCGCCTGAGCCAAACTTTCCGCTACGGACACACCCTGTCATTGGCCGCAAACCACTTCATCCAGAACAACCGCGAGCGCGCAGACATGCTGTGTGTTTCCGGCAGGCGTGAGGCGGAAACCGATATTCAGCAAGTGGCCACCGACAACGAAGGAAAGTGGCTGGTTGAACAGGTGCGCCACTGCCAGCGCGAGGGGCATGCACTATCAGAAATTGCCGTGCTGGTACGCCTCTGGTCACTGGCCGCACCGCTGGAACTGGCACTGCTGGCCAACCATGTTCCTTACCGCTCTGGCAGCCGCAACACGGTACTCTCAAGACGAGAGTTGCGACCGCTGTTCTGGAGCCTGAATATAGCCGCCGGACGCTTCGCGGAACTACCACAACAGCGTCGCAGCAAGGGACTGTATGAATGGCTTACGGCACCGCATATCCGGATTGCCCGCGCAGTCCTTGAGCCGTTGTGCGACAGGCTGGCAGAACAAAAGAGCGGCTGGGGTAAGGCAATGATGCAACTGGCCCCGGAATCCCTGAGCAAGCCCCAGTACAAACGTTTACGACAGCGGGCGGAATTGCTGACGCAGGTGGAAAAATGGCGCGGTCATGGCGGCGAGCTATTGCGACGACAGCTGAGCGACCTGGACTATCTGAGCGGCATTGCCGAAGACGCCTTCAATCGCCAGCAAGGAGAAGAACGGCAGCAGACCATTCTCGCCTTCTGCCAGTATCTGGATGGGCTGAGAATGCCGCCGAAGGAAACCCTGGAGCATCTACAGCAATTACAGGAACAACACCAGCAACAGGAAAAGACCAGCGACAACACTCCCTCCGATGCAATCCAGATAACCACCATGCATCAGGCCAAGGGACTGGAATGGGATCAGGTCATAATCCCCTCCCTCACCGACCAGAATATGCCGTATCAACCCCAGCGGGATTTCTCTACCCCGGCCTCCACCGAAAGCGAGCGCCGCCTGATGTATGTGGCCATGACCCGGGCACGCAAGCGCCTGTACCTGCTCACTCCGAAAACCACCGCGGAGCGCCCCGGATCACAACCAGAGAAGCGCCTTCCCGTAGAGGCTCAAAATGAACAGAAGCCCTCGCTGTTTCTGGACGAGATGCACATTCCCCTGTGCCGCCTGCTGGGCGATGCCCTGATTGAGAAACCGGGGGACATCACCACGCAGGTACCGGTCACCCGGCTGGCAATGCGCTATATGAGCGCGTGTGATTACAACCCCGAAATCAATGCACCACGGGCTACCCAGCGACGGCCAGCCATCGGCGACAGTGTGCGGCACCAGAAACTGGGATACGGGCGGGTTACCAAGTGGGAGGATGAGCGGGTGGAAATTCTGTTCAGCGACCGCAAAAGCCGTCGCTTCGATTGGGAGAAGCTATCTCAGTTCCTGATATAACCGACATCAACCCTGTCAACGCCGAAGTGCCAACATGCAGACGGCCGCCATTGATCTCCATGACTGACTTCAATTATCCCGCTGTGCAGACACCTCACTGGCGAATTGCTGGCTGACATTGAAAAACAGGGCATATTCATCCCCGGATTCGGGGTCCCGCACCTGCATTTTGTCGTAGACACCATGATCGTCATAGACCACAGACTGGTCCAGCACTTGCAGTCCTTTCAAGCGTACGAACCCGCGCAACTCTGAGGAACTGATGGTACGGAAAGCACTTTCCTGTGTGCGCCCATCGCCGCTGCGCTCGATGGAGGCCATCAACCCCTCCACCATATAGCGGTGGCTGTCTTCCCGATCAAAATGCCCTTCCCGACTGCTGCAGACGATACCAATCATGTGCGCTTCCAGGCTCATATAATTTTCTTCCAACACCTTGTCGAGATGCCCCAGACAGCGATCAAAGTCTCCCTCCTGTACAGACTGGTACGCCTCAGGCAAGCCCGCAACCTCCATGCCGCCGCGCGGATTATATTCAGGCGATGCAACATAGGCTGCTCGCAGCCGGTCAAAATCCAGCGTGAAAGACAGTGCAAACGCTTCTGCGAGCAAACGACGATACTCGCTCTGGGGCGCCTTCTGCACGACGGTGTCGGGCGCGGGCGTACTTTGCTGCCCAGCGCACGCTGCGAGTAGCGCAGCGGTTACCAATAGCATGAATATTCTCAGGGATCTACGAAGGATCATTACCATTACTCGCTTCCGGTGCCGATTTTACTTTAATACCAAAAAGGCGTTTTTGTTCTGAAACTGCCAACTGGGTTCTCGGGCGCATGAATGCACGCAATTTATCGCGTTCCCACATGGCATCCTGATACCCGAGCTCCACCAGCTCCCCCAGATATGGCTTTTCGAACAGCAGGTAACTGGCCGCAGAAGCGCCACCGCCGGAACTTGTGGCGCCAGTCGAGCGGAACAACCAGCGCAGCGCTGGTGGTAAATACCGCACCTTGCGCCCCGCCAGACGGTCCAGACTCTGGCTGGGTTCGATCACCGCAGACTCTACCGGGCGCAAGGGGGCAAGACCTTCGAGACTTTCACCGTCCACGGCATCGAGCAACAGGTTGACCCGATCGAGGTGCTCCAGATCCCCCTCCAGGCTGTCGATAAAAGCCGCATTAAAAAGCTGACCCGCAACCTGCGCAATAGATGGCGAATGCTTCGCCACATGCCGGCGCTTACCCCAGTGTATCGGCGACCGGTTATCGGAGACACCCACCACAAACACCCGGCTGGCGCCCATATGCAGTGCGGGACTAATCGGCGCCAACTGGCGCACGGCGCCATCGCCGAAATACTCGTCGCCAATTTTCACTGTCGGGAATAACGTGGGGATGGCCGCCGACGCCATCAGATGATCAACCGTGAGCTTGGTCCGCTCACCGCAACGACGGAATCTACGCCATTCAGCCAGCTCCTCAGTCCCCTGAAAAAAGCTGACGGACTCGCCCTGGCTATAGGACATGGCATTCACACAAACGGCGCGCAAATGCTCTTCATCAATGTTGCGCTGGATATTCTCAAATGGGATCAGATCCGTAACCAGCTCGCGTAAAGGCGTGTTATCCAGCAACGCCAGGGGTTTGCGCCGCGCCACCCCCTGATTAAAGAGGGAGCGGGTAATGGTGAACATATTGCCCAGCAGACTACCCCAGTTGCTGCGGTAAATATCGTGCACCGTCAGTCCCATCCACAAATCGCACAGCCGCTCCACGGCTTCCTTGAAGGGCCCCATGTAACTGGCGAGCAGCAGTGCATTCACTGCACCGGCGGAGGTACCGCAGATGATTTTAAAGGGGTAGGGTTCACTTTCCGGTGTCAACTCAGCGAGCGCCTTGAGCACACCCACCTGATAGGCGGCCCGCGCACCGCCACCGGAGAGCACCAGTGCGCCGGCGTCGGTATTCAGTAAAGGCTGGGGGGGGAGCGACGTCTTCGTTGACAAGGTTTGCTACCGGGTCTGTGTGCTGCGGAACAGGTGCATCTTCCATCGAGAAACAGCTGGAAATGGTCCCATTTCAATTTTATTCAAGTATCTTCAGCATAGCAGCCCGGGCGCGACTCAAATAGGTTTCTGGTCACACTTTGAATGGCGATGGCGATGGTAACAGTGCTCAGAAAATCAACGCGCCATATCGACCACATAGCGCCCGATACCATGCCCGCGGTGTAAGCGCGCAAGAAATTCCGGTGCCTGTTCGAGAGAAATATCCTCGGCGATTGCTTCCAGCTGGTCGCCGATGTACCAATCCCCGGCAAGCTTTTCCCACATCGCAGATTTCTTTGTCAGGGGGAGCTCAACGCTGTCTACCCCGAGCAAGCTGATCCCACGCAAAATAAACGGGAATACATTGGCCTGGAACTGCGCCCCGGAAGCCATTCCGCAGGCGGCCACGCCGCCACCATAAGCGAGCGCTTTGATCACATTGAACAGCGTTTCACCACCGACGGTGTCCACCGCCCAGGCCCACAGCGGCTTGGCAATAGCCTTGCTGGCAAACGGCACCAGGGTTTCCCGATCGAGCACTTTCCAGGCACCAAGGCCGGTGAGAAACTCTGCCGACTCCAGCTTACCGGTGACTGCAGCCACCCGGAAACCGAGCTTGGCCAGTAGGGCAACCGCAATAGACCCCACACCGCCAGTGGCGCCCGTCACCAGAACCTCGCCGTCATTCGGGCTGGCCCCGGCCTCCAACAGCTTCTCAACGCACAAGGCAGCGGTAAGCCCCGCTGTACCCAGTATCATCGATTCGCGGGCACTGAGGGCTGCCGGGAGCCGCGCAACCCACTCTGTCGGGACGGCAATGCGCTCGGCGAGCCCGCCGGCGGTATTCATGCCGAGGTCGTAGCCGGTAACCAACACCGTATCTCCCGGATGAAAGGTGCCGGTACGATCTTCCAGCACCTCACCAACGGCGTCGATACCCGGGGTATGAGGGTATTCCCGCGTTACGCCACGATTACCAAAGGCGGACAACGCATCTTTGTAGTTCAGGCAGGAATGCGTAACCGCGACCTGCACCGGATTATCCGGCAGACAGGAGAGCGCGCGCTCCACGATGGACTGATCAAATTTACCAGCCGCGACTTCTTCCACCAGCATGGCGCGATAGAACGCTTTTGACTCAAGCTCGGTCATTGACTCTCCCACTTCCCTGTATCTCTGTATAAACCGGCCCGACTGATCGCGCCGCGCTTACTGGGCTTGGCTTACTGGGCTTGGCTTACTGGGCTTGGTGGCGCCACGCTGCAAGGCGAGAGAAGAGTCTCGCCAGAGCGGACTCGACCCCGGTCTGCGCGGCCAGGCCAAACTTCTTGGCAATATTCTGGCGCTCCTTGTACTCCACCTGGAACAGGTCTGCCTGCTTGGCCTGCGCGGTGAGGTATTCATCGGAGGTTTTGATTTCATCCACCAGGTTCAAGTCCAGCGCGCGCTGACCAAACCAGACCTCACCGGTTGCCACCTTTGCAACATCCAGCTGTGGCCGATATTCGGAAACGAAGTGCTGGAACAGGGTGTGAATCTCTTCCAGGTCGCTCTGAAACTTCTCTTTACCTTCCTCGGTATTTTCACCAAACATGGTCACCGTACGCTTGTACTCGCCGGCAGTGAACATTTCAAAATCAACATCATTGCGCTGCAACAGTCGATGGAAATTGGGAAGTTGCGCCACGACACCGATAGACCCGAGCATGGCGAAGGGAGCAGCCAGAATCCGGTCTGCAACACAGGCCATCATGTAGCCACCGCTGGCCGCCACTTTATCGACCACTATGGTAAGTTTTACGCCGGCACTGCGCACCCGTGCCAACTGGCTTGCAGCCAGGCCATAATTGGCCACCATGCCGCCGGGACTCTCAAGGCAAACAACGACTTCATCTTCGCTACCGGCAATCTGCAGAATGGAGGTAATCTCTTCGCGCAGATTGCTGAGCGCGCTGGCTTTGATATCCCCATCAAACCGCACTACGAACAGACGCTTACGCCCCTCGACACGCCCTTCTCCCGCCGAAACGATAGACACGGGCTGCGTCTCGTCTCCGGCTTCGGCGTCCGCCTCAGCCTGCTCGGGCGGCACAGCCTCTGTCGCCGATGGCACCTGCTCGCTCGAGCCCTCAGACTTCCGCGCCTTGGACGCGGCTTTCAATTCGGCTTTGCGTTTTTTCGCCGCAGCCTTCTCCTCGGCCTTTTTCTCTTTGGCGTGAAGCTTCTTGCGCTGAGAGTACTCCCCACTGTCCATCACCGCTTCGAGCAGGGTTTCTTTCATATCCTCATACAGATCATTGAGGCGGGTCACCACAATATGGCCCGGTTGACGGTCTCTTATCTGCGAGCGATTGGCAATCACAAACCCGATCACCAATAAAATCGCCACCACTACCGTCACGACCTTGGCCAGGAACAGGCCATATTCACTAAGAAACTCCACTAAACCCCCAATTCCCAATTCAATCATTCAGGTCAACTTTTCTATTGTCGACCCCATAAAGTAATTATCTATTACTGCCATGCATTCAGTGCTGACTCAGCCTGCCGATTCAGGGGGCGCGCCAGAAGCCCGGTGTGGGTGATGCGCACCTCGTAAACCGCTCCATCTTCCATTGGCAGGAAAGTCGCGCTGCCATACACCGCGTCCACAATGGGTATCCTGCTGTCCATTCCCCGCAGCATTTGCCACACGTCCACACCATGGTCACTTTGCGAGAGTGCGTGCACCGAACGCTCTTTTGTACGCTCATCCTGCAAGGTAAGGTAGCGGCCACTGAGCCGGTCAAGTCTATAGGCAGGTTCAATCCCCCAACGGGCCAGAGGCCCCTTCCACTTGAGCATTCTCGCGTCCAGTTGCCACTGGTCACCACGCAACTCAAAGTTTTGTGACACGCCGTCCTCATCGGAAAACTTTACTTTATAGTGCTGCGAGTCCACTTTTTCAAAGGAAACCGTACCGACACCATGCTCGTCTGCCAGGTTGCGATAACTGTAGACATCCAGCGCCACCAGTACAATCAACAGCGCTCCGCCCAACAGCACCAGCCCCAGGGCACCGCGCAGGAAGCCGAAGAACCAGTTGCCTTTCAGTAGCACTTTACCCCCCCAGAAAATCAACAGGACGGCAGTCAGTGCGATGATAAAAGTAATGGCAATATACATTGTTGTTGTACCTGACTGGTTATACCCGGATGATTACCGGATAGTTACACCTTGCTCCTGGTGCAAACAAATAGCGGCAATCGCCATCAGCGACCGTGCATAAATATCCGTATGAGCCGCCCCGAAAGTGTCTCCCCGACCGGAATCGCCTCAGGAATATCATTGCGGTGGAACCAGCGTGCCTCGGCTATTTCCTCTTCCTCAAGGCGCAACTCTCCGGCACGGACCTCTGCATGAAATCCGATCATCAATTGCCCGGGAAACGGCCACGACTGGGACCCGACGTAACGCAGTCCGCCCACATCCAGACCCACTTCTTCCTTCACCTCACGGGCCAGTGCCTGTTCCGCACTTTCTCCCGGCTCCATAAACCCTGCGAGCGCAGTGTACAGTCCGTGACGGTGGTATGTGTGACGCGCCAACAGGCACTCATCACCGCGCGTGACCAACATGATCACGCAGGGAGAGATACGCGGATACACGGTAAATTCGCAGCGGTGGCACACGCGCGCACGATCTCGTGGATGGTAATCGGTTTCCCCCCCACAGCGCCCACAGAAACGGTGGTCCAGATCCCAATTCGCCACCTGCAACGCTCGCCCGGCCAGTGCGAACTCCGCCTCACTGACCACACCGAGAAAACTGCGCAAACCGCGCCAGGAATGTCCGGCAATCGGTGTTTTTTGTGCGAGTAAGTGCACCGCACAGGGGCGCCCGGCCCAATTGCCGAGATAGTGTGTGGCAGACGTCAGAGAGTGCACCGGATTCCGGCTGAAAAGAAAACCGTCTTCGGAAGTGAGCAGCTCACCGCCGCACACCACGATATGCCAGTGGAGATCAGGTACCGGCCATACCTTTTCGGGAGATACAAATTCTGTCATGCAAACGCCCGTAAATCCTGGGAGATAGCCCTACAGCCTGCATCAAGGCCGCCATTCAGGCAACCTCGATCGGGTACCCCAGCGCCTCGAGACTTTCCACTGCCAAGTCTAGTGACTGCATGTCCACCTTCCTGTGCAGTTTCACCTCCCCCAGATAATACTCCAGACTGATGATCGCATCAGCGAAGATTTCCAGTGACTGCTCCACGGCGGGAGCGGTGTTTTTCTGGTCAATCACCGCGTCCACGAATGACTTCAGGCACTCCACCACCGCGGCTGCACGTCCCAGGCTCAGCACCACCAGCCCGCCCCGCACACCATTCAGGGTTGTCGATACGTTACGGATATGACCGTGATCGAACCCCGATTCTGCGTAAGAGGCCAGTGCCCGCTTGATCAGCGACAGTCCTGCCTCGGCCTCTTTGAGCACCGCCAGCTCTGCCTCTGCCAGCTGACTGCGCTCCAGGGCAATATCCGCCTGGCCGGTTTCGTCCACATCGATACTGGATGTCTGACGCAATGCCTTGATGGTGGTATCCACTACAAGAATCTGATTGGTGAGTTGTTGCAGCGCCTGTTCAGCTTCTGGCCCACCGGCAGTCAGCGTGCTCTGGTAGCCCTGCAAGGCACTACTGAGTGCCTCGCCAATGCGTCGGAAATTGAGCAGCTGTAGCGTATTGGAGATTCGACGCAGGGTTTCGGCAAGGCCGCCCTCCTCATCCAGGCCGGAAGCGCCGATCAGCTCCGCGTCGTCCAGCATCCGCCGCACGCCGGAAAGCTCTTCATCCAGGGCATTGGCGACTGCAGCAATCGCGGTGGCACCCGGGCCGCCCAGGCTGGCTCGCTCACGCTCCAGCTCGGGCTCGCGATACCCGAGATCACGCACAGCGAAGGCCTGTAGATACCGCGCGCTGGCACCACCGGCACCTGCCAGCGCCAGCCAGTAGAGACATTCTTTGATCAGGACCGGAGGCGCCGGCTGATCGAGTGCGGCGTCACCTTCCCGATACAGATTCCGCAGGCGCCGGTCGAGCATGCTGAAAACCATCACCCGCTGTCGATTGACCAGCATTTCCTGGGTAGCCATGGCTGAGAGCGCGGCCCCCGCCACCGACCAGAGTTTGCCATTTGGACGGCCCGCGCAAACGCTGGCAACACGTTGCACTGCCCGCGCCATCATGGTGTAGGCCGGCCCACGCGGCTTCCCTTTCAACAGGGCGAGCAAGCCGACCTGATACATGTGACGGAAGCGGCGGACAAAGGTTTTCAGGTCTTCCGACATCACCGCAGAAGACACCGCGCCTGGAACCGAGGCATCCAGTCGACAGCGTAGAAAGTGACTCTCAGGCACAGGCGCCTGAGCGCGACTCACGCGCAATTGGTTGATATAGGGAATCAATAACTCTGGTCGCGCGGTCGCGCGGTTTTGCACAAAGTCCAGGTAACGGGTAAGCACATAAAATGCCGTGCCCAGGGCTTCCAGCAACTCGCGCGGCTCCGGCTGACGGTCCTGAAGCAAATCTGACATTGCCGTTAGCATTTCCTGCACCAACAGCTCTGCGGCAGACAGCTGCACCATCTGCAGCACGCCGTTTACCTGCCGCACTCCTTGCAGGCACTGCTCCAGTGCCTGTTTATTCCCTGGATCAACAGCAAACTGATCAAGATAGCCAGTCGCCGCTTCGATACTCGCTACCAGCTCTTCCTTGACAAGACTGATAGAGGTCAGGTTTATCTCGCGCAATTCACCCATTGCCTACACCACTGCAATTTTCATTGTATTTATTTTCAGCTCCGGGACTCTCCCTGAGCGCCCCCGGAACCGTGGAATTTATACCAAACCCGCAAAGATTCCACCTTTCCCGGTCATTTTTCCACCGATTGATCGACAAAATGCGTCTTTCAGCTCTGGAATTGGTAATTCCAAATTGCATAACTGCGCCAATCTGGGTAGTTTCTCATCGCCCCGCCAGGGGCTGAAGTCAGGGCTCACAAAAGGATGTAGTAATAATGAATGCGCAGAACCCCACTGCAACACCGGCTAAAAGCGGCCTTGGCCGCGCTATACACGCAAATTTTCTCGGGGAAGCACCGGATTGGTACAAGCTTACCATCGCCTTGTTTCTGGTGATCAACCCAATTCTGGTTTACACCACTACCCCATTCTTCACCGGCTGGGTACTCATCGCCGAATTCATTTTCACCCTTGCCATGGCGTTGAAGTGTTACCCGCTACAACCCGGTGGTTTGCTGGCAATTGAGGCAGTACTCCTGGGGCTCACCAGCAGTGACTCGGTGTTTCATGAAGTGACCGAAAACATCAAAGTAATTCTGCTGTTGATGTTTATGGTGGCCGGAATCTACTTCATGAAGAACCTGCTGCTGTTTGTTTTCACCAAACTGCTGATCAACATCCGATCAAAAACCCTGCTTTCCCTCCTGTTCTGTGGTGTTTCCGCAGTGCTCTCTGCCTTTCTGGATGCGCTTACCGTAACGGCCGTACTGATCAGCGTCGCAGTGGGCTTCTATTCGGTTTACCACAAGGTCGCCTCGAACCGCCAGCCCCATCATGAACACGACCACGCCAGCGACGACCATGTAGTGGAATATCACCGTTCCGACCTGGATCAGTTCCGCTCCTTTCTACGCAGCCTGATCATGCACGGCGCAATTGGCACGGCTCTGGGCGGCGTCTGCACCCTGGTGGGCGAACCGCAAAACCTGCTCATCGCCGAGAAAGCCGGATGGCACTTCATCGAGTTCTTTCTCAACATGGCACCGGTAACCATCCCCGCATTGGCAGCGGGATTGCTGACTTGCGCCCTGCTGGAGAAAACCGGTTACTTCGGTTACGGCGCCAAGCTTCCGGATGCCGTACGCGAAGTGCTCAAAAACTTTGCCCATGAAGAGGAGCGGAAACGGACTGATCGCGACATCGCCGAACTGTGGATCCAGGGCATTGTGGCCGTATTGCTGGTGTTTGCACTGGCTTTCCACGTAGCCGAAGTCGGCATCATCGGTTTGATGGTGATCGTACTGCTGACCGCGTTCAATGGCGTCATCCAGGAAGCCCGGATCGGTCACGCCTTTGAGGAAGCCCTACCCTTTACCGCGCTGCTCGTAGTATTTTTTGCCATTGTAGCGGTAATTCACGAGCAACACCTGTTTGCACCGGTTACCCACTTTGTTCTCGGGCTCACTCCCGAACAGCAGCCGGGCATGCTGTTTATCGCCAATGGCATCCTGTCCATGATCAGCGATAACGTATTCGTAGCCACGGTGTATATCAATGAAGTAGCAGACGCACTGAGTGCCGGAGAAATCACGCGGGCGCATTTTGACAAGCTCGCCATCGCCATCAACACCGGTACCAACCTGCCAAGTGTTGCCACTCCCAATGGCCAGGCGGCATTCCTGTTCCTGCTGACCTCTGCTCTGGCGCCTTTGATTCGTCTGTCCTACGGGCGCATGGTAATTATGGCGCTGCCATATACCATCGTGTTGAGCATCGTCGCTCTGCTGTGTGTGGTTTACGCTGTTTGATGCGGAGAATTTGTAACCCGCAAGGTAAATAACAAGCACAAAAAAGGGGCCAACCGGCCCTTTTTTTGCGCGCGCCCCTGTTAATGGCGCTAGCACTTACTTGCCAACTTCTTCAGGACATACTCACCAGTAGTGTTTACCTGCAGATTTTTCCAATTCTGCCAACATGGACTCATGGGCCTCCAATTCTTCCACTGATGCCCGAACCACCTGCAGCGGTGCCCGATCAGCAGAAAGCCGACGAATACCGCCCGCTTCCATTTCCTGTCGTTGGCCGTCCTGCTCTTCCTCGTCGTCACCATCAGAACCCGCCAGAGCAAGATCTGTCTGGCCGCCGGTCATCATCAGATACACGTCGGCCAGGATTTCCGCATCCAGCAGCGCGCCGTGCAGGTCACGCTGGGAATTATCGACGAAATATCGTTTACACAGCACATCCAGGTTATTTTTCTGACCGGGATGCTTTTCACGCGCCAGAGCCAACGTATCCAGCACACTGCAATGCGCTACAACGTTCTGCCAGCGAGGGCTCTTCAAGCGTTTCAGCTCAGCGTCGATAAATCCTACGTCGAAGGGCGCATTGTGGATGACCAGCTCGGCCCCTTCACAGAACGCCATGAAATCATCGGCAATCTGCGCGAATACCGGTTTATCCTGCAAGTATTCATTGGTGATGCCGTGGACCTCGATGGCCCCATCGTCTACTTGCCGCTCGGGATTGATGTATTGATGGTAATGGCGACCGGTCAGTTTGCGGTTAATTAACTCAACGCAACCGATTTCAATAATGCGGTGCCCTGACTTCGGGTCCAGACCGGTCGTTTCCGTATCCAGTACAACTTGGCGCATGGTTTACCCCCTCAGTTCATCAATACCGCGATTGGCAAGCGCATCGGCACGTTCATTTCCCGGATCACCGGCATGCCCCTTCACCCAATGCCACTGGACATCGTGCTCGGCGATTGCCGCATCCAGCGCCTGCCAGAGATCGGCATTCTTTACCGGCTTCTTACTCGCGGTTTTCCAACCGTTCTTCTTCCAATTGTGGATCCAGGCGGTAATTCCCTGTCGCACATACTGAGAATCTGTATGTAGGTCCACTTTACAGCGCTGCTTGAGCGCGGTCAGTGCTTGAATTGCCGCCATCAATTCCATGCGGTTATTGGTGGTTAATGCTTCACCACCACTCAGCTCCTTTTGCGCATCGCCACTCATGAGTAATGCCCCCCAGCCCCCCGGGCCCGGGTTGCCCCGGCAGGCGCCATCGGTATAAATCGTAACCTGTTTCACACCAGACTCTATATCGGGCCCGACAGACGAGGGAGCGCCAGCATTTGGCCATCTCAACAGCCGCGCCCGCTATCGGGAATTCTTGTTATGCCGGCCGCGCGCAGCCACTCTCGGGCTGCTGGGAACGGCGCTTATTGCGGGCTTCTTCTCACCCCGCCAATTGAGCTTGATCGTGCGCATTCGCGCCACTTCTTTGCGCGCGACTATGATGTAAAAGCCCCCACAGGGCAAGTGCCAGCGATTTCCCATCCGCTCCATCCATGCAGTCTTCGCCAACAGCTCTCGGTGCTGCAGCGGAAAGCGGAAAAAGCCCCGCTCGACAGCGCCGGCCTGGAGGTCCAGCAGGTTCATCCAGTCCGCCAGTCTCGCGGCACGCAACTGATTGCCGCGCTGATAGGGGCTGGCGGACCGAAACATTCGGGTCAATCCCATCAGGGAAAAGGGGTTGAAACCGATCACCACCATATGTCCGCCGGGGATCAGAACCCTGGCGGCTTCACGCAACACCTGGTGGGGATGGGGAGAAAAATCCAGCAGGTGATGCAGTACCGCCACATCGATAGATTCTGAAGGCAACGGCAACTGCTCGAACTCCACCAGCGCATCACCGCCGCAGCGCTCACTGGGACTCATTTCACAGGGACTTAGGCGAAACCGGTGATTGATGCGACTGCAAGCGGCAAAATCTACCTGGGATGCCAGGCTGGCCTGCATCAGGTGGTAGCCGAATAGCCCCTCCACCAGCGGCTGGGCGAGAGCCAACTGCTGGGTCAATATTTCTTTGCCAAGATCAGAGGAAAACCATCTGGTCAGATCCGGGCATGCCTGAGCCAGAGAAGGTAACGGCTCTCGACGACGCTGAAATAGAGATTGGCGCTCCATGACACCTCCTTTGACCTCCTGTAAAACACACCCACGGCCTGATTCAGCCAGCAGCCCACTATGCCGCAACCCACTATGCCCCAGGTTCTCTATGTTAAGGTTGTGGCAACGGGAATAACCAAGGTTAGCGGCACGCAACAATGATCACAATCGCCCCCATTCCAGCATTTAACGACAACTATATCTGGCACCTGCAGCAGGGCTCGGACCACTGGGTCGTCGATCCTGGCGATGCCGGACCGGTGATTTCCGCACTGGGTGACGCCCAACTGACCGGAATCCTGATCACGCACCACCATTATGACCATACCGGTGGCATTGAGTCACTGGTGAAGCGTTATCAATGCCCGGTGTTCGGTCCTGACAGTATTCCAGACGTCTCTGACGCCTTGGTCGATGGTGACCAGTTTGAGCTACTCGGCGGCAATGCGTGTGTTCTGGCGGTCCCGGGACATACTCTGGATCATATTGCCATCTTTCTGGAACACGCGGGGAACACCCATCTCTTCTGTGGTGACACCCTGTTTGCCGCCGGCTGCGGTCGACTGTTTGAGGGTTCGCCCGAACAGATGTACCGTTCACTGCAGTCACTTGCCGCGCTACCGAAGGAGACACGGGTGTATTGCGCCCACGAATACACCGTGTCCAACCTGCACTTTGCACAAGCGGCAGAACCCGACAACACCGACGTACAGGCCCGGCTTGAGCACGCGCGCCACCTGCGGGATCGAAACCAGCCAACCGTCCCTTCAACAATCGCCGAAGAGCTGGCGACCAATCCATTCCTTCGCTGCGAATCTCCCACGATCCGCCAACAGGCCAAAGCGCGTGAAACAAGGGCCGACAGCAGCCCCGGCCCTGTTGATGTTTTCGCCACCTTGCGCGCCTGGAAGGATAATTTTTAAGCACCTTTCGTTGACCGGAACCAAGGCGCCTCTTTAGAATCAGACAATTACAACTCAAAGTTCGAGCGCAACAACCAATAACGCAGCCTGGCGTGCAATTTGCCAGCAAGTGCGAAATGCGCTCGCAATACAAGATAACGACAGACTCGCGGACATCAGAATGGTTTACAAACACTTCGCCGTTGCGGTTTTGGCAACGGCCGTGGGGGCTTGCGCACAACTGAAGCCAGCGCAGGATACAGGCACTATCTCTGATAGCACGCCAGAACTGGACAATAGCCCCGCCGTCGGCAGCGCGGCGCAAACGTCCATCAGCAAGACTGCAGAACCAACGCTCCCACCAAAAGACATCTGGCAACGACTCCGCCGCGAGTTTCGTTTGGACCGGGCGCTTGAGCAAGACAAAGTGCAGGACTACGTCAAGTATTTCTCTACCAATCAGGGCTATATGTCCCGGGTGACAGAACGCTCCCGTCGCTACATTTTCCATGTGGCGGAGCAACTCGAGCAGAGCAATGTACCGATGGAGTTTGCCCTCCTCCCCATTGTTGAAAGCGCCTACGACCCATTCGCCTACTCTCACGCGCGCGCCTCCGGCATGTGGCAGTTCATCCCGGCTACCGGTCGGTCATTCGGGCTGCACCAGAATTGGTGGTACGATGGCCGCCGCGACGTGCTGGAATCCACCCGCGCCGCTACGGAATACTTCAACTATCTGTCCGAGAAGTTTGATGGGGACTGGCTCCTGGTACTCGCCGCTTACAATGCCGGCGAAGGCACTGTACGCAGAGCCATAGAGCGCAACCGCAGACAGGGCAAAGGTACTACCTTCTGGGACCTGAAACTCCCACGGGAAACCCGCAGCTATGTGCCTCAATTACTCGCGCTGGCGGAGGTCGTTTCCGACCCGGAGCGCTATCGGGTGCCGCTGTACGACGTTGGCAACAAACCCTATTACGCAGTGGTCAACGTGGGCAGTCAGATTGACCTTGCGCAGGCCTCCAAAATGGCCGGCATAGAACCCGAAGAGCTGTCTTTACTGAACCCCGGCTTCAACCGTTGGGCCACCGATCCCAACGGCAAGCACCGTTTACTGATCCCCATCGACCGGCGCGACCGCTTCATGGCCGCACTGGAGGAATTACCGCCGGAGCAACGGGTAAACTGGCAGCGCTACCAGGTCGCGCGCGGAGATTCACTCTCTGTCATCGCCCGTCGCTATCAAACCACCATCGGTGCAATTCAGCAGACCAACAAGCTCCGCGGTACCAGTATCCGCGCGGGCCAGACACTGCTCATCCCCAGCGCTTCCGGCCCCAACTCCCAGTATGCCTACGCCATTGACCAGCGTATGCAGCGCCACCAGGCGTCCGGTAGCGGGCAGAAAACGCGCTATACCGTGCAACCCGGAGATACCCTGTGGGATATCGCCCGCAGCATGAACGTCAAGGTACGGGATCTGGCGAGCTGGAACAGCATGGCGCCGGGTGACACACTGCGCCCGGGACGCAAGCTCGTCGCCTATGCCAGTAATGCAAACAGCTCATCGAGTAGCCGCACAACCCGCAAACTGTCGTATCGGGTGCGCAGTGGTGATTCCCTGTACCGTATTGCACGTAAATTCCGCATCGATATCGGCGATATCGTGCGCTGGAACAAGATCAGTAAAGGCAGCTACCTGCAGCCCGGGCAGCGCCTCACCCTGTTTGTGGATAGCGCCAACAACGGCTGACAGAAACGTCAGGCACAAAAAAACCGGCACATGTGCCGGTTTTTTTGTCTGCATACAGCACTACTCTTCAAGAGCACCTATCTCGACATCTGCCTGGCTCGTCAGGAATTTCTGCACCGCCGCCAGTTCAGCAGAACCGTTCATGGATGCCAGTTGCTGCACCAGCGCATCACGCTGCTCGCTCCCCTGATTCCCCAATTTACCGGCACGAACGTCACGCAACTGTACTACCACCCGGTCCCCATTGGGCACTGAGAAGTGCTCAATGACTTCAGCACCCGGCTTGGGCTCAGGCATTTTGAACACACGAGAAGTAATTTCCCCACGAGCACCAAAACCACCGCGACGGGTTTTGTCACTGGTTTCCAGAGTCAATTCCTGCTCGCTGGCGAGCTCCGCCATCGGCTTCCCGTCCTGCAGCTGCTGGATAATCTGCTCCGCCTTGCCCGCAAGCTGCTCACTGGCCTTTTCACGCTTGAGTTGCTGAACAATTTCCTCACGCACCTCTTCCAGTGGCTTGACGCCCGCCGGCTTGTGGTCAACCACCTTGAGCACGACCGCGTGATCTTCAGTCAGGTTGAGTACATCGGAGCTGATGCCATCTTCCATCACTTCGGGAGAAAATGCGGAAGCCAGAACCTTGCCATCAGAGGTGATGCCCGGGCCGCCGCTTCGGGAGAACAGGGGTGACTTCTGCACGGAAACGCCAAGCTCTTCCGCCGGGCCCGCCAGGGTTTCAGCATTGTACGTAAGATCCGCAAGCCGGCTCAGGGCATCAACAAATTCACGTTCCGCGGCATCACTGCGCAGGCGCGATGCAATGGCTTCTTGTCGCTCCTCAAAGGTGGGAGGTTCAGCACCCGCGACCTCCAGCAACTTGATGAAGTGCGTTCCAGCGTCGGTTACCACCGGACCAGATACTTCGCCCTCCTTCAAACCGGCCAATGCTTCTTCAAAGGCTTCAGGGAAAACATCACCGGTGGTAAATCCGACATCACCGCCCTCTTCCCTAGAAACCAGATCATCAGAATACTCTTGTGCTAACGCCGCAAAGTCTTCGCCGGCCGCAAGTTTGTCTTCGACTTCCTGTACCTTCTGCGAACTGCCCTCACCCTCTTCTACAAGAATATGGGCCGCGTGACGGCGCTCATTGGCTTCAAAGCTGCGCACTTCCTGATCATATTGCGCACGGACATCCTGCTCGGCTACATCGATATTCCCCGCAAACAGCTCGGGGGTCAGCTCGATATATTCGATAGCAACCTGCTCAGGACGCTGAAATTGTCCCTGATTTTCCTGGTAAAAGGCTTCGATCTCGCTGTCGCCGATCTGAATATCAGAAAGCAGCGGCGCGGCCGGCAGAGTCAGGTAGTCAAAATCCCGCTCTTCCATAGATACAGATACAATCTGCTCCGCATCGGCACGAGTAGTGAAGGCGCTATCTGCAATGCTGCCCGCAAATTGCTGCATCACCATGTCCTGTTCCATCAACTGGCGAAAACGCGCAGGGGAGTACCCCATGCGGCGCAGGCCATCGCGAAACATCTGTTGATCGAACTGCCCATTAATCTGAAAGGCGGGCATCTGTACGGTTTCACGATCTACCGCTGCGGTACTCATAACCATTCCGCTCTTCAAAGCGGCCTGGCGCATAACGGAATTGTCAACCAATTGCTGGAGTACCGGGCCCCGCAGCTGCTCATCGGTCAACATGTCCGCGGGGACGTTTTCACCGTACTGGCTCTCGATCATGCTGCGGCGGTTCTGGATCGCCCTTTGCAGATCCATGTTGGTGATCGCCTCACCATTGACTTCCGCCACCTCATCAGCAGCACCACCACTGGCCCCGGAGAAGAAGTCAATCCCACCAATGACCATAATAAATCCGAAAAAGGCAGCCACAATAATTGCCGCTGTACCCTTAAGGTTGTCGCGCATGGACTGAAGCATATTCAGCTCCGAAGTTAACTCTTAACAAAACATTCCGGGCGTTTGATTTATTCTTGCTTCAGCACTGTGACGAAAGCTCGACAGTTATTGTCGGAGGGTTTCGCCATCAAATCGCGCTGAAGGCTCAGCGACCCCAGATGTAAAAATTCAATATTTCAGAAACAAAAAAGGCGCATCCGAGTGATACGCCTCCTTTAAGCTTCGCTTGATACGAGACTTATCAGTTCACCGCGTCTTTCAAAGCTTTACCAGCTTTGAAGTTCGGGATTTTGGCCGCGGCAATCTCAATCGGATCGCCGGTGCGCGGGTTGCGGCCGGTACGGGCAGCACGCTCTTTCACTGCGAAGGTACCAAAACCAACCAGTGCGACCTGATCACCTTGTTTCAGGGCGTCAGTAATGCTGTCTACCATGGCGTCCAGAGCACGGCCGGCAGCTGCCTTCGGAATGTCGGCAGACGCCGCGATGGCTTCAATCAGTTCGGACTTGTTCACGCTATATCCCTCTGTTCTTTTCTGGGTTTCTTTACGTAATTGTACGTATTTGAATTCGGACCACCCCTGGCAGGGATGGATTTTGCATGCGAGCTCGCAGCGAGTTTTTGATCACCTGCAGTGTTCCTCCGCAGCGCAATAAGCCACGTTTTATACCAACTGCCTGTGGAAGGGTCAAGGAACCATGCGGCTTTGCGAGGAGTTGTGCAATTTTAACACGCACTTGTTCAGGCATTATCCGGCAAGGTTAATTTTTAACCTGAAACCTGCAAGGCGGCGAGTACTCTACGCGAGAGTGGTGGTGAAATTCAATCAAAAGTTGGGCAAAAAACAGGGACACAGTGCATCCACACTGCGCCACCGTATCGTTACGCCCAGGAATAGGCCTCAGTGTGTCTGCACTGATCCGTGTGAACGCTCCATGGCCTGCTTCTGCAGCGCAGAAAACTCCTCGTCACTGAGAGGACTCGGCAATCGCTCCAGCGCGTATTCAAATACCTGGTCAATCCATTTTACCGGCTTGATCACCAGGTCTTGCTGGATGTTATCAGGAATATCCTTGAGATCGCGCTCATTATCTGCCGGAATCAACACGGTTTTAATTCCGCCACGATGGGCCGCAAGCAGCTTTTCCTTAAGCCCGCCAATTCGGAGCACTTCACCTCGCAGGGTGATTTCTCCCGTCATCGCCACATCAGATCGCACCGGGATATTGGTCAGAACAGAGGCAAGCACTGTACACATGGCAATACCCGCGGAAGGACCATCCTTCGGTGTCGCGCCTTCCGGAACGTGGATATGGATATCACGACTTTCCTGGAAATCCGGTGCAATCCCGAGGGACTGAGAGCGCGCGCGCACAACGGTCAAACCCGCCTGGATAGACTCCTGCATTACGTCACCAAGGGAACCGGTTTTTATAACCCTTCCCTTACCGGAGACGGCTGAAGACTCGATAGTGAGCAGCTCGCCACCCACTTCGGTCCACGCCAATCCGGTTACCTGACCAATTTTGTTTTCTTCCTCGGCACGCCCAAAGTCGAACTTGCGAACACCCAGCAGATCTTCCATCTGCGCCGAATCAATCTTGACCTTATCGGTAGTCGACTTGCGCACATGCTCGGTGACCACTTTGCGGCAGATTTTTGCCACTTCACGATCCAACCCACGAACGCCCGCCTCGCGCGTGTAATAACGGACAATGTCCCGCACCGCATTGTCGGTAAGCTCAAGCTCATTGTCTTTCAGACCCGCCGCTTTACGCTGCTTCGGTACCAGATAGCGCTGCGCGATGTTGAGTTTTTCATCCTCGGTATAACCTGGAATTCGGATGACCTCCATCCGGTCCAGCAGCGGCCCCGGAATATTCATGGAGTTTGAGGTACACACAAACATCACATCGGAGAGATCGTAATCGACCTCGAGGTAGTGATCGTTAAACGACTTGTTCTGTTCCGGGTCCAACACCTCCAGCAATGCAGATGCGGGATCGCCACGGTGGTCCATACCCATCTTGTCGACTTCGTCGAGCAAGAACAACGGGTTCTTCACACCTACTTTGGAAATCTTCTGAATCAGTTTACCCGGAAGGGACCCTATATAAGTACGACGATGGCCACGGATTTCAGCTTCATCACGCACACCGCCCAATGCCATGCGCACATACTTGCGGTTGGTGGCTCGAGCAATAGATTCACCCAGCGAGGTTTTACCAACACCAGGGGGACCAACCAGACAAAGGATTGGCCCTTTGACCTTTTTCACCCGTTTTTGCACCGCGAGATATTCAAGGATGCGCTCTTTGACTTCCTCGAGCCCGTAGTGATCCTTGTTCAGAATCTCTTCCGCCTTGATCAGATCATGGCGTACTCGGCTGGCCTTTTTCCAGGGAACGCTCAGCATCCAGTCGATATAACTACGCAATACCGATGCCTCTGCAGACATTGGTGACATCATTTTGAGCTTGCTGAGCTCGGCGCGTGTTTTCTTTTCTGCCTCTGCGGACATGCCCGAGTCGGCAATCTTCTGTTCCAGCTCTTCAATTTCATTGGGCTCTTCGGTGATTTCCCCCAATTCCTTCTGAATCGCCTTCATTTGTTCATTCAGGTAATACTCGCGCTGACTTTTTTCCATCTGCTTTTTAACGCGGCCGCGAATGCGCTTTTCCACCTGAATCAGGTCGATCTCTGAATCCATCAGGCCCAGCAGATGCTCAAGTCGCTCCTTGACACTGACGGTTTCCAGAAGATCCTGCTTTTGAGGCAAATCCAATGACATGTGCGCGGCGATGGTATCCGCCAGCCGGCCGGGCTCATCGATGCCCGAGAGGGAAGTAATCACCTCGTTAGGCACTTTTTTGCTCACGCTCACATATTGCTCGAACTGAGACATGGCGGAACGCACCAGCGCCTCGGACTCGGCTTCTGGCAACTCTTCCGTTTCCAACTCGGTAACCGAAGCCCGGTAGTGTTTCTCACCCTCGCGAATTTCCTCGACGCGCACTCTGTGCCCGCCCTCTACCAACACCTTGACGGTGCCGTCCGGCAGCTTGAGCAACTGCAGCACACTGGCAACAGTACCAACGCGGTAGATATCATCGACACCCGGATCGTCTTCGGACGCCTGGCGCTGCGCCACAAGCAGAACCTGCTTGTCGCTGCGCATGGCTTCTTCCAGAGCATCTATGGATTTTTCCCGACCGACAAACAGTGGGATCACCATATGCGGGTAGACCACGACATCCCGGAGGGGTAATAGTGGGTATTCGTTCAGATTCTCGGTTGGCTGTTCCATAAAACTCCTCTCGGCCCTCTAGGCAGTGTGCCCCACCGCCCGTTTCTCGGCATTTCTATCAGCGCTGCGCCGAAAGCACACCACGGGAAATTAGCCAGTTGTAGGGCTATGTTGGGGGCATAGACCAGAATAACAAGTCTACTCCGGGTGTAGTCGCAAAATAAGTTTAATTTGGCGGCAGCCGGGTCAACGAGAAACAATACCGTTTTTCTCTGCGCCCCGGAAATGCAACATACAATGCGCCGGAAGTGATTCAACGACAACGGGGAGATACGAAAAAGGCCCCGGATGGGGCCTTTGGATCAGAAACGATAGTCACGCTAACCGTCGACTCACTCTTCCGGCGCGGCCTTCTGAGCGGTTTCAGCCTGCTCGTACACCAACAATGGCGCCGATTCACCTTTAATGACCGCTTCGTCGATCACGACCTTGGCCACATTATCCATGGACGGAATATCGTACATGGTTTCCAGCAGTACGGATTCCATAATCGAACGCAGGCCACGAGCACCGGTTTTGCGCTCCATCGCCTTATTGGCAACAGCATCCAGCGCATCCGGACGGAAGTCGAGTTCCACATCTTCCATATCGAACAGCTTGGAGTACTGTTTGGTCAAGGCATTGCGCGGTTCAGTCAGGATCTGAACCAGGGCCGCGCGATCCAGCTCCTCCAGAGTCGCGGTAACCGGGAGACGACCGACAAACTCGGGGATGAGGCCGTAGCGCACCAGATCTTCCGGCTCCAGATCCAGCAACACCTCACCAAAGTTACTGTTGCTGTCTTTGGATTTCACCTCCGCACCAAACCCGATACCGCCCTTCTCGGAGCGATCGCGAATGACCTTGTCCAGGCCGGCAAATGCGCCGCCACAGATGAACAGGATATTGGAGGTGTCGACCTGCAGAAACTCCTGCTGCGGGTGCTTGCGACCACCTTGCGGCGGCACAGAGGCGACAGTCCCTTCAATCAATTTCAACAGTGCCTGCTGCACCCCTTCGCCGGAGACATCCCGGGTAATCGAGGGGTTGTCGGACTTGCGGGAAATCTTGTCGATTTCATCGATGTAGACAATGCCCTGCTGGGCCTTATCGACATCGTAATCGCACTTCTGCAACAGTTTCTGGATGATGTTCTCAACGTCCTCCCCCACATAGCCCGCTTCCGTCAGCGTGGTCGCGTCGGCGATGGTAAAAGGTACGTTCAGCAGGCGAGCCAGGGTTTCGGCCAGCAGGGTTTTACCACTACCGGTCGGGCCCACCAGCAAAATATTGGATTTGCCGAGCTCTACCTCGTCCTTGCCTTTAACGCCCTTGCCGGAGCGCAGACGCTTGTAGTGGTTATATACCGCGACAGCCAGCACCTTCTTGGCGCGCGCCTGACCGATTACGTACTGGTCGAGAATCTCGGTAATTTCTTGTGGGGTCGGCAGACGCCCATCGTCCCCATCGACAGATTCCTGCACCTCTTCACGGATGATATCGGTGCAAAGCTCTACGCACTCATCGCAGATATACACGGACGGGCCGGCAATCAATTTTCGAACTTCCTGCTGGCTCTTGCCACAGAAGGAACAGTACAGAAGCTTGCCGTTGTCTTCTCCGCTGCTCTGATCAGTCATGCATGTACTCCGTGGTCTCGTCAGCCAGCCAAAACTCGGCGGCAAAAAGGGTTCATACGCAAGATGCGATCTTTTGGCAGGTTTTTCAAGCCTTTTGTTCCCCGACCGCACCGAACCATTGAAAATTGCCGTGTTACACGGCCCCTGACTGACACTGATAACGTGCTGCCCACCGCCCTATACGGGTGGCAACACATTCCATCTAAATTATCTATTTTGGTACTTCAAACGCCAACCTGGCAAAAAGACGGGATTATTTACCCGCCACCTCGCGACGTGACAGCACATCATCCACCAGGCCGTATTCCTTGGCTTCGTCAGCACTCAGGAACTTGTCGCGCTCGGTATCCCGCTCGATATCCGCCACACTGCGGCCGGTATGATGCGCCATGATCTCGTTGAGGCGAGCACGGATCTTGAGAATCTCCTGCGCATGGATATGGATGTCCGATGCCTGCCCCTGGGCGCCGCCACTGGGCTGGTGAATCATGACGCGGGAGTTCGGCGTGCAGTAACGCTTGCCTTCTGCACCGGAGGTCAGCAGAAACGCCCCCATACTGCAGGCCTGGCCGATGCACATGGTGCTGACATCGGGCTTGATGAACTGCATGGTGTCGTAAATGGACATCCCCGCAGTAACAGAACCACCTGGTGAATTGATATACAGGTGAATGTCCTTGTCCGGGTTTTCCGCTTCCAGGAACAACAGCTGGGCCACCACCAGGTTGGCCATGTGGTCTTCGACTGGGCCCACCAGAAAAATCACACGCTCTTTGAGCAGACGGGAATAGATGTCGAACGAGCGCTCACCTCTGGCGGTCTGCTCCACCACCATGGGCACCAGGCCGCCGGCGGCCGAAATTTCGTGGGATTTTGCGGAGTAATCAAAATCTGCCATGGATACGATGCTTCCTTTTTTGGCGTATTTGGCGGGAATCGCTCAGCAACCAAAGACAATCAATAAATATTGCCAAGCGCAAAGCGAGGTAAACAGTCATTCTGAGCTTAACTGCTCAGGGGCGAGAAAGCCAGCCGGGAACCGGGCTGTCATTCGAAGGAAGTTGCACTTTAAAGCACGCGCATTCCAGCCCGGCGTAACAAAAAACAACCACGCCCTGAAGAACAAGCCCCACAAAGAAAAACGGCCACCCTGAGGTGGCCGCTCTTGAACAGACACAGATTGATCAGGCCTGCTTCTGAGGCTTGATCACATCGTCGTAGCTGCTTTCGACTTCGCTCACCTTGGCCTTGTCGAGTACGAAGTCTACAACCTGGTCTTCCAGAACTACGGATTCAACACCGGCCAGCAGCTCGCGGTTATTGAAGTAGTATTCCACCACCTCTTCCGGCTGCTGATAGGTGGAAGCCAGCTCTTCAACCTTCGCTTTGACGCGATCCGCATCGACACTGAGCTTGTTTTCTTTGACGATTTCGCCAACGACCAGGCCCAGCACCACGCGACGCTTTGCCTGATCTTCGAACATGGTATCCGGCAGCATCTTCGCTGCATCTTCCGGATTGATCTGGCCACCGAACTGCTGAACCATCTGGCCGCGCAGGGTCTGAACCTCACCTGCCACCAGCGCGGCAGGAATTTCTACCTGGTGCTTTTCAAACAGCTGATCCATGACCTGGGTCTTGACCTTGTTCAGTGCCGCATTTTTAAGCTCGCGCACCATATTGCCGCGCACTTCTTCGCGGAACTTGTCTTCACCACCTTCTTCAACGCCGTAAGCGGCAAAGAATTCGTCGTTCAATTCCGGCAGCTCAGGCTTTTCAGAGCCAGTCACCTTGATGGTGAACACAGCTTCTGCGCCGCGCAGATCTTCCGCCTGGTAATCTTCCGGGAAAGTCACCTCAACTTCTTTCTCTTCACCCGGCTTCATGCCGATGATGCCGTCTTCGAAGCCTGGGATCATATTGCCAGAGCCCAGTACCAGCTGGTGTCCTTCCGCAGAGCCACCCTCGAATTCTTCCCCATCTTTACGGCCAACGAAGTCGATGGTGACGCGATCACCTTTCTGCGCCTTGCGCTTGGTTTCCTTCCAGCCGGATTGCTGCTTGCGCAGCACGTCGATCATATTATCGACGTCACTGTCAGTTACTTCCGCTACCGGACGCTCAACAGCGACCTCAGACAGATCTGCCAGCTCCACTTCCGGGTACACTTCAAAAGTGGCCACGTACTCAAGGTTTTCACCCGGAGTCACATTCTTGGCTTCAATGCTCGGCTGACCCGCCGGCTTGACTTCTTCTTTCTGAACGGCTTCATAGAAGGAGCGGCTCATCACCTCGCCCAGCACTTCCTGGCGAACACCGGCGCCATAGCGCTGACGCACAACTTTCAGCGGCACTTTACCCTTGCGGAAACCGTTGATACGCACGGTCTTGGCGGCTTGCTGAAGGCGCTTGTCGACTTCCTGATCTACCACCTCGGCCGGCAAGTTAACAGTTAAGCGACGCTCCAGGCCGGAGGTTGTTTCGATGGAAACCTGCATGTTAATCCTCGTGAGACTCTTCTATTCACACACTGCCAGGGTATGCGCCCTACCGCAGTGTCAGCGATCAGTGTTCTACCGGTAGGAATTACCGGCCACCAAATACAAACAGCCCGCGCCGGCACTCCAAAATGAGGCGCACCAGAGGCACGGACTGAGAAATTCTAGAAATTGGTGGGGACGGGGAGACTTGAACTCCCACACCTTGCGGCACCAGAACCTAAATCTGGCGTGTCTACCAATTCCACCACGTCCCCGTGTCCAAAACTCCCCTAAGCCTTTGATTTCCCTGCAATTTCACATGAAAAACTGTTTAAGGCCCTAACGAGGGGAGCAGATTGTGCCACAGTGGGCACACCGCTTCAACAACAGGTGGGGGCAAATACTTTGCTGCGCCGCGAAGCAGAGCGACAAGCCAGCCCACAGCGATCAATATCCGCCCCCATACAAACACGGGGCGCCAATTGGCGCCCCGTGTTTCATCAGCCATTTAAGCGGCCAGCGAATTACACGCGCTCGAGAATCGTGGTAATCCCCTGCCCCAGACCAATACACATAGTGGAGACACCCAGGTCTCCGCCTTCATTCTGCATCACTGACAGTAAGGTGCCGGTAATCCGCACACCGGAACACCCGAATGGATGACCCAGCGCGATCGCACCACCGTACAGGTTCACCTTCTCGTCCATCTTATCCAGCAGACTGAGATCCTTCAGCACCGGCAACGCCTGTGCTGCGAAGGCTTCGTTGAGTTCCACCTTGTCGATATCGTCGATGGACAGACCCGCGCGTTTCAACGCCGCCTGCGTGGACGGCACCGGGCCGTAACCCATAATGGACGGATCCACGCCGGCGAGGGCCATATCCCGCACTTTGGCAATGGGCGTCAGGCCCAGCGCCTTGGCGCGCTCGGCGGACATAACCAGCATTACGGACGCCCCATCGGTAATCTGGGACGAAGTGCCCGCAGTCACCTGCCCGTTCTTAGGGTCAAACGCAGGCTTCAACTGCGCCAGACCTTCGACGGTGGTGTCTGGACGGATAGTCTGGTCGGTCTCGACCAGCAGCGGTACACCGTCATCGTCATGACCTTCAATGGCGATAATCTCGCGACTGAACTTACCTTCTTTGGTGGCCGCTGCGGCGCGCTGGTGCGAGCGGGCACCGAACTCGTCCATCTGCTGGCGCTGAATACCGTGCATCATCGCCAGGTATTCTGCGGTCATACCCATGGAACCGGCCGCCTTGGCCATATAACGCCCCAACATGGGGTTCGGGCTCACATGCTCCATCATGTTCAGGTGGCCCATGTGCTCCACACCACCAACAACGTACACATCACCCACGCCGGCCTGAATGTTGGCCGCAGCGGTATGCAGGGAAGACATGGAAGAGCCACAAAGACGATTCACGGTCTGAGCAGGAATGGTGTGCGGCAGGCCGGCGCGAAGCACGATCATACGCGCCACATTGAAGCCCTGCTCGTCACGCTGCATGACGCAACCCCAGATCAGGTCATCAATTTCTTTCGGGTCCAGTTTGTCATTGCGCTGCAGGAACTTCTTCAGCAGCTCTGCAGACATATCGTCGGCACGCACATTGCGGTAAACCCCGTTCTTGGAGCGACCCATGGCGGTACGCGCGTAGTCAACAATTACGGCATCTCTCGGATTCAAACTCATGGAAACTCTCCTTACTTGTCGCCGTAGTAGGTGGCGCCTTTGGCCGCCATTTCACGCATGCCTTCGGTAGGCTTGTACAGCTCGCCCAGATCGGCGTGCTTCTCTGCCATTTTCACGAAGTTATCCAGGCCGATCTTGTCGAGCCAGGCGAAGATGCCGCCGCGGAACGGCGGGAAACCGATACCGTAAATCAGCGCCATATCGGCTTCTGCAGGAGAGTCCACAATGCCCTCTTCCAGGCAACGGGCCAACTCGGTCGCCATAGGCACCATCATGCGCTCGATAATTTCGTCCTGCTCGAATTCCCGGCGCTCCGCCACGTGCGGCTTGAGCAGCTCGTAGGACTCATCGGTTGCCACCTTCTTCGGGCGACCCTTCTTGTCTTCTTCGTAGTTGTAGAAGCCCTTGCCATTCTTCTGGCCATAACGCTCGGCTTCATACATCACATCGGAGGCTGCAGTGAAGGATTTCCCCATACGCTCCGGGAAACCTTCTGCCATCACCTTCTCGGCGTGCACACCGGTATCGATGCCGACCACGTCCATCAGGTAGGCGGGACCCATGGGCCAACCCCAGCGCTCCATGACCTTGTCAACCTGCTGGAAGTCAGCGCCATCGCGCACCAGCATGGAGAAGCCGGCGAAATAAGGGAACAACACGCGGTTCACCAGGAACCCGGGGCAATCCCGTACCACGATGGCCTTTTTACCCATTTTGTTGGCGTAGGCCACAACACGGGCCACCGCGTTGTCGGAGGTTTTCTCGCCGCGGATCACTTCCACCAGTGGCATTTTGTGCACCGGGTTGAAAAAGTGCATGCCGAGGAAGTTTTCCGGACGCTTCAGCGGCTCCGCCAGGGTATCGATGGAAATGGTGGAGGTATTGGACGCGATAACGGTGTCGTCGCTTACCTTGCCCTCAACCTCGGTCAGCACAGCATGCTTGACCTTGGGGTTTTCGACGACCGCTTCAACCACAACATCCACATCGTCAAAGCCGTCATAGCTGAGGGTCGGTTCGATGCGATTCAGCACCTGCCCCATTTTCTTCGCGTCCATACGTCCGCGTTCGACCAGTTTGGCCAGCAGCTTGTTGGCTTCATTCAGGCCTAGGTCGATACCGTCCTGGTTGATGTCTTTCATCTTGATCGGCGTGCCTTTATAAGCGGACTGGTAAGCAATACCACCACCCATAATGCCGGCACCCAGCACCGCTGCGCGCTCGATCTTTTTGTCAGCCTTTTTCTCCCAGCCCTTGGCAACCTTGCCAATCTTCTGGTCGTTCAGGAACAGACCCACCAGGGATTTGGCGGTGTCGGTCTGCGCGCTGGCAATAAATTGCTGCTGCTCGATTTTCAGAGCCTCATCACGACCAACCTTATAGCCCTGCTCGATAGAGGTCACCGCGTTGACGGGAGAGGGGTAATTGCGACCGGCCTGCTGCCCCACAAACGCCTTGGTAGTGAAGAACGCCATCAGCGCTTCGGTATCGTTCAGGGGGATCGGGGATTTCTTGATCTCGCGACGCGCTTTGTAATCCAACTCTCCGGCAATCGCGCGGCCCAGGAGCTTCAGTGCTGCATCTTTCAGCTGGTCGGTAGGAATGACCGCATCTACCGCATGGGCAGTCAGAGCCGCATCAGCACGCTGCTCTTTACCGGCGGCAATCCACTCTGCTGCGACATCTACGCCAACCACGCGTGGCAGTCGCACGGTACCGCCCCAACCGGGAATCAGACCCAGTTTCACTTCTGGCAGGCCGACTTTGGCTTTATCGCCCATTACGCGGTAATCACACCCGAGACAGACCTCGAAGCCACCGCCCAGTGCATAACCGTTGATGGCTACCACTGTCGGAAACGGCAGATCTTCCAGGCGATTGATATTCTCATTGTTCTTGTTCATCAGCGCGGCGATGCCTTCTTCGCCGGCAGAGAACGCGTCGCCAAACTCGGTGATATCCGCACCGACAATAAAGACGTCTTTACTACTGCTGAGCAGAAGACCCTTGATATCGCCGGACTTTTCGATGGCGTCCAGCGCCTCGGAGAATTCTGAAACGGTCTGACGGTTGAACTTGTTGACCGATTCGCCTTGCAGATCAAAGTTCAGTTCCGCGATGCCGTCTTCCAGCATCTGCACAGAAAGTGCTTTGCCACTAAATACCATTATTGACCTCATTGTCTGATGACCGGATTTCGCTGCTCAATCAGCCCCGGTCCGGGGGTCGGAGTTTGTCCGGACTACCGGAGCATATCGCGTCAGCCACTTCAACTTCTTGTGACGCAATCACCCACAGCAGTCAACGGAGCCCAAGTATAGCCAGATTCAAACACACGTTTGAATACCATTTCTGCCATTTATACTGTCCGGTTTGGTGCATCGTTGCTTACAAGTGGTCACAAAATATGCACCCAACTCGAGTTGATCAAAATCAGTACAGCACGAAATGCCGACCATGCACCGCACATGGCGTCCCACCCCGGCATCCCGCTTCAATAATAGCCACGGCCCATAACGAAGGTGTGCCGGACACAAGCTCACAGGAAATACGGGTCGAAAACGGCCGTTCAAAGGGTAGCGTGTACGGAGGAAATCGGTACCGGTTCGGCAGCAGCGAGGCGATACCGATCGCAAAAAAGGAAGAGAGCAGACTGACTGAAGGTAGCGTGGCACTGTCTCGCACCACGCCGGTTAAGGGGGACTGTTCGCGTTACACCATATCCTCAAATGGATTCGCGCTCGGCAACTCAATGTCACCGGCACCGCCCGGTAAGTGCAGCCGCGCGCCGTCTACCGTGATCCCGGATTCATCAATCAAGCCTTCGCCAAACCGATAAATGGCATCCAGATCCCCACTACTGGCTCTGGCATCATACGCCTGTGCCCGTTCAGTGACCGATTCGTTCGCTTTGCGATAAGCGGTGAAGGCGGCATCCCCGTGCCGCTTGGCCAACATCCGTTCCACCACATGGGGCGCAAGGACACTGGCGGTGGCGTTATTGCCACCAAAGCCCTTCGAGTTCAGGAACGCAACATCGAGTGATTCGGGTGCCCGCTCCACATGGGACAGGGACAGATCCAGATTGCGGTGGTGTACGTCGTCGGCGATCCGGTCCACGGTGGTGATGCCCGGCAGGATACCGCGGGCAAAAATCCCCAGACTGGCAATCAACTGATCACCGCTGGCCGCAGCTACCGTGTGGCCGAGGTACGCTTTCACCGCGCACACCGGCCAGGATTCAATGCCGAACGCCTCGGCGAGCCGGTCAAAAATAGCGGACTCGGTCACCCGATTCTGCGGCGTACTGGAACCATGGGCCTGTACGAAACTCCGCTGGCGCAAGGCTTCATCGCCAAGGATTGCGCGGGTTTCCGCCATCGACCTGGCCACAGTGAGGTAATTCCCCGGCCCAGGTGCAGAAATGGATTTCTTGGGCCCGTCGGCATTGACAAATACGTTGGCGACCGCACCGTGTATCGGCGCGCCCAGCTCCAGAGCCAGTGCATCATCCATCAGTACGACCCACTGAGAACCCTCGCCCAGGGTAAAGCCGCAGTTGTCCCCGAAGGGCCGACTGGCGCGCCGGAAATCGATGTCGCCACCGAAGACCTTTCGCAAACCGTCTATATTGGCCAACGCGCCCATGGTCGCGTAACCGTCGACCACTTCCGGCACCAGTGGCGCTTCCGCAGCACCAACCACCGCAACCCGGGCGCGGCCGCTACGAATATCTTCCACCGCCGCGCGCAGATTGTACAAATAGGTGGCGCAAGCCCCCGCTACCGCGCCGGTGGTGCCGACACTCCCCAATACATACGCATTGACGAAATCTGCCGGCATACTGGTCAACCCGAGGGCCAATTGCTTGGAACTGACCCGACCGCCACGCAGTCGCGATTGCAGCAGGCCACCATTGCCGTTGGGGTCCAACTGACTCATGGCCGAGCTGGCATACACCGAAATATTCTCCGGCCCCGCTTTGTCCGCTACCAGATTCCAATCAATCCCCAGAGACTGCACCGCGTCGGACGCGCCGAGGATGGCGAGTTGCAGACCGCGCGGATGGAATCGGGAGTTGTACTGCATCCCCGGCTCAAAACCGGTAGGTAGCTGCCCCGCTGACGCCACCGCAATTTCCCGATGGCTGTCGAGCATGACAGAAAGACTGTCACAACGGACGCGCACGCGACCGGAGGTCAGTGTTTCCACCTGCCAGCCATCCGGCAGCGGATTCGGCAATTGCCGCGCCGACATTTCAAAGGTAAAGCCGGAATCACTCTGCAATTGCGCGGCCTGGTGGAAATGACATTTGCGGTAGTCGTAGTAACGGGACTCCAGCTCCCGCACCAGGGTACCGTCCAGGACCTGACGCTCCAGCGCTGCGTCCAGGAGACCACCGGCATCGCTGCCGGTACGCAATCCCATCAGTGCAGCCAGGTCAGAAAGCGTATCGGTACGCTCCGCCGACGTCAGGCTGTCCAATACCATCCGCTTGTAGCCGCGGTGGAACGAGCTGCGTCCAGCGGGGTTAAACCCGCCGAACGCGGTAATTACGGGTAGGCGCTGCATGCTGACCTCCAGCCTGACAAGTTTGGGCAATATCAATGGCGTGCCAGTGTAGGGGCTGGCGATTCGGCCTCGTTATGGGCATACTGGCCAGCAAATTTGACCATCTGGCCAGCCGCGGGAGCGAGATTTACCCATGCGCACTGTCACCTTCATTCTCATTGACCAAATGCTGTCTACTGGCACCATGCTCCCACTGGAGATGCTGCGCGGGGCAGAGAGCCGTGCCAGGACGGAAGGCAAATCAGAACCGCTGCAATTGCACACGGTCAGCATCGATGGACAACCGGTACGCTCCCGCTCCGGATTCTCTCTCACGCCGGATCTCGCCCTCGAGAACGCCCCCGACAGTGATATCATTTACCTGCCCGCACTGTGGCGAAACCCTCGCCCTGCTCTGCGTCGATCTGCGCCCCTGCTTGCCTGGCTGAAACAGCAGGCCGGGCGCGGCGCCGCCATCAGTGCCGTGGGTACCGGGGTCTGCTTTCTTGCTGAGGCCGGCCTGCTGAATGGCAAGCCCGCCACCACCCACTGGCACTACTTCGAGCGTTTCGCCGCCGACTACCCGCAAGTCAAACTCAAGCGACAGTATTTCATCACCCAGGCCGACAAACTGTTTTGCGCCGCCAGCGTCAATGCCCTGGCGGATGTCACCGTGCACCTGATCCGACAACTCTATGGCCCGGCAGTGGCGAGCCATGTAGAGCGGAATTTCTCTCATGAAATCCGCCGCCCGTTTGAAGAAATTGCGTATTCAGAAGGCGCAGTGCACCTGCACCCGGATGAAGACATCGTGCAAGCGCAGACCTGGCTGAAACAGCACTGCAGTGAAGACGTAAAGCTGAGCGAAGTGGCCAGTCATTTTGATATGAGCGTGCGCTCTTTTAACCGCCGCTTCAAGCTCGCCACCGGCCAGACGCCACTGCAGTACCTGCAAAATGTGCGCATCGATATGGCGCGAGAGCTACTGCAATCGAGCAACCTTTCGGTCAATGAAATTGCGGAAAAAGTGGGCTATCAGGACATGGGGCATTTCACGGCACTCTTCAAAAAATTCCTTTCCACCACACCCAGCGAATACCGTACCACCGTGCGCGCGAAACTGTTCCGGGTGAATACCTGATGACCGCTTAGCGGACAATTTTGCGCGCCGGTAGTGAGTCTCCCTCGTGAGGCCCTATCGCGGTACAGAAACGGGTTTGTGCAGGAAAATGACATCCGCCGCAGGAAATTCCAATCTAGCCCCCAGATATTCTGCAAGCCAGTGGAAGGTAGATTCGCTGAAAAAAACGATATGTGTAGGGTCGCGGATATAGTGCCAGCTGGCGAACCGTTCTTTGCTGAGCACCAGTTTGGTCATCAACGCCAGCACGCCACCGGGGCGTATTGAATCCCACAATCGCTCCAGCACACTGCGTGGATCCCACAGATGCTCGATCACTTCCGTGCTCACCACAAAGTCATACTGCGCTGAAAAAACGCCCGTATCCGGCTGGTAGAAGTGATCGTACAGCGACACTTTACAGCCCTGTTCTTCCAATATTTTTGCCAACAACGGCGCTGGCCCACAACCAAAATCGAGACCTCGTGCCCCATCGGGCAAGATTGACACGAGCGGTTGCGCACAACGATTCAGGAACCGACGATAACCGTCATCCTCAAGTGCATTCTCGTGTAGATCGTAATAGTCTTTTTCTTCTGCGGGAGAGAGAAAATAGGCGGGAGGAACGAATACCAGTGCGCACCGGGCGCACTGGTAATAGCTGCGAAACTTATCGCGGTGATAGAACTGTGCCGCGGATTCGCGGCACAATGGGCAGTTACTGCCAGGGGCTACCATCAGGCAGCATTGGTGGCGACTTTCGGCGCATCAGCGCTGGCAGCGGAGGCCGTCGCGTTACCCGCTTGTTCGGCACGCGTTTCCGATTGCAGCGCCTTGCCACTGGAGATTTCAATCTTGCGCGGCTTCATTGCCTCGGGGATTTCCCGCACCAGTTGTACGTGCAACAGACCATTGGCCAGCGCCGCATCAGTCACACGTACGTGATCGGCAAGCTGGAAGCGTCGCTCAAAGTTGCGCGCTGCGATACCGCGATGCAGAAACTGTCGTTTACTTTCGTCCGACAGCTTCTTACCGCTGACGGTCAACAGATTTTGCTCAACCTGTATGTCGAGCTCGGATTCTTCAAATCCCGCCACAGCCATGGAGATGCAATAGCTATCATCCCCTGTGAGTTCAATGTTGTACGGCGGGTAGGCTGGCTGGTTCTGCTCACTGGTGGTCATGGTGTCCAGCAGGCTGGCGAGACGATCAAAACCAATTGCAGAACGATACAGGGGAGTGAGATCTAAATTACGCATTGTCATATCCTCAATTCAGAGCAATATTGATAAAGCCTGTCAAAGACCAGGCATGAATGTTTCCCGCTGAGGGAAATCCGGGGAGGCACCTCTGTCGAGCCTGCCTCCCTCACAATCAGAGATAAGGGCCGGCAACATCAATTCAAGCCCTGAATGACAAATTTTTTGTTCGACACTGAAAAGATGATCAATGACAAATGACCAGCAAGAACCACTCAGACTTTTTATCGGCATCGAGCCAGACGCTGCCACCCAGCAGTTTCTCGATGCCACAGTGGCACACTGCAAACGGCTGCCTCTTCCTCGCAAGTTGCGCTGGACCAGCTACAGCAATCGCCACCTGACCCTGGCCTTTCTTGGCGACACCCAACCGGACCGCATCCCGGAACTGGAGAGTGGCCTGAGCGATATCGCAGCAGGAACCGCCCCGCTGTGGGCGACCATCGTCAGCACCCATCCGTTCCCGAAGCAGCGCGCTAAACTCCTGGCCGCAGAACTACTGCCGAACCCAGCGCTGGATGCCCTGCACCGCAAATGCGCACAATTGACGTTAAGCATTGGAAAGAAGCCGGAAGCTGCCGGATTCAGGCCACATTTCACCCTTGCCCGCAGCCCCGGAGGCTTTTCCAGAATCGCACCTATGCCCACAGAGTTTCAGTGTCAGCTGGACAACATTGTGCTCTATCAGAGCGTGATGGCGCCGGGTGGTAGCCAATACCACCCTCTGGTTCGATATTCCCTGTGCGGTCACAGCGAATGACAGGCACAAAAAAGCCCGCGTAACGCGGGCTTCTCGCAATACACACGGGCTTTGCAGTGATCCCGCGTTACTGGTCCAGATGGGAAAGGACATATTCCGGATACATCACCAGCCGCGGCCGGGAAAGGCGTCTTGCATCCAGAATGAACACATAGCGCTCTCCCTCGTCATCCCAGGGAATGGTGCGACGGAATTTCCAGCTGTTGATTTTGTACGTCTGGCGCCCGCCGCTGACCGGTGCAATCAATCGATACTGATTATCACCCAGGAACTCGAATTCCTTGGTCATGGTGCCAGAATCGGTTCTTGTAGTCAGCGTCAGATGGCGGAACGTGTGCTTGCCGGTATCATCGCCTTCCAGCTCCGCCAGTAGCTTCTGCAAGCGCTCCCTTTCCCCCAGCACATAGTCCAGCATATCCGGGTCAATCTCCCGTTTCTCGACCACCTCTTCCGTCGCTTCTTCGGGTGCTTCCACGGGCTCCAGAGCAGCCACCGTGGGCGCCGGCATGTCGGGCTTGCCCACAGGCGCGGGAGCTTTAATAGCCACCGCAGGCTCAGTGGATTTAACGTTGCCCGCTGCCACCGCGGCTTTTTTACCTGGGCCTGCCTCCACCAGCATGGCACTCACCAGCTTCTCCACCAGAGCCTGCTGGGCATCCAACCGCTCCCGGTTGCCCGCGACGGCCGCCTTGGATTTGTCCAGGCTGGCCTGCAGCTCGTCGTGGGTGGACTGGATGATCTCAACCCGCCGCACACGACTGTCTACACCGCGCTCTGCCATATTGAACCCATGGCGCGCCTTGTGTAGTGCTCTTTCGGTATCTGAGCTCGGTGCCGCTTTGTGTTCGCGCTCAGCCGTCATCAGCTCGCGGCGGCTCTGCTCGAGCTTCGCGCGCGCCTCACTCAGGGATTCCTCCGCCCGCTTCAGCTTGTAGTCATAGGCGAGCACCTCATTTTCCGCATCTTCCAGATCCACCAACCGGTTTTCAAGACTCTGCTCCATCCGGGCCAGTTTGCTCTGTTCCGCAGACAACGAAGACGCGCTCTGAGCCAGAGCATTCCCCGCAAAAATCCCCAACAAGCCCGCCAGCAATAGCGAGCAGCTACGGTTTACCGCCATAGTCAAATATCCATCATTTGCTTTTTTACATCGAAAGGAGTTGTCGCGCGTACTGCAGGTACTACGGATTTCACATGGAGCCCGAACGAAATCTCCGCAAATCGGCCCCTCCGGCGCGCATTAGCACAATTTACCCTAGAGACGTATACGCAGCAATGACCATGCCAACCACTCTGGATTCGATTGAGTGATTTATACCCCATTTTGAAGCATTCACAGGCGCCAGGAAAAGTTCCCCTGGCGCCAACATATTTTTATGACAATTTATACAGATTGCCGCTTGATTTTTTTTGGGGAAATCGCATTATGGGTTACAGGGAGTTACTCCTGAAATGACTGAAAAACCGGCCCGGGCGCAAAACAACCTATAGCGCTGCAGTGGCAGCAAACCAGTATGCGACCTCTGGCGAACCGGCTCTCAGTCTGATCAGATCTCCCCCAAGGGCGCCCTACCTTACTTCAGCAAACCGCACATTGCGGCCTGCATGGACCCGTTATAACCGGAGGTATGTGCCCATGAAATCTGCGCCTTACGATAACATTGTGTTCCGCGACATCGATAAATCAGCCGCCCTGGCGAACACCGTCTCCAGAAAGCTCGACAAGCTGGAACGTTATTGTGGCGACATCATACGAAGCCGTGTGGTCCTCGAAGCCCCTCACCAACACAAGCACAAAGGCAAGCAATACAAAGCCTCAGTAGAGCTGGCCCTGAGCGGTAACCCCGTTACCATCACCAACGAAAGTGATTCCATTCATCGCGCTGTGAACGCCGCATTCAGCTCGGCTGAGCGCTGTCTCAAAGAGCGCGGAGAAAGGCGCAAGACCCGTCGCCACCAGATGCCTGCCATCAGCCGGATGCCGGAAGAAGAGGTTGAGGTAGAGTGAGGCAGGTGTCAGCACCCCGCTGACAGGCAATCAGAAAACCCCACAAAAAGGGCGATGCCGCGGCATCGCCCTTTGTCATTGGCCGGCCCCATCCAGCTGCGACGCTACAGCGAAACAGCGGTTGCGTCAGCCGTCAGCCGTCAGCCGTCAGCCGTCAGCCGTCAGCCGTCAGCCGTCAGCCAGATGGTGAGCGCATGGTGACAAACTCTTCTGCCGCCGTCGGATGAATACCGATGGTCTGATCGAACACCGCTTTGGTTGCCCCGGCTTTTATCGCGATTGCGATACCCTGAATAATCTCACCGGCTTCCGGTCCCACCATATGGGCACCCACCACCTTGTCATTGCTGCCATTTACAATCAGCTTCATCAGAGTACGCTCATCCCGACCACCGATCGTGTGTCGCATGGCACGAAAGTCTGCTTTATAGATGACAACGGGGATACCCGCCTGGCGCGCCTCTTCTTCAGTCAATCCGACGGTACCGATATTCGGCTGGCAGAACACTGCAGTGGGAATATTATTGTAATCAATTTCCGCTGTTTTCCCGGTCTGCCAGTGCTTGACCAGGGCCATCGCCTCAGCCAGCGCCACTGGCGTAAGTTCTGGACCACCGGTCACATCACCCAATGCAAAGATTGACTGCACACTGCTGCGAAAATTGTCATCGACACCGATAGTACCGTCCTTGTGCAGTACCACACCCAGCTTTTCCAACCCCAGGCCGCGAGTGTTGGCGCGACGACCGGTGGCGTACAACACCAAGTCCACTTCCCGGGTGCCCCCCTCTTCACTGTGTACCAGCAGACTGCCATCCGGCTGCTTTTCAATTGCGGACACCTGATGATTGAAATGCAGGTTGATCTGCTTCTTGATCATTTCATCCCTGGTAAACGTTCGCACCTCTCGATCGAAGCCGCGCAGGAAGAGGTCTTTTCGATAGGAGAGGTGCGTCTCGGCACCAAGCCCCGCGAAAATTCCGGCAAATTCCACTGCGATATAACCACCACCCACCACCATGACGCGCTTCGGGAATTCCTGCAGGGAAAACACTTCATTGGAGGTAATGGCAAATTCACTCCCCGGGAATTCAGGCACATAAGGCCAGCCTCCGGTGGCAATCAATATACGTTCCGCACTATAGATCTGATCGCCTACTTTCACCTTCTGGCGATCTTCCACGGTCGCGCGCCCATCAATCACCGTAACACCGGCACTGGTCAGCAGGTTGCGGTAGATACCATTCAGGCGGGTGATTTCCCGTGCATTATTGTCACGCAGCGTCGGCCAATCGAATCCGGCAACCTCCTGACCCAGCCATCCAAAACCGCGCGCATCCTCAAATGCCTCCCGGTACTCACTGGCATAAACGAACAGTTTCTTTGGCACGCAACCAACGTTGACACAGGTACCACCCATGTAGCGATCCTCTGCCACTGCTACGCGCATTCCAGACGCGGCCGCCATGCGCGACGCCCGTACTCCGCCAGAACCGGCACCGATCACAAACAGGTCAAAATCAAACTCTGACAAGATTTACTCCAATTCAAATTCGTCCGTAGTGTAGGTCTCTCCGTAGAGAAAAATTCCACATTCCGACACAAAGAAACGCCAACCGGTTCCGCAATTGGCACTAAAGTGACATTTGATACTTAAAAGCCGTTGACATAAGAATGGCGTTTCGTTATTCATGTGATGTTTATCACATTAAAAGCCTGATAGCGAAAACAACAGCAAGGCAACCAAACAATGAAACCCTCAAATACCGTTACAACCGTCACATTCAAACGCCAATACTTCTCTATTACCGCCATCATTAAATCCATTTTCATGGCGGGCCTATTGGCTATCTCCGGGCTTGCTCAGGCCAACACCCATCCGTCTTATCTCACTGACAGTTACTGCGACAGCCTCGTAGAGCAGTTTATCGGCCCAGGCATGCGCAGTCTGGGTAAATACGTCAATGAAGACTTCAACCCGGTATACACCGGCAATATTCGCAACACCATCAACTATCTCGATCAGCGTGCGGAGTGGCTGGCGGAATGCAATGGCTATCTGAAAGATACCAGCGATACCTATGTGTTCTACACCGAGAAAAGCACCGAAGAGATTTTCACTGCAATCAAAGCACTTCGCAAAGAACTGCAATTGGTCCGCGAAGGTGTGGAGTTTCCGGATGAAACCGGTGCTGACAATCCCAAGCCCTTTATCAAAAACCGTTTTGATACACTGGCGCAGCTGGTGGACCAGCACCACACACGCATGCTGATGAAAAAGCAGTTCCTGTAACGTCTGAACCAATCGATGCATACCGGTGGCATGCCGCCACCGGTTTTACTGCGCTTGCCCTGAATTCAACTGATCAGTGCAACTTGCTCGCCACCGCTAGTCCCACTCAGTCCTGCTTTTTGCTGTCCGCCTCTTCAGCCGCACTCGGCACCTCAACAGACTCTGCATATGCGCGTTGTGGCGCGACCGAACTCGCGCCACCTCCGCCCAGCATGCGCTCTTTCAGGCTTGCAGCAATCCGCCTGGTCAACGCGCCGAGACGCGGCCGTTGCTTCTCGGAAAACGGGATCGGACGGCAGCTGTTGATGGTCGCCAGACCAATTCTCGCCATAAACAGGCTCGCCCCCATCCCCTGTCCCAGCCGCGCAGAAACCGTTTTTAGCATGCTGTCGCCGACCAGCTCCGGCCACAGCTCACTGACGGCGTACTCACTGGCACCGCTGTAGGCAACCAGGTTCAGAATCTTTTTGAACAGGCGCCAGCGCACGACGACCGAGGGTCGCACACCATAGATCTGGGCGACATCATCAATCATGCGCATCGACTGACGCAGTGCCACCAGAATATCCAGCGTCGCAAACGGGCTTAGCCCCACCAGAGCGCCGGTGGTCGTGGAATGGCGCACAATCCGGCGCAAGGCTTCCTGATCCAGCGCTTCAAAAAAGTTCAGCTCCAGGTGCTGAAGTAATTCACTGTTGTCGTAGTAATCAGGGGTTTCATCCAATACCCGCGCCAACAGTGCGCCTTGGGGTTTGCCGGCAAACAGTGCCTGCAGCTGCGTATTGAGCGGCTCAACCGCATCGGTAGCGCGGCTATCCCGCACCTGCGCCGCGAGGTCCTGGGTTTTCTGCAGCTTCTTCAGCGGTTTACCGGCCCGGAAGTACTCCCAGACCGCACTTGCCACGGTGAGTACCAGCGCCCCGATCATAAGGCCCGCCAGTAGCCCCAGACTCCAATGCATGTCCGAAGCCCACAGGAAAAACTGACGCAACTCCCAGAATACAGCGCCGAACGCCAAAGCCAACGCCGCCAGTAACGCTGGCTTCCACATGCGCAGGCGGAAAGTGGGTAACCGCAGCTCGGAAAAAGCGATTTTATCGGGCAGGGATTCGCCCGTGGTAATGGATCGAGGTAATTGTTCGGCTTCTTCCGCCAGTGTTTCCACCCGCGTTGAGGCCCGCTCTGCGCCGCGAAATGCATCGCTCTCTGGCGAGTCCAGGTTTTCAATCCGGGTCCGGCGCCGGGGACGGGAATCCGGTTGGCGGCTGTCTTCTTTTGTCACACCTTGTCTCCCAACAACAGGTTCAACAGGGCATCCATCCGGATATGGGGCAAATACCCTTCGCGGCCAATCCCCACCGGCGGACGCAACTGCGGTGGCAACCCACCCGCGTAATGGCCCCACTCCCCTTCTTCCTGCGGCAAATGCGCGAAGATTTCTGCATTCTCAAAGCCGACATAGCGGCCATTCATGTCGTGCCCTACGAGGATACGACGGCCGTCCCGGGCACTCTCATTGGAACAACGCACCGCGGCAATAGCCTCACAATAAAGGGGTAAGCCCCGGCGTCGCGCTCCGGTAAAAGACTGCTGCAACTGCTGACCGAGAAGCTGCCGCAAGGCATCGTGGTCCGCCGCCAGCACCTGATCTACTTTCGTGGCGGCAAACACCAACCGATCCACTCTGGGGCGCCACAATTTCCGCAGAAGGCCGTTGCTGCCATAACGGAAAGTATCCGCGATATGGCCAAACGCCCGCCGCATGTCGTCCAGCGCCGCCTCACCGGCATAGAGTGTCCCGATCAGGTCTACCAACACCAGCTGTCGATCCAGATGGCGGAAATGGCTCTCCACAAACGGGGCCACCACCGATTCCACGTAGTCGCGATAACGGGCTTCCAGTACCCGATATACGCTGTCTTCCGGCAACGCACCCAGCTCCGCTGCGGTACGGTGACCGACACCCGGCAGCGGCATTACGCCATATTCTTCCGCATCCAGAAGCGCTCGCCCCGGTTGCAGATAGCTGAGTTTGTGCACGCTGCGACAGTCCCGCAGGAACTGGCGGTAATCCTGCCAGAGGCCGTCGAGCTCGCGAGTGTCGGCGGTGTCTTCCGGGGTCAGTGCCTGCAGTCGCCGCAACAGCTCCGGCGCTATCTCCGCACGCGGGCTGCTGGCCAGCAAGCTGCCCTGTTGCCGACACCATTCCGTAAAGGACATATGCAGCAGCGGCAGATCCATCAGCCACTCGCCGGGGTAATCGCGAAACTCGAGCACCAGGGTTTGGTGGTAGTCCCGTCCCAGGCGCCGCCCCTGCAGGTGCACATGCAGCTCCAGCGCGGACAAGTCGCGGGTGGATTCCGGCCAGCGCGGCGGATGGGCGGTGAGCGCCTGCAGGCACTTTTCATATTCAAACAGGGGCAGGCCGGTATCCAGCGCCGGATGGAGCTCCGCTCCCAGCAGCCGGCCGTTCAGGGCCGGGGCGAAGCCCGGTAACTGCGCGCGATCCGGGTGGCTGAGCTGATAGATCAGGCTGCTGATCAAAGTCGATTTGCCGGCCCCACTGAGGCCGGTGATACCGATACAGATCCGCTTATCCAGCAGGCGCTCCGCCGCCCAGTGGGACTTGTCCGCGGCCTCGCGGCGCAACGCTCGCCAGCGGCGCTTCAGCCCTCGTAGCCGACTGCCGGCACGATCACTCATAGCCCCCCCAAAAAGCGCAAGCATTCGCGAACATAAAATTCCTGACTGTGCTCAAGCTATCTCCCTTGATAAACCCAATGGATGACCCGTTCAACCCCACAAGTCTAGCCGGGATCAGTGGTCACAAAAAAGCGCGGAAAAGACCGCGCTTTGAACCTTGCTTCCGAGCCTTGAATGCCCCGCTTTGCCATGATTCCGGAGTGCGTCAGCACATCACTCCACCAGTGCAACATCCCCGGATCCCATTACCGAGAAAGACTGGTTGACCGGACGGCGCAGCACGATGTCGCCGGACCCCATGATCCGTCCACTGGCATTCTTCGCACTGAGGCTGGAGCCAACAAAGTCCCCCGAGCCCATGATGTTCACCGACAGATTAGATACCTTACCGCCCACCTGCATGTCGCCGGAGCCCTTGATGCGCACATCGAGTTGCTCGCCGGCAAATTTATCCAGTCGCAGATCGCCAGAGCCGGTAATCCCCGCGCTACTGCGCACCGCAAGTACGGTGCCAAGGATCAGGTCCCCGGAGCCGGTTACACTGGTATTCAGCGATTCTGCGGCCACTTTTTCCAGGCGAATCAGACCTGAGCCAGTGACGCGCAGCTCCAGCGCTTCACTCTCCAGCATTGCACTGCGCGCATCACCGGAACCGGTAACCTCAAGTGAATGAATAGTCGGAAGCGTGACCTGGAAATCGAGCTCCGGTTCGCTGCTGACCGTTATCACACCAAACAGCGATTTGCTGTCCATATCCACAGACAGCTCCAGCGTATCCCCACGTACCTCCGCCTTGGCGTATTGCAACGCATCCCGTTCACCGCGCACGACAACGGCAAAATGATCCCCCTGCGCCACCTCAAGATTTGACCCACCTTTCAACTCAATGGCACTGAACCCGTTGAGCGGGAAGGACTTGGAGGCGCTATCGGCAGATGCCGTTGTTGCCAACAGGGCGAATGCAAGGGCAAAAAGGGCAGTGAAAACAGTAGGTGTGGGTCTGGCAAACATGGATATACCTGTAATGATCTTTGCAATATCAGCATCGGCAAATTGCCGCGCTTCTCTGTAGGTCGAACATAGGACGCGGCTGGATCGAGATTTGGATGCAGCCCGGTTGAAAGAACTCCGCTCGGGAGACCGAGCGAGTTCGGGCCGGGCACGTCATCACTCGGACTCTGCGAAGCCCAACTCCACCAGCGCCGCGCGCAACTTGGATGCCTCGGCAGCGAGGTCTTCCGACTCAGCAGGCTGTTGCAGGGCAAAATCCAGATCCGCAATCGCGTTCGCAGGCACCAGGTGGTAGTGCGTATGCGGCACCTCGAGTCCTGCCACCATAATCCCCACCCGCTTGGGCTGATACACCTTCTTCTGGGCCTTGGCCACTTTCTGCGCAACTTCCATCAGGTGCGCATTGATATCCGCCGGCACATCGTCCCAGTGGTCAATTTCCTGTACCGGGATCACCAGGCAATGGCCGGCCTTGATCGGGGCGATGGTCATAATCGCCACGGCCACGTCATCCCGCCAGACAAAGTGCCCCGGCAGGTCGCCACGAATGATCTGGGTAAAAATACTTGCCATTACTTATCTCTCTTCTCTATTCCAGTTCCTGTTGCATATCTCAAGGGATGTTTGCGCCAAGCCGCAGACCTTGCAGTCAGTCCAGTTTATGGGCTGGCGGTATAAATTGCGATAGACATCGGACGCGTTCGAAAATCGGTCGACCGACGGATACCCCGCCGCCGCTAGCGCCTTATTAAACCTTGCGGACACAACCCGTGGAAGACCATGACAAATTTGGTCTCGGGCGTTGGCAGCCTCTGTGCCATCCCGTAATCTTGCCGCCCATATCGCGACAGGGGCCTCCGCGGTTGCGCCGGAACGTATGACCAACCGGTTCAGAGCCCCAAAAAAGCCAGGCACAACAGTGGCTTGAGCCTTCAAGTAACAGAATATTGCGCATTTTATCAGGGGGATTTCATGCAGAGTCTGCTGGAACAGGTCGGAGGGCACTCGCTCATCAACCGCACAGTTGCCGAGTTTTATCAGGTCATCGGTAAACACTTGTCCGACTTCGAAAGTGGTGATCACGAAAGACAGTGCAGCCGTCAGGCGCAGTTCCTGTTGAATGCCCTGTCACACAACTCCGAAGCTCTCCGCTCAGGGCGTGCCAACTTCCTTGCCCGCGGCCTGAACCCGGATCTGTTTGAATCCTTGCTGGAGTACCTCGAAGGTCGCCTGGCGGAACTGGGGTTCTCCCCCGCCTTCAGCGAAGCACTGGTACGCACCGTGAGTGACCTGTATAACGGCAGCGACGAACCCCTGGCAATCGCCTGCTGAACGGCAGTCTCATTGAGTTGCGCGACAAGCCTCCGCAGGCTGACCACCGCCACCTGTCCAGAGTCGATACTGCGCGCCGAATATCGGCGCCCCGCTACTCCCTTCTCTCAGTACTTTCGCTCACGCTGCCGCCCAACCGCCGGGGATCCCATCTGGCTGCGTCGGTTGCGACTGCGGTAACGCATCCATACAATGCGCACTCACACAGCCTTTATCCCCCGTTTGCCTTCCCATTCGTAAGCGGCTAGCGCTACAACTCACTCTCAACACAAGAGACTGCCAATGAAAATTGCAAACCAATCCGTAGTGGAGATCAACTACACCCTGAAAGACGCCGAAGGCACCGTGATCGACACTTCGGAGGGCCGCGAGCCCCTGAAATACCTTCAGGGCGCAGCCAACATCATTCCTGGCCTGGAACAGGAAATGCTGGACAAAAGCGCGGGCGACAAATTCACCGTGGTGATCTCCCCGGAAGAAGGCTACGGCCCGCAGAACCCGGAACTGATCCAGACCCTGCCCAGCAGCGCATTCGGCGGTGTAGAGAAATTGGAAGTCGGCATGGCATTCCGCGCCCAGAGCACTGATGGCCAGCCCATCGAAGTCGAAGTCATCGACATCGACGGTGACCAGGTGACCATCAACGGCAACCACCCGCTGGCGGGCGTTGAGCTGCACTTCGACATCGAAGTCCTCGCCGTGCGCGAAGCGACTCCGGAAGAAATCGATCACGGCCACGTGCACTGATCGATTTCCGCGAAGCGTCTGCCCTGCTGGCAGCGCTTCGCATACCTCTCCCCGAGCAACCCCGCTCCATTAAATCAACCCCTGATTGATCACGAAGTTTCCGGACTCCCCATGACCCTGAGCGATTCCTACCTGCAACGTTTTGGCGGTATCGGCCGTTTGTATGGCACCGCGGCGCTGGAAAAACTCTGCCAGGCACACATGGTAGTGATCGGAATCGGTGGCGTCGGCAGTTGGACTGCAGAAGCGCTGGCGCGCACCGGTGTCGGCAAGCTGACCCTGATCGATCTCGACGACGTCTGCATCACCAACACCAATCGCCAACTGCACGCCTTGGACGACACCATAGGCACGATCAAGGTGGACGTCATGGCGGCGCGGTTGAAGCAGATTAATCCGGAAATCCGGGTGGACACGGTAGAAGACTTTATCGCCAGCGATAACTTCGGCGAACTGCTGGATCCCGATCAGCAGCCGATCGATATCGTTGTCGATGCCATTGACAACGCGCGGGTAAAAGCGGCACTGATCGCTTATTGTAAAGCGCGGAAGATCCGACTGATCACCGTGGGCTCCGCCGGTGGCAAACAGAATCCGGGCACCATCACCAGTGCCGATCTCGGTCGCACGGTTAACGATCCGATGCTGGCCAAGGTACGCCAGCACTTGTACCGCTTTCACAACTTCCAGAAATCCCGCAAACGTCAGTTCGGCGTGGACGCCATTTATTCCACCGAGCCCATGGTTTACCCGCAGCCAGACGGTGCGGTCTGCCAACAGAAAAGCACCATGCAGAATGGGGTAAAACTGGATTGTAGCGGCGGCTTTGGTGCTGCCACCATGGTCACCGGGAGCTTTGGGTTTGCCGCGGCCGCGAAGGCAGTCGAGCGCCTGTTAAAATAGTGCCCGAAGATAAAAACCAACGGAAACAACCAACGAAAACAGCTAACGCAGAAATTCGAGCGCGCGGGCAAGCAATGCATTGAACCCGTTACTGCGAGAAACGCTCAGCTGTTGCTCCATGCCCAGATCGATAAATGTCTGTCGAATCCGTTCTGCACTGATCTCATCACTCCTGCGGCCATTCATCTGACACAACAGCAATGCCCCCAACCCCTTTACGATCCGGCTGTCACTGTCGATGGCAAAATAGTGTCGTCCGCCCTGTTCGCGATGGGCCAGCCAGGCACTGGACTCACAGCCACGCACAAGCAATGCCTCCGTCCGAATCTGCGGTTTGGGTCCGATGGACTTGCTCCATTTCATAAGAGTGCGATAGCGGTCCTGCCAGTTATTGTTCTGCGACAACTGGGCGATATCGAGATGGGAAAGATCGTCTTCCGGCCAGTCCACGGAGGGCTCAGATACTACGGTTTCATCCAAACGGTCCAGCTGCTGAACAAACTCCCGCACTGCCGCTACAAATTGGGCCACATCGTCTTCGGTGTTATACCCGGCCAGTGACGCGCGCAGGGTGGCCGTGTGGCCAGCGGCACGCGCCAACGGCTGTGCGCAATGGTGGCCAACCCGCACCGCGATATCTTTGCCGTCCAGCCACTGCATCAGATCCACCGGCGCACACCGGTCACTGACCAGAGAAACAATACCCAGATTGTTCTCCGGTCGACTCAACAGGGAGATCTCGGGGATATCCCCAAGGTTTTTGTGGATTAGAGACAACAGGTGTTGCTCGTGCGCCGCTATGGCGGTGCGATCCTGTCCATTGAGAAAATCGATCGCGGCCCCGAGACCGGCGATTGCCGCCAGGGACGATGTACCGGGCTCAAACTTGTGTGGCAGCGCCGCGTAGTGACTGCTGTGAAGATCTACATCGGCAATCATCTCACCGCCGCCCTGCCAGGGTGGTAAAGTGTCCAGTAAATCCGCCCGCCCGTAGAGCAGGCCGATGCCGGAAGGCCCGTAAAACTTGTGTGCCGAGCACACCAGAAAATCACAACCAATTGTCTTTACATCCACCGCACTGTGGGCGGCCAATTGCGCCGCATCGACGATCCAGGCCAGCTCCCTATCAGCCAGGAGTTTACGCATCTGTTGCAGGTCGGTCCTGAAGCCGAGCGCATTGGAACCCGCCGTCATAGATACAATGCGGGTACGCGATGAAAGCACCTCCGGTAGACGTTCAAATTGCGGTACACCCGCAATTTCGGGGACATAACGGATCACCAGCCCCAGGCGTTCGGCCACCATCTGCCACGGCACCAGGTTGGCGTGATGCTCGGCGGTGGTGAGCACAATCTCATCACCGGCCTGCAAGTCCGCACTGAGACTGTGGGCGAGCAGATTCAAGCCCTCGGTAGCGCCGCGGGTAAAAATGATTTCCCGCGTGCTCGCCGCGCCGAGAAAATCCGCAGCCTGACCCCGCACCCGCTCCACCATCTCCGTCGCCCTGCGCGCGAGACGGTGGCTGGATCGATGGGTATTGGCATTACTGTGCAGGTAGAAGTCGCGGATCGCATCGATGACCACCAGCGGCTTCTGCGTAGTGGCCGCGTTATCCAGGTAGACCAGCTGCCGATTTTCCGATTGTGAAAACAGCGGAAACTGGCTTTTAAAATGATCAGCGTCAAACACCGGCGAAGTACTCATACGGATAAGTTCAAAGGTCGAATAACTGGCGGGTATTGCTGGCCGTGGTCTGAGTGACATCTTCAACGGTGGTGCCGCGAAGTTCCGCCAGGGTCAGCGCAATATTAGGCAAGTATTCCGGGCTGTTGCGTTCACCCTGTCGCCCCGCGTGGGGCATGTCTGGCGCATCCGACTCCAGTATCAGGGACTCGGCGGGTACCGCAGCGACAGTACGGCGGGTCTTGGCTGCACGCGGATAAGTGATGGTACCGCCGATACCGAGATAGAAACCCAGATTCCAGTATTCCCGGGCAATTTCCTCGCTGCCGGCAAACGCGTGAATCACACCACCACACCTTGGGCGAAATTGCTTTAACGCTCGCAAGACTTCACTGTGTGCCTTCACCCCGTGCACGATAAGCGGCAGCTCCAGATCACAGGCCGCCGCGAGTTGCGGGCGAAATACCGCCAGTTGCCGATCCATCGGTGTTTTGATCAACGCATCCAGCCCACACTCACCAACCGCGACGCAGCGGCTTCCACTGCGCATTTCTGCGTCGACCCGCTCGATCACCGCCTGTTGCAGCTGTGTCGGCGCAATGGCCAGATCTTTCACCCACCAGGGATGCACCCCCACGGCGCCGTACCAGTCGGGATTGTTGCGCACCAGCGCGAATAACGTACGCCACTGGCGGATACTGACGCCGGGAATGATCACACTGGAGACACCCGCTGCACGGCTGCGCTGCCATACCGCATCGCGATCGGCAGCGAAGGCGTCAAAGTCCAGGTGGCAGTGGCTATCGATCAAACCGTCATCGATCATCTGGCAACCGTGCAACTGACCATTGCTCGCCGACACTTGTGTTTCCCCGAAAAACGTCGCATCTTATCACGCCTTCCCTATCTGATTTCCCAACTTCCGACCGCCCCAGACGTAGAGCAGTAGACCGCACACTGCAGGTGGCTGGAAACCCTGTGGTCTGTCAGGCCTTCCCCTGCACCGCGTCCAGTTCGACACGAAAGTTTTTAACCATCTGCTTCAGAAACAGTCGCGGAGCCAGCTTGTAAAGGTAGGCACCGAACAGGCTCTTATCCCGTGGAAACAGGCGCTCTTCACCGGATAGCCAGGCCTGCACGATGCGATTTGCCATCCAGTCTGCAGTGCGTATCTCACCCACGGTACTCTGTTTGTGCTGAGCCCTGCCGCCATCACCGGACAGCGCGTTTTTGTCGATATTGGTGGCAACGAAACTCGGGTACACCATCAGTACCCGAACCCCCTCATCCCGCACTTCTTCGCGAAAGGTTTCAAAATACTGATGCAGTGCGCTTTTGGCAGCGCAATATCCGGCACGCCCCAGCACCGGCATCCAGCCGGCCATGGAGCTGATATTGATCACACAGCCTCCGGCGGCGCGCAGTTGTGAATACAACCCCTGCGCCAATTCCACCGGCGCGTGGTAGTCCACCGCCATCACCCGACGAATTACCGCATTGCTGGTCTGGGTGGAAAGACTGCGGTGGGTGATACCGGCGTTATTGATCAGCAAGTCTACTTGCTTGTACGTTTCGCGCAGATGCTCACACAGATCGGATACGGCCTGCTCATCGGAAAGGTCGGCGACAAAAGCGTCCGCCTCCACCTCCCGCTCCCGCAGGGATTCCGCCCGCTGGCACAACGCGGCTCCATCCAGGTCAATCAGCGCAAAACGCGCCCGATGGGCCGGCAATGCAGCCACTAGCGCTTCCACCATTGCCCACCCGAGGCCGCCGGCGGCGCCGGTGACCACGTATACCCGCTCGCAATTGGCAGCAGAAGCCGATGGCAGGTTCATGCGGGCTGACCTCCCTGGATCACATCACAAGGGGTCTGAATAGTGATACCCAACGCCTCCCTGGCAAAGTAAGCGAACGCCTCTGCAGACGTTTTGCGCGGCACGTAGCCCAGCTCGTTCTTCAGGCGGTTATTCAACAGCACCGGGCGGTACTGAAGAAATTTGACCTGCGCAGGCTGAAAGTCTGCGATACGCAGCAAGTAACGCACACCGATAATCGCTTTCAGCAGCCACACCGGCGGCCTGCGAAGCGGCTTGCCCAGCACACGCGCGATCTCCGACGGCGTGAGTGCGCCGTCACCGGCAAGGTTGTAAATACCGCTGGCGTCACGCACCACGCCGTACTCAATAGCGCCGATGACATCCTGATCCCAGATAAAGACAAACGGTGAGTTATAACCCCCGGGGTCGAGAATACTGCCGCCGGAAAACAGCTCACTGATCTTGCTGTTGGTGGTCGCACCGATAATCGAACAGGGACGGAATATCAGCTGCTTGAGCTGCGGGTGGGCCGCGCGGTAATCCGCCAGCATTTCTTCTACCTGTCGCTTGTGATCGGAATAAGCAAACTCGGGGTTGCCCCGCAGTGGATGGCGCTCCTCCAGCCAGTCGGGGTTATCCGGATGGTATCCGTAGGCGGCACCACTGCTGGTGAGGGTGATATGCTCGACGCCATTTTTGACACAGGCCTCCAGTACATTGCGGGTGCCGAGCACGTCGATCTGGTATTCGCGCCGTCGATCTCTTCCGGGCGTAACTACGGAGGCCAGGTGCACTACATGGGTGATTCCCTCAACCCGCATCAGCTCTGCCAGTGCAGGATCACAGATATCCATCTGGAAAATCTTGAAACCCGCATCGCGAGCGACGATATCCACGCCCACCACTGGCATCTTTGCTGCCAGCAACTCCCCCAACTGACCGCCGACATAGCCGGCAGCGCCGGTAATCAGCACTTTCTTTTCACGCATCACTATTGCTCTGGTTATTTTCGATCTAGCTGTTTATTCGCCTACCCCGCCCCGACAGACTGTTCAGCCCACTTCTGAAACTGGTGCCACCGACGTACCGGCAAGCCTTTTGTTGCTGTAGTTCCAGTATCCCGCGAGGCTCAACCCTGAAACCAGATGCCAGACACCCCAAAACCCGGCGATCACCAGCATCTCTCCGGCCTGCGGATAGAAGATAAACAGGATCGCCAGCGCCAACCCGGAATTCTGAATCCCGACTTCCATGGTGACCGCGCGGCGCTCCGCCTGCGGCAGGCGTGCCACCCGAGCGCTGATATCCCCGATCAGGAACGCCAATGCGTTGTGGGCAATCACCAGTATCAGCACCGAGCCGGCCACCTGCAGCGCGGTCTGCCAGTGCTTGCTGAAAGACACCACCACAAACAGCAGGAACACCAGCAGCGACGCGGTGCGAAAGTAGCCTTCGCTGTCCCGGGCAAATTTCGGGAACCGCGCTCCCACCAGCATCCCCAGCAACATGGGCAATGCCAACACCATGACCACGATCAGCACCATGCTCTCCACCGGCAGGGCAATAGCCTGGAGTACTTCTCGGGTATGCGGGTTGAGGGAGCCGTAAAGGGCAAAATTGAACGGCGTCATGACCACGGCAGCCAGACTGGATACCGCCGTCATGCTGACCGAGGTCACCACGCTGGCGCGCCCGATCCAGGTCATCACGTTGGAGAAGGTCCCCCCCGGGCAACAGGCCACCAGGATCATCCCCAGAGCCAGCCCCGGGCTGATATCCAGCGCCCAGGTGGCAAAGCAGGTGATCGCCGGCAGCACCAGAAACTGGGCCACCAGCCCTGTCACCGGCGCCACCGGTCGCCGCAGCACATGGACAAAATCCCGCCTGTTCAGCCCCAGCGAGACCCCGAACATCATAAATGCGAGCACCGCGTTCAGGGCCAGCAAGGCCGTCGGAGACATCTGGAACTGCTCGATGGAAGCCGCCGCGGCGGTATTCAGGTTCTGCATGATGCTGCTAGTAGTACTCAACGGACTTGTGCTCAACGTGAAAGCCGCGCCGCATTGGCGGAAAACTGTACAGTATCCGTGGCGCGCCGATCTTTCAACAGCGCCGTGGTGTGCGTGGCCATCGCCTTCAGGTAGGTATCCTTGTGCACGTAGTAGGCCATGCGCTCCAGTTCCAGGTAACGCATGCCCCCATCGGCGCGGGCACCGGCCTGGGCGCGCTTGGTCGCCTGCAGCGTTCTGGCGGAATCGGCACCCGCGGCCAGCTGCTGGATATACAGTGCGACCATCTCTGCCTGCTTGTTGCGCCCTTCCCAACCGAGGCCAGCCGCCTCCACCATGCCCATCAGGAACAGGTTGTCGTATTCCGGGTGGAACACGTTCAGGTAGAGTCGCGGCGCATAACCCGACCAGTTCAGGTGCTCCCGGTCGAGGAACGGATAGTGCAACTTGTAGCCGGTTGCCATCAGAATCATGTCGTAATCGGCGCTGGTGCCATCGGTAAAGGTGACGGTATTACCGCTGACGCTCGCCAGATCCTTGCGCGGCTGGATATCACCGTGACCGATATGGTGCAGGATCAGGGAATTGATCACCGGATGGGATTCGAACATCTTGTAGTCCGGTTTTGGCAGACCATACTGCTCCGGCGTTCCCAGCATCAGCTTGCTGATGGCGGCACTGATCCGCTGCTGGACAAAACGCGGCAGCTTGATACGCCCACCCAACGCATCGGTGGCCTTGCCGCCGATAAACTTGGGCAGGAAGTAGTAGCCGCGTCGCAAACTGATATCGATACTTTTCGCGCGATGGGCCGCATCCACAGCAATATCCGCGCCGCTGTTGCCACACCCCACCAGTAGCACCCGCTTGCCGTCGAACATGGCGGGATCGCGATACTCCGAGGAATGCAACAATTCACCGGCAAATTCCCCCGGCAACTCCGGCATATTAGGGTGGTGCAGCGTTCCGTTGGCGATCAACAGCCCGCCGAATTCGCGAGTCTGCTCCACACCATCGCGACGCGTGGTAATATGCCACTCATCCCCTGCCCGCTCACAGGACACCACTTCGGTGTTGAATTCATAGTGACGGTAGAGATCGAACTTACTGGCGTAATCGCGAAAGTACTGACGCAATTCGCTGTGGTGAGGGAACAGGGCCACCTCGTCGCCCATGGGGAACTCGGCAAATTCTGTCATCCGCTTGGACGAGATCAGATGGGCGGACTCGTACATGGTACTGGTGGGGCTATTGATGTCCCACAAGCCACCTACATCGCTGTGGATTTCAAAACCCACACAGGGAATCCCGTGTTTGGCCAGGTTGCGCACACTGCACAGTCCCATCGGACCGGCGCCAATCACCGCATAGGGTTTCATTATTCTTCTCCCAAAACCGCACTGTTGATTCCAATATATACGTGACAATCTCAGTGACTGTCGTCATAATCGGGCAGCATCTGGTCATTTTAGGACAAAGAAATTGAACCCGAGTGATAATAGAAGCGTCACATTAAGCTATACTCGAGCTGTAGTCGGCGCTCTAGAGCGACTCCAGCTGAAACTCCCTACGCGGGCAGAGGCTATTCTGACCTCCATTAACGAGGGCGAGCGCGTACCGATGCAGCTGCAGGAAGAGCTGTGGCTGGCGGTGGAAACCGCCTACCCGGATCCCCTGCTCGGGGTTCGCCTCGGCCAGGCCATGCAGGGCAGCCAGATGGGACTGGTGGGGTATCTGCTGATGACGCAGAAAAATCTCGGCACCGCCCTGGAACAGCTACTCATCTATCATCCTTTGCTGGGCGAAGGCGGCCAGTTTGAAATGCGCCAGAGCAGCTTCTATGTAGAACTGTGCTACATCCCAAATTACATGCGCTGCGCGCGCCTGCGCGTGGAAACGGTGTTGTCGATCTGTCTTGCTCAGGCTCGAGCTATGACCGGGCGCCACTTCCAGCCCCAGTGCGTGCAGTTTGCCTACCCGACCCCGAGCCTTGCGGTACAGCAGCAATATCAGCAGCTCTTGCAGGCGCCCGTGCAATTCAATACAGATGTCTCCTCCATCCGCCTGCGCCCGCAGGACCTCGAGATACCTCTGGTCGCAGCGGACCGCCAGGTAATGGCGCGCCTGAAGCCGGAAGCCGATGCCCTGCTCAAAGCCCTGACCAGCAAAAGCCTGCAATTGCGCGTGACTCACCTGCTACAGCAGGAACCGCAACTCACCCGCGAACAGGTGGCCGAGCGCCTGTGTATCAGCCCGCGCCACCTGGGGCGCAAACTGCTTGAGGAAGAAGCCAGCTTCCGCAGCATTCAGGACGAGGTGCGCAGCCACTACGCCTGTCAGTGGTTGCGGGAAGGCGAGAAAACCAACGTCGATATCGCCGCAGCCCTGGGCTACTGCGATGAAAGTGCCTTCGGCAAGGCATTTCGTCGCTGGACCGGGATGTCACCCAAAGCCTACAAAACGGCCAACCACAACTGACCCCAGCAGGCTGCTAATCTCTGGAAAATGACAGTTGTTTTCTGGAAAACCCATGGACCCAATCAAGCTGGGGCGCAAGTCAACCTCGGAGCGCGCAGTGTTGCTGCCGCAGATGCTGAGCCGTCACGGGTTGATCTGCGGCGCAACCGGCACCGGCAAGACCGTCACCCTGCGCTACATCACCGAGCAACTCAATCAGCAAGGCGTCGCCACACTGGTCACCGACCTGAAAGGCGACCTGAGCGGGCTCGGCGCAGCCGGCGGCAATAACCCCAAGGTCGACGAAAGAGTACAATCCTTCGGCCTGGATCAACACTACTATCACGCCTGCCCGATCACGCTGTGGGGAAACGGCGGTCTGCCCATGCGCACCACCCCTACCGAACTGGGGCCAGACTTGCTGGGACGCATGCTCGGGCTAAACGACAACCAGCAGGGTTTACTGCAACTCCTGTTCCGCGTTGCCGATCAGCAGGGTCTCCTGCTACTGGATTGGAAAGATATACAGGCGCTGATCACCGAGGTAGACAACAACCGAAAAGCGCTGCAGGAAGCATACGGCAATATTTCCAGTGCCAGCCTGGGCGCCATCAAGCGCAAATATCTGGCACTGGAACAGGTCGGCGCTTCGACATTTTTCGGTGAGCCGGCACTGGAGATTCAGGACCTGATCGAGGGCGGACGGGTACACCTGCTGGACGCGAGCAAAATGCAGCCGGCGATTTACGGGATTCTCCTATTGTGGTTGCTGGCAGAACTGTATGAGAACCTGCCGGAATCCGGTGACAACGCGTTGCGACTGGTGGTGTTTTTTGACGAAGCCCATCTGCTGTTTGATGACCTGCCCAAACACCTTCGAGGCCAGGTAGAGCAAATCGTCAAACTGATCCGCTCTCGCGGCGTGGGCATCTTCTTTGTGACACAAAATCCGCTGGACCTGCCCGAAGATATCCTCGCGCAATTGGGCAACCGGATTCAGCATGCTCTGCGCGCCTATACCCCGAATGAACGGCGCGCGGTAAGAGCGGCAGCCAACAGCTTCCGTGAAAATTCCGACATCGATACCGCAACCGCGATTGGAGAATTGGCCGTAGGCGAGGCACTGGTGTCCTGCCTGAATGATGAAGGGGTACCGCAACCGGTGTCACGTGTACTGATCCACCCGCCAGCGAGCCGTCTCACCCCCCTCAGTGACGATGAGCGCAATGCACTGGCCGCCCTCAGCCCGCTGACCGCCAAATATGCCGACACGCTGGATCGGGAATCCGCCTACGAACAACTCCAGCAACGTCGTGCCGCACAGGCAACGTCGGGTCAGGGCAATGTGCAGCAGACTCCGCAGAAAAACCAGAAAAGAACCACTGCCAGCGGGCTGGAAAAAACTTTTGATCGGATGGCGACGAGTTTTGGACGCCAGGTAGGCAAGGAGCTGATGCGAGGAATACTCGGCGCCCTCAGCGGGCGCCGGAAATAGCTGACCAGAACGAACCGTGATGTTATCGCGCAGCCGTGGCAGCAGTATTGCCGCGCACCTGATTCAGCGCCGCCAGGTCTTCTACCCACACGATATCTGTCGCCACCACATTACGGCCGGTAACCGCCTGCAGTGCAGTGGTGACCTGTGCCAGATCCTGTGCATCGCCCGCTACAGATTCCAGCGGCAGTTTCAACCAGGCCTGGCCATTCTGGTCCTCAACCGGTGTAACCTGATCCAGGTCAACGCTGCCGAGGTGGCGGTCAATGGCGGACGAGCCACCTGCCGGCAGGTAAATGGTACCGTTGGTGAAATCCACTGCGAAGGCAACAATGCCCGGCAACAGACCGAACAGCAGTCCCGCACCATCCAGGATAACCACCACGGGATCCACACGCCCACCAGTCTGCCCCTTGCGCTCCGGGTACAGGAAATAGCCACAGGCAGTCAGGTTAAGGACCAGAGTCAGCAGACAGGTTGCGGCGAGGCCGCGTTTGACGGTTCTGTTCATGGAAAATCTCTCAAAGACGAAGCTAAACGCACAACTAAACGAAAGTTCGGCGAAAAGTGAAATACCTGGCGCCGAAAAGCCCTTAAGAATAACCGAATACACCAAGTTCCCGGAAGTAGTACCGGGTTACAGGTTTGCTCACTTTGTGCGCCAGATCGCAGGCAGCAGACACAAACGTCGCCATTTTCCCTAATGCGGCAAAAGCACTGCAAATACTGACGGGAAATACTGGCAAATACTGGAAGTATCGCGAGCTGAATCTCGACTGACATTTTGACTGAAATGAAGCTGCCAGGATACTCAAATCAATGAGCGCCAATCCCCTCCCCGAAAGCGGCAACGCACCAACACCCTGCCTAAACTTTGATCAGCACCTGCTGAGGAATGTCAGGGAGCAGTAAACAATTTCTGATGCCACGTAAGAGCGTAGCTTCGTCATTACGTGACGGCCAGGGCAGTGAGCAGTCGTCGTTGGTCTAACGCCAGAAATTTCAGGGAGCAGTAGTCTCAGCAGGTGCCGCCAGGGAATGGCGAAGGCGCGGTGTTCTAACGGACACCGCGCCTTTTTATTGTGGCGATACAATTTTATCGAAACGCCCACCTTCAGTATTTTCTGCGCGCATGAATGCCGAGCGCAGACAAATTATCCAACCCGACCTGAACTATCCTCAACGTCGTACCGGAACCTGTATCCTGCGCAGAAAATAACGGAGCAAGACCATGTATATCAGTAGTGCATTTGACAGCGGCAATATCAAAGTCATTGACGCCAACAGTGATCCGATTCAACTCGCGATCAATATCGACAACCAGTCGGACTTCTACCAGTGGTTCCATTTCCGCCTGCAAGGCGACGTGGGTTCCGAATACAACCTGCAGATCACCAATGCCGGAAAAGCGGCCTACCCGAAAGGCTGGGAGAATTACCGGGTGTGTGCGTCCTACGACCGCCACAACTGGTTCCGTATTGATACGGAGTACGATGGCAGCGTATTGAACTTCACCGTCCCCCTGGAGCAACCCTCGATCTATCTCGCCTACTTCGCCCCCTTTTCCTGGGAGCGACACCTGGACCTCATCGCCTGGGTAGAATCCGATGAACGCGTCCAGTCTGAAACCCTGGGCCAGACACTGGACGGGCGCGACATGACTCTGCTCACCATCGGCAACCCGGAGCACGCCAAGCAGACAGTATGGATGATTGCCCGCCAGCACCCCGGGGAAACCATGGCCGAATGGTTTGTGGAAGGCTTCCTGGAAACCCTGCTGGACGAATCCAATCCCGCGTCCCGCAGCCTGCTGACCGATACCGTGTTTTATGTAGTGCCCAATATGAACCCGGATGGCAGTGTCCGCGGCCATCTGCGCACCAATGCCGCCGGCGCCAACCTCAATCGCGAGTGGCAGAACCCAAGCATGGAGCGCAGCCCGGAGGTCTATCTGGTCCGGGAGAAAATGCTCGCTACCGGCGGCGACATATTCCTCGATATCCACGGTGACGAGGCGTTGCCCTACAACTTTGTGGCCGCCTGTGAGGGCATTCCCGGCTACGACGAACATCACGCGAAGCTGGAACAGACATTCAAACAGGCTTTCGTCAAATCCAGTGCCGATTTTCAGGTGGAAAAAGGCTACGAGCTGGACAAACCCGGCGAGGCGAACATGACTGTGGGCACCAATTGGTGCGGCCATCAGTTCCGTACCCTGGCGCTGACCCTGGAGATGCCATTCAAGGACAACGAAAACCTGCCCGACCCGATTGAAGGCTGGTCTCCCAACCGTTGTCGTCAACTGGCACAGGACATGCTGTTCCCGATTCGCGAGACCCTTGCCTTTATCGCGGAAAATAAAAAGTCATAGTGGAGTGCGCCTTTTTAAATACGGTGTCACCGATCAACACCAATAAAAAAGAAGCTCATTTTAAGAAAAACAGGAACGCCCATGGATAAATCGACATCGCGTACCGGACTGCCATTGAAAAGCCTGATTGCCGCAGGGATGACCGTGGCAGTGCTCGGCTGCAGCCAGGAAAACGCGCAGAACAAACCCGCTCCGGAAGGCAGCCAGCCGGCTGCCCAGGCGAAGCGTGACGCCTCGGCAGCCGAAGCAGCCGAATCATCCCCCACCGCCTCCGCTGCTAAAAGCGCACCGCTGAGTGCCGACGACAAAGCGAAAGTCGCGGAGATGGCCAAAGATCTGCACACGCATATCAAGGTGCTGGCCTCCGATGAATACGAAGGCCGCGCCCCGGCGACCAAGGGCGAGGAGCTGACCGTCAACTACCTCGCCAAAGAGTTTGAAGAACTCGGCCTTGAGCCCGGTGCCACCGATGAAGACGGCAACCCCAGCTGGTTCCAACAGGTGCCGGTGGTGGAAATGCAGATAGAGAGCACCCCACTCACCATCCGCGGTAAAGCCGGCGACCAGTCATATGAGAAAGTACTGGAACCGCGCGCGGATATGGTGGCCTTCACCCAGCGCCAGACGGACGAGAGCAGCCTGCAAGACAGCGAGCTGGTCTTCGTCGGCTACGGTATCGTCGCACCAGAAAATGACTGGAACGACTATGCCGGGCTGGACATGAAGGGCAAGACCGCGGTCATCCTGGTGAACGATCCGGGCTACGCCACCAAGGATAAAGACCTGTTCAATGGCAATGCCATGACCTATTACGGCCGCTGGAGCTACAAGTTTGAAGAGGCGGCGCGCCAGGGAGCAGACGGTGCCATCATCATCCATGAAACCGGCGCCGCAGGGTATCCGTGGGAAGTGGTCAGCGGCAGCTGGTCTGGTACGCAGATTGGTCTCGAAGCTGAGGACAAGAATGCCGACCGGATCGCCGTGGAAGCCTGGATGACCGACGACGCCGCAAGCGCGGTCTTTGAAGCGGCCGGCCTGAACCTGCAACAGGAAATGGACGCCGCCAAAGAGCGGGGATTCAAAGCCAAGCCGTTGAACTTTACCGCCAGTGTCGACCTGAAGAACTCCGTGCGCACTTCTAAATCACGCAACGTCGTGGCCAAGATCCCCGGCAGCAAGCATCCAGACGAAGCCGTGATCTATACCGCACACTGGGATCACCTGGGTGTTAACGATCACGCCGAGGGCGAAGACCACATTTTTAACGGCGCCGTGGATAACGCCACTGGCACCGCCGGACTGATCGCCATCGCACGTCAGGCCAAGGCGCAGCCTCAGGCCCCTGAGCGCTCCATGATCTTTGTGGCAGTCACCGCTGAAGAGTCCGGCCTGCTGGGCTCCAAGTACTATGCGGAAAACCCGGTAGTGCCGCTGGAGAAAACCGTCGCCGGTATTAACTTCGACGCCATGGGCGTGCTCGGCCCAATGCGCGATGTAATCGTCGTGGGCTATGGCAATAGCGAGCTGGAAAAAATGCTGGAGAATACCGCGAAGCAACAGGGCCGCTATCTCTCACCGGAGGAGCATCCGGAACGCGGCTACTTCTACCGCTCCGATCATTTCAGCCTGGCCAAGAAAGGCGTACCCATGCTGTACTTTGATTCCGGCACCGACAGTTTTGAGCACGGCCGCCAGTGGGCACAGGAAAAAGGCGAGGCATACACCACCCACGCCTATCACAAGCCTGCCGACGAATACGATCCGGAGTGGAATCTCGAGGGTGCCGCAATGGATCTGCTATTGGGCCTGAACCTCGGACTTGAGCTGGCCAACAGTCGCGACTGGCCGAACTGGTACGAAGGCAATGAGTTCCGCGCTATCCGCGACCAGTCAGCAGATAGCCGTCAATAACGCCTTTCAGTAATACCCGGGTGACAACCGGTGAGATGCATAGTACTTTGCTCTCGCCGGTTTCCACTCCCTCGAACGCACTGCGAAAACAGCCCTGCCCTCTGTCAACCTGCCTTCAATCTACCCTCACAATCTACTCTCACAATCCACTCTCAACCGAATACCATCCTCAACAGACCGTCTCATGGCGCTCCTTTCTCGCCACCAGCCAGTAGGTCACACCCAGCGCCAGAATCACTGCACCGAAGCCGAGAATATAAATCGGCTCCGTATCCTCCAGATCCATCACGATCACTTTCCGCGCTATCGCCATTAACGCCGTCGCCAGCACCAGCTGGATGGGAATGACGTTGGAACCCAGGTACAGGCGGATATTGATGAAGATTTCAATCGCGATCAGCACCAGCATAAAGGCACCAAAAACGTCGAAAAGATCGTTGTAATCCAGCAGGTAAAGGGGCGGTTCAGCGAGATGATTGTAGATGACATAGACCACATCAATCACCGCCCAGAGGATCACCAAGGTCATCAGGATCGCCAACAGGCGTACCGCATTGCGAATAACGGCGTGTAGAACTCGAACCAGGGGATCTTCGTGCTCACCCGGCAGTTCTTCGTGAATCAATCGGTGCCGATGCCCTCTGTCAGTATCGTTCATATTACGCCTCTTTTTGCTCCCTATACTTATAGTGCAATTTGAGGCATTTTTTCACGGGCACAAAAAAGCCCGCGGGTTGCGGGCTTTTTGCAGATATCAGAAAACTGTCGTCAGGCCGTTTCGACCTCGGTTTTCTTCAGCTCCTCATCGCGCAGTTCACGGCGCAGAATCTTGCCGACATTGGTCTTCGGGAGGTCTTCGCGGAACTCGATGTTTTTCGGCACTTTATAGGCAGTCAGGTTTTCGCGACAGAACGCCACAACCTCTTCCGCCGTCAGCGAATCGTCCGCTTTGACCACAAACAACTTCACCGCCTCACCACTTTTCTCGTCTGGAATACCGACGGCAGCAGCTTCGGTGACTTTTTCGTGGGCGCTGACGATGTCCTCAATTTCATTCGGATAAACGTTGAAGCCGGAAACAATGATCATGTCTTTCTTGCGATCGACAATCTTGATGTAACCATCGTCCTGAATGACTGCCATATCACCGGTTTTCAACCAACCTTCGGAGTCAATGGATTCCGCCGTGGCTTCCGGGCGCTCCCAATAGCCTTTCATCACCTGTGGACCGCGGACGCAAAGCTCACCCGGCGAGTTATTGGGCAGGTCGTTCCCATTCTCATCGGTCACTTTGACATCCGTGCCGGGAACAGCCACACCCACGGTACCCAGCTGTACGGCGTCTGCCGGGTTAAAAGACACCACCGGAGACGTCTCGGTCATACCGTAACCTTCGGTAACGGTGCAGCCAGTCATTTTCTCCCAGCGCACCGCAGTGTCGCGGGTAAGGGCCATGCCGCCGGAACAGGTGGTGTGCAGTTTACTGAAATCCAGGTTGGCAAACTCAGGGTTGCGCATCAGGCCGTTGAACAGGGTGTTCAAGCCACAGAAACCGGTAATACGCTTGCCTTTCAGGGTTTTGACAAAGCCCGGGATATCGCGCGGATTCGGAATCAGCAGGGAATGGTTACCGGTCGTGAACAGACACATGCAGTGAATGGTAAAGGCATAGATGTGATAGAGCGGCAGTGGCGCAACATAGTATTCTTCACCTTCTTTCATGGAGTCGCCCAACGCTTCGCGCACCTGCTCCATATTGGCAACCAGATTGCGGTTGGTCAGCATTGCGCCTTTGGCCACACCGGTAGTCCCGCCAGTGTATTGAAGAACAGCTATATCTTCCGGAGAACGCTGCACGTCCTCGTGGGGCTGTTTCGCGCCAGTAGCCATGGCATCGCGGAAATCTACGCGATTGGCAAAGCTGAACTCCGGCACCATCTTCTTGACGTACTTGGCGACACTGTTGATCAGGACGCGCTTCAGCGGTGGGTGCAGATCCGCAATTTCGGAAACAATCACCTGCTCAACACCGGTCTCCGGGATCACAGAGGAAGCAGTATCGGCAATGTTGGCCAATACGACCAGCGCCTTGGCACCCGAATCATTCAACTGGTGCTTGAGTTCACGCCGGGTGTACAGCGGGTTGGTATTAACCACAACCAGCCCCGCACGCAGCGCGCCAAATACCACCACCGGATACTGGAGAACATTGGGAAGCTGAACGGCGATGCGGTCACCGGGTTTCAGATTGGTTTTGTTCTGTAGGTAGGAGGCGAAATTGGCACTCAGACGATCAATATCGCCAAGGGTCAGCGTATGTCCTACACAGGTAAATGCCGGACGGTCGGAAAATTTGGCCGTAGCGGCTTTAAACACATCAAGAATACTGCGATCAATGTCCAACTTGTTTTCTCCCAATGCTGTTGTTTTGATGGTGCCGACCGAGACAGAGCCTGAAACCTCTAACCGGACTCTTCAGGAAGGAACTGCACATGCCACATCCCGGGGTACGCCAGTCCTACCGGGCTCGGTACGACTGCCTGACGCTGACCTGGATGCCCACACACAAAGAGTCCGACTGGGCTTCAACCTCGGCATCCTCCATGTCCGTTTATAGTCGAATTCCGGAACCAGAGGATACTAGGACGGCTAAATTATTGTTAATTCTGATTAATTGTCATTATTTCGCAGTCTGCGCGGCAGGAACCTGCAGGCATCTGCATGGGCCGCACAGTCACGAGGTGGAGAACAGATCCGCCAGTGCTGCCGCCAGTTGTCGGTCACCGCTGTAGCGGATATCACCCAACAGAAACGCGTGTCGCGCACTCAAGGTGCCGCCAATGATGTCACTCAGCGTGTTATACGACATTTCCAGCTCCAACGCCGCAGACTCCGCCTGCCCCATCGTCTGGACTGCCTGCAGTGTGCCCTGCCCATCGGCATCCGGTAACACCTGCAGGTAAAAATCACTGCCATCCGGCAAAAGAAACTGTACCCGACAGGTCGAGGGCAAACAAGTAAGCCCCTGCAGCCTTTCGAGTATACGGGCCGGTATTTGCATCAGCGCTCCGCAAACAAATCCGCCGTGGCCAGCGCAGGCAACAGCAGATGTGAAAACACCGCCGGGGTTGCCCCAGGCGGTGTTCGCTTTAGTTTCTGACCTCAGAAGCTGAAGTGTTCAGCATCCAGGGACATCAGGTTTTCCGCCCCGCTCAGCATCGCGCTGGCGTGGGTGGCGGTACGTGGCAGGATACGATCGAAATAGAAACGCGCGGTGGCGAGCTTCGCATTGTAGAAGTCCTGCTCGCCAGTACCCGCGGCGAGATTGTCACTGGCAACTTTTGCTGCCAGTGCCCACAGGTAAGCCTGTACCGCGTAACCGGAATACATCAGGTAGTCGACGGATGCTGCACCTACCTCTTCCGGGTTCTCCATGGCCTTGGCACCGACGTGCATGGTCACTTCGCCCCACTCCTTGTTGATTTCCTGCAACTTGGTCACGAACGGTGCCAGTGTTTCGTTGTCGATTTCCGCCTGACAGAACTTGTGCACAATCTTGGTGAATTTGCGCAGCAGCTCACCCTGACTCATCAGTACTTTACGACCCAGCAGATCCAGCGCCTGAATACCGGTGGTGCCTTCGTAAATCATGGCAATACGGGCATCACGCACGTTCTGCTCAACACCCCATTCGGCGATATAACCGTGACCACCAAAACACTGCATACCCAGGTTTGCAGATTCGAAACCGGTCTCGGTCAGGAACGCTTTTGCAATCGGCGTCAGGAACGCCAGCAGATCGTTCGCTTCCTGCTTCTCTTCTTCGCTGCCAGCCTGGGTGCGGTCAACCTGCTTCGCACACAGCATGGTCAGCATACGACCGCCTTCGGAGAAGGCTTTCTGGGTCAGCAGCATACGGCGTACGTCGGGGTGTACGATGATCGGGTCGGCAGCGCCTTCCGGGTTTTTCGGGCCGCTCAGGGCACGCATCTGCAGGCGGTCTTTGGCATAGGCGAGGGACTTCTGGAAGCCCACTTCCGCGTGTGCCACGCCCTGCAGGGCGGTGCCCAGACGCGCGGTATTCATGAAGGTGAACATGCAGTTCAGGCCCTTGTTCGGCGGGCCGATCAGGAAACCTTTGGCGCCGTCGAAGTTGAGCACCGCGGTGGCGTTGCCGTGGATACCCATCTTGTGCTCAAGAGAGCCGCAAACCACCTGGTTACGGTCACCACTTTCCGGCATGAACTTCGGTACGATGAACAGGGAAATGCCCTTGGTGCCCGCCGGAGCGTCAGGAAGACGCGCGAGAACGATATGAACGATATTCTCCGCCATATCGTGTTCACCGGCAGAGATAAAGATTTTGGTACCGGTAATGGCGTAAGAGCCATCATCGTTGGGCTCGGCCTTGGTACGCAGAATACCCAGGTCTGTACCGCAGTGCGGCTCGGTCAGACACATGGTGCCGGTCCAGGAACCTTCTACCAGCTTCGTCAGGTAGGTTTCTTTCTGCTCGTCGGTACCGTGGGCTTCCAGAGTATTCATGGCGCCGTGGGACAGGCCCGGATACATACCCCAGGACCAGTTGGCGGTACCCACCATTTCGCTCAAGGCAGTGCCCAGAGACGGGGGTAGGCCCTGACCACCGTGATCAACACTGTGGGCCAGAGACGGCCAGCCGGCTTCCACGAACTGCTGGTAGGCTTCTTTAAAGCCTTCCGGCGTGGTGACTTCACCGTCGTTCCAGGTACAACCCTGCTGGTCGCCAATCTGGTTCAGTGGGGCGAGGACGTTTTCACAGAATTTGGCGCCCTCGTCGAGGATGGCGTCCACTACGTCGGGGCTCGCATCTTCAAAGCCCAGCGTTTCATAGTGTTGATCCCAGTCCAGCATTTCACGCATGGCGAAGCGCATGTCGCGCAGCGGAATCTTGATCTCGCTCATCCTGTTTACCCTCTTTTACTCGCAAATTGTTGTCGGCTGATCGGGAATCACTACCCGAACCTCGGGCTCGTGACCCGGATATTGGATTCATTCATCATAGTAAGGAATCTGCATTTCTCACTATGGCGAAATCCGCCCAAAGCGCTAACAAATTACGGCGGGGAACGGCTATCAGACTGCGCCGTCAGCGGATTAGAAATAGCCGGTCAGGCACCTGAGCCACCGCCACAACGGGCCCGCGAGGCATCGACAGCGATACGGACCGGGGCGTTCTGCCTCCGAGGTCAAAGGGTGGCAACGCTGGATCGCGGGCTTTTGCGATACTCACCCGGCGTTACCCCTGTCCACTTTTTGAAAGCCCGGAAAAAAGCACTGGCCTCGTCAAAGCCGAGCATTTCAGCAATCTGGGCATTGGAAAGGTCGGGGCAACTCAGGTAGTGGAACGCCGCCTCCATCCGACATTCATCCTTGAGCTTCTGATAAGAAGTGGATTCCTGTTGCAGACGCCGACGCAACGTGGTCACCGACATATTCAATCGCTCGGCCACGGCCTCCGCCGACGGCATGGATTCGCTCACATCGCGGTTGAGGATGGTTTTCACTTTGGTCTTGATGCTGTTGGCGTTTCCGTCACTGATGACCAGGTGATAGGGCGCCGTGCGGATAAAGTCTTCAACCGTCTGCGGGCTCTGCACAATGGGGTAATCCAGATAGCGCCCTTCATACTCCAACGCGTTGTGGGGCTGCTCAAACAACAGCTCATCCGCCTCGCTCTGGGCCAGAGCAGCGAACTCTTCCGGACAGGGAAACGAGAAGTGCAACCTGGCCAAAGGGATTTCCCGACCGACCAGCCAGCAATAAAAACGGTGCCACACCGCCAGGGTAGTGCGAATGACGCCGGGATTGGTATCGGCAATCAGCTGCTCGAACTCGCCGGGAGCCAGAGAACTGATACCGCGGATGAGTACGCGGTCGCGACCGTCCTCATTGCGCTCGAGTACCGGCTTGACCCGGAACCCGCGGCATATTTCCATAAACTCGGCACTGAGGGTGATGGCCTGACGCACCGTCGCGCAATTGACTACCGTCAGACACAGTAACCGGAATGAACCGGATCGCACGCGACCACCACTGAGCATACCGAACCATTCGTCCTGGGCCAGCCACATGACCCGCTGGTACAACCGGCCGTATTTCACCGCCGAAAACGCAGCAACACCTTCGAGCTCCGACTGGTCGATATCTACCGATGCCAGCAACGCTTTCCGGTCACAGCCGTGTCCCGCCGCTTCATCCAGCAACCGCTGAACATAGGCAATGGGAATCCGAATATCCTCGTTAGCACTTTCCATTTATTTGTTTCTGCGGTTGCGCACCCAGTTGAGCAGAGCACCAAAGCCGAGCGCGACAGCAACAATTACAGCAAGAAATATCAGCATCAGCACCAGATAGCTGAGAAGATCAGCTACCGGAAGATCCCAGCTCCAAACTGCCGCTGCGATAAACGCGATACAGGCGAGAACACTGGTTATAAACGAGCGGCGGCGTTTTCTGGCCATAACAACTGCAACTTTACTTTTTAGACAATGATCAAAAATGAACGGCTGGTCGTCGCCTGTCCGGGACACTACCATTGATCAGGCTATATGGTGGTGTATCGCTCCGAGAAAAGCCACTACCAAACGGGTAAGCGGGCGAGCGGTCCGCGATATTTGCAGACGGAGGGCGCCGGCCGTATATGCCCTGTACCAGATTCAGACAGGGAGTACAGCCGCGTACAAAGCCCAGAACCGCGCCGGTGCGGCGCAGAATCGTGAAGCATCGGTTCTGCGGTGTCAACGACGCACAGTGACAAACCGCCTGTCAGGGTTTGCACCGACGCGCCCGGTCACCGGAGTTCACCATGAAAAAACGCCTGCTCTACCGAAGTGAAGACCGCAAAACACTGCGCAAACTCGCCATCTGGGTCGAGTGCATGATGCTTGCGGCTGGTGCCGTGCTACTTGGCATCCTTGTTCTGGCCTAGCCCACCTATGATACCGCCCTCTGCGAGCCGTGCGGGATCCAGGATTTCCTGCAGGCGCTCCCGGGAGATATCGGTCATTTCCTCTGCCACATCCAGCACCGGCCGGCCGGTGCGGTAGGCGGTCTTGGCAATTTCCGCAGCCTTTTCGTAGCCAATAATCGGGTTCAGCGCCGTCACCAAAATCGGATTGCGGGACAGCGCCCGAGCGATGCGCTCCTGCTTCAAGCTAAATCCGGCAATGGCCTTGTCAGCCAGCAGTTTCGCCCCATTGCCGAGAAGCTGAATGCTCTCCAATAGGGTATGGGCAATCAATGGCAACATCACGTTGAGTTGAAAATTACCACTCTGGCCGGCAATAGTGACCGTAGTGTCATTGCCCATTACCCGGGCGGCGACCATCGCGACCGATTCGGCGATGACCGGGTTCACTTTACCCGGCATGATACTACTGCCGGGCTGCAGGGACGGTAGCTCTATTTCGCCGATGCCTGCCAGCGGGCCGCTGTTCATCCAGCGCAGATCATTGGCGATTTTCATCAATGCCACGGCGCAGGTTTTCAGCTGTCCAGACACTTCCACCGCGGTATCCTGCGTGGCAATTGCGGTAAAAAAATTGTCTGCTGGCGACAGCGCAACACCACAGCGGGCACTCAATTTCTGTGCAAACAATGTTGCGAATTCGGGATGTGCATTCAACCCGGTACCCACCGCGGTTCCCCCCTGGGCCAACTCAGACAGCCGAGGCAATGTACTCTCCAGGCGTGCACCGCAGTGTTTGATCTGATCAGCCCATCCCATCAGCTCCTGATCAAAAGTCACCGGCACAGCATCCATCAGGTGCGTGCGCCCATTCTTAACCACGCCGGAAACCGATTGCGCCTTTTGTTCGATCGCGTACTGCAGGTGGTGCAATGCCGGCAGAAGTTCATTCTTAATCGCGAGCAGCGCGGACAAATGAATTGCCGACGGAATTACGTCGTTGCTGCTCTGGCTCATATTAACGTGATCATTGGCCCCGATATTTTCTTCTACACCATCGGATAAATGATCGGACGCGATGCAGGCAAGCACCTCGTTCACGTTCATATTGGTACTGGTACCCGAACCGGTCTGGAAAACATCTACAGGAAATTGGTGTGCGTAGATCTCTGGCGTGAGGCTATCGCAGGCATCGATTATCGCGCGAGCGGCGGGATCGGATAACAGGCCGAGTTCCCGGTTGGTCTCTGCCGCTGCGCGTTTGATGGACACCATTGCACGCAGGAAAGGAATGGGCAGGGTGTAATCACTGACAGGAAAATTATTGACAGCCCGTTGGGTCTGCGCGCCGTAGAGCGCATCGGTCGGCACTTCTACCGAACCGAGACTGTCTTGTTCTGTTCTAAACTGGTCGGACATGGGCTATCCCGGTGATTCAGAACCTCAGAGAATGGTAGAGCCAGAGTAGAGGGATTGGAAACGGGATTGGCAGCGAGAATCAGATACTGACCCGCCCCTCCTGGGTCCACTCGCATCGCACCTGCATTTCTCCACTACCGGGCTCGTGATAGAGGCCCGCGGCTTCCCAGCTAAACGAATGGGTACCGGAAAGCTCGGTTTCAAGGTGTACCGTGGCGGAAACCCAGTACATGCTGCGCAATAGTTCTTCGAACTTCTGGATCCAATGGTTCCACTCGTATTCCACGGCACGGTATGACGCACCAAAATGAATCACATCCGTCTGGTACTGGGAGAGCTTCACCTTGATGGTGGGAATCGAGAACATGTCGCGACAGAGAAACGGCCATTCATCGGCGCTGGGAAGCGCGAGCACGGCCTCACGATTCACCCGGCGGCGGTCACTGCCGCCGGTCAGGCTGTTACTGTCTTTAATGCATCCGTAGACAATAGATTCCTGATCGCCCTGAATCACCGTGTACATTCCCCGTGCACGCCGCAGCGCGACTTTTAACCTGATTGAAACCGCTTCAAACGATCAAAGCTTACAGTCTCGAATTTGGGACTCGAAACACCGGGCATTCTGAAAATACCCGAAAGCACCTTTCGCTCCACTTTACCGGCGCCCCAGTCAGAAAGCCACAATTCGTTGGCAAAAAATCTCCGGGCGTATCACATTACCACCTGAAGTTGATCAGCAGACCTGCAAGCGCAGATTTTGTGTACAACCTGCTCAGATTTCGATGCCCTGCTCGCGCAACATTTGCATGAACTCGTCTTCATCCAGCACCGGAATATCCAATTCGCGTGCCTTGTTCAGTTTGGAACCCGCGCCAGGGCCTGCCACCACGGTATGTGTTTTCGCGGAAACACTGCCCGCCACTTTGGCACCCAATCGCTGCAGGTAGTCCTTTGCCTCACTGCGCGAGAGAACCTCCAGTTTTCCCGTCAGTACCCAGGTCTGCTCCTGAAGAGGTTGTGTGCCCTCTTCCTGAACTTCGTCTTCCCAGTGCACGCCGGCTTGCTGCAAAGCTTCAATTTCTTCCAGGTTGTGTGGCTGCTCAAAAAACTCGGCCACATAATGCGCAACGATCGGACCGACATCGTCCACCTGTTGCAGCGCCTCTTCATCGGCCTGCATCAGGGATTCCAAGCTCCCAAAATATCTTGCCAGATTGCGTGCAGTGGCTTCCCCTACCTCGCGAATACCCAGCGCATAAAGGAACTTGGGTAAGGTTGTATCCTTACTTTTCTCCAGGGCTTCCAACAGGTTCTGCGCTGATTTTTCCCCCATCCGCTCCAGGGATACCAGCTGATCCAGGTCCAATCGGTAGAGCCCGGACACGGAGTGCAACAGCCCCTCGTCTACCAGCTGCTCGACCAGTTTATCGCCGAGACCATCGATATCCATCGCCTTGCGTGACGCGTAATGCTTGATCGCCTGCTTGCGCTGAGCGCTACAGATGAGGCCGCCGCTACAGCGCGCAACTGCTTCTCCCGGTGTGGATTCCACCGGTGAATCACACACCGGGCAGTGGTCTGGGAACTGAATTTCCCGCGCGTCTTTCGGGCGGCGGTTTTCCACCACCGAGACCACCTGGGGAATCACATCTCCCGCGCGGCGAATCACCACGGTATCGCCGATCTTGACCCCCAGGCGCTCGATTTCATCGCGATTGTGTAAGGTGGCATTGGATACGGTGACGCCACCAACAAATACTGGTTTCAAGCGCGCGACGGGCGTCACCGCACCGGTGCGCCCGACCTGGAACTCCACATCCTGCAGCACCGTCATTTCCTCCTGGGCGGGGAACTTGTAGGCCGTTGCCCATCGTGGGGCGCGCGCTACAAATCCCAGACGGCGCTGCAAGGGAATACTGTTGACCTTGAAAACGATTCCGTCGATGTCATAGGGCAACTGATCGCGCTTCTCCCCCAGACGGTTGTAATAGGCAATACAGGCTTCAATATTATCTGCCACCGCCATTTCTGGATTGATGCGAAATCCCCAGCGGTTCAACTGCTCGAGAATATCACTGTGACGCTCGGGTAGTTCGCCGCCTTCAACCAGCCCTACACTGTACACACACAATTGCAGTGGTCGCTTCGCGGTAATCTGGGGATCCAGCTGACGCAAACTACCGGCGGCGGCATTCCTCGGGTTGACGAAGAGCTTTTCACCAGCCGCTCGCGCTTTTTCATTCAGCGCATTGAAACCCGCTTTGGGCATATAGATTTCACCGCGCACCTCAAGTACCGGCGGCACCGCACTCTCAAGGAGCTTGAGCGGAACCGAATAAATAGTGCGTACGTTCTGGGTAATATCCTCCCCAATGGTGCCATCGCCACGGGTAGCCGCGCGCTCCAGTACACCGTCGCGGTACAGCAGGCTGACCGCGATCCCGTCCAGCTTCGGCTCGCAGGCATATTCCACCGGCGCCTTGCTATTCAGGCGATCCCGGATGCGACGATCAAAATCCTCCATTTCCTCATCGCTGAATGCGTTATCCAGCGACAACATGGGCATTTCATGACGCACCTGTGAGAAGGCGGACAACGGTTCTGCGCCGACCCGCTGGGTAGGAGAATCCGGCGTGATCAGCTGCGGATACTCCTCCTCGAGCTGTTGCAGCTCACGCAGGCAGCGGTCGTACTCCACATCCGGCAGCTCCGGTTCGTCCAGTACGTAGTATTGGTAGTTAGCTCGATTGAGAATTTCGTGCAATTCATGTGCGCGATTCTGAGCTTTTTCAGGGCGTATTTTTGTCATTGTCTAGTCGCAAAAATTGAGAATTCTTGCCAAAGGCGGGATGGGCAATGGCGTGCTCCGGAAAACGGATCACGCCCTTTGCATCGATCTGTATATCGACGTCAGAGAAACCAAAAAGATAACGACGGCATGAACCACTAGGCCTGCGCCTGGGCCAATGCTTTGCGACGCCGGAACTCCATCACGCGCTGGCGATAGTGTTCGGCGGTCTGGGCGGTAAAAACGCTGCGGTTTTCATCTTTGAGTTCGCCGCCGAGCTGTGCGGAGATCTCACGTGCGACCCCCAGCAAAGTGTCCAGTGCCTTGAGCGCTTCGACTTCTGCCGGCAACGCCAGAAACAGGCTGATACCCGGGGTGGTGAAATCTTCCATTGTCGACATATCGAAGGTGCCTGGCACCACAATATTGGCCAAACTGAACAGCACCGGACCCTCGCCCGCTTCACCGCAGTGATAGTGGAAAATATTCATATCCCCGAAGCGCAAGCCACTGGAAAGCAGCACGCGCAACAGGTCATTGCCCTCGAAGTAATCTCCCGCAGGCGCCATGATATTGAGGATCAACACCTCCTCTACCGAACGCTCGCGCGCGGTGCCGCGGGGACCAGATTTGCCGCCGCGGGGCTTTTGTTTGCCGGACCTGGAATCAGAAATATTACCCGACGTTTCCGGCTTGCCCGCGTCGCGGGCGGCGCGCCGCTTAAACTCGGGCATCTTGAATTCCGGCAATTTCAGGTCTGCACTCGCCCAGCCACTTTGTGACTTGGTTTCGAGCGCCTCCGGTGATTCACCTGTCTCTTCCCCCTGAGCGGAAGCCGGCACTTGCTGTAGAGACTCCAGACTGACCGATTCATCCAGAGAAGGCTCGCGGCGATCTTCAGCAGCACTCTCTGCATAGACATCCGTTGTCGCTGACGGCGGCTCGGCTGCCTCTACCGAGCGGCTCGAACCGCCGGCCGAGCTGCTGGTCGAACTACTAGAACTACTAGAGAGAACCGCATTTTCTACGGACGTCTGGCTCGCCAGACTCTCAAGCGGTGAATTCTGCCTGGCACCGTCGGACTCATGTTCAGGCCCCGGCTCTGCCTGAGTAGCGTCCAGACCGGGCAACTCGGGCTCTACCGCTTGAGAACCAGGCTCCGGCGCTTCCTCTACAACGGAATCCATCAATGTCGGCACCTGTTCCTCCAGGTTCAAAGAGACCTGTTGCGGCTCCTGGCCCGGGGTATTGTCCGGCTCTGCAAGGCGGGAGGTCACAGGGTCAGCTTCGCTCGGCGCACTAACCTCGGACTGATCCGGGCGCACTGGTTTGCTACCTGCCAGAGGTTTGCGAGAAGACTGAAAATTCTGCTGCACCTTGCGGTTAATCTGGCTTGCATCTTCCGGCTTGCGGCGCTGTACCACACGCACGGAGCCCGGCAATTCAGCCGCGATCTGCCGACGCTTTTCCGCCTCTTCGGGGTCGATATACTCGAGTTCTGCATCTACTGTACTGGCGACACTCGACTTGCTTTCATTTTGTCGACTGCGTGGCTTCGGGCTTTCGGATCTGGTGTTTCGTGCAGTCGGCACAGGACGCGGCGATGACAATGCATCGTCCTCATCGTCAAAATCCAGATCAGCCCGCATGGAGCGGGAAAGATTGCGGGACACCTTCATGGTATCCCGGTGTTTGAGATAGGCGCGGCGGGCACCATCGAGCACCACACACAGCAGCACCAGTGCCAGCACATTGATCAGCCAGTTATCCATTTGCGCTCTCCCTCCCTATACCGCCTTCAGCTTTGATTGCTTGTCGCTGTTCATCAGGCTGACGCCAACTCTGCTGCTTCTTCCACGTCCACCGATACCAGACGGGATACACCCGGCTCATGCATGGTGACCCCCAGCAACTGATCGGCCATCTCCATGGCAATCTTGTTGTGAGTAATATAGATGAACTGCACGTGTGCGGACATCTCCTGTACCATCCGTGCATAGCGCCCAACGTTGGCATCGTCCAGCGGGGCGTCTACCTCGTCCAGCATACAGAACGGTGCAGGATTGAGGCGGAAAATAGAGAAGACCAGCGCAATCGCTGTCAGCGCCTTCTCACCACCGGAGAGCAGGTGGATGGTGCTGTTACGCTTGCCCGGTGGACGCGCCATAATCGCAATACCGGTGTCGAGCAGATCTTCGCCGGTGAGTTCCAGGTAAGCATGACCACCGCCAAATACTTTCGGGAACAGCTCCTGTAGGCCGGTATTGACCTGATCGAAGGTCTCCTTGAATCGGGTACGGGTTTCCTTGTCGATCTTGCGGATCGCGTTTTCCAGGGTTTCCAACGCGCCGGTAAGATCGTCGTACTGGCGATCCAGGTAATTTTTGCGCTCGGACTCCTGCTTGTATTCGTCAATCGCAGCCAGGTTGATCGCACCCAGACGGGAAATACGGGCGGCGACCAGTTCGATGTCCTGCTGTACCGCTTCGATATCCAGGCCGTCGGGAAGTTCCTCCAGCAGCTGATCCACATCGTGATCGGTTTCACGCAATTGCTCAATCAGGCCACTGCGCTGGGTTTCCAGCGACTGCGCGGAAATTCGCTGCTGTTCCAGCTGCGCGCGCACGCCCTGCAGTGCCGATTCGGCCTTCTGGCGCTCCTGCTCCTGGCGACGCAGCTCTGAATCCACCTCTTCCAGCTTGCGGCGAGCCTCGCTCAGCTCGGTTTCCACCTCGATACGCGCCGCCAGCTTTTCTTCCAGTTCGCCCTGGAAGTCCTGAGACGGATCCTGGGTTTCTTCCATCTGCAGCTGCAACTCTTCACGACGGACCTGCAGCCGCTCGACCTGTTCTTTCAGTACCTGCAGCGTCCGCTCCAGAGAGACCTTCTGGGTGCGCACGGACTGCTCACGCATGGCCAGCTCGTGGGCCCGGTCTTTATCTTCACGGGCGCGCTGACGGGCCGCATCCAGGGCTTCGCGCAACGCTTCGCGACGCGCCAGCAGGGATTCACGACGATCGGTATCGTCGCTCATGGCCTCCAGCGCTTCTTCCAGTTCGATACGGGCTTCGGAGATGGACTCGGACTCCATTTCCAGCTGCTCACGCACTTCACCAATTTCCTGTTCGATACGTTGACGGCGCTCGCTCATCTGTTCCAGGCGGGCGCGCTGGGCGGAGAGCTGGCTGCGCAGGTCACCCGCGCGGCGGTTGAGCTGCTCGGCGTCGTTACGGGACTGCTCTATGCCGGACTCCAGATCACCGGCCTGGGCCCGCAGCGCTTCGCGCTGGGTCTGCAGCTCCTCGATTTTCGCCTCGCAGGCTTCAAGGGATGCTTCAAGATTCTCCAGCTCCTGTTTGCGCGCCAGCACACCGGCCTCGGCGTCGGCACCACGGCTTACCCGCAGCCAGTTGGGACCTACCCACAGGCCATCGCGGGTAACGATGGATTCATGGGCCTTCAGTTGGCCGCGCTGGGACAGCGCCGCATTGAGGTCTTCTGCGGTATAGATACCGTCAATCAGCCCCAACAGCCCCTGGGGACCTTCCACCACGTCTGCCAGCTTCGGCAGGCTGCCGCCGCTTGCGGATGCCACCTGCTGCTGATCAAAAAATACCGCCTGGCCGCCTTCCAGATCATTCAGCGACTGCTGCAGGCTCTCGATCTGATCGACACAGACCGCCTGTAGCTGGCCACCGAGCACGGTTTCTACCGCACTCTCCCAGCCGGAACGGGCACTGACCTGATCCGCCAGACGCGGGCGATCCTGCAGGTTCTGCTGTTGCAGCCAGTTGGCCACCGACTCGCCCTGCCCCAGAGCCGCCTGCTGCAGTGCTTCCAGAGACGCCTGGCGACCGCGGCCGGTCTGCAGTTCAAGGCGTTGCTTATCCAATTCCGCTGCGATATCAGTTTCGCGGCGACGGATGTCGCTCAACTGCTCGGACTGCTCGCTGACCGCCTCGCGGCGCTCCGCAAGCTGCATTTCCAGCTCGGCGAGTTCTTCGTTCTGCTGCTCCAGCTCGAGGTTGTCGCCGCCGTCGGGCAGGCTCTCTCGCTCGCTTTTCAGCTTGCTGATACGTTCCTGCAGGCGCTGGCAGGAGGTTTCCAGGTGCTGGATACGGGATTGCTGGACTTCCGCCTTCTGGCGGGAGCCGGAAGCACCCTGGTTGAACTGATCCCACTCGTTCTGCCAGTCGCGCATCTGGTCTTCTGCAGTCTGCAGCGCCATGGCGGACTCTTCTTCCGCCGCCTGCACCATCTCCAGATCCGGCAGAATGACTTCCATTTCTGCATCAAATTCGGCGGTCTTTTCCTGATCCGCCGCCAGCAGGGACTGGGACTCCTGGTATTCCCTTTCGGTGCGGGACAGGTCGTTCTGGAGCTGGGAATTGCGCTCGCGGGCGTGGGCAATACTCTGTTCGAGGCGCGCGATATCCGCGCCGATGGCGTAAAAACGCCCCTGCACTTCGTTGAAACCGTCGGACAGCTCCTGGTGCGCCACGCGCTGGGTCTCGATACCGGTATCGCAACTTACCTGGCGGGTCACCAGCTCTTCGACGGTCAGTTCCAGCTCGCTGATCTGCTGCTGCTTGGCGTCTGCCTGATCGCGCAGATCGCGGTATTTCAGGGCCTGAAGGTGGGCCTTGTGGGTGCGCTCTTCCTCTTTGAAGCGACTGTACTTTTCTGCCGCGGCGGCCTGGCGCTCGAGACGGGAGAGCTGGCGGTCCAGTTCATCGCGGATATCGGTCAGGCGCTCCAGATTCTCATTGGTACGACGCATCCGGTTTTCAGTATCCCGGCGGCGCTCCTTGTACTTGGAAATACCCGCAGCTTCCTCGATATACACCCGCAGCTCTTCCGGCTTGGCCTCGATCAGCTTGGAGATCATGCCCTGCTCGATGATGGCGTAGCTGCGCGGCCCCAGACCGGTACCCAGGAACAGGTCCGTCACATCCCGGCGGCGGCACTTTTCACCGTTCAGGTAGTAGTTGTTCTGGCCATCGCGGGTCACCCGGCGCTTGACGGAGATTTCGGTGAAGGCGGCATATTCGCCGGTAAGCTTGCCTGCGGAATTGTCGAACACCAGCTCGATGGAGGCCTGTCCCACGGGCTTGCGGCCACTGGACCCATTGAAGATGACATCGGTCATGGAGTCGCCGCGCAGGTTCTTGGCGGAAGACTCCCCCATTACCCAGCGCACAGCGTCGATCGTGTTGGACTTACCACAGCCGTTGGGGCCGACCACGGCGCTCAGATTGGAGGGAAAGTAGACGGTCGTCGGATCCACGAAGGATTTGAACCCCGCCAGCTTGATGCACTTCAAACGCATGGTCTTGAAACTCGGTAATACCTGGTATCCGTACGGCGAATTGGCGCCTGCCGGCGGACACTCTTCGTTGTGATTCGGTTGTGTGTGCGGTTAATCAAAACCTGACTGACTGGTTCCCGCGCAACCGTGTCAGCCGGCACGGAAACACTACAGCAAACCGCCGATTGTACATGGCTGCAGCAGCGGTTTCAGCGCTATTTTCGCCCCGCGGGAGAATGCCCGACAGTACGGCAACGCTGTTCACTTAAGCCGTTCGGTGTCGGGACAGTTAACTACAGCTCTGTATCGATAGTGATGGCAATCGGCTGCGCAAACTCGGCACGCTTCAGGGTCACCACATCGCCCTGCCAGTCACCGGGCGCTGGGCGGGCATTGCCTTTGACCGCGAGCCGCGCCAATACCTGTACCTGATCAACGGTCTCGATACTACGCCCGGGCATCATCGCGCGCGACTCGTCGAGCACCACCTCGGCGGGTAGATCTGCCGCGGTCAGGCGCACAATGGCCAGAGGCATGGGGCTGTCTGTGCCCCGCGCGTAAATAAACACGGGCGTGTCCGGCGCTGCGTCGATCGCAGGAGACAGGCTCACCTGCACTCGAATACTGTCAGCGCCCGCGGCATCAGACGACGGTTGCTGCGGTGAACTGGCAACAACAGCGCTCGCCGGCGCGTCGGCATCATCGTCCATACCCGCCTCTGCCATCGCCCGCTCGGCCCGCGCCACACCGGCGGATAACGCTTGCGCCGCCCCCGAACCGGACGTGGTTTGCGCAAGAGCTTTACGCCAGTAATCCCGCGCCGCCCGGAACTCCTCGCGCTCAAACGCGGCAATGCCGGCAAGCCCCAGCGCGGTGCCGTTATTGGGGTCTCCTTCCAGCACCTGATTGACCTGATCGGTCACCTCATCGGTCATTTTGGAACCACTGGCAAAAAACAATGCCTGCGCCAGCTCTGCGCGAATATGGGTCGCCTGCGGTTGACGGGCCACGATATACCGGTACTGCTTCACCGCACCGGACAGGTCGTTGCTGACCAAGAGGCGCTGCGCCAGCACATAACGGCTGGAAAGGTCATCCGGGTGACTCTCCGCCCGCTCCCGCAGGCGCTGGGTGATGCTGGCCTCAGCCACACTATCCGTTGCTCCTGACTGACTGGAGACGATATCGCGGTACAGCGCCACGTCACCATGGGCGCCCCACGACAGGTACAGGCCGACGGCGCAGAAGGGGATTGCAAACGCGAGCACAAATAGCAGGCCACGACCGCCACCGCGCACTCCGGAGAGACGGTAGCTGGCGTGCTCTTCAACCATCAACTTGCGCGCCATCTCTGCACGCAGAGTCTTGAATTCTTTTTCGCTGATCGCGCCACTGGCACGGGAAGCCTCAAGCTCCGCTTCGTGCTCGCGAAACAGCGCGGCCTGGGTAGAGCGGGCAATAGACTCCGCTGCATTATCGGCGGCACCACCCTCGCTATTCGCCACGGGTTTACGCGAACGCCGCAACATCGGCCAGGCAATACACACGGCCAACGGCAGCAACAGGGCGCCAAGCATCAACCAAAGCTCAATCATTGCGAGTTTCCTGTTCGTCCTGTTTACCGTGCCCGATCTGGTCTTCGCCAAGCAACCGCGCCAGCTGTCGCCGCTCGTTATCGGTCAACTCTTCGGCGTCGGCTGCCTGGGATTCACCACGACCACTGCGGGACCGCATCACGATCACGATCAGTGCCAACAGGCCCAGTGCAGCAAATACGCCCGGAGCCACCCACAGGGCCACGGTATTGCGCTGCAGCGGCGGCCGGTACAACACAAAATCACCGTAACGGGCGACCATATATTCGTTGATTTCCCGATCAGTGAACCCGTCCTCCAGCAGGCGGCGAATTTCACGGCGCAAATCTGTGGCCACCATGGAGTCGGAACCGGCCAGATTCTGGTTCTGGCACTTGGGGCAGCGCAACTCCTCAATCAGGATTTGATAGCGGGCCTGCAGCTCGGGGCTGGAGAGCTGCTCTACCTCTACGGAGGCACGCGCGACCGTTGCCAACAGTAAAGTCAGCATCGCGGCGGTTACGATCCATCGGGTTCTGTTTCGCACTGAGAAGTCTCCGGTGAAATATCGGGCGATTATATCAGTGCCACGACGACGCTACACGCACTGAAAACCAGGCCTGAAATTGCTTAAGATGTTGAAACACAAAAAAAATTTTCAGAAAGCGTTGACGCCCCAAAAAAAATCATTACTATACGCAGCTCCTGACGCGGGGTGGTTAGCTCAGTTGGGAGAGCGACGGCCTTACAAGCCGTAGGTCACAGGTTCGACCCCTGTACCACCCACCACTTCCCTTTCACCTGCCAGGCAGGTTTTATCAAGGGAAGCAGGATACGCGGACCGGTAGTTCAGTTGGTTAGAATGCCGGCCTGTCACGCCGGAGGTCGCGGGTTCGAGTCCCGTCCGGTCCGCCACTACAATGAAGGCCCTGTTCGAAAGAACAGGGCCTTTTTTGTATGCGCCGGATGAATGCGTGCCGAATAAACCCGCGAGTTCACCCAGCATCTTTCCTCTGATTCTACCGCTGCAAGTTCACATCAAAGCGCATCCCAAAAACACCCGATCTTCCCGGAAAAATTCAAAGCTACTAAAAATTCAAAGCCACTAAAGCGGTAAGGAAATTCGGCGCGGAAAATACATTTGCTTCATCTGGTTTCATCAATTTGGCAACCCTCCGCGACCAACATCGCCTTCAGCTCGGGCCACTGATCCTCGGGCAGCGAGAGGTTCAGGCAAACGCGATCGCTGTACTCCACCGCCTCACAGTGGCCCCGATGTTGTTCCAGCAGAAAGCGCAGACGCGACTCCTGCGCAAAACCACAGCACACGCGTCGTTGCAGCACAGCGACATGACGCTGCAACTGAGCTTGCTGCAAAGCCGCACCCACGGCTCCCCGGTACGCGCGCATCAGGCCGCCAACGCCCAGCTTGGTGCCACCAAAATAGCGCGTCACTATCGCACCCACATTCCCCACGCCCTGCTTGAGCAGCAACTCCAGCATCGGACGCCCGGCACTACCACCGGGCTCACCATCGTCATCCGACTGCATGACTTCCGGGTTATCGGGATTTCCAATGACCAGTGCCGTACAGTGATGCGACGCATCGGGGTACTGACTGCGAATGGTTTCCAATTGACGTAAAAAAGCCGCTTTATCGGTTACCGGTCCCAACCAGCAGATAAAGCGGCTTTTCCTGTCTTCGGTTTCAGTTACAACGGGAGAGCAGGGAATCTGATAACTCACCGGAAAACTCGTCCCATGGTTGCTCCTTCAGTCGGTCATAGAGTGGCTGCAACTTGGTCTGCCAGACCCGGTCATCTACTACGCCCACATGCTTGCATCGGATAGTGCCGCCGGCGTCCACCAGAAACGTTTCCGGTGCGCCAAACACACCCAGATCCAATGCCAGGCGCCCTTCCACATCAGCAACGGAGAAAACGTACGGGTTGTGGAATTTTTCCAACCACTTTTGCGCCGCTTCGTTATCATCCTTCAGGTTGATGCCGACTATAGGCACGCCGTCTTCCGCCAACTGATTGAGATAAGGATGCTCCACCCGGCAGGAGACACACCAGGTTGCCCATACATTCAGAAGCAACGGTGTGCGGGGAAGGTCGGATTTTTTCAACTCACGATTGGACTCCACATCCAGCAACGCAAACTCCGGTACCGGCTTGTTGACCAGCGCCGACGGCATATCCTGCGGGTTCAATGACAGGCCGCGCCAGAACAGCAGTGCCAGTGCAGCGAAAATAATCAGCGGTAAAAACAGTTTTAGCCGGGCCATGGGTTTTCAGCACTCCTTCTAGATCAGCGCGACTCAGATACCGGCAGGCGACGGAGTACCCTGGCTCCGGCTCCGATCAACAGCCGCACGCGTGGCGCGCACCTTGCGGTAGCGTTTGTCCGCCACTGCGATAGCGCCCCCGAGCGCCATCAACGCAGCGCCCAGCCAGATCCAGACCACAAAGGCCTTGTATTGCAGTCGCACCGCCCAATCACCGCGGACGTTATTCTTATCCATCGGCTCACCGAGCGCCACATAGAGGTCCCGAAAGAGCCCCCCATCAATCGCCGCCTCGGTCATGGTATTGCCACCGGAAAGATAGTTTCGCTTCTGCGGGTGCAGCTCGGCAACCATCTTGCCGCTATTGCTGTCACGCACGATCAAGACGCCCTCGGAAGCCCGATAGTTCGGCCCCTGCACGACACGCACACCCTCGAAAGTAAATTCGTAGCCGGAGAGCGTGGCGCTTTGACCGGGCGACATGCGCAGATCTTTGTCCACGCTGTAAACCGTAGTGAGAGCAACCCCAAGCACAGAAACCGCAAGACCGATATGCCCCAGGTGCATGCCGTAATAACTGGCCCGCTGGCGCCGCAGACCCGCCCACAAACTATCCGCATTGCGCGACTTGTTGAGGATGTCGGCCGCACTGGATGCCACCACCCACAAACCGGCAAATACGCCAAGCGCGGCACCCCAGTGGAAATCGCCAGCCAGCAGCGTCACCAGCGGCGCAGCGATGGCAGCCACCAGTGCCGGCAAGCCCCAGCTGCGCAACAGCTTCTGCGTCTGGCTGTCTTTCCAGTTGGCGTGGATCCCCATCCCCACCAGTGCACAGAGCACCAGCATCAGCGGCACAAAGAACAGGTTGAAAAACGGCGGCCCCACACTGATCTTGCCGATATTCAGAGCGTCCGCCAGCAGTGGATACAGCGTACCGGTCAGCACCATCGCCATGATCAAAACCAGCACGACATTGTTGCCGAGCAGGAATGTCTCCCGGGACTTGAAAGAAAACACACTACCGGCGCTGACCGCCGGCGCACGCAACGCAAACAGCAGCAGCGAAGCCCCCACCACAATCGCCAGGAATATCAGAATGAAACCGCCACGCAGTGGATCAGTGGCAAATGCGTGCACCGAAGTCAGTACCCCGGAACGCACCAGGAAGGTACCCAGCAGGCTGAGACTGAAGGCAAAAATCGATAGCAGGATGGTCCAGCTGCGGAACAGCCCGCGCTTTTCCGTTACTGCCAGCGAGTGCAGCAACGCAGTGCCCACCAGCCAGGGCATAAACGAGGCGTTTTCTACCGGATCCCAGAACCACCAGCCACCCCAACCCAACTCGTAGTAGGCCCACCAGCTGCCCAGCGCGATACCGAGGGTCAGGAAGGACCAGGCCACCGCGGTCCAGGGACGTGCCCAGCGCGCCCAGGCGCTGTCGAGTTTCCCTTCCAGCAGTGCGGCAATGGCGAAGGCAAAGGCCACCGAGAACCCTACATACCCCATATACAACAGCGGCGGATGAATAATCATGCCCGGATCCTGCAGCAGCGGATTCAGGTCACTGCCATCACCAGGGGGAAACGGCAGAATGCGATCAAAGGGATTGGAGGTCAGCAGAATAAACAGGAAAAAGCCGACCAGCAGCATGCCCAGCACAGATAACACCCGCGCAACCAGCACATCCGGAAGCTGGCGACTGAACAGTGCCACCGCTGCAGCCCACCCCGCCAGCATCAAAAGCCACAGCAGAATAGAGCCCTCGTGCCCACCCCAGACCGCGGTCACCTTGTAAGCCATTGGCAGAATACTATTGGAGTTCTGGGCCACGTAGGCCACAGAAAAATCACTATTTACGAAAGCCACGGTCAGGCACACGTATGCCAGCGCAGTAAACGCCAGCACCCCCATTGCCAATGGGCGGCCAGTATCCATCCACAATACGCGGCCGGTGTAGGTACCCAGTAGTGGCACCGCCGCCAGGGTAATAGACAGCAACAGGCCGATAATCAGGGCAAAGTGCCCGAGTTCCGGGGTCATATTTTTGCGTCCCCTACACAATTGGCTTTGTTTTGCATGGTTTCCGCCACTTCCGGGGGGGTGTAATTCTCATCGTGCTTGGCCAACACCTGATCGGCACGGACAAAACCACCCTGTTGCAACTTGCCGGTTACAATGGCCGCTTCACCCTCCGCAAACAGGTCCGGCAGGATTTTGTTGAAGACCACCTCCACCTGCTCCCTGCCGTCGGTAATGGCAAAACGCACATCCAGAGAATCACTATCACGCACGACACTGCCCGGGACGACGCAGCCACCCGCACGAATACGTTTCTCAAAAGGTACCTCCCCCGCAGCAAAGGCCGTCGGCGCGTAGAAGTAGTCCATGTTTGAACGCATGGCGTAGGTGACAAACCCGGCCGCGGCGCTGGAAAGGCCGACCAGGAGCAAAACCAGTATCAGGCGTTGTTTTCGGGCTGGATGCATGGTGTTCAAGAACTCGAAGCGTGATGTTTATATTGTCCCGCAGGCGTTGGCCCTGCCGGCGCGGAATACAGTGATTGAATCAGGCAATCGCCGACCGTTCCACCGGTTTGGCGTGCGGTCTGGCGCTGCGACGACGCGCTTCTTCAATGCGTAATTGACGGGCCAGATCCCTCCGCTGGCGGCGGATGCGCGTCTGCGGCCAGATGACCAGTGCCACCAGCACCAGCAAAGCCACGATATAAGCCGCCCACACATAAGGGCCGTGGCCACTCATGAAGAGAAAATCTGCGAGACTGCTGAATTGAAAATTCATGGCCTGCTCCTTACCGTGTCGGGTTTGCCGTATTCGATGCGGTTTTATTTCCCGGTCCTGCACCCAGCAGTTCGCGCACCCATTGGGTACGCCATTCGCGCTGTAGCACCAGACTGCGCGTATGCAGGGTCAGAACCCACGCATAAAACACGTAGAACCCGATGATCATGGTGATCAACGGATAAAACATACTGGGATCAATGGTGCTGGACTCGGTCAGTTTCAGCGTTGCCGGCTGATGGAGGGTGAACCACCAGTCCACAGATTTGTAGATAATCGGGATATTGACGGTTCCCACCAATGCCAGCAGTGCACTGGCCTTATCACCGGACTGCTCGCTACTGAAGGCGCCGGAAAGAGCAATCACGCCGATATACAGGAAGAACAGAATCAGCATGGAGGTGATGCGCGCATCCCAGACCCAGTAAGTCCCCCAGGTCGGCTTGCCCCAGACTGCCCCGGTAAACAGGGCGATAAATGTCAATGCAGCACCGATGGGCGCCGCTGCACGCATGACCATAAAGGACAGCTTCATCTTCCAGATCAGTCCTATGGCGCCGCAGATCGCCATGATGTAGTAGCCGGCCAAGGCAAGGAACGCGGCGGGCACATGGATATAGATGATGCGATAACTATTGCCCTGCTTGGCATCCTGCGGCGCGAACCCCAGGCCCCAGACGGTACCGACCAGCAACAGTGCGATACTGCCAACTGCCAGCCACGGCAGCCAGGCGCTGGAATTTTGATAAAACCAGCGCGGCGAACCCAGTCTGTAAAACCATTGCCAAGCCAATGCGTTGTCTCCTAAAGCTCCAGGCGTATACCACTCTTTCAGTGATCAGGTTCAGTGATCGAGGCTGATACGGATGGCACCGGCCGCTGCCAGCGGTGCCAGTGCCGCGGCCCCGGCGAGTATGGCGCCGAGCACCGCCAGCTGGACATTGTACCCGTACCCATCCAGGGCTGCCTGCACTGTTCCGGTGCCGAAGATTAACACGGGCACATAAAGCGGCATAATAATCAACGCCAGCAAAAGCCCGGGACGTCGCAACGCGACCGTCAGAGCCGCCCCGATTGCGCCGATCAGGCTCAGGCTGGCGGTGCCCAGCAACAGCGACAGAGCCAGCGGCAGATAGCCATCTTCCGGCAGGTTGAGCATCATCCCCAGCACCGGTGACAGCACAGTCAGCGGCAATCCGGTCACAGCCCAATGCACCAGAACTTTTGCCAATGCCGGGAAGTACAACGGTTGCGACTGCAGCGCCAACTGCTCCAGAGAGCCATCTTCGTAATCGCTGCGGAACAGGGACTCCTGGGACAACAGTGTGGCGAGCAGGGCCATCACCCAGATCAACCCTGGCGCCATGCGCGCAAGCAGCTCTGGTTCGGGGCCAATGCCCAGAGGCATCAGCGCCAGAACGGTGATAAAGAACAACAGCGGATTGGCTATATCCGATCGCCGACGCAGCGCGAGCAATAGCTCCGTCCGCAACAGAGTCCCGAAGCCTGGAGAGACCACGGTACCACCACTGTGATCGGAGGCAGCCTCAATACTCATGCGCAACCTCTTCCCTCGGACCATCCAGGTCTTCGCCGTAGGAATGCGGGGTAAAATCGGACAGATTCAGGCGGCTCAGCGCCTCGATCGCTACCGGTTGGTGAGAGGTCAGGAGCATGCTGCCGCCCTGCGCCAGATGCGCAGTCATGCGTTTCTCGAGCGTGGCCACACCATGCACATCCAGCGCCGCCAGCGGTTCATCGAGAATCCATAGCTGCGGTACTCCCGGCAGGTACAGTCGCGCCAGCGCTACCCGGCGATTTTGACCGGCAGAAAGTTGCTGACAGGGCAAATCCTCAAAACCGTAGAGATCAACCGCATCCAAAGCCGCCAACGCTGCCTGTCGGGATGCCCCGTACCAGGTCAGATTTTCCAACGGGGTAAGACCGCGGCGTATACCGGCGTTATGGCCAATATAAAGCAGGGATTGCCGCAGCTGCGCCAGGGAATGGGGATAGGGGCGGTCGCCCCACAGGATTTCGCCCTGAAAGTCGCTGGCACTACCGATCAGGGTACGGATCAGGGTACTTTTTCCGGCACCGTTGGCACCGACGATCTGTAGCGCGGCGCCCGCGGCCAACTCAAAACTCAGCCCCACGAACAGGGCGCGACCGTCCCGCTCACAAGATAGCGATCGTACTCTCAGGGTTGGCGGAATATCCGGAGCCATGCACCACCGCAATTGATTAAAAACTGGCCGGACATTATACCGGCACTGTGGGCGTTTGCACGGTTTTGGCGCCACCGTTTTCCCCATCCGTGGGCTGCCCGTCGCCCCAGGCAATGACCGCCCGCACCAGACTGCTACCGGGAGAAAACTCCAGATTACGGCAGACCGTGCGCAGCATCGCCAGGCCGCGACCGGAATAAACCCCCCGGCCAGACCGGGTACAGGGGGGGAAACCACTACCACTATCTTCAACTTGCAATTGCAGTTCGCCACCGCCTCCCCAGTCATCACACCTCAGGGAAATACGGATCCAACCACCATCCAATTGCTGGCGGCGCTCTTCCAGCAGGTCGTAATAACGCACAAATCCTTCATCGGTGTTCTTGATCGATGAGTCCAGCCCTAACACACCGTGCTCCATCGCATTGCGAAACAACTCTCCCAGGGCAATAGCGAGATCTTCACGGAATCGCACCGCGCCGGGCATCTGCACCAGGACGCTGAGTAAATGCGGCAGTGGATCCGCCTCACGTAATTCCTCCTGCGCGAGGCATATTTCGATAGACCACTCCCCAATTCGTCCACCGCGCCGGACGCCGCTGTAATCCACAGCCGGACAATCCCCCTTGGTGAGTGAAGGTTTGCTCAGATCCAACTCCACCAGGGAAAGATCATCGTGCTGCTCGGCGGCATGGGCGTTGACGGCCACCAGAATCCGGTCAAAGTCCTGCAGTTCTCGGGACGGTGCTTCACCCGACTCCGCCCCTTTGCGCAGCAGTGCCAGCAGCCTCTCCTCACCGAAGTGCTCGCCGCGGAGATTGCGAGCCTCATGAATACCATCGCTCCACAGGAAAAGACGGTCACCGGCCCGCACCTGATAGTTGACTATCGCAGTATCAACCTGATCGTCCGCCAGGACACCCAGCGGCAAGTGGCGGGACACAAACAGCTCCTGTGCCCCGTCGGCCCGCACCAGGCAGGGACTGGGCATTCCCGCGTTCAACAGACGCAGATGATTGCGCCGGGGATCCAGCTCCAGCATCACCAGGCAACAGAACATCTGTCGCGGCAACAGATCGAACAGCTTGCGATTCATCTCCCGCAGCACGCGACTGAAAGAAAAGCCCCGCGGCATCATGGAATAGAAAATGGATGTGAGCGGTACCGCCCCTACCGCCGCCGCGAGCCCGTGACCGGCAAAATCTGCCAACATCAGGACCAGCTTGCCATCCGGCGTATAAGTGGCGGCGAGCAGGTCGCCGTTCAGCACCGCCCGGGGAGAAAGGTGGTAACGAATCGCATCGGTGTCATCCAGGCAGCTTTCATTGCCCAGATTGCCAAAAATCTCCCGCGCATTGGCCTGCTCCTGCAGAAAGTCTGCGTGGTGGCGGCGCAGGCGATCGCGCTGTGTGATCAGTGACCGATTGAAGTCCCGAAACCGGCGAATGGAAGCGAGCTTCATCTCCATGAGCCCGGGGTTGTAGGGTTTGATGACGATATCGTCGCAGTCGGCCTTGGGGACCTCTCCCGCACAGGCCGACTTCAGATCCTGAACAAACAGAATAGGGATTGGCGCCAGCCCACCCTGCTGGCGCAACTGGCGCAATTCCCCGGCGGTGGCAACTCTGGCCGAGGCCGGTCCGAATAACACCAGATTGGGAGCCACCCTGCCGATCATCGAGCGGGCTTGCGCAAAGCTGTCCACACACCAGGTTTCAGCGGGGACAGTGCAACCGGACGGGCTGGTATAGGCACAAGCGCGAATCAGGTCGCGCAACCGGCCCGCTTCCTCGGCATCGCTTTCTATGATCAATACCCGGAACCCCGGCATCGCGCTTCTCCTGACACTGTCAGCGGATACTGAAAATGCGATCGAAATTGGAAACGGAGAGAATGTGAGAAACGTGGGAATTGGCGTTGATCAATTCCACCCGGGGCTCATCGCCATCACGCCCCACCTCCACGCAATAATCCCGCAGCAGCAGCAACATGCCCAAGGCAGCACTGTCGAGGTGCTCGGTGGTAGAAAGGTCGACAATCACGGCCTTCGGCGGTGGCGACACGTTGCGGTATGCCCTCTGGAATTCCCGGTGCATATTAAAATCAAAATTGCCGGATACGCGGATCACCAGGGTGTCGCCATCGTCGGCTACCTCCGTATACACCCGGCTTGTATAGCTATCGGAAACCACCATCTGAAGTTCCTTTTTCGCTTCTGCTTCCTCAACCCGAAGCCGGTTCTCCTGCCCGCAACGGGGCATACGGGGAAGGCTGTCACAGCCAATATACACGCCCGGGAAAGTGGAGAAAACCGCCCTCCACATTCCAGAAACCGGACAGCCCCCCGGAAACAGAAAAGGTGCCCGAAGGCACCTTTCTGGGGCACATTTCTGTGAAGCGCGGTGCCGGCAGGCACCTTTGGGGGCTTCACGATATGACGAGCGTACGCACGCCCGATTGCATTCAGCCGGCTGTGACCCGGCCCTGTATCAGAAGTTGCTTCAGAATTCGTACTGGTAGTCCATCAACTCCTTCCGCAAACGTATCTCTTCCAGCTTGTCTTCTACCAGACGACGCGCATCCCGGGGGTTGTGCGGCGCGTGTAGAAGGTCAGCTATTGAAGAGGGGTCCACTTCATCAAAATCCATGTCATTTTCGGTAACGTTGCCGTTCATAGAAAACTCCACAATCTCGATCTGCCAGGGCAGAAACACTTTGTCTGTTTTTGTTGTGCCACCTGAGATTAGCCAGCTCGAAGTTTTCCGGTCAAGCGACTTTTTCACCCCGGAAACAACTTTTTTCAGCGGGTAACCAGAACCCCAAAAACCGCCTCCGAGATCGAGACCCGAGCTGTGCAAGTTCCCGACGGCTGACGTCAAAATAGCCGAGAATCGTGACCAAATTGCGACAAATTCGCGAAATCCCCGTGACGCCGTCACCGTGTGGTCGACACACTTTCTGGTAACCGGGGGAAACAACTGTCGTTACTCAGGGTTACAACAGACTTCGTCGGCTGCTCCATCCGGCGTATGAACCGAGATCCACGGGATGGACTCACCGGGGGAAAGGAAATTCATGAGAATTGAAGGTCCTCATGACAGAGCACGAGACAAACGCTAGAATGGCCGCCCTGCCCGGGATGGGCAGCCACGTCCCCGTCGGTTAACAGGATAAACCACGGACCTCCTAAGTCCGGACTGCAGGTTCGAGTCCTGCCGGGGACGCCACTTTCACGCCGAAGTATTCTCACAAAAAGTCCGCAATCCCACCGTTTTACAGACCCGCTCTGCACCCCCACGAGGCGCCGTCAAATCCAGAGCATGGCTTTGGTTGGTGGTTGGGAACAGAGCTCTGGTCAACTGTCTGACGGCTGATTGGGAGTGACCAGGTTCCACCAGAAATCGAACGTGTCCAATAGTGATAGCAGGGCGTCAAGCTGCTTTTCATCACCGGTCACCTTGACTGCTCCACTCCCCACCTTGTCCTTCATCGTTGCTGTTCCGAGAATGACATCATTGAGATCGCTCCGGTTCACGGTGACCGTAGCGGAGGGACGCTCCACCGGAGGGCCATAATTGAGAACGCCATTTTCCAGCACCAGAGAGTAGTTCCCCTCAACATCGGGCAAGGATAAATTGATAGCGATATTCTTCCCTGCCGCCTTGGGACCGTTCAGGCGAATGGCCAGGAAATCAAAGAACAGCTCGATGGGCATGCTGCGGATGGTGTCGGGGCTAGCGGTACTGGGGACAGGCATCCGCTCAATGCCATTCCTCAGTTCTTTCGCGCCACTCAGGAAGAAATTGCGCCAGGGCCCATTCTCCTGCTGGTATCCGAGTTGCTCCAGCGCATCTGCAAGCAGGTTGCGGGCAGCCTGGTTGTCTGGCTCAGCAGAGACCAGGTTATCAAGCACCTGCGCGACCCAACGATAATTACCTGCATCGAAATCTTTTTGGGCTAGCTTGAGGAGATTCTGTGCACCGCCCATATACTCGACGTACTTTTTACCAGCATCGGTCGGTGGCAGCGGATAAAGACGCGCAGGATTACCATCGAAGTAGCCGAGGTAATAATTCCAGACTGCCCGGGTGTCATGGTTGATACTGCCGTAGTAGCCGCGGTTAGCCCAATAACTGGCAAGCTCGGGGGGAAGCTGCATCATCTCTGCAGCTTCTACCATGTTGTATCCATGATTGGCCATACGCAGGGTCTGGTCATTGAGGTACTTGTAGAGATCGCGCTGCTTTTTCAGGTGATTGACCACCTTTTCATTTCCCCACGTCGGCCAATGGTGCGGCCCGTACAGCACTTCTGCCTCCTCTCCCCATTTCTGGATGGTGTCATTGAGATAGCCTGACCAGGCGCGGGCATTACGCACCTTGGCGCCCCGTAGCGTGTAGAGGTTGTGCAGTGTGTGGTTGGAGTTTTCTGCCGCAGTAAGCGCCTTCAGCTCCGGGATATAGAAGTGCATTTCAGACGGCGCCTCGGACCCGGGCGCGAGGATAAATTCAAACGTCAGGCCATCGAGCTTTATCTGTTGCCCGTCCCTGGTGATGGTATCCGTGGGCTCAATCAATGTTGCCGTGCCAACAGATGTTCCCAACCCCAGGCCGGTCCCCAGGCTACCCCGAGGGTCCTTGGGTAGCAGGTTACCGTACATGAAGCTCGCGCGGCGCGACATATGATTACCCGCAAATACGTTCTCACTCACCGCCTCGTCCACGAAACCGTCCGGGGCGATGATTTTGACTTTTCCGGCGGTTACATCCTCCTCATCCACCACTCCACGCACACCACCATAGTGATCGATATGGCTATGGGTGTAGATGACGCCTACCACCGGCTTATCTCCCCGGTGTTCACGATACAGATCCAGTGCTGCTTTGGCGGTCTCAGCGGAAATCAGCGGGTCCATCACCACAACCCCTTTATCGCCCTCGATAAAGGTAATGTTTGACAGGTCGGCACTACGCACCTGATAGATCCGAGGAGAGACTTCGTAAAGTCCACCTTCGGAGAGCAATTGCAGCTGGCGCCAAAGACTGGGGTTTACGGACTCAGGAGCGTCCTTCCCCTCGGCAAAGTCGTATGCACCAAGATCCCAGACCGGCTCGCCTTGCGCATTCTTGATCACGCCGCCATTCGGTAGGGGCGCGATGAAACCCCGCTTTACATCCTCGAAATCCTGCCGATCCTTGAACGGCAGTTTTTTCAGCACCGCCGCATTGGCGTTGGCGGTTACCTCGGTGGGCGCCTTTGCATCCTTCGCATCCTGCGCGTAACTACTTGATAGGAACAGTAATCCAGCTGTTGCCGAAAACACTAGCCCCAGCATTCGGGCGAAATAACGCATTCTCGCCTGCCTCCCGACACTGATTAGAAACGATGGTGTAACTCCGTCGTTAATGTATAGCCGAGGCTGCTGCCAGACGCGTGAATCAGCACTCGCCGCCAACTGCCAGTGTCATTGATCCCTTTCTGTTATCGTTTAGTCCTCCTCGAAGGAGACATAAAACTCCACCAGTGCGTCGATCAACGCCCGCACAGAAGGCAGTAGACCGCGGCGCGACGGGAAGACCACATGGATGATATCCCGATGCAGCTCCCAGTCCGGCAGCAACCGCACCAGGCTGCCATTGCGCAGCTCTTCCTCGACCACCAGGATCGGCAGCTGTACCAGGCCCACGCCAGCCACGGATGCTTTACGCAGTGCAATCATATCCGTGGTGACATAGCGCGGCGTATGGTACACCGTCGATTCCTCGCCGTTTTTTCCGTACAGCGTCCAGCTGTAACTGTTCTGCGGGCTGCCCAGCCCGAGGCTGGGCCAGCTGTTGAGATCCGCTGGCATCAAAGGCAGACCGAACTTCCCCACCAATTGCGGACTGGCCACCAGGCAAAGGCCGCGGTCGGAAAGCACGCGCATCACCAGGTCGCTATCCTCCAGCGGCGGCGGGCGCACGCGAATCGCGACGTCGACCCCCTCCCCGAGCAGATCGACGCGGCGGTTGGTGGCCTCGAGGTGCACGGTTATCTTCGGGTGCCTGGCCATAAAATCGGCGAGCATACCGCCGATATGCGCGTGCAGCAGGGCGATGGGGCACGTCAGGCGGATGACACCGGCGGGCTCTGCCTGCACCGAATCTATCGCTGCCTGCGCCGCCTCCGCTTCCACCAGCATTGCCTTGCAATGCTCGTAGTAAGTTTGCCCAATCTCCGTAACCGAACAGTGTCGTGTACTGCGGTGTAACAGGCGGGCGCCAAGGCGCTCTTCCAGTGCGGCGATACGGCGACTGAGCTTGGACTTTGGGATGCCCAGCGCGCGCCCCGCCGGGGCGAAGCCGCCATGGTCAACAGCCTGCACGAAATAGTAGAGATCGTTCAGATCCTGCATCGATCCTTCCAGCTGACTTCCGTTCCAAATTTGGAACACTGAATTGCAAAACACCAGGCTAGCACTACTGGTGTTGCAAAACTATCCTGCTCTGCATCAATCGGTCGATGTCCGCCAGTCATGGGGAAGCAGAGCAATGAAACAGGTCCTCGGTGTCTACAGCGCGCCCCGACCGCACTGGGTCGGCGACGGTTTCCCGGTGCGCTCGCTGTTTTCCTACCATACGCACGCGCAGCAGCTGAGCCCATTCCTGTTACTGGATTACGCAGGGCCGGCAGATTTTGCGCCGGCCGCGCAGCCACGTGGCGTCGGTGAACATCCGCACCGCGGTTTCGAAACCGTAACCATCGTCTACCGCGGCGAGGTAGCACACCGCGACTCCACCGGCCAGGGTGGCGTAATCGGTCCGGGCGATGTGCAGTGGATGACCGCTGGCGCCGGAATACTGCACGAGGAGTATCACTCGCCGACGTTTACTGAATCCGGCGGCACACTGGAAATGGTGCAGCTGTGGGTCAACCTGCCCGCGCGCGACAAGATGGCAGAGCCGGGCTACCAGGCCATTCTGGCACAAGAGATACCTCTGGCGGCACTGCCGGACGGTGCTGGCGAACTGCGGGTAATTGCGGGCGAATATGCCGGTGCCTTCGGTCCGGCAAACACCTTTACGCCGATGCAGGTGTGGGATCTGCGCCTGGCCTGCGGCGGCACGGCCGAGTTCTCACTCCCTGAGGGCTGGAATACCGCGCTGGTGGTGCTGGAAGGCACAGTGTCGGTCAACGGTGTCGCCGAGGCCGGTGCGGCACAAATGGCGGTACTGAATCGCGCAGGCGAACAGCTGTCTCTGCAGGCCAGTAGCGATGCCAAGGTGTTGTTGCTGAGCGGGCGGCCAATCGACGAACCCATTGTCGGTCACGGCCCGTTCGTCATGAACAGCCGCAAAGAAATTGCCGAGGCAATCGAGGATTTCAGTCGTGGTCGTTTCGGTGGAGGCCGGTAACCCCGACTGCCTCTTTTACCTACCTATTCCTGTAACTGGTGCCGGCAACACGACCGGCACACCAACCCTGAACGAAGGAGAAACTCCATGAGCAAACCCTATGTGCGCCTCGACAAGAATGATGCGGCGGTACTACTGGTAGACCATCAGTCCGGTCTCCTGTCCCTGGTACGGGATATCGATCCGGACAAGTTCAAGAACAATGTGCTGGCGCTCGCCGATGCGGCCAAGTACTTTGGCCTGCCGACAATTCTGACCACCAGCTTTGAAGATGGCCCAAACGGTCCTCTGGTGCCGGAGCTGAAAGAAATATTCCCCGATGCGCCTTACATCGCACGTCCGGGTCAGATCAACGCCTGGGACAATGAAGACTTTGTCAAAGCCGTCAAGGCGACCGGGAAGAAGCAGCTGATTATCGCCGGTGTTGTGACCGAGGTCTGTGTGGCCTTCCCGACCCTGTCGGCGCTAGCGGAAGATTTCGACGTGTTCGTAATTACCGACGCATCCGGCACTTTCAATCCGATGACCCGCGACGCGGCGTGGGAGCGGATGTCCGGCGCTGGCGCCCAGCTGATGACCTGGTTCGGGGCAGCCTGTGAACTGCACCGAGACTGGCGCAATGATATCGAGGGTCTGGGCAACCTATTCTCGAGTCATATCCCCGACTACCGCAATCTGATCACCAGCTACTCAACCCCCAAGGGAGAGTAGTAGGTGCCGGCCGCACCCTGCAAATGATCTATTCGACTTAAGTGGAGAGAAAACAATGAGTACTCTGGAAAAAAATCTTGAACAGGAGTGCCGTCTGGAACAGGGTTGCGGCGCCCTGACATTGGTTATTCACCCCAAGGACAAGGATCTGGGCGGTTTCTCAGTGCGCCGCTGTCTGCCTAACGCCGCCTGCAAGGCGGTGGGTCCGTGGATTTTTTTCGATCATATGGGGCCGGCGGAGTTTCCGGCGGGCGAAGGCATCGATGTACGCCCACATCCGCACATCAATATTGCCACTGTAACCTATCTGTTCGAGGGAGAGATTCTGCACCGGGACTCTCTTGGCAGCGAGCAGCTGATTCGCCCGGGCGATATCAACCTGATGGTCGCGGGCAGTGGCGTCGTGCACTCGGAGCGCGAGCGGCCCGAAGTGCACGCTGCACCCCACCGAGCCCACGGCCTACAGCTGTGGCTGGCGCTGCCGGATCAGTACGCTGAAATAGACCCGGAGTTCCACCACTATCCGTCAGACTCCATTCCATCAGTGAAAGTGGCTGGCGCCGTCGCCAGGGTGATCATGGGTACCGCCTTCGGTGTCACCTCGCCAGTCAGGACCTTCGCGGAGACCCTGTATGTAGAAATGCATCTGCAGCCGGGCCAGTCGGCGAAACTGCCGATGGTGGCCGAGCGCGCGGTCTATGTGGCCAGCGGCGCAGTGCGGGCCCGGGATACGGAAATACCGGCGCATTCGATGGGTATCTTTGCTGCGGACGACGGCGTGGTCCTCGAAGCCACCGAGGAATGTCGTATCGCCATTATCCCCCTGTGTCAGGATAGATGTCGCGCTCACTTTCTAACCAGCAATGTATCAGGGGGTGGTAACAGAGTGAAGGATGCCACGATATAACGATGGCTTTAAAGAACGCACTGTTCAGATGATGATGCCGCCGAACGCGAAGTCGATAGCGGAGGTTAGCCGGGAAACCGGCGTTTCAGAGCCAACCCTGTACAATTGGCGAAATCAATTTCGTGAACAGGGTGTAGCCGTGCCAGCTGATCCAAAGAACCCCGAAAATTGGAGCGGGGAGAGTAAATTCGCCGTAGTCCTTGAGACCGCAGCGCTGAATGAAGCCGAGCTGGCGGAGTATTGCCGCAAGAAAGGGCTCTACGCCGAGCAGATACAGCGCTGGCGTGAAGCTGCGATTAGTGGGGCCGGTAGTCGCGACCAGATGTCCATGGAGGAGCGGCGCGACCTGCAGAAAGAGCGCAAGAAAAGCCGCAAGCTAGAGAAAGAGCTCAAGCGCAAAGAGAAGGCGCTGGCGGAGGCGGCTGCGTTACTGGTGCTGCAAAAAAAGGCCCAAGCCATCTGGGGGGAAAGCGAGGACGAATGATCGCCTCGGAAGACCGTCAGGTGGCGATAGAGCTTATCGAAGAAGCGGTGACGGCAGGCGCTGCCCGGTACAAAGCGTGCGCGGTATTGAACCTCACTGTGCGTACCCTGCAACGCTGGGAGAAAGCATTGCAGGAGCGAAGCTTGGTCGATCAGCGCAAGCGCGCGGCTCAGGCACGTACCCCGGGTAACAAGCTCACTATCGAAGAGCGACAAAAGATACTGGCAGTCTGCAACCAGCCGGAATACCGCAGCCTTCCGCCATCACAGATTGTCCCGATGCTGGCCGATCAAGGAATCTATATCGGCTCTGAATCCAGCTTCTACCGCGTATTGCACGAAGCGAATCAGCTGCACCGCCGAGGTAAGGCGGAGGCGCCACGTAACGTCGCGAAACCGAATGCGTACCTGGCAGATCGCCCGAACCAGGTGTGGAGCTGGGATATTACCTTCCTAGCGTCCAGTGTAAGAGGAGCCTTCTACCGGCTGTATCTGATACTCGATGTCTTCAGCCGCAAAATAGTGGGCTGGGAAGTGCATACTGAAGAGTCGTCAGAACATGCCAGCACCCTGATTCGCAAAGCGCAGCTTGCGGAGGGCGCCGTCAAGAATGGATTGGTTCTGCACTCAGACAATGGTGGGCCGATGAAGGGCGCCACCATGCTGGCCACATTGCAAAAGCTCGGGGTGGTGGCATCGTTCAGTCGGCCCTCAGTGAGCAATGACAACCCGTACTCGGAGAGCTTGTTCAGAACCTTGAAATACGGACCGAGCTATCCGAGCAAACCGTTTGAGAGTATCTCCGCAGCAAGGCAATGGGTTCATAGCTTCGTGCAGTGGTACAACAATGCACATCGCCACAGCGCGATCCGCTTTGTGACGCCGAGCCAGCGTCATAGTGGCGAAGAGATTGAACTACTAAAGCGCCGTAAAACCGTGTACGAAGAGGCGAAACGGAAGAACCCGAGACGGTGGCCACGCCACACCAGGAACTGGAATCCTATTAGAGGCGTCTGGCTTAACCCACCACAAGAAAAACAAGCCGCTTAACCGCTGATCGCGACATCTTCTTTGACAAACACCGTTATCGGCGGCGAGAATGTAGGGCCTCGGCGGATCGAGTGGAACTTCGTCGCCACCAGTGAGACGCGCCTCGAGTCGGCCATCAACGACTGGAAATCCGGGCGCTTCCCGAAAGTGCCGGGCGACTCCGAGGAGTTTATTCCCTTCCCGGGCGGCGACTGAGGTCGCCCCGCGGGAGGCCCGTCGTGCACAGCACGTTCGTGCGCATGGCGATCTGGTTTGGGCTGTCCGCCGTGTTATGGATCGCCGGCGCGCTCGCTCTGGAATCGGCGCGACTGCTCTGGTGGCCGGTGGACTGAAAGCACGTGGTGTAAGTTGCACTGCGAATACCGCCCTTAATAGCACCGCAAAGATATGGTAAATCGGCGGATGATACCGTGGTATTAAGAGAGGGATGGAGTCCTCGAATTCTCTAATATGAGCGTTCTTATCATTAGCGGTGCGAGGTGGTGGTCAAAGTTATCGTCAGAGGCGTGACTTTCGCAGTATTCGTGAGGACTGCGACCCGTTTGCTAACGGCCACAGCATCTGTAGTGTGAAGTGATTGTGGACCCAGTCAGCGATGTGCAATTGTCGTAAGTTACATCAAAAGAGTTATGTCTGTTTCGCGCTCGAACAAGCGAAGTCCCGGCGTGAATGTTACTTGCGACGTGGCAGTGCAGGTCGGCTCGCCGACAGCCAGAGTAGCGTTGAAAAACGATATACTGCCGTTTCCAAGCAGGAGAGCGGCCAAGTAAAACATTAATCTCCTGCTGTATGACTCCATGATTATTTCAACCACCCTTTTAATGATTTAACGGCGTTAATATAATTCTCCTTTAATTCTATTGCTGAAGATCTTCGAGTTCTTTAGGGCATTCATAAAATAAAGTCACAATTTAGATTTGAACTCTGCGGTAAAGTGTCTTAGGTGCTCGGGCGACCACGTTATTTCATACCCTTTATAGGTTTCCACATTTTCCAAGACTTCACCGAAGGTTCTGACAACAAAATCAAGGTGTGCCTGGGTATAGGTACGTCTAGGCAGCGCCAGACGAACAAGTTCCAGGGGAGGTCTTACAATTTTCTGTAAGGCTTCATCGAAGTGGGCGAATGCGACGGATCCAAGCTCTACAGACCTGATTCCTCCGGCTAAATATAATGCTGATGACAGAGTGATTCCCGGGAAGTCTTCCACTGGTATGTGGGGAAACATGGCTGCCGAATCAACGTATACAGCGTGTCCGCCGAATGGCTGCAACACCGGAACGCCAATTTCACGCAACCCTTCTCCCAGGTAGGCTGTTTGACTGGTGCGATACTCCAGGTAGTCTTCCTCAATTCCTTCTTTCAGGCCTACCGCCATTGCATCCAAGTCCCTGCCGGACAATCCACCATAAGTTGGAAACCCTTCGCGAAGGACTGCAATATTCTTAATCTTAGTGAAGAGCTCACTATCGTTTACTGCAAGAAACCCTCCAATATTCACTAGGCCATCTTTCTTACCGCTCATCGTGATTCCATCGCAACATGAAAACACTTCTTTAGATATTTCTTCTACGGTTTGACTTTGGTAGCGTTCATCATGCTTCTTGATAAAATAGGAATTCTCTGCATATCTGCAGGCATCTATGAAAAATGGAATTTCATTGCTTCGGTATATTTCACTGGCGCCTCGAATATTATCCAGGGACACCGGTAAACCTCCTGCGCCATTGTTCGTTATTGTCAGCATTCCATACGGAATATTATATGCGCCGACATCATTGATGAATCTGCTTAGCTTTTCCAGATCGATATTGCCACCGAAGGGGGAGCTCGTCGATTTACGTGCTTCTGGAAGGTTGACGGGGTTGCCGCCGCACGCACGTATATTTGCTTCCGTAGTGTCGAAATGTGTGTTCGATGGAATATAGTGTCCGGGTTCTACCAGTACTTCATTAAGAATATGCTCCGCTGCCCTGCCTTGATGTGTAGGTACGAAGTACTGGAACTGGAAAATTTCGTCGACAACTTTTTTCAAGCGAAAGAATGAAGTAGCTCCGGCATAGCTTTCATCTCCCATCATTATCGCTGACCACTGGTCAGCGCTCATCGCTCCGGTTCCGGAATCTGTAAGAAGATCAATGTATACGTCTTCAGATGCAATTTTAAAAACATTGTATTTTGCATTAGTCAGTATATTCTCTCTCTCGGAGGCGGATTTTCGCTGTATTTTTTGTATTGTTTTAATTTTGAAAGGCTCTATTGGGTATTTCATGATTACTCTCCATATGGTTTTCAAATATTTCTGAACCCGGGGTTCTGTCCTAAATCCTGTTTAGGATCTACTGACATTTCAATCAGAATGCTTCCAAAGTCAGTTCCTGAAATCTTTTCATGGAACCTTTCAGGTAAAGTTTCAGTAATAATTTTACATAGACCGTGCTCAACTATTACGCATCGTCCATCATTTAAAACAAAAACGTTAATACCAAAACCCTTCACTTCTGCCATACTCCCGGAGAACAAGAGAAAACAGCCATCCCCAGTGAAGACAAAAACCACTTATCGGGGCTAGGAATTTTGGCATCTACTGCACTACCACCCCCATTGCAGAACCACGATAGAATGAGCAAAAAGGGCAGTTATCATTTGGTCGTTGCGTGACATACTGTCGATCTTTGTAAGACATGCAAATATCATCAAAACCTAGACTATCCTCTCGCCAAAGGTTGTCTATTTCGTTATAGAAATTATCCAGGTTAACGAAACCAGAATTCACAGGACTCTTTCTGTGAGGTTTGTTCAGGTTCCCAAATTGAGGGTAGCGTATTGTTCTGAGTTCGGATTTATCAAGGGAATCTATTAGCTTTAAAGCGTTGATTCTGATACATCCCGATATCAATCGGTAGCGCCCTGAGAACCTGCGATCGCGACTTCCATTAGCAGGTCCATAGCCTTGTGTGTTACTGCTAAATACCCAAGCATTATCGAAAGAAAGGGAGGGGCAATCCAGTCGTTTATTCGTAAAAATCATTTCCCAGTGCGATAAGACAGCATTTTCCATTTTCGGGAGAATGAAGTAGGGAAAGAGCTTTTTCACTACCACCAAATGAGACATAACCATAACTGTACGGGTTGTCCCGGGAAACCGCGTTTGCACCGTTGATACGGTATATGGCTGTAGCTCGGAGAAGGCTGCAAAGCTCTTGTACAATTTCTCAAGCGTCATGGTAGCGGGAAACCTCCTCACAAATAAGTAGCGTTACTCTCTTTCCCTGTAAGTTGGTAGTGTTTCAGAATCCCAGATATCGCTGCTCTTTATAAGCTCTTTTATTCCTACACCTTTCAGGCTTCCCCCGTAGCTACAGCAGCCGGTTACATCAGCTTTCATTTTCTCATCCTGTAATATATTTGTTTATGACTCTGATATGATTCTGCATTTTTTTAAAGTCTTCTATTCGTTTTTCATATAAAATTTTGCGACTTGCGTGTTTGGTTTGGATACTATATTTTTTTTGCCGGGAGAGTGAGAGGTTGTTGCGCCACGTGGAAATTATGGCGGTTCTTCTATTTGTCAGATCAGCTTTTGTGATTTATTTTTGTTTTCAGGTCGCAGAAATCGCCTACCAAAAATTGTAGATTTCCAGAAATTCGTGTGTCCGTAGGGCACATCGCTGTGCTTCTTTTCCCATCCTACAAAGAGAGTTCATTCAAGTCAGTCAGTACGCTTTCAATGGCAGACGTCCGCCGCAATTCGAGCACACCGGCTGACTCCTCTGCAGGCGTCATCACCCGCAATGCCACCTCTCCGCCCTTGCGTCTCAAACCGTGTATTTCCAGACCCTCGCGCCCGAAAACATAGGTCAGGGTGGCGTCGAGAATTTCTGAGGTAATCTCCTGTCCCGGTACCAGCAGCGGAACACCAGGTGGAAACGGCACGATTTCGTCACAGGCCACGCGGCCGACTAATGCGGAAGCGCCCTCCCGTTTCAAGACCAGCTTTTCGCCGCGGGAAAAATAGGCCGTGCGTGGCAATACCCGGATGTCACTCAGCGCCGGCAGCGGCCCCTCGCCGGCGGCGTCGGGACCGCGGCTGGCGGACAATTTCGCCAGCGCCTGCTTGAGGCGCAACACCTTGCTCTCGGTGGTGCCAATGGTCACCAGGAAAGACAGCGTGTTGTGGGTACTCTTCTCCACCTGAATACCGAATTCGATAAACAGCCGCTGCTGTGCCAGCGGCGCCGACAGGCCGGCGCAACCGACATCGACGGTGACCTTGGTCGGATCCAGCTGAATGCCGTCATCGGCCAGTTCCGCACTACACAGGTCTTCCGCGTCGAGACAACGGAACGGCGTGGCATCGCGTACGAAGTCGCGGATATCGGCGGCGTATGCCAGGGTACGCTCGAGGACTTCATAACCCTCGATACTCATCTGTTTGCGCGCCACATCCAGGCTCGCGATCATGCCGTACTGCGGGCTGGTGGAGGTATGCATATTGATATCCTGCCGAAAGCCCGCCGCATCGAAATCTTTTACCCCGGTACCCACATGGATCATGCTGGCCTGGGAGAAGGCCGACAGCATCTTGTGAGTCGACTGGGTGACGAAATCCGCACCACACTCCAGCGCCGTGGGCCGCAGGTGCGGGTGAAAACGCCCGTGTGCATACCAGGCTTCGTCGATCAGCACGTAGAGGCCGCAGCTGTGAGCGTTGTCGATAATCGGTTTCAAATCGTAGCGCAGGCCGTCGTAGGTGCAGGAGGTGAGCACCAGCATACGCGCGTTCGGGTTGCTGTCGATAGCCGCGAAAATAGCGGCTTTGGCAACCGGGCCGTAGACGCCATAGTGCTGGTTGACCGAAGACTCCAGATACACCGGCACAGCACTGGTCATGATCACCGCGTGGTGAACGGACTTGTGGCAGTTGCGATCCACGATCACGCGCTCGCCCTGGCGCAGCATATGCTGCAACACAATCTTGTTGGAGGTGGAGGTGCCGTTGGTAATGAAATAGCTGTGCGCGGCGCCGAAAGTCCTGGCTGCCAGCTGTTGTGACTGGCGAATGACACTGATCGGATCCATCAGCGAATCGAGCATTTTGACACTGACGGAGAGGTCGGCAGTGAAAATATGCTCGCCCATAAAACGGTAGAAATCCGACAGCCAGGGACTGTCTCTGAGGCTGTCGCCGCTGGAATGCCCCGGCGTGTGCCAGGAGTCCCGCGCCGCGTAGGCATATTCCTTCAGTGCGTCGGCGAAAGGCGTGGCGGTTCGCTCCAGCAGTATGCGCTGCAGGGTGCGGTAGACGATGCCGTAGTTAGGCTCCGCCCGCGACAGGATGCTGTCGAAAACCTGGTCGCTCGCCGGCGCTTTGCCGGTCGTCAACAGCACGCTGTCGATTTCCGCGCGCCGTTCTTTCAGGCGGTGGTAGCACTCCGCCATCTGCGCCGATTCCAGGCTGCCCTCATCCAGAACCACAATCTGTGTGGATCCCCGCCGCAGGAATTCGTCCAACCCCGTACTGTCGGTCTGGAAAAAACCCAACCGCAGCGGAGAGTCGCGATCGCTGTTGAGCGCCTGTGTCAGTTGTTCAACCCAGCGCGCGCCGAAGCCGGCGTCGTCTGTGACCAGTACAATGTCGCAGTTTCTCATGCGGCACACTCCTACAAAATGGTCAGGCCCAGCACTACGAAGCCGACCGCGCTGATGGCACCAGCTATCAGTGCGCAGGGCAGCTGGGTGCGCACGTGGTCGATATGTTCGATACCGGCGACCAGCGACGAGACGATGGTGGTATCGGAAATGGGTGAGGCGTGATCGCCGAAGATGCCACCGGACAGCACCGCTGCCACAAACAGCGTCGGTTCTAGGCAAGAATAATTGTGGTTTTTTCAGTGACTCCAGAATAGAAAGCGATAAACTCAACGGTGACGTGGCTGGAATCATGTCCGCCATGCCATTTATCGACCGCTTCTATTGCGGCTTTTCCGGCGTTAATGACAAATTTATTGCCCTTTTCCGACATGACGATAATCTCGCCTCTGAGCATGCGCAACAGCTTATGATGGGGTACTTGTGCGAAGGGATCTTCCCCTCTGACTGTGCAATGATTCTGTAAATAGTTATTTCCGGCATTCCGGGAGTATGCGACGGTAGTGCTTTAAAACCCCAGTTTTCTCTGCTTTCCATAAGCTGTTTTATTCCTGCACCTTCCAGGTCTTCCCCACAATTGAAGCAATCGGTTACATCATTCTTCATTTTCTGATCCTGAAGTATATTTGTTTATTATTCTGTTTTTTAATGGTCTTTTATTCATATATTTTTGTATAAACTTTATCGATTTTCGTGTTTGGTTTGGATGCTATGTTTTTTTGGGATCGGAGGGTAGGGGTTGTTGCGCCACGCGGTAATTATGGCGGCTCTTCTATTTGTTGGATCAGTTTTTGTGATTTATTTTTGTCTTCAGATTGAAGAAATCGCCTACCGGAAATTGTGGGTTTCCAGAAGCTCGCGAATCCAACAGCAATAACAGAAAATAGACAAACCTCTGTTTTACAAAGAATTATCTCAGTCTTGGGGCTGTCGCCTGCCGGGCGGCGACAGCCAGCCTCAATTACTGTATAGCGGAAGATCAAGCTCAATTGTTACGCTTTACCTGTGGCGGCGCCCAGGATCCGTCCAGCACTTCTAGTGCTGGCCAGTAGAGCCGCATCATCAGGGAGAAATTACCGTCTGCAGGTGTCGGAAGCCAGTTGGATTCCTTGCCCGCACCGGGCGATTCGCGCTGAATGTACAAGTCCAGTGAACCGTCCGGGTTGAATGTGAGCTTGTCACGATCGCCGATCGCGTAGCGGTCGATGGGGTTGTCTGCGAACAGCTGGCGGTCGTTGTACATGGTCAGGGACCAGAAAGCGCGCGCCGGTGGCATTTCGTCTTTGTCGAAGTGCATGACGTAGCGTCGGTCGCTGCGCAGCGGCTCACCATCTGCATCCACGAAGGCCGTGGGATAGACGGCATCGTCCGGAACATTAGCGCCAAGCCCGCCGAAAGCGACCGCGGCCCGGCGCAGATAGTTGGTGCCGTAATTGCCCATGCCACTGAGATTCATGCTCCAGCCGTTAATCAATGTCGCGGATTTTTTCCAGGCATCCATGATGTGTGGTAGCGCCGCCTCCCGCGCTGACTCGAGTGACTGCCGGACAGTTTTCGACTGAGCTTCTAAAGAGAAGCTGCTACCCGGGACAATGCCGATGCGTTTCATACGGTCAAGAATCGGGTAGTCGTGGGCATGGGGCGGATTTTTTTTCGCCAGTTCGACGAACAGTGAAAAGAATTCCGCTGCTCCCATCTTTGCCACCTGGTCAACCGGTGGGCTCATATCCTGTTTTTGGGTCGACACGGCCTTTGGGCGCCGTATAGGACTTGCCGTAGGCGCTCAGCGGAACCGCCTTGAGTCCCTGTTGAAATTTATGCACGGCCTCGTAATCAGCCTTGCCATTGGTCTGCACTCGGCCTCCCAGCCAACCAGTGGTGGTGGGGCTATCGTAGCGGGTCACCCCCTCCGGCAATTCACCTTGCCAGCCGGGCCCCACAATAGCAAAAGTCTGCGCAGCGGTGCCGGTGGTGCGCTTACCGGGCACAGTGAACACATCGGTCCATTCATCGAGAAACGGCAGCAGGTAGTAGCGGCCGCCCGAGTCCGGCACTGTCACGATCAGAGGCTCGTCCGACACATCGAATTGCATCGAGCTGTAGAGTGTGTCTGCATTGGGGCTGGCGATGATGTCCATGCTGGCATCGGGAAAGCTCTTCGCATGAGCGATCTGGTTGATCGGAGCGAGGGGAAACTGCGGCTCCTCGACATTGGTCGATACCTCTCTGCTCACATGCATCAACACCAGTGGATAGGCATAGATGTAGGCATCCCGCGCAATTTCGCGCGTCTCCTGAGCGGAAACCGTCTCCGCGCTGTGGGCCGCGGGTAGCAGCAGTAGAGACAGAAAAAACGTTGTAACACGCAAAGTACTCATCGCTGGTGATACTCCTTATTCGCGGCTGGTTAACGGAGTGATTTTTTCAAGAGGCGGCAGACGCGGGCCCTCACGCAGGACTTCGGCTTTTGGCGAGTACATGCGCATCATTACCTGGAAGCGGCCTTCGGGCGCGGGTAGCCAATTGGACTCGCGTGCTTTCCCGGGGGATTCGTGCTGGATATAGATATCGAGAGAGCCATCTGGATTGAACTTCAGCTTGTCTCTGTCTCCAATCGCGAACCGGTTCAGCGGGTTGGGCACCTGAAAGCCGTCCATGTCGTACATGGTCAGAGACCAGAAGGCGTTTACCGCTGGTAATTGGCCTTTCTCAAAGTGCAGAACATAGCGGTGTTTGCCACTGGTGGGATCGCCATCGGCATCGACAATGGCATTGGGGTAGATGGCATCCTCGGGGAGATTGGCGCCGAGGCCCGCCATCGCGACCAGGGCGCGCCGTCGATATGAAGTGCCGTAGGTGCCCATGCCTTCCACTAAGTAGTTCCAGCCATTCTGCACTTCTCCGATGGTGCCCTCGGCAACAGCCCGTTGCAGGTCGGCGATCGTCTCGCGGGCGGCGCTATTGATGGCGTCGGCCACCGCCGGAGACAGTTTGTCTGGATCGAATTCACCGTCCGGGCCCAGCCCCAGCCGCTGCATCTGAAACAGAATCGGGTAATCGTTGAAGTGCGCTGGATGTGTCTCGAGCAGTCGGGAGAAGCGTGTCAGCAGTTCCACGCCGCTCAAACTGTTGACCTGCTTCAGCGGGTCGGTGCGGTTGTCGATTTTCGGATTGGTGGGGAGCTTTTCTGGCGGCGAATAGTCCTGTCCCCAGCGACTCAACGGCGTGAGTCTGTAGGCATCCTGCAGTTTATGGACATTGACGTAGTCATCCGGGCCGTTGGTCTGCGTGCGACCCATAAGCCAGACGACGGGTGTGGGCGCCCGAATAAGGTCCACGCCCGTCGGCAGATCTCCATCCCAGTTGGGCCCCGCAATGGCAAAGTGCCCGACGCGATTGCCGGTCGTGCGCGTGCCGGGTACCGAGAACACGTCGGTCCACATGTCGAGCATGGGCATGAGGTAGTAGCGCTCACCGGTATCCGGCAACGAGAGGATCATCGGCTCCTCGCTGAGGTCCAGCCAGGCAAAAGAATAAAGGGTGTCGAAATTAAAGCGCACCACATCTCTGGAGTCAGCTTCCGGGTATTGACGAAAGTGCGCGAACTGATTGATCGGCGCCCTCATCGGCATCGTTTCCGCGTCCGCCACATTAGTCACCTGCCGCATGGTGATATCCATCAGCACGATCGGATAGGCATATAGATAGACATCCCGCGCGAGGGCTTTGGCTTCATCGGAGGAAATCGGCCGTCCGGGCTCCGCAACCGAAGCCAGCGATAGCGACAACAGAAGAAGTGTTGCGATCAGGCGCCATATCTTTGGGGTTGGTATCATCAGTGGTTTCCTCGCTCAGGACTCAACAGGTGCTTGCTAGCGAAACAGACTATCGAGAACACAATCGAGCAGTACCTCAGAATTGCAAGCTGAATGTAAGCATGAATGGATTTCCCTCCAGCCGCCGCTTGACCTCGAATTCCCGCATCCAGCGCGCCGAGACGGTGGCCTGTTTCTTGTCGAGCCAGCTCCAGCTATAGGTGACCAGTGGCCCCAATGACAATGCGCGGCCGCGGAATCCACCCAACCGGTCCACCAGTGGCCCGGTGTCATCCTCTATTTGCCGTATCCACCCCCCGGCCAAACCGTAACCAAATCCGTTGTTGCACCGTTTCACCAGCACAGAATCCAGTCGGAACACGGCGCCGTTATGGATATTCGTTTTCTTGTTTTCAGTGTAAAAATCCACGGCCGCAAGACTGCTCCATTCCAGAGTCCCGTTTTGCATCAACTGGGTGTAGCCTGCGGTCGGGGAGAAGGTCCAGGTGTTCAGCCCCGGATTGGCGAGCCGGCGGACATCGTAGTCACCGGTAGGGGCGTAGAGGTAGAGAGACAGCGACAGGTGGCGGGTTTCGCTGAAGTGACGCCCGGCAATCACCGGTGCAAAGTAGACATCGAACAGACCGCTCTGGCGGTCGCTATTGCTGGTGGTAAAAGGGGCCAGAGTGGCCTCTGCCCTCGCCGTCACGTGAATAAAGGGCACGGTAACCATGGAGGCGAAATTCCATTTGCCGGGGCCGGTATCCCACACATAGCTACCAGTCAACGACATGATGTTCAGGGTGGCGTCCAGCCCCACTGCGAGTTCGCCGGCGATCGGCACTTCGCGCTGGCCCCGGATACTACCGCTGTAGCCGAGGTAAGTGAGCTGGAAACTGAACCCGGGTTCCGGGGGCACCAGACCTGCGTAAAAAGTGCCCTGCGCTCCAGTAGCGGCGCGCCCTAGGGCACCCTCGGTGGCAAAGGCGCGAGTGGGCAGCAATAACAGCAAGAGGAATAAATGTACGACAGCATTTCTTTGCATAAAAGAATCATTCGGGTGACCCTTTCACAACTGTAGATTCGCTCGAGATAATTTTCAGGCTCTTTCGGAAATATCCGGTTCCATTATGATCCCAGCCCGGTTAAACCAGGTTAGCCAGAAGCACCGGGAGAACCGTCGGGAGGATAGTCCAGGGTGTCGCGGTACTTGTGCCGGTATCCGGTGGTGAAATATGGGAATGGCAGCTGTTTGCCGCGGTCCAGACACCCACGCTGGGTGTAATTGACGATGGGCATCTTGCAGAAATCGGCATTGGGAATGGTAGTGAGCGCCTGATCCCCCCCCCGAATACGGGTCGAGCGCGTGCCGATGGACTCCACCGTGCCGATACGCTGGTAGTCCGGTCCGACGTCTTCGCCATAGCGGCAAAAGTCACCGATCCGAACCGGTTTATCGCCAAACAGATTAAGACTGCCGATGAAGTTCTCAATCAAGCTCTGGGCAGCCAGCTCCACCGCTACACCACCGACACCGAAGCCCGCAATCAGACTGAACAGGGGGCCCGAAGGCGGCGGGTGAGCACGAATATAATGGTGATGATTCCGGCTACACTCAGCGTGCGGGCCACAAAACGCAGCAAGTGTGCATTGAGATTTTCTCCATGCACTTTTTCCGACGACTCAATGTAGCTTTCTGCCAGCCACAGGGCCAGCAGCCACTTTCCCGAAGAGCATTTCCACATAACAACCTCGACAGAGTTATCCGCGCTGCGCTTTCAATCAAGAAAACTCAATCCAGAAACAAGAGTTGAGGTTGCAACAAGGGGTAGAGAGGTTGGGGCACTCAATTCCCGCCCCGCCCTGGTTTCAAGCGCTTTATTCGTCTTTAAAGATGGCGGTATTGGCCGCCCCACCACTGCTGCGGCTGCCACGATACATACCTTCGGTATTGAACGGCATGGCAATATTGCCGTCAGCGTCCAGAACAATAACGCCGCCGGTGCCGCCCACTGGCAACAGCACTTTATGGATGACCTCCTCCGCTGCCGCTGCCGCAGGCTGACCCTGGTACTGCACACGGGCGCAGATATCGGCGGCGACGTTGTAGCGGATGAAGTACTCACCATGGCCAGTGGCGGAGACCGCACAGCTGCGGTTATCCGCAAAGGTGCCGGCACCGATTACCGGGGAATCCCCGATCCGTCCGTAACGCTTGGCCGTCATGCCACCGGTAGACGTGCCCGCGGCCAAGTTGCCGTGCCTGTCCAAAGCCACCGCGCCTACCGTCCCCACCCGAGAGGAAATCGGCAGCGCCTCCACGGACGCCTTGTAGTCATTGTCCTGCTTGTTCTCACGATCGAGTTTTTCCCTGGCCTTGTCCAGCTGCTTGCGGCGTCGCTCAGTATCAAAGGTTTTATTGTCGACCATCCGCACACTGCGAGATTTGGCGAACTCTTCCGCACCTGCCCCGGACAGCATCACGAATGGGGAGTCTTCCATCACCATCCGCGCCAGGTTGATGGGGTTGGCAATCCGTTTGACACCGGCCACGGCCCCCGCCTCCCGGGTTCTGCCGTCCATGATGGAGGCATCGAGCTCGTGGGTGCCGTCATAGGTGTACACCGCGCCCTTGCCCGCGTTGAATAACGGCGAGTTCTCCATGACGTTGATCGCCGCCACTACCGCGTCCAGGCTGTCACCGCCCTCGTCCAACACCGCATACCCGGCATTCAGCGCCTCTTCCAGCTTGTCTCGATAGGCCGTCTCCTGTTCCGGCGTTAAACTGGATTTTTCGATGGTGCCTGCGCCACCGTGAATAGCGATGGCAAATGGCAGCTGATCTTCAGCCGCGAGTGTATGAAAGCTGATCAATAGTAAGCCGGCGATCAGGCACAGTATTTTATTCATAGTTCTCTTCCTAGCTCGCTTCATGGTTCCTGCGGTTAATGGATTGGATGAATACAGGCACAAGAAAGCTGTCTTTGCTGACATAAAAGTAATTCACTCGCTCTCGCAGTGCCAGCAAGCATGCCAGAGTGCCGAGTTTTCTCACAGCGAATAAATTTTGCCACCCGTGCATCCAAATCCATTCGCCATACCGTCCTTTACCACGTTGGCACTCACTCGCCGCTGAACCGGTTCGCTCCGGCGCTCGCGGCGTAGCCACCCATCGGGTTCCGTGATTCTATCGACCCCGATAACAACAGGGACTGCCGCCACAGGCAGACAAAACAACTCAGGCAAGATGAGATCCATGAACAAGAAATGGTTGAAAACCGCCGCGCCGTTGCTGGTGCTGGCACTGGGCTTTGGGGCCGTTAAATTTCTCGGTGCAGCCAAACCTGAACCGGAAAAAAAGGAAGAAGAAGCACAGCGCCTGGTATCACTGGCCTACACCGAGGCCCGCGAGGAAGCCGTTCATCTTGCCGTGAACACTCAGGGGGAAGTCCGCCCCCATACGGAAATCGATCTCACCCCGGAAGTGTCCGGCCGCATTGTCGCCATTTCCGACAGCTTCGCCGAAGGTGCAGGCTTCGAGCCCGGAGAAACGTTGATCCAGTTGGACGATGCCAACTACAAGCTGGCAGTGGCCCGCGCGGAAGCCGGCGTTGCGCAGGCGGAAGTCCTGTTGCTGCAAGCCAAAGCGGCAGCCTCCATCAAGCGCCAGCAGTGGCTGAAGTTGAACCCCAACAAAGAACCCACCCCACTGCAGGTCAACCTGCCGCAGGTATTGGAAGCAGAAGCCAACCTGCGTTCCGCACAGGCGGAACTGGCAGATGCCCAGCGCAACCTCGCCCGCACCAAAATCAAGCTGCCGTTCCGCGGCCGCGTGATTAACCGCGAAGTGGGAATCGGCCAGTACGTTACCGCCAGCACCGCGCTGGGCCGGGTATTCGCCACCGACCGTGTAGAGATCCGGCTGCCACTGACAGACTCCCAACTACAGGAACTCGACCTCCCCATGGGCTTTGTCGCCAGCGATAAAGCGCCGGGACCGCAGGTTGCCCTCTCCGCTCTGGTCGGCTCCGAACAACACCAGTGGCACGGACGCATTGTGCGCACTCAGGCTGCAGTGGATCAACAGACCCGCCTGATCTATGCCGTGGCCGAGGTCAATGACCCCTACGGTGCAGGGGCCAGCAATGGCGTACCACTCGCTGTAGGCCTATTCGTGACCGCGGAAGCCGAAGGCACCAGGGAACGTCACGCCGTGGTCGTACCGCGTACGGCACTGCGCAGTGCCGACAAAGTGTATGTGGTTGATGAAGACGACCGCCTGGATATTCGCACCGTCGAAACCCTGTCTACTTCGGAAAATCGCGTTGTCGTAGCCTCCGGTATCCGCAATGGCGAACGCGTGGTGACATCTGCGGTTGCCAATGCCGTAGACGGTATGCAAGTTCAGCCCATTACCCAGCTGGCCCGCAAGTAACGGAGTGCGCACATGAACAGTTTGATCGCCTGGTGGGCGCGCAACAGCGTCGCCGCCAACCTCGCCATGATCGGCATCTTTGTTGCCGGGATCATCGGCTTCGCCAGCATGGAACGGGAAATGGATCCGCAGGTGCGCTTTCCCGGCCTCGCCATCAATGTCTCCTGGCCCGGCGCCTCGCCCCAGGATGTAGAAGAACAGATCGTCGCCCGCATCGAAGAGGCCGTCAGTGATCTGGACAATATCGACTGGGTCCGCTCATCTTCCTCTGAAGGTCACGGCGAGGTTTACATTCTGGCGGAAACCACCGTGGATTTCTCACGCTTCATGAACGACGTGAAAATCCGTGTCGACGGCATTTCCTCCTTTCCCCGGGATATCGAACCGCCACAGGTCCATCAGTGGGTCAACCGGCAGGAATTTATGCGGGTTGCGGTACACGGCGACCTGGGCGAACGCGAACTGAAGCGACTGGCAGAAGAGTTACGCCGCGAAGCCGCCACCCTGCCCGCGGTCTCTATCGTGGAACTGTTTGGTACCCGCATGGAGGAAGTCTCCGTCGAGGTCAGCGAAGTGGCGCTGCACCGTTACGACCTGACTTTTCAGGAGGTGGCGGACGCCATCCGCAACAGCTCCATCAATCAGTCTGCTGGCACGGTGCGCACCGAGGTGGGTGCCTACCAATTGAAAGTGCGCAATCAGGCGGATTCCGAGCAGGAGTTTGCCGACATCATCGTGCGCCAGACCGCCGATGGCGGCACCATTCGCGTGGGCGATGTGGCCACGGTGGTCGACGGCTTCGAAGACAATGAGATCCTGGCCACACTGAATGGCGAACCCGCGGTACTGCTGCAGGTGATGAGCACCGAGACCATGGATATCATCACTGCCTCCAATTCCATCAACCAGTGGATCGAAGAGCGCAGTAAAACCCTGCCCGCCGGTGCCAAACTCACCCTGTGGACGGACAACGCCGAAGATTTCAAAGGCCGACTGGATACCATTGGCAGCTCCGCTTTTCAGGGTTTGTTACTGGTATTGCTGGTACTGGTATTCAGCCTGCGCCCCAAGGTGGCATTCTGGGTTGCCATTGGCATTGCCACCGCCTACGCCGGTGCCTTTGTGTTGCTACCGAGTGTCGGCGTCTCCCTGAATATGCTATCCACATTCGCCTTTCTGCTGGTGCTGGGTATCGTGGTGGACGATGCGATTGTGGTGGGTGAAAGCATTCATACAGAATCCCACAACCCGGAACACCAGCACCCCGGTGGCGGCCTGAGTGCCGCGGTACTGGGCACCCAGCTGGTGGCCAAGCCCGTGGTATTTGCGGTAGTCACCACCATCTTTGCCTTCCTGCCGTGGATTTTTATCAGCGGTTCCACCAGCGAGTTCACCCGCCACATTACCTGGGTCGTCATTCTCGCACTGCTGTTCTCCCTGATTGAATCCCTGCTGATTCTGCCCGCGCACCTCAGCAACCTGAAGCCCCGAACAAAGCTCGGTCGCTTCGGGCGCATCCAGAAAGGGATTGCGGATAAGATTGTGTACTTCGCGCAGAATCACTATCGCCGCATTGGACAGTGGGCGGTTGATCGCCGCTACCTGACTGCGAGCATTTTCGTCGCGGTGCTGATGATCGGCTTCGGGCTGTTCAATAATGGCTGGGTCAAGAAAAGCTTCTCCCCGGAAATTGAATCCGACGAAGTCATCGTCAATGTAGTGATGCCCGAGGGCGCGCCCTACAGCCGCGCACTGGAAGTACTGGCACAACTGCAAGACGCGGAAAAGCGCCTGGAAGAGGAAGTCAATCAGCGCACTGACGGCAACGGAATATTGATCGAAAACTGGTATACCCGCTCCCGTCGCGACAGCGTGATGGCCATCGTCAAACTGGCACCACCGGAAGTCCGCGAGATGTCCGCCAAGGAAGCGGCGCTGCGCCTGCGCGAACTACTCGGGGATATTCCGGATGCGAAAGAAGTATCCGTACAGTACTCCTTCAATAACAGCGGCCCCGGGTTCGAGCTCTCCATTCGCCACCCGGATCTGGATGTACTGCGCGAAGCGACTGCCGACCTGGAAGAGCAGCTGCGCAGCTATGAGAGCCTGTACGATATACGCAACAATCTCGAAGGCGCCTCGGAAGAAATTCGCATCGAGCTGAAACCCGGCGCCACCAAACTCGGCCTGACCCTGGCAGACGTCAACCGCCAGGTGCGCCAGGCCTACTTCGGCGAAGAAGTGCAGCGCCTCCCGCGGGCCGGACAGGACGTGAAAGTGATGGTCCGCTACCCGCTGGAATCCCGCCGCTCGATCGAGAGCCTGAAAGATTTCCGTGTGCGCACCAGCGACGGTCGCGAGTTACCACTACTGGCAGTCGCCGACCTGGAATACGCGCCAGGCATCAAACGCATCCAGCGCTGGAACGGCAACCGCGCGGCGCGGGTAATGGCGGACCTGAAAGACGATGTCCGCGGCGAGATCATGGAAGACCTGAACAAGAATTTCTTCCCGGAATGGGAGAAGCGCTACCCGGGCATCATTCGCGGCGCGGTTGGCCAGGCGGAAGGTGAAAAGCGGTTTCTTCAGGAAGTTCTCGGGCTCTACACCATGGCATTCTTCGCCATGTACAGCCTGCTGGCGATTGCCTTCCGCAGTTATTCCCAGCCGATCCTGATTCTGATCGCCATCCCCTTCGCCTTTGTGGGCGCCATCTTCGGGCACGGCATCATGAATATGACCATGGCGATTTTCAGTTACTTCGGTATCGCCGCCGCAGCGGGTGTGGTGGTCAACGACAACCTGGTACTGATGGATCACTGTAACCGACTGCGCGACAAAGGCATGGCGCCGTTGAAAGCCGTAGTCGAAGCCGGCGTGGCCCGTTTCCGCCCAATCCTGCTGACTACGATTACCACCATCGTAGGACTGATGCCGATGATGATGGAACGCAGTATCCAGGCCGCCTTCCTGCAGCCGATTGTGGTGGCGCTGGCGTTTGGGGTACTTGTTGCCTTCTTCGTCACCCTGTTACTGGTGCCGGCGTTGTACGGGATCGGGGTGGATATTGGTGCTGCGGCGGCACGCCTAAAGAAAGCACTATTCAGAACACGGAAGAGCGAGACCGGGCAGGTTGCGGTGGCCGACTAACTCGATTTCACTGCCCGACAAACGAAAGCCCCGGCATTTTGTGGCGGGGCTTGCTCGTAAGTACTTATCAGGCTTGAACCGCAGATGGAACAGAATGTTTTGACGGTATTTTCCGAGGAGTGATGGCCGGAGAGATGCTCTTCCCCTTTCAGCCACGTGGACTTGATGGTGGCCCGGGTTCCGAAGACCGCGCCGAGCCAACGACGGCACTTTGAGCAATGGCTATTGAAAGTGGGCCGGGCTCGCCGGTGATTTCGTAGAAGCGATCAGACAACTCAAGGCGCCCTACCTGGGCTCCTGCGACTGCAAGCGGGTGGTTGTCATCCGCGACTGTTTCGTGAACAACCCTGAGACTCAAACCGGTCGGCCAGGACCTTCGTGATTTGCTCCACCACTTCACCGATATGGCCGGCACCCTCCCAGGAGTAAATAGAAACCACCATGTCGGGCTCCCGGCCAAAAGACTCATTCAGCCGGACATTGTATTTGGCAGTCGCTCCGAGCGGCAGGAGCGAAAGACCCAGTCCCGCTTCGACGGCAACAAGCACGCTATTCAGACTACTGCCGGTAAAGGCGACATACCAACTCCGCCGCTCGCGCTCGATCCTCTCGAACATGGCTTCGCGGTAGAGGCCGCCAACCGGAAAGGCGACCAGCGGGATTGGGTCGGGCCAGTCCCCTGCGGTGTTCGCAGCTTCAAACCAGCCGACGGCCTCGGGAAAGGTCGCGCGATGATCGGCGCTGGCGGTGGGCTCCTTCACTACCACCACATCGAACTCACCGGCTCGAAAGCGTTTGCTGAGGTCGCGGCTTAACCCGGTTGTCACATCGAGCCGGACCTCGCGATGCTGCTCAGAGAAAGCCGCAAACTCCCTGCTCAACCTCGAAGTCACTATATCGTCCGGCAGCCCGATACGGATGGCAGAAGTCCCAACCGACTCTGAGAGCAGCGCCATCGCTTCCGATTCGAGTGAAAGAATCCGTCGTGCATGGCCGAGGAGTCGTTCGCCGGACGCAGTCGGCCTGACCGGTCGAGCCGCGCGCTCGATAAGCGTCCGGCCCACTGCCTGCTCGAGCCGACCGAGTTGCTGGCTGATGGTGGACTGCGTCATATGCAGCCGGCCGGCCGCGGCCGTGAAACTACCTGCATCGACGATGGTGACGAAAGCACGGAGAAGACGGGGATCGAGCATAAGGCCATTACAAAAATGGATACAAAGAATAAAGATATCTAATTTGTAAATGACTCTCCAGCGCGATATATCTGCCTGCACACCGATACAACCAGGGATTACTCGCAATGAGAAAGCTGCTCACCGCCGCCTTAGCCGTCCTCGCGGCCGTTTCACTCAACCCCCTCCAGGCCGCAGCCCGGAACCAGGCGGATGTCATCATCCGTCACGCCACCATCGTGGACGTCGAGCGTGCACAGCTGCTGCCCGACCAAGCCGTCGCCACCCTGGGCGACCGCATCGTTGCGGTGGGCAAGGACGCCGAAGTGGCCGGGAACTGGAGTAGCAAGCAGACGGTGGACGGCCGCAACCGCTACCTGATCCCCGGCCTGTGGGATATGCATGTACACTTCGGCGGCGGTGAGGCGCTTATCGAAGAGAACCGGGCGCTGTTGCCACTGTACGTGGCCCACGGCGTCACCACGGTCCGCGACGCCTCGGGCGATATTCCCCTGCCCGTGCTCGACTGGCGCAGGGAGATCGCCGAGGGCTCCCTGTTCGGCCCCACCCTGCTGAGTTCCGGCCCCAAGATCGAGGGCATGGATCCGGTCTGGAAGGGCACCATCGAAACCGGCTCGAAGGCCGACGTCGATAGAGCGATAGAGTATCTGCAGGCGCTCGACGTCGACTTCGTGAAGGTCACCGACAGCACCCTCAAACCGGAGCTCTTCCTGTACGCCCTGAGGCAGGCGCGGGGCGCGGGCCTGCGCACCTCCGGCCACATTCCCATGCAGCTCACCCTGGGCCAGGCCGTGGATGCGGGGCTCAGCTCCATCGAGCATCTGGGTTACGCCTACAACGCCGGCGCCAAGGATGAGGCCGAAATCGCCGCCGATTTCGCGGCCGGTCGCATCACCCGGGCAGAAGCGCGCGCGCGCCTGGACACCGGCTTCGACCGCGACACCGCCATGGCCGCCTATCAGAATCTCGCCGCAAAGGACGTATTCGTCACGCCGACCCTAAACGGCTCGCGGATAATCGCCTATCTCGACCATGACGATCACCGGGATGACGACTACCTCGCCTATATCGGTCCGGGACTGAGGGAAACCTACCAGTGGCGCGTCAAGCGTGCCGCCGGGGCCACGCCGGCACAGATCGAGCAGAGACACGCCCGCTATCAGCGCGTCGCCGCCGTCATTCCGATGCTTCAGGAGGCGGGTGTCACTATCATGGCCGGTACCGATGCGGGCTTCCTGAACTCGTTCAACTATCCGGGAATCGGCCTGCACGATGAGCTGGCGCTGTTTGTGGAACTGGGTCTGACGCCGGCGCAGGCACTGTCGGCCGCAACCCGCGCGGGACCGGCGTGGTTCGGCCTGTTGGATCGATATGGATCCATCGACGAGGGCAAAGCCGCCGACCTGGTGCTGCTGGAGCGCAATCCACTGGAGGATATCCGCGCGACCCGCGCCATTCATACCGTGCTTCTGCGCGGCGCCGTCCAGGACCGGTCTGCGCTGGATCGCATACTGGCCGACACGCGCACCAGGGTCGCCGCCTGGGATATAGACGCGGCCAAATAGGGGCGATCCGCCTCGTCCCTCAACCCATATGGAGAGATAACCAATGCGCAAAGTTTTCGGGATATATGCTTCGATCGTGCTATTCACAATCGCATACCCACTATTGGCATCGGGTCAGTCAGTGAACGAGAGCAAGCTGCGCGAGGCCGCCGGACGCGATGATGTAGCAGCTATTCAGGATATTCTCGCGAGGGGAGCAAACATCGACGCAAAGGACGGGCGCGGACGAACGGCGCTCCTGGTCGCGACGCACGCAAACAGGATCGACGCCGCCCGGGCATTGATTGATGCCGGAGCCGATGTCAATGCCCGGGACAGGATCAACGACAGCCCCTATCTTTACGCGGGTGCGCGCGGTCATCTCGAGATACTCAAGATGACGCTCGAGCATGGCGCTGACCTGAAAAGCACTAACCGCTACGGGGGCACCGCGCTTATCCCGGCCGCCGAACGCGGCCATGTCGAGACGGTCCGCACCCTGATCGAAGCGGGGGTCGATATCGACCACGTCAACAATCTCGGTTGGACCGCACTCCTGGAGGCCATCATCCTCGGCGACGGCGGCCCTGACCACCAAAAGATAGTCGATCTCCTCGTGCGGGCCGGGGCGGACGTTGATATTGCCGACCGCAAAGGCGTCACACCCCAACAACATGCACGCCAGCGTCGCCACCCAGAGATCGAGAGAATACTCCTGGCGGCAGCTACCGAAAAGGACACAAAACATGGCCAATGAACAGCGTTTTCTGCGCGAGGCGATCGACCTCGCACGTGCCAACGTCGATAGCGGCGGCCGCCCCTTCGGCGCAGTCGTCGTCAAAGATGGGCGTGTGCTGGCGACCGGAGTGAACGAAATTCACCGCGAGAACGATCCCACCGCCCACGCGGAGCTAAACGCGATACGGGCTGCGAGCGGAAAGCTGGCATCGCCAAATCTCACAGGCTGTACTGTCTTCGCCAGTGGCCACCCCTGCCCCATGTGCATGGCCGCCATGACCTTGGCTGGCGTCGGCGAAGTGGTATATGCCTATTCGAACGAGGACGGCGCGCCCTATGGACTTTCCACAAAAGCCATCTATGCGGAACTGGCAAAACCCTTCGCCGAGCAGTCCATGAAAATCCGCCATGTGCCGGTGCGCCCCGAATCGCGCACCGATCTCTACGCCCACTGGCACAAACAGCAGGGCGATCAGACAGACTAGCGGCGAATACCGTTGACGTTGAGCCGGCCGTTAAAGACCGATATTACTCACTCGCTGGTCTCCGGCGCTGCGCGCCTACGGCTCGAACGGGGCTCTCATCCAAATCCCCCTCACCGCCATATACGAAAAAGGGCCCGATGCTTTCGCATCGGACCCTTTCGTATATGGCGGTGAGGGAGGGATTCGAACCCTCGATACCTTGCGGTATACACACTTTCCAGGCGTGCTCCTTCAGCCACTCGGACACCTCACCAAATTGTCTGCGTTTAATACGGTATGTTTTTCGAGCTTACCGTCCGCACGCCTGCGGGCTCGTTGGCTTTTTTTGCCTTGCTAATCAGTGACATAGCGCCCCCGATCAGAGAGCGCGCACTTTACACAAAGCAGATCGGGGACGCAAGTGCATTCAGCGAAAAAGTGCGCCACCGATGCCGAAACAGGCTGTCTATTCGCCGGTCCAGTCGCGGAAGAAGTCCTCCACCGCCAGCGCCGGTGCGGCTTTGGGGGCTTTCTGGGGGGTGCCCATATAGATGAAACCGCTGATCTCTTCGTTTTCCGCAAGACCCAGACCGCGGGCGACTTCCCGGTTTTCTGCCAGAGCGCCGGTGCGCCAGTAGGCGCCGACACCTTCTGCAAAGGCGGCTGTCAGCATGGCCTGGACGGCTCCGGCAGTGGACATGCGCTGCTCGTTGAACGGCACCTTGGGATGTTCCTGCAGGCATGTGATGGCAACAATGACCAGCGGCGCACGCAGGGGCATATTGAGGGTGCGTTCGCGCTGCGCTTCCGAGAGGGGTGCTTCGGCTTCGCTGGCGCGCCGGTAGAGTTCGCCCAGGCGGTTGCGGGCCTCCCCTTCCACCACCAGGAACCGCCAGGGCCGCAGGTTTCCATGATCAGCGGCGCGCAGAGCGGCACGGAAGATTTGTTCTCGCTGACTGGCATCAGGCGCTGGATCAGTCAGCAGGCCTACGGATACCCGGTTGTGCAGTGCGGCCAGGGCTTCCATCTACTTCTCTCCATTGATTAGTCGGTCTTACCCTCTTACGGCTTACTTTTTGTGACCAGCCGGAGGTTCGGTTGCAGATTCTACCCCAGTGGCGGAGGAGCAGACGAGGTTTCAACCTGCACTTTCGTACTACATTATTCGCGGAAATTTAGACATTCGTCCCGATATAACGTCGATTTCCCCTGCGCGGGAGGGTAAACTTTCCGCCTGTCCGTGATGTATGCCGCGTTTATCAAGTCTCACGAAGGCTTTGCCGAAAGTTTTTGATGTGCCCGGCGGTAAAACTCCGGCATTCCCAGTTCTGAAACCGAGTTCGGATACCCGTTCAATCCATGCAGCACCAATCAGAAGAAGAAAAAAGCGGATATAAAATCGACACTCGCTACCCATTCTATTTCCGCGCCCTGATCTGCTTTGCCGCAGCGGGCACCCTGCTGAATGTCATCAGTTGGTCGTCGCTGATGACGCAGGACACCCTGCTGCAATTCGGGATGGTGCTGATCCTGCTCGCCTATATCCCCCTCGCCTACCAGATTACCCGCCGGAGCGTACCGGAAAACGAAAAACAGATTCGTCGCTGGCTGCCCTTTACCGATGCCCTGCTGATCGGTATGGCCATGGCGATGGCCAACTTCAGCCTACTGCCCTGCCTGCTGTTCCTGACCATGGTGCAGTTCAATGCCCTGACCCAGGGCGGCGGACGCTGTTGGCTTGAGCACAACACAGCCATGCTGATGGGCGTCGGCATCGGCTATCTGCTGCACCGCCCCGCCCTGGTGGTGAACGCGGACCTCAACATCAGCGCCGCGAGCCTGATCGGGGTATTCACTTACTTCTGTGCCTACGCCTTTTACACCCACAAGCAGATCGCACGGCTGAAGTCGGAAAACACCAGCCTGCAAAATGACCAGCGACTCGCCAACCTGGCCAGCTACAAGCTTTCCCGCTACCTGCCCAAGCGCCTGTGGCGTGCGGTAACGACCGGCAGGGAAAAAGAGATTGTCACCGAGCGCAAGCTGCTTACGGTATTCTTTTCAGACATCAAGGATTTCAGCCAGCTCACCGAGGAGATGGAGGCAGAAACCCTCACCCGCCTGCTCAACAGCTACCTGACAGAGATGTCGCGCATCGTGGCCCACTACGGCGGCACCATCGACAAGTTTATTGGCGATGCGGTCATGGTGGTGTTCGGGGACGACCAGAGCAAGGGCCCAAAATCGGACGCCCTGCGCTGTGTGGCCATGGCACTGGCGATGCGCAAACGGGTGCGGGAGATGAAGCAGGAATGGTACGACCAGGGCATCTCACACCCCCTGCAGATTCGCATGGGCATCAATACCGGCTACTGTACCGTAGGCGTATTCGGTACCGCGGATCACCAGACCTATACGGTCATGGGTACCCACGTGAACCTGGCAGCCCGACTGGAAAGTGCCGCAGAACCCGGCGAGGTTCTGATCAGCCACGAAACCTGGGCAATGATCAAACAGACGGTAATGTGCCGCGATAAAGGCCATGTAACCGTGAAAGGGTTCAGCACACCGGTGAAGGTTTACTCCGTGACCGATCTACGCAAAAACCTCGGTGGTCAGCAGAGCTACCTGGAAGAGCATGCACCAGGGTTCGCCATGCACCTGGATTTGGACAAGATTCGCAATTACGACAAGGAAAAGGTCTTGCAGTCACTGCAAAAAGCGGCAGCGAGCCTGAAGAGCAAAGTCATCATCTAAACCCCTGCCTGACAACCCGCTTCCTAGTGGTCCATGCGGAAATTTGGTAACTAAAGCACACAGCCAAAGCCTCTGGCAGTGACACCAACCTATTGCCTGGCAAAACGCCCGGGAAAAACTATCTCCCCTCTGGAGGTACGCAACGGGTTGATATCCAGCCCGCCGCGCCGCGTATAACGCGCGCATACCGTCAGGCTCTCAAACGCCGCCAGCTTTTGCAGATCGCAGAACATGCGCTCCACGCAGTGCTCGTGAAAATCCTGATGCTCCCGAAAGGAAACGATATAAGCCAGCAGACCGGCACGATCCAGCGCGGGGCCGGCGTATTCGATGGACACCGTGGCCCAGTCCGGCTGGCCGGTTACCGGGCAGTTACTGCGCAGCAGATGGCTGTACAGTGTCTCTTGAACCTGCGCGCCCGGCTCCGCCAGTTTGAGCAGGCTACTGTCTGGCTGATATTGGCGGGTTTCGATATCCAGCTGATCAATGCAGAACCCCGCCGGACCGACCACGTCCAATGCCGGGTCATCCACGGCAAACAGGTTCACCGCCACATCACTGCCGGCAGCTTTGGATAAATCCTGCTGCAGGGTCTCACAGACGGCGTCGGCAGAAGTGAACTCACTCTGATTGAAAGAGTTCAAATAGAGCTTGAACGACTTGGACTCGATCATGAACGGACTCAGGGCGGCGAAACGAAAGCGCGCCACTGCCACTTGCGGAAGCCCCTTTTTGTTCAGCCAAGAGAGCTCAAAGCCCCACCATTCATCCGCGCCGGTAAATGGCAGAGCATCGCCTTCCAACTGCAACTGCGCGCGGGATACCGCGCGCGGGATCGGATGCAGCAGCTGCGGGTTATAGCGGGACTCGTAATCAGTCTCCTGCCCCAGGGGCAGATCCTGCCAGTCTTCTCGACTCATAGGTTCAAAACTCCTCAGTGACGCAAGCGCTTACCGTGGGTCATCAGGTGCAACCCCCAGGCGGAAAGCAGCGCAATAAATACCAGCACACCGGCAAATGCCCACCCCACATTGATATCGGAAACGCCCAGCACGCCATAACGGAACGCGTTTACCATATAGAGCACCGGGTTGAGCTTGGATAACCCCTGCCAGAACGGCGACAGCAGATCGATGGAGTAAAACACCCCGCCCAGATAGGTCAGCGGCGTGAGCACAAACGTGGGTATGATGGAAATATCATCAAAGCTGTTGGCAAAGATCGCATTGATAAAGCCCGCCAGTGCGAACAGTACCGAAGTCAGGAACACGATCACTACCGTGAGGCCGATGTGCTGTACTTCCAGTGAGGTAAAGATGAGCGCGATGATCGTCACCACAAAGCCGACGATCAGCCCGCGCGCAACACCACCGAGCACGTAACCCGCCATCACGATCCAGTTGGGCGTCGGCGAGACCAACAATTCCTCGACGCTGCGCTGGAACTTGGCACTATAAAAAGACGACACCACATTGGAATAGGAGTTGGTGATCACCGCCATCATGATCAGGCCGGGCACCACAAACTCCATATAGGAGTAGCCGCCCATCTCACCAATGCGACTGCCGATCAAGGAGCCGAAGATCACAAAGTACAGCGACATGGTGATCACCGGCGGTACCAGGGTTTGCGGCCAGATACGGGTGAAGCGGCGAACCTCGCGGCGGAAAATAGTGGAAAACGACGTCCAGACAGCTTGTGGATTCACGATTGCACCTCCGGGTCTTCATTCGCGTCCTGTTTGTTTTCCGCCAGCAGCGACACAAACAGCTCTTCCAGCCGGTTGGCGCGGTTACGCATGCTGGTGACAGCAATGTTCTGCGCACTCAGGCTGGTAAACAGATCGCTCAGGGACTGCCCCTTCTCCACGGTGACTTCCAGGCTGTGATCATCCACCAGTCGCCCATCAAATTCGCCGAAGTCCGGCGTACTTTCGAGGGGGTCACGGGTATCGAGAATAAAGACTTCTTTACTGAGGGTCTTGATCAGCGACTTGATCGAGGTGTTCTCGATAATATCGCCCCTGTCGATGATGGCGATATTGCGGCACAGGCTCTCGGCTTCTTCGAGATAGTGGGTCGTGAGAATAATGGTGGTACCGCGCGCATTGATCTCCTGCAGGAACTCCCACATGGATCGACGCAGCTCGATGTCCACACCAGCGGTGGGCTCGTCCAGGATCAACAGACGCGGCTCGTGAATCAGTGCACGGGCAATCATCAGCCGTCGCTTCATCCCGCCGGAAAGCATCCGCGCTTGAGAGTTGCGCTTGTCCCACAGCCCCAATTTGCGCAGGTATTTTTCCGTGCGTTCTTCGGCCAGCTTGCGCGGCATGCCGTAAAAGCCACCCTGAGTGCAGACAATGTCATACACTTTTTCAAACTGGCTGAAATTGAATTCCTGCGGCACCACGCCCAGCATCTGTTTGGCACCCGGGAAGTCTTTGTCGATATCGATACCAAAGATCGACACTTCACCGCCGGTTTTACGCACCAGGGAGCAGAGGATACCGATAGTGGTGGATTTGCCGGCGCCGTTTGGGCCGAGCAACGCAAAAAAATCGCCCGGCTGCACGTCAAAGCTGATGCCCTTCAGTGCACGGAAGCCGTTATCGTAGGTTTTCTGCAGATTTTTGATGGAGAGCGCAGCAGTCATTGGGGCCTCCTGGAGAATGAAGGCGCTATTCAACGCCGTTGGCCGGTAGATTTCAACCGACGAAAAAAAAGCCGCTCAAAGAGCGGCTTTTGTATTGGAGCGGGAAACCGGGTTCGAACCGGCGACCTCAACCTTGGCAAGGTTGCGCTCTACCAACTGAGCTATTCCCGCAATCCTGTGAGAAGGCTGCTATCGCAACCTTACAGCATTGGCATCCCCAAGGGGAGTCGAACCCCTGTTACCGCCGTGAAAGGGCGGTGTCCTAGGCCTCTAGACGATGGGGACTTAGAACATTCTCAACCTCAAAGAGATTGAGTTTGGTAAACCTGAAAATAATCTTGCGATCACTCTCCTGCTTACCTGCCCACCCGCAAAAGCCGGTGAACAAAAATTGGAGCGGGAAACCGGGTTCGAACCGGCGACCTCAACCTTGGCAAGGTTGCGCTCTACCAACTGAGCTATTCCCGCGTGGCATCCCCAAGGGGAGTCGAACCCCTGTTACCGCCGTGAAAGGGCGGTGTCCTAGGCCTCTAGACGATGGGGACCCAGAATCTTCTTTTGGCGGCTGCTGACTTGCTGTGTAAGTCAGTAGTGCCTCAGAAGTGGTGCGCATTCTATGGACGGGCCGGGGGGCTGTCAACACTTCGATGAAAACTTTTTTACAAATTTTTCCTTTCCATACAGTCACTTACCGAGACCACCCAAAAACTGGTGGTCGCCAGTGACTGGGGATTACTGCGCCAACTCTACGCGTTCCCTGAGCTTTCCTAAAAATGTGCGGATTCTTTGTGCGTTACTGCCCAAGTCCCCCTCTCCGCTTCGGGACGCCGAACGCATATCCACTCGGGACTGTATCGAGACAGATTGAGCTTGCCCTTTCCCGAGCTCACTTTTGCTGTCCAGTGGGCGCACGCGCACCACAATGTCTTCCGAAATACCCAGAATCGGAGTCCGATCCACCGCTTCCAGCTTCCCCTTCCCCACCTGCACCGCGATTACACGCCAGCCAAGCTCTCTGGCTACCGCTTCTGCGTGCGCCATTACCTTGCCTGGAGGAACGGGGAGGATCAGGGGTTGAATGTCCTTATAGGCCGGGGTAGACCGCTGCACACGGGCCGTGGTGGCACCGGGATACGCCGGACTGTGGTCCCCCTCCCTGCGCAGAGAAAGTACCAGGTCGTACTCAGGTGGGCTCTCCAGGTCGGTGGAGATATCGTAGATCGCCGGCGCGCTGAGATTCTGCTGCCCTACCGTAAACAGTGGCACCGCCACCGGGATCAGTCCCAGCACCATGGCCCACAGCGCGGCCGTGCGCGCCTCACTGTGTCGTTTCACCAGCCCCCACAAGAACACCAGCATGGAAGCCAGCGCCACACCAATGGCCGCCAGCCCCGCGGCCTGGAACAGCGCGTAGGCAGGCTTCAGCCCCAGCAAATGCAGTCTTACCGCCACAATCACCAGGCCGATGATAATCAGCAGCAGCCATTGAATGCGGTACAGCCAGCGGCTCCAATGCCGCGGTCGCCCTGAACGGAGCATGAGTCACCCTCCGGAGTCTGACTAGTCGGCCCCCTCTCCGTCGTTTTCCGGGTCTAGTTTTACCGAGAGGGAATTTACACAATAGCGCAGCCCGGTGGCGGTGGGACCATCGGGGAAAACGTGACCGAGATGACAACCGCAGTTGGCGCAGACGATTTCCGTACGCTGCATCCCCAGACTGCTGTCCTCCCGCTCTGCCACCACGCCCTGCTCGGCTGCTGCATCAAAGCTTGGCCAGCCGCACCCGGCATCGAACTTGGATTCGGAAGCAAACAGTACCTCACCGCAACAGCGGCAGCGGTACTTACCATCTTCGAATGTGTCCCAGTACTCACCGCTAAATGGACGCTCGGTCCCGGCCTCTCGGCAAACGTGAAACTCCTCTGGAGACAAGCGCTCGCGCCAGTAGTTATCATCTTTTTCTTTTGCCATACTGTGGCTCCTTTTTCGCCTGAAAAGTCAGTAACTGCGGCATTACCCGGCCCGGCAAAACGCTTTGGGGCAGCACCTGCATTAACCCATGGTGCCACATTCCACTGGACCGTTTTCAAGTGAAATACGCCCGGTGACTAACCCGATTCCACAACTGACCGTAACCCGCAGCTCGATTCACGCCCCGGCTGCGAGGACCGTTGAGAGAATCTGCCCAGAAGTCTGTCTGTCAAAGACCCAGTAGAAAGAACACAACGATGAAGGATATTCAAAAGTCGGAAAAACTCCACGGTGTCTGTTACGAAATCCGCGGCCCGGTGATGGAACAGGCATCCCGCCTGGAAGATGAAGGCCACCGGATCATGAAGCTGAACATTGGCAATCCCGCCCCTTTCGGCTTCGACGCCCCCGATGAAATCCTCCAGGACGTGATCTACAACCTCTCCCAGGCCCAGGGCTACGTGGAATCCAAGGGGCTGTTCGCAGCGCGCAAAGCGATCATGCAGGAAAGCCAGACCCTGGGCGTCCCCGGTGTTGAGATCGACGATATCTACCTCGGCAATGGGGTTTCTGAACTGATCTCCATGTCCACTCAGGCACTGCTCAACGACGGCGATGAAATGCTGTTGCCGATGCCGAATTACCCCCTATGGATGGCGGCCACCAACCTCACGGGGGCCACGCCGGTACTCTACCGCTGCGACGAACAGGCGGACTGGCTGCCGGATATCGAAGACATCAAATCCAAGATCACGCCCCGCACGCGCGGCATTGTAGTGATCAACCCGAACAATCCCACCGGCGCGGTCTATCCCAAAGCGCTACTGGAACAGATTGTAGAAGTGGCGCGGCAGCACAACCTGGTGATTTTTGCCGACGAGATCTACAGCAAGATCCTGTATGACGACGCCGCATTCACCCCCATGGCCACCCTGGCCGAAGACGTGCTCTGCCTGAGCTTCAACGGCCTCTCCAAGTCCTACCGTCTCGCGGGCTTCCGCTCCGGCTGGATGATCGTGAGCGGCGCCAAGCATCGGGCCAAAGGGTTTATCGAGGGGATGGAAATTCTTTCTTCGATGCGTCTGTGCGGCAATGTACCGGCCATGTTCGCGGTACAGACGGCCCTCGGCGGATACCAGAGCATCCAGGACCTGGTGCTCCCTGGAGGCCGCCTGCGAGACCAGCGAGACCTGGCCTGGAAAATGCTGAACGATATTCCCGGCGTGAGCTGCGTGAAACCACAGGGCGCCATCTACCTGTTCCCGCGTATTCACCTGGATCACTACAAGATCGACAATGACGAAAAGTTCGTGCTGGACTTTTTACGTCAAGAGAAAATCCTGCTGGTACAGGGCAGTGCCTTCCACTGGGATACGCCGGATCACCTGCGTATCGTATTCCTGCCTCGCGTTGACGATCTCACCCACGCGATCGATCGTTTGGGTAATTTTCTAGAGCGCTATACTCTGTAACCGCTGAATAGCAATTTCTATGCTCGACGATTTACATATTCACGATTTTTACCGCGATGCCGGGCGGATTCTGCTGGCGCTGTATCTGCAGTTTCCCGCCCCCGCGACCATCTACGTAGAAGACATTGCCGGGCCGGACACCCCGGACGAATTCGGCCTCCACTCCCCCCGCCACCTCGCCTGCCTGGGTGCCATGACCTGGCTGAAGGAATGTGGCTACATCAATTTCGCGCAACTGGTGCGCCAGGAAGCGGTGGAAGAGGCTTCCCTGACCCACCACAGTTTCCTGTTGCTGGTGACCAAAAACGAAAATGGCCTGAGCAATGCGGAAAGGTTGAATGAAGCGGTTCGGAACGGATCCTCACCGCAACTTGAGGCACTGATGGTGGAGTTGATGGGGAAAAGCTAGAACACTAGTGGTCCATGCGGAAAATTCGGTAACTAAAGCACACAGCCACTGGCTCCAGGGTGGCGCTGAAAAAGCGCAGGACTAGCAGCGTTAATTCAAGCTTTTTCAGCGTCGCCCTGGAGCCTGTGGCGAAGTGATCGGTTACAGAATTTTCCGCATGGACCACTAGATGCCGAATCGAAGGCAAAGTGCCGGGTATCTGTTTTCAGAAGCGTCGGCGACAGGGACGTCGCCGACGCAGCGTACATGGACGTATTCACAGCGGTTCTGAAAACAGATACCCGGTGCTTTGCCGCCACCAGACTTGGCCAAAGCCACCTACAATTCTCGAGAAAACCGCACATACAGCATTTTCAGAGCGGCATCCGGGTCTTTATCCGGGAAATCCGGGTTCTGCGGTAACCGCTCCACCACCGCATACCCCGGGTGGGCGTTGTGGATCAGCGCCCGGAACTCGGCTTCGCTGTGTGCCGGTGAGTTCAGTACGAGCAACAGGTCCGCCTCATCGGCGAGACAAGCGGGCAATTTTTCCAGCAGCCTCGCGTAGTTTTCGTCCACATCAAACGCGCCTTTCTGGCGAGTCGGAGGATCGACGACTGCCAGCTGAAAAGGACCACTGCGGTCATAACGCTTGAAATCCCGCAGCGCGTCCCTGGCCTGAAACCGGATGCCTTTGGTGGAAAGCTGATTGAGCTGGTGATTGATCTGCCCCCGTTTCAACACCCCTTTATTCAGATCAATGTTGAGAATCTCAAGCTCACCCGCCGCTCTGGCCACTACAGAAAAGGCACAGGTAAACGCAAACAGGTTTAATAGTTTGAGGCTTTCGAGCTGCCCTGTTTTATCCCACACCTGCTGCTCCAGCCACTGGCGTCCGGGCTCAATATCGAGAAAAAAGCCTACATTCTGTCGATCAAAGGTGAGCGGAAACCTGAGGCCTCCGCGCTGCGCCATCGGTGCCTCCAGCAGCTCACCCGCCTCCCATTCAATCGGGGCACGTTTCTGGTAACGGCGCTGTACCGCAATACCGGTATACCCCTGCGGCGCCGCCAGCCGCCAGAGCTCGGCCACCAACGCCGCCTCCTTCTCATATTCCTCGAACAGCGTCACCAGAATCACGGGCTGATAACTGTCGATGCAAACCCGCTCAAATCCGGGGTAGCAATATCCGCGACCGTGGAATAATCGACGACTATCTGCCGGTGACTCCGGCAAACAGACTTCCAGCTTGCTGGACACAACCTGCAACAGGGGATCCCAATTCAATGTAGTACTCACTTATATTTGCGGGGAGAAAACACTGACGGAGGGAACTACACTCCACCCGTCTCTTCGCTGAATTCGCCACTGCCATCCCCGGACAGCGGATACAGGATCTCGTCGCGGTAACCGGTGACCACACGGATAAAGCCACTCCAGCGCTCGTCCAGTTCGGCATCACCGCTATCAATCAGTAGCGGTCGCCCACCCAGTTCGGTAATTTTGGTTTTGGTCGCCACGACCAGCAGATGATCGCGACCCACCAGCTGCAGGACCTTTGGAGAAAGCTGCTGATTGCCACGACCGATCAGGTGGCCCTGGCCACCGATGGCAGTCAGGATAATTTTTACCGGTGCCTCTTTATTCTGGCTGCGATGGTCTTCAATGGCCTGCTGTACCTGTAGCGCATTGACGTCTTTTGCCAGCAGCTTATCGCCACGCCAGAGATCGACGCCGAGCAAAGTACCCTCTGCGCCCAACTCCTCCAGCACCGCCAGGGTGGTAGAGCCGGGGCCGAAGACGTAGAGCGTTTCCGGGTCCAGCTCGGCCATTTCCTCAATGATATCCGCCGCGATATCTGCCACTGCCAGCGCTTCCACTTCGCGCCCGGCATTTTTGACTGCCTGCAGGAAATGCCCCTCTTCCGGCACCAGCAGCTCGCCGTAATATCGTGTGCTGACCCGCCCCTCGCGAAAGGACTTCTCATCGATATCGCGCACTTCCCGCTGGTGCAGATCCACCAGCTCACCGGACATCAGGCGTGTTAAAACCTGCCCGCCCGCCTTAGGGGAAATGGCGAAGCAGGCGGAATGCATTTTTACCCCGGCAGGAATGCCCAGTACCGGAAACGCATCCCCCAGGGCGTTGACCATATTGCGTGCGGTGCCATCGCCGCCGCCAAACACAATCAGATCTGCCCCCGCGGCCCGGATGGCCTGCGCAGCCTGTTCGCTATCTTCCGGGGAAGAGCGTGTACCGGCGGCTTTCCCAACCACAGTAACGGTGAACCCGAGCTCGCGCGCAAGGTACTCGCCCATATCGCCGGCGAAGGTCAGAATCTGCAACTGTTCCGCAAACGGTTTCAGGGCGGTCAGCGCCACCGCCACCCGCTTGTGGGACCGGGGTTCGATGCCCGCTGCCAGCGCCTGCTCTACGGTATCGCTGCCGTCGCTGCCTTTGAGCCCCGCCGGGCCGCCAATACCCGCCCAGGGATTGATGATCAGTCCGAGTTTTTTCAGCTGCATTGAAGCCCCAGTGCTGTCAGTTGCTGCCGCGTCGATTTGTCCAGTTGTGAAGTGGAAGCACGAAAATGGGAGAACTCCAGTCGTTTCGGATACTGCTTTCTCAACAGGTCGAATGCTTCTGCCATCGGAAGACCCCCCTGCTTGTGCGCATCAGCGGCGGCGCGCAGGCGTCGATCATCGTCTCTCGGGTTGTACATCTGCAGCAGCAGATCCCGGATTGCGGCAAAGCCGGATTGTTCCGTGCTAATCACTTTTGTTTCAGAGGCCGGATCTTTATGCGACGCTGAGACGGGCCGAAGCCCCGGTGAGCGATCCAAGGCCTCGCGAATCATACGGGTACCCGCCAGCTTGCCGTCGTGGCTGTAGCCGGCGATATGAGGGCTGGCGAGATCCACCTGCTCCAGCAAAGAGAGATTGATATCCGGCTCGTTTTCCCACACATCGAGTACCGCGGTAAATGCAGGATTTCTCTGCAAACGCGCCAGCAATGCATTGTTATCGATCACTGCGCCGCGGCCGGCGCTGATCAGCACCGCATCATCTGCGAGCTTGTCCAGCATCGCGGTGTCCAGCATGTGCAGGCTGGGGTGCGGTTCCGCTTTTACCAGCGGTGCATGCAGGCACACAATCTGTTGTTTCAACACCGTCTCCAGCGTTGCCGCATCGGGGTTATCCGGCAACCAGGGGTCATACACGACAACGGAAAGTCCCAGCTGGTGCAGCCGTGTTTGCAACAATCCACCCACATTGCCACAACCCACTATCCCGAAGGTTCTATCGCGCCAGTCAATATCCAGCGCGGCCAGAGCGCAGAAGACATACTCCACTACGGAATTTGCGTTGCAGCCGGGCGCAGCACTCCAGGCAACGCCCCGCTGCTCCAGCCATACCGTATCGAGGTGATCGGTCCCGATGGTACAGCTACCGACAAAGCGCACTGGCGTATCGCGCAGCAGGTTTTCATTCACCGGTGTTACCGAGCGCACCAGCAACACATCGGCATCCCGCAACTGTTCACGGGTCATGGTGCGGCCGGGCAAGCGGGTAATATTGCCCAGATCGCCGAACCAGTCTTCCAGGCCGGGAATGTTTTCGTCGGCGACAATATTCAACGGCTTACTGCTGTATGCCGCATCGCGCGGTGCTTGATCCATCATGGGTTCTCGAGAAAAGTGTTTTCTTCGGGCGTCGATTGACCGTCTTCCAGCCGCTGCCCCAGATTCGGTAGCGTTCGACGAATTTTACTTTGTAGTCGACCCAGCCCGTATTCGTCCGCAAGCGCCACAGCATGTTCAATATCAGCAGCCTGCCACCGCAGATCATCCGGCTCGACATTCAACGGCACCCGATATTCCAACTGCGCCAGTTGCCGCGCAAGCCGGATCTGATCGGCATGGTCGGCAATTTTCGCAGCAATACTTCTGGCACCGCGTATTTTCAGTGTTGCTATCTCTGTCGCATTGGCAATCAGCAATTCCGTATCCGCAAACTCTGCCAGCAAGCGCGATGCGGTCTTGGCTCCGATCCCCGGCACACCGGGTATATCGTCAATGCTATCGCCCACCAGGGCGAGGAAATCGGCAATCTGTGCCGGGCGCACGCCAAACTTCGCTTCGATCACCGCGCGGTCCAGATACTGGTCGGCGGCAAAGTCCCACAGGCTCTGCGCGCCCCGATCCAGCAACTGCCCCAGGTCTTTATCCCGGGTAATCACCACTGGTGCAATCGCCGGCTGTTGTGTGGCACACAGTCCGGTGAGTGTCGCGAGAATATCGTCTGCCTCAAATCGTTCGCTGGCAAAACTGGCGATACCCAGCGCTTCTGCCATTTCCCGACACGCGGCCAACTGATAGGCGAGCGCCTCGTCCGGCAGGGCACGACTGCACTTGTAATCCGGATAGAGGTCGTTGCGAAAACAGCTTCCGAGCGACTCATCAAACGCGCAGGCAATACGCAGCGGCTTCCGGGCCAGGAGATCGAGCAGGAAGTTGGTGAAACCGTATACGGCCTCGGTGCTGTAGCCGGAGCGGCTTTCCCAATTGGGCGGCAGAGCGAAGTAGTAGCGGAAGATATAGACCGAAGCGTCCACCAGATACGTCGCACCGCCATTGTCAGCGGTACTCAAGACAGTGACTCCAACAGGTACAGCTCCGGGCGCAGCGGATCGGGCCGACCGGTAGCCTGCGCCAGGGCATGCGCAAACCGCTCTGCGCGCGGATTCACCCCTTGGCTGCAGTAATGCCGAACCTGAGACCAGATATTGCGCTTGAAGCTTTCACTGGGGCCGAGGCCGGCATCGAGGTTGTCCGCGCTGACGCGAAATTTGAGGCCACAGGCTTGGGAGAAGATCCATTCCAGCGCCTGGGGCTTGATTTCCACCCGCTCGAACTCTGCCTGCTGCTCGGCACTGCGACCATCCGGGGCATACCAGTAGCCGTAATCCGGCAGCTGCCTGCGCGCAGCACCCGCCACACACCAGTGGGCGGCCTCGTGGAGCGCACTGGCGGGATAATCCCGGGTAAATTCCACCCGATGACAGGCGCCAACCTCCACCGCTGGCCGGTAATACGGCTCCTCCGCGCCGCCTTGCAGGCGGGTATTCAGTGTACGCGGGTCGCTGAAGCAGGCATCAAACACCGTGACTATCAATTCAGCCATCTTCTGCTCAGCCGTGGACTCGCCCGAGCGCGATCCGGCAGCGGGTTCCTGCCTCGGCTGAGGGGCGACAACGGGGACATTCACAGCAACACTCACAATCTCTTCTGGAACACACAATCGATCGGGGATCAATACAGACCACTGGCAGACAATTTGATTGGGGCGGACTATAGCAGGGGGTGCCGGGCGTTCAAGCCCACCATTTCGGTGCAGTTCCCGGAAACTGTTACAAAATCGGGGCACTTCCGGTGCGTCCGCCGTGGAGATGACCGCTGTGGGGCACCAACCATGCGCGATCCGCAGTGAATAGTCGGCTTCTCCGGTTGTATTTCATCGGATCAGCATATACCTTTGAGAGTAGGGATACCGGAAACCAGCTTCCGCTTCAGGTGTTCTGTTAGCGGCAGTCTTCGGTTGCGGTACCGGCTTCCCAAGGGGGGCATAGGCGCTCCTGGAGTCTGGATCTGCGCGCGTGCAGTACTCGCGTTCAGCCCCTTCCCCGGAAGTACCTGATAAGTCTAAGACCTTCCCGCCCAACTACCGGCCCTGCAAGGAGGTGCTCTATGACCGACCACAGTAACAGCAACGTGGTTGACCTCTTCACCGGCAAGCCTATCGAAACTTCAGAGAATCTGCGGTTTATCCGTTTGTCTCCGGAGCTGGATGGCTTGGAAATGCTCTACTCCAACAATTCCAGTGGATCTGACCTTTACAGCCTGAAAATCCTTTGCTGGGGGCTTCGTGCCAATGGTGATGTGGTAGGTCTGGTGCCCTGGTTAAACTCCATTGTGGCCTGCCCGGACATCAAGGATCCATTGGATGGTCGGTTCGAAGGTTACTACGATTCAGGCATCGAGGAGATTTTCCACGAGCCTCCCATCCACAAGATCGTCGAGCTGGAGACTGCGGCGGAATACTTCGAGTATGAAAACAATCAGGCGGATGAGGTTGTTCAGGAGATTCCGGATACCATCGGTACCCATGCGGTGTTTATGGACCTGGATAAGGAAAACCTGACGCTCACTGAAGTCGTAAGCTGGCGCTTGTTTGCCAGCGGTGAAATTCACGGCATGCTGATTGATCACAACAGTGTGGAAACAACACCGGTGCTGCCGGGGGATGATTGCCTTTACCCTGCGCAGGAGGCCGAGTGTTTCCGTTACTTCTTCCAACACCACATCGCCAACAAGATCAAATCCGAGGACCCCGAGGCCCTGGCTGCGATCGCGGCGCTTGTCACTTCGCCCTGAACAACTTCCCTCATATTCCAAATGCAACAAGGGCGACCAGGGGTCGCCCTTGTTAATCCAGGGGCACGAATCAAACGTCCGCTTTTTTGATCCAATAAATAAACTCATCATTCTCCTCGGCATGCTGTATCAGCTCGTAACCGAGAAACTGGCAAAATTTTGGAATGTCGCGCTGCGTGGACGGGTCTGTGGCAAACACCTGCAGCACTTCGCCATCGGCGACTTTGCGCACCGCGGCATGGAGCATCATAACGGGCTCCGGGCACAGCAGGCCGCGGGCATCGAGGATGTGATCTGAAACTGAGGGGGTTTGATCTGACTTCATAAGCGTATTGTCCGGTATTCTACCCGCGCCGTCACCTGTAGATGATGACCGGTGCATCCCGGGCGGCTCGACTGATGGCGGCGAAAAAGACTAAACTGCCGTTATCGGTTTCACCAGACATGTTGCAGCTATTCGCTGAATTCAGGGATGCACAGCCATGATATACGTACTGATCGAACGGGAAATTGCCGAGGACCTGGAGTCCACCTACGAAGAGGCCGCCCGCCGGCTGCTGGCCAACGCCTACCACACCACCGGCTTTGTGGATGGCCACACCTATAACGAACTGGACAACTCCCGCCGTCGTTTCACCCTGTCCAAATGGCGTTCCGTCTTTCACTGGCAGCAGTGGTACAACAGCGATGAGCGCCGCGAGCAGATGAGACAGCTGGCGCCCCTGCTGGCCCACGAAGAGCGAATTACATTTCTCGAGCGCACATAAACCGAGCCGCCAGCTCCGCCGCGCTCTGCCAGTGCTGCGACTGCGTGAAGCCACTGGCACGACGCGGCTTGAAATCGTGATCGCCGTCTTCCAGCCAATGACACCGCACCGCGTCTGACAACGGATACCCTTCAACCTCGTCCCGATTTCCCAGCGCATCCCGTGTGCCCTGCACGATCAGTGTTGGGCAGGTGATATGCTCCAGATGCCCGGTGCGCAACTTCTCCGGCTTACCCTGCGGATGGAATGGATACCCGAGACACACCGCCCCGGCCACCCTCCCCGCTTCAAAAGCCTCCTGGGCCAGCATACTGGCAACCCTGCCCCCCATCGACTTCCCGCCCACAAACAAAGCCTTCGGACCCAGCTCGTCATGGACTCGATCAACCTGCGCGCGGAAACAATCCAGCAACACATCCATCTTGTTGGGCGGCCGGCGTTTACCGGATTCGCGGCGCTCTACCATATACGGAAACTCAAACCGAACCACCCCCACACCACGGGCCACCAGCAACGCCGCCAGCGCCTGCATAAAATCACTATCCATCGGCGCACCCGCACCGTGGGCAAACAGATACCAATGTTCGGGCGCCGTTTCCGGCCTGTCGACGAGCCATTCTGTGCGCTCCGACATCAGAAGCTCCCGCCGCCCGGCAGATCTTTCGGCACGTCTTCCGCCAGCACCAGATTCACCGACTCCTCCCCCGGCTCAAACCAGATCACCACCTGCTTACTCTCCAGCTGGCGGCGCAGGTTTGCCACCTTGTCTTCCAGACTCACCTCCCGCTCCCCGTAATCGGTACCGTCACGGGTCGCGTATTCTTCCAGCAGGTTTTGCAGGGTTTCGGCGTCTATTTGTTTGTGGGGAATGATCATTAATATCTCTACTTCTTTGCAATCTTCTGGTGATAAGTGCAATACAGGTCAGGTTGCAGGGCAAGTGCTGGGGGTTTGTTTTCGAAAGCGTCGGCGACAGGGATGTCGCCGCCGCAGCGTACAGGGATGTATTCACAGCGGTTTCGAAAACAAACACCCAGTGCTTGACCGCCACCCAACCATGAAAAGACCACCAAACCAAAAATGCCCCGGAACAATCCGAGGCACTCTAACGCTCAAACCTGGTGAAGATCAGCTTTTCGGCTTTCGGAACCGCAGCGTCATACGGTCGCTCTCGCCAATCGCCAGATACTTCTCCTTATCTTCATCGCCAAGACGCAGAGACGGCGGCAGCGTCCAGACACCTTTCGGATGATCCGCAGTATCCTTCGGGTTCGCATTGATCTCACTGGACGCCTCCAGCTCAAAGCCCGCTTTTTCCGCCAGCTCGATCACATAATCCTGAGGCATATAGCCGCTTTTCTTCATCTGATCGCGACTCGTACCCGGCTTCGCCCGGTGCTCTACAACCCCCAGGATGCCGCCCGGCTTCAACGCCTTGTAGAACGTCTTGAACGCCGCTTCTTCATTATCGCCGCCCATCCAATTGTGCACATTACGGAACGTCAGTACCGCATCCGCAGAACCTTCCGGCGCAATCTCACTGTCACCACCGGGCGCAAATTCCGTCAGCTTCACCGCCCCGTAAGTTGCCTTATCGCTCGCCAGCTTTTCCTCATACACACCGCGATACTTCTTGAAGTAACCGACGTCAGTCTCTTTCGGGAAATGCGCCGCGTAGAAGGTACCTTCATCCTTCAGCATCGGCGCCAGAATCTCACTGTACCAACCGCCGCCCGGCCAGACCTCCACCACGGTCATGTCCGGTTTCACCTGGAAAAACTCAAGTGTCTCTACCGGGTGTCGATATTCATCCCGCGCCACATATTTCGGCGTGCGATGCTCTCCCTCAACCGCCTTCTCCAGCGCCGCCGAGTGGGCCGCGCCACAAAGAGAGACCGCGCAGGCCATACCCGCCAACCAGTGTGCAAGCTTCATAATCACTCCGTTTATTGATTATTGATCGGTTTCTTCTCCATCCAGTGATGATTCAACACTGCAGGCCGTGCCCTGTAAAGACTGTTTTTGCCCACTTGCGGACTGACTGGCTACAATTCAGCTCAGTGTATCAACAGTGATAAGGAAGCCCCATGCAACAGCATTACGTCATCTCCATCATCAGCGACGACAAACCCGGCGTCGTGGAGATGCTCTCCGCCGCCGTCGCCGAGAACGGTGGCAACTGGGAAGATAGCCGCATGGCGCACTTTGCCGGCAAGTTCGCCGGTATCCTGCGAGTCAGTGTCGCCGCCGAGGAAAGTGACAAACTGAAAGACGCGCTCCAGAACCTGGCCGGCGACGACTTCAAACTACAGATTGAAAATGCGCTCGCAGTCACCGCCGACAATCGCCAGGCCCTGCAACTGAAGCTGATGGGTAACGACCGCCCCGGCATCGTCAAGGAAATCTCCCGCGCCCTGGCTGCCCGCAAGATCAACATGGAAAGCCTCGATACCCGCTACGGCAGTACCCCCTGGAGTGGAGAACCTCTGTTTACCGCAGAATGCACCATCAGCGTCGCTGAAGACGTGAGTATCGACGGCCTGCACGACGAACTGGACGAAATCGCCGACGAACTCGGAGTCGAGATCGACTGCGAAGACATCTCTGCCGCGCTATAATCCCCGCCACTCACAGCCCGGTTCCCCGGGCTGTTTCACACTCAACAACCGGTCATACTGTACGTGATGCCCTTTCGGGCCTTCACCTCGAGCGACCGGCGTCAGTACACACGCGATGTTCAAAATAGTCCTGTATCAACCGGAAATTGCCCCCAACACCGGCAATATCATCCGACTCTGCGCCAATACTGGTGCCGAGCTGCACTTGATCGAGCCCCTGGGCTTCACCATGGATGACAAACGGCTGCGCCGCGCCGGGCTCGACTATGCCGAGTACAGCCGCGTGGTACGCCACCGGGACTGGCAAGCATTTGTGGACACCGAGCGCCCCACACGGGTTCTGGCCCTCTCCACCAAGGGTTCCCGGCCGCATTCGGAGATTGAATTCCAACGCGACGACGCCATCGTATTCGGTCCCGAGACCCGCGGCCTGCCGGCAGACTTCCTGGCCATGACCGGCTCGGAGAACACCCTGCGTATCCCCATGTGCGCCAACAGCCGCAGCATCAACCTCTCCAATGCTGCGGCGATTGTCATCTATGAGGCCTGGCGGCAGCTGGGGTATGAAAACGCACTCTGACCCGAGCGGATAAGAGCACCCAAGTAACTGAAGGCACCAAATGCTGTGCCGCCCACAAACCAGAACACTACCGAGTTATGCGCGCACCCATCGGACTTTTTTACGGATCCAGCACCTGTTACACCGAAATGGCGGCGGAAAAGATCCGCGACCGACTCGGGGAAAACTGGGTCGACCTGCACAATGTCGCCGACGATGATATCGATCAGATGGAAGAATATGACTTCCTGATCCTCGGCATTCCCACCTGGGATTACGGCGAACTGCAGGAGGACTGGGAGAATTGCTGGGATCAGCTGACCCTGCTCAATCTGAGCGGCAAAACCGTCGCCTGCTACGGCCTCGGCGATCAGGAAGGCTACCCCCAGTGGTATCAGGATGCCCTCGGCTACCTGCACGCCCAAGTGGTCGCCCTCGGTGCCAAGGCTGTCGGTTACTGGCCCGTCGACGGCTACGAATTCGAGGAGTCCAAGGGGCTCACCGCCGACGGCAACCAGTTTGTCGGCCTCGCCCTGGACGAGGAAAACGAGTTCGACCTTAGCGACGCACGCCTCGATCAGTGGTGCGCCCAGGTCATGCGAGAATTCGGCCTGCAAGCCGGTTCAGAGAGCAGACCCAACGATGGCTGATCCCACGCCACCGGTACCATCCCACGCTGCGCTCGACTGGCGCGAAGATGGCCAGCCGGTGTCCACCGCGTTTGACGATATCTACTTCTCCACCGCCTCCGGCCTGGAGGAAACCCGTTACGTGTTCATCACCCAGAACCGGCTCCCGGAACGCTGGGCAGCACTGACGGGCAGTGACATTTTCAGCATCGGCGAGACCGGCTTCGGCACCGGGCTCAACTTTCTGGCCACCTGGCAGCAATGGCAACGCCTGGCACCGGGCGCCCCGCGCCTGCATTTTGTCAGCGTGGAAAAGTACCCCCTGCACCGCAAAGATCTCGAACGCGCCCTGGCCCTGTGGCCGGAGCTCGCCACATTCAGTGAACAACTGATCGAGCAGTATCCGCCACTACTGACCCCGGGCGTACACCGTCTCAAATTTGACGGTGGCCGCGTGCAACTCACCCTCTCCATCGGCGAGGCCAGCGACGCCTTCACCCAATTACAGACAGAAGACCCGCAGCGGGACGCGATGATCGATGCCTGGTTCCTGGATGGCTTCGCGCCCTCCAAGAACCCCGACATGTGGCGCCCGGAACTGTTCTCGGCCATTGCCCGGTTGAGCGCAGACAACGCCACCTTCGCCACATTTACCTGCGCGGGCATCGTCAAACGCGGGCTCAAAGGCGTTGGGTTCGAAATCGAGAAAGTCCCCGGGTTCGGCCATAAGCGGGAAATGCTGCGAGGCCAGCTTGCCAGTGCCGATCCGCAAGCAAGCGCCGGGCAACAATACACGCAAACCCCCTGGCATCTACCGGATGCCCCCACGCGCGGACAGCCCTGCACTGTCGCCATCATCGGCGCCGGTATCGCGGGCGCCACGCTCGCCAGAGCGCTGGCAGAACGCGGCTTGAAGGTCGCCGTGTTCGAACAGGGAGCAGGCCCCGGCAGCGGCGCATCCGGCAATGACCAGGGCATTCTCTACGCCAAGCTCTCTCCCAAGCCTGGCCCCAATGGCGACTTCAACTTACAGGCGCTGCAGTTCGCCCTGCGCTACTACCTGTGCCAGTGCCCCGATGCCGTGCACTTCGACGGCCTGCTGCAACTGGCCCAGAGCGAAAAAGAGCAAGGCCTGCAACAACAGATCGCAGACACCCTGCGCGGATGGGACGCCGACACACTGGTACGCCCAGTCTCCGCACAAGAAGCCACCGACCTGAGCGGCGTCCCCCTCGATGTCCCCGGGCTGTACCTCCCAAACGCCGGCTGGCTCGAACCCCGCAACGTGTGCAGCACATTACTGGAACACCCCAGCATCACCCTGCACAGCAGTCAGCGCATCGAAAGCATCGAGCATCGGGAAAACCACTGGCAATTGAGCAGGCACCGTGAAACCTTCCACGCGGACGTCCTCGCCCTCTGCACCGCCAACGGCATCAGAGACTTCGCGCGTACCAAGCCATTGCCGCTGCAGCCGATTCGCGGCCAGGTCAGCTTCGCCCAGGCAACGGACCGCTCCAGAAAGCTGAAGATCGCCCTGTGCGGCGAAGGCTACATCGCCCCCGCCCACCGTCATCACCACAACCCGCAACACAGCTTCGGCGCCACCTTCAAACTCAAACAGACCGACACCGAAGTCCGCGCCGAAGAACAGCAGGAAAACCTCGACACCCTCCGCAAACTGCTACCGGACATCGCCGCAGATTTTGCTCAAAACCCCATGACCGCCCGCGCCGCCCTGCGCGCCGCCACCCTCGACTACCTGCCCATGGCCGGCCCGGTGGCAGACTGGCACTCTCTCGCCGACACCTACGCCCCACTACGGAAAAATCGCAAACAGCTGATTCCCCAACGCTGCCACTACCAGCCGGGATTATTTGTGTTGGGAGGATTGGGGTCGCGCGGCTTCACCTACGCGCCGTTGGCGGCGGAAGTGGTGGCCTCATGGATCAGCGGAGAGGTGATGCCGGTAGAGGGAGAACTGGTGCGGGCACTGCATCCGATGCGATTTGCAATAAGGGCTTTAGGAAAAGACCGGCCGCTCAATTTCTGACAACCTACGACGAAGCACGACAGGCAGAAGCGAAGGCAGAGCACCGGGTGGGGATTTTCAGGAGCGTCGCAAACAGGATGTTTGCGCCGCAGCGCCCAGGGATGGGTTCACAGGGGGGCGCCTAGCTCGGTCCTGAAAATCCCCACCCGGTGCTTTGCCGCCCCCGAGAGAGATTAAGAACCAGTAACCGAGGAACCTGAAGACTCAAGCCGAAACAACTGCGCACTTCCGGAGCCACAAGCCACAACAGACTTCATCGCCGCCTCCACCGTCACATCCGGCAGAATCTCCACACAGTCCGCCGGCAAATGGTAAACAAACCCCGAAGTCGGCACCGGCGCCGTCGGCACATACACCGTAAAATCCCCATTCTCATGCCGCGACGTCACAATCGCCGTCACAGACAAAGGGTTGCTCGCCCCGTGAATCCGCGCCCGCGCCACCGGCCCCGACAACACCCCATCACCAGCGCCACCACCAATAAACTGCAACACCAGATCCTTGATCGTATTGTATCCCGGCGCCAACTTACCCAACCAATGGTCCAGATGACGGTGGATCCAGCGCCCCACACTCGTCTTAACCAACAGACCAATCACAAAACACAACCCCAGAATCGCCGCTATCACGATCAGCTGCGCAACGGTATCCTTCAGATTCGTATGGTCCTGCATCCAGTGCGCCGCCGGCGCCAGCAAATCCGTCACCTGACCAAATAACCACTGAATCAGCAGAAAGAAAATCACAATCGGCAGCACCACCGCCAGGCCACCGAGTAAAGTAAGCGTGACAAACGTTTTTATTCTGGTCATAAAATACTGCTACTGAATCATTGAAAATGCACTGCACACCCAATATGTACAGACCCTTGATCACCGCCCTCGTCGCGCTGCTGCTGACACCGTTGCTACAGGCACAACCAACAGCAACACAGCCGGTCGAACTCGACTACCAACTGCTGGAAACCAAGGACCGCCCCGCCGACCACTTTACCCAAGGGCTCTATTACGACGGCGACCGATGGTATGAAAGCAGTGGTCTGTATGGGCGTTCATGGCTCGCGGAGTATACCGACCCCGGGGGTAATCCGGTAAGGCGCAAGTGGCTCGCAGGCAACCGATTTGCGGAAGGGCTCGCAATTCTGGACGACCAGCTCTACCTGCTCACCTACCGCGCCGGGGAGCTTCAAGTCTACAACCGCAAGAACTTCTCCCTGCAGGCGACCCTCACCTATCGCGGCGAGGGCTGGGGCCTCACCACCGATGGCGAGCAGCTGATCATGAGTAACGGCAGCAATACCCTCACCTTTCGCGATCCGGCGGATTTTTCCGTCCAGCGGCGCCTCAAGGTCACTGGCGGCCCCGGGGGCTGGAGCCGACTGAACGAACTGGAATATGTGCACGGGCTGATCTGGGCGAACATCTGGCAGGAGCCAAACATCATCGCCATCGACCCCGAAAGCGGGAAAGTACAGGCCATCCTGAATCTGGAGAAACTGCAACGGGATAGCCTGGGAAGCAAAAGGACTGTAGACGCAGTTGCCAATGGTATCGCCTGGGACGAACACCGCAACGGTCTCTGGGTGACAGGAAAATACTGGCCGAAACTCTACCTGATCCGGCCGGAAGGCGTGGGTTTTTAAGCGGGATGGGGCCTGAGCGCAGTAACGTATCAGTTGCGGTAGTAATCGATAACAGTCAGTAGACCGCCACTGCGGATGGTATCCAGTGCAGAGCCCTTTACCTGCAACCGGTATCCCCGGTCCTGAGGCTCTAACGTCACACCGTCCGCGCCTTTCGCACCATCGAACAGCATCTCATCTCCGCCATTACTGGCGCGCCACTGGACGCCCTCAATATTGCGCATCCCGGGCAATTCGATAGTCACCGCCTGCAGGTGCCGGGGAAGCTCACGCATCTCCATTCGGGCGATACCGGTCGAGGTGGCTACAGAGTACTTCAACTGGTTTTCCGGCGCGGGCTGCCAACCGAGGTGAGTATCGGCCACGGCGGATTGCGCCAGGTAGCGGGGATTGAGAGTCTGGTCTTGAGAAGCGGTCGAACATCCTGTCAAACCGATAATCAGCATGAATGACGCCGTTGTCATTGCTCGCATAGTGTTATCCCTATGTTTGCGGTGCCGGGATTATAGCCCAACAGCAGATTTTTGCAGGGCGCCCGAGATTTTCTCGTGCCTGCAGTCGCACTGCAAATGGTCCGTTGCTTCTTCCGGTCGGTTTCTCGCCGCTATCCGTTTCTTGTGCTTGTGCGGTTCTATCCTCAGTGGTGTCACGGGTATACTCCACCCCATGACAACTTCCCCCCAAGCCCCCGAATACATCCTCGAGCACACCTTTGGCTACACCGATTTCCGCGGTGACCAGAGGGCCATTATCGAAACACTGGTGGAAGGCCAGGATGCTCTGGTTCTGATGCCCACCGGCGGGGGGAAATCCCTGTGTTACCAGATCCCCGCCCTCGCCCGCCCCGGCTGTGGCGTGGTGATCTCGCCGCTGATCGCGCTGATGCAGGATCAGGTAGAGGCGCTGCGGGCCGCGGGGGTATCCGCCGCATTCCTGAACTCTTCCCTGGCCTTCCACGAGGCCCAGCAGATTGAATCACAGCTATTAAACGGCGAACTCGAATTACTCTACCTGGCACCCGAGCGGCTATTACAGCCCCGCACCCTGGAATTGCTGGGCCGAGCGCAGATCTCCCTGTTCGCCATCGATGAAGCCCACTGTGTCTCCCAGTGGGGGCACGATTTCCGCGCAGACTACCTGCAACTCTCCTGCCTGCACGAGCGCTTTCCGGCGGTCCCGCGGGTGGCCCTGACCGCCACCGCGGACCAGCGCACCCGGGGAGAGATTGCCAACCGCCTGGATCTCACCGGCGCACGTCACTTTGTCAGCAGTTTTGACCGCCCCAATATCTGTTATCGCATTGCGCCCAAGAACAATCCCAAGCGTCAATTGCTGCAGTTTCTGCAACAGGAGCACATGGGACATGCTGGGGTCATTTATTGCCTGTCTCGCAGCAAGGTGGAATCTACCGCTGCCTGGCTGCAGCAACAGGGGTTCAATGCTCTGCCCTACCACGCCGGCCTGAGCTCGGAAATGCGCGCGGATCACCAGCGTCGTTTCCTGCGCGAAGAAGGGGTGATTGTGGTGGCCACCATCGCTTTCGGTATGGGCATCGATAAGCCGGATGTGCGCTTTGTCGCCCATCTCGACCTCCCCAAAAGTGTCGAGGCCTATTACCAGGAAACCGGCCGCGCCGGCCGCGACGGAGAGCCCGCTACAGCACTATTGCTGTACGGACTGGAAGACGTAGTGAAACTGAGCCAGATGGCAGCACAGTCCGAGGGCAATGAGGCCCACAAACGCCAGGAGCGCCAGCGCCTGGATGCCATGCTCGGGCTGTGCGAGATCACCAGCTGCCGCCGCCGCGCCCTGCTGCGCTACTTCGACGAGGAACTGGCGCAGGACTGCGGCAACTGCGACACCTGTCTGGAACCACCGCAAACCTGGGACGCCACCGAAGCCACCCGCAAACTGCTGTCCTGTATCTATCGCACCGGGCAGCGCTTTGGCGCCTCCCATGTAATCGATGTATTGCGCGGTGGCGATACCGAGAAAATCCGCCAGTTCAATCACCAGCAAGTCTCTACCTACGGTATTGGCAGCGACATGAGTGCCAACGAATGGCGCGCGATCGTACGCCAGCTGGTGGTGCGTGGTTTCCTGCAGGTCAACAGCGAAGCGTTCAACGCTATCCAGCTCACCGAACAATGTCGGCCAGTCCTGCGCGGGGAAGAAACCGTACTGCTGCGGACCCTGCCGAAAGCGACTCGCAAGGCCCCCGTCAACAGCGAACCCCGCGCCGCCGTGGAAATCGCGCCGGAAGATCAGTCCCTGTGGGAAGCCCTTCGCGCCCTGCGCAAGTCCCTGGCCGAAGAGCGCGGCGTACCGCCCTACGTAGTATTTCACGATGCCACCCTGCGGGAAATGCTCAGCGCCCGCCCCCGCAACGAAGCAGAGATGCTCGCCATTTCCGGTATCGGCGACAGCAAACTGGCCCGTTTCGGGGAACCGTTTCTCAGCCTGCTGGCGGAATTTGCCGGTGCGCCCGTCGAGTCAGGTTAAGCGCCCCCGGGGATGGAGAACACGGTTTTCGAAATGGATGCCAACGGCGTTTTTGTGGGCAGTTCCTATATCTACGCGCAAGCTCGAGAACAGCTAGTGTGGTGTAGCAGTTTGCTTCGCCAAAACGCCCCGTCCTCCGCTAAACCCTCCGGGGTTGCGCATAAACCTCTTTCCGTCTGCGCCTGAACCGTTACAATCGCCCCCGCAAAACGACTCTCGAACACATTAGAAAGGCCGGTTGCCAGAAAGCACCGAATCGCCCACAGACGTACCTAAGGAACACCATGATTCTCGCCCTGCTTGCCATCATTGCCGGATTTATCCTGCTGGTCTGGAGCGCCGACCGGTTTGTAGAGGGTGCGGCGGCTACCGCTGGCCACGCCGGTATGCCGCCGCTTTTGATCGGCATGGTGATTGTAGGGTTCGGAACCTCAGCGCCGGAAATGGTGGTTTCCGCGATGGCCGCGCTGGACGGTAACCCCGGGCTCGCACTGGGTAATGCCTACGGATCAAATATCACTAACACAGGCCTTATCCTCGGTGTTACCGCGATGATGATTCCGCTCACGGTACACTCCAAGATCGTGCGCAAAGAGTTGCCGCTACTACTGGTAATCACCCTCCTGACAGCAGTTTTCTTGTGGAACAATCAGCTAGATCGCTGGGAAGGCGCGGTATTGCTCGCTGGCTTTTTCGGCCTGATCGGCTGGTCGATCTACTCCGCCCTTACCGGCAAAGGAGACCCGATCGAGGGGAATATCGAAAGCGAGCTTGAAACCCACGAAATGCCGCTGAACAAAGCGATTTTCTGGTTGGTAGCCGGACTATTTCTGCTTGTCGCCAGCTCGCGACTGCTGGTATGGGGAGCGGTTGAAATTGCGCAGATGCTGGGGGTCAGTGACCTGATCATCGGCCTGACCATCGTCGCACTGGGAACCTCGCTGCCGGAACTGGCGGCCACTGTGGTCGCGGCACGCAAGGGCGAGCACGACATTGCCATTGGCAATGTGGTGGGCTCGAACATGTTCAACCTGTTCGCGGTGATCGGTATCGCGGGCGTGATCGCGCCCATGTCGAGTATTCCTCCGGAAGCCATGTATCGCGACTGGCCCATGGTCTTCGGATTGACGGCAGCACTGTTTGTGTTCGCTTACGGATTCCGCGGACGCCAGGGTCGACTCAACCGTTGGGAGGGACTGGCACTGTTAACCGCGTATCTCGCCTATACTGGCTACCTGATCTACGAAATCACCAGCGTACATATCTGATTGTCAGCCCCAAAGGGGCGTTCGCGCGAACGCCCCTCCTATCAACGCTCCAGCCGCTTCAATCGCGCCCGCAGCTGCTCGATCTCTTCCAGCAAATCCACCGCCAGCGCAGCTCCCGCAAGATTAACCCCCAGATCCCGCTCCAGAGTGTATACGCGCCGCACCCGGCGCACGCAGACGCCGCTGAAGCGCCACGCAGTCTCGCTGCCGCGGGGCTCAATCACCCCTTCATCAACCAGTGCGCGAATATGCTCTGCAGGCAGACCACAGGCGACACACAATTCGCGTAAGGTGAGCTCACATAGTTCGTCCAACAGCTGTTCATCCGTTTCCGGCTGCTTCGCCGCCATATTGACTCCTCTCGGTCGTCTCCCTACAACCCCGCCCGGGGGTCAAAACTGAAAGCACCGGCAAATTGTTGATAGGCCGCTTTCTCGCTATCGGAATGCGCCGGTGGCGTTACAATATCCAACACCACATACAGGTCGCCCGGCTCCTTCGCCGGAATGCCGCGCCCCTTCAGACGCAATTTATTCCCACCGCGGCTGTTAGCCGGAATCGTCAGCTGCACCTCGCCGTCGGGTATGGACACTGGCACCTTGGCGCCGAGCGCGGCTTCCCAGGGCGCCAATGGCAGGTTCAGGTAGACCGATTTTCCCTCAACGCTAAAACGCTGATGGGGTTTGAATACAATCTCCAGATAGAGGTCTCCGGGTTTGCCATCTCCAATCCCGGGTTCCCCCTGCCCCCCCAAGCGAATCTGCTGCCCCTCGGTGATACCTTTCGGGATTTTCACATTGAGACGCCGCTCCTTAAGCACCGGCCTGCCGTCAGGCCCGAGCTCCGAGTGTTTGAGAGTAATCTGACGTGTCGCGCCGCGATAACTGTCTTCGACGTCAATGCTGATTTTGGCGTGAGTATTGTTGCCCTGGGCGCTATAGGTACGGCTCCCATGCCCGGTAAATCCACTGTGGGAGAAACCTGCGCGGCCGAACAGACTTTCAAAAAAATCGCTGAAGGCTTCCGGATCTGCCTCGGTATAACCACCGCCGTGAAACTCGAAGCCCTGATCCCAGTCTGGCGGGGGATTAAAATCCTGCCCGGCATTCCAGTTCTGCCCCAACTGATCATAAGCAGCGCGCTTCTCTGGATCTTTCAATACTTCATAGGCTTCACTGACTTCCTTGAAGCGGTCTTCAGCATCGTTTTCCTTACTGACATCCGGATGATATTTACGCGCGAGCTTGCGGTAGGCACGCTTGATTTCATCCTGAGCCGCAGTGCGCTCGACGCCGAGAATCTTGTAGTAATCCCGGTATTCCATGGCCGTTCAGTTCTTGAGACTTCAATAAGAGAGAAGCAAAAAAGAAAAGGCACCCGAAGGTGCCTTCCCTGTTCTTCCGTGAATACTCCGACGCTTAGAAGGAGTAACCAACACCCAGGTTGAATACCCAGGGGCTGTAGTCAATGTCATTCACAGTCAACTTCTGAGTTACACGCGGGAATTCCGCAGTTCTGTAGTAGGTGTTGAAGTCAGTGTCGGCATCGATGTACATCACCGCCGCATTCACCAGGAAGGAATCTTCGCGACCAAAGCGGAAGTCAACCCCCACCTGGCCAACAACACCCCAGGAATGCCCCAGACCAAGGCTGGCGCCATTCAGAGTTTCGCCGCTGTCAATGAGCACATCATTGACATCACGGCTGTAACTCTCATCGCTGAAATCGGTATAGTTCACACCGATACCAACATACGGTTGACCCAGGCAATCTTCACTCAGAGGGAACCAGTTTACGAAAGCATTGGAATAGCTGGCGTCAAACTGGCCGAGTTTGAAGTTGCCACCACTGATGATCTGGTTGCCAGAACGGATACGGCGAATCTTCATATCCTGTTCAGTGGCGCCAACGTACATCAGCTCAACACCCCAATGCTCTACCGGCTTCCATACACCGGAAATATTCCATGTAGTTTCAGTATCCAGGTTCATATCCACTGCGTGGTAGCGGTCGCTGAGACGCAGGTTGTTCTTGTCGTCGCTCGGATCAACCCAGCTGGCACCAACGCGAACAGTATAATCACCCTCATCCCACCAAGCTGCAGATGCCTGTTGTGCACTAACCAGTGCGGAAATGGCGATTGCAAGCGGTGTCAGAACGCGTGTCATTTTCATTGAGAACTCCATCGTATTCGGCAAATTAAACAGCAATTAACCCAATCACTTGTCAGTCTAGACACGGAAAAACCATGGCGTAGAAAAAACAACCAAAAAAAATCTCAATCTGTGGAACTTTTGTGGTGTGCTGGCACAAAACTTTTGTTTTTCGAGAAGTCGCGCGACAGCTTTCCTTTGCACCTTTAAAACGACACGTTCTGTAAATAGAGCTTTTCGCGCCATTCGGTAGCTCCAGGCGCCAACGCAAGCCATCAGAACCCATTGAAAATGATTTTAACGCCATCACCTACAGCTCATCGCAAAAACATAGGAAATTTTCCGTCAGCCATTCAGGCGTCATTCAGATTGGAGGATGACCCGTTGCGCAACCGGGTAATAAACGTAAAGAAATGTTTTGAAGGGAAGATTGGCGGGAATTTCAACCAAAAAGCACGCCAGAGATCCGATCGCGGCACCAATGCCAGGAGGCTAGTGTGGTGTAACGAACTAGTGGGCCATGCGGAAAATTCGGTAACTAAACTGGAGAAAGGCTATCAGGACAGAAAAAAGACAGAAGCGGGATTCAGGGCTCCCGCTTCTGGTTTTCGATGACGAAGGTAAAAAATGATTCAGGCCTTGCCGCCCAGACACTGTGGGCTTTCCGGCGCCTGGCCTGCCCACTCTTCCGCGGTAAAGAGATGTAGCGCCAGTGCGTGAATCGGCCCCGCCATTTCATCCGCGAGCTCAGCGTACACTTTCTGGTGGCGCTGAACTTTACGTATCGCGGCGAAAGCCTCACTCACCAGAACCACCCGGAAATGCATTTCGGAACCCTCCGGGACATTGTGCATATGGCTTTCGCACTGCACCTCTATGTGGCTGGGCGCGAACGCCGATTCCAGCTTCTGCTGAATCTGTTGTGCGAGAGACATGAACTCCTCCTCTGGTACTTCCCTACTGTCGCAAACCCGCTTATGCCTGGTTCACCGCAGCTTCGCGTTTCCGCGCGGCAACGATCGCATCGTACGCCACGGTGACACTTTTCATCTGATCTTCTGCGTGGCGCATAAACTCCTCCGGCAACCCTTTGGAGGCAATCTTGTCCGGATGGAACTCCGCGGCCTTGCGGCGGTAAGCCAACTTCAGGTCGCGATCGCTCACATCCGCACTGACGCCGAGGGTGTCGTAATGCGCCTTGAGGCTGGTACCGGAAGCCGGTGCGCCGCCATTCTGTGCGAATTCATTGAACATGGCAGTGAAAATGGATTCATGCAGCCCCAGGGAAGCGGGTATCTGCTTGAGAATCTGTTCTTCTGCCGGGTGCAACTCACCGTCCGCAAACGCCACCGCGAACAACAGGCGGTAAACCATTTCCCGCATCGCCTGATTGCGGATCAACTGGCGAAATTGCTGGGCGTAGTCGTAGATGGTGTACTGATCATCCTTGGCGTTCTGGAAGATCTTGATCGCCTGTTGGCGGTCCTCCGGACTCAGGCGCAGGTTGTGCTTGATGAAATCTTCAACCAGCTGGATTTCCGCCTTGGAAACCTGCCCGTCGGCCTTGGCCATCTTCGCCAGCATGGAAAACAGCGCCACAATAAATACCGTCTGTGCGCCGTCGCGGTTCAGGGTGACCCCGGCCTCCGCCATACGCTTCAGGCCGGAGCCGAATGAACTGCCCACCCAGGCACCCAGCGCCGCACCGATGGGGCCACCGAACATCATGCCAATGCCGGCACCAATACCTGCACCCAACCAGGACATAACCTCTCCTTTCGGCCCCGCCGCACCGTTGCGCGGGCACCGTATGGTGAAAAAACGGCCGATATCTTATCACGTTACAACCCGCCGAACCGCGGATTTCGGCCCAGCAGCTGACCCACTGGTCCTAATTTCGGACAAAAGGAAAGCCTGAATTGAAGAAGTTCAATAACGGAAATGCAGTTGATGGGAAGGTGTTGATGGCGGGTGCGGCTTTGGGAGACCGTCTGCGGCCAGGACGGCCGCAGCCGAGCCCCCATGGATGGGTTTACGGCGTGTCTCCCAAAGCCGCACCCGGTAGCAGCACCGCCACAAACCCTGTTGATTGTTGCGGAGTACTACCGAAGTGATAGACACTGAATATCAGCCCGTCATAGCCTTGACCATGGTGATCATAACACCGGCCGCCACTGCCGAGCCGATCACACCGGCCACATTCGGCCCCATGGCGTGCATCAACAGGAAGTTGTGCGGGTTGGATTCCAGGCCCAGCTTGTTGGATACCCGTGCCGCCATCGGCACCGCGGATACACCGGCGGAACCGATCAGCGGGTTCACCTTGTTCTTGCTCACGGTGTTAAGCAGCTTGGCCATCAGAACACCACAGGCGGTACCGATCGAGAACGCCACAATCCCCAAAGCCAGGATACCCAGCGTCTTGGGATCCAGGAACTTGTCTGCGGCCAATTTGGAACCAACGGACAACCCCAGGAAAATAGTGGTGATGTTGATCAGTGCATTCTGCGCAGTATCAGACAGGCGATTAACCACACCGCACTCACGCATCAGGTTACCGAAACAAAACATACCCAGCAGCGGTGCCGCGTCGGGCAGGAACAGGGCAACCAGAATCAGCAGAATCAGGGGAAAGGCGATTTTTTCCCGCTTGCTGACCGGGCGCAGCTGAACCATCTCGATCTTGCGTTCCTGCTCAGTCGTCAGGGCGCGCATGATCGGCGGCTGGATCAGTGGTACCAGGGCCATATATGAGTATGCGGCAACGGCAATCGCACCCAGCAGATCCGGTGCCAGAAGGCTGGAAACGTAAATCGCCGTAGGGCCATCCGCACCACCGATGATACCGATGGCTGCCGCGTCAGCGATGGAGAAGTCCATCAATCCCAGTACAGACAAGCCCACGGCACCGAGTACCGTGGCAAAAATACCGAACTGCGCGGCAGCGCCGAGAAACAGGGTACGCGGATTAGCCAGCAGCGGGCCGAAATCCGTCATCGCGCCCACGCCCATAAAAATCACCAGCGGCGCAACACCGGAGGCTATCGCCACGGAATAAAAGTTGTACAGCATGCCGTTGTTGAAACCGGCATCATGGGCAACTTGCGAAGCCTGCTCATAGGCCGCCGCCGGGGCAGCCTCCAGCGCTTCTTTCAGCCCCTGCATGGATTCAAAACCGCTGAGCCCCAATGATTGGGCGATCTGTGCCAGTACACCGGCATCCCCGGAATACATGGCAGCTTCCACCGCGGGCACTGCAAGGTTTGCGCCGGGAATATTCGCAAGGATGCCACCAAACCCGATGGGTACCAGCAACAGCGGCTCAAAGTTTTTGCGGATTGCCAGAAACAGCAGGAGCAACCCCACTACGATCATGACGAACTGGCCGGAGGTCATTTTGAAGGCCCCGGACGAGAGCCATAGGTTGGTAAAGTGTTCCACGTCGTCCCCCGGTTATGCGATGGTCAGCAGGGAATCCCCTACCGCCACGGAATCGCCTTCCTTGATGTTGATTCCGGTTACGCTACCGGCGCGCGGCGCACTGACTGCGGTCTCCATTTTCATTGCTTCGAGAATGATAATGTTCTGACCTTCGCTAACCTGCTCACCAGGTTTGACCAGCACTTTGAAAATATTGCCCGCCAGCGGTGCTTTCACGGGTTCGCCAGAGCCCTCAGCGAATTGAGAGCCCTCAGCAACTTGAGAGCCTCCTACCGGTGCGGATGCAGCAGCGCCGGCAGCAGGAGCACCGCCAACCGGGGCAATGCCCGTCACATCTCCGCCATCGGTGACGGTCACGGTGTAGCTCTGCCCTTCCACCTCAACGGTGTACACACCCTCACCCTGATCATTCTTCACCTCAGAAGATTCATTTCCGGTCGGCACCGGCTCGAATGCATCCGGGTTGTCGCGGTTTTTCAGGAACTTGAGGCCGATCTGCGGGAACAGCGCGTACGTCAGTACGTCATCTATCTTTCCTTCACCTTCGGTGAGGGCAATGTCATCTTCGGACGCTTTCTGATCCAGCTCCGCAGCCAGCTTTTCCAGCTCGGGCGACAGCAAATCTGCCGGGCGACAGGTGATGGGGGCTGCGCCTTCCAGCACCTTGTCCTGCAGTTCTTTGTTAACGTCGGCAGCGGTAGCGCCGTACTCGCCCTTGAGCACCGCGGCGGTTTCCTTGGAGATGGATTTGTAGCGCTCGCCAGTGAGTACATTGAGTACCGACTGGGTGCCCACAATCTGCGAAGTCGGCGTTACCAGGGGAATGTAACCGAGGTCCTTACGTACCCTCGGAATTTCTTCCAGTACTTCATCAAGGCGATCACCGGCGCCCTGCTCTCGCAACTGGCTTTCCATGTTGGTCAGCATGCCGCCCGGAACCTGGGCCACCAGGATACGGGAATCGACACCGCGCAGAGAACCTTCGAATTTTGCGTACTTCTTGCGGACCTCACGGAAGTAGGCCGCGATTTCTTCCAGCAGATGGATATCCAGCCCGGTATCGCGCTCAGTGCCTTCCAGAATCGCCACCACGGCCTCGGTGGGGCTGTGGCCGTAAGTCATGGACATGGAGGAAATGGCGGTATCGATATTGTCGATCCCCGCTTCCACACACTTCAACGCAGTAGCAGTTGAAAGGCCGGTAGTGGCGTGACACTGCATGTGGATGGGAATGTCCACCGCTTGTTTCAGGCGCTTCACCAACTCGTAGCCTTCATACGGGCGTAGCAGGCCCGCCATATCTTTAATGGCAATGGAATCGGCGCCCATATCCTCAATCTTGCGACCGAGATCCACCCACATATCCAGCGTGTGTACCGGGCTTACGGTATAGGAGATAGTGCCCTGTGCATGTTTGCCCTGCTTTTTCACCGCGGCCAGTGCGGTTTGCAGGTTGCGCATGTCATTCATGGCGTCAAACACACGGAATACATCCACGCCGTTGATAGCCGCGCGCTCTACGAACTTTTCCACTACATCGTCTGCGTAGTGGCGATATCCGAGAATATTCTGGCCGCGGAACAACATCTGTTGCGGCGTGTTCGGCATGGCCTTCTTCAGTTCGCGAATGCGCTCCCAGGGGTCTTCACCCAGGTAGCGGATACACGCATCAAAAGTGGCTCCGCCCCAGGATTCCAGAGACCAGAAGCCGACCTTATCCAACTTCTCCGCAATCGGCAGCATGTCGTCCAGCCGCAGGCGGGTAGCGAACAGCGACTGGTGGGCGTCGCGCAGGACTACATCAGTAATCCCCAATGGCTTTTTAACCTCAGTCATGGGTCGTCTCTCTAAGCAATTGATCTTGGTAATGGATGAATGACAGGCAGCCGGAAGCCCGCCGATAACTGGCTCAGCGGCGATTTTTGCGATGCTGCTCGATTGCAGCCTCAATGATCTTTTTCAGACGGGCATCGCCGGTGCCAGCCGGCGTCGATTGCCCACTGGGGCTGGCCGGAGCGGGAGCCGCCTCTGGCAGGAAACGGCCGATAAAGCGGGACATGAGGGTGGTGCAGATGATGAGCGTGAGCAGGAAAGTGAAAACAATACCCATACCGAACAGCGTGATGTCCAGTCCCTGCTGTAATAGCGATTCCTGCATCTTATAACCCCCTTGTTATATTTCGATGTACTTCTAATGTTAGTCGTACCCGTTTTTTGGCGGGCGTTATTATCAATACAACTTCCCTTTGAAATCAAACACTTATTAGTTACAAAAGCAACCAAGAAGCCGACAATAACAGGCAAAATCGACCATTTTCGCTACCAGAATCAACACCTTGACGTTTTGCGTCAACGGGCATATCCGTTGCACAGCGCGTTCCCTTACAATACGCCGACGCTCACTTTGGGATCGCATTGACCGAGATATGTCCACCACCACATCCACAACAAAGCCCTCCGCAAAGCCCACCGCCAGCCCCGCGCCAATGATTTATCAGGCGCCTATGGAAGGTGTGATTGACCACCACGTGCGCACACTGCTTTCTGCGCTGGGTGGCATCGACGTCTGCGTGACAGAATTTGTACGGGTGACGGACAACCGTTTGCCCCGCCGGGTTTTTACCCGACTGTGCCCGGAGCTGGAACAGGGGGCAATGACCCCATCTGGCACCCCGGTGCGCTTACAGATACTGGGCGGCAATCCGGAATCCATGGGGCGCAATGCGATGCGGGCAGTAGCCGCCGGCGCCCAGGCTATCGATATCAATTTTGGCTGCCCGGCAAAGACCGTCAACAACAGTGACGGCGGCGCCTGTCTGCTGCAGTCTCCACACCGGGTGGAATCCATTGTGGCCGCGGTGAGAAAAGCGGTTCCGGACACCATCCCGGTGACCGCCAAAATTCGGTTGGGGTTTTCTGACCGCAGCAGTTACCTGGACAACGCCCGTGCGGCGGAGGCCGGCGGCGCCAGCGAGCTTGCCGTGCATGCACGCTCCAAAGTGGATGGCTACCGCCCACCGGCCTATTGGGAATACATTGGCGAAATCCGTCAGCAAGCAGGTATTAAAGTCATCGCCAACGGCGACCTGTGGACCCTGGACGATTTCATCCGCTGCCGGGAAGTCACCGGCTGCGATGCCTATATGTTTGGCCGTAGCCTGCTGGCACGGCCGGATATCGGGCTTCAGATCCGCGCATACTGTGAAGGCCGGGGTTACGCCCCTATGAACTGGCAGCAGGTGGCACAGCTACTCCACACCTACTACCACACCACCAAGGACCTCTACCCGGCCAAATACCTGGGTAACCGGGTCAAACAGTGGCTGGCCTACCTGAAACTCAGCTATCCCGAGGCGTTGGCGTTTTTCGAGCGGATAAAACGCCATCGGGATCCAGAGCTGCTGGAAGCGGAGTTCCAGCGCCAGCTACGTGGCAACGAATGCCACGCTGCCTGAAACCACATGCCCGCATCAAAAGCGCAAAAAAGTGCTTGCAAAGGACCATCGGCCACGGCAGAATGCGCGCCCTATCGAGTTGATCCATTCCTTTGCGGAGGGTCGAAAGACTCGGTAACTTGCGGATTTTTAACGAGTTTTTCAAAACCAACGTTAAAAAATAGTTGACGAAGCCAAGGCGGGTCACTATAGTTCGCACCCATAACGACGCGCTCGTAGCTCAGCTGGATAGAGTACCTGGCTACGAACCAGGCGGTCGGAGGTTCGAATCCTCCCGAGCGCGCCATATCAAAAAGCCCCGATCTCGCAAGAGTTCGGGGCTTTTTCGTTGTCGGGAAGAATAAGGACTAATCGGTTATCGCCTCGACGGAACCGTGAAGGTGCGGGCTGCGACCTTTTTTGGCTTTCACTGAAAAAGAGAGGGCTGGTGCATCCAGTTCACGGCTGCCGGTAAAAACCACAGACGCCGGAAGCATAATCGGCTTTCTGAACGCGATCGCAATTTTGAATCGACCGGAAAACGGGGCCAGCTGCGGTTCCAACTCTGCCAGACAACGGGCTTTGGTCCACATGCCGTGTGCAATCGCGCCGGGAAAACCAAACAGCTTTGCACTCAAGGTGTAGAGATGGATCGGATTTCGGTCCCCGGACACGCGCGCGTAACGCCGCCCCGTATTCGCGCCTATTTGCCACTCGCGCTCAATGCCGTGATTGCCCGCAGAAGACCGGGCGGCTCTCTGAAGCGCAGAGGCTCCGCTCAACGCGCTTTGCGCGCGGGCGGGCGATCGCTTCCTTTTCTCACCACCCGCTTTTTCCTGGCTCCGAGCCGCACCAATATCGCGGCGCAACATGGTACTCACACACTCCCAGATAAGGCTTTCCTGGACATAGACCCGGGTGAGGAGATCAAACTCCAGCCCCCGGCGGGCATGGCGAGGACCATAAAGTTCGCAACGAAAGTCCAGCCGATCTTCAATCTCTATCGGCCGGTACTGAGTAATCTCATTGCGCACATGCACAATCCCGAGCACGGAATATGGAAAGGCTTCGGATACCAGCAATGACAATTGCAAGGGCATTGCCATCACAAAGGGGTAAGTCGCCGGCACGCGCGGAACACGCCCCTCTGCCGGACCGGAAAACCCGCAGACCCTGCAATATTCAACCAATCGCGCAGGGTCAATAGGCTGGTTTTTCAGCGTCGCGCAGGCGAGCAACGCGGATTCGCGCGGAGGCTCTACCCGCTTGCCCGGCACCAATGCCTTCAGGTACAGGGACGCCGTAGACGGGACGGTTTTCAGAGCCAGCTCCAGAGCCATAATTCACTCACTTCAGAATGTCCGATCGGGGATTGGGACTTCTATCCTGGGTCGGAACTTGTGTTGAGGTCGGGTCTATAAAATTACTATGTTGACCAGCTGGTGACCGGTCATTGTTGGCGGTTATTTGTTTTCTGCCCTCGGTCAGCCTGATTGCAGGCGCCGCTCGAACAGATCCAGTATTCTAGTTCAGGCGCGCCCGCCTGAGCGTAGTTAACCGCCACGAAGCCTGCAGGCAGCATGCTTCTGCGTCTTTACCATTCAATTCATCACACATTACCCTCTCCTTTTGCCGATTTGGTCGGTGCAGCAGTCCCTGCCAGTAGACTGGACCCAACAGTCATATTACCGTTTGCTCCATACCCTACACCAGCTCAATGGTCAGATACCGTCGGAAGATACCAATCAATGAAAAACACACTTGGAACCGCCTGTGCAGGACTTCTACTCACCCTGTGCAGCACAGCACTCGCCGCCGCAGACAACCGGATAACCCAGGTCATCAGCGCCGATGCGCCGGACCTACAGTATGTGGGCCGCGTTGACTTCAGTGATCGGCAAGCTCCCAGCCTTACTTGGCCCGGAAGCAGTGTCCGCGCCAATTTTACCGGTACTGCGCTCAGCATCATTCTGGACGACGAACTGGGTCAGAATTTTTTCAATGTGATTATTGATGGCAATACCGCCCACCCTTTCGTACTGCAAACGCAACAAGGCCAGCACACTTACGAGGTTTCCCGGGCGCTGCCGTCCGGCGAGCACTCTTTGGAGATCTACAAGCGTACGGAGGGAGAATACGGGGCAACCGCTTTCAAGGGGCTGAGACTGTCTGAACAGGGTGAACTGACGGTGCCACCGGCGCGCCCCCAGCGGCGCATGGAAATCTTTGGTGACTCCATCTCCTGCGGCATGGGCAATGAGGGGGCGGACAACGGTCGCGACGATCTGGCCTCGGAACAAAACCACTACTGGACCTACGGCGCGGTGGCAGCACGAACGCTGGATGCCGAGCTACACACCATATGCAGAAGCGGCATCGGTATTATGGTGAGCTGGTTCCCCTACATCATGCGCGATTATTTCGATCAGCTCAGTGGCGTGGGCAACAACGAGACCCAGTGGGACTTCAGCCAATGGACACCGGATGTGGTGGTCATCAACCTGCTTCAGAATGACAGCTGGCTGATTGATCGGGAACACAAACTGCAGCCGGCGCCCACCGAACAGCAACGCATTGACGCCTACGTGAAATTTGCCCGCCGTATC